>NZ_JACVPM010000002.1 GCF_018881905.1 Polynucleobacter sp. MG-27-Goln-C1
TCACTGGCCCCCAAGTTACCTGAAAAAATAAGCTTAAGTCCAGGCCATTCCCGTTTAATTTTTCCAAGAAGCTCCAATTGCTCAATGATAGACTCATCTGAATAAAGAAGTACTACCGGTAGATTGGTTTCGGGGAGCTTTGGATGAGCCATAAAAGCGTTATTTAGGGCATTAAAATGGGACTCGGAACGCTTAATAATAAGAAAATTTTTCACCAATCAATTTTTAATTTAGAGGCGAAATTTATCAACCCCATAAACAAGGGGCAATATTCCTTGCAATTGAAAGGCTATTGGAGCTCATCAACACAATCTCAAAATAAATCGTAATCTTTGATACTGCATAAGCCCAGCTGAACAACTAAGCGAAGAGGAATGGGAATAGAAGCGGCATTGAAGCTAGGGTTGCCGCCCTCAAAACATTTATCACCGGAGTAAACGACTCATCAGACGGCAAAGACCCCTTTTTTTCCTGTAAAAATGAGCAAGCGGGCAAACAAGTAGACAAGACTTACCAAAAGCAGAGCTTCTTTATTTCCGTTAACCTTGTTTTTACAAACAGACTAACTCTTTTTTTTATTTTCTGAGCCATTAATACCAGCCGATGCACTAGGCCCAACAGCTCCAAAATATGAAGACAATTTAGTCAAATTGTACGAATTAAATCTGGGGGTATTTTTGGGGGTACTCTTTGAAATTCGTACCTTTTTGGTTGCAAGTAACCATTTGATTTTGGGCTATAAAATGGTATTTAGTTCGATCTCCGCCGACCCACCATTTTGAAGTATGTAACAGTTAAACGCCACCTATCTAGGTGGCGTTTTCCATTCCACCTCAAAGAATATTAAATCTTAGGCAGCTCTACTCAACTGCAGCTCTGGCAAAAAGAGCATCCTTGAAGCGAGTATTTTTCCCCTTAGACTGCAAAAAAACCATAGCAATTTTTCTACCCTTGATCTTTGCCTCCATGACTAGGCAGCGACCTGAGGCTGCAATATAACCAGTCTTTTGCACCAAAACATCCATGACTTCATTACGAACAATGGGGTTGGTATTTACAAACGGCTGCGGGGGATGGACGCCATCAACAACACTAAATTTTTCTGTTGTTGAAAATTCTTGAATCAAAGGGTATCGCATAGATTCTTCCAATAAAAGAATCAAATCCTGTGCTGTAGAAACATTCTGCGAGGAGAGCCCAGTAGGCTCCATGAAATGGGTATGTACCATTCCAAGTTCTTTTGCTTTCAGATTCATGGCGGCAACAAATGCATCCCTTCCTCCCACATAAGACCTTGCCAAAGCATTAATCGCCCTATTCTCCGACGACATTAAACCAATCCGCAAAGTTCTTTTTCGACTAATTTCCGTCCCCACCTTTAATTTCCATTTTGCACTCGACTGCTGAGCAATATCCTCTCTCTCAATCCTGAGTGGCTCCATTAACCCTTGGCCTGAATCCAAAACAACTATTGACGCCATCAGCTTAGAGATCGAAGCTATTGGTGAGATGACCGAGGAATTTCTATCAACTAATACCTCCCCGGTGTCAACATCAACAACATAGGCAATATTTGAATGAATATTATTGGAACGGTTATTTTCTGCAAACACAGGGGCGTGAAAGAACATGCATCCTAAGACGCACTGAATAAAAAATTTATACATATCTTTAAAGTTTTACCAATATTTAAATGGGCGCGCAGTCTTTGTGTTTGTTCCCACTGCCTTCATCCGCTTTTTGCAATGGGGGCATGTCAGCCCATCCCAGACGACAAGCTGATCAGAAGAGCCGCAGGTTTTACAAACTGTAGATCCCGTAGGTAAATCAACCATGGCGCCAGGGTTTGGAACTGCAAATGTATCTATCTCTTCGCAGCGATTACATACCATTGCAGCTTTGGAAAAATGCGGGCCTTTTTCAACGCCGATACCGCTAATACACTCGTACTCACAGGATCCGCAGACAAACCGGTATTCCGCCTCCATCATCTTATGAGCTTCCTTTTTCCGCTTTCAGAATCTGCGCCCATCTCTCTTTTGCATACTGAATACGCATTGACCTCTCTTGATTAGCAACCCCGATAGTGATTCGCTTATCAATCAAGTCTTTGTAAACAGCATCAATATTTATGTAGAAATTGGTATAAACAGCCACCAGAGCTGAGGAAGGCAACTCATTAACAATGGCGCGGCACTTTAAAGTGGATTCTTTAAATCTTTTTAAGACAGCGGCTTGATCAGAGGCAATTTTGTCGCTTGAATTAAAAAGTTCTTTTGCATTTGGACTTTTCTCCGTTAGCACCAAAATATGTTCATCAACATACTTTGCATCCTCTGACTGATTTACCTCGGCTACACATGAGGCAATCTTTTTCTGTACTTCATTCACTTTAACAATCGAAACGTCATTACCAGGCTTGTTAATCGGCGCTACATTTGTGGCGCATCCCGATAATAAAATTACAAGCAATGCAATACTACGATAGATATTTTTCATACGAATCTCACTAATTAAATAAGTTCATTAGGAATAAAAGCCTCCCCACACAAAAACAAAGTGGGGAGGTAAACGGGATTAGCGGTAAACGATGTCAGCGCGACGGTTCTCCTGGAAAGCAGCCTCCGTTTGCGCTGGATTCATGGGTTTTTCCTTGCCAAAACTAACAGCCTCCACTTGGGCCTCATTAACCCCCTGGGCAAGCAGAGCTCTTTTGACAGACTCAGATCTCTTTTGACCTAGGGCTAGGTTGTATTCAGCTGTACCGCGATCATCTGTATTGCCCTGAATGATGATGTCAGCCTTTTGAGTATGAAAGGTCTTGAGATAGGTCGCATGAGCCGCAATGGTAGAGGCGTACTTTGGATCAAGCGTATAGCTATCAAACTCAAAGAAAATGGAGCGCTTGCCATACACGCTTGTCTTGGGATCGCTAATAGGATCGTAAGACATTGATCCACCAGCATTAATGGATGCTACGTTATTTGAATCATCCAATTTAACCCCACTACTACATGCAGAAATAAGTAGCACCGTGCATGCCAATGGCAGCAGTTTTTTAAGCGCGAACATAACGATAATTCCCCATAAAGGCTAAAAATTAGCCAAAATAACAAAATGGCCAGCCAATCAAGGCTGACAAAAAACCTAAGAAATTAGGTGGTTACTTTTGGGGGTTTAAAAGCAGAATCAGGAAAATTCTGCGTGAAAAGAAGATTGCTAAAACGAGCAAATGTAAAGATTACCGTAGGGCTAAATGGAACGATGATGCTGCTGTTATCACTTATATTAGCGGTCACATGGCTCATTAGAAACAATGTATGGGATTGCGGCTGACCATCAGTTGTTTGATTGCTGATATGACTATGATCAGATATTGATCCAGAAAATAATGCTTGGCTAATTTGGGCCCGTTCAATGGCAGCCTCAACAAAGATACTACCCGCTGCCGCCTTGAATGAAATCAAGCAGAGGCAAAGAAGAATCACGATAGATCTATTACGGGATCGCATGGCGTGATTCTATACCTAAATTGATGAAATCTAGGGTAGCCAAAAATCTCAGAAAATCGGCTAAATTAGATTAAAGACGCATTCTGCATGCTAATTTGAGGATTCCTGGCTTGCTAAAGGAGTGGGTAGCCTCATTTCATATGAAGACATTCAAGCTAAGATCGCTCCGATGCTGCCTGAGCTTTACCTCTTCGGCGTTTTTCCAACCATCTTCACGGCTCTCAAGAAATCAAAGTCGACACCTTTATCTGCTTGTGTGACTGTGTCCAAGAATAATTTTAAGTAGCCACGCTCTGCAGTCGGCTCGATCACTGGATTATCTTTTGCACGCTTAGCCAACTCTTCGTCTGATATCAGCAAGCTAATCTCACGATTCTTCACGCTGAGGCGAATGCGATCACCATTCTTTACGTGCGCGAGTGGCCCACCTACTGCAGCTTCTGGAGTCACATGTAAGACGATCGTTCCAAATGCTGTGCCGCTCATACGCCCATCAGAAATCCGCACAATATCCTTTACGCCAGCGCGAGCTAGCTTCATCGGAATCGGAATGTATCCCGCTTCAGGCATGCCAGGAGCACCCTTAGGGCCAATGTTCTTAAGCACCAGAATATCGTCAGCCGTTACATCTAGGTCTGGGCTATCAATGTGATTGGCGAGATCTTCACTGTTTTCAAAGACAACAGCGCGACCCTCGTGCTCCATGAGTTTTTCATTAGCAGCAGATTGTTTAATTATGGCACCGCCGGGAGCTAAGTTGCCATGCAGAACGGCAATACTCCCACGCGGATAAATTGGGTTATCAAACTTGCGCACGACATCTTGCTTAAAGCTTGGCGGAGCCGCGTCAATCTCTTCACCTAAAGTACGACCTGTCACTGTCATCGCATCTAGCTTTAGTAAAGGCTTGAGCTCACGAAGCAGTGTAGTCATGCCGCCGGCATCATGGAAGTTCTCCATGTAGTGGTCACCAGATGGCTTCAAGTCCACTAGTACTGGAGTCTCATCACCCATCTTATCGAGCGCATCTAAATCAATCTCTAAACCCATACGTCCAGCGATAGCAGCTAAATGCACTATGCCGTTTGTAGATCCACCAATCGCCAATAAAACGCGCATTGCGTTTTCAAATGCGTCTGCTGTCAATACCTTGTCAATTGTTAGGCCATCTTTAGCCATTTGCACAGCGCGAGTACCAGTCTCTTCTGCAATCCGAATACGGTCTGCAGTCACTGCGGGAGGAGTTGCGCCACCAGGCACCGTCATCCCTAATGCCTCAGAGATACAAGCCATCGTGCTTGCCGTACCCATCACTGAGCAAGTACCTACGCTGGCTACCAATTGGTCATTGACTTCATCTTTCTCAACTTCATCAATTTCACCAGCGCGGAATTTTCCCCAATAGCGGCGGCAGTCGGTGCAAGCACCCACACGCTCACTACGATGAGAGCCGGTCAACATTGAGCCAGTGATCAACTGAATTGCTGGAAGACCTGCAGAAGCAGCGCCCATCATTTGCGCTGGCACCGTCTTATCGCAACCACCAATCATGACTACAGCATCCATTGGCTGAGCCCGCAACATCTCTTCGGTATCCATCGACATCAGGTTACGCAAATACATACTGGTCGGAGCAGCAAAACTCTCATGAATAGAGATCGTTGGAAAATCCATCGGCAAACCACCAGCAAGCATCACACCACGTTTCACGGCCTCAATGAGTTGCGGCATATTGCCGTGGCATGGGTTGTATGCGCTACCTGTATTGATGATGCCGATAACCGGTCGATCTAGTGCGCTATTGGTGTAGCCTGCACCCTTAATAAATGCTTTACGCAAAAACAAAGAGAAGCCTTTGTCGCCATAGCTCGTTAAGCCCTTACGCAAACCACTCTCTGTGGATTGTTTTTTCTCTTTGTTCGCATTGCTTGTCATAAATAATTCTTTAAATAAAAAATAAATAGAAATTACAACTCAGTACTACTCAGCTTTGATATCCGCCTCTTTAATCACTTTTTCCCAGCGCTTTACTTCCGCAGCTAACAACTCTGCCGATTGCTTAGGCTTTGTCGGCGTTGCAGCATAGACTCCCTGCTTTAAAAAAGCCTCTTTAACCTCTGGGTTTACCAAGAGTTTAGCGATAGCACTGTTGAGTTGATCAATGATCGCTACCGGTGTGCCAACTGGGGCTAAAACGCCGAAGGTGGAGCTCACCTCTAAAGCCGGCATACCCGACTCAGCGGTGGTAGGAACGTCTGGCAACATCGAGATACGCTTAGCAGTTGTTACTGCCAACGGACGCAATTGACCAGCGATAATGAATGGCAACGCTGCTGGAACCGTCTCCACCATCATATTGACCTGACCTGCAACCAAATCAGTCATGGCAGGACCACTGCCCTTATATGGCACATGCGTGATTTTGATGCCCGCTTCTTTTTGGAAAATCTCTGCACCCATTCTTTGAGGCGCACCCGCACCGGAAGAGGCGTAATTCAATTTATCTGGATTGGCTTTTGCATAATCAATCAAGCCTTTCAAGGTTCTGACCGGGACATTGGGATTAACAACGACTACCAAAGGAACTGAGCCAACAATCATGATTGGCGTGAAATCCTTCAGTAGGTCGTAGCGCAATTTACCCTTTTCGAGAGTCGCCATAGTTGAATGCGATGTCACAGCACCCATCAACAAGGTATAGCCATCTGGGTTTGCCTTAGCAACAGCCTCTGCACCAATATTGCCACCGGCGCCGCCGCGATTTTCAACTAAAACTTGCTGACCTAAGGATTCACCAAGATTCTTGGCGAGAATGCGTCCAATCACATCAGTTGCTCCGCCTGGAGGATAGGGAACGATCAGCTTAATGGGTCTATCTGGATAAGCGGCGTGCACTGCAGCAGAAAATCCAAGAATGAGTGCGCCTTGGGCAATGGAACGGCATAATTTACCGAATTGAAACGTAATCATTTTTGTCTCCGTATGCAGCTTTATTGAACAGCTTTATTTTTATGATCTCAATATACTAAACTTTGCTATCGCACACATTTGAGCGTGCTAAGCTTAGTACCACATTAATGCCAAGGACCACCATGTCAGCTATTCAACCTTTTCACCTTGCATTTCCCGTAGATAACTTGGAGGCAGCCCGCACCTTTTACGGAAGCACCTTAGGTTGTGCTGAAGGTCGTAGCTCAGATGAATGGATTGACTTTGACTTTTTTGGGCACCAACTCGTTGCCCATCTCGCACCTCAAGAATGCGGCAATGCAGCCTCAAATGAGGTTGACGGACATCAAGTTCCCGTAAAACATTTTGGGGTGGTTCTGACGATGCCAGATTGGCATGCATTAGCGGATCGACTAACTAAGAGTGGCATCAAATTCATCATTGAGCCGCAGATACGGTTTAAAGGCAAAGTTGGCGAACAGGCTACGATGTTCTTCTTAGATCCTGCTGGCAATGCTTTGGAGTTCAAAGCATTTGAAGATCCAAGTCAGCTATTTGCTAAATAATTGACTTGGATGGAAAAACTGACTACAAGCTATCTACTGCATCAGAAAAACTGGTAACTCATACCCGCCTGAAAATTGATGGGTGCGCCAGCAAAAATCCCATCAGGACTTCTGCTGGCAATATAGCGCTTATTCAACAAGTTATTCACCACACCAAATACTTTCAAACTTTTATTGATCGCATAATTCGCGCTCCAATTAACGGTAGTGATGGCAGAGATTTCTCCTAGAGTACCAATGGAGTTTGGCAAGACGGTATTTGCTGAATCGGCAAATTGAGGTGATAAGTAATTCAAGCTAACTAAGGTATTGAGGTCATTTTTCTGATAGCTGACACCTAAATTTGATACCAACTTTGATGTGTATGGGATGCGGTTTCCATCCTTCCCCATAGATGAATTGCCAACAAATTTGGCTACTGGAACATAAGTTAGATTCCCACTTAGACCCCATCCCGACTCAAGCCCATACCCCAATGATAATTCCATGCCCTGATGTAAGCTCTTACCGCCGTTGGCTTTGGTAATGCCTGCAGCAAGACTTTGATTGACGATTTGATTGCTAAAGTTCATGCTAAATATCGCCGCATCATAGTTAAAGCCGTTATTTACACTCCGGAGACCAAACTCGAAATTCGTTGATCTCTCAGGATCCAATTGTTGATCCACGCCCTTTTCGCTAATGGCAGTTGCTAATTGAGCGGGCGCAAATCCTTTATATATGCTCGAGTAAAGCTGTACTTCTGGAATCAGTTGCCAGCTTGCTCCAATTTGCGGAACAGTTTCTAAATTCTTTGCACTCCCTGACTTTTCAGACAGAACATTATTTCTAGATTGGTTATAGCTTTCAATACGCACACCAGGAGTAACTGCAAAGTCTTTTGATAGCAAGAACCTATTTTGCGCAAAGAGAGCTACTGAATTAGCTTTATTTTCTTCATGCCCGGTCACTCTTCCGGACTTAGCCAGACTTCGGGAAGCTACCAGCTGGTTTGATTGCGTCTCAGTATGTAGCCGCAGTCCGAATTCAAACTCATTACTTATACCCATTGCCTCATAAGCATGGGACACTCGTGAATCCACTCCAAGCATTTGAAATTCACGATTTCGCCCAAACATACAATCATTACTGCCATTACAAAGAGTAAAACTAGTTTTATCCGCAGTGCGACCACTGATAGTTTGACGCCAATAATCTCGATCTAAGCGACTCCAATATAGCAATGTGTTCATTTTTGTAGCAGCACCCAACTCCCAAGAGTGATTCAAATCGACGGCATTTCTCTGTGTAATAAAGTAATCGTTGGGAGCGGGATTCCCTGAAAATCTAGCGTCATATTGATTTGGCCTTAAGCCGACATATGAGGTATTGATATTGTTGTCATAGTGGGTATATTTAAGGCTCAGCCATTGATTTTGATCAATGGCCACCCCACCCTTGAAAAGAATGTCATACATTTTGAAACCATTGTCTTGGTAACCATCACTCTCTGACTTAATGATGTTGATACCTGCGACAGCACCATTACTATCTGACTTTCCGCCGGCCTCAATTTGAGCAAATTGATAACCATAATTACCCGCTTTACCGGAAAGCTTAAAGCCCTCTTCTGGAGTCTTGGTGAGGTAATTAATGACTCCGCCAATATTAGACGGGCCATATTGCAAGCCTGATGCCCCCTTTAAAACTTCAATGCCACTCATACGATCAACAGGCGGGCTGTAATAAGAGGCGCTAGAAATAAATAAACTGGGGTGGATAGGTGCGCCATCCTCCAGTAACAACACTTTCTGACTACGACTGGGATTAAGTCCTCGAATACCAATATTGGGAATGGATCCTAAACCACCCTCATCGCCCCGTATATTGATACCCGGAATAGTCTTAAGGGCATCTTGAATAGATAAGGGCTGAAGTAACTCTAATTGCTTTTGATTAATCACATCTACCGTGCCTGGAATTTTTGAACGCGCATTTTCCTCGCTACCGACAATGTCAATTCTTGGTAAATCAATTTCCTTAGCTTGAATACCGGATGCTAAGGAATACCCACAAACTAAGGCAAAGCGTAAAGCCCATGCCAATTTTTTTTGCTTCATATGCAATCTCCAGGGATAAAAACATCAAATCGCTGGCTAATCGCATATCAAAATACTTTTGCTGGCTAATAAATTAGTACGTTGCTATTTGGTCAAAATAAGTTTCTTTAATTTAGTAATTCTTAAAATATATCTTTCACCATCATGGATGATGACAACGGTTTTCTCTTTCCCAAATAGAGTCGCACTAGCAATAACCTTATCTAGATTCAATTGAGGCGTACGGAAATCATCCATAAGGTCGCTGAACTCTGATTTCAATTTAAGTCTCTAACCTGAAGTGGATCGGAAGATGGTAGCAGTGAGAGAGGGCTTGCTCCCCAGACTCTAGGGCAGAAAATTTCCACCCCCTAACGCCGTCCATAGCCGATCTGTCTAGCTTTTCGTGGCCAGAACTTTTAGCCAACAAAACACTTTCCACATTACCTTGCTCATTAATGCATAACTTGAGTTGAACGGCACCTTGCTCACGCATTCTCCTGCTTAACAGTGGATAAATTGGTTTTGGATTTAAAAATATATCTCTATCACGAAGGGTTTTAGATGTCGGAGATGATGCGGCTGACTCATGATGACTTGAGTCCTTAGCAATCGTTGATACAAGATAACTATTAGCTACATTGATATCCTTAGTTGATTCTGATACCTTGGATATGGTGGGACGATCGAGCGAGCCCTTCAAGCTGAGAGTGAGCCTATCTGGCATGAAAGTCTGCGGAGTCCTCTCTTGAAATATTCCCATTCCAAAAATGATGGAAATATGCACCCCAATCACCCAAAGAGGAATGAGTTTGGATGTACTCATCTTTAATTTTTTCCCATCAAGAAACAAATCCCTCACACACATCAACTCAAAATTGAATGATGATAATCATTCTCATTTATTTTATTGGATGCTTTATGTGCCAACAACCCTTTAAATGAAAGGCCCGCATGATTAAAGGGTATTGAGAGGATTTGCTAGATGAAGCTACTACTTATGATGAATTTGTAAGCGCCAGAGTGAAGTGACTTCAACTGCTCTTGCAAAATGAAGAAGGTCTGAGTCATCAAATACTTTCGGATGTTTTGGTTTGGTATCAATGCATCCTAGAACAACCAGACCAGCACTCTCAATCCAAGAGAGCAGTTCTTGCCGAGTTCTTAACTCTAGATGCTCAGCTAAATCAGACAGAATTAACCAGGCCTCACCCTCAGGCGATAAATGATCTTTTACTCCAGCCAAAAATCCTTTGAGCATTTGACTGTCTGGATCGTAAACCGCATGCTCTAAAGTAGAGCTAGGTCTTGCAGGAACCCAAGGTGGATTGCATACGATCAAAGAAGCTTTTCCTGATGGGAATAAATTGGCTTTCACAATTTCTATTTGCGAACCCAGATTTAGCAGTGCGATATTTTCTTTGGCGCAAGCGAGTGCTCGATCATCTTGATCGGTGGCAATAATTTTCTGCACATCCCGCATAGCCAAAATAATAGAGAGCACTCCAGTGCCAACACCAATATCAAAGGCCGTAGATTCAGCTTCTAAAGCTTTGGGCAATGGAGTGTTGCAGATCAGCTCAATGTACTCGCCACGAACGGGTGAGAAAACACCGTAATGGGGGTGAACAAACACTGGCTCACCATTTTCATCAGCCAGAATAGGCAACCCATTTTTTCGCCACTCATGAGCACTCACTACACCCAAGAGCTCACGCAAAGAAACTACATAAGAATGGCTGACAGCGCCATAAGCTTCTGCACATGCCAGCGATATATCCGGTGCACGGCGTAATGAAATCGTATGGTCTTGGTTGCATTGGATTAACAACATGCCCAGTATTCGGGCTCGTTGAGACTGAATAAGCCGATGCTGATTGAAGATATCTTTTGCTGTTTTCTTGGAGGCAGTATCAGCTGACTTATCCACCCTCTTGCCTGCACGCTTAGATTTTTTCGAGGGCTTATCTATTCGTCGAACCAAAGCCTGTAATAGCTGGCGAGCATTCTGGAAATCTCCCTTCCAAAGGATCGCAGTCCCTTCGCAGGCCAAATGATAAGCATCATCAGCCGTTAAGGTGTCATCAGCAGTGACCACTTTTTTATGGACTGCAATACCATTTTCAGAATGCCAAACTGCAGAGCAAGCTTGACCGCCCTCTTCCCAGAAAATGGAAACATCTTGCATCATGACTTACTCAGGAGGGTGCTCCTCTGGGTTGACATCTAAAGCAATTAAGAATCGAGAGACCATGTTGTAAGCCGCCACTACAGTCACCAACTCTACAGTGTCCGTATTTCCTAAGGTGGCTTGCAAACGCTTCATCAAAGCGCTATCCACCTGAATATTGCGCGTCATCTGAAAAGTCAACTCTGCAGCATCGTTTTCCACATCCGAGAAAAGAGCCTTTGGAAAATTAGCTTGGCCAATTAAGCGCAACGCCTGAACCTGCTCTTCGGTACCGCCAGCTTTGATAAAGGGCGGAGCATGATGAAAGAACTCATATTCCGCGCCATTCAGAACTGCGACACCACACATTGCAAGTTCACGCAATTTTGGATCTAAAGAAAGGTTATTGCGGATCTCACCTACAAAATGATTCCATCCCTCAGCAATGGGGGTGCTATGCAAGAGCATACGGTCTAAGTTAATAAACTGACCACCGCGCCTCTTGCGAATAGCTGCCACAAGCTCAGCAGGCTCAGCCAAATCCATCGGCTGGTAAGGAATTAAACGTTCACTCATCTTTAATCCTTATTGTGTTTCTTTAATATTGTTTTCAATAACAAACTTGCCCCAGACTGCAATTTGCTTGCCGATAAAGTCGCGCAGCGTCTCTGGATTACCGGCAACAATTTCAATGCCCTGTGTTTTTAATTTCTCAGAGACTGATGGCGTCTTAAGCGCCTTTGTCACAGCCTGATTCATCGCATTCACAATCGCAGGAGGTGTTTTGCCTGGAGCCAATACAGCCCACCATGCTGGCGCATTAAATCCAGGGAAGCCACTTTCAGAGATGGTCGGAACATTTGGCAACTGAGGAGATCTTTTGGCGGTTGTGATTACCAAGGGAATTACGCCGCCACTATCAATGTGTGGCTTGACCAAAAACTCTGAGCCAATAGCCAACTGCACTTGACCGCCAAGAACATCCTGCATTAAAGGGCCGCCGCCACGATAAGGAATGTGATTCCAATCAAAGCCTGCTTGTTTGGCCAAACGTGCCATTGCTAAATGTCCCAAGCTACCGATACCAATAGAACCATAGCTAAATTGTTTGCCAGCCTTGGATTGATCAACTAATTGCTTAAAGCTAGTGATTCCAGAACTCTTACTCGCAACCAGAACCATTGGTGAGGTACCAATTAGGGTTACAGGCGCGATATCTTTAATCGTGTCGTAGGGAAGCTTGTCTTTGAGGCTTGGATTTACGCCATGCGTGTCAAATACGACCGCAAAGGTATAACCATCAGGATCAGACCTCGTCATCGCTGCAGTACCAATCACTCCAGAGGCTCCGCCGACATTCTCGACAATCACATTCTGCTTGAGTTCTGCCTGCAAAGCCGGGGCTAAAGTACGCGCCACTTGGTCCACAGAGCCGCCCGGCGGGAAAACAGCGATCAGGCGAATGGGCTTTTGGGTCGGCCAAGTGCCCACTCCAGCCGTTTGAGCGCTAACAACAGAAGCACCAAACATCAGAAATAGGCTCAATAAGAGCGCTTTTTTGGTTATTTTCAAGAAAATCGGCATCACATCATCCCCCTCAATTAAGACTGCAAGATTACCACCCATCTCAGCAGCTTGTTCGATAATAGATGCCGGAGCCAGATGAGATTAACCATGAAACCAATTTTGAACATAGCCGCCTACTTATTTGTCAGCCTAGACAATTTGACGGAGCTACGCGCGAAGATATTGGACGACTGCAATGCTCGCCATCTAAAAGGAACCATTCTCTTGACCGCCGAAGGCATCAACATGTTCTTGGCAGGAGAGGAAGCTGAATTACGCGGCTTTCTAGATTGGCTGCGCCAAGATTCTCGCTTTGCCCCACTTCAGGCAAAAGATAGCTGGTCTGAAACACAGCCATTTAAAAAAATGTTGGTCAAAATTAAGAATGAAATCATCCGCATGAATCACCCGACGATTCGTCCGGAAGAGGGTCGCGCGAATTTCATTACGCCAAAAAAACTACAGGAATGGCTTGACCGAGGCACTGATGATCTAGGGCGTCCTGTAGTCATGGTGGACACACGCAACGCCTTCGAAGTCGAATACGGTACTTTTGAGAATGCACTGCATTTCAATATTGAGAAATTTACAGAATTTCCCGCAGCAATCACTGCGCATAAAGATGAGTTGGCTGATAAAACTCTAGTGAGCTTTTGCACTGGCGGAATCCGCTGTGAAAAGTCTGGCCTCTACATGCGTGAGATCGGCATGCAACATAGCTATCAACTTGAAGGCGGCATCCTCAAGTACTTTGAAGAAGTTGGCTCCGCACACTACACCGGCACCTGCTTTGTATTTGATGAACGGGAAGCGCTGGAGCCTAACTTAGACTCCATCCCACTAGAGCGCTCTATCCGAAAAAAACAAACCGCCTAATAGCAAAGCCCTTAGCTCGATTTACCCACCAAAGTCATGTGCTCAACAAAAGGTGGCTTTACAAAAAATGGGCCGACAATTGCACGCCATTCAGCAAAGGCGTCGGAACCTCTGAAGTCCACCGTATGGTTCTCAAGGCTATCCCAATAAATCAATAGCAAGTAGCGCGCTGGGGTTTCAATACTGTGATTAACCTTAAATCCTCGAAACCCTTTAGCCTTGGCAATGACGGTATTAACGCCACGCAAAATAGCCTCTTCAAACTCAGCGGCCTTACTAGGGTCAATTTCTAGATCGCAGTGCTCCAAAATCATGGGAATTTCCTTTGTCAAAATTGCTTAGGGATCGATAGTAAACTCAAACAGAATAACAAATCAGCAAAGAGAGACATGACCAATTTACCCAATATTGTCATCCTAGGAGATTACGAACGCGCCCTGCGTCGCTTCTCTAATTGGAATCGGATAGAGCAAAGCTCAAATCTCACCATTCACCATGAGCCATTGCGCGATGAGGCCTTATATGAAGCGGTCAAGGATGCCGATGTCATTGCCATTGTGCGCGATAGATCCCCTTTTAATGAGGCAATGATTGCGAGACTGTCAAAACTTAAATTATTAATGTTCACTGGCAAACGCAATGGCACTTTAGATAGCGCTGCCCTCCTCTCGCGGAATATTCCAATAGCCTGCACACCGGGAGGTCCTTCGAAAGAAACTACCACTGAGCTAACCTGGGCCTTAATCTTGGGAGCATCCAAACAACTAGTTGGCCAAAACAATCTGGTGACTTCTGGTGGCTGGCGTAATGAACTCTCGGTCCTGCCGATGCTTGCAGGTGAGCGCCTCGGAGTTATTGGTCTGGGCGCTATCGGCAGCTCTGTTGCTCGCGTTGGCAAAGCATTTGGAATGGAGCTTGTCACCTGGAGCCCCAATATGACACCGGAACGCGCCGCCGTCGAAAACGCCAAATCCGTTAGCCTCGATGAATTACTCAGCACATCAAAGGTGGTCACAATGCACTTAGTGGCTGGCCCTGGAACCAAAGGCCTGATTAGCGCAGATCAACTTAAGCTAATGCGCCCAGACTCGATTCTGGTAAACACATCACGATCCGCATTGATCAATATGCCTGACTTATGCGCCGCCCTTAAACAGGGTCGTCCCGGTCAAGCTGCAGTAGATGTATTTGATATTGAACCTTTGCCATCCAATGATCCACTACGCAATACCCCGAATCTACTGGCAACTCCGCACCTGGGTTTTATTGCAGAACCTATTTTTGAAACTTTCTCAAAAGGCATTACTCAAACGCTAGAGGCTTGGCTTGACCAAAAGCCAGTACCGCATCCTTTCGAACCTTAATGCTTTGAAGACGCTTACACCCTCACAGTTATTTATCAGCTTCAGCAAAATCGGCATGTCTGGTTTTGGTGGAGTGTTGCCATGGGCACGTCGCACTCTGGT
The DNA here is from genome assembly GCF_018881905.1 of Polynucleobacter sp. MG-27-Goln-C1. Lineage (GTDB taxonomy): Bacteria > Pseudomonadota > Gammaproteobacteria > Burkholderiales > Burkholderiaceae > Polynucleobacter. The sequence continues at coordinate 15,184 of NZ_JACVPM010000002.1, forward strand.
TGAACGCGACAAGGTATTAAGCTCGGAAGAATTTAGTGCCATTCTGGGCATCTGCCAAATTGTTCCAGGCCCGAATATTGTGAATCTTGCGGTGTGTATTGGCTCTCGATTTGCTGGCGCTAGGGGCGCGTTGGCAGCCGTCCTTGGTTTAACGCTAGGGCCCATCTGCATTGTGATGCTGTTAGCCGTTCTCTATACACATTACAGCTATATGGAGTCGATACAAGGAGTGCTGCGCGGCATTTCTGCAGTTGGGGTTGGTTTAATCGCCTCCACTGGCATCAAAATGTTGCGCGACGAGTTACGCTTTCCAGCAATGCTGCTGGTTGTACTGGTTACAGTAATCGCAGCCAGCTATTACCAGCTAGGACTTGGTTGGGTAGTACTCATAGCATCACCACTGGCCTGGTTCTTGGCGCAAAAGAAGGCTCGCAAACTATGAACATTTTGCTGAGCTTATTTTTAAAACTCTCCGCCTTTTCTTTGATTGCCTTTGGCGGCGTAAATGCCTTACTTCCAAGCTTGCTGAATTTATCGGTGTATCAAGAGCACTGGATAGATCTTCAAACTTTTGCCGATTACTTCGCGATTGCGCAAGCTGCACCAGGGCCGAACTTTATGACGGTCACCTTAATTGGCTGGCATGTTTATGGTGCTTTAGGAGCGCTAATAGCTACTGTTGCAATTGCATGGCCGTCATCTATTCTGGTCTATCACTTACAACGCCTGATACTAGGCATGAAAGATGCTCACAAAAAGAAATCGATTCAATACGCAGCAGCAGCTCTAGCCATTGGCCTAGTTCTCTCTTCTGCATGGCAGATTGCTTTACAAATTAATCACAGCTACGCTGCCTATGCATTGACACTATTCACTATTGGAATTACTGTTTTTACTCGTTGGCATCCTTTGTATTTAATCGGACTTGGCGCCGCTCTAGGAGCATTAGGACTTATATGAAATTCATGCGATTTTTACAGACGAGTGTTTTGTGCTCAGCAGTTTTTTTGATTGGATCTGCACACGCACAAGCAAACTATCCCAGCAAACCGATCAATTTGATCGTGCCCTATGGCGCTGGAGGTAGTGCTGATTCTCGCAGCAGGCAACTAGCTCAGAAAATGAGTTTGATTTTGAAGCAACCGATTGTGGTTGATAACAAACCTGGCGCCGGCGGAAATATTGGTACTGAGTTTGTTGCAAGATCAGCACCAGATGGCTACACAATTGGGATGGGGAACTTCGCCCCCATGGCTGTGAATAAAACCTTATTTGGTAATCTTCGCTACGACCCCGAAACGGATCTCAGCCCAATCATCTTGATTGAGAAAGGTCCCTTAGTTTTAGTAGTTCACCCAAACTCACCCTATAAAACTATTCAAGATATTGTCACGGCAGCAAAAGCAAAACCAGGCACCCTCACCTTTTCTTCAGGGGGTATTGGCGGCAGCCATCAATTATCTGCAGAACTATTTATGCAGAATGCCGGCATCAAAATGATTCATGTTCCTTATAAGAGTGGTTCCGCTGGTTTAACGGACCTCATGGGTGGCAACGTGGATATGATGTTTGATCAAATGTATTCAGCAGTGCCCAGCATCAAAGCGGATAAGCTACGTCCTATCGCCATCACAAGCAAAAAGAGATCCCCACTTCTACCAAATGTGCCTAGCTTTGCTGAGGTTGGCTACCCCAAGGTTGAGGTGCTGAATTGGCAAGGATTTATCGCGCCCGCCAAAACTCCTAAACTGATTATTGATAAGCTAAATGCTGCAGCCAACGAAGCTTTAAAAGATCCACAACTGCGTGAATTAATGCTTTCTCAAGGAAATGAAATTGGCGGTGGAAGCCCCGCTGATTTCGCAGCCCTGATCAAGTCTGAAGCGGCGAAATGGAGTGCCGTAGTTAAGGCTGGAAATATCAAACCTGAATAGGTTTGACTGAAAAACTTACTTCAGCGCTTGATAAGTCAGGATACCTAAAAAGGTAAGGCACAGTGAACCGACTAAATGCAAGAGCGCGGTACCCAGCGCCCAAGTCACTTCGCCACGCTGCATAAATCCCACAACCTCAGCAGAAAAGCTGGAGAAGGTTGTGAGGCCACCCAAGAAGCCGGTAATCACGAACAACTTCCACTCTGGAGAGAGATTGGGATTATTGCCAAAGAAAGCTACCGCAATACCAATTAGGTAACCGCCAACCATATTGGAGATAAAAGTTCCCAAAGGAAGCATTGAAGCGACACCCACGGTTGCAAGATTAAAACCTGCCCTCAGTAATGCACCAAGACCAGCGCCGCAGAAGATTGCAAGGATAGATAGCCACATAAGAATATTTATTGGATTGTAAAAGTAAGCATACCAATGGAACCCATTTCTATTCCATCAACTTGCGTTTTAGGAAACTCACCCTGCTCTTGCTGAGCGAGCACATACAATGCTGGCCAATAGTGCTCGGGTGTTGGAATAGATAAATGAGCAGCGTCACCAAATTGCTCCCAATGAATCAGGGTCTCATGGTGATTGGCCTTCATTTCCGAAACAAAGAAATCATTGAACTCTTTAGCCCATGGATAAGGGGCTGCACCTTCCTCCCATTGGATAGTGCGCAAGTTATGCACCACATTGCCACTTGCCAGAATCAAAATATTTTCATCACGCAAAGGGCGCAATTTTTTAGCCAGCTCGTAATGCTCTTTTGCAGATAAGGAGCCATCTAGACTCAATTGAACCACAGGTACATCGGCATTTGGATAAAGATATTTGAGAACAGACCAAGCGCCGTGATCAATACCCCATTCATTCTCTTCAAGCACGACAGGAACATCTAGTAATTCTTTTACGCGATCGGCAAGCGCAGGACTTCCTGGCGCTGGATACTGAATATCAAACAAGGCCTGCGGAAATCCACCAAAGTCATGAATCGTTTTGGGTTTTGGCATTGCGGTAACCCATACTCCGCGGGTTACCCAATGAGCCGAGATGACTAAGATCGCATCTGGGCGTTTAAGTGATTTACCAAGACTGGTCCAAGCGGCTGTATAGCGATTGGGCTCGATGGCGTACATCGGACTGCCATGGCCCGCAAATACTGCAGGTTGGCGATGGCTAGTCATTAATGCAGATTAGCCGAATACGTAACCAGTATGAGCTGCAACCAATGCAAACAAAATAGCCAAGCTAGTAGCGGCTGCCAACATCACGATCAAAGTAATGATCTTCTTGTTGATTTCGTCTTTCGTTTCTTTATGCCATTCGTTCATGCTAAATCCTCATTAAACACATTAATTAGTAGCGTAATTATCCACTATCGGCCGCGGCCAGCCTTACGCATCATGGCTTTTCCGCCTCCAAAGCCTGCCTGAGGCCTACCGCCAGGACCAGATGGGCCTTTGGGGGCTGGTGGACGGGCTACCGGCTTAGCTACTACTGGCTTGGCTGGGGTTTTTGATTCAGGTTTTTTATCGTCAGTCACTTTTTGCTCCTATGGATATCATATTGCCATGATTACCGACTATTCTATCCAAGCTGTCGCGATTAATGCGATTCCCTTGATTTTTGCCATCACGATTCATGAGGCCGCTCACGGCTTTGCTGCACGTCAATTTGGCGACAATACGGCCTATATGCTGGGTAGAGTAAGCCTCAACCCCATTAAACATATAGACCCCGTGGGAACAATTCTGATCCCCCTGCTATTGATTTTGTCAGGATCCCCATTTTTAGTCGGCTATGCCAAACCAGTGCCAGTGAACTTTGGGCGCCTACGCAACCCCAGAATTGACTCCATTTGGGTAGCCTTAGCTGGCCCTGGCTCCAATTTCATTCAGGCTTTAATTTGGCTAATCCTACTCATTGGGTTTGTAGGGCTCGGCATCAACGAAAAGTTCCTCATCTCCATGTCGCAGGCTGGCATTACCTGGAATTTAGGATTGCTGGTTTTCAACCTATTTCCGCTTCCGCCTCTCGATGGCGGGCGAATACTTGCAGGCCTTCTCCCGGCGCGGCAATCCATTGCCCTAGGTAAGTTAGAGCCCTGGGGCTTTTTTATCGTTCTCGGCCTAGTATTTACTGGGATTATTGGCAGCCTTTGGATGACCCCCTTGATGGCTTTTTTTGAGTGGTTGATTCTCTTGCTGACCAGCCCCTTAAGAATGATTTTCTAGATAGATTTCAATAGGTAAAAAACAGCATTCGGGAGTATGCTGAGCCAATATAACCTTACCCCCAAATGAATAGAAATGAATGGAGCCTCTCATGAAACTCAAACATCTTGTTTTAGCCACCCTTGCACCAACATTGCTGGTTAGCGGAATTGCTTATGCGCAATTCAAAAAACCTGAGGATGCAATTAAGTACCGCCAAAGCGCATTCACTGTGATGGCAAATTCTTTTGGGAAAATTGCTGCTGTAGTTAAAGGTGAGGCGCCTTTCAATAAAGATGAAGTAGCTAAGAATGCTGATGTAGTTGCAACCATCTCTAGCCTCCCATGGCAAGCCTTTGGACCAGGCACTGAAGGTGGCAATGCACTTCCAGCGGTTTGGTCGGACAACGCTAAATTTAAAGCCGCTTCAGAAAAGATGCAGCTTGCTGTTGCAAATCTGAATACTGCTGCGCTATCGGGTGATCAAGATGCCATTAAGAAGGCTTTTGGTGCAGCTGGCGCGACCTGCAAAGGTTGCCATGACGACTTCAAGAAAAAGTAATTAGTTCGTTATCAAGTAACCCAGAATCACCGCAATCAGGCTAAGCACCAACAAAGCTAAGCCACGTTGCCAAGCTCCATCCTTGGAGGCTTGACCCAAGTCAGCAGGTAGATACTTTGCCTCCTCGCTTGGGTCGATTTCTTTATCGCCCAGCAACATTGGCTTAATTAAATTCTCACCCTTGAATTTTTGATAATAAAAAATTGCACAGAGGTGAACAACAATCAAAATAATCAGAACCTTTTCATTCTGATGATGAATCGAAGTTAAAAATTCAACCGTTCCATTGGAAACATGTTTTGCTAGCGGCCCCTCAAAAGCGATATCGTCATTCGCAAAAAGACCAGTCACCGCCTGAAGACCAATCGAAAAGAGTAAAGCTAAAACAGATAGCGCGCCCAAGGGGTTATGCCCCAGTCCCGCCTTGGCTTTACCGGATAGATAATTGAGAAGCCCTTTTGGGCTAGGAACAAAATTGATAAAGCGGGCATGGTACGAGCCAATCAAGCCCCAGCAGATTCTAAAAATAATCAAAGCTAATACACAGTAGCCGACTCGCGCATGGAGCTCCATGGCATTGCCGCCAATCTTGACGGTCACGAAACTCAGAGCGATGCCGATAACCAAACACCAATGAAACAGGCGAATCGGCAAATCCCAAACGCGAATGATTTTTTTCATATCTAGAGAATAAATCACTGTCACCTTTAGAATAAGAAAAATTAATGAAAACTAGTCAAGCCTTTAAAACCCTGTTGCTCTATCGCATAGGCGCAACTCTCAGCTATCAAATCATGATGGTTGCAGTGGGGTGGCATATCTACGAAATTACCAATAGCGTCGTTTCACTTGGTCTGATTGGCTTGGCGGAGCTTGTCCCCTACTTTGTATTGGCCCTCTATGCTGGCCATGCCGTAGATCGTCATTCCAGAAAATTGATTTCAGCGCTTGCGTGTGGCCTCCACATTGCGGTCGCTTTGCTCTTAGTCGCAATAGCACTCGACTGGTTAACGCCACCTGTTCCCTTGATTTACACAGCAGTAGCATGCTTAGGTTTAGCGCGCGCACTATTGCGCCCTTCCTATCAAGCCATCTTTGGTCAAATCATTCCCCGAGATCAATTGCCTCGCTATACCGCATACGCATCCTCAGCCTTTCAGATTTGCGTTGTAGCCGGACCAGGTTTAGGTGGACTCATGATTGGATTTGCTGGGCTAGAGTGGACCTATGCCATGGCCGCATTGAGTGGAGCTATCGGCCTCTATGGAGTGAGCTTTATTCATATCAAACATGAACGACCTGAAGGCGTAAGTAATGATTTCTTAAAAAGCTTTTTTGAAGGCTTCAACTACGTACGAAAACATGATCTGATTGTCGGCATCATGCTGCTAGATATGTTTGCCGTGCTATTTGGTGGCGCCGTATCTATTCTTCCAGCCTTTGTTAAAGAGGTCCTTGATGCCGGTCCAGAAACTTTGGGAATTCTGAGGGCAGCGCCTGCAGCTGGGGCAGTCATCACCGGTCTTTACTTGGCACGCCGGCCTCTACTAGAAGACACTGGAAGACACTTATTTTTATCAGTCGGCGGCTTTGGGATTGCCATTATTGCTTTTGGACTCTCCAACAATCTTTGGCTTGCAGCACTCTTCCTATTTATCTCGGGTTGTTGCGACTCTATTTCGGTAGTCATCCGCGGCAGCATTATGCAGTTGACGACTCCGGATCAGATGCGAGGCAGAATCAGCGCTATCAATGGGATATTCATTGGCTCCTCTAACGAATTGGGTGCGCTTGAGTCCGGGATTGCAGCAAGCCTGATCGGGCTTGTTCCATCAATCGTATTTGGTGGGGCAGCAACCATACTGGTCGTATTACTTACCTACCAATTTGCACCCCAACTGAGAAAACTCAATCTGAAGGATCTTGCCTAGAGTTTGTTTACTTAATCTCTGGCAGGTCCTTTTGAATGATCTTTAAGCCTTCGCGCAAGGCTTCTTGATAGCGCTCTCGCTCAGCCTTCATCGTCTCTGCTGTCCATGAATAAAAACCTTCGCCGGTTTTCATTCCCAATTTGCCACTGGCGATACGATCGCTCAAACATTTTGCAATGTCTGGGGAGTTATTCAGAGTGGGATAAATCGTTGCGCCGCCGGCACCATGCACATCTAAACCAGCATGGTCCCTCTGCATTGCTGGTCCAGCAGCGATGTAGCGAAAGCCAAAACCAAAACGGACGGCCTTATCAATATCTTCCAAGCTAGCAATTCCCGCATCGACCATGGCAAAGGCTTCACGCGATAAAGCATGCTGTAAGCGATTTGCTAAGAAGCCTGGTAAATCTTTTTTCACGGTGACCGGGACCATGCCGCAAGCCGTCATCAATCGAGAAAGGCTTTCACCCACCATCGGAGAAGTTTTTTGTCCGTAGACTACTTCTACACACGGAACCAAGTGGGCAGGCATAAAGAAATGCAGCCCAATCATTCGCGCTGCCGTTTTCAACCCTTTTGAAATATCACTAATCGGAAAGCTCGTGCTATTACTTGCTAAAACTGCTTCCGGTTTTGCGTATTGCTCCAGCTTGGCAAACAGCTCTTGCTTAATATCCAAACGCTCAGGTACGCACTCAATGACTAAATCTACCTCTGGCCAATCTATCTCCTCTAGGGAACCTGCAGTAGAAAGCAAATGCAGGCGATGCTCGTAGCCCAAATCCATCATGGTGTTGGCAAAGTAATCTGGCAATAGTGCCCGGCGTTCAGTGGTTGGTTCTAGAACCTGCACAGCACAACCCCCGCGAGCGCAAACAGCTGCCACATCAGCACCCATGGTGCCGCCGCCAACAATGACGACTTTAGTTTCGGATGGGGTAAACAACATCTCAATTTCTCCTTCGGGGGCAAGATAAGGATTACAAATCCTCTTACAATGTTTTCATTATTCCAATAAAAAAGTAAGTGAGACATGATCCCAGTCAATTCGGTGCTGCAGGTCGGGCAATTTCCAGAAGTAATGCAGGCGGTCATAGACCAGCGTCTAAGTGCCGTACATCTTCTCGATACCGGCTCGCAAGTGCCCCCAGGCTCCTTTGAAAGTATTTTGATTCGCTCAAATACGAAATTACCCATCAAACTACTTGAGCAACTCCCAAACATCCGCATTGTGGCTACTTGCGGGGTTGGTTATGACAACCTTCCTTTGGAGTATCTAAAGCAGAAAGGTATTAAGGCTAGTAATACCCCTGGCGTGCTTAATGACGCAGTTTGTGAGCTTGCTATTGGGATGATGCTTGGCCTGCTACGACACATCCCCGAAGCCCATCAGTTTGTAAAAAGTCGCGCCTGGTCACAAGGCCTATTTAGAGTCGCCACCACCTTAGCGGGAAAGCGAGTGGGGATTGCTGGGATGGGTCGCATTGGCCAAGATCTAGCAAAACGCTTAGAGCCTTTTAAGGTCAAGCTGGCCTACACCGGCCCAACTCAAAAAGAATTACCTTACGAGTACTTCAGTGACATTCAGTCCTTGGCAAAGGTATCAGACATTCTGATTCTTGCCTGCCCTGCTAGTCCAGAAACAGAAAAAATGATTAATGCTGAAGTCCTAGAAGCTTTAGGGCCGAAGGGTTATCTGATTAATATTGCACGGGGCAGCGTAGTAGACGAAGCCGCACTTTTAGTTGCACTGCAGCAAAAAATCATCGCTGGCGCAGCACTCGATGTATTTGAAAATGAGCCAAATCCAAACGTCGGCTTCTTAAATATTGATAATGTCTTACTAACCCCGCATATTGGAAGCGCTACTTCTGAAACGCGACAATTGATGACGAACCTAGCAATAGATAATTTAGAAGCTTTCTATAATAAAAAACCTCTTCTTACCGAAGTAAAAAATTAAATTGGAGTAAGCATGACGATTTCCCTACACCCTTCCACATTACCCGCAGTGCTCTCGCCTGTCTTAACTCCATTTAAAGAAGATGGCACTCCAGATGCCAAAAAATTACTGAAGCAATGTCAATGGCTCGAAGCCAATGGCGTTGGTCAAGCGATCTTCGGCACGAACTCAGAAGCCAACTCTATGTCCGCGCCACAAAAGATGGGCACATTAACCACGCTGATTGAAGGGGGCTTAAATCCTGCGCACATGATGCCTGGTACAGGCGCCACGTCGATTGATGCTACGGTGAACATGACTCGTCACGCAGTTCAGCATAAGTGCGCAGGCGTCCTCATGTTGCCGCCTTTTTATTACAAAGATGTCACTGATGATGGCCTCTTTGCCTATTTCTCAGAAGTGATTCAAAAAGTGGGTGATGCTGCATTACAAATTTACATTTACAACATTCCACCTGTTACCAAAATTAATTTAAGCCTGTCTTTGTTGGAACGCTTAACTAAGGAATATCCAAAAACCGTTGTTGGTATGAAAGATAGTTCTGGTGATTGGGCTTATACAGAGTCCGTAATCAAACTCTTGGCACCATCAGGCTTCCGCGTATATGCCGGTAGCGAAGTCTTCTTAATGCGCGCCCTCCGTGCAGGTGGCGTTGGTTGCATCTCCGCCACTGCTAACGTAAACCCTAAGGCCATCGCTGAATTGGCGGCCCATTGGAGAGAATCTGACGCAGATCAACGTCAAGCCTCCCTAGATCAAGTACGCTCAGTGTTTGCTCAATATCAAATGATTGCCGGTATGAAAACTGCAGTTGCCCATTTCAGCAAAGATTCCGAGTGGTTACGCGTACGCCCACCACTCATGCAACTCAGCGCTGACCAGCAAGCTAAGTTGCTAGGTGAATTGCAACAGATTAATTTCAGCATGCCCGGCCTTTAATTAAATAGAAACAAAACAGGAGACAAAAATGAAGCTAGTTAAAGTAATTGCTCTGTCGCTCACTATGTTGTTTAGTGCAGCACAAGCACAAAATATTTCAGTAGCGACCGGCGGTACTGGTGGTGTTTATTACCCAATGGGTGGTGGACTTGCCTCAGTACTTTCTAGCAAGGTACCTGGAATGTCTGCAACCGCTGAAGTTACTGGCGGCTCGGTAGATAACCTAAACCTCATCGGTACAGGCAAGCCTTACGTTGGCTTCTCCATGGCCGATGCTGCTAAAGACGCTAAAGATGGTGAAGGTAAATTCACCAACAAGAAAATTGATTTGCGTACACTCTTAGTGCTTTACCCAAATCTCATGCACGTTGTAACAGTAGATTCCACTGGCATCAAATCAATGAAGGATCTCAAAGGTAAGCGTATTAGTACAGGCGCCCCTGGTAGCGCAACCGAAGTCATGGCATTTCGTCTATTAGAGGCTGCTGGCCTTGATAAAGACAAAGACGTCAAACGCGAGCGTTTGAGCGTAGCTGAGTCTGTCAATGCGGTAAAAGATCGCAAAATTGATGCCTTCTTCTGGGTTGGCGGCCTACCGACTGCTGCTGTTACTGATTTAGCTAATAGCCCCGGCATGAAAATCGTCATGATTGATAACGCTGCTGAAGTGGCTGCCATGAACAAAAAATATGGCAACCTGTACTTTGCTGCTGACATCCCAAAAGAAACCTATAGCGGTATGGGTAAAAACAATAAAGTTGCTGGTGTAGCCAACATCCTCGTCGTCAATGCCAATATGCCTGATGATGAAGCTTACAAAATTGTGAAGGCTGTCTTTGATAACAAGCTTGAATTGGTTCGTACTCACAAGGAATACATCAATGTAACCCTTGAGAATCAAAAACAAAACTCAACACCAATCGCATATCACCCAGGTGCAGCGAAGTATTTCAAAGAAAAGAACGTCAAGTTAAATTAATTTAACTAAATCCCATCATCAGGAGTGCTCACCAGCACTCCTGAGTCTTTTGATAGTGAAGCATTAGTAGCATAAAAAGCTGTATATAAAAAAATAGGTAGAGACATGACACAAGCTGTGATTGATAACGAAACACAAGAAAAATTAGATGCCTTCATTAAGCAAGAGGAAGGTGATTCCAATGACTACAAAGGTCTCTTGGCCAAGTTCATCACCTTGGTGGCGGTTGGCATGTCACTCTTTCATCTATATGCCGCTTACTCGATTGTTCCAACACAGCAACTGCGGGTTATCCACGTAGCCTTAGTACTGTTTTTAGTTTTCCTGAGTTTTCCAATTGCAGCCCGATTTAAGAACCGCCTCATGTGGTGGGATACCTTATTTGCCATAGGCTCAGTACTTGTCGCCTATTACATCCTCAGCGGTGGAGATGATCTGTTTGATCGCAATACTGCCCCGAATTCAACTGACGTCATGGTTGGTGTCTTTCTCATCGCCCTAATCCTAGAGAGCGTCAGAAGAACCAATGGCATGGTCTTGGTAGTAGTGACCTCGCTCTTCTTGGCGTACGCCCTTTTTGGCAACTACTTACCTGCCCCATGGACACACAAAGGCTATGATCTTGATCGCCTAGTTGGCTACATGTACATGACCCTAGAGGGTATTTACGGGACTGCAGTAGACGTATCAGCTACCCTCATTATTCTGTTCACTATTTTTGGCGCCTTCCTCCAGTTCACTGGTGCAGGCAAATTCTTTATCGACTTCTCTTTTGCCGCAATGGGTGGCAAATCTTCTGGTGTTGGTAGAACGATTGTGCTTTCCTCATTCTTATTGGGTGGTCCATCAGGTTCTGGCGTAGCTACTACCGTTACCGTTGGTTCCGTAGCAGCCCCAATGCTAGATAAAGTCGGTTACGAAAAAAATGCGGCAGGTGGTTTGCTAGCTGCCGGCGGTTTAGGTGCAATCATCTCCCCACCTGTACTCGGCGCAGCGGCATTCTTGATCGCTGACTTTTTGAAGATTTCTTACTTAGATGTGTTGCTGATGGCAACCATTCCAACCATTTTGTTTTACCTTGGCCTCTTGGTCATGGTGGAAATTGATGTACGCAAGTACGGAATGAAAAACATCCAGTTCAAAGCAGCGGAATCTGCCTGGCAGTTAACCAAAAAATATTGGTTCCACTTCTTCTCATTGGTTTCAATTGTGGTGTTCATGATGTTTGGCTTCTCGCCAGTCATGTCGGTGTTTTGGGCGACTGTCGTATCAGCACTATCTAGCATGCTGCGTCGTGATACCGCCATCATTCCTTGGGAGTGGTTCCAAGGCAAAGAGAAGATTTTCTCTGGTTTGTACAATTCGAACCTGACTAAAGCACTGGCATCTGGCTCAACTGGTGTTCTTGCGATTGCAGTGACCTGTGCTGGCGCTGGATTGATTGTTGGTACTGTTACCCTGACCGGTCTAGGCTTGAAGTTCAGCTCGATTGTGATTCAGTATGCGGGTGGCTCGCTCTTACTTACCGCCATCTTTACAGGCCTCGTGGTTTGGGTTGTCGGACTTGCCGTTCCAGTAACTGCGTCTTACATTATTTGCGCTGTGATCGCAGCGCCTGCATTGATTAATCTTGGTGTTCCAGAATTTGCAGCGCACATGTTCATTTTTTACTACGCGGTACTTTCTGAGGTATCCCCTCCGACAGCGCTTTCTCCTTTTGCGGCTGCGGCTATTTGTAAAGGTAATCCATACAAGACTACCTTGCAAACCTGGAAGTACGTTGCTCCAGCAATCTTGGTGCCATTCATGTTTGTGCTCGATAAGTCAGGCGTGAGCTTATTGCTAATGGGCTCCACCACCGCTTTAGAGCAAGCAGATTGGGCTCAGATCGCCTGGGTTTCATTTACAGCAGTAGTCGGCATCATCTGCTTAGCTGGTGGACTTCAAGGCTGGTTTATTGAAAAGACCAAAGTCTTTGAGCGCATCATTATGGTGATCGCAGGTGTGGCACTGGCCTACCCTTCAACCGAGGCTGACATCATTGGATTTGTAGGTTTTGGTTTGGTGCTGATTACTCAGTCAATCACCCATTTCAAATTAAATCCGAAGTCCAGCTAAGAGTATTTCAGCTACATCAGAACATAAAAAATCCCGCACATGAGGCGGGATTTTTTATTGCCAGGAATTTAAATCTATTACACAATCTTGGTCCACGCAGTCTTGCCGGCATACTTTTTAATCGCAGCCTCATCAAACTCAAAGCCCAATCCTGGAGTTTTATGCAGAATCAAGTCGCCATTCTTAAAAGTAAGCTGCTTATTAATCAATCTACGGAAGTTCAGGACCTGATCATCTAGGAAAAATTCTACGAAGCGGGCATTTGGCGTTGCTGCGACTAAAGGTGCATGCAGATCATGCATCCAATGCGGGCAAACAATCACACCCTTTAGATCTGCGTAAGCAGAAATACGACGCCACTCGGTAATACCGCCACACACAGCTGCATCAGACTGCAAAATAGCTGCCCCACCTGCATCGATGAGCTCCCTGAAACGCCAGCGTCCTGCCTCCATCTCACCCGTAGCAACGTTGATCTTGGTTTGGCGCGCTAGAGCCGCATGCAGATCAATGGCATCAGGTGAAAATGGCTCTTCAATCCAATAGGGGTTATAAGCCTCAAAGCGACGAATGTATTCCAGGGCAGTTGGTAGATCACGCCAGGCATTATTGGCATCCAAGGTCAGCAAAACGTCCTCACCAACGGCCTTACGAGCAGCCTTAACGCGCGCTTCTTCTTCCCTTGGGGATAGGCGCCCTACTTTCATTTTGACGGCCTTAAAGCCCTGTTTAACGTAGGACTCCATCTCTTTGCCCAACTTGGCGGGGGTTTTACCGTCTAGATAGTAGCCACCACTGGCATAAGCTGGGACGCGGTCATCTACGACTGATCCCAAATAATGGTGAAGGGGTAACTTGGCAGCACGGGCATTTAAATCCCAGAGTGCTGTATCCAAAATCGAGATACCGCGCATGACAGCACCAGCACGCCCTTGCAAAATGGACTCGTTATACATATCCATCCACAGACCTTCACTGCGATGGCTATTTTGACCAATCAGTTTTGGGGCTAGCAATTGCTCTACTGCAATCTTAGCAATATCGCCGCCAGCACTACCCACATAGCAAAAGCCAATACCCTCATTGCCATCCTTGCCGCGTACCTTGACTAAGCAATAGTGACGCTCTGAAACCGTCCGAGTAGAAAAAGAGGTAACTTTATCTAGAGGCACCGCTACTGCAGCAACTGATACCGACTCAATGATGGGCATGGGGACTCCTATATTCAAAAAATTATTGTAGCCATAATTAGGAATGTATGACGGCTCCCAAATAAGGAATAATGAGTCGCTTCAGAATTCAGAATCAGCTTCATCTACGAAGATTTGGAGACATTATGAGCAAAGTTGTTGTCATGGGAACGGGCACTATGGGGGTTGGCATTGCAGCCAGCTTTCTGGCTTATGGTGCCAAAACAATTTTGTTAGGCAGGGATCCTAATAAAGCAAAGCTCAGCCTTTCTAAGGTGGAGGCCTGTGCCGATACTATTAATCCTACATGGCGAGATAGTGGCGCCCAGTTAGTTGCCGGCAGCATTGCAGATTGGTCGGATTGGCAAAATACCGATCTTGTTATTGAAACCATCTCTGAACGTCTTGATCTCAAAAAGGCGCTATTTACAGAGCTTGATCAGCGTGTGCCGCCTAACATTCCGATTGGCAGCAACAGCTCAGGCTTTCCTATTAGCGATATTGCGCAAGGTCTAGCAACAAGCCATCGCATGTTCAATACTCATTACTTTATGCCAGCTCACATTGTTCCTTTGGTGGAGGTGGTCTTGGGTGAAAATTCTGATCCACAGATGGCTGAGCAGATTTGCAATCTGTATCGTAGCCATGGCAAAAAACCGGTCTTAGTCAAGCGAGATATTCCAGGGTTTTTAGCCAACCGAATACAGCACGCCTTAATGCGCGAGGCACTTTCTTTAGTGCAAGAAGGAATCGCCTCACCAGATGATGTTGATACTGCAGTGCGCTATAGCTTTGGCTTTCGTTATGCTGCAGTCGGCCCCATGACTCAAAAAGAAATCTCCGGCTGGGAAGGTATGACACTAGCTGCAGAGGTAATCTATCCCTCCCTCTCAAATATCCAATCACCACCCGCTTGCGTTATGGATCTGGTCAATTCTGGAAAAACAGGTATAGCTAAAGGCGCAGGGTTTAGAGAGTGGTCACCAGAGGAGGCGGCCCAAATGAAGCAAGTCTATGAGGCACGTCTGAAGGCAGCCTTTGAAGTGCTAAAAATAGCACCTGAATTGAATTAAACCAGATTTATTGCGATACAGCACACTTCAAAATGCCGCGATCTTTCACAACAATATTGGATAATTGGGGTGTGAAGAAAAATGTCTGTGCGCGGCCCCTCTTTTTAAAAGGGGCAATCAACGTAATTGGATTCGCCTTAGTTGGCCTCATTCAACTGCCAGGGGTAGAGCTCGTCTCTAGCGCCCTAGCGCAAACTACAAGCCAAACTAGCAAAGCCAGCAAGACCCCACAAGTTAAACAGAAGACCGTTATACAAAGTAGTAAGCAAGTCGGACTCAAAGTGAAGCAAGGCACACTCAATCAATACTCCAAAAGCATGAGCCTGAATCCTGAGTTATTCAAACGGATTGAAGGCGAGTACAGCAATGATGGCGGCTCGAATTTGGACTACCGCGTCCAACGTGGCTGTCTCCGACGCAGCTATAACGAAGATAACCTCCCAGCCAATTTGGGGTTAAATGATCGCAACTTCAATGATTTTTTTAAAGCCCAAACCAAAGGCTTTTTTGATCGAATGCGCGGCAACTGCATTCCATATGCGCTAGCTCTTGGAAGTCGTAACCGCTTCGAATCGCTCAGCATTATGAACGGCCCCATTCAGGACGCCAAGACAGAGATATGGACTTTTACGCCTTCAGCAGCAGGCAGCTTCTTAATTCAACAAGACTACCTTAAAGACGAGTCAAAACGTTTTACAGAAATTCAGTTGCCATTACGCGATGTTTTATATGACCCTAAAAAAGTAGGCGATAAATTGCCGGTGGAGCTGATTTGGGAATTGAACTCCGTAATTAAACAAATTTACCCAGAAGAAAACAGTGCTTTAGAAAACACCAACAGTGTTGTGCGTTTGATAGTGGACTTTGGCGATAAAGAGCGCTGGGCGCAAATTTGGGCAGCTGAAATTATTGATCCAGCATCTGGTGAAGTATTTTCTAGTGCATTTTGGGTTGAGAGAAGTGATATTCCCGGTGGCTTTTATACCGCCAGTGGCGAGTCTATCGAGCGCACCTTTTGGACCAACCCCTTAAGTTATCGACGTATATCTAGAGGTGTTGGAAGCGTAAGAGCATCGAGCAAGAAAGTTGCCCCATCCAAAAATACCAATGCAGCGGTGGCAGCGCCAAAGCAACGATATCGAACCCATATGGGGATTGATTACTCAGCACCGATTGGGACGCCAATCTTTAGCGTAGCGACCGGCAAGGTAGTGCATTTGGGCTATAGCGGCGCATTTGGCAATCTGATCATCCTTGAGCATCCTGGCAACTATCGCACCTACTATGCACACTTAAGTAATTACAACGCTGAACTAGAAGTTGGTAACGAAGTGCGTCGTGGTTTAGAGATCGGCTATGTTGGATCAACCGGACGCTCTACTGGCCCTCACCTGCACTTTGAATTAAGAAAAGATGGTATCTATGTGGATCCCTATGGTGCTAAAACTGAATTAGATTTATGGAATATGCGCGATAGTGATAGCGGCTTACTCACTAGAGAAATTCTGTTGCTAGGTACACCCCTCAAGAATTAAATAATCCTTATCAATCCAGAAATAAACAAGGGGCCCATCAGGCCCCTTTAATTTTTTCAGTCTCGTGTATTAGCCAAGAACTAATACTGGCAACTTAGCATGCACAATTACTTCATGCGTTTCGCTACCCAATAAAACACTCTTAATGCCTGTACGCTTATGTGAAGCCATCACGATCACATCTGCCTTAGCCTTCTTGGCACCTTCCAAAATACCCTCAGATAAAATACTATCTGCGATATGCAAGGTATTCACCTTAATACCAGCCCCTAATGAGACAGTTGCTTTTTTAAAGACATCCTTAGCAAACGCCTCACATACCTTCTGATGCTCCTTTTGAGAGATGCCATAACCCATCGTGCTATCGGAATAGACCATGGGCGGCATTGGGTCAGAAACATAAACTAATGTCACAGCGGCTTTATCAGCCTTAGCAAGTGCCGCAACCTTCTTTAAAGACTTTTTACTCACATCTGAACCATCAACTGGTACTAATAAGTGCTTGAACATATTGACTCCTGTTAAATTAAACCCTAATACCTTCCTTACATCATAATCCTAATTATTCATCTGTAAAAGCATAAAAGGGGCACCAAATTGCTCAAGTATCTAGCGGTCTATTTTTCATTCTTACTAACATTAGTCGTCATTGATTTAATTTGGCTCCTCGGTATCGCTAAGAATCTCTACCACGATGATATGGGCTCACTGATGGCTAGTGAACCCAAGTTGCTGGCTGGACTCGGTTTTTATCTGCTGTATGCACTTGGCGCCTCAATTTTTGTCATCCTTCCAGCAATTTCGAAGCAGTCTTGGATATATGCAGCGCAATATGGCGCCCTTTTTGGTTTCTTTTGCTACATGACTTACGACTTAACCAACCTCGCAGTCATTCGTGACTTTCCCATTCGATTGGCATTTGTCGATATCGCTTGGGGTTCTGCAGTGACAGCACTCTCCGCTACTGTTGCCTACTGGGTTGGTAGTCGCATAGCCTGAAGCTCTCTCTCCAATGAATCTCTTTCACCCGAAACTACTCGATTCTTTTAAAGGATATAACGCGGGTCTGCTCAGTAAAGATGTATTGGCGGGCATTACGGTTGGTGTAGTTGCGCTGCCATTGGCAATGGCATTTGCGATTGCTAGCGGACTCAAACCAGAGGCGGGCATCTTTACAGCAATCATTGCTGGTGGACTAATTTCGATACTAGGCGGTAGTCGCGTTCAAATTGGTGGTCCAGCCGGCGCATTCATTGTGATTATGTACGGTATTGTTGATCATTACGGAATTGCGAATTTACTCTTGGCAACTGCTATGTCGGGAGTATTTTTATTTCTGATGGGACTCTTTCGTCTTGGGACTTTAATTCGTTTTATTCCAGTCGCCGTCATTATTGGATTTACCAATGGAATTGCCGTACTAATTGGTCTGTCTCAAGTGAAAGAATTTTTTGGCCTGCAAATTACGAAGATGCCTGCTGAATTTTTTCAGGCCATTCAAACGCTCTATGCAGCTGCTGACACTGTAAATCCAGCTGCCCTCATGCTATCGATGGGGAGTCTTGCTCTACTCATTTCTTGGCGGGCATTTCAAAAGCATCTCGGTTATCTAAGCCACATTCCAGGAACAGTCATTGCAATGGCTATAGCCACCATAGTTACTGGGATATTTAATCTTCCGGTTGACACGATAGGGAGTCGCTTTGGTGGCATACCCTCAGGACTACCCAGCTTTGAATGGATCCCAATTAGTTGGGGTACCGCACAGTTTGTGATTGCCCCAGCCATTACTCTTGCTCTCCTTGGTGCCATTGAATCACTACTGTGCGCACGAATTGCTGATGGACTCATTCATGATCGCCATGAATCCAATCAAGAGCTGATGGCCCAGGGCCTTGCCAATCTAGTGACTCCATTTTTTGGTGGCATGCCAGCTACAGGAACCATTGCCAGAACAGTCACCAATATACAGAGCGGTGCAAGCACTCCGATTGCTGGGATCGTTCACTCGATTACACTGCTCGTAATTATTTTGTTTGGCGCTCCACTGGCTAAAGATATCCCCTTGGCTAGCCTAGCTGCCATCCTGATGTTTGTTGCATGGAATATGGGTGAGTGGAGAAAGTTTGCTGACCTAAAACAATTTCGCCTGCCTTATCGCATGACTATGTTGAGCGTCTTTTTTCTGACAATCATCCTGGATCTCACGGTAGCAATACAGGTAGGCCTACTTTTAGCATTTATTACTTTCATCTATCGCATCTCAAGTCTTTCGCGCTACGAATCAGCAAGTGCCGCCGACTTTCCAGAGCTGGAGCAACACCATGGACATGTTGCTGCGTTCAGAATTTACGGTGCTATCTTTTTTGGCGCAGTAAAAATTTTAGAGCGCATTGAAAATGAATTACCTTCAAAAGTGTTAGTGCTTGATCTCAAGAATGTGATCTACATCGATGTTTCCGGCATGGACGCCCTGCTTGAGCTTGAAGAGGTTTGCAATAATCGCGGTATTAAGCTGATGATTTGTGGGCTAGCACATCAACCTTATGAAATGGCGGTACGTGGAGGCCTGTTAGAGCGACTCCCTGCTGATTGCATTTACCCAGATCTACATCACGGCATAGCGGCAGCAATAAGTCAGTAAGACTAGCTGATACAAAAGCCGCCTTTCAGTAAAGCTTCCGGCAAATACCAAGCGCGATAAAGGCCAAACAATCCTGCGGATATCAAAAGGCCAGCGGCAATATATCTCACCCAAATGTATTGCCCAAACTGAGTCAACACTGCTGAAAATTTAGAGATGAGCAAGAGGTTGGGCAAAGTGCCCAAGCCAAATGCCAGCATCAGCGCCGCTCCTGTCAACACATCACCCGATAAAAAAGCGAGGGGCAAAACACTGTAGACCAAACCACAAGGAACCAGACCCCATACCATCCCGCTAAACCAACGAGATGAGCGACCAGTAAAACTTCCTAAGTATTTGGCCCAATAAGTGGCCATTCGTGCACCAAGCCACTTTCCGACCAATAAGGGGCTATTGGACCTCTGGCGCAAAAGACGCGTGCCCATCAGCAATAAAACCAAGGATGTGAAAGCAAATAAAGGGCGCTGAATCGGCACTATATTTTGCTGCCAAAGAACCACCCCAATCCAAGCCGCGGCAGCACCGAGCAATACATAAGTGGTTAATCGCCCGAAGTGCATGATCAATTGCAGGTAAAAGAGCTCAGACTTGCTTTGCAAGGGGAAATAAGTCACCCCTTGGGCAGCCCCTTGGCGCTCAATTGCTGCTGCAATACCGCCACACATTAGGGCGCAGTGCCACCCGCTGACTAGAGCACCCAAGAAGATAGCAAGCAGTAGGCTAGTAGTTAACATCTCACCCTCTAACCCTGCCAGGAAATATCAAAATTGCACATTATCCGAGTAGAATAAACTTATCCGACACCTTAATCCAATATGAATTACACCAGCTCTGATGCCCCAAGCAGCAAATGCTCAGTATGCGTACTGGGTCAGTTTTGCTTGCCAGTTGGCATCAGCCCAAGTGATATTGCCAAGATTGATACCCTCGTAAAAGAGCGAGTCCATCTGCAAAAAGGTGAAAGCCTCTACCGTCACGGCGACCCACTGTCTGCGGTTTATAGCATCCGTTTTGGCACCCTGAAGACTGAGTATGGCCTTGAGGATGGTCGCCAACAAGTCATTGGATTTCATCTGCCAGGCGAGATCTTAGGGCTTGACGGTATTGGTGAGGGTAGCTATCAATCCGAGGCAATCGCTCTTGAAGAGAGCGAAGTCTGCATTATTCGCTACGAAGCATTTGAAGATTTAGCGCGCCAAATTCCAGTACTGCAAAAACAGTTCCACCGCATTCTGAGTCGCGAACTCACGCAGGATCAACGTCACCTACTTTCGTTGGGTAGTTTGCGCGCAGAAGAGCGTTTAGCGGCATTCTTATTGAATCTCTCGCAACGTCTAGCTGCTCGTGGTTACCAAAACAATGAATTTGATTTACGCATGAGCCGCGTAGAAATTGGTAGTTACCTAGGCATTCAAATTGAAACCGTGAGCCGCATGCTTTCGCGCTTCGCAGAATCAGGACTAATTCAAATTAAACAACGTCATATCAAACTGATTGATATGGATGGACTTTATGAATTAGCCAGCATCCCCAACCCAAGTCGCACACTTCAAATGAAGCCAGTTAGCGCCTAAGTAATACTGCCTTAAATCAAGCCGCGATCCGAACTCTTGTTTCCGTCCGTATCAATACCGGGCAGGATATAGGCAGTCAAAGCGCTTGAGAATGAGCAAAAGATCCAGATAACAAAAAATCCGATAGTGTAAATACCCTCATCAGAAATGTTTGGGTGATAGCCAAAAAACAATAGCTCAGCAGGATGCACGACACTAAAGAGCAGACCTTCGGCCAAAATAGAAACCAAAAATGATGGCCACATAATCCAGATGAATAGGCGGTACTTCATTTGCGATCCTGCTCTACCTTGAGCTGCTCAACTTTAAGTCCACGCTTAACTACACCATCGCGCACAGGCTTATCAGCGTAAAGATTGACGGCCAAGTAAATAGTAATCATGCACCCGATAGCCGCCACTGCTGGGCCGCTAATAAGTAACCATGGCCAGAGCTGTTTGAACCAAGGCTTATTTGTTTTGAGTTCTGACATATTCATCCTCTCTATCTTTTGCTATACAGCTTAGCGGGGAACAATAAAACTTGATTTTTCATAGCGCGTCCTAGTAATCATCTCTTTACCAGACATCTCTTGGCCAACTACATCAAAATGAATTGGGTAATTACCAGGCTCATGCGCACCAACAGTAGTGCTCACTTTAACCGGAATCAATAGATTACTGGCTGGACCCACTGCAATCTCAGTGACAACTTGACCCTGAGAGTTTAGGATTTTTAAGTCTTCCAGACCTGTTGCCTTGAGTTGCACATTCATATTATTTTCTGAGGCATTCATGATCTGAATGCGATAGATGTTCTCAATACGCACACCGTCGACTTCACGAGCTAATGCCCCACGATCTCGCATCACATCCACGCGCAATGGATTGCGAGTAATCAAGGAAATTAGGAATGCACTTGTAAGAACTGTGATGAAGGCCATGTAAATCAAAACGCGTGGTCGCAAGATGTGGCGAATGGCACTTTGATTGGTTTCTTTGTCTTCAATGGCTCGCTCAGTCGTATACCGAATCAATCCCTTGGGATAATCCACCTTCTCCATTACTTGATCACAAGCATCAATACAGGCACCACAACCAATACACATGTATTGGAGACCATCACGAATATCAATGCCGGTTGGGCAGACTTGCACGCAAATACTGCAATCTACGCAATCCCCCAAACCCAGAGTGGCATGATCAGCAGACTTACTACGGCTACCGCGTGGCTCGCCACGAACTTTGTCGTAAGTAACCAGGAAGGTATCTTTATCCACCATGACGCTTTGGAAGCGAGCGTATGGGCACATGTATTTACATACTTGCTCACGCATGAAACCAGCATTGCCCCAGGTTGCAAAGCTATAAAAGCACAGCCAGAAAGTTTGCCATGGGCCGAGTGATAGATGGAGGATGGCTGCAGCAAGGGTTTCAATTGGAGTGAAATAGCCAATGAAAGTAAAGCCAGTCCAAAAGGCAATTAAGAGCCACAGGGCGTGCTTGGTGATTTTCAGGCGCCACTTACGGATACTCCAAGGCCACTCTTCCCCATCCAAACGAATACGTGCGAATCGGTCACCCTCAACCTTACGCTCGATCCACATAAAGATTTCGGTATAGACAGTTTGCGGGCAAGCGTAGCCACAAAATAATCGACCAGCAATTGCAGTGAATAAAAAGAGGGCTAAGGCAGAGAGAATTAAGAGGAGTGTGAGATAGATCACATCCTGTGGCCACAGCACCAGACCAAAGATATAAAACTTACGCTGAATTAAATCAAACAGAACTGCTTGACGACCATTCCAACTAACCCATGGTAGGCCATAAAACAGCAACTGAGTAGCAATCACTAGAATAATTCGCCAGCGAGCAAAGATGCCGCTTACTGAACGCGGATAAATCTTACGACGAATCTCGTAGAGAGATTCCTCGATTACATCAATAGGAATAGGCTTCCCGACCGGCGAATTATCTGACACTGATTACTTAGCCGCAGCAGTTTTGTTGTTAGATAAACCCCAAACGTATGCAGTTAAGAGATGAATCTTCTCAGGACTTAAAACTTTATCTTGAGCAGGCATCATTGCCATGCGACCTTTAGTCAGCGTCTCAATAATCGTTGCCTCTGATCCACCATACAACCAAGTTTTATCAGTCAGGTTAGGTGCGCCTATAGCAATATTGCCTTTGCCATCCGCACCGTGACAAGCTACGCAATTCGCTTTAAACACTTCTGCGCCACGAGCCGCTTTTGATTCATCTACAGGTAAACCTGAAAGGCTACGTACATAGTTAGCTACATCCACAATCTGATTGCTATCCAACTGCGGGAACGGAGGCATAACACCTGCGCGGCCATTAATTAAAGTGGTTTTGATATTTTCTGGGGAGCCACCATACAGCCAGTCGCCGTCAGTTAAATTCGGGAAGCCTTTTGCGCCGCCTGCATCTGAACCATGACACTGGGCGCAGGAATTCAAGAACAAACGCTGACCCATTTCACGTGCTTTTGGATCTGCGGCAACCTGCTCAATATCCATCTGTACGTACTTAGCGTATACCGGCTTCAACTCGTCATTTGCCTGCGTCATGGAACTCATCAAAGCGCCATCAGTGGTATAGCCCACAACACCTGGAAATGAACCTAAACCTGGGAACAAAACTAAATAGACCAATGCAAAGATACAAGAGAGCAAGAACATCCACATCCACCAACGCGGTAATGGATTGTTGAGCTCGCGCAAATCGCCATCCCAAACGTGTCCAGTATCGGCTACTGCGCCATCGGCTGTGTGAACTACCTTAGCCTTGCGCTGAGAAAACAAAAGCCAGATACACCAAACAATACCGACTAATGAAACTAGCGCAATGTAGTTGCTCCAACCGTTATTAAAAAAGTCACTCATGATTTGTCCTTACTAAATTCATCCGGAAGATCAAATGGAAGTTCAGCTGATTCTTCATTAGCCGACTTTCTACTTGGAGACCACGCCCACCAAACAATTCCAACAAAAAAGACTAGTCCTATGACTGTTGAAAAAGCGGAGAGATAAGCTATGATCTGTTCCATTTGATTTATATAGTTTTAAGTTAATAACCTTGGCGCTTACTTCGCTACAACTTCATCAACGATGATGTAGCGACGATTTACACCCAAACCTTGTAGGTAAGCAATTAATGCATCTTCTTCAGTCTTGCCTTCCAACTCCTTAGGAGCCTCAGCAATCATTTCATCGGTGTAAGGTACGCCCAAACGACGCATTGCCACCATATGAGACTGGATCGAGGAAGCATCGGCAGCATTTTTTTGCAACCAAGGATATCCAGGCATATTGGACTCAGGAACCACATCACGCGGATTGCGGAGGTGAATGCGATGCCAATCATCAGAATAGCGTGCACCAACACGAGCTAAATCAGGACCAGTACGCTTACTACCCCACAAGAATGGATGATCAAATACGGATTCACCAGCTAAAGAGTAAGGGCCGTAACGCTCTACTTCAGAACGTAATGTACGGATCTGTTGTGAATGGCAACCAACGCAACCTTCGCGCTGGTAGATGTCGCGACCGGCTAAACGCAAGGCTGTGTATGGCGCTACGCCAGGACTTGGCTCTGTTGTTGTGTGCTGAAAGAACAGCGGAACAATTTGTACCAAACCAGCAATAGAAACAACGATGATCGTAGCGATGATTAACCAACCAACGTTTTTCTCAAGCGTTCCATGGGAAAAGAATTTATTTTCGTTAGACATTTTCTTCTCCTTAGTGAGCAGTTGCAGTTGTTTGTGGAATTGGGGCATTCACAAATGTTTTACCAATCACTGTCTTGTAAACGTTGTATGCCATCAAGAACATGCCGCTCAAGTAACAGAGGCCGCCCAACAAACGAATCACATAGAAGGGGAATGTTGCTTTGACAGACTCAACGAAGCTGTAGGTCAAAGTTCCGTCTGGCTCAAATGCTCTCCACATCAGACCTTGCATCACTCCAGCAATCCACATCGCAGCGATATAAAGAACAACGCCAATGGTAGCGATCCAGAAATGCACTTCAATTAAGCGCGTGCTGTACATATCTTTTTGTCCAACTAAGCGCGGGATGAGATAGTACAAAGAGCCGATCGTAATCATGGCAACCCAACCTAGGGCGCCTGAGTGCACGTGTCCAATAGTCCAGTCGGTGTAATGAGACAAGCTATTCACAGTCTTAATAGACATCATCGAACCTTCGAACGTAGACATACCGTAGAAAGACAATGCCACTACTAAGAATTTTAAGATTGGATCAGTGCGCAATTTAAACCAAGCACCAGACAAAGTCATGATGCCGTTGATCATGCCGCCCCATGATGGAGCCAACAAAATAATCGAGAACACGGTTCCAAGAGACTGAGTCCAGTCAGGCAAGGAAGTGTGTTGCAAATGGTGAGGGCCTGCCCACATATAGGTAAAGTTCAAAGCCCAGAAGTGGACGATAGACAAACGATATGAGTAGATTGGACGTTCTGCTTGCTTAGGGATGAAGTAGTACATCATGCCCAAGAAGCTGGTAGTCAAGAAGAAGCCAACCGCATTATGGCCATACCACCACTGCACCATGGCATCTTGCACGCCCGCGTATGCGGAATAGGATTTCCACAAGCTTGCTGGCATTTCTAAGTTATTAAAAATATGCAGAATGGCAATAGTCAGGATGTATGCACCAAAGAACCAATTGGAAACATAAATGTGTTTTGTTTTGCGCTTCATGATGGTGCCAAAGAACACCACTGCATAGGCAACCCAAACCAAGGTAATCAGAATATCAATTGGCCACTCAAGCTCTGCGTATTCCTTAGAAGTTGAAATACCCAAAGGTAATGTCACTGCTGCCAACACAATGACAGCCTGCCAACCCCAGAAAGTAAATGCAGCTAGCTTGTCACAAAAGAGTCTTGCTTGGCAGGTGCGCTGCACGATGTAATAGGACGTCGCAAACAATGCCGATCCACCGAAGGCAAAAATCACCGCATTGGTGTGTAGTGGACGCAAGCGACCGTAACTTAGCCATGGAATATTAAAAGTGATATCAGGCCAAATGAGCTGCGCGGCGAGGACAACTCCCACGAGCATGCCCACAATTCCCCAAAGAACCGTAACGATGGCAAATTGGCTGACAACCTTGTAATTGAAGGTATCTTGATTGTTCCCCACGGTAAGTCCCATGGTTTCTCCTTTTTTTGTGACCAAACAGCGACATAATCCAAATAGACTGAAACCATTATCAAAGCAAGGATCAGGGGGTGTTTTGATCTATATCAAAAAGGATGCGTGCTTTTACGCTTTTTATAACTCTATTGATTTCGGTATATCGGCTAAATACTTAAAAAATATAGCTATTTTTGTGAGTATTCACTAACATTTTTAGATTTAGGGGTATCGTCATCCATCAAGATAGCCTCAGCCGGACCCTCTAAATCATCAAATTGCCCTGCCTTCACAGACCAATAGAAAATCCAGGCCAAAAGGCCAATTAATAGCAAGGAAATGGGGATCAAGAGAAAAAGGCTTTCCATTCCTCTAGTCTAGGCCTTTCTGAGGCGCCAGGCATTTAATGTGACCGCAAGAGAGGATAAGGACATGCCTATGCCTGCAACCCAGGGGTTGACCCAACCCATCATGGCTGCCGGAATCGCTAACAAGTTGTAAACCAAAGCCCAGATCAAGTTTTCTTTAATAATCCGCTGGGTCTTATCAGCCAACAATAGAGATTGGGCTAAAGGGGCCAAGGAGCTTGCGGTCAAAATTGCATCTGCGCCTGCGGTAGCAAGGGGTGCGCCGGCTCCAACAGCGATCGAGACATCCGCTCTTGCTAATAAAGGTGCATCGTTAATGCCATCGCCAATTGCCCAAACGAAGTGACCCTCTTTTTGTAAATGCTCAATGTAGTGATACTTATCCTCTGGCGAGCAGGCACCCTTAAAACTAGTGATACCAACCTGATGTGCCCACCACGCTACAGTCGCTGGGTCATCCCCGGAAACTAAATGCACTGTGATCTTGCGAGATTTTGCAGCAGCCAATAATTTTTCAAGTCCCGCTCTTGGAGTATCCAGAAATAGAAAACTAGCAATCACGCCTTTGTCATCCGATAAATGGACTTGACCATACTGCCCTTCTTGCGCAATCTGTTGAGCACCCGTCCAAGCAGCACTTCCTAAGCGATACACACCAGCACTCAGACCTTTGCTCAATTGATTAGTAACTGCTTCAGATAAAACGGCTGGGGAACAATTTTCAGCTTCAGCAGCACGCAATAAAGAAAGCGCAAGAGGATGTTTTTGGCCTGCCTCAATTGATGCGGCCAGACCGAGAACATCCGCCCTGGAAAAATCTGGGCGAGCAATCAGGACTTCTTTGAGTTCTGGTTGACCCATAGTGAGCGTACCAGTTTTATCTAGTACTAAGTCCGTAGATTTGACCAAGCCTTCGAGTACATGGCCGCGCACAATTAATAAACCTAATTTCGTTACGGCACCTTGGGCTGCAGCCATCGCCGTTGGAACAGCGAGTGACAAAGCACAAGGGCAACTTGCGACTAATACAGAAACTAAAACTGTCCAAGCTCTACTAGGGTCTACGTACCACCAAATTGCTGAAGACAGAAAAGCGGCAATCAACAAAAAGCCGACAAAATATCCAGCCCACTTTTCTGCGAGACTGACCATCAAAGGTTTGGCTTGCAATGCCTGATCAAGCAATGAGGCAATTCCGGCAATGCGAGTTGATTGCCCTACGGCATCGATTCTCATTAGCATGGGATTGAGAATATTGTGCGTACCTGCATACACTCGATCCCCAATCTTCTTATCAATCGGTTTAGATTCTCCTGTAAGTAGCGACTCATCTAAAGCGCTCTCGCACTCAATCAAAATACCGTCAGCTGGAACAACATCTCCCGGGGGAACACGAAGAACCTCACCGGGGTTGCAGTTAATTACCGGAACAATTTCTACCTGGTGAGATGCTGGATAGTTTGGCACCCACTCACAAGTCGCAGGTAGCTGTTTTGCTAGAGCCTCTGCGCCGCCCTGTGCATCTTGGCGAGCCAATAACTCTACGTAGCGAGCGCCCAAAATAAAGGCAACAAACATCGTGATCGAATCGAAATAACCTTGTCCCGAACCAGTAGCGAGATTCACGGTACCCGCACTAAATGCCAGCGCCAAAGCTAAGGCAATTGGCACATCCATGCCGAGCATATGAGTTTGGCGAAAGGAGGCAACACTACGCCATGCTGCTTGAAAAATGGGGCCGGCTGAATAGACCATGACTGGAACAGTAAGCGCCCAACTAGTCCAGCCTAATAGCAGGTCATACTCCGCAGTGATATCACTATCGCCAACATAGCTAGGCCAGGCATACATCATGACTTGCATCATGCCTAACAACGCAACCCCAAGCCTCGTGAGCAATTGACGGCGTTCTTTCTTGGACTTTTCAATAGAAAGTGAAGGCTCAAAAGGCCAAGCCTCATAGCCAATGCGTTCCACTTCAAACAACAAGCGAGCTAGGCTAGTTCGCTCTGGTGAAAATTCTGCCTTTACTTTTTGGCTTACATAGTTGATCTGCACATCCTTCACACCAGGAATGCGTCGCAAATGTTGCTCACACAACCAGACACAAGCAGCACAACGAATCTTCTCAAGCCTTAAGGTTGTCTCTAAATTCCCCTCCTCACCACTGGGTCGGGTGTAGCGACCAAGTAAAGAGGGATCATCATAGGGAGCCAGGCTATCGGGAATTTCATTTGAGGCAAGGTAAGCTGCAGGCTTATCACTTGACTGTGCGCGACGTGCATAGAAGACTTCTAATCCCTCGCCATGTATGGTTTGTGCAATCGCCATGCAACCAGCACAACAGAATTTTCTACTCATACCACCAAGCTCGAGCTCGTATGAATCACCCGGAAGAATAAAACTTCCGCAGTGATAGCAGCTATTGTTTGGCAAACTCGAACTCATGAATCATTAATTGTGACTGAGAGACTTACTAACCCAACCATTACGACGCTCATACAGAACAAATAACACGCCCCACACTACTACGGCGGCGTAGGCCCAAACCCAAGAGATTTGAGAGGCACGTGAACCCGTTAAATCAAGAACAAAACCAAAGATAGCCGGGCCTAATAATCCACCCCCAAAGCCCATTAAGGAATGGAGACCCATTGCAGCGCCTTTAATATTTTCTTGAGCGCTAACCACTAAACCAGCTGTCAAAGTAGCAGAATCAGCCATGATGAAAATGGTGTGCCCTACTGCTAAAGCAACAATCAACCACCAAGATTGTCCAGTTGAAGAAGCCAACGCCACTCCACATGCTGCGCTAGATAGCATGACAAAGAAGATCCACTTTTGGCGCCCTATTCTTAAGGCAATCTCGTTTCCAATGATGGATGCTGGAACGCCAAAAAAATTAATCACGCCAGCAAGGGTGGTGGCAGTCAATAGAAAAGGGTTGCCCGTCACAATCGCACAGAAACCAAAAAAAGCTACTATCCAACTGCGAGAAGCAAATAATTCTATCGAGTGCACGGTGTAACCAAAAATAAAACCTGAAGCTGTTTTATCTTGTAAGACTAAGCGCCATTTATCGACTGGAAAAATATCATGCAATCGAATACGAATTGGACCACGCCATTTTTCATGAGTGAGCGCAGGAATAAATAGAAGCACAATCAACAAAGCGGTGAATGGACCCAAGGCAATAATTCCGAAAACATAGCGCCAACCTAAGCTATCCAAGATCCAGCCTGAGCAGAGGTAAGAGAAGCCGGTACCAATACCAAAAAAAGCTGTGTAGAAAGCAATGTGGCGACTCAACTCACCCGTCTTAATACGATCCGATAGAATTTTTAAGCCGGGCATATAAGTGCCAGCTAAACCAGCGCCATTTAAAGCCATAAAAATCAAAGCAGTCCAGAAGTTATAGGCAAAAAGACCCATACCTAGCAAGCCACAAGTCGCTGAAAGACCACCGATGAGATAGACTTTTTTTGCATCAACTCGATCTGTGAGCGCCGTTGCTAATGGGACCATCAGCATATAACCAAAGAAGAAAGCGCTGGCAATTAAGCCTGATTGCAAGTTGCTGAGATGCCACTCTTCCTGCAAAGTTGTCAGAACTACAGCGTAACAAGCAAAACCTAGTAGCGCACAAGTTTGCGCCATGAGCATAAAAGGTGTGTAGCCGGTAGGTTTAAAACGCATAAGGATTTACTGCTGACTTCGATTGGGTGAATCCTGGAAACCATTTGAGCGGAAGGTCAGCACCAAAGTATCCCTAAACCCGTGAGGCCCTAGAGGCTGAATAGGGGTAGATTCATGAATCATTCTTTCATCATTCATGAGCAATAAAGACCAAGGCTCAGTCAGCGTAAACCGCAAACCAGCAGAACCACTTGTATCAAAAATACGAGTTTCCCCGCCTTTAATACCAACTCGATTGAGCAAAAATACAGCCACAAAATCTACGCCATCGCGATGGGCTCCCTCAGGAGTTGGTCGCCCAATCCCATCAGTTGTATCAATCCGAAATTGGTGCGCTTCAACAAACCAGGTATTGACTTGCTTAACACCATTTAATACGTGAGCCAAACCAAGCAAAAGAGATCCCCATGCAGGATTGCTTGTGAGTTGAGCCTGTGAGGGCTCAAACCAGCGCTCTATACCGCCATGTAATGCGTTGTAGTTCACAGACTGCCAATGGGCCCGATGAGGAACCATAGTCAAAGCATCACCTTTGATCTCAAAACTAGAATGGCGGCGAAAACGATAACGTCCACCATCCCTGAGGTAAGGATCACGCGGCAATTCTTCCCAAAACTGGGTGAGATCTTGTAATTGATCAAGGTCGACATGCGCTATTTGCGCAACATCCCTCGCAGAGACAATCGCAAAACCATCGCCCCGTAGAG
The DNA here is from genome assembly GCF_018881905.1 of Polynucleobacter sp. MG-27-Goln-C1. GTDB lineage: Bacteria > Pseudomonadota > Gammaproteobacteria > Burkholderiales > Burkholderiaceae > Polynucleobacter. The sequence goes on from NZ_JACVPM010000002.1 coordinate 45,780, forward strand.
AATCAGCTAACTCTTTAAGTGGCGTGAGTGGCGGCGAGAGGCTGGAGAGAGTCATGAGCTTATTTTAGGCGCTGATCATTAAATCATCTCAGAATGAAAATTTAAGCGCCCGCGTACTTCACCGACATGCCCTTTTAAGTCATATAGCTCTTTGGCATCAAGCATGGAGACTTTGATGTTACCCACCCTTCGCTCAATATCCGCCAAATCCCTATAGTTCTTTTCTTTTAACTCTGGAATAGCAGCATTTCTTTCGATGATCTTCAGCTCCTCATACACCCTAGATAACTTAAGTCGTAAAAAGAAATTCTTAGCCGCAGGGATGTAGGTAAATAAGGGGATAAAAATCACAAGCAATGGAATCACAATTTTGGCAAAGCGTCCAATCCAAACCGCAGTCCAGAAAGGAAGGTGGCGGTGCAAGAAAGATGGGCCATCTTTTAAGTAAATTTCAGCATCTACATGCAAAGGAAAATCAAGACCAGTACCAGAGGGAAACTCTCCCGGCTTTTGCAGATAAGAATAGGTTTTTAAAATATCGTATGTATCACCAAGCAATAAAGTCACTAAAGCAGGACTCAAATCATCTTTTCCTACCAAGGTTGCCGTAGCAGCTAAGACCTGGATGTCTTGACGCGGCAGATCGTACGCAATACTGACAACCCCGCGTGGTACGGTGACTTTAGACAAGAAAGGAAATAAATGGACATATGCATCTGCCTGCTCAAAACTCATCAGGCGAATGCCGGGGGTTTCATAAAACTTTTTAAGAATAGGTGCCTCAGCTGCGCTAACAATAAAGACAGCATCTAGCTCACCTTTTTTAAATTTCTCTAAGGCATCAAGAGGCTTCAACTTTTCAGCATGAAAATCACCTGCACCCAATCCACTTGCTTCAAGCAGCTGAGAAGCCAAAGTCAATGTGCCACTACCGTCATTCCCTATAGAAACGCGCTTACCCTTCAACTGACCTAATAAGCTTAGCTTTCCAGCTTCATTTTTAAAGCTAGACTCTCTGTACCAAACCCACACTGGCTCATAAAATACGCCAGCAATCGAGACTAAATTAGGGTATTTAGATAGATCTGCCACACCACCTTGGACCATCGCAAAATCAACGCCAGAGTTCTCATCAGCCAATAAAGCTAAGTTGTCACCCGTTCCACCAGTAGTACGCAACTTCATGGATACGCCCTGCTGCGCAAGTTCACCCTGTAGTCTTTCTCCGAATTTCTGATAAAGGCCAGTAGAAAAACCGGTTGCCAACTCAATTGACCGAGGTGGCGGTGGCACCATAACCCACAGCGTGGAAAAAAGGATGGCGACCAGAATCAAAAAGGCAATGCCAACAGCCAGGGGGTTATAGATATTTTTGCGTATGAAGTCCATAAGAATTCTTCTCGTTTTTGCCATTATGCCCCGAGCCCAGGGATCGAGAGTAGATTGAATTCATTCCAATTGTTTCGGGATAAGATGGGGGTTTTCAAAGAACTATTAGGATCACAATGAACTCAAGCCCCAATAAGGTAGCCCTGGTAACAGGAGCTGGCACGGGTATCGGCAAGGCTGCGGCAAAAGCACTTTTGCAGGGTGGATTTCGCGTTGTGCTGACCGGTAGAAATCTTGAAAAACTCAATCAAGCCATCCAAGACATTGGTGGAAGCAATCAAAGCTGCTTGGCAGTAGCTTGTGACGTGGGCAAGCCAGAGCAAGTAAAGCACTTATTTTCGGCCATCCAAAAACAATTTGGCCGTATTGATGTGCTTTTTAATAATGCCGGCATAGGAGCTCCAGCAATACCGATGGAGGAGCTAAGTTACGAGCAGTGGATGAATGTTGTTAATACCAATCTCTCCGGCGCCTTCCTGTGCTCACAAGAAGCTATTCGCATGATGAAAGCACAATCACCTCAAGGCGGCCGAATTATCAACAACGGCTCTATTTCAGCGCATGCGCCCCGCCCCATGTCAGCACCGTATACAACCACCAAGCATGCGATTACTGGACTAACCAAATCTATTGCTTTAGATGGGCGCCCATTCAACATTGCCTGCGGTCAAATTGATATTGGCAATGCCGGTACTGAAATGACTATCCCTATGGCAGCCGGAATTTTGCAAGCCGATGGCTCAAAAAAAGTTGAGCCACTCATGGATGTAGATCACGTTGGGCAAGCCGTCCTACACATGGCTCAACTGCCCCTAGAGAGCAATATTCTATCGATGACCATCATGGCAACGAATATGCCATTTGTTGGTAGAGGCTAATTAAGGTCTGACTTGATTGATCATGAGGCGAGCATCGGTCGTGCCCACCTTGATTGTTTGGGGCGCAGATATCAAGTCACCCGATTCTGGCATAGCCATACCTGTTTTAGAGATGCGTACCTCAACCAAAACCTCAGGCAATTGAGAGATTAAGGCGTTAGGACTCATCGCCAAAGCATCATTCAGAACAAAACTCATCGGGAAAGTAGTCGCAGCCGTCTTGAGAACTGCAACGGGCATGCGCTCTCCTGGCTTACGGGCAATCACCATCAAAGTATCACCCGCTTTAACTTTAGATTGCAGCTCGGAAGATATGCCAACCTGTCCGCTCACACCTTGATTACTGATCACCGGAGCGCTAGCAGGTGGAAGCCCACCCTTGTTACGAGCTTCGGCAATTGAAGCAGTAATTGCGCGAGTCTCATCTGTATCGGGAGGTAGCTGTTTTGCTAATTTCTCCCAAGACTGTACCGCTGCCTTATAGTTTTGAGCATTAAAGGCTGCTGTGCCAGAAAGCCACAGTGCCAGTAAATTATTCGGATCTAGAGCTAATGCTTTATTAATCAATTGTTGAGGCTTGCCTGCAAAATTGCCATCTGCATTTGCCGCCAATACATCAGCATAGTCTGCCAATAATTGCGGGTCAGAATCGACAAAAGATCCAGCACGCTCGTAGGCTTTTGCGGCCTCAGCATTGCGGCCCAAAATTCGATAGGAGCGCGCCAGCATGGCCCAGCCCTTCAAATTGTCCGGCTCTTTTTCCATCTTCGCAGCAAACTCTGTAACCATCTTTTCAACTGACTCTTGGGTCATTGGCTTCTCAGCATTCTTTTCGGCAATGCGAGAAGCATCGCCAAGGTAGAAATAAAAGCCTGCTGAAAGCAACACTACAAAAAGACAGATTCCAAGAATGGTTTTCTTTGGAGAGCCCAGTACAGCGAGATCATCCGCCTCATCCGTATCCTGAAAAAGTCGCTGACGCATTTCTGCATGAGACTGCTCATAACTATCCGCATCAACAGTGCCGGCTGTACGATCAGCCTCAAGCTTATCGAGCTCTTCCCTGTAAATGGCAGCATTCATCTGACGGCGTGATGTTGCAGATTCTTTTGCCGGAAAAAATAATGGACGCAGTAAGAGAACCAGAACCAAGATCAGCAAAAGGAGAGCGGGTATTAAAAAACTAGTCATGTGCATTTTCTGTTGAGCTGGATTTTGCATCCCGAAGTAGCGCATCAATGCGACGATTATCCTCAGCGGATAGCGTAGCACTCGGCATACTTTGATTTCTGCGGCGTAGATAAACCATTAAACCGATAATGCCTGCGAGCAAAATAACAAAGGGGCCTATCCACAGGAGCCAAGTAATCGGCTTGACGGGTGGGCGATACAAAACAAAGTCGCCATAACGCTCCACCATAAAATTCCGAATTTGCTCATCGGTTTTACCCTCAGCAATTAGGACGCGAATTTCTCGGCGCAAATCGTTCGCCAAATCCGAGCGTGAGCCTGCAAGAGATTCATTCTGACAAACCAGGCAACGCATCTCTTCTGAGATAGCAATAAGACGCTGCTCGGTAATTGGGTCATCGGCAAGCGGAGCGGCATCTTTAGCAAAAGTAGCATTCGTTGCGCAAGCAAGCACAATCGTTGACACAATAAGCAAGAGAAACTTTTTCAAAATCACTTGAGCTCACCCAGCAGCGGAATAATCTTCTTATTTAATAGATCCATGGTGATTGGTCCAATATGTTTAAAGCGGATCACACCAGCCTTATCAATCACATAGGTCTCTGGAACACCATAGACACCGTAGTCAATACCCACTCGACCATTAGCATCAAATGCAGACAAAACATAAGGGTTACCTTGGCGAGCAAGCATGGCCATAGCATCATCACGCTTGTCTTTGTAATCCAAGCCAATAATCGGCGCAACCTGCAACTTACCTAGCTCAACTAAAACAGGATGCTCTTCGCGGCAAGCGACGCACCAAGAGGCCCATACATTCAAAATCCAGGGCTTGCCTTTCATGCTTTCAGGCGAAAAGGTTTTTTGAGGATCTGCCAGTTGGGGTAACTCAAAAGCAGGAGCTTGCTTACCAATCAAGGGAGAAGGCAACTCATGAGGATCACGGCTTAGGCCAACAGCTAAAAATCCAACCAAAATTACAAACAAGAGGAGTGGAATTAAAAACTTGGCCTTCATACTGCAACTTTCCTCAACTTCATGCGATAGCGCTTATCCGACATTGCTAATACACCACCCAATGCCATCAACAAACAACCGCCCCAAATCCAATCAACAAAAGGCTTGTAGTAGACACGAACAGCCCATGCCTTATCTTCCAACTCTTCGCCCAACGAAACATAGATGTCTCTAGTGAGACCCGCATCAATTGCCGCCTCAGTCATTGGCATTGTTGAAGAGAAGTAGCTACGCTTTTCTGGGTACATTGTGGCTTCTAGCTTCCCATTGCGACTTAACAAGAAAGTGCCCTGCATTGCTTTGTAATTAGGGCCAGGAACAGAACTCACACCCTTGAGCTGAATGTCGTAACCACCAACGCTAACGCTTTCACCTGCCAGCATGCGTACATCTTTTTCTTCTTGGTAAGCGCCCACCATAGTGACGCCAATCACGAACACCGCTATACCCAGGTGCGCTACCTGCATTCCAATAAATGAACGTGTTGGCTTACCCGCTTTTGCCTGGCGAATAATCTGCAGAATACCTGAAGCAATCACCCAGAAAGCCAATAAGAAACCAAGACTGCTAAGCCAGGTGAATTCACCCATGACAAATGGAATCAAAGCTGCGGCAATGACTGCTACTAATGCCGCAATCCATAAGCGCTTGATTACATCCAATAGATTGGAGTTTTTCCAACTAGTCCAAGGCCCTATTCCCATCAGCACCAGCAAAGGAATCATGATAGGTACAAAGACGCTGTTGAAATATGGAGGCCCAACTGAGATCTTCCCTAGATGCAAAGCATCAATCAACAGGGGGTAGAGAGTCCCCAACAGCACAGACGCGGCAGACACCACCAAGAAAACATTACCGAGCAAAATAAAGGTTTCACGCGAAGTGAAGCTGAACTTTCCACCAAGCGTACTTTTAGGAGCGCGCCATGCGTAGAGCGTTAAGGAGGAGCCGACAACCAGCACCAAGAAAATCAAAATAAAGATGCCACGTCTCGGATCGGTTGCAAAAGCATGGACTGACGTGAGGACTCCAGAGCGCACCAAGAACGTTCCTAGAAGTGATAGTGAGAAAGCAGTGATGGCTAACAACACTGTCCAACTCTTGAATCCGCCACGCTTCTCGGTAACCGCTAAAGAATGGAGCAATGCAGTACCCACAAGCCATGGAATGAATGAAGCATTCTCAACAGGATCCCAGAACCACCAACCGCCCCAACCCAATTCGTAATAAGCCCACCAAGAACCTAATGCGATACCGAGCGTTAGAAATACCCAGGCAGCCGTTGTCCAAGGACGCGACCAGCGCGCCCAAGCGGCATCCAATCGGCCGGACAGTAAAGAAGCAATCGCAAAGGCGAACGCTACTGAAAAACCAACGTAACCCATGTACAGCATTGGTGGATGAAACACCAAGCCCGGATCTTGCAGAAGCGGATTTAATGAGCGACCATCTTGCGCGGCTGGCAAAAGCCTTTCAAAGGGATTCGATGTGGTGAGCACAAACAAGAGCAGTCCTGTAGTTACCAAACCCAAAACACCAATCACACGAGCGACCATAAATTCATCGAGTGATTTAGAGAGTTGAGAAACCAAGAATGTCCAAGTGGATAGCAAAAAGATCCATAGCAATAGGGAGCCTTCGTGTCCACCCCATACCGCACCCAAGCGATAGATGACAGGCATTTGTGAATTTGAATGCTCTGCTACATAAAGCACAGAGAAATCATTCGAATAAAAGCTCCAGGCCAAAATCACAAATGCAATAGCCAGTAATAGGAATGCTGTTTGTGCAGCTGGCCTAGCTAATAGAATCCACTCGCGACGACCTTGATGTGCGCCAACTAATGGAAGTACCCCTTGAATAATGGCGATACATAAAGCGAGAATTAATGCGTAATGCCCAAACTCAGGAATCATTATTTATTTCCATTTTTTTGAGCCTGCTCTAAAGCATGCTTAGCCTCTGGAGGCATATAGTTCTCATCATGCTTAGCCAATACTTCGCTAGCAATAAATTGTCCATCTGGATTAAGGCGGCCCTGAATGACTGCGCCCTTACCCTCTTTAAATAAATCCGGAAGAATGCCGGTGTAGGCCACAGGAATATCCTTCACCATATCGGTAATAACAAAGTGCACCGTTAAACCATCTCGTTTAACTGACCCATCCTTAACCATGCCCCCAATTCGAAAAACTTGGCCGGCAGGTGATTTACCAGCAGCAACTTCACTAGGCGTGACATATAAGGCAATATTGCTATTTAAAGCATTCAAAATGAGTACTGTCGCAATGCCAATAGCAATGAGTGCGCCAACAATAATGGCTGCTCGTTTATATCTTGGTTTCAATTGTTACTACCCTTTTGATCAAACTGCTCCGCCATGACTTCACGCTGAAGTCTGCGTACGATCGCCTTATGGCGCGCGCGAATAGCCAGAGGCTCCAAGAAAAGTACTAAAGCACAAACGCCAAAGCTGCACCATACATATAGCGCGTAACCACCCATCGCAAAGAATTCAGCTGGACTATTCCACATTAAGGCTTCACCTCGTTTAATTGCTTAACCCAATCAGTATGGGCCTCACGCTCCAAAATGATGGCGCGTACACGCATTAACCCTACTGCGATTGAGTACATCCAGAAGCATAAAGCCATCAACAGCATTCCCCAAAGCATTGTCTGGGCCATGGCTGGAGCCTTCGTTAATGAAACGGAGGCGCCTTGATGCAAGGTATTCCACCATTTCACTGAAAAATAAATAATAGGCACATTCACAACGCCCACTAAAGCCAAAATGGCGCCAGCTTTATCAGCACGGCGAGCGTTATCAATAGAAGCCTGCAAAGCGATAAATCCAAGATACAAAAAGAGTAGGATTAACTCAGAAGTTAAGCGTGCATCCCAGACCCACCAAGCACCCCACATCGGCTTGCCCCAAAAGGCACCAGTCCAAAGAGATAGAAATGCCATCCAAGCTCCAATTGGAGCTAAGGCCTGCGCCATCATGGCAGATAGGCGCGTATTAAATACCAAGCCCAATCCCGCCCAAGCGGCCATGACTAAATAGATGAACATGGACATCCAAGAAGCAGGCACATGAATAAAGATGATGCGGTAACCCTGACCCTGGACGGCATCTACTGGCGCTACGAAGAAGCTCACCCACAAGCCGGCAACTCCAAAAATAATGGTGAGCGCCCAGAACCAGGGAATCATTTTTCCAGCCAGCGGATAAAAAGTGCTCGGGCTCGAGAACTTGAACCAGTTCATCACGCGACTAGAAGATAAATTATTTACATTACTCATTCGATAGCAATCTTGACTGCATTAGCACTAACCCAAGGCACAAATGCTAATGCCAAAATGAATAAAGCGCCCAATAGTGAAAAATGTCCTGTGATATCCAGCCCTACGCTGCTGGCATAAACGGCACCAGCACCAAAAATCAATACAGGTATGTAGAGCGGCAAGATCAGAAGGCTCATCAATACACTGCCGCCCCTCACCCCTAGAGTGAGAGCGGCACCAATTGAGCCCAGCAGGGATAAAACGGGTGTTCCCAACAATAAAGCTGCCATCAGCACCTTTAAAGACTGGGCATCCAAATCAAACTGAATGCCAATGACAGGCGCTAGCAAAACAAGAGGCAGACCACAGACTAACCAATGGGCAAAAATCTTGCCAAACACTAATGCCGTAAATGAATTCGGGGACAAGATCAATTGCTCTAAGGTGCCATCCGCGTAATCAGCCGCAAACATTCGCTGCAATCCCAGTAATGTAGAAAGTAAAGCGGCAACCCAAATTACGCCAGGTGCAATCTTTCTCAGTAAAGCGGTATCAGCGCCAACTCCCAATGGAAATAGGCTAGTCACAATCACGAAGAAAAATAATGCGGTAAGTACCTCGCTCTTGCGACGCATCACTAGCAGCAGATCACGATGGACGATAGCAATAAAGGCGTTCATAGATCCAGCACCCGCAGACCAGGGATCGCTACAGGCTGGTGACTTGTCAGCACTACCAAGCCATTGCTCTTAAGGTGCTCAGTTATCAAATCTTGCAACACCTGCATCGCATGAGTATCTAAAGCATTAAAAGGCTCATCCAAAATCCATACTTGCGCACCGCGCGTCAACATGCGTGCCATCAGGACACGTTTTTTCTGACCTGCTGATAAGCAATTCACAGGCAGATCTTCGCGCCCCTTTAAGCCAAATCGCCACAATGAAGCAAAAGCATCTTGCTCGGAAAGAGTTATGCCGTCGATTGCCGCATAAAGGCGCAAATTTTCAATGGCACTGAGATCCTCTTTCAGGGCATCACGGTGACCCAAAAATAAAAGTTTGCCGTGATACTCAGATGCTTCTTTTTTGATGGAGTGTCCGTTCCAGAGAATCTCTCCAGACTCCGGGGAGGTCAAGCCAGTTAATAGGCGCAAAAGGCTTGTTTTGCCCACACCATTCTCACCACGAATATGCAAACACTGACCGGCAAGCACCTGCAAATCAAGCCCTGAAAACAGCTCTCTCTCGCCGCGAATGCAGGTAAGTGCACGAGCCTCAAGGACTGAGGCTGAAGATGCTGGAAAGGAGTGATTAATGGCTGTCATCGGAAGAAATGGCTTGAATCAAACCACCTCAGGCATTGTCCAAGACCCACTTAGGGCTGTCAAACGGCCTAAAACAGTATTTAAAGAATAAATTTCTTTTAATTCAATTGCTTAGCTAATTATAAGCTGAGTAGGCGGGAAGCATTTTTCCCTCTGAGTCATGCTGCCATGTAGGTTCAACGCCAATCTTGACGGGGATACGAGGATTACTAACCTTCTGAGGACATTTGAGGGAGCTTTGCAACGGATAGGCCTTGTACCTGATATTGACTAATCAGACCCGCCACTAAACCAGATTCAATAAATTCCGCCACACATGCATTTAAAAATTCAATCGACTCAAGGTGGGATTTTTGAGCAGCAACCGCCTGCTGAATTCCAGTGAATTGACCATCCAGAATTCTAGATCCAGGAATATCTCTAGCAACGGAAACTAGACCAGTTTTCAAACCTGCTAAAGCATCTAATTTTTCACTGATAAACAATTCATTGCTCGCTTTCACGCTATCAGCATGCACTAAGCTGGCATGCTTGAGGTTGCGCTGCAACCAAAGGTCATAAGCACTCTTATAAAAAGAGGCAATCCGAATGCCTGGCTGATCTACCTGCGATACCTCAGTAATAGGTGAATTGGCGGGCACCAAGTAAGTAGCCGCTAGCTCGACATAAGCAGGTGTGAATGTAATCTTTTGAGCGCGAGCGGGATCGGAACCCAATAATGAGATGCCACACCTCCCACTAGCGACAGCTTCAACCACTTCGACCTGCGTACTAAAGCCTATCAGGTTTACCTCTACACCCAAACGCTTTGCAATGGCTCGACAGATATCCGGTGAGATGCCAGTCGGCTCGCCAGTGGATGATCGACCAGTAACCAAAAGGATGTTGCCCAAATACACCCCAGCAGATAAAACACCGCTAGGCGCGAGCTGCTCTAGTACTTTAGGTGAAACGGTATTCAAAGACATCTCCAAATTTTTATCAGTCACCGAAACTATACCTAAGTAGAAATAGAATGAACTAGGATTTCCAAAAGAGATTGATCTTCTGTGGCGATTCTGTCTTGACAGTAACAGACCTCTTCTGAACCACGCCTTGATAGCTTCCCTCAAGCAGGTAATCGCCTGCAGGTAAATTCATGAGCATATAGGGGCCATCAGCTTGCGCATCAAGTACGACCTGATTCTTAGCGTTCAGAACTTTAATCTTGGCGCCGAAGATCCAAACACCGCGACCATTCTCTAACTGCGATAGCTCTAGCAATACAGGCCACTGCTTAGCCTCAGCCAAAATTGCTTGTGATTCCTCTTCCCCTACCCCGCCAGAGATGTAAGAAATTCCCTGGGAATATTGTGTATTCGGTATTTGCGCGAACACTATTGAGGAACAGGTAATACAGACCGCAGAAAGAATCGACTTGATATTGAAGTTCATGTGAGTCTCTTTTAGTGAGTCTAAGTGCTTCAATTCATTTTACAGTTAAGTAGATCAGTTGAGCAGGCATATAAAAAGTAAAAAACCCCGCACAGGCGGGGCTTTTCAATAAACCACATCAGATCAAATGTTCGGTAACCCACATTAAGGGGTAATCACAATCGCTCCCGAAACTTTTCTTCCCTCAGCTGCCTTGTGTGCTTCAGCAGCTTGCTCAAGAGTGAACTTAGCACCGATTTGCACTTTTACACGGCCTTGCGCAATCGCATCAAATACCGCGCGGGCATTTTCTTGAAGCAACTCAGGAGTGGCATTGTGAGGGAACACAGAAGGTCTTGTTAAGAAGAGGCAGCCCTTCTTATTGAGAATCTCTGGCTGAATCTCTGGCGCTGGGCCAGAAGCCGCACCAAATAAAGCCACCGTACCAAATGGAGCAGCACACTCGAGAGATCCCAGGAAAGTAGTTTTAGCAACAGAGTCGTAAACCACATTCGCCTTGCGACCACCTGTTGCCTTGATAACTTCCTCAACCCAATTGGGTTTTGAGTAATCGACCACAGCATCACATCCAGCTTCTTTTGCTGCAGCAAACTTAGCTTCAGAGCCAACAGTGCCAACTACAAAAGCACCTAATGATTTTGCCCAACCCGCTAAGATTTGGCCAACACCACCAGCAGCAGCATGCACAAGCACAACATCACCAGCTTTGACCTTGTAGGTCTTTTGAATTAAGTATTGCGCAGTCATTGCCTTGAAGAACACAGCAGCAGCAACTTCATCAGAGACATTGTCTGGTACCGACACCAGCTTATCCACCGCCACATTACGTGCGCTGGCATAAGCGCCGATACCAGCATTCATATACACCACACGATCACCCACCTTAAATCGAGTGACACCTTCACCAAGCGCCTCGACCACACCAACCGCTTCGTGGCCTAAGCCTGTTGGCAATTCCAATGGGTAAACACCTGAGCGCTGATAGACGTCGATAAAGTTAAAACCAATTGCAGTTTGACGAAGCTGTACTTCGCCTTTTCCTGGGGCTGGCAGCTCTTTATCAATTAACTGAATTACATCGGCACTACCGAGTTCTGAAAGACTAACAATTCGAGCAGTTGTCACAAGTCACCTTATTATTTTTATAGAAAAATTTATCTTACCGCAACAGAAGAAGATGGGATCTCTTCATCCTCAACGATAGCCCAGGTACTATCACCGAGCTTTTTAACTGCCATGACATAGGTCCAGGAATCAGGTATGCCACAACTCCATTGATCGGGGCCATTCTGAATCAATACATTTGCACCAATGCGGCTATCGAAATATAGGTGATAGGTTTTGCCATGTAGAGGATTGAAGCCAAATTTAGCGCTATGCACCATTTCTGTTGCGTCTAATCTTGCTTGAAGAGCACGCGCCTGCTTCATCAATACTTCCGCCTGCTCCATGATGCGGTCGTATTCAAGCTTGGCATTTTGGCGAGCGACATTGACCGCCTTGTCTTTCTCTTCCAAGACTTTGATCGGCGCAAATACAGGTGCACCCACTTCCATGGGATATTCAATACCAGCATGTCGTGCTGGATCGGTGTCTTCTATTCGCATTGCAATCTTTAAGCTGTTGATTTAATTGGTCAAAGTGTGACACAAAACCAAAAACTGTGCCGCCCCTGCCTATAAGGCGTTCAGATTGCCCAAAATGGTCTTAGCGTGATCCTGAATAGACCGTTGATCTGACTCATCAATTCTGGATAAGTTGGCGGTCATCAAACGGGTCCGCGGGCTTGCCTCAAATTGCTTGCGATGGTTAATGAGGAAGTTCCAATACAGGTTAGTCATTGGACAGGCCCCCTCACCAAAGCGGATATCAGGCTTATATTGGCATGAACCGCAATAGTTACTCATGCGCTTGATATAAGCACCGCTCGCAATATAAGGCTTGCTAGTGAAGCGGCCACCACTGGCAAACAAGGCCATACCCGCAGTATTGGGCAACTCCACCCATTCAATCGCATCCACATAAATAGCCAGATACCAATCACATACTTCTTTAGGCAGAATCTCAGCGAGTAGCGCGAAGTTCCCGGTGACCATCAAACGCTGGATGTGATGGGCATAGCCGTACTGCAGCGTTTGCCCAATAGACTCCTGCATGCATTTCATCTTGGTATCGCCGGTCCAATACCAGTCCGGCAAAGAGTTCTGGTGCTTGTAAAAATTGTCTTCGGCCATTTGCGGCATATCGAGGTAGTACATGCCGCGCACAAATTCTCGCCATCCTAAGATCTGGCGAATAAATCCTTCTACAGTTGCCAGCTCTAAGTCATGTTTTTTCCAAGCGAGTAAAACGGCATCGATGACTTCTCTGGGATTAAGTAATTTCAGATTGAGCGAGCTAGACAACAGCGAGTGCCAACCAAAAGGCGTATCCGTCCACATCGCATCTTCATAAATACCGAAAGTTGCTAAACGATGCTCCACAAATCCCTCTAGGGCTTGCAGCGCTTGCTGGCGAGTCACAGGCCACTGGAAGTGTGCCAATGATCCTGGGTGGTCTGAGTAACGCTCTTCCACTTCAGCCAAAACAGTTTTGGTAATAGCGTCTGGTTCAAATAATTCTGGGGGCGGGATCAAGCCGGGACCCTTCTTTGGAAAGGGCTTGCGATTATCTCGATCAAAGTTCCACTGGCCACCTTCAGGATTGCCTTCTTTGTCGACCAAAATATTGTGAGTCTTACGCATTAGTCGATAGAAATACTCCAGACGTAATTCTTTCTTACCAGCAACCCAGCTAGAAAATTCCTGACGTGAGCAATAGAAATGTGGATCCTCCTGCATTTCTAATTCAATGGTTAATTCAGAGGCTAATTTTTCAATTTCACACTTGAGTCGATATTCCCCCGGCTCAAGACAAACCAAATGAGTACATTTTTCTTTTTTAATAATCGCTCGTAGCGTGTCGCCAATAGATTTAGGAGACTGCTTGATATATTGCAGCGGTATACCAAGCTCTTCTAGCTGCTTGGCAAAGTGGCGCATTGCCGATAAAAACAAAGCAATTTTTGCCTTATGAGACCAGACATACTGAGCCTCATCCGCAGACTCAATCATGACTACCTGATCGGTCTTAGGATTGATTTTTTTTATTACCGGGCTATTGATATCTAATTGATCACCCAGAATGAGAACGAGCTTCTTCAAGTATCTATCCTCGCTAATTGCCGGGCCTAGCGCTTGTAAAAGCTCAGGGTAACCTCGCCAAGATCAATACCAAACTTACTCATCTTGGCTTTATTCAGCATGACCTTAGGCGTTACCAGGTACATCCAATCATTAAATTGCACGTGATAGATCGTCCCATCTACTGGTAGTGCCAAGGTGTATGTCCAATTGAGTGCATTGCCTGCTGATTCCCCTAATGCGTCACCTACAACATCATCTGCCCTACCAATATATTTACCAGGGGCAGTTTCAGTCAAAGTCCAAATACGCTTTTGCTTAGTGCCATCGGAGTATTCAAAGCTCTCATCAAGGGTGCCTACTTTTTTACCGTCAATCACTTTCCACTGGGCAACCAAAAGGACGGTAAATCGTTTTTTTACCTCACCACTTCGATCAGTAAAGATGCCATAGGCATCTATCGTGCCATTAAAGTATTCACTAAGATCTAAATTGGGTTTCTCATTTGCATACTGCGTTACTGATGGTGAGGAGCAGGCAAACAAACCTGAAATCACTAAACCTAGGATCATCCATTTTGCAGCGGTATAAGTTTTGCGCATTTAACATGCTCCTGAAATAAGCGGTGGCGGGCAACCTTGCCCTAATAATTCTGTCCTGAGTTTTGGCGCACTCGTTTTTGAATCCAACCAAATGCCAAAAAAGGCTTTTGCAAAATCAGCTCCCTGAATTTGCGATATCTTCCTGCCCTCATAAAAGAAGCTGGTGCCCTGCTTAGGGATATAGACAGCAGCAATAGTCTGGCCGGGCTCCACATTAGGAAGAATGCTTGCTAACTCCTTACCCCAAGATGCCGCTTGAGAATCAGAGACGCCTAAATTTTTCATCTCTTCGGCCGTACGGTTGGCAATTGCTTCGCCCGTGAATGATCTCTGATACTTCAGCTCGAGAGCAAACTCTTGAGAATCCTTGGCTGCGCCACGGTACAGATTGGCATCGTAAACATGAAAACCCCAAAAGTTCAGTCTACCCAAACCCTGTAATTGGACTTGACCCATCATGCTCTTAATATGTGGCGGTTCCTTAGGGAAACTGTTTGGAGTGAGTACGCTGAGAGCTAAAGTAAGTACCAATGCACTGGAGAGCTTCATATCTTTATCCCTTTCTATTTACTAGTCGTAAAGCAAGGGGTCCAAACAAGGCGGAGATCGCATGGCGATGCTTTGCGAAGAATCGATAGCCTACGTTCCAAAAAGGCTTGAGAGCTGGTCTAGAAAAAATCCATGCGAGCTTAGGGAGATTTGCTCGACTATAAGCTGCTGTAAATACCTCAACCCCTTGGATCAGTTCACCATCATCATATTGTGCACACATAGAAGCCAGGGCCTGATCACAAGAGACGCCAACACGATCAGGGATGTATTGGTCAGAATTAATATCAACAAAGCTGAGCAAGCCTGCCTGATTACGCCCAGAGAGAAATTGAATTTCCGCCTGACATAAAGGACAAAGACCGTCATAGAACATAGTCAGCTTTTTCATGATGCTTATTTTTGCTTGTACTGAGTTGCGCAATAAGCGCGAGTAACCAACTTACTGCGAAGGGCAACATGCTTGGTTGCCCTACCAGTGACTCGCTTGCGCCATAGCTCAAATGAATTGCGTTTGAGATTTTTCCTCATTAAGGCCTTGACTTGGGGCTCGGAATACCCAAAAGTAGCTTCGATCGCATCAAAAGGGGTGCGATCCTCCCAAGCCATCTCAATCAATCTCGAGAGATCGGCTTCTGATAGTGTCTGAGGAAGGCGTGTTGTCATCAAGCAAGTTTAAGACTTATTCAATAAACTGGCTGAGACCCCATTCATTTCCCCTCATACATGCCATTAATCCCTAAACCCTTCCGCGCACTTGTAATTGGCTCCTCCGGAACCATCGGCTCTGCCTTTGTGGAATTACTGGAAAATGATCCGGCATGCTTAGGGGTAACGGGAATTCATCGAAACTCCGATAACCCGATTGATTATCAAGATCTGAGCACCATTGAATCTGCGGCAAAGGCCCTCTCAGATGAAGCGCCCTTTCAGCTCATCATCAATACCATCGGCATATTGCATTCTGCCGATTGGATGCCTGAAAAAAAGCTCGATGATCTCAATGCCGAACAATTGCAGATGTTGATGCAAATTAATGCCATCGGGCCTGGATTGAGTATCAAACACTTTTCCAAGTTACTCGACCCCGCTCACTCTGTCATGGCAACGCTCTCTGCCAAAGTCGGGAGTATTGAAGATAATCGCCTCGGTGGGTGGTACAGCTACCGCGCCTCTAAGGCAGCATTGAATATGCTGATTAAGACAGCATCGATTGAATTCTCTAGAACTAAACCCAACACTGCTTTGGTGGCAATGCATCCAGGGACAGTCAATTCCCACTTATCAAAACCTTTCAAGGGCGAGCAAATTGGCAGACCTCCTTTGGAGGCTGCCATGGATATGTTGAATGTTCTTCTCTCGATCACCAAAGAAGATTCAGGAACCTTTCTAACTTACTCTGGAGAAAGATTACCCTGGTAATTCACAACACCTTATGAAATATTATTCCCAATTTTTAATTGCTCTACTCATGCTTGTCGGGGTGCAGACCACGACCCTCGCTCAAACTGAGTTAGCTAGCGCGATGCAAGATGGTCAACATGTCTTACTCATGCGTCATGCTGATGCGCCTGGATATGGTGATCCTCAGGGCTACCAACTGAATCAATGTGCCACACAACGTAATCTAGGAGAGCGTGGCAGAAAACAAGCTCAAGCGATTGGCGAGTGGCTAACCAAGCAGGGCATTACCAAGGCCCAGGTCTATAGCAGCGCTTGGTGTCGATGTCTTGATACAGCAACCCTTCTTAATAAGGGTTCAGTTAAAAAGGAGGCAGCGCTGGGGTCTTTCTTTGATGATATGAGTCAATCTAAAAAGCAGACTGAAGATTTAGCAAAGCTCATTCAGGCTGAGCGCATCAAATATCCAAACGCACCGATCATTATGGTGACCCATCATGTCAACATCGAATCTTTCACGGGCAAGGTTCTCAATTCAGGTGACATGATCTTAGTTAAGGTCAATTCCTCTGGACAAGCTGTATCGCACAAGCTCTACCCTAGCCCATAACTTCATCAATCAACACATCACTTCCACAAGAGCGACCATGTCAACTGAATTACCCCTCAATGTTTTAGGCCAACCACTGGTTCCCTGCTCCTTTGATCCATTAACAGGATTTTTCAGAGATGGTTGCTGCAAGACCAATGAGCAAGATGCCGGAAGTCATTTGGTTTGCGCAATAGTCAGCAATGACTTTTTGCAATTTAGCCTGAAGCGCGGCAACGATCTGATTACCCCAAGACCGGAGTACCAGTTTCCAGGACTGATAGCAGGGGACCAATGGTGTCTATGTCTTAATCGCTGGATCGAAGCTCTAGAAGCCAACTGTGCACCAATGATTAAACTAGAAAGTACGCACATTAAAGCTTTGGAGAAAGTCTCCCTAGAAGTGCTAGAGCAATATGCGGAAGTAGAAAAACTGTAAAAACTTACTCAGGTGAGAGCCAAAGTTTTCGATAGATTTCTTGAGGATCGTGATCCTGAGTTTGCTTGGCCACATTAAATGGCCTGCCTCCCCTAGGGTCTGTTCCACGTCCAGCGATATACAACCAATTACCTTGATTACTGTAAACGTCATAGTCTATTAATTGGGATTCAAACCAGGCTGCGCCAGCGCGCCAGTCACCTTTCATATCGTATATCCAGTAACTCGCCACAATCTGACGCATCCGATTAGAGAGATAACCGCTTTGCTGAAGCTCGCGCATACCAGCGTCCACTAAAGCAGTTCCAGTAGTTCCTGTGCGCCACTGCTCAAAGCTGGGTGCGTAAGATGGTTTTACGGGTACACCGGTTAAGCCACTAGCGCGATACAACTTCTGACCATACTTAAAGTGAATAAAGCGGAAATAGTCACGCCACAGTAGTTCAAACCAAAGCCAATAGGTACCATCATTCGCGCCGTAACAATGCTCGTACTCGTGGAGTTGCGCCGCTATATCGCGCGCGGAGATGCAGCCCAAGACAAGCCATGCTGAAAACTTACTGGAGTAATCCATGCCAATGAGTTGGTTACGAGTCTCCTTGTAACTATCTGGTAAACGACGCCCAAAATATTGCTTCAGGTGAGCATGCGCATGACTGGCTCCCCCTATTAAATAAGGGTGTAAAAATGAATGGGCTCTAGAAGGCAATATGGAGCCCTGAGGCAAGGTTGCCGGTAGCGCAGGAATTTTCTTGGGCGCATTGATGGGCTGGGCGAACTTGAGCTGAGCCTTTTCAACCTCGCGACGAAATGCAGTAAATACATCAGGCATTTTTTCCAACTCAAATGGGAAGGTCTGTGGATCCAACATGCTGGATTGCCAGAACTCTTCAACATCAACACTCTGCTCCTGCAACATTCGCACTTGCTCAATTTCTTCTGGCGCTTCGATTTGTTCACAATAGATTGCTTGTGCAGACGTATCTTTGAGTAAGCGCAGCAGCACCTCCGCTGGCTTGCCAGAAAACTCCAGCAAATCTGAACCCTGTGCGCGCAACTGAGAATTTAAGTCATCCAAAGATGCTCTCAAAAAAGCCTGGCGATGCGGTCCTTGTCGCTCAAAACCATAAACTGTTTCTTGCTCTTTGGAGTCATGTATATAGACCGGCAGAAGATGATCTGCGCTTAAGCAGGCCTGCGTAAATGCAGGATTATCTGCCAAGCGCAAATCATTGCGAAACCAGTAAATCAATGTCTTCATAGCTTAAGCCTCAGTCTTGCCAGTAGGCTTTTTAGAGCGACAAGCATCAGAGCAATACTTCACTTCATCCCAATTTTTAGCCCAAGACTTACGCCAGGTCATCTCTTTGCCACAGACGAGGCAAGTCTTACTGGGCAAAAATGATTTATTTCCCTTAAAACCTGCTTTTTCAGATCGAGACATACCTACCTATAGAAAAACGAATAGACTCTTGTGCATACCGCATACGTGAGACAGTCTTTGAAAGCTTTTTATACCGACCACTATGTTTTACCACTTCCACCGGGACACCGCTTCCCGATGGAAAAGTACAGCCAGCTACGAGACCTGGTCACCAATCTAGATGGAGTCAAGCTTGTCGAGGCGCCAGCTGCTACGGATACGCAGATTCTCTATGCCCATGACCCTCACTATCTAATTAAAGTCATTTCAGGAGGCCTTAGTCCAAAAGAGCAACAGGAGATTGGCTTTCCTTGGAGCGAGCTCATGGTGGAGCGCTCTAGACGCTCGGCCGGCGCTACTGTCGCAGCCGCCAAAGCCGCCTTAAATGAAGGCTTAGCAGCAAATCTTGCGGGTGGTACACACCATGCCTATCGCAATATGGGTAGCGGCTTCTGCGTGTTTAATGATTCCGCAATTGCAGCAAGAGTATTACAAAAGGAAATTCATGCAAAGCTCAAGGTAGCCGTTGTGGATTTAGATGTACATCAAGGTAATGGCACGGCATCTATCCTACAAAATGATGCCTCTATATTTACCCTCTCCATCCATGGGGAAAATAATTTCCCATTTACCAAAGAGCGGAGTGATTTAGATATTGGGCTGCCTAATGGATGTGAGGATAGCGATTACCTTAGGGCCCTTGATCAAGGCTTAGAAATGCTCAATAGATTCAAACCTGATTTCATTATTTATCTGGCTGGGGCCGATCCACATGAAGGAGACCGCCTAGGAAAACTCAGTATTAGCAAAGATGGCATGCGCCAGCGAGACGAAGCTGTTTTCCAGTATGGGCTAGATCACCAAATCCCGATTGCATTTAGCATGGCAGGTGGCTATGGCAGGGAAATCCAATCAACCGTAGGTATTCACTTTCAAACCATTCAAACTGCACTGCGATACCAACAACAATTTTTATAAATTACTTGCTCTTCGTTGGCAAGGAGTTCAAAGTTTTGACATCGTTTAATTGCTTGTCTACAAGGTACAGCGTTCCACCATAATTTGCCTGTAGATCATATCCAGACAAACCCACTGTATAAATTGAAATATACGGATTGAAAGAGCGTACAGTTCCGCCAGAACCTGCAGAAAAATTAGCGTCAACATCCATACCACCACGTTGCCCATCAATTGAAGTTAATAAGAACTGATCGATGGCATCTGTATTTTTAAAGATGATGACTTGGTACTGCTGCTGATATCCCGCGCCAACTCCCTCACCAGTTTTCATTGCCTCCATAAAGATAGGGGTTGGACGACGCTTATCAAATAGCACGCCCTCACCCCTGGCAAGCACCAGCAATACAACATTCACGTTGGTGGTATCAAAGACGGCATAACCTGGTGCGGCTTCAATCTCTTTTTGGATCGCCGGATTTTGCTTAATTAAAGCAGCTAGGCCCGTCTTCGACATCGCTAGAGTAGCTTGTCGTTTCTGCAGAATCTCTTGCTCGGTCAAGGGCTTTCCATCAATCCCGGTTGACTGACAGCCCACTAGAATGAACGCACAAAGAGCAGCCAACAACCTTGAGAGAAGCAACATAAAGCCTTAAATGAGAAGAATTAAAGTCCACAAAACTTATAAGGATTATAGATTAGGCATAAAAACCATATTTTATATGGTTTAGAGAAGCAATATTAATTAGTAATAATTGTAAATACCCACCAAAATCATCGCCTTTATAGCAAGCACTCGCTAAAATGCAAACGCTATGTATTTCGTTCGAGTCACTTTTCTCTTTTGCATCCTTTTCACGTCATTCATGGCGTGGGCAGTCGACTTGCAACCTAACGATATTGTTGCCCCCCTGCCCAATAAAAATTATGTGACGATTAGTTATCTAAATACCGAGAACTCAACGCTGTATAAAAATGGTTCAGCGCAAGCCGGAAACCCAGTCATTGATACGCAAAGTGCAATTTTTCGTGGGACGCGAAGCTATGATCTTGGCAGTCTGCCAGCAGTCAGCTTCATACAAATACCTTATGGATCAATTCAACCAGCGGGCTCACTAGCAAGTCAAGCAAGTACTACCGGAATTGGTGATCTCACTCTTGCAACAGCAATATGGCCATATCACAACAGAGCTAGCAGAACCTACCTTGGCCTAGCGGGCTATCTGATTAGCCCGACCGGCAGCTATTCCAGTCAACGAGCTTTTAACACTGGTGAGAATCGCTTTCGCACAGACTTTCAGATGGGCTTCCAAACGCCGATCACCTCTAGCGTGGATGGCATGATTGCAGTCGATACCATGTGGTTTGGCGGCAATAGCCAATGTGCAGCTACCTGCAATTCGCTGACCAATGTATCGCTGAACCAAAAGCCCCTAACCACTACACAGCTTGGTCCCATTTATCGTATTAATGAAATTTTCACCGTAGCGGCTTCGTACTTTTATGTAGCAGGTGGTGCAACTTCAATCAACAATAACTACATGAATAACGTGACTAACACGCAAAGATTTTTATTAAGTGGACAAGCTCACACACCAATCGGAAGATTCTCCCTACAGTACGGACGAGATACGGAAATTAAAAATGGCTTTGTTCAAACTCGCTTGCTAGCTGTACGACTCATGAAAGAGTTTTAAGAAATAAGCCTGGCTTATTTATATTGCTTAGTCTGAGTGTTTTTTGTAAGTGGTCCAGTATTTCTGCATCTCAATAAATAGAAATGAAGCGGACCAAGTAATGAGGATGAAGCCAGTTAGCGCCTCGACCCCAGTGAGATACCTCAAGTAGCCTTGTGCCACAATCTCTCCGTAACCCAAAGTGGTAAAGGTAACGAATGATAGATATGCACAATCGAGCAAGATGCCGTGCCCTGAGAGGTTGCCGACTAGACCTCCCATAGAGGGAAACTGCAAGGTAAAGAAATAGCCAAAGGCGAACAACCAGATCTCCACCACGTGCGCCATGAAGATAGCGCCAACCCCTACTAGCACCCTAAAACGGGGCGCAATATGGGCCAACTTAGGCAGCAATCTATCCAACTGAAAAAGCGCCTCGTAATGAAGCAGAATCGCTAAGAGCGCTAGCGATGCATTGACGATGAAAGCAATAATCAGCAGCATGAATAAATTATCCCCCATTTACAGGGGGATAAATAAATCAACCAGTAATGATGGTGTCGCCTTTTAAAGCATCAACTTTGGCAAAGTATTTTTTTGCATAAGCTAATAACTGACCATCACTTGGATGATCAACCGTCTCAATACCAACCACTTTTTCAGCAATAGCATGATCATGCTTAGTAGCATGCTTCATTAAATCCAATTTTGCAGAGCCCGGCCCCACAATCAAAATCTCTTTAGATTCCATGACCGCTTGAATGACTTCATGCAAGTAATGCTGATCTGGTTCAGTACGCGCACCACTGACAGAACCACTTTTGTGATGAACATTTTTATGAGTAGACCTAGTCTTAATGACTTCGCTCTCACTTGCAGTCGGATTGAAATAAATAACGTGAGCTTCTTGATGATCAATCCAAATAACTGAGTGATTAAATGACATATTTTCTCTTTCTAATTAAAAAACGGTTTACTACAACAATAAAAATAATTAATCCAAAATCAAATCATGGCTAAATAAGTGAACAGCACCATCAATAGCATGGCCATTCAAAATCTTTTGCTCGGCTATCGAAAGTAGCTTTAATTGATGGGTCTTAAACAACTGCAATGCATTTGTTTCAACACCATCAGGATCTAAATCTTGCAGAGCCTCATAACTAAAGCTGCACTTCAGAGGCTTTCCTTCAAGCATTGCTGGGTAAGAGACATCGCCGTTATCTAAAACAGCTGCAGGACCGAGAAATTCAAGCTTCATGGGGGCTCACTTTATTAAGAATAATCAAATAACTCTAATATTTTGAACCTAATAGGAAGAGTGTACTTGATGCAAATCAACTCACCCACCCTTAACTAGCCTGCATCTAGCTTTCGTTGGGCTAAAAAGTTCTGAATAGTTCTAGCTAGATGAATATCGTGAACTTTACTTAAGGCTGCAGATCGCCTCAGAAGATCCTCTGCTGGGGTTTTAAGGCATGGGTTATTGCTCACAAATAGAATTTGATTCATCCGGTCATCCTCCACTACCAGTACGGATGGATACTCAAAAACTCGGTCGATTCGCTCTTGATAAACCTGGTTGAGCCCTGCTGCGCCAGAGAAATTAATTACCAAGACGCCATTGGGGTTTAAGCATGCCAAGCAACTGGCATAAAAATCTTCACTGCAGAGTTGGGATGCCTGCCCCGACTTGGTGTACCCATCAACCAGCAGCACATCAAACTTCTCCTCAGAGTCTCGCAAGTACGCTGCACCATCAGCCTCTAATACCTGAAAATGAGCGCTATTTTCTGGGACATGGAACTTATCTTTGAGGGCAATCACTTTGGGATTGTTTTCCAAAACTAGGATGGATGCACCTGGTAAGTAATGATGGCAGTATTTGGCAAGCGATCCACCACCCAAACCGATCATCGCAATACTCTGAGGATTTTCATGAAAAAGCAAAAAGCCCATCATCGTCTCGGTGTAGCTGACCACTAAACGAATAGGGGTCTGCATATCCATCAGGCTCTGAGTCGAGTCGCTATCAAAATAGAGCGCCTTAAACTTCTTGCTCTCTACGACATAGGGCTCACCTTGGGTGCCGTCAAACCGCTCTTTTAATTTAGAAAGGCTTTCCTTAAGGCTTTGGATTCCTGCTGAATGGATGAGCGACATCCCTCATCATAAAGCCCTTCACTAGTATGAAAGCAAAAGTATTTTCTGACAAAAAAATACCAACCCGGAGGTTGGTATTCTTTAACTAAAACTAGATTGAATTACTGAAGTGGTCTAGGCTTCTTAGTTTCTGAAACCGGAATGACCTTGCCACCCAAGACTGTTGCATACACTCCTACATCCTTGATCTTGATGGCAGGTACGGTTTGCGGGTCAGCATTAAGTACTGCGAAGTCGGCAAATTTACCCGCTTCAATACTACCTACTTTATCTTCAACCCCTAATGTATAGGCAGCATTAATCGTTACCATCTTCATCGCTTCTGCTGAAGACAAAGCTTCTGCTGGAGCCCATACTTTGCCGTCGTTATAAACATCGCGACGAGTAACAACAGACCACGCCTCCTTCAATGGATCAGGCGCAGCAACTGGGGCATCTGAATGGATGGAGGTGACGATGCCACTACGAACCAATGTACCAACGCGGGTTGCGTATGATGCTCGATCCACTCCAAGGGAGTTATATTGAAGTTTTGCTCGCTCGGATACATAAGTAATATTAGCTGTTACAACTGCGTTCAGGGCTTTAATCTTAGCCACCATTGCAGTAGTTGGAATGCCAAAGTGATTCACTGTGAAGCGATGGTCAAAGCGCGGCTTAGAATCCTGCAAAAGCTGCAAGGCATTAATGGTATGGGCATTACCCACATCACCATTACTATGAACATGAATATGAAAGCCCGCATCCCACCAAGGCTTCATAGCGGCTGAGAAATCCTGAGCTGATTTGTAAGTTGATACGCCAGCGCTTCCATTGATAAAGCTAGGATGCGCCATTTTCATAGTCTCAGGCATATATCCTGCATCGCTATAGAATTTAACGCCCTGAAAAATCAATTGATCGTTATCGTTCTGACTTAGGTTTAAAGCCTCTTGAATTGCCTGATCGCCATACTTTGCCTTAAACGGATCGGCATAGATTACGGGAACTACTCGAATTGAGCTGACAGGTGATTTAGAAAATGCCTTAGCCATTTTCATTTCAGCCTCAAGATTAAGTGACCCGAAAGCCAAATCGCCTGTAGTGGTAATACCCGCCTGTTGCATCAGATCACTCATATAGAGGTAATCATTTGGAACTTCATTTGGCTTCAAGATATCCTTGCCAGCAACTTTCATCACATACATTACGGCAGCCAAATCAATAAATTGTCCATTGAGCTGACCGTTCTTATCAATGCCTACCCCTGGAATATCTTTTACTTTATCTGGAGTAATACCATAGTGATTGATCATCCCGCTGTTGACATACATATCATGTCCAGAGCCATTCCAAAGAATGATTGGGCGAGTGCTGGAAACTTGATCTAGTAACTGGCGATCAGGTACTTTGCCCATCGCGACCTCATCCCAACCCCAAGCCAAGAGCGTTTCATTGGGGTCCTTAATATCGTTGGAGTACTTCTTCAATGCATCCATAGCCGCCGGTAGATTAGGCACGCCCGCAAAAGGAGCCCCCCAAGGGTTAGGCATTGGTGAGGGAGTAACCAAGGGCTTATTAAATAAAATTCCGCCCAATAACACGTGAGCATGAGGCTCAACAAAGCCTGGATACATCACTTTGTTAGCAAAATCACGATTAATCTGAGTTGGATACTTATCAGTCCAAGGTTTCATATCGTCCAATGAACCAACGGAAAGAATGCGGCCATCAGCAACAGCAACGGCAGTGGCATTCGGAATCGCAGGATCCATCGTGACAATTTTTTTAGCCACAAATACAGTGATATTAGAAAGCTTAGGCGTAGATGGAGGATCGATTAACTGAACTGCACTAGCTAGGCTAGAGAAGATTCCAAGAATGCCAAGAGAGATAAGTTTAGATTTGAGATTCATAAGTATTCCTGAGATGAGTCGTTTTCAAACATGATACTAAATAAGATAGCTTCAACAAACTGGGATTTGTAAGGTGTTGCTAATGTAAACACCCGCCGAAGCGGGTGCATAGTTTGTCAAAAAAGCCTAATAGGCTACATATCCCATGTTAAATAAAGTTAATGCCAAAATCCTACCAATCCCTACAAGATCTAACCTATAAATACAGGGTTACAGCTCAAAGTTATCTCTTACCACTAACCAAGCAACTCTTGAGTAACGATATCCCCTAGATTCAATTATTTAAAAGATGTCCTGTTTTCACAAAAATTGTGCAGCCCTCTTTACTAAAAGGCTGATGCAGGCTCATATGAGGGCTTCGAATCCATGAGCCAGCAGGATACCGCCCATGCTCATCTTCGAATACGCCCTCCACTACAAAAATCTCCTCACCGCCATAGTGCTTATGGGGATTGAAGTAGGTTTGAGGTGCCCACCGCACTAATGTAGAGCCTGCACCCTGCCTCATTAAAGGCATTACGGTTAAGCCTGGAACCATCCCCTGAAACCATGGCGTTGAATGTGTATCCACAATCTCTCGCTCAACTTGCTCAGATCCAAGGTGTCTCAACTTAACAAAAAGAGTGCAGCCATTCTCGCTAAAAGGCGCGTGGGAAGAGCCAGGGGGATTCATGATGTAAGTGCCAGCAGGATAGTTTCCTGTCTCATCACTAAATACACCCTCTAATACAAAAATCTCTTCACCAAACTCATGGCTATGAGATGGAAACTTTGCACCAGCCTCATAACGCACAATTGAGGTGGCCTTAGCCATCTCATCTCCTTGACGATCCAGCATCCGCCTCTCAACGCCCATAGAGGGACTTGAAATCCAGGGTAAATCATGATGATTGAGAACTACACGCTTACTGTAGTCAGAATGTATATCCATTGATAAATATTTAGATTAATTGATATGAATGTCCAAGAATACCAATGGAACAGAATTGCCGCTCAAAGAAAAACCCTCATCATCTCTGACGAGGGTTCTTTTAAGCTACTGGTCTACGCAATAGGGTACTAAACCCTAGTCATTGCAATTACTTCAAAATAACCAGAGTTGCTGTAGCTCTTGCACCCCAACCCGATGGACCACCAGGAGTATTGCTGACGTAATAGATTGGACCACCGCCAATCGAGAATGGGACACCATCAACTACAAATAACTTAGAAACTCCCGCGTAAAGTGGATTAGTCGTACGATGCGCATCATAGTTATAAGAGGCTTCCATATTGGCCGTGTAAGTCCACGCAGTTTTGGTGGTGTACGCAACAAAAGGCTGTCCATACAAATTATTCTGCGTGCCATACGTGGGATTACCGCCCACATTCCAGGACTGGTAAGCCAAAGCGCCATAGGTCCAAGGGCCATCACGATTGAGCACTACCGCAGTCACACCGGCACCAGTTTGCTGCGAGCCGAATTTTCCACTGTTACCGGATGGTGATTGCGCATAAGGGCCAATACCCCAAATCCATGAGGAGTTGGTATTAGGAGCATAGAAAGATTCCAGAGTCACGCTGGCAATACCGTAACCCGAGAACGCTTGTCCATTAGCAGCCTGAACACTAGTCTCTCTCACACCAGCGACGATTGGACGGACAATAAATGTATCGCCTCCACCCAAGTTAAAAGGGGCTACCGGTTGGAATAACAGGGTTTGCTCTGAGCCGCCTTGATTTTTACCAAGGCCGCGACTGAACTCATACTGAAACGGTACGGAGATCATATCAGCGATTGGGTTTGCTAATTTTTTAGCGATATCTACGCTATCTACCGCTGGCTTAGGAGGAGTCAATACTCCTGAATTCTCAACGGCAACAGTGCCAGCACGCGCAGGAATTTCTTGGGCGAAAGCAGAAGATGCAAAAGTCACAGCAGCAGAGGCTATTACTATACTTTTAATAATGTTTTTCATGGGGTTGTAATTAAAAAATTAGAAGTTAAAGGTTGCCATCACCTGCGGGCCATGGAAGATACCCTTGAGCAATGTTGAATCGTTGTTGCCGCTCTTGATCTCAAAGCCAATAGCGCGATAGGTCAAGGATAGGTCTACCATTTTGCTGAGCGCAACGCCTACACCGGTTGATGCCTGCCAAGTTTGATGATTTGGACCGCCAGCAGTACCAATATCGGCATAAAGAGGAACGTACCAATTAGAACCCAGGATGCGGTAACGGCTGTTAAAGCCGACAACACCATAAGTCGCATGCATAGCCGATGAGACATTTTCTCGCACAGAAGGATCAGCCTGCAGCGCCACATCATATGAAGTTGTCAAACCGACCCAACGCACACCAAGCAAAGCATCCACATAGGCATCTTGGTTATTGAATACAGTGTAAGAACCCATCAAGTTAAACAATGATGCTTGGAGAGTTGATTTATCACCAGCTCTATATGCCGGATCGCCTTTGAAATTAAAGCTACCTGATTTTTGCAAGGTAGCAGTAGCAAAGTCAGCCAACACGCCCCATTTACCGTAATGCGCTTCACCCGCAATCATCGCACCTGACTTGAGATTGCTAAGTAGATTATTCATCGAGATGTCGGCATTTTTAGATCCAGCGCCACCAGCACTAACAGTGGTGTTTACCTGTGGAATCCAGCCGTATGGAGAGACTGAAAAACGCCACTCATCTGTAACTTGAGGAATTGGTGAAAAAGCTTCTTGAGCGTGGGTAGTACCAGCAGAAGCAAACAATGCTGAAGCCGAAAGAATGGCTAGTAGGATTTTCTTATTCATAAAAGGACTGTTGTAGTTAGGTTGAAGAGAGGTTAATTAAAGATTTGTATTTCTTGTGGTGTCTAAGTAGCTATTCAAGGAGCTGACCATAGACATGGTTGATGAAGCGGCCCAGGCAAATGAAAAAAGACCTGAAAATGCAATGAAGACAGGAATCAAATGCCAGCCTTCCGCCATTGCAGCAGGAAAATCTCCCAAGGTTGTATAGCTACTCGCACTTAAATGAAGTGCATTAAACCAGTTAGGCACAATTCCAATTAGCTGCAACGAGAGAGCCCAGATACATACGGCCCCTAATTGAGCAAGCGCAAGCAATTGAGTGCAGACAACAAAGAAAAAGGTAGAGCGTAATTTAGAAGGTATGGGGTGGCTCCCTACGGTACTTCTAAAAAAGGAAACAATCGCCGCGAAAGCAAAGCCGTCAATGGTCAATACCAGCCCAATCATGAAAATGCCAAATGCAGTCTGAGGGACTGAATTATAGAAAGCAAGATCAATGCTTGAGGTAGGCGACATGGGGTCCGGAAAGTCAAAAATCAAAACCTAGTGATTTTAGACCTGAATGATTTATATGACTGAAATATATACAAAATTTATTAGGAAAACCTGCAAAATCATTCCAATCCTTACCAATCCCTACAAGACTATATGAATATCCACCAAAAGCTGATATCCGTCGCCCCGGAGAGCCCGAAGCGACTTATCCACCCCTGCCTCCACGAATTTCTTGCGCAACCTTGCAATTCTGACCTCTAAAGTGGCTTTAGAGGTTTCATCCACAGGTTCGCTACAAATCTCCAATAGCTGGTAATAAGGCAAATTTGAGGAGGATGACTCACTTAGGGCCTTAACAATCAAAACTTCCTGCCGATTAAGATCAACCGTTTTAGCGGCAGTCAAAGTCATATTTTTGAGATTGAGGACAATTTCTGGCTTCGGCTTTTGAGTGCTAACTCGCCTAGCAATGCTGCCAATAGCAGCCAATAACTCGAAATTAGACACTGGCTTAGTCAGATACAAATCAGCGCCAGCCTCATAGCCACCAACCTTATCCTCAACTGCAGTACGGGCAGTCAGCATCACAATCGCAAGATGAGGGTGATACTTTTTATAACGCGCGGCAATACTAAAACCATCCTCGCCCGGCAAATTGACATCAGCAATCAAGATATCAAAGATATCGGCTGCAAATAATTCATCTAATTGCTTAGCTGAATCCGCGCCTTGGACAAAGTAACCTGCAATCGATATATCTTGGATCAAGATCGACCTGAGATCGTCATTGTCCTCAACAATAGCTATTTTTAAATTGGGATCCATACCGTAAATGTAATTGAGTCTTGATTGATATGGCACTTTATATCACCAGCCAAAGCATAGGTTAACTCTCGCACAAGAAATAATCCCAGGCCAGATCCACTAATCTTGGCGGCCGCAGGACCCCTGTAATATTTATCAAACACCAAGCTTGGGTCTGGGGCGCCGATAGGGCCGATCTCATTTTGAATACTGAATTTCAGGCGGAAATTATCTTCAATGCCGTCAATACTGCTGCTGATCTGAATTTTGCTATCCGGCGCTGAATATTTCGTAGCATTAATAACTAAGTTAGAAACAATGATACGCATAATATCTCGATCAGATCTGATATCAATATGATCTTCACCCAGAATTACAAATCGCCCCTCTAATTGCGTGTCTGATGTCACAGACAACAAGAGTTCTGAAAAATTAAAGGGGGTTTTATTAATCGATAAAGCATTTAAATCAAGTTGATCAAGCTGGATGCACTTGTCAATAATGGAATCAATATTGCTAACAGCCCTATTGGCAAATTCCTCGAGATCTGAACCCGTTACCTTACGATCCACAACTAACTTAAGAACAGATAAAGGAGTTCTGATTTCATGGGTCAACATAGCCATCAGCTTGCCCTGCTCTTCTCGCCGAAATTTTTCATATTCAGCTTCTTTTTTAAGAGCTTCTGATTTCAGAGTCTCATTCTTCAAGATCGCCCTGGCACGGTACTGTAATAACAAGAAGAAAATAAGTGCACTAAAGACGTTATAGAGAAGGTATGAGTGGAGCGTTAATTCTTTACCCTCCACTATGCCAAGTAAGGGCAATACCGAAACCGACCACATCAATAGATTCAAGGAATAGTAAATTCGTAAAATATTCACTGGCAGATTGATATTTTTCTGATTGTTGCTATCAAAAGTTCCGAACCATGCCGTTAAACAGAATACGCATATTGTTGCCATGACTAAATTTGCATTGAATTTCAATGATTCATTGGTATACCCAAGAAGCAGCAAAGAAATCACAAGCAGGGAGGCGATAGATAAGCCATTGAATATAAAACGGTAGGTACGCTTAAGCCCATACTCCTCAAACAATAATTTATTAGCCAAAATTGCAATGAAGGGATAGCTCACCACCACTACATAGGCTAAATAATTGATCGTAGAAACATCAATATATCGATCCAGAAAAATACGTGCATACCCAACTACAAAGAAGGTATGAAAAAACGCAAAGAACTGTTGAATCGTAAAAACACCAAGAACCAATTCACGATTCGTAAGCCAAGCGCCAAGAAGGCCCAGCGCTAAAGTGAATGTAAAAACAATGTAGCCGATGTAGAGCAAGCCATCAATGTGATCACCGCCCAAGTATTCCGCTGCTGGCATCACGTCAAATGAAAGCAAATAACTTCTATTAGACTTAACACTCAAGAAAATTTCCCGCTCTTGTTGCAAGGACCCCAACTTGAAATTATGGTTATAGGATTGAATGTCAGATTCTTTCCAGGGATGCTTAGCACCAGTAACTCTTTTTGAGACGGCGCCTTGAGGGTCAAAAAGCTGAATCGTTTCAGCGAAGGTTGGGCGTATACGTAAAACTAAATCTTGATCCGAGGGACGAATGCTTAATTTAATCCAATACGTAGAGGCGCTATAACCTTTGGCAAGCCACCCTGTATAGGAAGTAAATTTTTCGTTTCGGATCTGATCAAGACTGAGTGCATTGGTCTTGTCTTCAAAAAAGGCTTGCTGAAGAATGTAGTCCTCATCTGCCCTGACCTGACTAACAAAGGAAATGAGTGCTATTGCAACTAACGAAAGAAGTGCTTTAAGCATTAAAAGTTGAAAGAAATTTTCGCGTAACTGGACCAGTCATATTGACGATAAGTTTGCACAAGCTGCTTACTAGCTCCTACTGCAACTACCCAGTGCTTTGAAAGCCGATGAGTCACCATGGCATCAATTGGCACAAACCACCCTCCTCCAGCGGAGTTATAGACCATCCCATTCTCATCCCAAAACCGCAACATAGTATCTGGCGTTAACTGAAAACCAATTGTAGGGAATAACTGCAAACTCCTTAACAAGGCCGGCTGGCTAGGATTAGCAGTCATGCTATTGTTTTTCGTATCAAAGCCATACATATAGCGAATTAATGGCGAGAAATCGGTTACATGCAAGAGGGTGTCGATTTCTGGCTGGAATGACCATCCCAACTGAGGCCCCACTGCCCACTGCCCATTATTACCAAATGGGAAAATCACGCGCCCACCAACTAATGCACCTAGGGACTTTAATAAACCATTGTCTTGCCCCCAGATGGTGACCATGGTTTGACCAGCGCTGTACTGCCCTGAATTATTGGCAGATGATATTGAATTGAAATTAGAAGAATAAGCGGTATCCAAGCGAATACGCCCACGCCATTCACCAAGCGCTAAAGGGTTGTAATAGCGCAGCCTAAGCGTATTTTGATAATTGTCATCACCGTTGTAATTGTGATACGCCCAAACTTCCAGTACCTTACTATCTGAGAGCTGCTGAGAATCATTGTCAAATTTTGAAACGGGCACTAATAAATCTTCGGCATGTGCTGCCGAGATAAATAAGCAAAGGAGGAGTGATAAAAAATATTTCATTACTAGGGGCTAGTTACTGTTTGACGATTCTCATGTTGTCATCCTTCATGATCTTTTGAACTTCTGGAGAGCTGAGGATAATTTTTTTAGCAGCGGCTCTTAAGCGATCTACGGCCTCAGGCGGTAATGAAAACGAAGTTGGCAAGCTATTGAGGTATTCATACTCTGCTTTGTCATCCAGCATATTAAATGCGACATTAACGGCATATAAATCAATATCAGGCGTATTTACAATTTTGGCTAATACAGGGTCTTTGTTGCTAGTAAACAATTTAGATTTACGTAATTTTCGCATGCCATTCCAGCGGGCCTGAGTATCCTTCAGGGTCTCAACCTCTTCATAAGAATAGTGATCAATCGGAACGCCCGTAGCCTTAATAAGCAAATCAATACTGCCTGGGCCATTCACCGATCTATTCCAAGAGGTTTCAGGGGAAGAAAGAGAGTTGACTACCACGACAATAATTCTCTTTACGCCATCAAATGGTGTTGATAAGCCTGCGAGTTGCATGGCCTCGAGTCCCTCTAAAAATTCCAGCAACTCACGCATTGCTAGATTATCTGCAAGGCCACCATCTACTACATGTATATAGGGATTATCTTTTTGGTCATGATAGGCCTTTAAATCTTGCATTGATTTAATTAAACGCGCGGCCGGCCTTGGCGCATTGGCTGAACTTCCAAAGTAATGAAGATAATCAGGCTCAATAAATTTACACTGGCCAGCGTAATTGTTATAGGTTACCGGCGATAGAATAAAAGGTACAGCAGAAGAAGATGCAGCTGCACGCGCCAAAGGCACGCCATAAACATCTGAGCAAAGGTAGTCAAAAAAATCTTGATCAAAAGCAAAGCCAGCGCCGGAGGAAATATCGGTACCTGAGGCTAAAACAAAGGGAGAGTTGCGCTTTGGTAAATCGCCATAGGTAGCACCATGAAACAAAATCTCATCATAGAGTTCGGCAGCTAATTCAGAACGCCCCCAACCTGTTGAGGCCAAGTTGGTCCAATTTACAGGATTGACTGCTCTACTTATTAACTCCCCCTGCACATCACGCTTTAAAAAATCGGCATCGTAGAAATCAAATAGCTTTTCACCGTGTAATCCATAGGCAAGTGCGGTAAAGCTACCACCTGATACACCAGTGATGAAATTGACCTGATCGATCGCGCGCACTTTTCGACCGTTTGATTCAACCAGCTCGATATCGCGAAGCGCCTCAAGTACGCCATAAGAAAATGCAGCCGCTCTTGTGCCGCCACCAGAAAAAGCCAAGACCACCAAAGTCTCTGGCATTTTTCCATTTTCAAATCTATCTAGATTTAAGAAACGATAGCCCTTTTGCAACTCAATCTTATCTATGGCTGGATTGATTGGCCTGTTGGCGCATCCCACCGCACCTAAAAGTAAAAATGCGCTTACCAGCAGTAGGAGCGCAGATCTTGCCTTGTTAGGGGTGGCGTTTAGTAACTTCAAGAAATTATTTCAATCTAATTGCGATTAATCGACATTTAAAAATGCAAAGAAACCACCCGTAGGTGGCTTCCGATTCATTGCATTAGCAATAAATTATGGCGTTACAACGTGCCATACATTATTGACGTTATCACCAGTCTTATCTCCAGGATTCTTATCCTTTACGAAGAAATAGAGTGGCTTGCCCTTGTAGGTCAATTGCTTCTGACCATCGTTTCGAGTAATCGAAGAAAAATTTCCGGAAAGCATAATACCTGGCTCTACATAAACTGGAGGCCAATTATCTGCACACGTAGATACGCACTCTGATTTACCAGAACCAGCCTGATCTTTATCAAAGGTATAAACGGTTTTGCCATAACTGCTTGTCAAAATTCCATTAGTAACTTTTACAAAATCCGCTGAAGATGTTTTCACATCAGGCGTACCGGAGCATGCAGCTAATGACAGTGCTACAACTGCTAGCGCACAAATTTTTATTAAATATTTCATTCTTTATCCTTTACTTGTGCTGTGAATTAATTACCTGGTCCAACCAAGGTAACTTCAATACGACGGTTTTGTGCGCGACCATCTGGGGTTGCGTTAGAAGCTACAGGATTGGACTCACCCATGCCTTGTGCAGAAATTAAACTTTGACTTACACCTTTGCGAATCAGGTAATCAACTACGTTATCTGCACGCTTAGAAGATAAATCGAGATTGGTTGTAATCCCTTGGTTGCGCAATTCAGGTCCAATTGAAAGATTGTCTGTGTAACCACGAACAACTACTTTAGTATTTTGGAAACCAGAAAGTGTTGGCGCCATTTTTGCCAGCACTTGATCAGCTTTTGCATTCAAACGGTAACCACCCTCTGGGAATAAAATCTTGTCGCGAATAGTAATGCGCAATTCACCCTGGAGTTGACGAATCTCAACTTCGTCACCCTGATAAGCCTGTTGAAGCTGGGTGTACGCCTGGTCCAACTGGTTGTATTTATTTTGACTTACACAGGCACTCAACAATGCAAGTGCTGCGATGGAAAACGCGATAAATCCTTGTTTCATAAAGCTCATGTATTTTCTCCAGAATCTTTAAAAATGGTTACTTAGATGCTTACTTAATATAGCCCAAAGGCGTACTTAAACCTTACAAAAGCCTACAAAACCCAAAAAAACAGTCAATAAAGGGGTATTTTCAGGGTCCACCATTCATAACAACACCCTACTAGTTTTGAGGACAGCCATTAGCCAATGGCTTACCAGCCACTCGATCCTTCACCCACTCAAGATACATAGGCGCTGAAACGCCAGGGGTTGTAAAGTGAGTTTGCTCTCCAGGCAACTGGTTTCTTCCTACGTTCGCACCCATGGCACACATTTGCTTTTGATACAGCTCATGCATGACTGGAGGAACTGCAGTGTCTTTGGTGCCCCAGTAAATTACAACCGGCGCTACTGGCTTAACAGGCTTCACGCTACCATCAACGAATGCCTTCACCCACGCTAAAGAATTACTGGGTTCTGGCTTTAAAAGAGATTTATAGCTATCTCCATAGGCATAACTAAAGGTATCAGCCAGTACATGCATACATTTATTGCTTGCTAGCTGATTGATAACCTTTACGCCGTCATCGGTCAATACATCAGTCAACTGCAAACTAGGGAATGCCGCTTGAGTACCCCAAAGCCCCATCATATAGTGTGCAAATAAAAATACATTTGGGACATTTGCCTGAGTAAATCCATTCATGAGCTTGGTTGCACCAGCTTCATCAGTAGGTACATTTGGAAGCATGGCTGCAACATCTTCAGGTGCTAAGGCAACAAATCCAAGGTACTGTAGGTTATCGGCAGCAGTGCCTTGAAGAGCATGGTACTCAGGAAGGCTCGCAGCGGCAATAGTAGCTCCACCACCCTGCGACCAACCGTACACTAGGGTCTTCTTGCCGGCCCCCACTTCTTGCATAGAGCTAGCTGCCCTTGCAGAGTTAATTACATCTCTACCGTTTGTTTGTGCCACGGCATATTGATGCTTGCCACCACCACCTAAACCTTGGTAGTCGGTAGCAACAACAACATAGCCTTGATTAATAAACTCTTGACCATTCGGAATGCCGTAATCAGTCCAAGAGTTGCCGCCCATCAAGAAATATTCATTTAAAGCCGCTGTTGGATCAATGATTTGCGATGGCCCACAATTTTGCGCTGATCCCGTTGTGCCATGAGCCCAAGCCAGAATAGGCCTACCCTCTTTTGGAGCTGAACCAACTGGAGCAATGATGGTTCCTGTAGCAATCGTTTTGCGTCCCGCCACATCAGATGAGATATAGGCAATCTTCCAAGCCTGTGCACCCTTAATAGAAGTCTCTATTTTTTCTTTCTTGATCACCTGCCCCAACTTACCTTCGGGGGCCATTTTCATGACAGAGGCATAAAAAGGTGGCATTGGTGGATCTGCATATACAACCGGGGAAAGAATACTCAAGACTGTACCGAGCGCCAAAACTGAAAGGATAGAAATTGTTTTCATGGTCTAAGGGAAATTTGGCTATAAAAGTTATATTAAACACCAAACCCATATGGACTCACAAATCACATATGAGTAATTCAAATGCTTTAGATGAATAAAGAAAAAACCGCCAGAAGGCGGTCTTAATCTTGGATCAATTAAAAGATTATTTCAAGGCAACAGGCTTGCCATCAATATAAGTACCCATTACTTTGATATTACGAATTTCAGCAGGAGGCGTTGTGCGTGGGTTCTTAGCAAGAACTACCAAGTCAGCCTGCTTGCCTACTTCTAAGCTACCGACAAGCTTATCTGTGAACATGCTATATGCAGGATCAATTGTTACCGCACGGATTGCATCATCAACAGAAACAGCCTGATCAGGACCCAGTACTTTTTGTGGTGGTAACTGCCATAAGCGTGTCACTTCTTCGGAGATGTAATTTAAAGGGCTAACGTTAGATACTGGAGCATCACTATTCAATGTAAATCTTCCACCTGCACGTTTAAAATCTCCAGCAGAATCAATGTGCTTAGCGCGGTCTGGACCGAGGATTTCATTATTAAATGCGGCACCCCAATAATCTACGTGGCCAATCGTAAAGCTCGGTACTACACCTAACTTAACCGTCTTCTTAATTTGTGCTGGGTTGCTCACAGTGTAATGCTCAATACGCAAACGTCGATCTTTTGAGTTGCCACCGCCTGACAATAACTTCTCATAGTTCTTGAGGGTTTGGTCAATCGCTCTATCGCCATTAGAGTGAATGGCAATCTGCCAGCCTTGGTCATAGTAAGGCTTGATTAAGTTGTAAAGCTCATCATCTTTAAAGTTGAGAGTTCCTTTTGACTTGCCACCCTTAGGGTAAAGGTATGGCTCGTTTACTGCGCCTGTTAAGCCCTGAACAGATCCATCTGAAACATATTTAATGCCAATGAAGCGCAAATAATCATCGCCTTCATTGGGTTTAATTGCGTTAAATCCTGCTGGCATTTGCGTGCCATATAAATAGCCACGCAAACGAATTGGTGAGGCATTTCTTCCAAAAATATCCCTATAGATGGCTACTTCTTTTTCTACGCCAAAGTTACCACCAACCCCAAGATCAGCAACAGACGTAACACCTTTGGAGGCCATCGAATTCATCGTAGCTTGAACTGCCTCTATGAGCTTAGGCTGAGTAGGCACTGGAATCTTGGCGAACACAGGGTAAAAGGCTGGCGCCTCCATCATCTTCCCGGTTAACTTGCCTTTGGCATCTCTCACATAAGAGCCACCGCCCGGAGGATTCGGTGTGCTGTCCGTAATACCAGCTAATTCCAAAGCCTTATGGTTTGCATAAGCAAGGTGGGCAGATTGATTCACAACAAAGATTGGAACTTCCGTGGAGACTTTATCTAAATCATCAGCAGTAAGTTCGGCCATAAAAGGCGAAGTGCGGGATGGATCAGTACCAAAAGCAGCTAACCACCCTCCTTTTGGAACATTTTTTAAGTTTGCCTTCAGCTTGGCAGTGATGCTATCAACCGTGTCATAAGGCAAATCGAAATTGGTCAAGTTCAAATACGTACGCTCAAACACCGTCGTAAGAATGACGTGAACATGAGGCTCAACAAAGCCCGGCATCAAAGTTTGACCTTTGAGATCCACTACCTTGGTGTTATCAGCTTGCCATTCTTTAGTAACAGCGTCCTTAGATCCAACAGCAACGATTTTGCCGTTTTGCACTGCAAGCGCTTGAACTTCTTCATTCTTGGCGTTTACAGTAACAATTGGTCCACCATAAAAAATGGTGTCTGCATTGCCTTTGGCAAAAGTCACTGCGCATTGAGCCATCAACAATGCGGAAAGTAGTTTTGGTGCAAATTTCATATTTAACCCTTCGATATTTAGGCAACTTAGAAATATATCAACTAGGGTTAATGAAAGCTTTCAAAAACTTACACACCTTTTCATTTATAAGGAGCTCCTTTTGAAACCCTATATCTTGGGTGTATTGCAATATGAAGTGCGTGGAGACTGCTGTCTACTTATTGGATAAACGAACATTTCTTTGCCAACAAAAAGCCACCCCGAAGGATGGCTTTTCTTGAAGAGCACTTTCACTCTAAAACGGCAATCAATTACGGAATTGATTTGTAGGTAGTAGTTTGCTTGACTTCCCACATTTTGACTTCTTTAGCATTCCAATCGTGGTCTTTCATCTTGAATTTCACGATGTCATAGCCACCGAAGAATCTCGCATAGTATTCAAGATTTTTAGGATCAGCCACAACGGATTGCTGAGTGTAGTCATAAAAATATTTACCCTTCGCATCAGGCTTGCCACCATTAGCAACGCTTGAACCAGGAGGAATATCAAACATATTCAAAAAATGCCATGCAAGCTCCACTCTTGGTAAGTCTGCAGCATATTGGTCGGCGTTTTGTGTATAAAAAGCAGCTCTTAAAAAACGGCTTGATGGTAAAAAGTCGCCTGGCAATCCATGCATACCACTGCCAGCACCTCTAGGAGCGAATTTAACGCCACCAATTGTTTTAGATGCAATATCAATGGGAGATAAATTCAAATAATTTTCAAGATTCATCAACTGCCAATCAAACGGAGGCTCGTTTGCCATTGCTCCGGTTGGATTGTCGTAAATATTGAGATTACCTTTAACGTACTCAATGACTATGCTCTTACCTGTCATATCGTGGAAGCTATAGTGCATTTTCGCAATCATTTTCCAAGTGCCAAACTCAACATTGCTAACAAAAATCTTTGGTAGCCCCTTTTTAATGTCTTCTACATTATCAAAATTACTTAAAACATAATTGACGACTTCAAATGAAGCAATGCTGTTTTTAACATCTGCGCCTGTTGGGTTTTGATAAGCAGATGAAACTGGTAAATACTGCATGCCACCAGCCAAACCTTTTTCATTAATGCCGTCAATGATAAGTTCTTTGTCGTATGCATTCAGACCTGCGAAGGCATACTTACCCGTCCAATGCTTGCCAGAACCCCATACACCGTCGGTACCAGTTCCTTTGTATTGATGGGCTCTTGGATACAAAGCCATTTTCATCGGCAAATACTCTGCAAACTCAACGGTTCTGCCATAAACATAGCTACCATCTTTAGTTTTTAATGTAAAACTAGTGCAAGCGTTGCTTATTGCAGGTGTAATGGCAAATGTAGCGATCAGCAATGTGCTAATGACCTTAGATAGCCTAATCTTCATGGAGTCTCCAAATAGAGTTGTAATTAGCTGCGAAATTTAACAAAAGCAGCTGGAGATTTCTTACAAAACATTTCATACCCGTGAAAACCAGATGAATTGGGGGTGTTTTAGACTAATTCTAGGGTTTAAGCATCAAAATCGGCTTTTTATAGACCCCAAATAGAAAAACCACCCCAAAGGGTGGCTTTTCTTGTTAAATCTTAAGTCCAAGAATCAGGACAAATTACTTCATCTTTTTATAGGAAGAAGTGCTTTCGTTATCCCATTGCCTTACTTCTTTGGCATTTAGGTCATAGTCATTCATATTAAATGCAAAGATATCACTTCCACCAAAGTATCTTGCGTAGTAAGTGAGCTTCTTGGGATCGGCAACAGTAGTGTATTGCGTATAGTCTGAGCCATAACTTCCTTTTGCATCAGGCGTAGCACTTCCCAATACTGATCCAGGAGGAATATCAAACATATTGATGAGATGCCAAGCCATCTTTACTTTATCAACATTTGGGGAGTACTCATCTGCAGCCTGTGAGAACTGTACGGCTCTCAAGAAACGACTTTGACTCATGAAGTCACCAGGCAGTCCATGTAAACCACTTCCAGCACTTCTTGGTTTCAAGGGAACACCATCAATTACTTTGGTTCCAATCTCGACAGGAGATAGATTCAAATAATTTTCTAGATTCATCATCTGCCAATCAAATGGAGGCTCATTGGCCAGAGCTCCAATTGGGTTATCGTAAATATTCATTTGGCCTTTAACGTACTCAACCACAATACTCTTGCCGTTCACATCATGAAATGAATAGTGCTGTCTAACTACATCATTTCCCCACTGCGTGAACTTTGAGTTGTTGACAAATATCTTCGACAAGCCTGCCTTAATCTCGTCTGTATTTGCAAAATTACTCAAAACATAAGCAATTACTTGATATGAAGCGATACTATTTTTTGCATCATTTCCGGTTGGATTTTGATATAAAGCTGCAACAGGTAAATTCTGCATGCTACCTGTTAAACCCTTCTCGTTCATACCATCGCCGATAATATCCATATCGTATGCACGCAGACCCATAAAGGCATACTTGCCATTCCAAGCTAAGCCAGAACCAGCTACGCCATCGGGTCCAGTTCCTTTGAATTGATGACTTCTTGGTGTGAGAGCCACTTTCATCGGTATTACATACCCATACTCGATTGTTCGCGCATAGACATAACTACCATCTTTATTTTTTAAAATAAAACTAGTACACGCGTAGCTGATTGCCGGCGCCACAGAAAAAGTAGCAATCAGCACAACGCTGATAGCTTTAAATAATTTCATCTTCATTGGATCTCCAAAGTGATTTGTAATGGAGATTGCAATCTAACAAAAATTATTTTTAATTACTTACAAAAAATTTCATGGGCATGAAATAAGGAATGGCACTCAAGCGAGAGAGTGGCTTACTTAGGGTAAATAAAAATACTCTGAAAATATTTCAAAAGATTTCAAATCATTACAAATTATTGCAATACGATCTGAACGTCCACAAGAAGCTGATAGCCATTTCCACGCAAAGCGCGGATAGACTTTTCAACACCGGCCTCAACAAATTTTTTACGTAGTCTGGTGATTCGAACTTCTAGACCGCCTTTAGCAGCTTCATCAAGATCATCGTTACAAATCTCTAATAGCCTGAAATAGGGCAAATTAAATGATGGGGACTCACTCAAGGCCTTAATCATTAATGCCTCTAGTTTGCTTATGTCAACGGTTTTTAGTGGCCCTGTGAGGGTTAGACTTTTGAGATTAAGCAATATGTCCGGTAGAACACTTTGCGCATTGACACGCCTTGAAACACTCCCAATCACTGCTAGTAATTCAGTATTGGAAACTGGTTTTGTCAGGTAGATGTCTGCTCCAGACTCGTAACCAATTACCTTATCCTCTTCTGATGCCCTAGCTGTCAGCATCACAACGGTGAGGTAGGCATTCTGTCTTTTGTAGCGAGCCGCGATATCAAAACCGCTCTCACCTGGCAGGTTTACGTCGGCAATTAAAACGTTAAAGCTATCCAAAGAGAATATTTCCTCTAACTGCTCGGATGATTCCGCCCCTTTAACAAAGTAACCGGCGCTCGATAAACCTCTTATCAACAGGGCTCTTAAGTCAGCATTGTCTTCAACAATAGCAATTTTTAGATTGGAATCCATACTGTGAATGTAATTAAATTATCCTTGATGCTGAACTTTACCTCACCACCCAAGACATGCGTTAACTCTCTCGCAAGAAATAAGCCCAATCCCGAACCGCTAACCATAGTGGCAGAAGGACCTCGGTAATACTTCTCAAACGCGAGCTCTGGATCAGGCGCACCCATGTTGCCGATCACGTTCTGAACACTAAATTGAAGGCATCTTGGTAAGTTGCTGTCCAGAATTTCCGTATCAATAACTATATTGGTCTCTGGAGCGGAATATTTAATAGCATTACCCAAAAGATTGGAAACGACAATGCTCAGAACCTGCAAGTCAGATTCGATATCAATATCTGTCTGCTGCAATATTGAGAATCTATTTTCTAGTCGAGTATCAGAAATGTTTGATTTCAATAAATCTGAAAAATTAAACTTTGTCTTGTGAATTTGAATTACATTTAAATCAAGCCTATCAAGCTGAATACATTTATTGATAATAGAGTCAATATTAGTCACTGCCCTATTTGCATATTCCTCAAAATCAGACCCGACAACCTGCTGATCTATGACGAGCTTTAAAACTGACAAAGGTGTTTTGATTTCATGGGTGAGCATTGACATTAACTTGCCCTGCTCTTCACGCCTGAGCCTTTCATTTTCAAATTCTTTTTTAAGGGCGGCAGATTTAACAAGTTCATTTTTTAAAATAGATTTAGCGCGGTACTGAAGTATCAGGCAGAAAAAGAGACCGCTCAAAACGCCGTAGACTAAGTTGTAATGAATCGCCAAATCATTAGACTGAGTAAATCCAAGTAAGGGCAGAATCACAATTGCCCACATTGCTAAATTGAATGTGTAATAGAGTCGCAGAATGTTGATAGGGAGATAAATATTTTTTTGTGAGCCAGAACTACTGGTGCCAAAAAAAGAGGTTACCCAAAACAATATCCCCATTAGGATGATGAAAGTTGCATTGATTTTTAGAGCGGTGCCGGTGTTACCTGCTAATAACAAGGCAATAATCAGCATTGAAATACAAATCACACCATTAAACAAGTATCTATAGAAACGCTTTAAAGAATACTCACTAAAGAGAAATTTGGTTGCCACAACCGCAGTAAACGAGTAAGTCACCACCAATACAAAGGTCATGTAATTAATGACAGATTGATCGATGAAGCGGCCTAATAAGAGCCTTGCATAGCCATACAAGAAAAACGCATGGAGAAATGAGGCGAATTGCTGGATAACAAACATTCCCAGCACGAGCTCACGGTTACCAAGCCAAACCCCGAATAGCCACAAGGCAAGCAAAAATATAAAAATAATGTAGGCCGCATAAATCAGGCTACTGGTGTACTCAGCACTGAAAAATTCTGAGGCCGGCATCACCTCAAAGCCCAGCAAATAGGTGCGGACTGATTTGACCTTTAAATAGATTTGACGCTCATGCTCATTCGACCCCAAATTAAAGTTGTGATTGAGCGTCTGTATCTCTGAATCTGATACCTCGTGCTTAGCCCCTGTAACTCTGTTGGCTTCCAGGGCAGATGAATCAAAAAGTTGAATGTACTCTATAAAGACTGGTCGTATTCTGAGAACTAAATCTTTATCCGAAGGACGAATATCCAACCTAATCCAATAGGTAGATGGCTGATAGCCTTTTGCCAACCATCCCTCGTAAGAGGTAAATTTTTCTTTCTTTACCTCTTCGAAGGTAAGCGAATTAGTCTTATCTTCAAAGTAGGCCTGACCCAAGAGATAGCCTTCACTTGCAC
Organism: Polynucleobacter sp. MG-27-Goln-C1; assembly: GCF_018881905.1. Lineage (GTDB taxonomy): Bacteria > Pseudomonadota > Gammaproteobacteria > Burkholderiales > Burkholderiaceae > Polynucleobacter. The sequence continues at coordinate 89,061 of NZ_JACVPM010000002.1, forward strand.
TGGCGCAGCCAATGAAGAGAGCAATAACTAAAAAGAGGGATTTGACTAAAGTCTTCAGCATTAAAGTAAAGGCAATTTCTTAAAGTGAGTCAATCATACTGGCCTCAGGCTACCCCACAAAGCATATTTACCTGTGACCACAAAGCTCGTAAGAGCTATGCAATGATTAAGCAGCAGCCTTTGCAATACCCTTTAGGGCCAGAAAGAGCTCGACTAATTCGGAACCGAACGTGCGATTTCCTGGCTCACCTTAACAAATGCCCGGGTCTGCGCACTTACCAGAGCATCTACCCCAGTACCAGTAACTGGCTCACGCACTAATGAGCGACCCATTAAGTTTGCTGACTTTGGTGCCGCATTTTGACTTGGAGCCTTTTCGGCAGATTGGTTTTTAGCTAAGGCTGGCTTGATAGTCCAGAGCACATCAACTACAACGCTATCGCCTTGTTTGCTCTGAAGATTTTGCACATCCACTAGCACTTGGTAATCAAAATTGGTTTGGGTGCTTTGTGCGAAATTCCAAACATTGGAAGTGCCGATATCCTTAGCTAGATTTGAGGCAATCACGCGCCCAATTTCACTTTTGAGTGAACCAGCCCAACGATCGTATTCATATACTTGAACCTGATTGTCGCTACCTAGGATGACCATTTGCGGCTGATCGATCATCTCAGGCAATGAAACCGGCCCAACCATCACTCGCGTATTTTTAGCCCCTGCTAGTGCTTGAGGTATAGGTTCTGCGTGGAGTGTGTAGAAAGTCGTTTTAGGCGAGCTACATCCATTCAATACGAGCATCAGCAATGCGGCCGTTAAAAGGATCCTCATTTTTTCACCGCCTCTGCAGGCTTACCAAATATCAAGGATTGCGGTTGTTGATCCAGCATGTCTGTGAGTGTTTTCATTGAGCTAGCTGCTTTTGCAATTTCTCTTAATGAATCTCGCATATCCGTTTGCAATGGTGAATCACTCGCAGTTACAGCATTCAAATTCTTCAGAGTTTTATTCAACTCAGGGACCAATTCTGTATCAAGCTTCTTCATCAAGCGATCGGAATTTTTAAGAACATTAGCCACCGTCTTTTCAGCATCCTCAAGGGCGCTTGGAACCACTGGTAATTCAGGTGGATACAGGGAAGCATTAAAAGTATATTTTGGAGCATCCGTGAAAAAGTCTATGGCGATGTACTGCTGACCGGTTAAGTAACTAGCAGTCCGCATTTGTGCGCGAAAGCCTTTTTTAATCAATGCCTTCAATCGCTCCACTTCATTCACAGGAGGCGGCAATATTCCCCCAGTTTTCAGTGAGCGTATTTTGAGTCGATCAGGATATAAGAAGATTTCGACAGGCTGAATTACTTCATAAGTCTGCGGGTCCATAGCAGTATTAATGCTGACCACCTCACCGACATTGACCCCCCTAAACTCTACTGGGGCACCCACAGATAAGCCGCGCACAGATTCCTTAAAGTTCAACACAAAGCGCTGAATACGCGTATCAGGCTGCTTCATGGCCAGTACGCGAGTCTGGAATAGCGTAAATGCCGCATCCTCTTTTGCGCGTTCAGTAAGGGTGGAGGTTGTGCGTGAAGAATCAGTCACATCCGCCTGACCCGGATGATTGGTGATTCGATCAGTATGGTCCTCAGTGCTATGCGGAGCCTCAAATGCAATGCCGCCAGCTACAACTGCAACTAAGGACTCTGTTTGCAATTGAATGCCTGTAGCGCCGATGCTCACATCAATGCCGCTGGCATTCCAAAAGCGCGTATTGTTAGTTACATATTGATCATAAGGCGCGTCGATAAATACTCTAATAGAAATATTTTTGCCATCCTTATCAAGATCGTAAGCCACCACTTGACCAACATTGAGTCGACGGAAATACACTGGTGTACCGATACCATGAGACCCCAAAGTCGGTGCTCTTAATATGAACTCACGCCCGGGATTGCCATCCGTTAAGATTGGCGGGACTTCAAGCGCCACAAAGTGATCACCCTTTGAGGCTGATTTACCCAAATCGGCGGCAATAAAAGGTCCATCAAGTAAGGTGCTTAATCCCGAAACCCCACTAGCGGTGATGCGTGGCCTCACAATCCAAAAACGCGTGTCATCTCTTGCAAAATCCGCTGCATCTTTATCGAGCTTAATGGTAGCTATGACCTGCTGATGATCTTCAGACAAGACTACTGTCTTCACTAAACCAATATTGACCTCTTTGTACTTCACAAAGGTTTTTCCGGCTATCAATCCATCGCCAGATTTAAAAGCAACGGTAATCGTGGGGCCATGATCGACTACCGCTTTATATGCGAGTCCAAGACCCACCAAAATAGCTATGATCGGAATAATCCAGATTATCTGCGGTGCCCAGCGTCGCTTAGCCCTCGCTAGCGCAGATGGAAGATCAGAAAGCTTGGGGCCTTGAGACATATCAGACATGTAAATCCTCAGCTAATTGATTATTTTTCTCTGGAAGATCCGCAGCATCCCAAATGAGCCGAGGATCAAAGCTTTTTGCAGCAAAAATAGTGATCACCACTACTGTAGCAAATGCGATGGCACCAGCACCAGCACGAATAGTCATTAAGTTACCAAATTGTACGAGAGCCGTCAGCATAGTGGCCACATAGACGTCAATCATGGACCAACGGCCAATTGCCTCCACCATACGGTACAGGCGTGCACGGAATCTCGGGTTCCAGCGTGAATGACGCTGGACGGATATCAGGAGGAAGGTTAATGAAAAGAGCTTGGCAAAGGGGATAACAATACTTGCGCAAAATAGGATGATTGCCAGTATCTGCGAATCGGAAGTCCATAAAAAAACGACCCCGCCAAAAATAGTGTCTTTTTCAGTGCCAAATAGCGAGCCCGTAGCCATTACGGGCATTAAGTTAGCAGGAATAATCAAAACATAGGCCGCAATCACCAATGCCCAAGTTCTACTAATGCTATTGGGCTTGCGAAAATGCAAGCCAGTGCCACAGCGGGTACAGTGCAATTTTCCTGAATTAGGTGATTCTTGCTGAACCAGACCGCAGGCTTCACAGCCCACAAGATTTTGAGAGGCTGCCGAGCTCATGATGCCCCCTCCACTTGCTTAAGCTCATCAACCCGTCTCCAGAAAGTATGGGGATCAAAGTTAGCAGCTGCGGCGGTTACTGAGATCATTAGCAAGACAAATGAAGCCAAGGCAATATCTGGTGTGACTGAAGCAAAAGCATTGAGCTTAGTAATCGTTACCAATAAGCCCATCATGAATACCTCTACCATCGCCCAGGGCTTGACTAAATAAATCAACCTGAATGCCAAGTTTAAGTGAGGGGGAAGACGTCCTAACTTTACAGGCAACAGCAAATAAATTAACGCTGTAATTTCCAAGGCAGGCATCAAGAATGTCGTGATAAATACTAAAAATGCAATGCTAGGTATGCCATCACTTACCAACCTCTCGGCTGCATCCAATAGGGTTGTTGAGTTAGTGAGGCCTTGTGAGCTAATAGAGACAATAGGGAAAGAATTTGAAATCAGGAACAAAGCTGCAGATGTCAAAGAAAAAACGAGGCTACGCTCCAAGCCTCTAGGTTGTGAGCGAAACAATACATTGCCGCATCTGCCGCACATGGCGGTGCCACCCGGCTCCAATAACGCTTGTCGCTGCAATAAGTCGCATTGCTCGCAGACTACTAGCTCATCTAATTTCATGCTACCTATACCCAGCCATAAAAAGAATCTCGCCGCCCTATATAAGACTTGCGCCTAATATATTTATGGGATTTGATAAGGATACAGGGTTTTATTTATGATCTTTTGGAGCGGCAAGAAAAAAGCTGAGCATGGTGTAAAGCCCAGCCCCTGAGATAGCAAAGGAAAATAAGCCCGCAAAAGCGATGATGATCGATAAACTTTGCAACTCTTCCCCGGGCTGGTTATTAGAGCCGATAGTGGTGTACATTCCGCTCACGTAATAAAGCGTAGTAGTAGGGTCAGGGAATATTTTTAAAGAATCTAGAACCCAAGTCAAAATAAAGATATCGTCAAAGTGGGCAATCACAACAAGCACAATTGCCAACAGATAGGAAAAAAAGCTTGCTTGCCAACTATTATGCAACCTTGAATCAATAACAAATCTCTTGAACCAGCGCGTTAGTACCAGTATGTAAATCCCATGGATTGTCAAAATAATAATGACATCAAGCAATACGAGTTGAAATTTCTCTCCAAATGCATGACTTAGATAGAAAGACGCCAGCTCAAATGGGTTTGATAGCGAAGTGATGTGGTCTAACCAATTCATAATGAGTTACCCATTTTTATCGATATGTACATTTTATAAATATTAAATTGCACTTCATTACTTTGGTAGCAATACAGTTAAACCTGCGTAAGCCCCAGCCCCCTTAGGGCTATAAGGATTGCTTGTGACCATATAGGTTGGACCGACTTGCCACTGAATGTGATAACCCATCACTTTGAATGTTTTACCACCACTAAGAGTCAGTTGATTAGTTGCTGCTTTGGAGTCGTAGTTGTATATGAGTTGGCTAGAGAGGTTGTAAGTCCACGCATGATCCGTTGTAAATGAAATCGTTGGCTGCACATTCAAAATATTAGCAGTACCACCAGAAATGTTATTGCCAATACCCCAGGAGTTAAACATAGCAGCACCGATAACCCAGTTATCAGGGGTAAAGAATGCACCAGCCGAAACCCCAAGCCCAGTTTGTCTAGTGCCATTATTGGTATTACTAGCTGGCGTCTGTATATAAGGGCCAATTCCGTAGTACCACTTATTTGCATACCTTGGCGCAAAAAAAGTAGCTAACTGTATTGGTTGATTTTGGTTGGTGACCTGCTGATCATTCGCGTTATGGTTGTAGGTCAGCATAGGATTGACTATCAACTGCAAATCACTATTAATATCGACAGGAATGATGGGATTAAATCCTATCTCAGTTTGCTGGGAGCCATTATTCAAACCCAATTTAGGGTTGTAGTTATATGTTATCGGCAGCTGTATCTGAGGATATAGCGGGTTCTGCATTTTTTGTCCGGCTTTGGCCTCTTCGCTCATCGTGCTACTGGATGTTTGCGATATAGCAAAACCAGCCAACCCTAAGAGCGCTAAAAAAACACTGAACTTGAGAGTGCTGGTCAAAAAATTCATGTAACTAATATCTTATTTTCTGGAGGTGCTTCATCAATGAAAATATTCTAAATTCGAGAAGAATAAAGCCACCCTGAGGTGGCTTTATTCAATGCAGTCAATGTACTTATTGATTCAATACAACAAAAACATCGGCGCCTGCTTTATCCACATCATAGCTTGAGATTGATTTGATTTGCTTAATATTCGCTAGCTTATTCATATCAACCACAGCAAAATTCATGTGGTTGATACTGCGCACATAATATTGATTGCGATTTAAATCGCTCATCGTAGTCCAAACAGTCACTTCACTTGAATAACCTTTCCCACGCACTCCATCACCAGATCCGCCCGCTCCATCAACTGTTAAATCATAAGGGCGATCAAAGTTATTCATCACATGAGCAAGCATATTCATCGCTTCATCAGGCGTCTTACCTTTGCGAACATAGTTAACATAGAAAGCGGCTTTTACGAAACGGCCTTGTGATGTTTGTGCGGACGGTAATGCTGTGAGCGCAATACCGGCATCCTGAGTTGATAATTTCAGTGTACCCAACTGACCAGTATTTTTATCCACATTGGTAAATGTATAGTTACTCAGATTTTGTAAATGCCATGGAAAATCAGGGCCATTTGTTAACACGCCAACGGGATTGTCATACACATTCATTTTATTGTTTGTAAACTCTACAACCAGATTACCGCCGGTTTTATCTACAAAGTGATAGTGCTGAGGCCATGGATTCGGACTAAAATCTTTTAGGATTGGTAGCCAAAATTCTGTTTCTTTACTTGCAAGTGCTGCCTTGAGCTCAGTAGCGCTCTGAAAATTACCCAGCGCCCAAGATCCAAAATCGGTGATAGATAACAGCTTGGAGTCTTCGGCTGTAAAAGGGACTGCAGTCGTTGAATTTAACCAGTTTATTTTCATACTGAGGCCATGGTCATTCATGCCATCTGCAAAGGTTACTTGCTTGGCAGTAGGGAGCGCAAGAGCAGTCATGCCCAAAATCGCATACTTGGTATTAAACGTTTTACCCTGCTTACCTGCTGGTGTAAAAGACTCAATTTTTGTGCCGGCAGGAAAATAGGTCATCGAAGTAGGAAGAACCGAACTAAATTCCAGGGTTCGACCATGATATCCATTACCCTTTACATCAGTCATCATCAAAGAGGTACATGCAACTGCATTACCGATGGACGCCACAATCAATGATGAAGCAGTCAGCAAACTAACTATATTTTTAATATTCACGCACTACTCTCCTTTTTGATAAAAGATCAGGGCCATTAATAACTAAAGACTCTAGGTAATCGACATTATTAAAAATGACAGCTCTGACTGCATATAAAGCCCAGTGCTCGAAGCATACATTACTTTTATATCAATTTATCGAAGATATTGTGTGTGAATCATGGGCATACAAATACAAGCTCCGCGGAAAAAGGCAGACTTTAACCCCATGAGCAGAGGGCCGTAGCAGTAATAGCAACTGAGTGAACTAGCATTGCCCTTAAATGTAGATATGAAAAGAGTAGCTATTCATCTTGAAATACCATTGGATATCTGAATACTCGCTAATGGTAAACCCGACATCACATTCACCGTTTTAAAACCGCTCCAAGGGGAGCTCATAGGCAGCGATAAAGACGCTTAAAATACTCAAATTGATATTGAAAGATAAATATGCTTACCGAAGAAAAAAAATCTTTAATTCAAGCTGAAGAACGTTACCGCCATGAAATGGCTAGCAAAATTCGATCAGAGCTTGGCATCCTAGGACAAGAGGTGCGCGACATTGAACGTGGCATTTGGGACAAGGTCAATGAGTTTTTAAATAGCAATGTGGGGATGTGGCTTTTATCTACCGTCTTAGTTACTGGTGGAGCTGGTGCTTATCAAACCATGCAACATCACTATGAAATGAAATTGCGCAATCGCACTCAATTAATTACTCATCAATTTGAAATCGCTAACCGCATTCAAAATATGAAATATTTTTTGCGTAAAGCCCAAACCATAGGTGACGCTCAGCTTGCATTGAAGAGCGTCTTTCTCAGCAAAACTCCAGTCAATCCAGATGTTGAAAAACTGAGTCTCTCAGTAATCTATTTTAATTTTTATCAAATGTTGGGCGCTCAAAACAAAGAGGCTCTTGAATTAGTCAGGAAGCTAGAGGATCAGGAATATATTCTTCAATCAGAAAAGGCAAGCGACCCATTACCAGATGCAGAAAAACAGAAGTTACTAGGATGGGTTGATGCACTAGAGCAAATTGAACTTAAAGAGTCTCATACTCGTTAAGCCCTCTATTAAGACCCCAAAAAAAACCACCCGAAGGTGGTTTTTTAATTTGGCAATTAGTACCCAGTCTTATTTGTAGAACAAATTAAACGTATCAGCACCAGCCTGATCTACCTCATATGTTGAGATAGACTTCATTTGCGTCACATTCTTTAGCTTGTTCATATCAATCATGGACCAGTTCATGGCATTAATTGATTTGACATAGAACCTATTTCTAGACAAATCACCCATAGTGGTCCATTGAGTAACCTCACTAGAGATAGTCTTAGCTTTTCCGCCATCACCAGATGACCCAACTGGATCTACAGTGAGTTCATTTGGTCTATCAAAGTTATTGATGATGTGTGCCAATAAATTCACAGCCTCATCAGGTGTTTTGCCTTTTTGAACATAGTTAGTATAAAAAGCACCTTTTACAAAACGTCCTGTAGCAGTTTGAGATGATGGCAAGGCTGTGAGAGCAATGCCCGCATCCGCTGTTTGTAGCTGCTGCTTACCTAATTGACCAGTATTTTTATTGACGTTATTAAATGTGTAGTTATTTAGATTCGTCAAATGCCATGGGAACTCAGGGAGGTTAGTCATTACGCCCACAGGATTGTCATAGACATTCTTTTTATTGTTCACAAACTCAATAACCAGTCCGTTGCCAGCTTTATCAAAAATGGCGTAATGCAATGGCAATGCCAAGTTACCTAGAAATGCTGTTGGCGGAAGCCAATGTTCGATGTCACTGCTCAACACCGCAGCCTTCAACTCAGCGACCGTCTTGTGATTGCCCAGAATCCAAGTTCCAAAATCATTTGTAGACATGATTTTTGCTGGGTTATTGCCCACAGGAGGTGCGGATGATGGAATCATGGCGTTAGCTGAAAAGCTCAATCCCTGGTCATTCATTCCGTCTAGCAGCAAAGGCATCTTGGCGCCTTTCACTAAGGCTCCAGTCATTCCTAAAATAGGATATTTAGTATTGAAAGTCATGCCTACTGCGCCTGAGGGCGTTACAGACTCAACTTTGGTTGCTGCTGGAATATAAGACAAAGAAGATGGGATTGGAAGCGTGTAAGGCAACTCCATAGTTCGTGCGTAATAGCCTTTGCCATTCACGTCCGTGACCATGAGGGCTGTACAAGCAAATGCATTTCCCACGGAAGAGAGAATGAGTGAGCATGCCAGCGTGAGGCTAGTAAAGATCTTGATATTTTTCATATTTATATGTGTATTCAGTTTGTTAATGAATCTGAGGAAATAGTACCATCTATGCCCTCCCTCGACCAAAAGAAAAACCACCCGAAGGTGGTCTTTCTATGTAAATAATCCGCAGAAGATTAACTCATGAGGTTAATTTACCGGGACCATTAATTTTGGTTGATTCAACTTTGTGTACTTAATTTCTTTAGCATTCATATCCATTTTTTTCATATCAAATGTATAGATATTATTGTTTTCGTACATCTTGATGTTGTAGGTCATGCTCTTGTTGTTAGCAACAACAACCCACTCGGTAGTTTCATATCCACCTGCGCCACCACCATAAGGATTGCTGGCTGGCAATGTAACTGACCCTGGAGGAATATCAAAGCTACCTAAGATATGCCATGCCGCAGAATCCATGTCGGCAGTTGTAAATGTCTTTGGAACTGAATCGGCCAAGAAGAGTGCACGAATGAAGCGGCTTGGGCTTAAGAAATCCCCTGGCAGGCCATGTAGGCCATTACCAGAACTAGGCGCTGGGAATGCAACGCCATTGATAACTCGAGGTGGCTGCTCTACCTTAGAGAGGTTGGAGTAGTTGCCAATACTATTCAGATGATCTTGAAATGGTGGATCATTGGTCATCACGCCTACGGGATTATCGGCCAGCACCAACTGCCCTTTGATGTACTCAACAACAACACTTTTTCCAGACGCATCATGGAAAGTGAAATGCGCTGCAGGAACTTGATTGCCATAGAACCCAAGCTTTGCACCATTCACTTTGAGGCTGCGTAAGCCAGTCTTAATCTCATCTACAGATGAATAATTAGTGAGTACGTAAGTTAGCACCTGACTTGCGTTGATGCTATTAGCGGAGTCCGCTGGAGCAACTACCGGAAAAGAGGCGCTAGTTGGGAAATTCAGGAGTCCGCCAGTTAAACCTTTTTCATTCATGCCATCAAACAAGATGGGTTGATTGAGGCCATTCATTCCTACGGCAGCGTACTTGGTAGTCCAGCTCATTCCAGAACCATACTTGCCATCAGTACCGATGCCCTTAAATTGATAGCCTTTTGGAACGGCCATCATCTGCGAGGCAAGCTGTATACCAAACTCCATTGAACGGCCGTAAACAGTACCGCCATCACTCCCCTTCAGCAAGAAGCTGGTGCACGCATTACTTGTCAGAGGTGCAAAAGCTAGAGTTGATGCAACTGATGCAGCCAGTATTTTTTTAATCATTTTTTGTTTCACTGTTACGCCCCTAAAGTAGGTAATTTGAATATTAAAATCATAACATTTAAGAGTCGTAAGTCAAACCCTGAGCACTAGAGCCCAGATGATAATAATTAGGCTTCAAAGTGGCATTAGGTCATATTGACTTTTGAGTGTTGCTCAGCATCCGGCCTTGGTCTTTCTCCGGCCACATAAGCCTTGGCAGCAGCATAAACATATTTCCAGCCTTGAATCCCCGTGCTATCCCAAAACTCCCGTTCGCTTGGGGTAAATTTCAGTAAGGCAATATTGGGATCAGTCTTACCAAGCGGAAACCACACCTTCCATATTTCCTTCCATAATTGCTCGATTAATGCGCGGTCATTCTCTATGGTCAGCTTACTGCTGACAGTGGCAAATTTCCTCCACCTTAACTGAGTTGAAATCCGTTAATAGATATGCAGTCATTCCCTCGTCCAAGCGTGCAATTGCCATAGGTCGCGCATGAATTCCACGCGAACTATGAGTAACCAACATAGCCTCATTAAAATCCTTGACCACATCATGCAAATTATTTTCTTTGTTCTTATCCGTCAAAACTGACTCCCTTATATTTGAAAAGTTTGATCCACTAACTACCCTAAAGCTTCATCCAGAAATAACAGTGCGCTAGCCAACATATCTACTGGCTAAGCAATGCGGCGGGTGACATTACTTCAAAGACTCATTACTTCCAGTTGATGTTGATTTTTTTATGCTGACCATTCGTCACATAAAAATTAGTAAGCAATTTTTGAGTGCCGTAAGTAGATTCAGATGAATACTTGCCAGACTTTAAGTCAAGCAAAATAAATGGACCATCTACCTGATGGGAGAGCAATTGAACGCCTTTGGCGTCCTTCACTACCAGTAAAACATTGGATACCCACTCGGATTGATTGCCATTCGTCTGGGAAAATTCCAAAAATAAAGGCTAGCGCTTTGCCTCCATTTCAATGGTCTCGGACTCACCCTACTCAACACCACCTTCAATAAAGCGAATTTCATTGGATGTTTGCAATGGCGGTAATTGAGCTACCGATAACAATGACACTAATCCTAAGCACAATCCAACAATATATTTTTTCATTTGTTCGTCTTCTATTTAGCTAAGTTCAAGAAGACTTAGACTAACAAGTCAAAAATAGTTTGTATGTCTGTTGCAAGACACAGCAAAAGAAAAACGACTTAGAAATTTCTCCCTAAGTCGTTGATATTGCTAGCGGGCTTATTAGAACCTTAATCAGTGACTTGCACGCCCTTCCAAAAAGCGATGTAACCAGCAATGTTATTTGCGGCAGATTTGGGTTCAGCGTAGTACCAAGCTGCATCTTTATTGGATTGGCCATTAACCTCAATATCGTAGTAACTTGCAGTTCCTTTCCAGGAACAAACTGTCTCTTTTTCTGATTTCTTAATAAACTGAGTTTTTAGGCTAGCAGGTGGGAAGTAATGATTGCCCTCCAGCACGATGGTTGCGTTTGAATCTGCCAAAACTTCATTATTCCAAATAGCTTTCATGCCACCTCCTCTTAAGGATTTAGGATAAAGCAAATATTAAATTTATGTTGTATAAAGATTGACGACTTTGAAGCTGATCCCGTTATAAAGAATTTATGAATACAACAACCCTCTCAGAAGCCACAGCAACAATGGATCAAGACTTTATTCCTGAGATCGAGTTGGGTTTACTGGCTGAGCGCGCATCTATTTCTCCAAAGTTTTTATACGATCCATTGGGATCACATCTATTCACTGCAATTACCTTGCTACCTGAGTACTACCCAACCAATACTGAAAAAAATATTTTTACCCAATATCAGAATGAAATTGCGCAGATAGTAGGTATTGGCGGAACTCTCATAGATTTGGGTGCTGGAAATTGCCAAAAGGCAGAATCTTTTTTTAACTCTCTCAAGCCCTCAAACTATATTGCAATTGATTTTTCAGTTGAGTACTTGCAAGACGCCTTAAATAAACTTGCCGGGAAGTATCCACATATTCAAATGCAGTGCATTGGGATGGATTTTTCTAAGCATCTCTCAGTTCCTGATACATCTAGCAATACGAAAAAAACCTTTTTTTATCCTGGCTCGAGTATCGGCAACTTTGTTAGCTCAGAAGCGCTTGAACTTCTCAGTCAAATCAAGAAGCAAGCAAATCAGGGCGGATTACTCATAGGCGTTGACCTCATGAAAGAGGACTCTGTTCTGATGGCGGCATACGATGACCCACTTAAAGTGACTGCCGCTTTTAATCTTAATATTCTGAGATCGATTAACTCGCATTTAGGCTCTAATTTCAGGGTTGATCAATTCCGCCATACAGTCAAAATTAATCATACTGAAAATAGGGTTGAGCTCTATCTAGAAGCCCTCGAGGACTTGACTGTTACGTGGAATGGAAACTCTAGGGTATTCAAAAAAGGTGAGTTGATTCATACTGAGTATTCTCATAAATACACCATTGAATCCATCAAGCAATTATTGAAAAATGCAGGTTTTGCATCAACCCATATTTGGAAAGATCCAAAAGACTATTTTGCAGTGATCTATGCCCAATAAAAACCGAAATGAACCGCTTTTGTCGGATCAATTACTTGAGCAATTCCATCGCTCCAGAAAGCACTCCCTAGATCTCGTCCTCAATCTGAGCCCTGAAGACTGCCAAGCGCAGTCCATGGAGGATGCTAGTCCTGCCAAATGGCATTTGGCCCATGTCACTTGGTTTTACGAAGTCATGGTTCTAAGGTCATTTGAGAAAAATTTCTCCTACTGGAATCCGGAGTTTGCGGTTTTATTTAATAGCTATTACAACGGCATTGGAGATAAACATCCACGTAGTAAGCGAGGCTTACTCACCCGCCCCTCTTTAGCTGAAGTGCTTGAGTGGCGTAAAAATGTTGAGGACCGAATTGCAAAACTTCTAAAGGATCATTTTTGCGAAGATTTGCCATGGTTAATGCAACTCGGAATTAACCACGAACAACAGCATCAAGAGCTGCTATTAACGGATATTCAGCACCTGTTCTCTAATAACTCTCTTGATCCAGCTTACTACCCCCAAAGCAAACCCACACTACAAAACGAGAAGTCATTTCAATGGCTAAAGGGTGTTCATGGTTTAGTGGAAACTGGCTATGAAGGCAGCGAATTTCATTTTGATAATGAAGGGCCTAAACATAATGCCCTCAATCAGATGCATTCCATTGGCAATCGACTAGTGAGCAACTCGGAGTGGCTTCAATTCATTGAAGATGGAGGGTATCAAAATTTCCGATGGTGGTTAGACGCCGGCTGGGCATGGCGCCAGGCAGAAAATATTTCCTCCCCACTGTATTGGAGCAAGGATGAGCAAGGTCGCTCTTTACGCTTCTCACTTCATGGCAATAGACTGCTAGATATGAATGCCCCGGTATCCAATATCAGCTATTTTGAGGCAGATGCTTTTACCCGCTGGGCTAGCGAGAATCTCCCAGGCTTTTCTGGGGCACGCCTACCAACAGAATTTGAATGGGAGGCATTTGCCAAATCTAATGCTGATCAATGCAATGATCTCTTTGGTGAGGTCTGGCAATGGACTAGCAGCAACTACACCCCCTACCCCGGATATCAGCCATGGGGCGGTATCGCTGGAGAGTACAACGGTAAGTTTATGGTAAATCAGATGGTCCTTAGAGGCAGCTCTGCCTTTACGCCTACGCAACATTCCAGACCGACCTACCGCAACTTTTTCCCAACCCACGCCCGTTGGCAGATGACAGGTTTAAGGCTTGCTAAAGATGGCGTTTGATTTTGATGCTCCCACCAACCGACTAGAAACGGATTCTATTCGCTGGGATAGTTTTGGTGTCAAAGAGGTGCTTCCTTTATGGGTAGCGGATATGGATTTCAAATCTCCTCCCTGCGTAATTGAAGCTCTAAATAAAAGAGTGCAGCAGGGAATATATGGCTACACCCATAGCCCCCATCAGATGAATGCGCTGATTGCTGGCTATCTACAAGAACAGTACCAGTGGCAGGTAGACCCCGATTGGATTGTGATTCTGCCTAGCGTTGTCTCTGGACTGTATACGGCCGTACAGCAGCTTTCCAACAGCGATGAAAACGTTCTGATACCCAACCCTGTTTACCATCACTTGCGACTTGCTTGCACCAGCTCAAATAGGCCATTTCAAGAAATGCCCCTTGAGCTCAAGGATGATCGCTGGGTATTGCCAAGTAATGGGTTATCGGGCCTGCTTAACGGTAAGACAAAGTTAGCTTTGTTCTGCAATCCTCAAAATCCAGGCTCTACCGTATTTACTAAAGAAGAGCTGCAAGAATTTGGAGATTTTTGCGTTCAAAATAATTTATGGATTTGCTCAGATGAAATTCATGCAGGCCTAGTCTTGGATGAAAATAAAAAACATATTCCATTAGCCAGCATCAGCAAAGATATTTCCAAGCAAACTGTAACCCTAATGTCTTTGAATAAAACCTTTAACTTTCCTGGCATTGGCCTTGCTTGGGCAGTAGCTGAAAACCCAATCTTACGTAAGGCTATTCAGGTTGGCCTTCACCAAACAATTGCGCCGCCATCTTTGCTGGCATATACGGCAACAATGGCTGCAATTACAGAAGGTGAACCCTGGAGGCAAGAGCTGATCGAATATTTAAGAGGCAATCAAAATAGGATTCATACAAGAATTAGCGCGATTCCTGGATTAAAAGTAGACAAGATGGAAGGTAGTTATCTTGCGTGGATTGATTGCAGCAGCCTTAACCTTCCAGATCCCTATCAACTCTTATTAGATGCAGGCTTGGCCACCTCACCAGGCAGCCAATTTGGTAGAGATCAGTTTGTAAGGCTCAACTTTGGAACGCAAAGAAGTCGTCTCAATCAAGCTTTAGATATTCTGGAAAAGACCTTTTCGTAGATTAGAACTAATGAAACCAACTATCAAAATAGATTTCGTATCGGATATAGCTTGCCCCTGGTGTGCGGTAGGTCTAGGTAACCTCAACAAAGCAATCGATTTGCTAAAAGATAAGGCTATTTTTGAGGTGCATTTTCGCCCCTTTGAACTGAATCCCAATATGCCCAAAGGTGGTCAAGATGTTATTGAACATCTCACTGAAAAGTATGGGTTATCGGCAGAGCAGGTCAAGGCCAATCAAGCGAATATTCGGGCCAAGGCATTAGAAGCTGGATTTGAGTTTCACCCAGAAGGTCGTAAACGGGTTTACAACACCTTTGATGCGCATCGCCTTTTGTATTGGACAATGAAAGAAGGCGATTTGCAAAAGCAAGCGGCTTTAAAAAATGAATTGCTCAAGACCTACTTCTGTCTTGCGATCAGCTTAGATGATCAGAATAATGTATTAGATGCAGTTACTCGTGCCGGACTAGATAGGGTTAGAGCGCAAGAGGTGCTGGCGAATAATGAATTTGCTAAAGAAGTTCGGGACGAAGAGGCTACCTATACAAACGCAGGCATCAGCTCTGTTCCCTCAATCATCATGAATGATCAATACCTCCTGCAAGGGGCTCAGCCTCCAGATTCATTTGTAAATGCATTTGAGCAGCTAATCCAAAAGAACTAAAAGACAAAAACCCTCACCATTACTGATGAGGGTTTGCTTTTTAGCGTCCATTAAGAATGGACGTTAAATCTTAAAAATATTTCTATTTAGAAATGGTTTTTAATCACCATTTCTGACTGAGGGATAAAGCCAGGTTTAGGCCACGCTGGTTTAACGCCTTTACCAATCACTAGCATTGCAGCAATCGCATAGTCTTTTGGCAAATGAATCAGCTCCGCCACCTTATCAAAATCAAACCCTACCATTGGGCATGAGTCATAACCCATAGCCTTTGCAGACAACATCATTGTTTGAAGCATGATTCCTGCAGAACGCATTGCTTCATCTCTTTGTAATTGATCTTTACCGGAGTAGAAAGGGTGAATCCAAGGCACCAGAATATCTTGGGCTTCCTTAGGAGCATTTACCCAATACCGAGCAGGATCTTTATCCCAAGCCTTGGTATCTACAGTCACTACAAATAGCAATGATCCCTCAGTAACCTGAGCTTGATCATGAGCAGCTTCTCGCAACTTGACCCTGAGGGCCTTGTCAGTGACATTTACTAAACGCCAATGCTGAATATTAAAAGATGATGGAGCCTGCATGGCAAGGTCGAGCAACTGCTCAGTCTCTTGCTTGGTAAATTGATGGTTTGGGTCAAAATGCTTGACTGCCCTACGTTCACGAATTGCATCAAATGTATTCATCAACTTCCTTGGTGAGATTAAAGTCTGATCATAAGGCAATTTTTTGAAAGTGATAGTCGGCTTCTACAAACGAAATAACCCTTACTGAAATTCCGTCCTTAGGCAGCGCTTGCTTATGACCTAAAGCAGTCCTTGATGGGCTGCAAATGAAGGTATTTGCAGCCTGCATTGAGATGCTAATATGGCATTTTGCGCAAACCATTCCAGGTCAAGACTCTATGATGCCTTTTAATAACACTGTAAGATTTTTCAACACCACTTTGATTCGAGGTGCTTACTTAACGATTGCAACCCTTTTCATTTCACTGGGCCTCAGTATTTCAGTGCAAGCTCAAGAAAAGGCTGAAGTTAAATATGCTCAAGTTGGGGATGTGAAATTAGCCTACTACTTAAAGGGTAAGGGTGACCCCATGATCCTAATTATGGGTTATGCAGCCACCATGAGCGCTTGGGATCCTGCCCTACTTGATGAGCTAGCAAAGAATAATCAACTAATCATTTTTGATAATCGCGGTGCTGGGCTATCTACCGATACAAAAGAAAACAATACAACCATTCCTCAAATGGCAGATGATGCCGCGGGCTTAGTCAAAGCACTCGGTTTCAAAAAGGTAAACATATTCTCATGGTCAATGGGCGCTCGAATTGGGCAACAACTTGTTATCAGGCATCCAGATTTGGTTAGCAAAGTCATTCTGCTCGCCCCAAATCCAGGCGGAAAATATCAGATTGCCATTTCCAAAAAAGTTGGTGAGGAGTTGAACAATCCAAGCCTATCACCGATGGAGAACTTCGAGTTATTGTTCCCAATTACACCTGAAGGTAAAGCGGCTGCCAAGACTGTGTATGCGAGGGTTATGGCAGCAAAAGCCGCAGGAACAATCCCTGATGATTTTGTCGTCTCCAAGGAAACCAAGGGGCGCCAAGTTCGTGCTCGCATCACCCTTTGGAATGCTGACAATCAGAATTACCAGGATTTAAAGAATATTAAGGTTCCTGTTCTAGTGGCAGATGGTCGTGAAGACATCATCGACAATCCTAAAAACTCAGTTGTTATTGCCAATCAAATTCCTTTTGCCTGGTTGGCTTTTTATGAAGGCGGACACGCATTCTTATTCCAAAGCTATAAGAAACTATCTGAAACTGTGAATGTATTCTTGCAAAAAGACTAACTAGGCAAATTAGCACTACCGCCCTAAAAGCCACTCAAGCATTACTTAAGCTTGTGCAAAAAAATACCAACCCGAGGGTTGGTATTTTGATTTCTGGTGGGCCCGCCAGGACTTGCACCTGGCAGCAAGGGATGATGGGGGCTTAGCCTGGTTAAGCCCAGCATTCAGCAGCGTTAAAACGGCAAGCACAACCGATTAGTGCCCTTTTACAGAAATTGCTCTGGCGGTTATGGAGGCGGTGATGTCATACATGACTTGGGCTCTATGTTGCTTATCACAATAATCACAATCACTTACCCGCCAGTACAGGTAATCATCAACCACCTTACCACTGGAATCCCTAATGATGGCTGCAATCTTAGAGTAGTTGACTTTAGCAAAATCAGCGACACCATCGCTTGCATTTGCAAGAATGATTGATCCAACAGTGTCTACCAAATTAGCATCAACCACGGTTAATTCAAGCTTCAATCCGCTACCACTTGATTCATTTAGGAGGCCCAATTGAACTAGCTTTTCTTTAATAGTTGAGGAAAATTTATCTTGCGAAAAACCACGCTGAGTCAATTCAGCTAAACCATTTTGAACATCAGGGGATAGGGACAATGTCATCGAAGACAATTGATTTTCTTGAGAAATCAGTAGGTCCTGCTGATGAACCCGGATAGTAAGGTTCATCATAGGGCTATCGCCAGTATATGAATGCGTTGCGTTTAATAAAACACTATTAGCACACCCGCCCAACAGTATTAGCGGGAAAATAATAAAGCACAAAGAAAATTTCACATAGACCTCAAATAATGGGGTTGCTTTCAAGTATTCAGAAATAGTACTCTAGGTTAAGCTGAACAGATTTAGCACCTTAATACTTCAAATAGAAAAACGACTTAGGAATTTCTCCCTAAGTCGTTGATATTACTGGTGGGCCCACCAGGACTTGAACCTGGGACCAAAGGATTATGAGTCCTCTGCTCTAACCAACTGAGCTATAGGCCCGTTAGTCTTTGGATCAATCTTCTTCGAGGAAGGTCTTGAGCTTGTCGCTGCGGCTTGGATGACGCATTTTTCTCAGGGCCTTGGCTTCAATCTGACGGATACGCTCACGAGTAACGTCAAACTGTTTACCAACTTCTTCGAGAGTATGGTCTGTGCTCATCTCAACACCAAAGCGCATACGCAATACTTTTGCTTCGCGTGGTGTTAATGAATCGAGAACATCTTTTACTACGCCACGCATAGAGTCATGCAATGCCGCTTCAGCTGGAGCCAATGTATTGCCATCCTCAATGAAGTCGCCTAAATGAGAATCTTCATCGTCACCGATTGGTGTTTCCATGGAGATTGGCTCTTTAGCGATCTTCATAATCTTGCGAATCTTGTCCTCAGGAATTTCCATCTTGAGTGCCAAGGTTGCAGCATCTGGCTCATGGCCAGTCTCTTGCAAGATTTGACGGCTAATACGGTTCATCTTATTGATCGTCTCAATCATATGAACTGGAATACGGATCGTACGCGCTTGATCGGCAATAGAGCGAGTAATCGCCTGACGGATCCACCAGGTTGCATAGGTAGAGAACTTGTAACCACGACGGTACTCAAACTTATCTACCGCCTTCATCAAGCCGATATTGCCCTCTTGGATCAAATCCAAGAACTGCAAACCACGGTTGGTGTATTTCTTAGCAATCGAGATTACTAAACGTAAGTTGGCAACAGTCATCTCACGCTTCGCTTCACGCGCACGCTTCTCGCCAGCGATCATTTGCTTGTTCACTTCTTTTAACTCTGGAAGTGGCAAAACAACACGGGTCTGAATATCAATTAACTTCTGTTGAAGCTCTTGAATTGCTGGAACGTTACGTTGCAACAATGCTGTGTATGGCTTGTTTTCTTTGAGTAACTTGGTAGTCCACTCTAGATTCATTGACATCTTAGGGAAGTCTTTTAATACTTCACCACGATTGACGCCAACCTTATCTACCAACAAGCTCACAATACCGCGCTCGAGTTTCCAAACTTGGTCTACTTGTGAACGCATGGTGTCGCATAACTTCTCAACACTCTTGGCAGTCAAGCGGAAGCCAAGCAACTCACCACGAATAGCTTCTTGTGCCTTGATATAAGCAGGGCAGTTGTAGCCCTCTTTATCAAAAGCACGGCGCATCTTGTCAGCTTGAGTGCGAACAATTGCAAATTTCTCTAAGGAGATTTGCTTCAACTCTTCTAATTGCTTAGCGTTAGCTGTAGCTGCACCACCGCCACCACCGCCGCCTTCATCTTCACCCTCTTCGCCACCCTCTTCAGCATCTGGGTCAACTTCTGGCTCTTCTGGTCCAAGCTTAATATCTTCAGCATTAGGGTCAACCAATCCATCAACAAACTGATCAATCTCCATCTCGCCACTAGCAATCTTGTCTACGTTAACCAAGATCTCACTAATCGTGACAGGGCAAGCAGCTAAAGCCATCACCATGTCTTTAAGGCCTGCTTCAATCTTCTTCGCAATGACGATCTCGCCTTCACGAGTCAAGAGGTCAACGGTACCCATCTCGCGCATATACATACGCACTGGATCGGTTGTACGACCAAACTCGGAATCCACAGTAGCTAAAGCAGCTTCCGCTTCTTCTTCAGCCTCTTCTTCGGAAGTTGTTGCCGAGGCGTTTTCATTGAGCAAGAGTGTTTCAGCATCTGGAGCTTGCTCGTAAACAGTAATGTTGATGTCATTTAAGAGGCTGATCAATGTTTCTAATGCATCTGCATCAGACAATTCATCTGACATCACGTCATTCATTTCGCCATGAGTTAGATAACCCTTGGACTTACCCATCTTGATCAAAATCTTAAGACGGGTACGACGTAATTCTTGCTGCTCTTCAGAGCCCAACTGCTGTGCTGCGAATTCTTTTAATAGTGCTTTTTCTTTTGCCTTACGCTCACGCGCTTTTTGACGATCAGTCAATACTGGCTCAGCACCTTCTGCAGGAGCATCCGCCTTTGGTTTACGACCCTTCTTCACTTCCTCAGTGGCCGCTGCCTCAACTTCCACTTCCTTAGCCTTTTTACCCTTGATCTCTTTAGCCTCTTTTACTGGCTTAGCTTCCTTCACTACTTCAGCTTTGGGAGCAGCAACTTTGCCTTTTTTAGCAGCCTCAATTTTTTCGACTTTAGCCGGTGCTTTTGCAGGGGCCTTTACTGGTTTAGCAGGTGCTTTTGCTACTGGCTTAGCCGGAGCCTTTGCTGGCTTAGCCGCTGCTTTTGCAGGAGCCTTTACTGGTTTGGCTGGCGCTTTTGCTACAGGCTTAGCTGGTGCTTTTGCTTTCGCTACTGGCTTAACCGCCTTTGCAGGAGCCTTTGCTGGTTTGGCTGGCGCCTTAGCTTTTGCTACGGGCTTTGTAGGAGCCTTTGCTTTCGGTGCTGGTTTAGCAGGTGCTTTAACTGGTTTAACTGCTGCCTTTACTGGCTTAGCCGGGGCTTTTGCCTTAGCAACTGGTTTAGCAGCAGCCTTCGTTTTTGCCACGGGCTTTGCGGGTGCTTTTCCTTTCGCTGCTGGCTTGGCTGGTTTAGCTGCTGGTTTTTTCTTGATATTTGGCATTTATTAGCACTTACTCACTTTACTGATGATTGTTCTCGACTGCTCAGGCGCAGCCACTTTGTCCACTTGCCCCAAATTTCTTCAAAATAAAGCGCAAGTGGCTGAATTAAATCGGTTTTTTTCTGGGAATAGAGGATTATAGTCGATTGCGACTTTTTTACCCCCTTCCATACTCAGAATATGGGGTAAATTTCGGGTTTTTCTAGGTTTAAATCAGAAAAATCTTAGGAGAATTTCAATCTTTCGCCCAGCTCGCGATATCGAGCCCGATCTTGCTCTGTGGCAGTAGTGGCAGCGATCTTTTGCGCGATTTCCGTCATTTCCATCTTGAGATGGGTAAGTTCCAGCTTTTTGAATGCTCCCTCAAGATCAGCGACTGCGCCATCAAGGTCTAAATCAGAACCCATCACCCGTTTTCTCAACACTTCATAGAGTGGGGCAAGCTCACTGCGGGATAACTGATCTTGGAATAGTGCAAATGCGCCAGCACCTACTGATGGTGGCTTGCCATTCTCACCAGGAATCAATTCAACCTGATCGCATTGAGCCAATAAATCCTTCATGAGCTCCAAGGCTTTTTCTGAACGCAATTCGGAAGCTTGCAAAGCAAGCGCTCTCTTATTGGCATCCAAAGCTTTTCCTAAATGCGGAAACTGAATCAAGACGCGCAACATCTGCTCCGCTAAATCTGTAGGGGCTTGAGGTGGTGGAATATTTTGTATTGGTGCTCTTTTTGCTGAACCTTTAGATGCTTGCCACGGTGCGCCTTGCGTGCGATTGCCACTATTGGCTTGAACGAAATTAGGTGCGCGTTGATTCGTTGTTGCATAAGAACCCTGCTGCACTGGTGCAGGCGCCACTGTCAATCCACAGAAAGACTCTAACTCTGCAGGCGTTGAATTGGTTCGAATAGCAAGCTCACGCAAAATTTGTGTACGCAAAGCGATTGGCGGCATTGATAGCAATAAAGGTTTTGCTGCGTGATGCGTTTGCGCTCTGCCCTCTGGCGTAGTCAACTCATGGTCTTGGCTGGCAATCTTGAAGAAGAAGCTTGAGATCGACATTGCCTCTTTAATCACTTTCTCAAAGGCAGGTGCGCCATAGGCTCGGACATAACTATCAGGGTCATGCTCCGTCGGCAAAAACAAGAAACGAATTTCTTTGTCATCAGACATTAATGGCAAACATGCTTCCAACGCACGCTGAGCGGCGCGCTGACCAGCAGAGTCACCATCAAATGAAAATACGATGCGATCAGTTTGACGTAACAACATACGTACATGATTTGCGGTACAGGCCGTACCCAATGTGGCTACTGCGTTAGGGAAACCCAATTGCGCAAGTGCCACGACATCCATATAGCCCTCACATACGAGAACATATTCTTGAGAACGAATTGCTTGTCTTGCTTCAAACAATCCGTAGAGCGTATTGCCCTTAGAAAATAGCGGCGTCTCAGGTGAATTTAAATACTTGGGCTCACCTTGATCGAGAATGCGTCCACCAAAGCCAATCGCCTGACCCTTGGGGTTGCGAATCGGGAACATGATGCGATCACGAAAACGATCATAGCGACGCGCTGTTTGATTGTTATCGCTTTGCTCGCTCTGAATAAGTAAACCGCCTTCAAGCAAAGTCTTCGCTACTTCATCATTGGCATAAGTACCAAATACTGCTTCAAGCCCTTGCCAGCCATCAGGCGCATAACCTAAGGCATAGCGTTTAGCGATCTCACCAGTGAGGCCGCGCCCCTTGAGGTATTCGACTGCGCGAGGCGCTACTTTGAGCTGTTGGCGATACCAATCTGCAGCTGCGCTCATGACCTCACTTAAAGCCATGGTTTGCTGTTGGCGAGCAACATCATTCGCAGTGCGCTCTTCACGCGGTACATCCAATCCTGCAGAACGCGCTAAGTCCTCAATAGCGTCTACATAACCAAGTCCAGAGTACTCCATCAGAAAACTAATGGCAGAGCCATGTGCTCCACAACCAAAGCAGTGGTAAAACTGCTTAGTCGGTGACACCGAAAATGAAGGAGACTTCTCAGAATGAAAGGGGCACAAACCTTGATAGTTTGCGCCCGCTTTTTTTAACTTCACGTGCTGCCCAACCACATCCACGATGTCAACCCGATTTAATAAATCGGCAATGAAGGTTTGGGGTATGAGAGCCATCAGTAGTAGATGAGGCTGATTTTTTAGCTTGCTTTCAACTTACTTAGCAAGTGCAGCTTTTACCAAACCAGAAACTTTACCCATGTCAGCCTTACCAGCCAACTGACCTTTGAGAACACCAATCACTTTGCCCATGTCTTGCGGTCCAGCAGCGCCTGTTGATGCAACTGCTGCAGCTACAGCCGCTTCCACTTCAGCATCAGACAACTGTGCGGGTAAGTAATCTTGCAGAATGACCATCTCAGCCGCTTCAATCGCAACTAAATCATCACGATTGGCTTTTTCAAATTGAGAGATAGAGTCTTTGCGTTGCTTAATCATCTTCTCAACGGTGGCGATCACACTTGCATCATCCATCACAATGCGATCATCTACTTCACGCTGCTTGATAGCTGCCAGCAAAAGACGAATAGTTCCAAGGCGCGCTACTTCTTTTGCACGCATTGCGTTTTTCATATCTTCGGTAATTTGATCTTTCAGACTCATGGCATTTTTCCTAGTATTCAGTATCTAATAAATTGCTGGTGATTCAAAAGCAAAAACCCGCTGCGTTTCACCGTCAGCGGGTTTCAAAGCCTCTCGGTGAGGAGAGCTTTTAAATTCGATTAGTAAAGCTTTTTAGGCAACATCTGGCTGCGGATACGCTTGTAATGGCGTTTAGCAGCAGCGGCCTTCTTGCGCTTACGTTCAGCCGTTGGCTTCTCGTAGAACTCGCGGGCACGCAAGTCTGTCAAAAGGCCATTCTTTTCAATGGTGCGCTTGAAACGGCGCAATGCCACTTCAAAAGGTTCGTTCTCACGGAGGCGGACTGTAGTCATACTTGTTTAACTCGTATATGCTCGAAAAATATCGAAAAATTAACTGAAACGCGATTCTAGCACGACCAAGCAAAAAAATGATTGTTTTAGGCATAGAAACTTCTTGTGATGAGACCGGGGTGGCCATATATGACACCTCCCCCTGGGAAAACCACGCCCCAGCCCATCAGGGCATCCTAGGGCAGGCCCTGCACTCCCAAATAGCCATGCACCGGGACTATGGGGGCGTTGTACCAGAATTGGCCTCTAGAGACCATATAAGACGGGTTTTACCCCTTTTGGACGACGCTTTGCATGAAGCTGGCCTCAAATTAAAGGATATGGATGCGGTGGCCTATACCCAGGGTCCCGGCTTAGCTGGCGCCCTGCTAGTAGGTAGCGCCTTTGCCAAATCCTTGGCTCAGGGCCTCAATTTACCCTCCATTGGGGTACACCACCTTGAAGGGCACCTACTTTCCCCGCTTTTAGGGGTTTCAGTACCGGAATTCCCGTTTATCGCCCTTTTAGTCTCGGGTGGACATACCCAACTGATGCTGGTGAGCGGAGTTGGCAAATACCAACTTCTAGGCGAAACCTTGGACGACGCTGCTGGCGAAGCCTTCGATAAAACGGCTAAGTTGCTGGGTTTGGACTACCCGGGTGGAGCCGCCATTTCTAAATTGGCAGAAAAAGGCCAATCTGGAAGATTTGACCTGCCCAAGCCAATGTTGCATTCAGGGGATTTGGATTTCTCTTTCTCGGGACTCAAAACGGCAGTCCTGAATCAGGTGAAAAAATTTGAAGCACTGGGCATTACCGATTCCGAAGAAATTGCAACATTTCATGCGGATCTTGCTCGCAGCTTTGTCGATTCCTTGGTGGCGGTGTTAGTCAGCAAGTCAGAAAAGGCGCTGAAGCAAACTGGTTGCAAACATTTAGTGCTCGCTGGTGGTGTGGGTGCCAATTTGCAATTACGCGCAGCTCTGAATGCAAGTGCCAAGAAAAATCGATTTGAAGTGCACTACCCACCAGTTGATCTGTGTACCGATAACGGTGTGATGATTGCTTTTGCTGGTGCACTACGTATGTTGGCAGAAAATAACGGCTCAACTACTTCGGGTGCTTTTGATATCAAACCCCGTTGGGATTTGGCGAGCAATAATCTCGCTTAAGTAAATCTCGTTTTAGTGCTGCTTACTTAGTCAGACTAATTTTAGCGTAGGCGCTGTGATTGTGAATCGACTCAAAGTTCTCAGCCTCAACCACTAAAGACAAAATACGATCATCGCCTTTAAGTTGACCAGCAACATCGCGCACCAAGTCTTCTACAAACTTTGGATTGTCATACGCACGCTCAGTAACCCACTTCTCATCAGGGCGCTTGAGCAAACCCCACAACTCGCTAGAGGCTTGGCTCTCAGCGGCTGCAACCAAATCTTCTACTGTCATCTTGGTTTGTGGATCAAGCTCAACAGACATCGTTACATGTGAGCGTTGATTATGTGCGCCGTACTCAGAAATCTCTTTCGAGCAAGGGCACAAACTCATCACAGGAACTAAGGCGCGGAGGTTTAACTCAACGCCGATTTCGCCAGACGCATTTTGTTTAGCCTTCGCAGTCCAAGTTACCTCGTAATCCATCAAGCTTTCAACACCAGATACGGGAGCAGCTTTTTTTACGAAGTGCGTATAAGTAAATTGAATGCGACCTTCTGTTGCATTGAGTAGCGGCAACATCTCACGCACCATTGCAACTACGGATGCGCTATCAATAGGCTCATTGTGTTTTTGTAAGAGCGCAATGAAACGGGACATATGGGTGCCCTTCACATGCGCAGGCAAAGCTACATCCATTTCAAAATTACCAACAGCCGGCATTACGCCTGTCTGAGTGCGAATACTTAATGGATGACGCAATCCCCGAATCCCAACCTGCTCAATTGGCAAAGCACGCTCATCATGCGAGGATTGAATATCCGGCATGGATTGCGGTTTGAGAAAGGCGGTGTTGATGTCGTTCATGGCTCTATTTTCAAGCAAAAATGACTTATTTGCCTGCAGCCACAGGATTTGCAGCAGTTTTCAGGGGGAAACGCAGGGAAATGGCCTTTGCAATCCCCTCAGAGTCCAGGCCACACTTACTCATCAAGAGTTTGTAATCGCCATGCTCTACGAATTCATCTGGAAGACCTAGTTGCAATAGGGGCTTATTAATACCCATAGCGGAGAGTGCCTCTAAGCAAGCGCTACCAGCACCACCCTGAATCGCACCATCTTCAATCGTCACAAAATAATCATGATCTTGCGCCAAAGATTTAAGAAGCTCCAGATCCAATGGCTTTACAAAGCGCATATTAGCAACTGAAGCATCAATATGTTCGGCCACTTCGAGTGCTGGGTACAGCAAAGTTCCGAAAGCCAAAATTGCTACGCGCTGGCCTGCGGGTGCAGTGGACTTACGGCGCAATTCACCTTTGCCTAATGGCACGGTACGCAATTCTTTTGAAGGAATAGTTCCAACACCAGCACCACGCGGATAACGAACTGCACTTGGGTGAGGCTGATGGAAAGCTGTCGTTAGTAAATCGCGACACTCTGCTTCATCTGCTGGCGTTAATACCAACATATTTGGAATGCAACGCAAGAACGGGATGTCATAGGCACCAGCATGCGTTGCGCCATCTGCGCCGACTAAGCCAGCACGGTCCAATGCAAACAACACTGGAAGATCTTGAATCGCCACATCATGAATCAGTTGATCGTAAGCGCGCTGCAAGAAGGTTGAATAGATCGCCACTACGGGCTTCATCCCTTCACATGCCATACCAGCAGCAAAAGTCACTGCATGTTGTTCTGCAATACCAACGTCGTAATAACGCTTTGGGAAATTCTGCTCAAACTCTACGAGACCAGAGCCCTCGCGCATTGCTGGCGTAATACCAATTAACAATGGATCGGCATGTGCCATATCGCACAGCCACTCACCAAATACTTGAGTAAAGGTTTTAGGGGCAGGAGTGGCGGACTTCTTAACACCCTCTTCTGGGTTGAACTTGCTTGGGCCGTGATACAGAACTGGATCCGCTTCAGCCAACTCATAGCCTTGACCTTTGCGCGTCACGACATGCAAGAACTGTGGGCCACGACCTTCGAGCGCTAAGCGGCGTACGTTTTGCAGCATCGGAATGAGCGCATCTAAATCATGACCATCGATTGGCCCAAAGTAGTTAAAGCCAAACTCTTGAAAAATAGTTGAAGGTGAAACCATGCCCTTGGCGTGATCTTCTAAACGTTTTGCAAACTCACGCAATGGCGGCGCAATGGATAAAACGCTATCAATGCCCTTCTTCGTTGCAGAATAAATATTGCCACTTAATAATCTAGCCAAGTGTCGATTGAGCGCGCCCACTGCTGGCGAGATCGACATATCGTTGTCATTCAGAATCACAACCAATGGCAAGTCGTCATACACGCCGGCATTGTTCATGGCTTCAAACGCCATGCCACCAGTCATCGCGCTATCGCCAATCACAGCAACCGCAACTTGTTTTTCACCTTTGGTTTGAAAGGCACGCGCCATACCCATTGCTGCAGAAATACTTGTTGAGGAGTGCCCAGTGCCAAAGGCATCGTATTCACTTTCAGCGCGACGTGGAAAACCAGATAAGCCGTCAAACTGACGCAGCGTATTCATGCGCTCACGACGACCAGTCAAAATTTTATGTGGATAACTTTGATGACCCACGTCCCAGACGATTCGATCCTGGGGTGTATCGAAGACATAGTGCAGTGCAATCGATAGTTCAACTGTTCCTAAATTAGATGAAAGGTGTCCACCCGTTTTAGAAACAGAATCCAAGACAAACTGACGCAACTCATCTGCGAGCGCAGGAAGCTGCTCGCGGGGAAGTTTTTTTAAATCTGCAGGGGAGTGAATGGAATTTAAAGTCATCAAATCTTCAGTAATCTTATTTGCCTCTATTAACTACTAACAGAGCCAAATCTTTTAGAGCCTGGGCTTTAGGGCCAAAACTCTCTAAGCTAGCAATTGCGGTTTCTTGCAAATCTTTTGCTGCTTTCTGTGCATAGTCTAAACCCATCAAGGTGACATAGGTTGGCTTGTCATTGGCAGCGTCTTTCCCAGCGGTTTTACCCAGGGTTTGACTATCCGAAGTAGCGTCGAGAACATCATCCACAATTTGAAAGGCTAAACCTAAAGCTCCGGAGTAATTTTGGAGATGTTGCATTTGAGCCGAATTAAGCTTGGCAGCAATACCACCCATCTGCACCGAACAAGAAAGCAAAGCGCCTGTTTTCATCGCATGCATTTGCTTTAAGCCACCCAGATCTAACTTCTTGCCCACACTTTCTAAATCAATCGCTTGTCCGCCTGCCATTCCACGCGAACCAGATGCACTGGCCAAAGCACTGATCATGGCCAATCGCGTATCAGCATCACACTGTGCATTTGCCAAAATCTCAAATGCGCGAGTTTGCAATGCATCGCCAACCAATAAAGCAGTCGCCTCATCGAAGGCCTTGTGGACTGTGGGTCGGCCACGACGCAAATCATCATCATCCATGCAAGGCAAATCATCATGCACTAATGAATAGGCGTGAATACATTCGATTGCCACAGCAGCAGAATCTAAAGCTACCTTCTTCTCTTGACTGGAATCATCACTTAACTCACCAGCGGCATAAACCAATAAGGGACGAATGCGTTTACCGCCACCTTGAGCGGCGTAACGCATAGCTTCATGCAAACGCGCAGGATTGGTATCGGCAGCATCAAGCAAATTGTCTAAAGCCGATTCGGTTCGCTGCCCGTGAGCGCGAACCCAATCTTCAAATGAAAGTGCATTGTTCATGAAGGTTTAATTTGCGCGTGACTTACGCTTCAAATACCCGGACCTGCTGCTCAACTTGAGCCAGCATGGCTTGGCAATGCTTTAAGAGCGCCGCACCTCGTTGATAAGCTAAAAGCGTCTCTTCCAGAGAGAATTTGCCTGACTCCATGTCAGAAATCAGCTTTTCTAGCTCTTTTACAGCCTGCTCGTAACGCAAGTTGGGGTCGATTTGAACCTCAAGACCGGGTTTCTGACCCTCAGATTTCTTTGCTGGCATTGGCTTATTTCCTTCAAATTTCTCACAGATGTAGCCCTACATATTAAAGCGAGACGGGGGTCAGATGGGTATAATTCCCTCCTTCCTTTTCAATATCGATCCGTCGATGGTTGGATTGGTAATTCCGCTTAGCTTCGGCTGACGTTTTCGGGGGTGGGGAGAATGACTAATCTGGCTACCGCGCAGCAACTTGCGCCGTCCAACTTACAACTGCCGGTTTCGGCCTATTTTGACGTTGATCTCTATCAGCGTGAAATTGAACTGCTTTTTAAGCAGGGCCCAGGCTATGTTGGTCACGAACTCATGGTTCCTGAGATTGGCTCTTATCAAACCTTAACCTCAGAAAATGAGGGTCGCCTACTGGTTCGTAATGCCCATGGCGTTGAACTTCTTTCCAATGTCTGCCGTCATCGCCAAGCACTCATGCTCAACGGCAAAGGTAAGGCAGACAACATCGTTTGCCCCTTGCATCGCTGGACCTACGATTTAAATGGTCAGCTCATGGGTGCACCCCATTTTGAAAATAAGCCTTGCCTCAACCTAGGCAAGTCACCCTTGCAAAATTGGCAAGGACTCTTATTTGAAGGTCCGCGTGATGTGCGCACCGATCTTGCCAAGCTCGGCGTAGCTGATGATCTTAATTTTGAGGGTTATGTTCTAGATCACGTTGAAGTCCATGAGTGCAATTACAACTGGAAGACTTTTATCGAGGTCTACCTTGAGGACTATCACGTCGTCCCATTTCACCCAGGCTTAGGTAAGTTTGTTTCTTGTGAAGACTTGCGTTGGGAATTCGGTGACTGGCACAGCGTACAAACTGTTGGCATTCATAAAAACCTAGAGAAGCCTGGCTCTCCGGTTTATCAAAAGTGGCATGAAGCGGTATTGCGCCACCACGAGGGTAAGACACCGCGCCATGGCGCTATCTGGCTGACCTACTACCCCAATGTGATGGTGGAATGGTACCCAGGGGTTTTATGCGTTTCGACATTACACCCCATGGGTCCGAATAAAACACGCAATGTGGTTGAGTTTTATTACCCAGAAGAGATCGCTCTTTTTGAGCGTGAGTTTGTAGAGGCAGAGCGTGCAGCCTATATGGAAACTTGTATTGAGGATGATGAGATTGCAGAGCGTATGGATGCTGGTCGCGCCGCCTTGTTAGCACGCGGTCAAAATGAAGTAGGGCCCTATCAAAGCCCGATGGAAGATGGCATGCAGCATTTCCATGAATGGTACCGTCGTGCCATGAACTATCAAGGCGCATAATCCAGTAATACTCATCGCACCCATTAGGAAGCCATCATGACGCCTCTCATTACTGCAAACCAGTTAGAAGAAATCCTCAATAGTGGCGAGAATGTTTTGCTCTGTGATTGCCGCTTTGATTTAGTTGACCCACTAGCAGGTAGAAAGTCTTATTTAGAGGGGCATATTCCGGGCGCACTCTACGTCGATCTAGATCACGATTTATCTGGCGCCAAGACTGGTAAGAATGGTCGCCACCCACTACCAACTCCTGAAGCCTGGGCGCAAACCAAATCCCGCTTAGGAATGGATTCAAAAACTTTGGTGATCGCCTACGACAATCAAGGCTCCGTATATGCCAGTCGCTTGTGGTGGATGCTCAAGGCAACTGGTCATGCCAATGTTCAAGTATTAGATGGCGGCCTAGATGCTTGGAATGGCCCAATAGGCACCCTGCCACGGCAGCCTGAGGCTACAAGTGCTCCTGTGCCAGCGATGCCTTATGTTGGCTTGGTGACGGTAGAAGAGGTTGTTCACAATCTTCAAGCCAAAATCAATGTCATCGTGGATGCTCGTGCAAACGATCGCTTTCATGGTCAGAATGAAACATTAGATCCAGTTGGCGGACACATTCCCAACGCAATCAATTACTGCTTTAGAGAAAATCTCACTGGCAAATCTTTCAAAACCTCGGAGCAGTTGTACAAAGATTTTCATGCTCTCCTGGGATCCACCAAAGCCTCTGAAGTGATTCACCAGTGCGGCTCTGGAGTAACAGCCTGCCACAATTTACTCGCCATGGAGGTCGCTGGACTCAAGGGTTCACGCCTATATGCAGGCAGCTGGAGTGAATGGTGTGCCGATCCAAGCCGGCCAGTGGCGCTTTAATGCAGCAGCGAGAGCAAGATTACAAAACCAACGCCGCAAGCAATCAAAATCGTTTGACGTAAAGACTCAGCCCAATGTGGGCGTCGATGCATTTGCGGAATGAGATCACTCACCGCAATGTAAATAAAGCTACTGGATGCAATCACGAGCAAATATGGCATTGCTGCATGAGCCTTCTCTAAGAAGAAGTAAGCCAGTACGCCGCCCACTACCGCAGACAAACCACAAATGAAGTTGTACACCAAGGCGCGAGTTCGAGAGAATCCCGCATTGAGCAATACGATGAAATCCCCAATCTCCTGAGGAATCTCATGGGCAATGATGGCAATGGCAGTAAAGATACCCACCTGATAATCCGCCATGAATGCGGCAGCAATCAAAACACCATCAACAAAGTTATGTAATCCATCGCCAACCAAAATCATCCAACCGCTACGACCCGCAACTTCAGCATCATGGCCATGGTGATGATCGTGGCCATCCCCTTCATGGTGATGGCTGTGGCGCAGTAATGCAATTTTCTCGAGCAAGAAAAAGCCTAGTAGTCCCGCAAGCAAAGTAGCAAATAGCAACTGAGGGCTCGCGCCCGACATCGTAAATGCCTCAGGTAATGAATGCAGCAAAGCAGTGGCCAGTAAAATACCAACTGACACACTGACCATGCTGTGGACCATCTTTGATAAAAAAGACAAAGAAAAACTTGCGGCAACGAGAACGCTAGCGGTTCCCGCTAGCGCTGTTACCAACAAGATGCTTTGTAATACTGACATGGAAATTATGCAACTCCGTTTTGTTTAAACCAGGCAATGCATTTTTCCCAGCCATCTTTAGCGGGACCTTCGCGATAACTAGCGCGGTAGTCAGCATGGAAAGCATGTGGTGCATCAGGATAGATTTCAAAACGACAGGCTTTGGCCGCTGGATTTTTTGGCGCTGCTTTTGCCAACGCTTCGCGCATTTGCTCAACACTCTCTAAAGAGATGCCAGTATCAGCGCCGCCATATAAGCCCAGCACAGGTGCTTTTAGATCGGCAGCGATATCGACTGGATGACGCGGGTTGCCTTCTGTTTTTTCACCAATGACACGACCGTACCAAGCTACACCCGCCTTAACCTGCGGGAGCGTGGCTGAGAGCCAAGTAATGCGGCCACCCCAGCAAAATCCAGTGACGCCCACTTTTTTCAGATCGCCGCCATTCTTTCCGGCCCAAACTAAGGCCGCTTGCAAATCATTCAGCACTTGCGTGTCCGTAGTAGGAGCAACAATATTTTTCTGAATCTCAGCAATCGTGCCGTAAGTATTCGGATCGCCAGCGCGAGTAAAGAATTCGGGGGCAATCGCCAAGTAACCTAATTTCGCAAAACGACGTGTGACGTCAGCAATGTATTCGTGCACACCAAAAATTTCGCTAGCAACGATCACAATCGGCAAGTTGCCTTTAGCCTTTTCTGGACGAGAAACATAAGCAGGCAGCTGAAAGCTTCCGACTGGAATCATTTGTTCACCAGCTTTAATGCCAGCAAAATCTGTTTCAATCGCTGCGGCCATGACCGGCTCAGAAGCAGCAACAAAGCCAATACCCATAGTTGTTGCGGTAATAGCAGAGGCCTTCATAAAGCCCCTTCTATCGCTAGACACTATTTTTGAATCTTGATCTTTTTTCGCTGTCATTTTCTAGTCTCCTGATTTAGTGTGCTTCTTCCCAATTATCGCCAATCCCAATACCAACTACCAAAGGAACCTTGAGTTCCGCCACCTTGCACATTAAGTCCGGTAGCTTAGCCTGCAAGAGCTCCAGCTCATCCAAGGGTACGTCAAACACCAACTCATCATGCACCTGGAGCAGCATACGGGTCTTAAGCTGCTCCTTTTCTAGCCAGTTTTCGACGGCAACCATAGCTAACTTAATAAGGTCGGCTGCCGTTCCTTGCATTGGTGCATTGATCGCAGCACGCTCTGCGCCTTGGCGGCGAGGGCCATTGGAACCCTTAATTTCTGGCAACCATAGACGTCTGCCAAATACCGTTTCGACATAGCCATTCTCCCTGGCCTCCAAGCGAGTACGTTCCATATATTGAGCAACCCCTGGATAGCGATCAAAGTACTTAGCAATGTAATTTTGAGCCGCTGAACGCTCAATACCCAAGGTACCCGCCAAGCCAAAAGCACTCATGCCATAGATCAAGCCAAAGTTAATCACTTTGGCATAACGGCGCTGCTCTGAAGTAACGCCCTCCAACGGCACTCCAAAAATCTCCGCTGCTGTAGCTTGGTGCACATCTTTACCAGCAGCAAAAGCAGCCAGCAAGTTTTCGTCTTCGGCAATGTGCGCCATGATGCGTAATTCAATTTGTGAGTAGTCGGCTGAGAGCAACTTACATCCTTCAGCTGGAATAAACGCCTCCCGAATACGACGACCTTCTTCCGTACGCACAGGAATATTTTGCAAGTTCGGATCACTAGAAGCCAAGCGCCCCGTCACTGCAGTCGCCTGAGAAAAGCTGGTGTGCACTCGACCCGTCTTAGGGTCAGCCATGCGTGGCAGCTTCTCAATATAAGTCGACATCAATTTAGCGAGACTGCGGTAATCCAAAATACGGGCAGGCAAGGGATAGTCTTCAGCCAGCTTTTGCAAAACTTCTTCATCAGTCGATGGTGCGCCCGATGGCGTTTTTTTAATTACCGGGAGTTCTAGCTGACCAAACAAAATTTCTGCAATCTGTTTGGGAGACTGAATATTGAAAGGTTGTCCTGCAAGCTTATGAATCTCACTCTCCAAAGCCAGCAAACGTTTGCCAACCTCTTGACCCTGCTTAGACAGTAGTCCTGAATCAATCCGAATCCCATTACGCTCCATGATGCCAAGGACACGCATTGCTGGCATCTCAATATTTTCATAAACATACAGCAGGCCTGGGCTCTCCTGGATTTGCGGCCACAGAGCTAAATGCAGACGTAAGGTAATGTCAGCATCTTCCGCGGCGTAATCTGTTGCGATCTTCAGATCGACTTGATCAAAACCAATCTGATGCACACCTTTCCCGCACACCTCTTCATACTTAATGGTCTTCATACCGAGATGTCGCTCGGCCAAGTTATCCATGTTGTGTGGCATATGTGATTCAAGTACGTAAGACTCCAGCATGGTGTCAAACGCAATGCCTTGCAAAGTAATGTCGTAGTTCGCAAAGATATGGCTGTCGTACTTGAGGTTCTGACCCACCTTCAGATGCGAAGTGCCTTCTAACCAAGGCTTCATGCGCGCCAAGACTAATTCGCGACTGAGCTGAGTTTCTCCATTACGGTGCGCTACTGGGATGTAGCAGGCCTCTCCAGGAGTAACGCAAAGCGAGATACCTACTAGCTCTGCAGCCAGCGCATCTAGGCTAGTAGTCTCAGTATCCACCGCCGTAAGGTCAGCGCCTTCAATTTTTTTAATCCAGCGATCTAATGCTGCTTCATCGATAACACATTCATAGTGTTTTGCAATCGCACCCTGCAGATCCGTTGTTTCTTGCGATAAGGCGGTAGTTGCTTCTGTAGCAGTGGGACCAAACTTCTTGGATACAGCCTTTACATTTTCTTCAGCAGTATTTTTGAAGGGACTACCAGCCAAATCAAAACCACTAGCAGCTTCAGGAGCTGCTCCACCCAATTGTTTCTCTACATCACGCAACCACGTCTTAAAGGCGTAGCGTTCAAATAACTCTCTCAAGAGGGGTGCATCTTCTGGTTTTGCATGTAGATCATCTAGACCTGGAAGATGTGGAGATAAATCACAATCCGTTTTGACGGTAATGAGTTGACGTGCCTGTGGGAGCCACTCCAAACTATTACGCAGGTTCTCGCCAACAACGCCTTTTACTTGATCGGCATTCGCCATCAAATTATCTAAATCACCAAACTCAGCCAACCATTTATTTGCTGTTTTAGGACCAGCCTTCGGAACACCAGGTACGTTATCGACCGTGTCACCAATAATGGAAAGGTAATCCACGATGCGCTCGGGAGGTACGCCAAATTTAGCAATCACTCCATCAATGTCCAATTTTTCATCAGTCATCGTATTAATCAAAGTGACGGATGCATTCACCAGCTGAGCTAAATCTTTATCGCCAGTAGAAATAATGGTTTCCCAGCCAGCTTGGGTAGCTTGGCAAGCCAAGGTGCCAATCACGTCGTCAGCCTCAACCCCCGAAACCATCAACACCGGCCAGCCCAAGGCCTTCACCATGGCATGGATCGGCTCAATCTGTTTGACTAAATCCTCCGGCATGGGGGAGCGGTGCGCCTTGTACTCGGAGTACATTTCATCCCGGAAAGTCTTGCCTTTGGCATCAAAAACACAGGCAATATGGTCAGCCTTGAGTTCCGAGCGAGCTCGGCGCATCATATTAACCATCCCATAGATTGCCCCAGTTGGGTCGCCTGCCCCATTTCTGAGGTCTGGCATGGCATGAAAGGCGCGATAGAGGTAGCTAGAGCCGTCTACCAACAAGAGTCTATGTTTAGTCATACCGCAATCGTACAATCTAGTTGCTAACTGCCTACAGATCAGGTTCAAATCCCCCTGAAAAGAGGCCTAAAAAGGTGAAAAATGATGCACGCTCTAACTAACTTACTCCACTCTTCTTTGAGCCAAGCCCTTGTTATTACAAGCTTTTTAGTGGCTTTTGCCTCTTTTGGCCTCAATTTTGCACATGCCCAAAATAATTCTCAAGCGCTGAGCCCATCCGAGCTACAGCGCATTAATAATCAGCCTTTGGCACCAGCAGTCAACGCATCACAAGTGACAAATGCACCTGAAGGTCGTAAACCGAGCTTTCAGCACAAAGAAGCTACGGGCACAGAAGTTACCGAATACAAGGATGCCAATTCACCTACGCAAGTGGATGTGAAGACGCGCTACACCAGCTATGAAATGGCGCCTCCAACAACAGTGATGCCTGGCGTACCAAAAGAAACTGATCTGATCAGCGTACCGAGCATCAGTATCCCTTTTTAATTTCTAGTTATGGCCGTCTTCACCCCTATTGAATTAAGTGATATCTCCGCTTGGATCTCAAATGATTTTGATATTGGGCAGGCCATCGATATTCGCGGCATTCATGGTGGTATTGAGAACTCCAATTTTTTTCTCGACACCGAGAAAGATGGCAAGAAACAAGAATATGTTCTGACTATTTTCGAAAGACTTTCAGCAGAGCAACTTCCGTACTACTTAGAGCTAATGCGCCACTTGGCTGACAAGGGGATTGCAGTACCTAAGCCTCTTGAAAACAAACAGGGGCAAATTCTATTTACTCTTAAAGATAAGCCAGCAGCGATTGTGAGTAAGCTTCCAGGTCTCTCTAGACTGGTGCCCGAAGCAAAGCATTGCGCATTGGTTGGTGAGAACTTGGCAAAGATGCATTTGGCCAGCAGTGACTTTAAGCACACCCAAGAAAATCTACGCAGCCTGTCTTGGTGGCAAAAAACTGTTCCGCAAGTCTTATCCCACCTGAGCGATGCACAAAAAGAATTACTCACAACTGAGCTTGCCACTCAAGAGCAGTTCTTTGCCTCTGCTGCTTATGCATCGCTGCCGCAAGGGGCAAGCCATTGCGACCTCTTTAGAGATAACGTACTGTTTGACCCTCAGGGTGCAAGTGACAGTTCTCAAGACCAGCTGGGTGGCTTCTTCGACTTTTATTTCGCTGGAACAGACAAGTGGTTGTTTGATTTAGCGGTGACAGCAAATGATTGGTGTCTTGCAGAAAACAAACAGGATTTAGATCCTGCTCGCTTCAAGGCGTTGATGGACGCGTATCAATCTGTTCGCCCCTTAAGCAAGGAAGAGCAAGCGAGCTGGCCACTGATGATTCGTGCCGCAGCTCTTCGTTTCTGGATTTCACGCCTGTGGGATTTTTACTTGCCACGTGATGCGCAAATGCTCACACCACATGACCCTCGTCATTTTGAAAATATTCTCTTAAGTCGCAAAGCAATATGAAACTAAACTCCGTCGCCCCAAAAGAGGGTTACACCTGGATACGTCAAGGCATTTGGCTGTTCAAACAAAACCCTTTGGGTTTTTTGATGCTGGTATTCATGTATGTGTTTGTGGCGCAGCTAGCAGTGCTCGTACCAGTGATTGGTGTTTTTGCCGTCCTATTACTGACGCCCACTTTGTCGGTAGGCTTTATGACCGCCTGTCGGCAAGCGATTCAAAAAGAACGTATTCGCCCATCGGTCTATGTCATTGCCCTGCAATCTTCGCCATTAATTCGTAAACGTATTCTGCAATTAGGCTTGGTATACGCGGCACTCATTCTGGCGCTGAGTTTTATCTTAAGCATGTTGGTGGATTTTGAGTTACTAATTCCCCTCATGACGAATGACAAGCCCATCACCCCAGAAGTAGTTCGTCAGATTTATCTGATTCTCTTTTTTGGCGGCCTGCTGTATATCCCGGTAGCGATGTTGATGTGGTTCTCTCCCGTGCTCGTTGCTTGGGCTGATATGCCAGTAGCGCAGGCGCTCTTCTCTAGCGCTATTGCATGCTGGGCAAATCGTGGCGCATTCTTTTTGTATATCGCTATTTGGGGTGCGATCTTAATCGCTATTCCATTAACGATTGGCTCTATCTTTGACGCGCTAGATTTAGGTCAAGCCGCCTCATTTATCATCGCCCCCATTTCCATGGCGGGATTGACAGTGATGCATTGCTCGTTCTTCGCCACTTGGAAAGCGTGCTTTGCTGAAAAAGAATCAGCAACCTTAATTGCTTAGTCTATCGCTGCAAGCTTAGCAATACTGAGCTGCAGCCATTTCACTCCGTGGCGCTTGAAGTTCACTTGAGCGCGCGCGTCGGCATCATTACCCTCTAAGCCAGTCACGCGCCCTTCACCAAATTTGGTATGAAAGACATTCTGTCCGATAGTAAATGGATAGTTGCCACGTGGTGGTGAAGCCATTCGGGTAACAGAAGTTGAGGCAGAGCCTACGCGACCAATTTGCCTTGCAGGTCGCTCACGCTCATTGCCAGAATCAAAGAAGTCATTCGATCCAAACTCGCGCTGACGGGTATAGCCATCCTGCCAAGTTGATCCTGAACGGCCACCGTTTCCACCAGTAGTGCCGCCCCAGCGGGCATCTTTTACTTTTGGCGTAAGCCACTTCAGCGAATCAGATGGCAACTCTTCCAAGAAGCGGGAAGGCATGTTGTAACGCACTTGGCCATGCAACATCCGCGACTGCGTGTGGGAGAGGTAGAGACGCTCCTTGGCCCGAGTAATCGCAACATACATCAAACGACGCTCTTCTTCTAAACCATTCTGTTCATTGATGCTGTTCTCATGCGGGAACAGACCCTCTTCTAAACCAGTAATAAATACGGAGGTGAACTCTAAGCCTTTGGCAGAGTGCACTGTCATCAGCTGAACGGCGTCTTGACCTGCTTGAGCTTGGTTATCACCGGCCTCGAGCGATGCGTGCGAGAGGAATGCCGCTAATGGTGAGACCTCCACTAGGCCAGGGGCATTCTCACCCGGTAGCGTAGCAGCAGTGGCATCTTGGCCATAGCCCTCTTCCGCAATAAATGCGGTCGCAGCGTTAATTAATTCTTGTAAGTTTTCTACGCGATCCTGACCTTCACGCTCTGAGAGGTAGTGCTGAATCAAGCCGCTATGTTGAATAACGAACCCCACTGTCTCCGGCAAAGTATTGTGACGAGTAGCTTCACGCATGTGATCTACCAAGCGTACAAAGCCGCCCAAGGATGCACCCGCTTTACCATCCAGTGTCGATGCAGCCAAATACAAAGAACTGTTTTGAGCGCGGGCTGCATCTTGCACAGCCTCAATCGATCTTGCACCAATGCCGCGTGTCGGGAAATTCACTACACGCGAGAAAGAGGTGTCGTCATTTGGATTCTCTAGAAGACGTAGGTAGGCCAAAGCGTGTTTAATCTCAGCACGCTCGAAGAAGCGCAGTCCACCGTATACGCGATAGGGAATCGCGGCAGAAAACAAGGCGTGCTCGATGATGCGTGACTGGGCATTACTTCTATAGAGCAAGGCAATTTCAGTGCGCTTGATGCCGCTATTTACCAGCGCTTTGATTTCGTCTACGAGCCAAGCAGCTTCTGCGTGATCGCTCGGCGCATCATAGATGCGGACTGGCTCGCCATGACCAGCATCAGTGCGTAAGTTTTTACCCAGGCGATCCGTGTTGTTGGAAATGAGATAGTTTGCGGTATCTAAGATGTGGCCATGTGAGCGATAGTTTTGCTCAAGCTTGACCATCATTGGGTGATATTGCTTTTCATACAGACGCATGTTCTCAACGTCTGCACCACGGAAGGCGTAAATACTTTGATCATCATCGCCCACTGCGAATACCGCGCTACTGCCCATGCCACTGACATTGACGCGACTAACATCATGGCCAGACAGTAATTTGAGCCAGGCGTATTGCAAGGCATTGGTATCCTGGAACTCATCAATCAAGATATGGCGAAAGCGCTCTTGGTAATGCGTCCGAATTGCTTCGTTATGTTTTAGCAATTCATAGCTACGCAATAGGAGTTCAGCAAAGTCGACTACGCCCTCACGTTGGCACTGCTCATCATAGGCTTCGTATAACTGGGCCATCTTGGCCTGAAAGTCATCCCCCACAGATAACTCTTTGGCACGCTGACCACGCTCTTTGGCGTGTGCAATGAAGTATTGCAACTGCTTAGGTGGGTATTTCTCATCATCAACCTTTAAGCCTTTTAAAAGGCGCTTAATAGCGGATAACTGATCTTGGGTGTCCAAAATCTGAAAAGTGGATGGCAAACCAGCCTCTTTGTGATGCGCACGCAGCAAACGGTTACAAAGACCGTGAAAAGTGCCAATCCACATACCCCGAGTATTGATGGGCAACATGGCACTTAAGCGCAACATCATCTCTTTAGCGGCCTTATTCGTGAAGGTCACCGCCAGGACGCCAATCGGCGAAACCTGACCCGTTTGGATCAACCAGGCTATACGGGTCGTGAGGACGCGGGTTTTTCCGCTACCAGCGCCAGCCAAAATCAGGGCTGACTGGGCCTGGCCATTTTCATTTACTGGCGGGAGGGTCACTGCCTCGCGTTGTTCTGGATTAAGGTTTGCGAGTAGGTCTGAGTACATCGCCCCAATTATAATTTGCCTCATATGCCAAATGCTTCGAATACCCCTAATTCACCCAACCCCCCATTAACTAGTTCTTTAGACGAACTAGCCAAATCCTACGAACCCGCCCCAATTGAAGCTTATTGGGGTCCGGAATGGGAACGCCGAGGCATTGCCGACGCCACCCTAGATGAGGGTAAGGGAGATTTCTCGATTCAGTTGCCGCCACCGAATGTGACGGGCACCCTGCACATGGGTCACGCCTTTAATCAAACCATCATGGATGGCTTGGTGCGTCATGCCCGTATGTCTGGCAAAAATACCTTGTGGGTTCCAGGCACAGACCATGCTGGCATCGCCACACAAATTGTCGTTGAGCGCCAACTCGATGCACAGAAAGTTTCTCGTCACGATTTAGGTCGTGAGAAATTCTTAGAAAAAGTCTGGGAGTGGAAAGAAACTTCCGGCAACACCATCACACGTCAAATTCGTCGCCTAGGCGCTTCGATTGATTGGGGTAAAGAATATTTCACGATGGACAGCAAGATGTCCAAAGCGGTTGTCGAAGTATTTGTTCGTTTACATGAGCAAGGTTTAATTTACCGCGGCAAACGTTTAGTGAACTGGGATCCGGTTTTAGGAACCGCCGTCTCGGATTTAGAAGTAGTGAGCGAAGAAGAAGATGGCTCGATGTGGCACATCCGCTATCCATTAGCAGATGGCTCCGGACACCTGACCGTTGCCACCACTCGCCCGGAGACCTTATTGGGCGACGTTGCCGTCATGGTCAACCCAGAAGACGAGCGCTACAAACACCTCATTGGCAAGTCAGTACAACTGCCCCTATGCAATCGCGAGATTCCAATTATTGCGGACGACTATGTTGATTTAGCTTTTGGTACTGGCGTGGTTAAAGTGACGCCTGCGCATGACTTCAACGACTACGCCGTTGGACAACGCCACCAATTACCTCTCATTAATATTTTGACTCTCGATGCCAAGATTAATGAAAATGCACCTGCTACTTATCAAGGCCTTGAGCGTTTTGCTGCACGCAAACAAATCGTTACTGATTTAGATGCTGCCGGTTTACTAGAAAAAGTACAGCCGCATAAATTGATGGTGCCACGTGGTGATCGCACTCAAACCATCATTGAGCCAATGCTCACTGACCAATGGTTTGTTGCAGTATCCAAGCCAAGTCCTGATAACAAATATCAACCGGGCTCATCTATCGCTGGTGCCGCATTGGATGCCGTTACCAAAGGTGATATCAAGCTCGTTCCAGAAAATTGGATCAGCACTTATACCCAGTGGTTAGAGAACATTCAGGACTGGTGCATCTCTCGTCAACTCTGGTGGGGTCATCAAATCCCCGCCTGGTATGGCGATGATGGTCAGATCTTTGTAGCCCGCTCTGAAGATGAAGCTAAAGCTAAGGCTGTTGCTGCCGGTTATAACGGGGAGTTGAATCGCGATCCTGACGTATTGGATACCTGGTTTAGCTCAGCGCTTGTGCCATTTAGCTCACTAGGCTGGCCAGAAGAAACACCTGCCCTCAATCACTTCCTACCATCCTCAGTACTGGTAACCGGCTTTGACATCATCTTCTTCTGGGTAGCCAGAATGGTCATGATGACTTGTCATTTCACTGGCAAGGTTCCGTTCAATACTGTTTACGTACACGGCTTAGTTCGTGATGCCGAAGGTCAGAAGATGAGTAAGTCCAAAGGAAACACTTTGGATCCAATCGACCTCATTGATGGTATCAAGATTGAAGACTTAGTTGCGAAGCGCACCACTGGCCTGATGAATCCAAAGCAGGCTGAAAGCATTGGCAAGAAAACCAAGAAAGAATTTCCGGAGGGTATCCCTGCGTTTGGTACCGATGCCCTGCGCTTTACCTTTGCCTCACTCGCATCACTGGGTCGCAACATTAACTTTGATCAGAAACGCTGCGAGGGTTATCGCAACTTCTGTAACAAGCTATGGAATGCCACTCGCTTTGTTCTCATGAACTGTCCTGGCAAGGATGAAGAAAATGGTTTTGCGCCGTGTGACAACCAATGCGGGCCAGAAGGTTACTTAGATTTTTCTGAGGCTGATAAATGGATTGTTTCTTTATTGCAAAGAACGGAAGCTGATGTTGCCAAGGGCTTCCAGAACTATCGCTTTGACAATATTGCCACCAGTATTTATCAATTTGTTTGGGATGAGTATTGCGATTGGTACTTAGAATTAGCAAAGGTTCAATTGCAGACTGGTACTCCTGCACAGCAACGAGCCACTCGTCGCACACTACTACGCGTTTTAGAAACGATCTTGCGCATGGCGCATCCACTGATTCCATTTATCACTGAAACTCTCTGGCAAACCGTCGGGCCTAAAGTGGGTAAAGAGTTGGTTAAGCAAGATAAGCAAACGATTGCTCTGCAACCATATCCCGTTGCTCAGCTCGATAAGGTTGATGAGCAAAGCGAAGCTTGGGTTGCCCAAATTAAATCCATTGTGGATGCTTGCCGTAACCTACGCGGCGAGATGCAAGTTTCACCTGCACTCAAAGTGCCCCTCTGGGTTAGTGGACCGCAAGATTTCCTGAAACAGGCAAGCCCTTACTTAACTGCATTAGCAAAGCTTTCAGAAGTCAAAATCTACAGTGATGAGTCCGCTTTGGAGAAAGATGCCCCAGGCGCACCGATGGCCTTAGTTGGCAATATCAAGCTACTACTCAAGATTGAAGTCGACGTAGCAGCCGAAAGAATTCGT
The DNA here is from genome assembly GCF_018881905.1 of Polynucleobacter sp. MG-27-Goln-C1. GTDB lineage: Bacteria > Pseudomonadota > Gammaproteobacteria > Burkholderiales > Burkholderiaceae > Polynucleobacter. Next base: position 132,156 of record NZ_JACVPM010000002.1, read on the forward strand.
CTAGGCAAGGAAATTGAGCGCTTGGCCAATGAAATCACTAAAGCACGCAGCAAACTTGGCAATGAAAGCTTTGTGGCTCGCGCTCCAGAAGAGGTGGTTGCCCAAGAGAAACAGCGTCTTGCCGGCTTTGAGCAAAACCATGAGAAGCTTGTTGCACAATTAGAACGTCTTAAATAAGAACGGATTCTCCATGCCATTACATTTCAGCTCCAAAAAGGTAACGAAGGCTGTATTTCCGGTTGCGGGATTTGGCACACGTTTTTTGCCAGCTACTAAAGCAAGTCCGAAAGAAATGCTCAATGTTGTGGATAAACCGCTCATTCAATATGCGGTTGATGAAGCCATTGCCGCCGGCATTACTGAACTCATTTTTGTTACTGGCCGCAGCAAACGCGCAATTGAAGATCACTTTGATAAGGCCTATGAATTAGAAGCAGCTCTTGAGGCCAAAAATAAACAAGACCTCCTGCATCTCGTGCGTAGCGTCAAACCAGATAATGTTGATTGCGTATATATCCGACAATCCGAACCATTGGGTTTAGGGCATGCTGTTTTATGCGCTGAGAAACTAGTGGGTGACGAACCTTTTGCAATCATTTTGGCGGACGATCTTTTGGATGGGTATCCTCCAGTGCTTTCGCAAATGCTAAAAGTTCATGAAGAGCAAAATGGCTCAGTGCTGGCTGTTGAGAAAATTGATCCCTCCAGAAGCGGCTCCTATGGAGTTGTCTCAGGAAATGAGGTCAGCAAAGGGATCTATCGCCTCGATGGCATCGTTGAAAAGCCAAAACCAGCTGATGCCCCTTCTAATCTCGCAGTTGTAGGACGCTATGTGCTTTCATCAAAGATCTTTGATCACATTCGCAATGTAAAACCTGGTGCTGGCGGAGAAATTCAGCTCACCGATGCTATTGCCGCCTTACTCAAGGAAGAGCCTGTATTTGCATATGAATACGATGGTGTACGTTATGACTGCGGCAGCAAACTGGGCTACCTCAAAGCATCAGTAGACTTTGCTTTGCGTCACCAAGAAGTTGGTGAAGAATTTGCTGAGTACCTCAAAAGCTGGTCTCTAAAATAATCCCGTGAACTAAAAGTAAAAAAGGCAGAAATCACTTTCTGCCTTTTTCTTTGCTACTGAGAGCTCCAGCGCGTCTTATCTTCTCTTGAGGAAGAAAACCAGTACATCACCCTCTGTAGAGCTCGATAGCAATTCGTTACCAGTCTGCTTTGCAAATGCAGGAAAGTCATGGGCTGCACCGGAATCCGTTGCCTTCACTTTGAGCACTTCGCCAGACTGCATTGTGGCTAAAGCTTTCTTGGTACGCAAAATTGGGAGCGGGCAGTTCATGCCAATGGCATCTACCTCGAGATTGAATTCGATAGCATCACTCACTTAGAGGCCACCCAATCTTTCACACCAGCTAAGGCCGCGCCCAACTTACTTGGGTCTGTACCGCCAGCCATCGCCATTTCTGGCTTGCCGCCACCTTTACCACCCACTTGCTGAGCAACAAAGTTCACTAAGTCGCCTGCCTTTACTTTGGCAATCGAATCCGCAGTCACGCCAGCAATCAAACTCACCTTATCGCCCTGCACAGAAGCCAAGACAATGGCGGCTGTTTTCAACTTCGCCTTCAAAGCATCCATGGTTTCGCGAAGAACTTGCGCATCCGCACCATCCAAGCGCGCTGCCAACACCTTAAGACCATTGACATCGATTGCTTGTGTAGCCAATTCATCACCCTGGCTGGCAGCGAGTTTGGAATTCACTTTATCCAACTCACGCTCTGCCTGACGCAAACTTTCTTGTAACTGAGCAACACGATTCACCAAATCACCCGGATGGGTTTTGAGAATCGTCGCCGCTTCATTAATCTTGTCTTCCAAGCCTTGCAGAAAGTTCAATGCATTTCTACCGGTAACCGCCTCAACGCGACGGATACCAGCTGCAACACCGCCCTCAGAAACAATCTTTAAGCTACCGATGTCGCCAGTACGGCCAACGTGGGTTCCACCACATAACTCCTTAGAGCTACCGATTTCAAGCACCCGAACTTCATCACCATACTTCTCACCAAAGAGCATCATGGCACCCGTCTTTTGTGCGTCATCCAAAGACATGACTTTTCCGGAAGTCGCAGTATTAGCCAAAATCTCGGCATTCACAATATCTTCTATCCGACGAATTTCTTGTGCAGTAATAGGTGCGTTGTGAGTAAAGTCAAAACGGGTTTTACTGGCATCAACCAAAGATCCCTTTTGCTGTACGTGGTCGCCCAATACTTCACGCAATGCTTTATGCAAAATATGCGTAGCGCTATGGTTGCGCATTGTTTCAGTTCTTTGCTCAATATCCACCAAGGCGTTGATTGCATCGCCTACTTTGAGCTCACCCTCTTGTACTTCACCTTGATGACCAAAAACATCCGCCTGAATCTTGAAAGTATCTTCAACTGCAAAACGTACTGCTTCATTACGCAACTCACCCTTATCGCCAACCTGTCCACCAGACTCAGCATAGAAAGGGGTGTTATCTAAAACGATCACTGCAGCATCACCAGCTTTGACAGACTGCACAGCAGAGCCATCAACATAGAGCGCAGTTACTTTGGCGCCATCATGTTTCAAGGTGTCGTAGCCGTGGAACTGAGTTGGTTTGCCGGAATACTCTAAGCCTTGAGCCACCTTGAACTTACCAGCCGCTCTTGCTTGATCGCGCTGCTTTTGCATTGCCAAATCAAAGCCTTCAGCATCCACCGTGACATCGCGCTCGCGGCACACGTCCGCAGTCAAGTCCAAAGGAAAGCCAAAGGTATCGTGCAAACGGAAAGCGGTTTCACCATCCACCGTCTTGGCACCACCAGCAAGCGCGCCCTCCAAAATTTCCATGCCGTTAGCAATGGTCTGAAAGAAGCGCTCTTCTTCCTGCTTAATCACTTCACTGACTTTATCTTTTTCTGCCTGCAACTCTGGATAAGCCTGACCCATCTCTTTTACAAGAGCGGGCACGAGTTGATAGAAGAACGGTTTGCGTGCGCCCAATTTGTAGCCATGACGAATTGCACGGCGTGTGATGCGACGTAGAACATAGCCACGACCAGCATTACCCGGAATAACACCGTCCACCACAATAAAACTACAGGCGCGAATATGGTCTGCAATGACTTTAAGTGATGGACTTGTTGGATCGCAATTCTCACCACCGGCCGCATCAACAGCTTCCTTAGCCGCTTTGAGCAAATTAACAAAGAGATCAATCTCATAGTTAGAGTGCACGTGCTGCAGAACTGCGGCAATACGCTCAAGACCCATGCCAGTATCTACGCTAGGCTTAGGCAAAGGATGCATATTGCCCGCTTCGTCGCGATTGAACTGCATGAATACGTTATTCCAAATCTCGATGTAGCGATCACCATCTTCATCGGGACTTCCCGGAGGGCCGCCCGCAATGTGAGGACCATGGTCGTAGAAGATTTCAGTACAAGGACCGCATGGGCCTGTATCACCCATCATCCAGAAATTATCTGAAGCGTAACGAGCGCCCTTGTTATCGCCGATGCGAATAATGCGTTCCGCTGGAATACCAATTTGCTTGTTCCAAATTTCATAAGCCTCATCGTCTTCCGCATAGACGGTGACGAGCAGCTTTTCTTCTGGCAACTTAAATACTTCTGTTAATAAGCCCCAGGCAAACTGAATGGCATCTTTTTTAAAGTAATCCCCAAAGGAGAAGTTACCCAACATTTCAAAGAAGGTGTGATGACGGGCTGTATAGCCGACGTTATCCAAGTCATTGTGTTTACCGCCGGCACGAATGCATTTCTGAGCGCTGGTAGCACGGTTATAGGGGCGCTTATCAAAGCCTAAAAAGACGTCCTTAAACTGATTCATACCCGCATTGGTAAATAACAGGGTTGGGTCGTCTCCAGGCACCACAGGGCTGGAAGGGACAATTTGGTGGCCTTTTTGGGCGAAGTAGTCCAGGTACGCCTGGCGAATTTGGGAGACTTTCATGCGAATAATTATCGCATTGGCACTAGTCAGGGGCAAACCCTAGGCAAAGCTCCTCAATCCTGCCTTACAATCCCGTAACATCAATAAATAGATCGGCCTTTAAGTCGATATAAGGAGCTCAACTTGAAAATTCGCAATCAACGGGATTTTGGCGCTGGAATCATGTACATGGTTATCGGCCTATTCTTTACCATAGTAGCTACCCATTACCCAATGGGTACGGCGGCCAAAATGGGTCCAGGCTATTTCCCATTCTTCCTCGGCATTCTGATGTCACTTTTAGGCTTACTGGTGCTAGTAAAGTCCTTAAGAGCGACCGCCACAATTGAAAGCATCCCTAAATTCAATTGGCGCATCATTGGCTTAATTACCGGCTCAGTAGTCCTTTACGGCATCCTCTTACCAACCATGGGCTTTGTTGTAGCAGTATTTGTACTGGTATTTATGTCTGCGAGCGCAAGCCATGAGTTTCACTGGAAGGGCACATTAATTAATGCCACCTTCTTGGTTGCATTTACCTATTCAGTGTTTGTAGTAGGACTGAAGCTTCAGTTCCCATTACTGCCTTTCTTTCTTCAATAACAAACCGGGATACTGAAAAATGGACTTATTTGCTAATTTAGCTCTCGGTTTCGATACCGCCTTTACCCTCCAAAACCTACTGTATTGCTTAATTGGTTGCGTTTTGGGTACTTTGATTGGTGTTTTGCCAGGCCTAGGCCCAATCGCGACAATTGCGATGTTGTTGCCAGCGACCTATGCATTGCCTCCAATTGCTGCTTTGATCATGTTGGCTGGTATTTACTACGGCTCCCAGTACGGTGGCTCTACAACTGCAATTTTGCTCAATATCCCAGGGGAAACGTCCTCGGTGGTGACGGCGATCGATGGATATCAAATGGCCAGAAATGGTCGAGCGGGCGTAGCTCTCTTTACTGCCGGCATGGGCTCCTTCTTTGCTGGTTGCGTGGCTACATTGGTTTTGGCTGCTTTTGCTGCCCCACTCTCTCAGCTAGCCTTTAAGTTTGGTCCCGCCGAATATTTCTCCCTAATGGTTTTAGGGTTAATTGGTGCGGTCGTTCTGGCCTCAGGCTCTTTGATCAAGGCGATCGGCATGATCATTCTTGGCCTATTAATGGGCTTGATTGGTACCGATGTGAACTCTGGTGTCTCCCGCTACGCTTTTGACATCCCTGAATTAAGTGACGGCATTGGTTTCGTAGCCGTAGCGATGGGTGTTTTCGGCTTTGCTGAAATCATGGGTAACCTTGAGAAAAAAGGCGAGGATGAGGGCTTCTTGAATAAGATGACCACGATGATCCCAACCAAGCAAGATGTAAAACGCATGATCCCATCAATCTTGCGTGGCACAACAATTGGCTCCATTCTGGGGATCTTGCCAGGCGGCGGCGCTGCTTTGGCAGCCTTTGGTGCTTACTCAGTTGAAAAGAAATCATCTAAATACAGCCATGAGTTTGGTAAAGGTGCGATCGAGGGTGTAGCAGGTCCTGAGGCAGCAAACAATGCTGCAGCTCAAACCTCTTTCATTCCATTGCTCACTTTGGGTATTCCACCAAACGCTGTGATGGCTTTGATGGTTGGTGCGATGACGATTCATAACATTCAGCCAGGCCCACAAGTGATGACCAGCAACCCAGCTTTGTTCTGGGGTCTGATCGCATCCATGTGGATTGGTAACGTGATGTTGATTCTCTTGAACTTGCCACTCATTGGTATTTGGGTAAAGCTCCTGAAGATTCCTTATCGCTTTATGTATCCAGCCATTTTGGTCTTCTGCTGTATCGGCGTGTACACCGTGAATAACACTGTGTTTGACGTATACATTACTGCTGCTTTCGGCATTATTGGCTACCTCTTCTTCAAACTCGGTTGCGAACCTCCTCCATTGCTGCTCGGCTTCGTGCTCGGACCAATGATGGAAGAGAACTTCCGTCGCGCCCTATTGTTGTCACGTGGTGATTTCACAACCTTCGTAACCCGCCCACTCTCCTTAGGATTGCTCATCGCAGCAGCCCTCTTGGTCGTGATCGTGGCTCTGCCTGCGGTTAAGAAAACCCGTGAAGAGGCTTTCGTAGAAGATTAATTCTCGAATGCTTCCCAGAATCGAGCCCGCAGCAGTTTGCGGGCTTTTTTCTTTATAGGCAGGGCTTTTCTCTACAATGGGCGCATGTCCCAAGATAGCAAACCCTCTAAATCGCCTGCCGGCACAGTTGCTGAGCCCTCCAACTTTTTGCGCCAGATCATCGATCATGACTTGGCGAGTGGCGCCTACCAAAACCGAAGCGATCGCAGCGGCCAAGCTATCCCCTCCATCATTACGCGTTTTCCACCAGAGCCCAATGGCTATCTCCATATTGGTCACGCCAAAAGTATCTGCCTGAACTTTGGCTTAGCTGCTGATTACAACAATCAAGCGGGTGGTGCACGTTGCAATATGCGCTTGGATGACACTAACCCAGTTAAAGAAGATATTGAGTACGCCGATAGTATTTTGGACGCCGTTAAATGGCTGGGATTTGATTGGGGCACACACCTTTATCACGCAAGTGATTACTTTGACCAACTCTATGAGTTTGCAGAAATTCTGATTCAGAATGGCAAAGCGTATGTGGATAGTCAAAGTGCGGATGACATTCACACCAATCGCGGCAACTTTGGCCAAGTTGGAAAAAATAGTCCGTACCGCGATCGCACGCCCGATGAGAACCTGGCTTTATTCCGCGAGATGCGTGATGGCAAATTCAAAGACGGTGAACATGTTCTGCGACTGAAGATTGATATGGCGCATCCGAATATTGTGATGCGAGATCCCGTGGTCTATCGTATTCGTCACACTGATCACCACCGCACTGGTAGCAAGTGGTGCATCTATCCTTTATACGATTTCACGCACTGTATTTCTGATGCATTGGAAAATGTTTCACACTCCATCTGCACATTGGAGTTTGAAAATAATCGCCCGCTCTACGACTGGATCGTAGCCTCACTGGCAGAACTAGGGATCTTCAAAAATCCCGTTCCACATCAATATGAGTTTGCTCGCCTCAACCTAACTTACACCATCACCAGCAAGCGCAAGTTACTGCAATTGGTAGAAGAAAAGCATGTTGATGGCTGGGATGATCCGCGGATGCCGACCATCGTAGGTATCCGACGTAGAGGTTACACACCAGAGAGTATTCGCCTGTTCTGTGAGCGCATTGGTGTATCTAAAGCAGATAGTTGGATTGATATGAGCACTCTGGATCAAGCCCTACGGGATGATCTAGAGGCCAAGGCCCCACGGGCCACAGCGGTCCTTAAGCCACTCAAACTCGTGATTGAAAACTTTGATGCATCTGCGAGCGAGCCTTGCTCAGCTCCGCGTCATCCACAACATCCCGAGTGGGGCAATCGCGAGTTTCATTTCACAAAAGAATTGTGGATTGAAGAAGATGATTTTATGAAGGAGCCTGTTAAGGGATTCTTTAGACTATATCCACCGATTGGCGATCAACCTGGTGGACGCGTACGCTTACGTCATGGCTTTGTGATTGAGTGCACCGGCTTTGAAGTGGATGCCAATGGCAATGTGATTCAAGTTAATGCAACTCACTTTCCCGACAGTAAGAGCGGCACTCCCGGCTCAAATAATTACAAGGTGAAGGGCAACATTCATTGGGTTAGCGCGGCAGAAGCTGTGCCAGCACAAGTGCGTCTCTATGATCACTTATTTAATGACCCACATCCAGATAGCGGCGATAAAAATTTCCTTGATGCGATCAATCCAAACTCCAAGCAAACGATTACTGCGTACTTAGAGCCCTGCATGAAAGATGCTAAAGCAGAAGATCGTTTTCAGTTTGAGCGTCACGGTTACTTTGTTGCGGACCAAAGCGACTCTAAACCAGGTCAACCGGTATTTAATCGTACGGTCGGACTTAAGGATTCTTGGAAATAGTTTTCAGAAACTCTGCGACGCTGGGATAGCGTAGCGGGGTTTTTAATTCTGCTAGTCGCGTATTCGTTACGCGTCGCGACTCCCGCATAAAAGACCACAGCATCGGGGATACGATTTTCTCTAACTGCTCAGCTGGCAATCTTGGTGGTCGATCCAAACCAAACGCATCAGCCACTTCATCAAAGTAATCACCCATCTTGGTTTCACCGCCGTCACAGGCATTGATGACACGCTGTGGTTTGCCGTGATAGACGGCAGCACAAATCAATCTCGCCAAATCATCGCTCTGAATATGGTTTGAGTAGGCATCCTCAGTTGCAATTAAGGCAGGCGTTCCTGCCTGAATGCGCTCAACTGGCAATCGGTCAAAGGCATAGATGCCTGGCACACGCAGAATGGTAAGGACTACGCCGTGAGAAGGGGCCCAAAGACCTAGGCAATTTTCTGCATCCACCCGACGCTTGGCTCGCTCGCTTTGGGGGTTCACGGGCGTTACTTCACCCACCCTCCCGCCTGCATGATCCCCGTACACACCGGTGGTGCTCACATAAATCAAGCGCCCAACAGTATTGGAGCCTTGGGATAAAATTCGCAAGAGGTTGCGAGTTCGGCAATCACGATGACCTGTATTTTGGGGTGGTGCCAAGTGGATAACGGTTTGCGCTAATCCACTTAAGCGCCACAAGCTATCGGGCTTATCCAGATCCCCCAAAATCGGAATCGCGCCAACCGCTCTCAACTCCTGAAAACGTGCTTTCTGGGAAGTTAGGGCATATACGCGATGACTTCGGGCAAGCTGCTTAGCAACACGTAGGCCAATGTCACCGCAGCCGACGATCAGGATTCGAGGTTTACCAAAAGATTGCATAGGTCACATCGTAACGATTTATTGAAAGGAATGAGAGTGTCTTACCAAGTCACGCTCAAGACGAGCGGCAAACAATTTACCGTCCAGAAGGATGAAACCCTGCTGGAAGCAGCGCTACAACAGGGCATCACGCTTCCCTATGGCTGTAAAAATGGCGCCTGCGGTTCTTGCAAAGGCAAGGTTCTAGAAGGTCAAGTGGAGCATGGCCAACATAGCGCTGCCGCCTTAAGCCCTGCTGATGAAGCTACTGGAGGCACCTTGTTTTGCTGCGCCCACCCTAAATCAGACCTTCTCATTGAGGCTCGTGAAGTTCAAGGCGCTGGCGATATCGCTATTCGCAAGGTTCCCTGTCGTGTGAATGCCATTACAAAGCCGAGTGCTGATGTGGCGATTCTGAAATTGCAATTGCCAGCTGCCGAGCGCTTTCAATTTCTGGCTGGGCAATATTTAGAGTTCTTGCTCAAAGATGGGCAACGTCGCGCTTATTCCATTGCTAATGCCCCTGATCAAGATGGCCCTCTCGAGCTACATATTCGCCATTTACCAGGCGGACTCTTTACTGATTTTGTTTTTGGCGCAAAAGATCCAGCACTGAAAGAAAAAGATATCCTGCGTTTTGAAGGGCCTTTAGGCAGCTTCTTCCTCAGGGAAGATTCCAAGAAACCCATTATTTTTGTTGCGGCAGGCACTGGTTTTGCACCTATCAAGTCCATCGTTGAGCAAATGCAGCTTAAAAAGATTCATCGCCCTATTTATCTGTATTGGGGTGGACGTCGTCCCAGCGACCTCTACCTCGATGAACTCTGTCAGTCCTGGGCTAAGGAAATTCCTGACTTCAAGTTCATCCCAGTTATTTCTGATGCCCTTCCAGAGGATCAATGGACTGGACGCACAGGCTTTGTCCATCAAGCAGTAATGTCTGACCATCCCGATATGAGCCCTTACCAGGTCTATGCCTGTGGCGCCCCCGTCATGGTCAATGCAGCCCGCCATGACTTTTCATCTCAGTGCAAGCTGCCTGAGGACGAATTCTTTGCGGACTCCTTTACCAGCGCAGCGGATCTCGCCACAAACTAACTTACTAAGCGTGATAATAGAAACCTCATTTGATCTCACTTTGCACACGATATGAATAAGCCAGCCCAATCCGTAGATGCCCATTCAGTGATGTTTATTACCCCACGCCCAGAAGTTGTGATGGTTGAGGGTAAAGGCTCGTGGCTCACCGATAACAATGGCAAGCGTTATTTAGACTTCTTGCAAGGTTGGGCAGTGAACTGTCTCGGTCACAGCAATCCAGGCATGATTGAAGCGCTCAATGCACAGGCTAAGAAGCTCATTAATCCGAGTCCAGCCTTTTATAACGAGCCGATGATTGGCTTATCTAATCTACTGACCAATAACAGCTGCTTTAACAAAGTGTTTTTTGCTAATAGCGGCGCCGAGGCAAATGAAGGCGCTATCAAGCTGGCACGCAAATGGGGTCAACTCAATAAGTCTGGCGCCTTTGAAATTATTACCTTTGATCATAGCTTTCATGGTCGTACTTTAGCAACGATGAGTGCATCTGGTAAGCCAGGCTGGGACACGATGTTTGCTCCACAAGTTCCAGGCTTTCTGAAAGCAGATTTAAATGATTTGGACTCCGTTAAAAAACTGGTGACCGATAAAACGGTTGCGGTGATGCTCGAGCCAGTACAGGGCGAAGGCGGCGTAATCCCTGTCACCAAAGAATTTATGCAAAGCCTGCGTAAGTTCACTACAGAAAATAATATTTTGTTGATCGTGGATGAAGTGCAGGCTGGCTGTGGTCGAACTGGAAAACTGTTTGCTTATCAACATTACGGCATCGAACCAGACATCATGACCCTGGGCAAAGGCATTGGTGGTGGTGTTCCTTTGGCAGCCCTGATGGCTACTGATGCTGTGGCTTGTTTTGTTCCTGGCGACCAAGGTGGCACCTATAACGGCAACCCACTCATGACTGCAGTAGGCATCAGCGTCATCGAGCAATTACTCGCACCAGGATTTTTGGATGCAGTCCGCGCAAAAGGTGAATTGCTCAGCAAAGAATTACTTTCTATCTCAGCAGAATTTAATCTGAATGGTGAGCGTGGCGAAGGACTATTGCGTGCACTGATGTTGAGCAGTGATATTGGCGGCAAGCTGGTTGAGCTAGCTCGCGATAGAGTTCCAGAGGGATTGCTAATTAACTCACCAAGACCCAATCTGTTGCGCTTCATGCCAGCACTGAATGTTTCTGATGATGAAATCCGCCAGATGTGCAACATCTTGAGAGAGTTACTCAAGCAAGTTGTTTAGAAGTATTTAGGCGGGATGTAATAAAGGAGCCTTGGGCTCCTTTATTTTTTATCACTAGCCAACTAAATTCTTTGGTAACGAGAATGTAACGTCTTCGACAACACCCTCTAGATTACGAATGCTGCGTGGACCGAATTCTTGAATCTTTTCCACAATCGCAAGCGCGAGACTTTCAGGGGCAGATGCGCCCGCAGTAAGGCCTACTCGCTTCTTACCCTCAAACCATTGGGCTTCAAGTTGCTCTGGCGCATCGACCATGTAAGCCGGTACTCCCAGTTTTTCAGCTAATTCACGCAAGCGATTCGAGTTCGAACTTGCCTTACTACCCACCACAATAACTACCTCAACCTGAGGTGCCATAAATTTCACAGCATCCTGGCGGTTTTGAGTGGCGTAACAAATATCTTGTTTACGTGGCTGAACAATATTTGGAAATTTTTGAGTTAAGGCGTCGACGATTTCTTTTGTCTCATCTACGGAGAGTGTGGTTTGCGTTACAAAAGCAATTTTTTCATTCTCAGCAAAAGGCAGCTTAGCAACATCGGCTACTTTTTCAATCAAATGAACGCCTTCCTTTACCTGCCCCATCGTGCCTTCAACTTCGGGATGTCCAGCATGGCCAATCATCAAGACCGTGAAACCATCCTTGCACATCTTCACGACCTCAAGATGCACCTTAGTCACCAAGGGGCAAGTAGCGTCATATACCTGCAATCCACGTGCCTCAGCATCCTTGCGCACCTCTTGAGAAACACCATGTGCACTAAACACGACGATGCCGCCCTTAGGAACCTCATGCAATTCATCAACAAACACGGCACCCTTTTCACGCAGTTCATTTACAACATAGGCATTGTGAACAATTTCATGACGCACATAAATCGGCGCACCAAAGCGTGTCAGGGCTTCATTAACAATATTGATTGCCCGATCAACACCCGCGCAAAAGCCGCGAGGTTGCGCCATCAATATTTCTGCTGGGGCTTGATTGCTCATTCGTTAGAGAATCGCAATGACTTCTGCTTCGAAGGTGATAGGCCTTCCAGCAAGCGGGTGATTGAAATCAAACCAAGCACCCTCTTCGTTAATCGATTGCAATACACCAGCATACTGCGCGCCACCAGGCGCATTAAATTCAATCACGTCGCCGGGATTAAATTCCACATCATCATCGCGACCTTCTTTGAGCGCACCCAAAGAAACCCACTGAATTAATTCTTCCTTGCGCTCTCCAAAACTTTCTTCAGGCGGCAACAAGGCGCTTTTCTTTTCACCCACAGCCAATCCGATCAACACCTTTTCAAAACAAGGCGCAAATTGTCCAGAACCCATCAGCACCGTCGCAGGGCGATCGATAAAAGTATTGATGTAATCATCCCCGCTAGGCAAAGTCAGCCGATAGTTAAGAGTCAAGAAGGAGTTGGGCAAAACCGTAAGCTTAGTCATAAGGTAATTGTATCTAGGCCCGACCCCAGCGTGCACTCACCCATCACGGATTGGCCAAAAATGGATCAACCCCGGGAGAAACTCCGCTCCCTCGGGGCGGCGGCACTGAGCGATGCTGAGCTGCTTGCGATCTTTCTACGCGTTGGCGTCAAAGGGAAATCTGCGGTGGCCTTGGCTGAGGATCTTCTTCACCATTTCGGCAATTTGCCGCGCTTACTGTCCTGCACCCCAGAAGAATTAACCCAGATTCATGGCATGGGTATTTCTAAGTGGTCACAAATTCAAGCCGCATATGAACTCGTGAAGCGTAGCCTTGAGGAAACGCTTTCCCAGGACTCCGTTTTCTCATCGCCAGGGTATGTCAAAGAGTTCTTGCAGGCCCGATTTGGGCGTCTGCCACATGAAGTCTTCCTTTGTCTGCACCTTGACTCCCGTCTGCACCTAATCGAGTGCCAGGAGCTCTTTAGAGGCTCCCTGACCCACACGGCCGTCTACCCCCGAGAAATCCTCAAGGAGGCCCTCGCAAGGAATGCCAGCGCCCTCATCGTGGCCCATAACCACCCAAGCGGAAACCCACTTCCCAGCGTGGCCGACCAGGAATTAACCAAGATGCTGTCTAAAGCCTTGCAAATGGTGGATATTCCCCTGCTGGATCATTGCATTGTTAGTGAGAGCGGTTTTTTCTCATTTTCAGATGCAGGTCTTATGAAAAATGACTTTAATTAGAAGTAATCACTAACTTAATAGGCAATTTTCACCAGTATCAGTAGCTAGATAGCCAAATCCCCAAAACTAAAGCGAAATAGGGGTAGCTCAAAGTACTCGGAGACTGATACAATCTTCTTTTTTCGCAATTAATGGAGTTATGTCATGGCAAAAGTTTGCCAAGTCACTGGGAAGAAGCCGATGGTTGGCAACAATGTATCCCATGCAAACAATAAAACGAAGCGTCGCTTTTTGCCGAATTTGCAAAATCGTCGTTTCTGGGTTGAATCTGAAAACCGTTGGATTAGCTTGCGCTTAACCAATGCTGGTTTGCGCGTTATCGACAAGAACGGCATTGATGCTGTGTTGTCTGATCTCCGTGCACGTGGCGAAATTTAAGGAGCGCACAAATGGCTAAAGGCGGCAGAGAAAAAATCAAATTAGAGTCATCAGCTGGTACTGGTCACTTCTATACAACTTCAAAAAATAAGCGTACAAAGCCTGAGAAAATGGAGATCATGAAATTCGATCCAACCATTCGCAAGCACGTTGCTTACAAAGAAACAAAGCTCAAGTAATTTATCGATTCGATATTTATTTACAGCAAATAAAAAACCCGCTACTTCAGCGGGTTTTTTATTGCCTAGGTTTTTCTCTTAAGCGTAGCGACGCAATCTTAAAGAGAAGTCGCGCAAACTCGATAGACCACTCTCTTCTGCACGCTGACACCAGGCATGCAGTTGAGAAACCAATTGATCACCCGTGGCATTAGAGCGACTCCAGATCGCCTGCAAATCGCGACGCATCTCAATCATCTTTCTTAGCTGCGCATTCGTTGCCATCAGCTCTTCCAGTTTCATTTTTTCATCCGCAGTCAAACGAGATTCGTCCTTACCTAGCCAGGCACGTGCGTCTTTTAAGTGAGCAGCCAAAACTTGCATATGCTGAACTTCATTGTTAAAGAAGGTGCTCAGCGTCTTGCTATAGCGAGCCATGATTTCATAACGATTAGCAATGATGGCTTCGAGCGTACCTTGATCGGCAGGACGTAAGTCGCTTAGCACTGGCTTTGGAGAAGTCTTCTTCACCTTGGCTAAGCCTACTGCACTCATCATCTGAATGTACATCCAACCAATATCAAACTCGTACCACTTGCTAGAGAGCTTAGCGCTCGTAGCAAAGGTGTGATGGTTGTTATGTAGCTCTTCACCACCAATCAAAATTCCCCAAGGAAAAATGTTTCTTGAGGCATCCTCGAAATCGTAATTACGATAACCCCAGTAGTGACCAATGCCATTAATAATTCCAGCAGCAGTAATCGGAATCCACAGCATCTGTACTGCCCACACTGTTAAACCAATTGCGCCGAACAAGAACACATCGATGATCAACATCAAGGCAACACCTTGCCAGGAAAACTTGGAATAGATGTTGTGCTCAAGCCAATCATCTGGCGTGCCATGACCAAACTTATCTAAGGTCTCTTGATTACGCGATTCTTTTTTATACAACTCAGCGCCGCGAGAAAGTACGGTATTGATACCCAGAACTTGCGGGCTATGTGGATCATCCACAGTCTCACACTTGGCATGGTGCTTACGATGAATCGCAGCCCACTCTTTAGTCACCATACCCGTTGTCAGCCATAGCCAAAAGCGGAAAAAATGCGACATGATGGGATGCAACTCCAAAGCGCGGTGCGCCTGGCAGCGATGCAAAAAGATGGTGACACTAGCAATAGTGATGTGGGTAACAACCAGCGTAAAAACGAGGATCTGCCACCAAGCCCAATCTAAGTAGCCATTAGCCAGCCAACCGAGAAATGCATCAAAACCTGAAACTGTATTCAAAAGGGTATCCCCGAAGAGGTCTAAACCCTTATTTTAGTTCTTTAACGGCTTTCTTGCTTTTGACTTTTACCGACTTTTCGTCATCTTTATCGACAGTTACTGCAGAAACAGCTGCTTTTTTCTGAAAAACAGCCCCAAAGAAGCCATCTGTGCCATGAATATGGGGCCACAACTGCCACCAAGGGTTATCAGGACTACATCCTAAAGGCATTTTATCCTTTGGAAACAATGGCTTAAGAACTTCAGCTGCAGGAACTGCCTCAAAATTAGGGTGCTTTGCCAAGAAATCTTCTGCAATTTGCTGGTTTTCTTGTGGCAATAGGCTGCAGGTGGCATAAACCAAGCGACCACCTGGTTTGAGCAAACGACTTGCCGAAGCCAAGATATTCATCTGCTTTTGATTGAGCTCCAGAACACCCTCTGGGGTCTGACGCCATTTGAGATCGGGGTTGCGACGCAAGGTACCCATACCGCTACAAGGAGCATCCACTAAAACACGGTCAATCTTGCCAGCTAAACGCTTGATCTTGGCATCATTCTCGCTATCAATCCATACGGGGTGGACGTTAGAGAGGCCGCTACGGGCTTGTCGTGGCTTCAAATTGGCCAAGCGACGCTCTGATGTATCTAGGGCGTACAAGCGGCCTGTGGAGCGCATGATGGCTCCAATCGCCAAAGTCTTACCGCCCGCACCTGCACAAAAGTCCACCACCATCTCACCACGTTTAGGGGCGAGCAAATAAGCCAGCAGCTGACTGCCTTCATCTTGAACCTCAAACATCCCCGCTTTAAAACCAACCGTATTTTGCAAAGCAGGCTTGCCCATGATGCGCACGCCATCAGGAGCATAAGGAGTTGGAATTGCTTGATAGCGACCACCGAGAGCATTCATCTCTACAAGCAATTGCTCGCGAGTTGTCTTCATGGTGTTCGCACGCAAATCCAAAAGCGCTGGATGCATGAGTGATTTAGCTAACTCTTCACGAGATTCTTCGCCAGGATATTTTCCAAAAGCATCCCACAACCACTCAGGTAAATTATTCCGAACTAAGGGATTAAGTGCCGATGGATCGACCGTTGCAAAACGTTGCAACCACTCGTATTCGCCTGTCTTCAATACGTGGGCCAAGTCAGCAATCGCACTCTCAGCACGGTTAGCAGAACCTAAGCCGCCTTCAGACAAAGCAGACAGCAAACCCAATAGGGCTAAGCGTCTAGCCTGTGATCCCTCACCACTGGAAGCGAACTGTGAGAACTCATTTTTACGACGCAAGATAGCAAAAGCACTCTCAGCAATTAAGGCGCGATCACGATTACCTAGTTGCGGCTCAGAGCGGAAATACCGACTCACAACACGATCAGCGGGCTGCTCAAAGTTCAACAACTCTGGAAGCAAGCGCTCTAAATGAATTGCATGCTGAGGCAAAGCCTTGGCATTGGAAAAGTTCTTTTGGCCTTCGGGCGCAATGATGTTACCGCTCGCATTACGACGCTCTGGGCGACGCAATGGATCTTTGGATTTAGCGGCGTAACTTTTTTGTGGGCCTAAGCGTGATCCAGATCTGGACCCGGATTTACTACTAGCGCTAGCTCCGCGGGATGAACGTTCTTTACTCATAATTTTATTAATTGCGACTCCGGTGGTTGAACCTGAACTTGATTACCTTCTATTCGCAATCGTCCATCTAGGAACCATTTTACGGCCCGCGGGTAAATCTGATGCTCAGCAGCCAAAACTCGTGCCGCCAAACTATCCGCATCATCGCCCGGAAGCACTGGAACTGAGGCTTGGCAGATGATGGGGCCCTCGTCCACGCCCTCGGTCACAAAGTGCACGCTGGCTCCATGTTCGGCTACGCCAGCCTCCAAAGCCCGCTCGTGGGTATGCAAACCCGGGAAGGCTGGAAGCAAGGCGGGGTGAATATTGATGAGTCGGCCCTCAAAATGACGAATAAAGCCGGGGGTCAAAATGCGCATAAAACCCGCTAGAACGACCAAATCCGCCCCTAATTCATCGATTTTCTCGATTAGGGCAGCATCAAAGGACTCACGCGTGGCATGCTCTTTGTGCTCAATAGCAAAGGCAGGAATGCCCTGGGAGCGAGCAAAATCAAGGCCCTTAGCTGCAGAGTGATTAGCGATCACCCCCGCAAAAGTGACGGGCCACTGCTCTTTTTGAGCTGTTTTGACGATGGCCTCGAAATTGGATCCGCGGCCTGAGATTAAGGTGACGATAGATGGCATGCCCACAATATAATTGATGGTTACCCCGAAAGCGACCCTGAAAGCGATTTAGTGAACGTATTCCGTGGCCCTACCCAGTTTTCTGCAGGACCAGCTTGTGCCTTAACCATCGGTAATTTCGATGGCGTGCACAGGGGTCATCGCGCCCTGCTCAAACAACTGAAGGATGGTGCCCAAGAACGTGGCTTAGTTAGCTGTGTGATGACTTTCGAGCCACACCCTAAAGAATTCTTCTCCCCAGAACAAGCGCCCCCACGGATTCTGAATTTGCGTGACAAGCTTGCTGCGTTTGCGGACATTGGTATTGATCGCGTAGTGGTGGAGCATTTCAATTCAGCATTCGCTCGCCTCACTCCAGAAGAGTTTGTTTCTGAAATCATTGTTAAACAACTCAACGCCAAATGGATTTTGATTGGGGATGATTTTTGCTATGGTGCAAAACGCACTGGCAACTTTGCAAGCCTCAAAGCAGCTGGTGAAAAATTTGGTTTTGAAGTTTCTAGTATTCACACTGTGGAAGAAGATGGCGAAAGAATTTCCAGCTCAGCATTACGCAATGCGTTGGCCAATGGGGATATGGATCAAGCCACCAAATTATTAGGACGTCCTTACGGTATCTCTGGTCACGTGATTCATGGTCAAAAATTAGGGCGTACCTTGGGCTTCCCAACATTGAACTTGGCGGTAGCCAATCACCTGCATCATCGTAAGCCTGCATGCTCCGGCATCTACACCGCACAAGTATTGGGGCTTGGAGATAAGCCCCTTCCGGCTGTAGCCAGTCTTGGTGTAAGACCAACAGTCGAAGACGAGGGTCGCGTTCTCCTAGAGACACACATCTTTGATTACAACGCCGATGTCTACGGCAAAATTATTACCGTTGAACTCTTAGAAAAAATTCGTGACGAGGCGAAGTACTCCGCCCTCGAAACCCTTACCAAAGCGATTGCATCTGATGCAGCGCATGCCAGAAATTATTTCCAGAAAAAATCTTATGTCTGAAAAAGAAAACTCTTACCCCGTCAATCTTCTAGAGACGTCGTTCCCTATGCGGGGAGACCTACCAAAGCGTGAGCCCCAATGGGTTGCTCAATGGCAGAAAAATAAACTCTACGAAAAGATTCGTGCGGCGCATGCCAATCAACCGAAGTTCATCTTGCATGATGGCCCCCCATATGCAAACGGTGATATTCATATTGGTCATGCGGTAAATAAGATCCTCAAGGACATGATTGTGAAGTCCCGCTGGTTAATGGGTTTTGACTCTGCATATGTCCCGGGCTGGGATTGCCATGGTATGCCGATTGAGATTCAGATTGAAAAACAGTTTGGCAAGAATCTCCCAACAGCAGAAGTACAGGCTAAGGCGCGCGCCTATGCGCAAGTGCAGGTAGATAAACAAAAGATCGACTTTGAGCGCTTAGGCGTTTTAGGTGACTGGAACAACCCCTACCTCACCATGAACTTTCGTAATGAAGCTGATGAAATTCGTGCGCTTGGGAAGATCTGGGAAAAGGGTTATGTCTTCCGCGGTCTAAAACCAGTCAACTGGTGTTTTGATTGCGGCTCTGCATTGGCTGAAGCTGAAGTGGAGTACCAAGATAAGACCGATCCAACAGTAGATGTTGGTTTTGCATTTGATGATGCACAGCGTCCACAGCTCGCAAAAGCTTTTGGCCTAACCGAGATTCCGGCCAAGCCTGGAATGATTGTGATTTGGACAACAACCCCTTGGACTATCCCATCTAACCAAGCGCTCAATGTGCATCCTGAGCTCAGCTACGCTTTGGTAGACACTGGCGATAAATTACTAATCCTGGCAGAAGACCGCGTAAAAACTTGCTTAGAAGATTTTGGTCTTGAAGGCAAAGTGATTGGCGCTTGCTTGGGTAGTCAACTAGCCAACATCTCTTTCTGGCATCCGCTCGCTCCATTGCATGAGGGATACAAACGCCTCTCACCAATCTATCCTGCTGAATACGTCACCTTAGATACTGGTACTGGCGTAGTGCACTCTGCACCTGCCTATGGCGAGGAAGACTTTAAGTCTTGCAAAGCAAACAAACTAGCTGATAAAGATATTTTGAATCCAGTCATGGGTAATGGTGTCTACGCATCCTGGTTGCCACTCTTTGCCAATGAATACATCTGGAAAGCTAATCCGAAGATTGTGGAAGCCATGCGTGAGGCAGGAAGCCTCTTGCGAGACAAGACCTATACCCACTCTTACATGCATTGCTGGCGCCACAAGTCGCCGATTATTTATCGCGCAACCTCACAGTGGTTTGCGAGCATGGACAAGAAACCATCTGACGGCAGCGCAAGTTTGCGCGAGACTGCTTTAGCAGGTATCGAGAACACCGAGTTCTTCCCAGCCTGGGGTAAGCAGCGCTTAGACAGCATGATTGCTAACCGCCCAGACTGGACCTTGTCACGCCAGCGCCAATGGGGTGTCCCAATGGCTTTCTTTGTTCACAAAGAAAGTGGTGAGCCACATCCACGAACAGTGGAGTTGCTCGAAGAAATCGCTAAGCGTGTTGAAAAAGAAGGTATTGAAGCTTGGCAAAAACTCGAAGTAGCGGAACTGCTTGGTGAAGAGGCTGCTCAATACGAAAAGAATCGCGACACCTTGGATGTTTGGTTCGATTCTGGCACTACGCATTGGCACGTTATTCGTGGCTCACACCGCAATGAACTTTATCGCCCAGAAGCCGAGAATGCAGATGGTCGTTTGGCTGACTTGTATCTTGAGGGTTCAGACCAACACCGCGGCTGGTTCCACTCCTCTTTACTCACTGGCGCCATGCTTGATGGCAAGCCGCCATATAAAGCACTCCTAACGCATGGCTTTACCGTTGATGGCCAAGGCCGCAAGATGAGTAAGTCTGTGGGTAACGTGATTGCTCCACAGCAAGTTGCCGATAAGTTGGGTGCGGAGATTATTCGTCTCTGGGTTGCATCTACCGACTACTCCGGTGAGATGACCATCTCTGATGAGATTCTGAAACGTGTTGTAGAAAGTTATCGCCGTATTCGCAATACATTGCGTTTCTTGCTGGCTAACCTCTCTGACTTTGATCCAAGCAAGCATACGATGCCTGCAAGTGAATGGCTGGAGATTGATCGCTATGCTGTTGCACTCGCCAATCAGTTACAGCAAGATGTACAAGCGCACTACAAGGCTTATGAGTTCCAGCCAGCTGTAGCACGCATGCTCACTTTCTGTTCAGAAGATTTGGGTGGCTTCTATTTAGATATTCTGAAAGACCGTCTCTACACGAGCGCACCGGATTCGAAAGAGCGTCGTGCAGCACAGAACGCTCTTTTCCATATCACCCGCAACTTACTGAAGTGGCTTGCTCCTTTCTTGTCGTTTACCGCCGAGGAAGCTTGGTTGTCATTCCCGCATAGTGCGGATGAGAAGTTAAGTGAATCCATCTTCATGGAAGAGTTCGGCACTTTCCCAGAAATTGCCCAAGCTACTGAACTTCTAGCCAAATGGAATCGTGTACGTGAAATTCGTTCCGAAGTGACTAAAGCAATTGAGATTGAACGTGAAGCAGGTAACGTAGGTTCATCACTTCAAGCGGAGCTCACCATTAAAGTAGGTGATGTCGATTTCGCAATTCTACATTCCCTAGAAGATGACTTGCGCTTTGTGACCATCACCTCCAGCGCTAATCTCGAACTCAGCAATGCAGGTCTTGAAGTACTCGTTCGTGGCAGCCAATATAAGAAATGTGGTCGTTGCTGGCATCACACTGCCGATGTTGGCGCCAATGCTGAACATCCAGAGTTATGTGGTCGCTGCATTAGCAATCTCTTTGGTGATGGCGAATCACGCTTGTTTGCGTAAACAAAAGATACGCAGACCAATCAAGACCTATGAACGCAAACTTATCATTTCTCCGTTATCTAGCGATTGCAATTGTTACGCTATTGCTAGACCAGTTGAGCAAATGGTCTGCCTTAAGTAATTTGCAGTTAGGTGTGCCTGAACCTGTTTTGCCATTTATGAACTGGCTCCTATTATTTAATCCAGGAGCTGCATTTTCCTTTTTAGCGCAGGGCTCTGGTTGGCAACGCTGGTTCTTTACCGGTCTTGGCTTAGCAGCCTCCGCTTATATCCTTTGGCTACTGCGCAAGAGCTTAGGCGACAAAATGCTCTGCTGGGCCCTCAGCCTCATTCTGGGTGGCGCACTAGGTAATGTCCTCGATCGCATCATGTATGGCGCTGTAGTAGACTTTATTGACCTGCATTACGCTAATTGGCATTGGCCGGCATTCAATATTGCCGATAGCGCTATATGTATCGGTGCAGCCCTCATCATTTGGGGTGAGCTACGCAAGTCATTTGGCAAAACCTCCCAATCCCTTTAAGCTGGCGCCATGCAATCACTTTTAAATAAGAAAATCGTCCTCGGCATCTCCGGTGGCATTGCAGCCTATAAGTCTGCCGAGCTAGCGCGCCAATTGATGCAAGAAGGTGCGAGCGTACAAGTGGTGATGACAGAAGCCGCTCAACAATTTGTAACGCCAGTTACCATGCAGGCGCTCACAGGTAACCCGGTATATACCAGCCAGTGGGATAGCAGTATTGCTAACAATATGGCTCATATTGAACTCTCTAGAGCGGCAGACGCGATTTTGATTGCACCGGCAAGCGCGGATCTCATGGCCAAACTCTCTCTCGGCTTGGCAGATGACTTACTCTCCACTCTTTGCCTAGCAAGAGATTGCCCCCTGTTACTAGCTCCCGCTATGAATAAGCAGATGTGGGAACACGCAGCAACACAAAGAAGCGCGGAGCGACTCGTCGCGGATAAAGTCACATTACTCGGTCCCGCAAGTGGCTTTCAGGCATGTGGCGAAGTGGGCTACGGACGCATGCTCGAGCCCGCTGAAATTACAGAACAACTCATCGCCTTCTTTCAGAAGAAACCATTAGTAGGCAAGCGCGTACTCATTACTGCCGGCCCTACCTTTGAAGCGATTGATCCCGTGCGCGGCATCACTAACCGCAGCTCAGGCAAGATGGGCTTTGCGATCGCACGTGCAGCAGTTGAAGCTGGTGCAGAAGTTCACCTTGTTGCTGGACCTTGTGATTTAGATACCCCACTAGTTGCAACCGGAAAAATTACTCGTACTAACGTAGTCAGCGCCAAAGAAATGCATGCAGCTACCATGCAATCCTCTGACTGCGATATCTTCTTTGCGGTGGCTGCAGTGGCTGACTGGGGTATTGCGAAGCCAGCGAAAGAAAAGATTAAACGCCAAGGTAAGCAAGCTCCAAGTTTAGAGTTTGTGGCCAACCCAGACATCCTTGCCGATATGGCCAAAACGGTCAAGACCAAAGGCGGTAAAGCGCATCCCTATTGCGTTGGCTTTGCAGCTGAATCCACCGACCTCCAAAAACATTCTGAAGAGAAGCGTAAGCGCAAAGGCATTCCGATGGTCGTCGGGAACATCGGCCCAGATACTTTTGGTAGCGATCTCAACCAACTCCTCATCATTGATGAGAGCGGTATCAAGAAAATTGCTAAAGCTGAAAAGCTACAACTTGCACGTCAGCTGATTCAGATAGTCGCTAAAAAAATCTAGTCTCACCCAAATCTCATTCCAATTATTTTTATCCCGCTTTAGGAAATTCTATGCAACAACTTCAAGTCAAAATTCTCGATGAGCGTATGCGCGATCAACTGCCTGCATATGGGACCCCTGGTAGCGCTGGATTAGATCTGCGCGCCTGCATTGATGAGGCTATTGAAATTGCGCCAGGACAAACAGTCCTTGTACCAACTGGATTAGCAATTTATGTTGAAGACCCACGCTATGCGGCATTCATCCTCCCACGCTCTGGCCTAGGCCATAAGCATGGCATCGTCCTCGGAAATCTAGTGGGTTTAATTGACTCTGACTACCAAGGCCAACTGATGGTGAGCACTTGGAATCGCGGATCTACCGCATTCAAACTCGAACCGATGGAGCGCCTAGCTCAGCTGGTAGTAATGCCAGTCCAACAAGTAGAACTCAAAGTCGTAGAGGAGTTCATAGAGAGTAGTCGCGGGGCTGGTGGCTTTGGTAGCACTGGCAGGGCTTAATCATCTATTAATGATGGCGCGCGGAAGCGTTCCTCGAGTATCAATGATCGTTTTATACCCGGTAACTGGATCAACAGTCTCCGTGTAGGCACCCAATCGGTTGGCTGACGCAAGCTGCTGAGGTTTTTCATATTGAGTAGATTGAGCCTTCTGTAAATCCCTCTCTTGCTGTTGGCGCAACCTAATGCAACTAGGCGCTGCCGCAGAATACTTGCTGGTACATTTAATCGCTAAAGCATCTTCATGCATACCCGCCTGATCAAATGATCTCGCCGCCTCAAAGGTCATACATTCAGTTGCCTCCCAGGATGAGCCGGCACTAAAACCAAAGAGCACTGCAGTACCTCCAATCGATGTAGATCCCATGCATGGAGCAGTGGGGTGATTGGCCGGAGAAAAGGCTGTAGCAACAGGAATCTTAGGGGCAACATAGGTTGATGTGATGGTTGTATTCCCTGACGTATTACCTTGGGAGCTTGAGGCACCGGAAGTAGTATTGCCAACCGATCCGCCAGCTGAGGTGGAGGCGCCCGTTGTTAAATTACCTACAGATCCGCCGGCACCACCAGCCGATGTTGACGCTCCTGTTGTAAGGTTACCAACCGATCCACCAGCACCGCCGGCTGAAGTGGAGGCGCCCGTAGATAGACTACCCACGCTTGAAACGGAATTACTCAGAGGGCTACTAGTAACAGCGCCACCGGTAGTGCCACCGGTAGTGTCGACTGTAATTTGCGCATAAGGCTTGCTAAACACGAGTGCGATCAAACTTGCCAGTGCAAGTTTTTTTAACATATAAGAATTTTCTGTGGGGGTGAGACCTACTCTAATTCGCTAGAGAGGACGACTGTTACGCGAGGTTGAAAAGCCCAGTGCTGTAACAGTTATCAGCCTTGGATTGCCCTCAAGATACTCTCTAAGTGCAACAATAGATACAACTCATTGATAAAGGCAATCTAGATGCCTGAATGATGGGTTAATGGGTGATTTAGAGAGTAAAAATAGTTATGTCAGATCATTATAAAAAGCAAAAACCACCCGAAGGTGGCCTTTGCTGACCAATCAATGCATCACAGGTAGAAGCGTTTAAATTTCCTCAACTGGTGCTACATCAGCTTTTGGTCTCTTACCCGGAATCACTGGGGCATCAAACTGCAACTGAACTTTGCCATCACTATCAATGTCAACGTCAACATGACCACCTTGCGCCAATTTTCCAAAAAGTAGTTCATCAGCCAAGGCTTTACGCACCGTATCTTGAATGATGCGTTGCATTGGTCTTGCACCCATGAGTGGATCAAAGCCATGTTTAGCTAAATGTGCACGTAATGCCGGGCTAAATGTGGCGTCTACCTTCTTCTCGTGGAGTTGCTCTTCTAGCTGCATTAAGAACTTATCCACCACGCGCATGATGATGGTCTCATCAAGTGCTTTGAAGGAAACAATCGCATCCAAACGGTTACGGAACTCTGGCGTAAAGAACTTCTTAATGTCCGCCATCTCATCGCCAGACTCACGCGCATTGGTGAAGCCGATTGTGGACTTCTGCATCGCTTCTGCGCCAGCATTCGTGGTCATGATGATGATCACATTACGGAAGTCAGTCTTGCGACCATTGTTATCCGTAAGAGTGCCGTGATCCATTACTTGCAAGAGAATATTGAAAATATCTGGATGAGCCTTTTCAATCTCATCGAGCAAGAGAACGCAATGTGGCTTCTTATTGACGGCCTCAGTTAGCAATCCACCTTGATCAAAGCCTACATACCCCGGAGGCGCACCGATTAAGCGGCTAACTGCATGACGCTCCATATACTCAGACATATCAAAGCGGAGAAGCTCAATACCCAAGATGTAAGCAAGCTGTTTAGCAACCTCAGTCTTACCCACACCAGTTGGGCCAGAGAATAAGAATGATCCAATTGGTCTATCAATCTTGCCAAGACCAGCACGAGTCATCTTAATAGCGCTCGCCAATGCCTCAATTGCAGGATCTTGACCGAACACCACACTCTTAATATCGCGATCTAATGTTTGCAGCTTGCTACGATCGTCCACAGTTACAGACTGTGGCGGTATGCGAGCAATCTTCGCAACGATCTCTTCAATTTCTGGGCGGCCAATGGTTTTCTTCTGCTTAGACTTCGGCAGAATGCGTTGTGCAGCGCCAGCCTCATCAATCACATCAATCGCCTTATCAGGCAGATGGCGATCATTGATGTAGCGCGAAGATAGTTCAGCCGCAGCTACCAAAGCGGCGGAAGCGTATTTAACGCCGTGATGCTCTTCGAAGCGTGACTTCAAACCACGCAAGATTTGCACTGTCTGATCGACGGTTGGCTCAACTACATCAACCTTCTGGAAGCGGCGTGAGAGCGCTGCATCTTTTTCGAAAATGCCGCGGTACTCAGTAAAGGTAGTTGCACCAATACATTTGAGCTGACCATTTGATAGTGCAGGCTTTAGCAAATTGCTCGCATCCAAGGTGCCGCCCGATGCAGCGCCTGCACCGATCAAGGTATGGATCTCATCAATAAATAAAACGCCATGTGCGCTGTCTTTTAAAGACTTAAGCACACTCTTTAAGCGTTGCTCAAAATCTCCACGATACTTAGTGCCCGCCAATAGCGCGCCCATGTCCAATGAATAGACCGTGGCATCAGCCAAGATCTCAGGGACATCGCCTTTCACAATTCTCCAGGCTAGGCCTTCAGCAATTGCAGTCTTACCCACACCAGCCTCACCTACCAATAACGGATTATTTTTACGGCGACGGCACAGCACCTGAATCACACGCTCAACCTCACTATCGCGCCCAATCAGCGGATCAATCTTGCCCTGTTTGGCCAAGACATTAAGGTTCTGGGTATATTGCTCTAAAGGACTCTCTTTGCCACCGGACGATGCATCTTCTGTTTCTTGGGCAGCCTCAGCAGGCTTCACGCTCTCGGTTTGATCTTTGCGTACACCGTGACTAATAAAGTTCACTACATCCAAACGAGTTACACCTTGCTGTTGCAAGAAGTACACCGCATGCGAATCTTTTTCACCAAAGATAGCTACGAGCACATTAGCACCGGTAACTTCTTTCTTACCATTTGAGGTGGATTGCACATGCATGATAGCGCGTTGAATCACACGCTGAAAACCTAAGGTTGGCTGCGTATCCACTTCATCATTGCCGGGGACAACGGGTGTGTTGTCATTAATAAAGTTTTTAAGTTGCGCACGCAGCTCAGCAATATTGACAGCGCAAGCTTTTAAAACCTCAACTGCGGTTGCGTTATCTAGCAATGCGGCAAGCAAATGCTCGACCGTAATAAATTCATGTCTTGATGCTCGTGCGTCAACAAACGCCATGTGCAAACTGACTTCTAGTTCCTGGGCAATCATGCTTCCTCCATAGTGCACTGTAGTGGGTGACCCGCTTCGCGGGATAGCTCGATAACTTGATGCACTTTTGTTGCTGCAACATCCCGTGTAAATACACCGCAAATGCCTTTGCCAACTAAATGAACCTGCAACATGATCCGTGTAGCTGTCTCATGATCTTTATTAAAATACTCCTGAATAACCATCACCACAAATTCCATTGGCGTGTAATCGTCATTCAATAGTAAAACTTTATACATCGAAGGCGCTTTTAGTTTCTCGGCCTGCTTTTCGAGAAGAATGGTGTCTTCGATGTGGGGGTTGTTTGGATTGCCAACCGTGGGATTTTTCGTTGTACGACTCATGAGAAACATTCTAAACACAGATATAAAAATTTGGATTTGAGGGCTTTGTTGCAAAAAACCATCAAGAAAGGGCTCTTAACCCCATATTGGGGCATTTTTCGATAAAAAAAGGGGGCTTTATAAGTAACTATCTTTGCCCTACCCCTTGACACCCCACCATAAAGGGCAAACAATCAGGGGGTAGGCTTTATTTAAGGTCCTATTTAGGCGTGTTGTAGAGCGAGACTGATTAAAAAGTATTCACCCTCATCACGGTTGTTTTAAGTTTATGTAATGGAGTTCGCATGGCGACCGGAATTGTTAAGTGGTTCAATGATGCAAAAGGTTTTGGCTTTATCAAACCTGATGATGGTGAAGAAGAGTTGTTTGCGCATTTCAGCGCAATCACAATGCCTGGGTTCAAAACCCTCAAGGAAAACCAAAAGGTAACGTTTGACATTACCCAAGGCCCTAAAGGCAAACAAGCTACTAATATCCAAGCAGCTTAATCTGCTTTAGATCATTATTAAAAACCCAGGACTTGTTCCTGGGTTTTTTTTCGCCTGTGTTTTCTGGGTTTACCAGCCCTGCCTTAGAATTAACCCCACTCACACCAATCACTTAAAACACCATGCGTTTACCTAAGATTAAGCAATTCATTTTTTCAATGGCAGCGATTGTCGGCATATTTTCAAGCGCCACCTTTGCACAGCAGAATATTGGCTTGCCTATGATTGAACTCAAGACTGGAATCTACCGCATTCAGGCAGAGCTAGCGGATACGCCCAAGGCCCGTGAAGTTGGGCTCATGAATCGCACGAGTATGCCCACTAACTCCGGCATGCTTTTTATCTTCGAGCAAAAGGCAGGGCATTGCTTTTGGATGAACAACACCAAGATTCCTTTATCGATTGCTTTCATTGCTGATGACGGCAAGATTGTGAATATCGAAGAGATGCAGGCTGAGACTACCAACAACCACTGCCCTAAGGCGGCAGTACGCTATGCACTAGAGATGAATAAACAGTGGTTCTCTGAGAGGGTCATCGTGCCTGGTACATTCATTCAAGGGCTACCCAAGAAATAAGAGACTTCTTGTAGCTATAAAACAAAAATGCAGACCGAGGTCTGCATTTTTTTTTGGATACAAGAGAAATTCTTCTCTTGCTTGCTCGCTTACTTATTCAAAGTGGCAAACATAGTGCACTGGAGACTCAGCGCGAATGATGAAATAACCACCCTTTTCCACTTCCCAGCTTTGACCAGCCGTGAACTCCACTTCTGGAGCGCCGTTGATGCTAACAAAGGCATTGCCATCAACCACTTCCATGATTTCTTTAGTGCTGAGGTCAAAACGTAAAGTGCTCGGCAATACAACGCCAACTGACTTGCGAATGCCGTTTGGCAAAGTCACGGTATGGGATACGCACTTACCATCGAAAAATACATTGGCTTTTTTGCCTACAGAAACTTGATCAAATTGCATCTTTATTCTTTCTAATCTGAATTACTGCTTAGTTATTTATCTAAATTATTTTGCACGCTTACGTCTTGCAGTTTCAGCAATTCGCATACGCAAAGCATTGAGCTTAATGAATCCACCAGCATCAGCTTGGTTATAGGCGCCACCGTCATCATCAAATGTGGCGATAGTCTGATCAAACAGCGTGTTTGCTGAATCACGTGAAATCACCGAGACAGATCCTTTGTAGAGCTTCAGGCGCACAACACCATTGACCATCTGTTGTGTGTGATCAATCAAGGTTTGTAATGCGAGGCGCTCTGGCGCCCACCATAAACCGTTGTAGATCAAGCTAGCGTAACGTGGCATCAAGTCATCCTTGAGGTGAGCTACTTCACGATCCAAGGTAATACTCTCAATACCGCGGTGTGCCTTCAATAAGATTGTGCCGCCAGGGGTTTCATAGCAGCCACGGCTCTTCATGCCTACGAAGCGGTTCTCAACTAAGTCAAGACGACCAATGCCATGCATTCCACCGATACGATTGAGCTCAGCCAACAACTCGTGCGGCTTGTAAGTCTTGCCATTGATTGCCACTGGATCACCAGCGCGGAATTCAATTTCAATAATTTCTGGGGCGTCGGGAGCTTTCTCAGGAGACACCGTCCAACGCCACATAGATTCTTCTGCTTCAGCATTTGGGTTCTCGAGATGACGACCTTCGTAACTGATATGTAACAAGTTGGCATCCATAGAATATGGTGAGCCGCCTTGCTTATGTTTCATCTCGACTGGGATGCCATGCTTTTCTGCATAGGCCATCAATTTTTCACGAGAGAGCAAATCCCATTCACGCCATGGAGCGATTACTTTGATTCCCGGCTCAAGTGCGTAGTAACCCAGCTCAAAACGCACCTGGTCATTACCTTTACCAGTGGCACCGTGAGAAACAGAGTCCGCACCAGTCTGACGAGCAATTTCAATTTGACGT
Organism: Polynucleobacter sp. MG-27-Goln-C1; assembly: GCF_018881905.1. Taxonomy (GTDB): domain Bacteria; phylum Pseudomonadota; class Gammaproteobacteria; order Burkholderiales; family Burkholderiaceae; genus Polynucleobacter. Next base: position 161,839 of record NZ_JACVPM010000002.1, read on the forward strand.
TTAGCAATCAATGGACGTGCGATAGAAGTACCTAAAAGATACTCACCTTCGTAAATCGTATTAGCGCGGAACATGGGGAATACAAAGTCACGTACAAACTCTTCACGCAAGTCATCGATAAAAATATTTTCTGGCTTGATGCCAAACTGGAGTGCTTTAGCACGTGCTGGCTCAAGCTCTTCACCCTGACCTAAATCAGCAGTAAAGGTAACGATCTCACATTGATACGTATCTTGAAGCCACTTCAAGATCACGCTAGTGTCAAGACCACCGGAATACGCTAGAACTACTTTTTTAATATCAGACATGATTTCTTTTCAATTAAAAATGAACCAAAACAAATTACTTAAACAATTAATCCAGACGGCCACAGAGTAAATACTCCATCAAAGCCTTTTGAACATGCAAACGGTTTTCAGCCTCTTCCCAAACAATGCTTTGAGGGCCATCAATCACTTCTGCAGAAACCTCTTCACCTCGATGTGCTGGCAAGCAATGCATAAACAAAGCATCTGGCTTAGCCAAAGACATCAACTCTCCATCCACCATCCAGTCTTTAAAAGCAGCCATACGAGAAGTATTTTCATCCTCATAGCCCATGCTGGTCCATACATCAGTAGTCACCAAGTCAGCACCTTTGCAGGCGTCTTTTGGATCAGCGCAAATTGTCAGATGCTTTAACGCTTTCTCAGTCAATCTAGAGTCATCTAGCTGATAACCGCCGGGAGCAGAGAAACGTATTTGAAAGTCCAAGCACTCCGCCGCCTGAATCCAGGTGTAAGCCATATTGTTGGCATCACCCACCCAAGCAACTGTTTTACCTTGGATCGGACCGCGTGCCTCTACAAAGGTAAAGATATCGGCCAATACTTGGCAAGGATGGTATTCATTAGTTAGGCCATTGATCACAGGCACGCGAGAATTGGCAGCAAAGCGCTCAATAATCTCTTGGCCAAAAGTGCGGATCATGATGATGTCAGTCATCCTGGAAATCACCTGCGCAGCGTCCTCTACAGGCTCGCCACGACCCAACTGGGTGTCACGGGTGTTCAGGTATACGGCATGCCCGCCAAGCTGGTGTATGCCCGCTTCAAACGAAAGGCGAGTTCGAGTCGAATGCTTCTCAAAGATCATCGCCAGAGTGCGGTCGTGCAAAGGATGCCAAGTCTCATAACTTTTGAACTTGGTCTTAAGCCAAGCAGAGCGCTTCAGGAGATAGTCGTACTCTTCGCGCGTCAGGTCAGCAAACTGCAAGTAATGCTTAACCTGGCCAGGCACTTGAGGCTTTGCCAAAGATGTCATTGTTGAGCTTTCTACTAGAGTTTTAGCTTGCATTTTTTGTTTGGAGCATCGAACTGCACGAAAATAGTTCCTAAACTCATCTTAAGGCCTTCGCAGACTGTTAAGCTTGAGGGCTGAGCAATACTGATTCCTTACAACGATTTCTACGCCAACTTGAACCACAAAAAGCTTTTTATTCAAGGCATTACAACTTCTGGCAAACCTTTTCGCCCCAGCGACTGGGCCGAACGTCTTTGCGGAGTGATGGCTACTTTTCGCCCGCCAGGCGATGCTGGCGACCCCCGCTTCACTTACTCGCCTTATGTCAGGCCAGTGGTTATTGCACAAGTGAAATGCGTTGTTATTGATACCAGACTAAGAGACCTTGATCCGAGAGCACTCGACTTTGTCATGAACTTTGCCAAAGACAACAGCCTACCAATCGAAGAAGCCTGTGAATTCGAACCGAATTCACGATCCCAGTCCTAAAAACAAAAACCCGCTCTGATAAGGAGCGGGCTTAGACTCTGATTTCTCTAGAGTCTGCCTAAAACTATAAAAGTCTTACGCTGCCATTGCCTTGATAGCTGCAGACAAACGTGACTTCTGACGTGATGCAGTATTTTTGTGAGCAATCTTTTTATCAGCAATCTTGTCGATTGTTGACTGAGTTGCTGCGAACACTTTAGCTGCAGCAGCCTTGTCGCCAGTTTCAATTGCTTTGCGAACTGCCTTAATGGAAGTGCGAAGCTTTGAACGCAAACTGGAGTTGTGTTCATTCTGTTTTACTGCCTGCCGTGCGCGTTTACGCGCTTGTGCGGTATTGGCCATCTTTAAACCTTGCTATATAAAAATTACAAAATACGATTAACTGAAAATCTGCGTGGGTTCGCCAAATTTGTAAGCTGACTCACCAAAACCCAAGATTTTACATTAAAGGACTAAAAAAGCCCAGTCGCTTGATAAATAGGGGAAAATTAGCCCATGAATCTGCTTTCTGCTGCCGCCAAGGTCAGTTCCCTCACAATGCTCTCCAGGATCACCGGACTTCTCCGGGAGACCCTGATTGCCCGTAGTTTTGGGGCTTCAGAGTGGACGGATGCCTTTAATGTGGCCTTCAGACTGCCTAATTTGCTTCGTCGACTCTTTGCCGAGGGGGCCTTTTCTCAGGCATTTGTCCCTATTTTGGGGGAAATCTCGAGCCAAGGGGACGTAAAACAGTCCCAAATCCTCGTAAATGCGGTTGCCACGCTCTTATTTTGGGCTTTACTACTCACGGTACTCCTGGGGGTTATTGGCGCCCCTCTGCTGATTCTGGCGATTGCTACAGGCTTTGAGGGCGGTCCAGCCTACGAGGCAAGCGTAGTCATGACCCGGATCATGTTTCCCTATATCGGCCTCATTTCCATGGTTTCCCTGTCAGCTGGGATCCTCAATACTTTTGGCCGCTTTGCCATTCCAGCCTTTACTCCGGTTTTACTAAATTTAGCCCTCATCGGGAGCGCCATCTTTTTGGCACCCCATCTGGAGCAACCAATTTACGCTCTGAGCATCGGCGTACTCTTGGGCGGCTTCTTGCAGCTCGCCATTCAGGTTCCAGCGCTATCCCGTCTCGGCTTATTACCTAAAGTAGGTCTCTTGCCTGGCGCCATCAAAGCAGCCATTAAAAATCCAGATGCAAGACGCGTCATGAAATTAATGGTCCCTGCGGTGTTTGCAGTTTCTGTTGCCCAGATCTCTCTCATCATCAATACCAATATTGCCTCTCGCTTACAAGCCGGTAGTGTGTCCTGGTTGTCTTATGCAGATCGCCTGATGGAATTTCCGACAGCCCTTTTAGGTGTGGCTCTAGGAACAGTTTTGCTGCCAAGCCTGAGTAAGGCAAATGCAAAAAATGATTTAGTACATGCTGGTGAACTTCTCATTTGGGGATTGCAACTCACCTTTTTGCTAGCCGCTCCTTGCGCAATTGCTCTCTTTATTTTTGGTGAGCCACTGGCAGCAGTGCTGTATCACTACGGCAAGTTCAATGCCTTGGACGTCTTAATGACGCAGCGAGCATTGGCGGCCTATGGTGTTGGACTCATTGGCCTTATCTTGGTGAAGATCTTGGCTCCCGGCTTTTACTCACGGCAAGATATCCGCACGCCCGTAAAGATTGGCTTACTGGTCTTGGTAGCAACCCAATTAGCCAATTTAGTTTTTGTTCCTTGGTTGGGGCATGCCGGTCTAGCACTCTCCGTTGGAACTGGCGCCTGCCTGAACGCGATGCTGCTGTGGGTAGGCCTGCATCGACGCGGCGCCCTTCCTAGTGCTGCGTGGCTTAAATATCTAGGGCAGTTATTGCTAGCCTTAATTCCTTTTGCATTCCTGCTGTATTACGCAGCCTCCGCGCATGATTGGATAGCGCTTCAATCTACCCCCTGGACTCGTGTGGGGTTAGTGGCTGCCTGGCTAGCTGCTGCTGCAGTGGTTTATTTTGCCGCTTTAGGTCTTGTCGGCATTCGCTGGCAAAAATTCCTGCGTCATGCAAAATAGCTTTTATGCCAACACAACAACTCGACTATTTCACATCCCTCGTTGCTGAAGACGAGCACTTCCCCCTAACCGAGGCGACGGTAGCAGTTGCACAGCATGCCTACCCTGACCTCGATGTTCAAGGAGTGCTAGATCAGATCGATCAGTGGGGCAACAAACTGAAGCAACGCATTACTCCAGATACGCCACCCATTCAGCGCCTGCAATTACTCAAACATTTCTTTTATAACGAATTGGGATTTGGCCCCAACCCGAATGACTTCTACGCACCTGAGAATTCTTATCTGCATCAGATCATTGAGAATCGCCGTGGTATTCCGATTTCGCTAGCCATCCTGATGATGGAATTGGGTCAACAAATTGGTTTGAATATTCGTGGAGTGTCTTTCCCGAATCACTTCATGATGCGCATCTCCTTGCAGCAAGGTGAAATCATCATGGATCCCTTGAATGGTGAATCCCTTTCAAAAAATCAATTGCAAGAGATGCTCGACCCCTACCTTGATGCCAAAGGCTATCGCGGTGAGCTCAGTCTGCCACTTAATATCTTCTTGAGAGCCTCCAGCCCTCGAGAAATCCTCTCGCGCTTTATGAGAAATCTCAAAATGATTTACTCGGAAGATGAGCGCTGGGAGCGGCTACTGGGCATTCAAGAGCGCCTAGTCATTTTGTTGCCAGATTCAGCTGAGGAGGTTCGTGATCGCGGCTTGATCTTTGCGCAACTAGAGTACGTTCGTCCTGCGATAGCGGATCTGCATCACTACTTAAGCGAAATGCCTGGCGCAGAAGACGTGGCGGATATTCGTGAGCATATCGCTACGCTAGAGAGTCAAACCAAGCTGCATTAAGCAGCCGTATTGAGCGATCCTATTTCTGTTTACGTTGAAATATTTTGTATAGTGCGGCCAGCACGATTGGAATAGCTGCCGCACCAATACCAATCAATACGATCACATTCAGATTTTGACGAATGATGGGGATATTGCCAAAGAAGTAACCGGCAACGACCAAACCAAAAACCCACAAGAGTGCGCCAGTCACATTGAATAACTGGAAGCGAGAAAAATTCATTGCTGAAACACCAGCAACAAAAGGTGCAAAGGTACGAATGATCGGTAGAAAGCGGGCCACGATAATCGTCTTACCGCCATGCTTCTCATAAAAAGAATGTGTCTTACGCAAAGCCGCCTGATCAATCCAGCGAGACTGACTACTAAAAATTCTTTCGCCAATCCAGCGGCCAATAAAGTAGTTCACAGTATTGCCAGCAATCGCCGCGATTAACAATCCAATGCAAAGAGTCCAGAGATTGAAATGCTCAGTAGCGCAATAAGCTCCGGCAATAAACAATAATGAATCGCCAGGCAAGAATGGGGCAACTACTAAACCAGTCTCAGCAAAGACAATGGCAAAGAGCAGGCCATAAGCCCAATAACCGTATTGCTGAATCACCACGTCTAAATGACGATCAATGTGCAAAAGCAAATCACCTAACTGCAATAAGGTATCGATCAAATCGTGCTCCAAGTATTAGTTGCAAGGATATTAACAGGCTAGCAATACCGATTGCGGCATTTCATTCCTATAATGCAGTATGCAAACTGAACTTCACATTCAGCCTACGCATCCATCTGTTCAGCCACCCATACTGTGTATTGTTGGCCCCACAGGCGCAGGCAAAACCTATCTCGCAATGGCATTGGCAGAGCATGCTAAATCTATTGGTCAGACCGTAGAATTAATCAGTATGGACTCCGCCTTGGTATATCGCGGATTAGACATTGGTAGCGCCAAACCAACAAAAACAGAACAAGCATCAGTTCAACACCACTTAATTGATATTTTGGATCCCACTGAATCCTACTCAGCAGCGCGCTTCGCAAACGATGCCAAGCGTCTGTGTGAGGAAATTCGAGGGCGCGGAAATATTCCTGTAGTAGTAGGCGGCACGATGCTGTATTGGCGCGCATGGGCCTATGGCCTATCCTCTCTCCCACCAGCAGATCCAGAGATCCGCGCCCGCCTCGATGAGCAAGGCAAAGCGATTGGCTGGCCTGCGATGCATTCTGAACTAACGAAGGTAGACCCAGTTACCGCCGCACGCTTACAACCCAATGACTCTCAACGCGTGCAACGTGCTTTAGAGGTTTATGAAATTACCGGCAGACCTATGTCAGAGCTGTTGGCAGATTCGCCAAGCGAAGATGGCCGAGAAGGTTCATCCATTCCGGAGTGGATTGACCTGATCTCACTAGAGCCAAGTGATCGCTCTCGCCTACATCAGAACTTAGAAAAAAGATTTGATGAAATGCTCACCGGGGGATTATTAGAGGAAGTTGAATTACTCAGAAAGAATCCAGATCTGCATGGCGATCTGCCTGCTATTCGTTCTGTTGGGTATAGACAGGTCTGGGAATATTTATCTGGTGAAGTAGATCAAGCTGAAATGCGCTACAAAGCACTGGCCGCGACTAGGCAGCTTGGTAAACGACAGTTAACTTGGTTGCGCGCAATTGCCGGAAGAAAAACATTTGACCCCTTCAACCCAGAAGAGTTGAATGCGGCCCTGGAGTACTGCAAGCAAAGCCTAAATCAATAGGCTTTTACCGAGTATTAAATAACGATTGTTTGTGGTGCACCAGTAGGACGCTCTACAACCTCGCCTACTGTCCAAGCATGTAAACCTTCTGCCTTGAGTGATTGGATTGCAAGATCCGCTTGATCAGCAGACACAATCACCACCATGCCAATACCGCAGTTAAATACGCGCACCATTTCTGCATCTGCTACGCCACCCTTCATTTGCAACCAACGGAAGAGCTCTGGCATTTGCCAGCTATCGCGATGCAATACAGCTTGCGTATTTTCTGGGAGTACGCGTGGCACGTTGTCCACTAAGCCGCCACCAGTAATATGCGCCATGCCCTTCACATTGATCTCTCCGATCAACTTGAGCAACTGCTTCACATAAATTTGCGTAGGAGCCATCACTACATCACCCAAAGAGCGGCCACCCAAATCATCGCTTGGCTTAGCGCCTGCACGCTCAATAATTTTACGAACCAATGAATAGCCATTGGAATGTGCGCCGCTCGAAGCAATTGCCAAAACGATATCGCCAGGAGCAATCGTTGCGCCAGTAATAATTTTGGATTTTTCAACTGCGCCAACAGCAAAGCCAGCTAAGTCATATTCACCTGGAGGGTACATGCCAGGCATCTCGGCTGTTTCGCCACCAATCAATGCGCAACCAGACAACTCACAACCCTTAGCAATTCCGCCAACTACAGTAGCGGCAGTATCTACAGTGAGCTTGCCGCAGGCAAAGTAATCCAAGAAAAAGAGGGGTTCAGCACCCTGAACCAAAATATCGTTCACACTCATCGCCACCAAATCCTGGCCGATCGTATCGTGACGATTCCATTCAAAGGCTAATCTGAGTTTTGTACCAACGCCGTCAGTCCCAGATACCAGTACTGGCTCTTTATAGCTTTTTGGTACCTCAAACAGGGCGCCAAAGCCACCAATCCCAGCCAACACGCCCTCACGCATGGTTTTCTTGGCCAAAGGCTTGATGCGATCCACCAAATCATCCCCAGCGTCGATATCGACACCAGCGTCACGGTAGGAAAGGCCTTTTGAGGAAGAATTGGTAGATGAGTTCATGGCAGAGATAGAAGATTAGTAAAAAACACTACTTGGTCGGTAGAATCACTGAATTCTAGAGGATTCGAGCGCGATGGCTGAAATTTTTATCCCTTTTCTGACTGCATTTATTCTGGCTTACGCCCTACGCCCAGTTTGCCTATGGCTTGAGAGGCATCGCCTACCCCGCGCAGCCGCCGCTGGGATTGCCATGGTTATTGGCCTAGGGGTGTGTTTTTTGATCTTGAGCCTGTTTATTAACCTCCTCAAAACTGAAATTCCCCTCATAAAGGCTCAGTTTCCAATTTGGATTCAAAACACCCAAGCCTGGCTTGAGCCCAAATTGAATGATTTTCATATTAATGTGGATTGGGGCACCCTCAAGTCGACCGCTACCCAAAAAATTACTACACACCTCAATGACAACTCCGACGCGCTGATGACTTCCACGCTGGAAACAGTATTCATGTCAGGCAGCTCAGTTGTTACAGGATTCGTTAATGCAGTGCTGACGCTATTTGTCATGTTTTATCTATTAATCGACTGGGACCATTTTTTCAAACTAGTCAAATCGATCGTTCCAGCTCGTGCGCAAGAAACTGTTCATCACCTCGCAATGCATGCTGATGGTTTGCTCTCCCAATACCTCAGGGGCATGCTCATCGTCATATCGATCATGTCCGTTTTCTACAGTGTTGGATTGAGCATCATTGGAGTTAAAGGAGCTGTAGCCTTAGGAGTCTTTACTGCCATCATGATTGTGATTCCTTATATCGGCATCACCATAGGCTTCACACTAGCAGTTCTGGCAGCCCTTTTGCAGTTTGGTCCTGGCGGTGCAATTATTGGTGTCTTGGTGCTATATGGACTAGGTCAATTCATTGAAGGCTTCTTCCTCACGCCACGCCTTGTCGGCGAGAGGATTGGCTTACATCCCGTCGCCGTTCTCTTTGCCTTGTTGTTTTTTGGAAAATTATTTGGCTTCTTTGGCGTACTACTGGCATTGCCAATCAGCGCAGTGAGCTTAGTGCTTCTGCAATATGGCTGGTCGCGATATACCCAAAGCCCCTGGTATCAAAAGTAAATTTTTGTAGCAATGCATAGTTCCTCACTACCAAAACAGTTTGCGCTCGATATTGGCCATACCCCCAAACCTAGCTTAAGTAATTTTTTAGCCGGCGAGAATATGGCGCTGCACTCCACCTTGCTGGCTTTAACTAAGTCTTGGGAAATGAATGTCCCAAGAGATGCTAGCGAGAATCCTCTAAATCAACGCTGGATCTATTGGTGGGGGCCAGAAGGCTCTGGTCGCACCCACTTGCTTAGCGCTATTGGTGACGCCGCCCAGCAATTGGGCTTGGAATATTTCCCACTCACCCCCAGTGAGCCAGTTTCCTGGGTGCGCTTGGAAGACAAGCTCCCCACTCTCTGTGCAAGCGATAAACCCTCTGTAATCACTGTGGATGACGTAGATCGACTGGATGAGCGCTTGGTGGCGTCCTTATTTCGCATTCTGAACGCGATTCAGGGCAGCAAAGCTGTGCATATTTTTATATCAGGCAACGCAGCCCCAGGCGCTTTAAGGCTCAGAGAGGACCTTCGTACCCGTTTGGGGTGGGGTTTGATCTTTCAAACTCACCTTTTGGGCGATGATGAGAAAATAGAAGCCTTACAACAAGCAGCGCAAGCGCGCGGCTTGGTTTTATCGCCAGATGTATTGCCTTGGCTGTTAAATCGCTTTTACCGCGATATGCCCAATCTCATGGCCTTGATTGATGCTTTGGATGCTTATTCACTGGAAACAAAACGTGCTGTTACCTTGCCTCTGGTTAGAGAGCTCCTACAGCCCAAATAATATTAATGACTCAATTAGCACTGTTCGACTTAGATCACACATTACTCCCCTGCGATAGCGATTACGAATGGGGTCAGTTCTTAGCACGCATTGGCGTAGTGGATAGCAAATACTATGCACAGCAAAATGAACGCTTCTATCAAGATTACAAAGATGGCAAGCTCAATATTCAGGAGTTCTTGCGTTTTGCTTTGAAACCACTCTCGGAACATTCTCGCGCACAGCTCAAAGAATGGCATGACGCCTTTATGCAAGAAGTAATCACTGGTCAGCTACGTCAACAAGCGTTTGATTTAGTAAAACGCCACCAAGATGCTGGCGATCTTTGCTGTGTAGTGACTGCAACCAACAGCTTTGTTACTCGCCCAATCGTAGAAAGTTTTGGCATCAAACATCTCGTAGCGACTGAACCCGCCACCGCGGGAGACAACCCGCTCGCCGATTTCACTGGCGAAGTTAAAGGCATCCCGAGTTTTCGGGAAGGCAAGATTCAACGGGTGCATGATTGGCTTGCTACACAAAATCTCGCATTAGACCAATTGCCACAAAGTTATTTTTATTCAGACTCTATGAATGATTTACCTCTCCTGGAAAAAGTCAGCAACCCGGTTGCTACTAATCCAGATGTTCGCCTACGTGATGAAGCCTTAAAACGTCACTGGCCCATACTTGAACTGTTTGCATGATTACCAAATTTATTAAACGTATTTTGCGTCGCGACCCAATGGTCCGACATACTGCAGCCCATACCTCAGGCGCACCGAAACGAATCCCCAAAAAATCTCACCGCATTGACCCACATTTGCTATCCAAAAATGCGGTGAAGGTGACCCAAACATTGCAGCAAGCTGGCTATGATGCTTTTATTGTCGGCGGCGCAGTACGAGATTTAGCTTTAGGTATTGGCCCCAAGGATTTCGATGTGGCAACCAATGCCACGCCCGAGCAAGTACAAAGGTTGTTCCGTAAAGCACGCCTGATTGGTCGTCGCTTTCAGATTGTGCACGTGACTTTCTTTGGCAAAGGACAACCTGAAATCATTGAGGTCTCGACCTTCAGAGCCTTACTGGAAAACGCTGGCGAACACGTAGCCGAAAATGGCCGCATCCTGCGCGATAACGTCTGGGGCAGCCAACATGAAGACGCTGCCCGCAGGGATTTCAGCATTAATGCGATGTACTACGATCCAGCTACAGAGACCGTGCTTGACTATCACGGCGGCATGGCCGACATGCAGAAGAAGACCCTGCGCATGATTGGTGATCCAGCTAAGCGCTATCGTGAAGATCCAATTCGTATGTTGCGAGCTGTTCGTTTTGCCGCAAAGACCGGCTTTACTTTAGATGCAGCAACGCGCGCACCCATCGCTAAATTAGGTAAGTTGATTCATGATGTGCCATCCGCTCGCCTCTTTGATGAAATCCTCAAGCTACTCATGTCGGGTTACTCATGGGCTGCGATTCAAGGCTTGAAGGATGCAGGACTGCATCACGGTCTACTGCCCTTGCTTGATCACATCTTAGATAAAAGCGCAGATTCAAAAGAAGCAAATGATTTTGTTCGTATTGCTCTCGCGAATACCGACCAACGTATTCAATCTGGCAAAAGTGTTTCTGCAGGATTTTTGTTTGCCACTTTACTGTGGCCAGACCTGCTGAGTAACTGGAAAAAGAATATTGCCAAAGGGGTTTCCAATATTCCCGCGCTGCATGATGCGATGGATGAAACCATTGCAAGCCAAAGTAGTGGCATGGTGATTCAACGTCGTTTCGAAAGCGACATGCGAGAAATCTGGTCTATGCAGCCCCGCTTTGAAAAGCGTGTTGGACGCTACCCTTATCGCCTGATTGAATCCCCGCGCTTTAGAGCAGGCTACGACTTTATGTTGTTGCGCTGCGCCACCGGCGAGAAAAGCCCATCCCTAGGTCAATGGTGGACTGACTTCATCGCTACTGATCCAGCAGGCCAGGAAGCCTTGATGGCTAGCGTCAAAAATGAGGCCGGCAATACTGCCTCACCCACAAAACGACGTCGTCGTAGAAAAGCCAAAGTAGCCACGCCCACTGAAGGTGCAGCAGACTAAGCAGACTTGAGAAAAATTCAGTAAAGTAGATTCGGTAGTTTCGTGTGGTTTTCTCTCGTTTGGAATGAGTATGGCTCGAGCTTTTATTGGATTTGGTGGAAATATCGGTGACACGCGTCAGCTCATTACTGACGCGATTGTGTGCCTTGCGCAGCGCTGTGAACTCCAAATCCTGGCCAAAAGCTGTTTCTATCAAAGTGCGCCTTTCCAAGCTACTGGTGGCGACTACATCAATGCAGTCATTGAAATTGAAACGCAATTAAGCCCTTATGGCTTATTACACGTTTGCCAAGCAGTTGAACAAGAATTTGGTCGTGAGCGCCCTTACGCCAATGCACCCCGCACGATTGATCTGGATATTCTGGCATTTGAGGGTGTATCGCAAACAGATACCGAACTCACCATTCCTCACCCCAGAATCATTGAGCGCTCTTTTGTCCTCCTACCCTTACTGGAAATTGCCCCGGATTTCTTTTTACCCAACTGGGGCGAACTTAAGACTTATTTACCCAATGTAGCGGATCAGCGCATAGAAAAACTGCCTTGCCGCAACTGTAATTGCGGTGAAAAAGACGTTTATAGCCAATCAGCACATTAATTCATTAAACTCACGCCATGGGTTACTTACAGGGCGAAAAGCCAATTACGATTTCTAAAATCCTCACCATGTGTGCTGAGGGTGAAAAAATTGCCATGTTGACGGCATATGATTCAACAATGTCAGCCTTATTAAATCGCTGCGGAGTGGAAACCATTCTAATTGGGGACTCCCTGGGTAATGTGATCCAAGGCCACTCCAGCACAACACCCGTAACCGTTGAGCAAGTGGCGTATCACACCGAATGTGTGGCCCGCGCCAACTCTCACGCCTTTATCATTGCCGACCTTCCTTTTGCTAGCTACGGCGATCCTGTTCAAGCGCTAGATTCAGCAGCAGAACTCATGCGTGCTGGTGCCGATATGGTCAAGCTTGAGGGTGGTGATTGGCAAATCGACATCATTCAGTATTTAGTAGAACGTAGCGTTCCTGTTTGTGCGCACTTGGGTTTATTGCCGCAGTCCGTTCACATTCTGGGTGGCTATAAGGTTCAAGGTAAATCTAAAGATGCAGCAAGCTTGATGCTCGAACAAGCGATTGCTTGCGAGCAAGCTGGTGCGCAAATGATTGTGCTCGAAGCAATTCCATCTTCATTGGGCAAGCTGATTACCGAGTCGCTTTCCATTCCCACAATTGGAATTGGCGCAGGGGGAGATTGCTCCGGTCAAGTATTGGTTCTGCAAGATATGCTGGGCATCAGCCCTGGAAAGCCACCAAAGTTTGTTAAAAACTTTTTAGATGGTCATGCCTCTATTGAGGCAGCAGTCAAAGCCTATATTCGAGAAGTGAAATCCGGAAAATTTCCCGGGCCCGAACACGGCTTTGCTGGATAAGCTTTAGCTTCTAGTTAACTAAAGAAACTCTTCACACCATCAAACCAACCCTTTTGATGTGGGTTGTGTTTGTCACCACCAGACTTCAAGCTGTCATCAAACTTTTGCAGTAATTTTTTCTGCTCATCAGTTAGCTTTACTGGAGTCTCAACGGCAATATGTACAAAGAGATCGCCGACCATTGTGGATCGCAAACCTTTGATGCCCTTGTTACGCAAACGGAATGTTTTGCCAGTCTGCGTTCCCTCAGGAATCGGAAACTCGACGCGCCCTGAAAGCGTTGGCACCTCAATGTCGCCACCAATCGTCGCGGTTGCAAAAGAGATCGGCATTTGTACATGCAGGTCACTGCCATCGCGCTCAAATACTTTATGGGGCTTAACTCTGACTTCTACGTAAAGATCGCCAGATGGTCCGCCATTCAAACCTGGCTCGCCGTTACCAACGGATCGCACTCGCATGCCATCATCAATACCCGCAGGAATTTTGATTTCGAGTGTTTTTTGTTCTTTATGTTTACCGCTACCATGGCAAGTTTTGCATGGCTTAGGAATGTACTCACCAGTACCGCGGCACTTGGGGCAAGTTTGTTGCATTGAGAAGAAGCCCTGCTGGACACGAACTTGGCCATGACCATCGCAAGTAGTACATCTTTCAGCTTTGCTACCAGGCTCTGCGCCAGTACCGTGACATGGCTTGCAGTCACTCCAGCTTGGCACCCGAATTTGAGTGGTGTAACCCTCGGCAGCTTGCTCAAGAGTGATTTCCATGTTGTAACGTAAATCGGCGCCTTTATAAACCTGTGGTCCTGACTGACGTCCACCACCTTGGCCGAAGATATCACCGAAGATATCGCCGAAGGCATCTGCAAAGCCACCGCCACCAAATCCACCGCCGCCGAAGCCGCTGGATTGGTCCACGCCTGCATGACCATACTGATCATAAGCAGCGCGCTTGTTTGGATCAGTGAGGGTTTCGTAAGCTTCTTTAACTTCTTTAAATTGCGCTTCCGCTGTTTTGCTATCGGGATTGCGATCGGGGTGATGCTTCATCGCCATTTTCCGATAAGCCTTTTTTAGCTCCTCATCGCTGGCACCTTTCGCAACACCAAGCACTTCGTAATAATCGCGTTTACTTTTAGGCACAAAATTCCTCTCAACAACCTGAATGACACAAGTCGGCACGAGGCCGACTTGTTATTTAAGTACTTCTAAACTACGTTACATGGCTTTCAATATAGAGGATTACTTCTTGTCATCCACTTCTTTGAAATCCGCATCCACTACGTCAGCATCCGGAGCAGCAGCTTGCGCGCCACCAGGAGCTGCGCCAGGAGCGGCACCACCAGCTTTAGCTTGTTCAGCAGCCATGGCTTTTTCGCCTAACTTCTGACTAGCTTTACCCAAAGCCTCAGTCTTAGCTTCAATAGCAGCTTTATCACTACCCTTGATTGCCTCATCCAATTCTTTCAAGGCAGCTTCGATCGCTTCTTTCTCAGAAGCTTCTAAAGCGGAGCCATGCTCTTCCAAGGCTTTCTTGGTTGAGTGAGCTAATGCATCAGCAGTATTACGCGCTGTTACTAGCTCCAATGCTTTCTTATCTTCATCGGCATTCGCTTCAGCATCTTTCACCATGCGCAAAATTTCTTCTTCAGTCAAACCAGAGTTAGCCTTAATGGTGATCTTGTTCTCTTTGCCCGTTGTTTTGTCTTTTGCAGTTACGTGCAAAATACCGTTGGCATCAATATCAAAGGTCACTTCAATTTGTGGCATACCGCGTTGTGCTGGAGCAATGCCTTCCAAATTAAACTCACCGAGTAATTTGTTGGCAGCAGCCATCTCACGCTCACCCTGGAAACACTTAATCGTTACAGCAGGCTGGTTGTCTTCCGCTGTGGAGTACACCTGTGAATGCTTGGTAGGGATAGTCGTGTTCTTCGGAATCATCTTGGTCATTACACCGCCCAAGGTTTCGATACCCAATGACAATGGGGTTACGTCCAAGAGCAACACGTCTTTACGATCACCAGACAATACGGAGCCCTGAATCGCGGCACCAACAGCAACTGCTTCGTCAGGGTTCACGTCTTTGCGTGGCTCTTTGCCGAAAATCTCTTTTACCTTGTCCTGAACTGCGGGCATACGAGTTTGACCGCCAACCAAAATCACGTCATCGATGTCAGCCGCATTTACGCCAGCGTCTTTAATTGCAGTTAAGCAAGGGCCAGCTGTTCGGCTGATCAACTCTTCTACTAAAGACTCCAACTTAGCGCGAGTTAACTTCAAATTCAAATGCTTAGGACCGCCTGCATCAGCAGTCACGTATGGCAAATTGATTTCAGTTTGTTGTGCAGATGACAGCTCGATCTTGGCTTTTTCAGCAGCGTCTTTTAAACGTTGCAATGCCAATACGTCTTTGCTCAAATCTACGCCTTGTTCTTTCTTGAACTCAGCAATGATCCAATCAATGATACGTTGGTCAAAGTCCTCACCACCCAAGAAGGTGTCGCCGTTAGTGGAGAGCACTTCGAACTGCTTCTCACCATCTACGTTAGCAATTTCAATGATGGACACGTCGAATGTACCGCCACCCAAGTCATACACGGCGATCTTACGATCCACTTTGTCTTGCTTGTCCAAACCGAATGCCAATGCAGCGGCAGTTGGCTCGTTAATGATGCGCTTCACATCTAAACCAGCAATACGGCCAGCATCTTTAGTTGCTTGACGTTGGCTGTCGTTGAAGTAAGCGGGAACAGTAATCACTGCCTCAGTTACTTCTTCGCCGAGATAGTCTTCGGCTGTCTTTTTCATTTTGCGCAGAATTTCTGCTGACACTTGTTGTGGCGCCATTTTTTTGTCACGCGCTTCAACCCAAGCATCACCGTTGTCCGCTTGAACAATCTTGTAAGGCATCAAGCCGATATCTTTTTGCACTTCAGCATCAGTAAATTTGCGACCCATCAAACGCTTCACTGCGTAGATGGTGTTTTTAGGGTTAGTAACTGATTGGCGTTTTGCAGGCGCGCCAACCAAGACTTCGCCGTCTTCAACGTAAGCAATGATGGATGGAGTTGTGCGGCCGCCTTCTGCGTTCTCGACAACTTTAGGTGCATTGTTTTCAACAACGGAAACGCACGAGTTTGTGGTTCCTAAGTCAATTCCGATAATCTTTCCCATAATGGCTCCAAAAAATTAAGTTATGTGTAATTTCGTAAAACTGCGAATAAATCGATATTCAATAAATGGGGTCAAAAAGAGAGAATTCAAGGGCTAAAAATGCAAAAAAGGCAGATTTCTGCCTTTTTATCCCGCTTTTTGATGAAAAACCCCTAATTTAGGGATTTAAATGGCTTATTTGGGTGCGCTCACGGTTACCAAAGCTGGGCGCAAAATGCGATCGGCGATGGAATAACCCCTCTGAAGCACTGAAACCACGGTATTAGCCTCCTGGTCCGAGGGCACTGAAGCGATAGCTTGGTGGTGGTGGGGGTCAAACTTGTCACCCACAGCAGGGTTAATCTCCGTCATGCGACCTTTTTCAAAGGCGGAGAGCAACTGCTTTAGGGTGATCTCCAAACCTTCTTTAAAGGCTTTAGCATCCACCGCCTCTGCGTTCAAGGCTGCGTACAAGCTATCTGTTACTGGCACGAGATGCTCGGCAAAACTCTCAATCGCAAACTTATGCGCCTTAGAAACATCCTCGGCAGCACGGCGACGAATATTTTCACCTTCGGCTTTTGCGCGAAGATAGTTATCTTGCATCTCTGTTAGTTTTTGATTCAACTCAGCAATCTCTTGCTCAGGCGTCTTTGCTTCAGCCTCTATAGGAGCTGTATCGGCACTCCCATCAGCCTGAGGATCGACGGCAATATTTTCCTGCTCAGGAGATGGATTTTGGTTTTCTTGGGTCATAGGTGCAAATTCACTTTTCTATCAGAATGGCTACTTCTCAACAATATGGGGCCGATTAATGCAATTTCAAGTGCGACTGAGTTTAAGCAATCTTGGCTTTAGCCAGCTCTGCGAGGCGATCACGTTCCCGCAGTACCGCATCGGACTCCACACCCAAGCTCCAGCCCGATAAATGCTGCTGGGCAATTTCGTACATCGCATCGATCCATTTTGGATTGCTATTGAGGCAAGGAATATAACGGTAATCTTTACCGCCATGCTCCAAGAAGATCTCGCGTGCTTCCATGGCAATTTCTTCTAGAGTCTCCAAGCAATCCGCTGGAAAGCCTGGGCAAAAAATATCTACTCGCTTGCAACCCTCTTTTCCCAACTTTTCAATTGTTGGGGCTGTATAGGGCTTGAGCCACTCGGCTTTACCAAAGCGAGATTGGAAGGTAACTAAATATTGTCCAGGTTCTAGACCCAAAGATTCACCAAGTAGGCGACCGGTTTTTAAGCACTCACAATGATAGGGGTCACCCTTCATTAAATTGCGCCTAGGCAAACCATGGAAAGACATGACAAGACGGTGACCAGCAGTGAAATCTGGGCGGCCATCCTTATCCCATGCAGTTAATACCTGGTCACGCAGCGCGGTAATGTAAGCAGGGCTATCGTGATAGTGCTTTACCAGACGTAGCTCAGGTTGATTGCGCCAAGTTCCAAGAACACGAAATACTTCATCAAAGCTGGAAGCAGTCGTTGTCGCTGAATACTGTGGATATAGAGGCAATAACAAAAGACGCTCCATACCCTGAGCCTGCAAGGCTTCCAGGGCTTGCTGCGTTGAGGGTTCACCATAACGCATAGCTAAATCTACCAGCACTACTTCACCATGATTAGCGAATTTCTCACCCAACTCTTTTGCTTGCAGGCGTGAGTAATGCATTAATGGCGAACCTAGTTTTGGCAACCAAATAGAAGCGTATTTCTTTGCAGAAGCACCACTACGAATCGGCAAAATAATGCCGTTCAAAATACACCACCAAATAATGCGAGGGATTTCTACAACGCGTGGATCGGATAAAAATTCCTTGAGATAAGCCCTGACTGCTTTAGCAGTTGGTGCGGAAGGAGTACCTAAGTTCAGTAATAGCACTGCTGTCTTAGAGGGGCGTAGGTGAGGATTTTGATTCAAGGAAGATCCGTCTTAATTAAAGAGAATTAAAAATGAGATTGCTATCAAGATCCCACGGGGGAACTCAATGCGCCTGATAACAATTTAGAAGTAATGTCGACAATCGGAATTACCCGATCGTATGCCATACGAGTTGGGCCAATCACGCCGAGGGTTCCAACGATCTGACCATCCACACTATAGGGCGCACTGATGACTGCGAGATCTTCATAAGGTAGTAAATCACTTTCACCGCCAATAAAGATCTGAATACCATCCGCATGACTAGATACATCTAACAACTGCATGAGTACCGACTTCTGCTCCAGCATGTCAAACATCTTGCGCAGCTTATCTAAATTGGTACTGAGGTCGCCGACATTGAGCAAACGACGCTCGCCTGATAGCAGCATATCCCCTTGCCCCATGCCGTAATCGCTGACGCCACTGTGGAGTGCCAAGGCCATCAAGCCGGAAATATCACTGCGTAAGTTATCGAGATCAGAAGCTAGATGTGCCCGCACTTGGGCAAAGCTCTTACCCGCGAACTGCATATTGATGTAATTGCCAGCCTCTACCAACTGGCTTGGCGTGTAGTCTTGTGTAGTGGGGAGGATGCGGTTTTGAACATCGCCCTCCGGAGTCACCATGATGAGCAGTATCTTGCCTTCGCCAAGCCGCAAGAACTCGATGTGCTTGAACACTTGCGCCCGCTTAGGTGTCATCACGACCCCAGCGAAATGGGTCAAATTGGACAAAATTTGCGCAGCAGAGTTCATTACCCTTTGCGGGGAATCCGGCAAAAGGCCTTTTTCCATCTCACGGGTGGCAATTTCTTCTAAGGGGCGGACGGTCACCATCGTATCTACAAAGAGGCGGTAGCCCCTTGGGGTTGGAATGCGACCGGCAGAAGTATGAGGACTAGTCACCAGGCCCATTTCCTCTAAATCCGCCATGACATTGCGAATCGTGGCCGCAGAAAGATCCAATCCCGAGAATCGAGATAGGGTGCGTGAGCCAATAGGCTGCCCCTCTTCGATATAGCGCTCGATGAGGGTTTTCAGTAAGGCGCGGGAACGATCATCCATAGTGGAAGGGATTTTATGCGTATGGTTTAATCGTTATATGTTAAGCCCATCCCCAAATTCCAGCAAAAAGGCATTTAGCCGGGTTGCGCTCGTCGGCAAATATCAGGCTGACGGCATGCAAGAGCGTCTTAAGGACCTCGCCACCCTTCTGGCCGAGCAGGGCTGTGAGGTCTATGTCGAGAGCGCTACTGCAAGCCATTTGGGGCTGACCGCCTATCCAGTCAAAAAAGTCGAGGAGTTTTCGGGCGCCATCGATCTAGCAGTCGTTTTGGGAGGTGATGGCACGATGCTTGGCATTGGACGTCAATTAGCTGGTAGTAACGTACCCTTAGTTGGCATCAATATGGGTCGCTTGGGCTACATGACCGACATCCCTATTCAAAACGTTCAAACCGTCTTGCCGCAAATTATTGCCGGTGAATACGAAGCTGACACTAGAACACTGCTTGATGCAGTTGTGATGCGCAATGGCAAAGAGATTAATCAAGCCCTCGCTCTCAACGATGTCGTAGTCAATCGCTCCGGAATTTCCGGAATGGTCGAGCTTGCAGTGCGCGTTAATGGCTCATTTATGTATAACCAACGCTCCGATGGTTTGATTGTGTCGACCCCTACCGGCTCAACCGCTTACGCCCTGTCAGCCGGCGGCCCCATCCTGCATCCGCGGGTAGCAGGAATTCTGTTGGCACCGATTGCCCCACATTCTTTATCCAATCGCCCCATCGTATTGCCGCAAGATATTGTGGTGAGCATCGAGGTGGTGGATGGCAGAGAAGTGATTGTGAACTTTGATATGCAATCCCAAACCAACTTGCAATCGGGTGACACTATTGAAGTCAGTCAATCTAAAAAAACAATCACCCTACTTCACCCTCGCAGCCATAGTGACTACAAAACCTTGCGAGAAAAGTTACACTGGAATGAGTATCCATCGACATTCTGATGTCGAATTTTTCGGTACGCTAAGGCATGCTTCAAACACTATCGCTTCGCGACTTTGTCATTGTTGACCAGTTAGAGTTAGATCTTTCCTCAGGTTTCACGGTCCTCACCGGTGAAACGGGTGCCGGTAAATCCATTCTTTTAGATGCACTCAGCCTCGTATTGGGTGAGCGCGCAGATAGTAGCCAAATTCGCGAAGGCTGTAACCGCGCAGAAATTAGCGCCCTCTTTAGAATTGATCCACAGCAAATTAACCACTTCACTCAATGGCTTGATGAACAAGGCTTTCCACTTGAAGATGAAGGGCAAAGCCTGCTCCTCAAAAGAACTGTAGAGGTAAATGGTCGCAGCCGCGCTTTCATTAATGGCAGCGTAGCAACCTTGGCACAGCTTCGTGAAGCGGGCGATCAGCTGGTAGATATTCACGGGCAACATGCACATCAACTATTACTTAAAGGTGGCGCGCAACGTGAGCTATTAGATCGTCATGCGAATCACATGGATCTGGTTGCCGAGGTCTTTCAATTATTTAAAACTCTTAATGAATCCCGCCGTAGGCTAGAGCAAGCTGAAAATGCCGGCCAAGATATTGAACGCGAGCGTGAGCGTTTAGAGTGGCAATTAGAAGAACTCAGCGAACTTTCTCCGCAAGAGGGAGAGTGGATAGCCATTCAAAGCGAGCATGCTCGACTAGCCAATGGTGCAAAAATTATTAGCGGCTGCCAGGAGGCAATTGATTTTCTAAGTGATGCAGATAACTCGGTAGAGTCCACCCTCTCTAAAGTCAGCGCCAATATGAGTGCACTAGCAGAACATGACTCCGCACTCAGCGATATCAGTCAAGCCTTAGAGTCGGCACAAATTCAGATAGATGAAGCGGTGCATAGTCTCAATCGCTATTTACAAAAACTCGATTTAGATCCCGCACGTCTTAGTGAAGTCGAAGAGCGCATGCAGGCCCTCCATGGCGCTGCCAGAAAATATCGCACTGAAGCAGATGACTTGCCAAAACTACTTCTCGAGACCACCGAACGTTTAGAAGCATTAACAGCCTCTCAAAATATAGAAGCCTTACGTGAGAAAGTGAAACAAGAAGAGTTAGCCTATCTCAAGCAAGCAAAGCAACTCTCCCAAAAACGGAACAAAGCTGCACTCGACTTGGGTAAGCAAGTTACCACCGCAATGCAAGATCTATCGATGGCAGGCGGACAGCTAGAAATTGCTTTGCTACCCCTATCTGAAGGTAGTGCCCAAGGTCTCGAGCAAATTGAATTTCTGGTTGCCGGTCACGCTGGCAGCACCCCACGCTCATTGGCAAAAGTGGCATCCGGAGGAGAATTGGCTCGTATTAGCTTAGCTATTAGCGTGATCACTAGCAAAGCATCATTCACACCCACACTCATATTTGATGAGGTTGACGCTGGTATTGGCGGGGCTGTTGCAGAGACGGTTGGGAAATTACTACGTCAACTTGGCGAATCACATCAAATCCTCTGTGTAACTCACTTGCCACAAGTAGCAGCACAAGGTAATCATCACTTGAAGGTAAGCAAATCTCAGGCAGGCGATAAAACCTTGTCCCAAGTCATGCCACTTGGAAGGTCTGAGCGCGTAGAAGAGGTTGCTCGTATGCTCGGCGGTGCAACGATTACTGATACTACGCGTCGCCATGCTCGAGAACTACTAGAGCAACACTAAGCTTTTCAAGCATCCGAGGGCGCAAGAAATATTTCTTGCCATAAGGTCAGTACCACTTCTCTTGCTTGAACTAAATCAGACTCAAGCCCCAAATCCACCCGCGTCTTTTCTGCACCGTCCAAACGCAAACGGTGTTGTCGAGCTCGGAGCAGACGATAGGCATTGCCCACCTCTTGAGCTGTTGAGAGCTGAATCAAGCCCACCTCTCCTGCAATCCGCAGTAAGGCAATATTGCCCAAGTTAGCAATAAGCTGTGGATGAGTGCTTGAAAATGCCAAGACCAAAAATTGCACGATAAATTCAATATCCACCATGCCACCTGCATCATGCTTTAAATCAAAATCAGGAGTAGGGTTTGGATGTCCAGCATGAACCTTGCGACGCATTTCTAAAATCTCATGGCGCAGCTGATCAACATCACGCTTCTGACTTAAAACTTCAAAACGTACATCATCAAAGAACTCTCCAACGTGCTTACTTCCAGCAGAGAACCTCGCACGCGTTAGAGCTTGATGTTCCCAAACCCAAGCAGCATTGTCACCCTCACGCAACTGGTATTTCTTAAACGCATCAGCATTCGTCACCAAAAATCCTGCAGAACCATTTGGACGAAGGCGTGTATCGATTTCAAACAAGCTGCCAGCTGATGTGTAAGCAGTTAACCAATTGATCATCCGCTTAGCAAGTAAGGCGTAAATTTCTTGAGCCGAAAAATCTGCCTCTTCGGATTGGTATAAAAAAACCAAGTCCAAGTCAGAGGCATATCCCAGCTCTTTACCACCCAACTTTCCATAGGAGATCACCGCAAATGGCACGGCCGCATCGAGAGGCAATTCAAACTTCTTGGCAACGCTTGGCCATACACGCTCAAAAGTAGTCTGCAATATTAAGTCAGCCAAAGCGGACAAATGATCACTGACCTTTTCTACAGAAAGCTCATGATCGACACCAATGCCCAAATCCGCCAACAAAGTAATGAAGGTCTCAGTGTGATGGGTGATGCGCAAAATATCCATAGCCTGCTCCGAGCCATCACCCTCAGCCATTACGTCATCGAGACGCATATCTAGCGTTGCTTTAACTTCTTGCCAATATTGCTCTGGATGCTCAATCAGCGCCTTCTCAGTTCGTGAGTTGAGCAAGTAATCCAAGAGATGAGGATGTCTAGTTAAATACTCTGCACCCCATTTAGACGCCTTGAGCAAAGCCAATACATTGGATAGTGCCTGCGGATACTCTGAAAGAATTGACAAATAAGCACTGCGTCGTGCAACTGCCTCTAATAAATCAAAAAAGCGAAGCAAAGTCTGATCTGCACTAATCCCAACGGGTTGATCTGCTTGCAAGCTATCCGCAGCTTTACGAATCAGGTTATTAAAAATGATTCTACTTTTCTCTGGCAACTGTCTCTGCTTGGAACTATCAGCCCATGCCAACCAACGAGCTGCAGACTCTGGAAACATCGTACTATCGGGTTCCCAGCCAGCCGGCAAGCTTGTATTGTCAAGACGCGCAGCATCATCAAGTACAAATGCTTTTTCAAAGTACTGAGCTACTGCAGCTTGGTATTTATCGAGTGCAGATAAGAAAGAGGACCGCTCTTGAGTTTGATCAGGACCAACCATGCTCGCTGCCAAGCGAGCATGAGCGCTCTCATCTTCAGGTAAATAATGCGTCTGCTGATCCTCCCATACCTGAATCCGATGCTCTAAGCGACGCAAGTACACATAAGCTGACTTCAGATCATCCACTTCATTAACCGGCAAAATTCCTTGCTGCTTTACCAGGTCCAATACTTCTAGAGTAGGTCGAATGCGAAAACGTGGGTCAGTGCCGCCACGCATCAACTGAAACATTTGCGCCAAGAACTCAATTTCACGGATACCACCACGGCCTAGCTTAATGTCTCTGGATCGGCCATGATGATTGGATGAGCGCTTCTCAGCTTCATGCTGTATCTGGGCATGTAATTCACGGATGGATGCAATCACGCCATAGTCCAAATGACGGCGATAGACAAAGGGACGAATCAGCTGATCGAGCTCGCGCTCACAATAAGCAAAGGCGGGCGATTCGGGCAATGGTGCAATCAACCTGCCCTTAATCCAGGCATAGCGCTCCCACTCCCTACCTTGCACCAATAAGTATTCCTCAAGCATGTCGAGACTACAAACCAAAGGACCTGAATCTCCATTTGGCCTCAGGCGCATGTCCACACGAAATACAAAGCCGTTTGCGTCATGCTCTGCCATAAGCTTAATTAAACGTTTACCCATACGAGTAAACCACTCGTGATAAGACAAGCTTTTGGGTCCGCCCTGAGTGTCACCTTCGTGTTCGTACAAAAAAATAAGGTCAATATCAGAGGAGAGATTAAGTTCTAGTCCACCTAACTTGCCCATACCCACCACCATCAAGGGCATCTCTGAGTTAGTGACCGAGCTCCATGGAATACCAAAACGACGCTGCAGATCTTCGCGAATATAAGCAATGGAGAGTGCTATTGCCTCCTCGGCAAAATGACTCAATGCGTGAGTCACTTCCCTGAGATCGGCCATACCGTTGAGGTCTCGGAAGGCAATCCAGAGCATGAGGCGCTGCCTCGCTAACCTCAGATCCGCCATAAATTGAGCCTCATCCTGTTCCGGAAGGGCTAAAGCATCCTGACAAGGGCTCA
The DNA here is from genome assembly GCF_018881905.1 of Polynucleobacter sp. MG-27-Goln-C1. GTDB lineage: Bacteria > Pseudomonadota > Gammaproteobacteria > Burkholderiales > Burkholderiaceae > Polynucleobacter. Next base: position 186,147 of record NZ_JACVPM010000002.1, read on the forward strand.
ATAAACCCCGAATACCCGGAACATCGACTTTAAGGGCCGCCTGAGACTGGAGCCAATCCACCCATTCAGGGCGAGAATTAAGCCAGCGTTGAGCATAACTGGAGTGCTGCTTTAAAAATTCAATTTGGGCGGCAAAATCGGTCATTTCTCCATCTTAATCCGACTCTAGACTCAAACTGCAGAAGCTTGGAGATCACCCGAGGGCTGACGGATAATAGAGGCCATGCTTCGAAATATTATCCGGACTCGCCTGCAGAGCGTGCTTCAAAAACGTCCGCCAGGTTCTGGCGGTCTTTGGCGCAAGCGTGCCCTCATTCTTGCAGGTGTCACCGTAGCTTTTTTTGTTCTTGGCCATCTTGGGGTGCGTTTTGTTTTGTGGCCTCAGATCGAAAAATCAAAACCATCCTTAGAGCGCTTAATGAGCGCTCGCTTAGGCGCCCAGGTCACGATGGATGCAGTGCAAGTTTCCTGGACCGGAATTCGTCCGAGCTTTGTGATTGAGGGATTGCGCTTTAACAATGCAAACACCACCACTCCACCCTTATTTATTCAAAATATCAACGGACAACTGAGTTGGCTATCGTTTTATCACCTAGCCCCTTACTTTCACGAGATCACATTTGATCAGGTTCAGCTGTATGCCCAACGAGATGCCAAAGGCGTAGTCTCAATTGCCGGAATTCCAATTCTTAAGAGTGCCGATAATTTTGCAGCTGGGAACTGGTTGCTTTCTCAAAATGACATTCAAATAAATAATGCGAAAATTTTCTGGGAAGACCAGCAAAGTCGAAAGCTCAAGACATCCATTGACATTCAAAATCTTCATCTAAGTAATGGCATTCGCAGTCATGAAGGCCAACTAGTTGCACAAACACCTTGGAGCCCAAGCCCAATCAAAATCCAGGCCGACTTTGTGCATCACATTGCTGGACAGGCAGGTGATTGGCAGGACTGGATTGGAAGTTTTTCATGGGATCTTGCCGAACTCAACCTCAGTCAGATTTCCAAAGACCTTAGTCTTCCGCAATATGACATGGCTGGCAAACTCAACTCCAAAGGCAGTTTGAAGCTTGATGGAGGAAGGGCCAATGGCGGACAAATGTCCCTAACAGCTGATCAGCTTAGAGTGCAACTAAACAAAGGTGAGGACCCCCTTGAGTTTGGGAGACTAGAGACCGATCTTGTGCAAGACACGGATGGCGGCCTCAACTCCATCACAACAAAAACCTTGTCATGGCGCAATATCGACAGCCCCGCTACCGCTCCACTTGATAAATTAAGCCCGATTACTTTCCGCTGGCGCCCACCAAAAAATGGTGGTGAGATTAAAGAGTTCGGCTTCTCATCACCCAAAATACAAGTGGAAGATATTGCACTCTTCGCACTCAATCTTCCGCTCCCGAAAAAGATTCATCAGTGGATCAAAATTTCTGAAGCAGATGGTGAGCTACAGAATTTGGATATGAATTGGTCTGAGAGCCAATCTGCCCTATCGGCCTTACCAATACCCGGCAATTGGTTTACCTCCAACAAGCTTGATTTCACTGTCAGCGCAAAGCTTAATGACATTAGCTTTACCGGGGTAAATAAATCAATGCCCTCAGCTTCACATTTGTCCGGCAACTTAGTCAGCAATCAGAAGCAAGGTAACTTTACGCTTGACTCCAGCAATCTTGAGTTGGAGATGGATGATTTTTTATCAGCCTCTGAAATTCAACTGGATCGCGCAAAAGGTGAACTTAGTTGGTCCAAGCAAAAAGGTGGCTGGCTCATCAATGCTAAGAAAATGCAGCTAAGCAACCCTGAAATTACAACCAATTTTGATCTCAGTTATCTCATTGGCGGACCTAAGCAGCCCGATCAAATGACGCTGGACATGGAGTTTGTTAAAGCTAACATCGCGACAGCCCATCGCTATCTGCCGGTCAATATTGATAAAGATACTAGGCAGTTTCTTAGTAAAGCATTTGAGGCGGGAGATATTCAGAATGGCTCCCTCCACATTAAGGGAGACCCCAATCTGGTTCCCTTCCCCGCAGGAACAGTTGGTGAACTTACCCTTCATCTCCCCATTTCAAAAGCAATCTACAAACCAGCGCCCTTGCTGCCAAAAAGCCAGGGGGTTTGGCAAGCTTTTACCAATGTCAGCGGTAATATTGACATTAAGCAAGCAAGCCTGAATGTTGGAATTGATAAAGCCAACTACAAAAAAGTGACTCTTACGAATGTCAAATCACAAATTCCTAATCTGAGCGCCAAAAATCTAACTGCATTGATCAATGGCTCGGTTGAAGGTGATGGCTCCGAAATACTGGAATACCTATTTACATCCCCAGTAGGTGTTCAGCAAGCCAATTTAGCCAAGAACCTCACTTTAAAAGGTCCAGTTAGCCTAGGCCTTGATTTAAAGATTCCCTTATCTGGAAGCGATGATGTCAATTTCGATGCAAAAATTATTCTCCCAGGAAATCAAGCGCAATGGGGAGAGGTTCCGCCGCTAGAAAATTTGAAGGGCAAAATAAGAATCACTGAAGTCAATCCGGAATTTGACAATGTCACTGCAAACTTTTTGGGTGGTGCCTTTAAAATTTCAAGCGCGCCCTCTACAGCAGGAAATTCCAGCTTCAGCATTGGCGGCGACATCAACGCTGGCTTTATTAAAGATTATGTTTCAGGCAATTTAAAATCTCGCGCCCATCCGGCACTGCTTTCAGCAATGAGCGGATCAGCAAAATATGAAGGCCTGATCAACTTTAATAAAGCCGGAAGTCAAACCAATCTGAAATTTGATTTGCGTAATTGGGCAAGCTCTGCTCCCGCTCCCGCTAAGAAAATAGCCGGAACCCCCATGTTCGGTGAATTCAACTTAAAAACTTACCCAGCAGGTAAAAGCAATCCCATCCATGCAGATTGGTCTGGAAAATTAGGGGATCAATATTTCATTCAAGGCAATCTGAATTCCGCCAATGATGTAAAAAATGCATTAGGCGTTGGATCTTTAGCGCCATTGCCACAACAAGGCACTTCGCTTCACTTAGCAAGCAATGAACTAGACCTCGATCAGTGGATAGAGTTTTTGGGCGCCGGAAAGAATAAGGTTGAGGCGAAAAAAACAGATGCCCCAGAAGAAGATATTCAAATCTCAGCACAGGTTAAAAAATTAATTGCTCTAGATCGAGATTGGGTCGACGTCAATTTACAGTCACAGAAAAAAAATTCGGTCTGGCAACTACGCCTCAATTCCCCTCAAATTGCTGGTCAAGCGCAATGGCACCCTATTAGCAGCGATCATCCTAGCGGATTGATTGCTGGGAGACTTGCGCGCCTGAAGCTGCCAGATCAACGCACACCCGCAGACCAATCTTCTAAAGAGAATGCTCCGCAAAAATCAGCAAGCCTTAAGACCCCCATAAGTCCAAATGCTATCCCCAGCCTAGATTTAACAATCGATGACTTGAGTTGGACTAAGGCAAAACTGGGCACAGTAAAGATTAAATCTAGAACCAGTCAGGACCTCCTGAAGGTCGAGTCTATTCAGATTAATAACCCACAAGGCAATTCAACAATTAAAGGCCAATGGAGTGCGCGCAATCAAAACGCTGCCGAGCAGAGCTCTGTGACCGTTGATATGAATATCAAAGATGCGGGCCAAATCATTACCCACTGGAGCAGTGAGAAGCCCGTGGAAGGCGGCGAAGGAACACTCAACGCGTCGCTCTCATGGTCCGGCCCACTCTTTGCACCAGCCTATGATTCATTGGCTGGTGATGTCAGCATCAACCTAACCAAAGGTCGCCTACTCGAAGTCAATACTGATGGAGCAAAGTTACTAGACGTTCTGAGTCTGCAAAGTTTATTTAGATTTGCCACTTTTGACTTAAAGGGTAGCCTGGGTAACTTGGCAACTAAAGGTACGCCTTTTAACTCGATCAATAGCAACTTTGAGATCGCGAAGGGAATTGCACAAACCAAGCAATTCACAATGATTCTGGATCAAGCGCGTGTAGCCATGACTGGTCAAATTAATATTCCAGAACAAACACAAGATCTTCGCGTTACCATCTTCCCAACAATTGATGCCACCGCTGGTTCACTAGCGGCATTTGCGATCAACCCTATCCTCGGCCTAGGAGCGGTAGTGGGTCAGTACCTCATTACCAATCAAATTAATCGCACATTACAAACGGATTACTTGATTCAGGGCTCTTGGGATAATCCGGAGGTGATTCCGCTTGATCAAAAGGGTCAACCACTTGATGCGAAGACGCTAGATACGATTCGCTCTAAAAATCTTTTAAAAGAGCAAACAAAACCTAGCTTACCCAATTCTGCGCCCGCAAGTCCACCAATAAACCAAAGTCTTTCTACCCAAATGCCAGGCTAAGCACATCAACATGCCAAGAAACTCTTCTGAACTCAGCATAGCCTCGATACAAATGGTATCGACCCCAAGCCTCAGTGAGAATCTTGAAGTTGCTGCACGCTTAACTAAAGCAGCCGCGGATAGCGGGGCTCACCTTGCTGTTCTCCCGGAATATTTTTGTTTGATGGGTTTGAAAGATACTGATAAGGTGGATGCGAGAGAAGCTGCAGGATCAGGCCCAATTCAAGAGCGCCTTGCAGCGATGGCACAAGAAAATAATATATTCCTCGTTGCTGGCACCATTCCCCTGGAGGCAAAAGAGTCAAACAAAGTTCTCAATACCTCCTTGGTATTTGATCCTCAAGGCAAGCAAATCGCTCGATACGACAAAATTCATTTGTTTGGCTTTCAGACTGCAACTGAGCGTTACGAGGAATCTGAAACGATTGCTGCAGGCAGTCAACCAGGTCAGTTTGCAATCAAGCTCAATGAAGTGGACTGGCGTTTTGGTTTAAGCATATGTTACGACCTACGTTTTCCAGAGCTCTATCGCTCCCTTGGGCAAGTCGATTGCCACATCATTCCTGCTGCGTTTACCTACACTACCGGCAAAGATCATTGGGAAATTCTGCTGCGCGCACGCGCTATTGAAAACCAATGCTATGTCCTAGCTTCAGCCCAAGGCGGCATTCATCTTAATCAGCGCCGCACCTGGGGTGAGAGCATGCTCATTGATCCTTGGGGGGAGATATTGAGTAAGCTTCCCGAAGGCGAGGGCTTTATTCAAGGCACGCTCAGCAAAGATAAATTAAACGAGGTACGCTCTAAGCTACCCGCACTAAAACACCGCAAGCTTTAATACAGAAAGTTCAGCTAAATCAAGATGAGAGCACCAGAAGCATTATTTCCGAGCGATTGGACTAAACCCAAGAAGCAGGCTGACCTTCTTAAGCTGGCTAAATCCATTCTGCTTGAACCAACCGGCCTTTCTGAGCAAGATTTGCATCACACCTTCGGCAATATGTTTACGCACCAGCTCGACGATGCTGACCTTTACTTCCAACATACCCGCAGTGAGAGCTGGAGTCTTGAGGAAGGCATTGTGAAATCCGGTAGTTTCAGTATTGATCAAGGCGTTGGTGTCCGTGCGATTTATGGCGATAAAACTGCCTTTGCCTATTCCGATGAAATTAATTTAGAGGCCCTCAACAAGGCAGCTAAATCCACTAGAGTGATTGGGCCTCAAGGCGGGACACGTGCTGTTGCGAGCAAAATATTTACGCCCGTTTCCAACGGACTCTACTCAGATATAAATCCCCTGGACTCACTCGCGCCACAAGAAAAAATTGCTTTACTAGAAGGTATTGAGCGTCGTGCAAAAGCCCGTGATCCCCGCATCATTCAGGTGATGGCTAGCCTAGCTGGCGAGTTTGATGTGGTGCTCGTAGTTCGAGCTGATGGCCTACTGGCTGCCGACGTACGTCCACTAGTGCGAGTATCAGTACATGTGATTGCAGAGCAAAATGGTCGTCGAGAATCTGGATCTTCGGGCGGGGGCGCTCGTCATGATTACCACTACTTCAACAACGAACTCATTAATCAATATGTTGATGAAGCTGTTGATGGTGCGCTGATTAATCTAGACTCTCGCCCTGCTCCTGCCGGCCCAATGACCGTAGTCATGGGGCCCGGATGGCCTGGAGTGTTACTACATGAAGCCGTAGGTCATGGCCTTGAAGGTGACTTTAATCGCAAGGGTTCATCTGCTTTTGCTGGCTGTATCGGACAGCGCGTTGCGGCTAAGGGTGTCACAGTAGTTGATGATGGGACGCTATCCGGTCGCCGTGGTTCACTCAATATCGATGATGAGGGAACGCCTACACAGTGCACAACTCTCATTGAAGACGGCATTTTGAAGGGTTACATTCAAGATAGTCTCAATGCCAGACTCATGAATATGCCGCTCACCGGCAATGGACGGCGCGAGAGTTTTGCTTCCCTACCAATGCCGCGCATGACAAATACCTACATGCTGGCTGGCAAGGATGATCCCCAAGAAATCGTAGCCAGCATCAAACGCGGTCTCTATGCGGTGAACTTTGGAGGCGGCCAAGTCGACATTACTAGCGGTAAATTCGTGTTTTCAGCTTCAGAAGCCTATTGGGTAGAAAACGGCAAAATTCAATATCCGGTTAAAGGTGCCACCATCATTGGTAGCGGTCCGGAGTCCCTAAAACAGGTCTCCATGATCGGAAATGACCTGAAATTAGACGGCGGCATTGGGGTTTGCGGCAAAGAAGGTCAAAGCGTCCCCGTGGGTGTTGGGCAGCCCACTTTACGTATCGACAGCCTGACTGTCGGAGGAACCGCTTAATACGGCTTAAAATAGCCGTATGAGCCAACAAAATACTAATCCCGCAAACTGGTACGCTGCCGTCGACAAAACGTCAGACACGGATGATCAACGCATTCACAACATTACTGTTCTGCCACCACCAGAACATTTAATTCGCTTCTTCCCAATCTCGGGAACACCTACCGAAGCACTCATTAGCAAGACACGTAAAAAGATTCGCGACATCATTCACGGAAAAGATGATCGCCTTCTCGTCATCATCGGACCTTGCTCGATTCATGATCCACGCGCGGCACTAGAGTATTGCCAACGACTGCTTGCTGAGCGCGATCGCTTTGCTGGTGAACTCGAAATTGTGATGCGCGTCTATTTTGAAAAGCCACGGACTACTGTTGGTTGGAAGGGTTTGATTAACGACCCATACTTAGATGAGAGCTATCGCATTGAAGAAGGTTTGCGAATTGCCCGTCAAGTGTTGATGGAAATTAATCGCCTTGGTATGCCTGCAGGCAGTGAATTCTTGGATGTGATTTCTCCGCAATACATTGCTGACCTGATTTCTTGGGGCGCCATCGGAGCACGTACAACAGAAAGTCAAGTTCACCGTGAACTTGCTTCAGGCCTGTCTGCACCAATCGGATTTAAGAATGGCACCGACGGCAATATTAAGATTGCTACCGATGCAATTCAAGCAGCTAGCCGCCCACACCATTTCTTATCAGTACACAAAAATGGTCAGGTTTCTATTGTGGAAACTAAAGGCAATAAAGACTGTCACGTTATTTTGCGCGGTGGTAAAGAGCCTAACTATGAAGCGCAATATGTTCAAGCAGCCTGCTCTGAGCTAGAAGCAGCCAAGCTTCCAGCCAGTTTGATGGTTGACTTGTCGCATGCAAACTCTAGCAAAAAACATGAGCGTCAAATTGTGGTAGCAGAAAATATTGCCGAGCAAATTGAATCTGGCTCACATCAAATTTTCGGCGTAATGATTGAGAGCCACCTGAATGATGGCGCTCAGAAGTTTTCGCCTGGAAAGGATGATCCGAGTAAGTTGGAGTATGGCAAAAGTATTACTGATGCCTGCATTAACTGGGAAGACTCAGTTAATGTATTGCAACGCTTAGCTTTGGCCGTAAAGAATCGCAGAAAAGCGAAGAAATAAAAAGCTGTGAAATAAAGCGATGCTGCTTTATTGAATCAAAAAGAGACTAATTTATTTAGTCTCTTTTTTTTCGTGCTTCCAAAGAACGTCTTGACCACCAGCCGCACGATTGAGTACACGCGCCAATACAAACAAGAGATCGGACAAGCGATTGACGTATTGACGGGGTGAGTCATACAGAGGCTCTTCCCAACCTAAACGCACAATCGAACGTTCGGCACGCCGGCAAACTGTTCGGCATACGTGAGCCTGAGCGGCAGCACGCGTTCCACCCGGGAGAATAAATTCAGTTAAAGGGGGCAAAGTGGCATTGTATTTTTCAAGCCAAACATCTAACTGAGCGACATGCTCTGGTTTGAGCAAGGTGTAATTGGGAATGCAAAGCTCGCCACCCAAATCAAATAAATCATGCTGCACTTGCAAAAATAAAGCTTTTAACTCTTCAGCCAGACTCTCAGGGATCGATTCCGTCATCAAAACACCGATTTCGGAGTTCAATTCATCCACGTCTCCCATGGCGCAGATCCGCAAATGATCCTTTTCTACTCGGCTACCATCGCCAAGCCCGGTCATACCTGCATCACCAGTTCTGGTGGCTATTTTTGAAAGTCGATTTCCCATAAAACTAATTATAGGTAAATGGCTAAAATGATTCCTATGAATATGGTGACCCCACCCCCCGAGCTCGCGGCTATTACCGCCCTTCAATCCAAATTGGTATCGGCCCTGCGCCCCATCCTCCCGGAGCATGCTTTGCTATGGGAGCCTGAGGACACGATTCCCTACGAATGTGACGGCTTAGCAGCCTATCGACGCATGCCGCTGGCAGTTGCCCTTCCAGAGACTGAGGAGCAGGTTGCTCAGATTTTGAAGATTTGCTTTGAGATGCAAGTCCCCATCGTCCCACGCGGGTCTGGTACGGGCCTATCTGGTGGTGCTATGCCAATTTCTCAGGGTTTAGTGCTCTCACTAGCTAAGCTCAAAAAGATCGTCAGTATTGATCCTTTCACCAGAACTGCGGTGGTGCAACCAGGTGTACGGAATTTAGCCATTTCCGAAGCAGTTGCCCATCTTGGCCTCTATTACGCTCCAGATCCATCATCACAGATTGCCTGCTCTATTGGCGGCAATGTAAATGAAAACTCTGGTGGTGTGCACTGCCTCAAATATGGACTCACGCTTCACAACGTATTAAAAGTTCGTGGCATTTTGATGAACGGCGAGATTGTGGAATTTGGCAGTCTTGCTCCAGACTCCCCGGGACTTGATTTATTAGCAATCGTGATGGGTAGCGAAGGAATGCTTGCAGTAGTCACTGAAGTTACGGTGAAGCTCATTGCTAAGCCAAAATTGGCACGCGTCATCATGGCCAGTTTTGACGATATTGAAAAAGGTGCAGATGCAGTTGCTGCCATCATTGCCGCCGGCATTATTCCCGCCGGCTTAGAAATGATGGATAAAGCCACCACTCGTGCAGTAGAAGAATTTGTTCACGCAGGGTATGACCTTGAAGCTGAGACCATTCTCCTGTGCGAGTCAGATGGAACGCCTGAAGAGGTGGCAGAAGAAATTGAGCGCATGACTAAAGTACTGGAACTAGCTGGCGCTAGTGGTATTCAGATTTCTCAAAATGAAGCTGAGCGCTTGAAGTTTTGGAGCGGGCGCAAGAATGCCTTCCCTGCAGCAGGACGCTTAGCACCTGATTACTACTGCATGGATGGGACAATCCCACGCAGAAATATTGGTACTCTACTAAGACGCATTCAGGGCATGGAAAAGAAATATGGTCTTGCCTGCTTGAACGTATTTCATGCGGGTGATGGCAATATGCACCCACTCATTTTATTTAATGGTGCTGACCAAGAAGAGTGGCACCGTGCCGAAGAGTTTGGCACTGAAATTTTAGAAGCCTGTGTTGAGCTCGATGGCACGATTACTGGTGAGCATGGTGTTGGCATTGAAAAGATTAACTCCATGTGTGTTCAATTCGGCGAAGGTGAACGTGAATCTTTCTGGGGCGTTAAAGCCGCATTTGACCCAGAAAAACTCCTCAACCCCGATAAAGCCATACCGACTTTAAATCGCTGCGCTGAATATGGTCGTATGCGCATTAGTGGCGGCAACTTACCGCATCCAGAGTTGGAGCGCTTTTAATGTCTACAGCCAACAATATGCACATTGATTTATTTCGCGAACAGATTCTGGCGGCAGCTAAAAATAAAACACCTCTATCAATTGAAGGTGGTGGCACGAAGTCTTGGTATGGCAATGCCAATTCCTATGCCAAGTTAGATACCCGTCCTTACTCTGGCATCTTGGAGTACCAGCCTGAAGAGTTGGTGATTACGGCTTGTGCCGGTACACCTTTAAAGGAAATTGAAGCAGCTCTGGCTGAGAAGAATCAAGTGCTGGCTTTTGAACCACCCCACTTTGGTGATGCCGCTACTTTTGGTGGTGCCATTGCCGCAGGCCTAGCAGGGCCAGGCCGAATTAGCGTTGGCAATTTACGTGACTTTGTTCTTGGTGCACGCATTCTGGATGGCAAAGGCCAAGATTTATCTTTTGGTGGCAAGGTTATGAAGAACGTAGCTGGATATGATGTTTCACGCTTGCTGCCAGGGTCCATGGGAACTTTGTCGCTATTGCTCGAGGCCTCCGTAAAGGTACTGCCACGACCAGCCGCCACAACATCTCTTCGCTGCAACATCACTCAAGCACGCGCACTGCAACTTTTAAATGAATGGGCGGGACAACCTCTGCCACTATCAGCTAGCTGCTGGATAGGAAGCCCAAAAGGTGGCGATGGTGAACTCACTATTCGTTTAGCTGGAGCAGCTGCAGCAGTAAAAGCCGCGATACCTTTGATGGGCGCAGCAGTCAATGCAACAGAATTAGATCCTCAAGTTGCTTCAGAATTTTGGGCTGCTTTGCGCGAACAGCAACTCCCTGTTTTCTCAAAACTCAGCAGTGATGAGACTTTGTATCGTTTGGCGCTTCCTGCTGCCTGCGGACCGCTGACTCTTGAGCATACGAGTGGCGATATTGCTTTGGAATGGCATGGTCAACAACGTTGGTTTGCTGCACCCAGTGATGATGCTAGCTTTGCATCTATTAAAGCTTTAGCTACTGCCAATGGTGGACATGCCACTCGCTTTAAACAGGGAAGCAATGTTGATTTAAATAAACAACGCTTTACCCTTCTGAGTGAGCAAGCACACTCAACTGCTTTAGAGGCAGTACAAGCACGCCTAAGAGCCGCCTTTGATCCAGCAGGCGTATTTGCTACTTCACGCCTTCCTTAATTCTCTATATGCAAACTCAACTCGCCCCCCAATTCGCCAATACCCCAGAAGGTATAGAGGCCGCCAGAATTCTTGGAAAATGCGTGCACTGTGGCTTCTGCACTGCCACTTGCCCTACGTATCAAATTCTGGGCGATGAACTCGATGGGCCACGTGGTCGCATCTACTTAATCAAACAGATTGCAGAAGGCCAAGTCCCGACTGAAAAAACACGCATGCATTTAGATCGCTGCCTGACTTGCCGCAATTGTGAAAGCACTTGCCCAAGTGGCGTGCAATATGGCAACTTAGTCGATATCGGCCGCAAGTGGGCAGAAGAAAATACCCCTGAGCGCCCCATTGGTCAACGACTCACGCGCTGGGCACTTAAGGAAGGTTTAACTAGCCCGAAGTTATTTAATTCAGCAATGGCAATTGGTCGCTTAGTTCGCCCACTCATGCCCACCGGTATCCAACGCAAGATTCCGGAAGCAAAAAGTAAAGCCCTATCAAGCACTACCGATCCTTACGCTAGGCCACAAGCAAGTCACTCTCGCAAGATGCTTTTGCTCGAGGGATGCGTCCAACCAGGCATGTTGCCGAACATAAACTCAGCCACCGCACGCGTTTTAGATGCGCTCAAGATTCAGTTGATTAGCGCGCCCAATGCTACCTGCTGTGGCGCATTGCGTTACCACCTAAATGATCAAGCTGGTGGCCTAGATAACGCCAAGCAAAATATTGATGCCTGGTGGCCTCAAGTTGAGCAAGGTGTAGAAGCCATTGTGATGACCGCCTCTGGTTGTGGTGTCATGGTCAAAGACTATGGGCACTTATTTGCAAATGATCCGCAATATGCTGCTAAAGCAAAAAAGATCTCCGATCTCACCAAAGATATTTCAGAAATCTTGCCAGCACTTGAGGGTGAACTTATTTCTCTTGTAGGATCAGATCCAAAGCCTGGCGTGGTATATCACCCGCCCTGCACACTACAACATGGCCAACAAATTCGAGGCAAGGTTGAAGGTCTTTTGACTAGTATCGGGATTGGCGTTCGACTCTGTGCTGATAGCCATCTGTGCTGCGGCTCAGCGGGAACTTATTCGGTTACTCAACCAGAGCTATCAGAGCAATTGCGCAAAAATAAACTTGCGCACCTAAATGCCGCTTGTGAAGAATCGGGTGCCGAGGTGATTGTTTCTGGAAATATTGGTTGCATCACTCATCTTCAGCAAGATGACACTCCTGTGCTGCATTGGATCGAGATTGTTGATCAGCTCGTTAGTCAACCAGGCCGAACTAAATAATGAGTCAAGTTACTGCCAACCTGATGTTGGTAAAGCAAAGACTGGAGTTGGCAGCGTTGGCAGCCAAACGTGAGCCTGAAGATATTCAACTACTTGCGGTAAGCAAAACCTTTCCTCCTACGGCAGTCGAGGAGGCAATGCATGCCGGGCAAACCGCTTTTGGCGAGAACTACGTACAAGAAGGTGTTGAGAAAATTCAGTGGCTGGCCAAATTGCGTCCTTGGCTGGAGTGGCACTTCATTGGCCCACTGCAAAGCAATAAGACACGCGATGTCGCAGAACACTTTGATTGGGTTCACAGTATCGATAGACTGAAAATTGCTGAACGTCTATCTAGCCAGCGCGGAGAGTTTCCAGACTTAGGCGACTTGCAAGTGTGTATTCAAATCAATGTAAGCGCAGAAGATTCCAAAAGTGGTATCGCTCTTGATGAAGTAGAGGTGCTCTGCGATGCAGTCGCCAAATTGCCCAATCTTGTTCTTCGCGGACTCATGGCCATCCCTGCGCCCAGCGAAGATGTGGGACAACAACGCCAAGCCTTTGCGGCAGTCAGAGAGTGTTTTGCTGGGATTAAAGCAAAGCATAGTCATGATCTTGGGTATGATTTCTTTGACACCCTCTCCATGGGAATGTCGGATGATATGGAAGCGGCTATTGCTGAAGGTAGCACCATGGTACGTATAGGAAGCGCCATTTTTGGGAAGCGCGATAAGATAAAAGTATGAGCACACAACAAACAAACCAACATGCCCACATCACCTTTATTGGTGGTGGCAATATGGGTCGCGCATTAATTAGTGGATTACTCGCTAATGGTTTTGAAGCCAATCAACTCTCTGTAGTCGAGGCTAACGCCAGCACTGGCCTGCAATTACATCAAGATTTTGGTGTGCAGATTATTGGCGCCTTAGACCAAATCGCCTTTGATTTTTCTAAGAACAATGTCGTAGTGATGGCTATCAAGCCTCAGGATTTCAATGTAGTTGCAAAATCCCTGAGTGCCAAGCTCAAACATGCAACAGCACCTGGCCCGTTGATCCTCAGCATTGCTGCAGGTATCCGCCTTAAAGACATGAGTCGCTGGCTTGACCACGAGCGTTGCGTTCGCGCTATGCCAAATACCCCCGCCCTCATTGGTAAAGGCATTACCGGCTTATTTGCAGATGCTGCAGTCAATACATCCGATCGCGCCCTAGCTGAAACTATTTGCAACGCAGTTGGGCAGGCGGTCTGGGTCCATGAAGAAAAGCTGATGGATGCTGTGACCGCAGTATCTGGAAGTGGTCCTGCCTATGTTTTTGCTTTCTTAGAAGCCATGCAATCAAGCGGCGAGAAGCTTGGGCTTGATGCGACTACCGCTCGCAAACTAGCCTACGCCACTTTGGAAGGGGCCACACAGCTTGCCCATAACTCCGACGAGCATGCGGGCGTATTGCGCGAGCGAGTTACCTCAAAGGGCGGTACAACCGCTGCTGCACTCGATATGCTGAAGCAACTTGATTGGCATGGCGCACTGGAAAAAGCGATTGATGCTGCCAGTCAACGTGGCAAAGCCATGGGTGATGAACTAGGCAAGAGCTAAAAGCGAGCCAGGCCCAATAGGATTCCTAGAAATAGGAATCCACCCAGCCAGTTGTTGTGACGAAATGCTTTAAAGCATTCTTCGCGCTTGCGAGTAGAAACCAATTTGAGGTGATATACAGCGCAAGCTAGAGCCAAGCACCAACCCACCCAAAAGTAGTTGCTGAGGTTTGCCAACTGCGCAACCCAAACCTGACTCAGAAACAGCACACCGTAGCTCAGGGCAATTGCGATCACATCAAAGCGGCCAAATGTGATGGCTGAGGTTCTCAAACCTAAACGTAAATCATCATCACGATCAACCATGGCATAAGCGGTGTCATAGGCGATAGCCCAGAAGATATTACCAATAAATAAAATCCAAGCTTCTGCTGGTATGAAATCCAACACTGCGGCATACGCCATCGGAATCCCAAAGCCAAAGGCAATGCCAAGTACTGCCTGCGGAATAGCAAAAAAGCGCTTGGTAAAGGGATAGAGAACCGCAACTGCCAACGCAAAGAAAGAAAGTTCTTTGGTGAGTGCATTTAAAGGTTGAATCAGTAGGAAGGCCATTAGCGCAAGAGTGCCAGCTACCAGCAAGGCCTCTTTTCCAGAAATCTTGCCACTGGTAATGGGGCGATCTTTAGTTCTCAAGACATGGCGATCAAAATCTTGATCTGCGTAGTCATTGATGGCGCAGCCCGCGCTACGCATTAGAAACGTTCCCAAGGTAAAAATAATCAGGAGATGCCATTCAGGAAAGCCACCGCTCGCTAGCCAAAGCGCCCACAAAGTTGGCCACAATAACAATAGCGTTCCAATTGGCTTATCCAAACGGATCAAGTAGGCGTAAGCAACAATACGATCATGCATCAGAGAAAAGCTCTTTCCATATTCATAGCTAAATTATCAAGCCTTTAAAAATTCTGTGCGAGATCCAAGCCAACGCTCAAGATGTCTTTCCACTAGATCACTATGTTCGGCTAGCAAACGCTCTGCTGCAGTTTGCGCTAACTCAATCAGCCAGGCATCGTGCTGAAGATCTACAAATCGTAACATCGCATCGCCTGATTGCTTTGCCCCCAGCAACTCACCGGGACCACGTAGCGATAAGTCGCGTTCTGCAATCACAAATCCGTCTGAAGTTTCTCGTAAGGTTTGTAAGCGCTCTTTAGCCGCCAAAGATAAGGGCTCTGCATACATCAAGATGCAAACTGAATCTGCTGAACCGCGCCCTACGCGTCCCCGCAACTGATGAATCTGCGCATAACCAAAACGTTCCGCATGCTCGATCACCATCAGTGCTGCGTTGGGCACATCAACCCCAACCTCAATCACAGTGGTTGCAACTAAGAGCTGGATTTCATTGGCTTTAAAGGCTGCCATTACCGCAGCCTTCTCTTCACTCTTTAAGCGGCCATGCACTAAACCCACTTTGAAATTAGGCAACGCTTGCGTGAGCTGCTCAAAACTTTCAACGGCTGTTTGTAATTGCAATACCTCAGACTCTTCAATCAAAGGACAAACCCAATAGGCTTGCAATCCCTTAGTAAGCCAGTCATGTAGACCACCAATCACCTCATCTCTTCGTGCCGCCTTCACCACCTTAGTAGCAATAGGTTTACGCCCTGGAGGTAATTCATCAATGACAGAGACATCCAGGTCAGCGTAATAGGTCATCGCCAAGGTCCGAGGAATCGGGGTAGCCGACATCATTAATTGGTGACAATAAAATAATTCAGAACCAACCCGTTGCTGAATTTCTAAACGCTGCCTGACTCCAAAGCGATGTTGCTCATCAATCACTGCTAGACCCAACTTAGCAAAACTCACCTTATCCTGAATAAGGGCATGAGTACCAATAATGAGTTGAGCTTCACCGCTCTCAATGATTTCTTGTGCAAGTCTTTTTTCCTTGGCTTTCAAACTGCCAGAGAGCCACGCAATCTGCACCCCCAAAGGCTCAAACCACTCCTGCATTTTGAGATAGTGCTGCTCCGCCAGAATTTCCGTAGGCGCCATGATGGCGGCCTGATAGCCATGATCCATTGCACGCGCAGCAGCCAATGCCGCAATCACTGTTTTTCCGCTACCCACATCACCTTGCAATAAGCGATTCATTGGGAAGTTATTGGATAGATCAAGTCCAATCTCAGACCAAACACGAGCTTGAGCACCAGTGAGCTTGAACGGCAGTACTTTCAGTAAGCCATCTTCAATACTGGTAGTTTTTTGTGCTTCATTCTCAAAGCTAGGGGCGCGTCTTTCCCTTCGAATAGCATGGGCCCGCTTTAAAGAAATCTGCTGTGCGAGCAATTCTTCAAACTGCACACGGCGCCAAGCAGGATGAGTGCGCTCAAGTAATGACTGGGTATTGGCATCAGCAGGTGGCTTGTGCAAATAGGTGATTGCATCTTGCAGTGGCGGCCAATCATTACTTGGCAAAATTTCCGCCATGAGTTTGGTCGGCAAAAATTCTGCCAAGCTCTCTTTGAGGCTGGCGTCTTGCAGAGCCTTTAACACCGCCTTACGAATAATGGTTTGTGAGAGACCAGCGCTGGCTGGATATACCGGCGTTAAGCTAGCCGACAAGGGCGCTTCTGGCACAACAGCGCGGACGGTAGGATGCACCATCTCTGCGCCTTGATAGCCGTCCCGGACCTCTCCTCGCACCCGCACATGAGCGCCCACGGCCATTTGCTTTTGTTGGCTCGGGTAGAAGTTGAGGAATCGGAGCTGCAGCGAAGCAGTGTCATCCTCAATCGTGACTAAGAGCTGCCTTCTAGGCCGAAATGTGACCTGATTGCGAATCACAATGCCCTGGGTCTGGATGGAATGAAATCTTCCCAGCGCCAAAGCTTCCTCGATAGTGAAGAGCTCAGTCTCATCCTCGTAACGAGCGGGCAAGTGCAAAGCAAGTGCCATAGGGCTGTTTAAACCCATCTTTTCGAGTGCAGTTGGCGGTCGCTTAGTCGTCATCGTTAAAATCCAATACCTGATGGTAATGCTATGCAACTTTCCGACTTCAATTACGACCTCCCGCCCGAACTAATTGCCCAGCACCCCCTGGCCAATAGAACGGATAGCCGCCTCTTAGAGCTGAATGTAGAGGGGGGTAATGCCGCCCAATTGATCGATCGGCAGTTCCCCGACATTCTTAACCTTATCAAGCCTGGGGATTTACTCGTCTTTAATGACACCAAGGTCATACCCGCGCGCCTGCACGGCAAGAAGGAGACTGGCGGGAACGTTGAACTCCTGATTGAGCGTATCAGCGGAGATCAGCAGGCCTGGGTACAAATTCGAGCCTCCAAGGTTCCCAAGACGGGCAGCATTGTTCATGTGCATAACAAAGCAGGTGAAACCTTTCCCGTGGAAATGATTGGCTATGACGGCCGATTCTATGAAGTACGCTTCCCCGAGAATGTATTTGATTTACTTGAGCGCTTTGGCGAATTGCCACTACCCCCGTACATTGAACATCAGCCAGATCAAGAAGACGCTAATCGCTACCAAACCGTCGTCGCTAAAAATCCTGGCGCTGTCGCAGCTCCTACGGCAGGATTGCACTTTGACGAAGCTATTCTCAAGAAGCTCAATGAACTCGGGGTTCAGCAGGCTACCGTTACCCTTCATGTGGGCGCAGGTACTTTTACGCCGGTTCGCGAAGAAGACCTCAGCAAACACAAAATGCATTACGAGTGGTTTTCGGTTCCCGCAGAAACTATTGAAGCAATTGAGACTACTCACAAAGCAGGTGGCAGAGTCATTGCAGTCGGGACAACTAGCCTGCGTGCCCTAGAGAGTCAAGCTCAAAGCCAACAAGCCAGCGGCGAAACGAATTTATTCATTACGCCTGGCTACACATTTAAAACTGTGGATTGCTTGCTTACAAACTTTCATCTGCCAAAATCAACCTTATTAATGTTGGTGAGCGCCTTTGCCGGTGTAGACAATATCCGCAATGCCTATCAACATGCCATTCAAAATGAATATCGCTTTTTTAGCTACGGCGATGCGATGTTCTTAACTAGACAAGCTCATGACTAAACCCGTTCACTTCAATATCTTGGCACGCGACTCTGCGAGCCCTGCACGTCTTGGCCAGCTTGACCTTCCTCACGGTAGCGTACAAACACCGATCTTTATGCCGGTGGGAACTTATGGCACCGTGAAGGCGATGACCCCTCGGGATTTACATGAAGCTAAAGCTCAAATTATTTTGGGCAACACCTTTCATCTGTGGCTACGACCTGGTTTAGATGTCATTAAAAAACATGGCGGCTTACACCGCTTCATGGGCTGGGATAAGCCCATCCTTACTGACTCAGGTGGCTTTCAGGTCTTTAGCTTGGGAGCGCTGAGAAAAATTTCCGAAGAAGGTGTGACCTTTGCCTCCCCGATCAATGGCGATAAATTATTCATGTCGCCAGAAGTGTCGATGGAAATACAGGCGGTTCTCAATAGTGATATCGCCATGCAGTTTGATGAGTGCACCCCTTACGAAGTCAAAGGCCAAGCAACTTCAGAAAAAACTGCACGCGCTTCACTAGAAATGTCCTTACGTTGGGGCGATCGCTCCTTAAAACGCTTTCGCGAGCTCGAGACAGGCAATGGCCTTTTTGGCATCGTACAAGGTGGCATGTTTGGGAATTTGCGGGAATTTTCCTTAGATGCCGTCAGCCAACAGGGTTTTGATGGCATTGCCATCGGAGGCCTCTCCGTTGGCGAACCCAAACCCGAGTTTGAGCGCATTCTGAATTTCACAGCCCCCAAGCTGCCAGAGCATATGCCCCATTACTTAATGGGGGTTGGAACGCCTGAAGATCTGATGCTGGGCGTTAGCCTGGGGATCGATATGTTTGATTGTGTGATGCCGACTCGCAATGCCCGCAATGGCTGGCTGTTTACGCGCTTTGGCGACCTCAAACTGCGTAATTCAGGCTACAAGGATGATGATCGCCCTGTTGACCCTACCTGTGCCTGCTATACCTGCCAAAACTTCACTAGATCCTACTTAAACCACCTCCAAAAGGCGAATGAGATCCTCGGATCGCAGCTCAATACGATCCACAATCTCTCTTACTACCTCCAGCTGATGGAGGAGGTCAGAGAATCCCTCTCTAAAGACCGTTTTAGCGCCTATCGCGAGGAATTTCATCGGAATCGTCAACGCGGCGTAGAGCCCGGACAGGATTAATAGCCCCAGGGCAGTAAATCAGCCCTCAAAGCCCCATACAGTTTAGAATTGCGGGTTTACGGCTTAGCTCTAAAAAGCCTAAAACTGAAGCAGTTTCCAATTGGTAATTAATGGAGGTTTTGTATGTGGATTAGTAACGCTTTTGCCCAGGCTCCAGCCGCGGGTGCAGATTCCGGTGGCTTGATGAGCTTCCTTCCCCTTGTTTTGATGTTTGCAGTTTTGTACTTCATCATGATTCGCCCACAAATGAAGCGTCAAAAAGAAACTAAAGCAATGCTTGAGTCTTTATCTGTTGGCGACGAAGTAGTGACTGTTGGCGGCATTATCGGCAAAGTAACTGCATTGAAAGATCAAGTTGTTACTGTTGAAATTTCTGCTGGCACCGAAGTGCAGATGCAAAAAGGCGCCATCACAACAGTATTGCCAAAAGGCTCACTGAAGTCTGCTTAATACGTTTGTTTAAAAGTATCTCAATATGAATCGCTACCCTCTCTGGAAATACATAGTCATCCTATTTGCTTTATTAATCGGAGGACTATATTCATTGCCCAATTTCTACGGAGAGGCTCCAGCGGTTCAAGTCTCGTCCGCCAAGCCAACCATCAAGGTTGATTTGGCGACACAGTCTCGAGTCGAAAAGATTCTGACTGATGACAACATTAGCAACACTGGCATCTTCTTTGAATCTACAGGCAATGTAGGTTCGATCAAAATTCGTTTTAACAATACTGATATCCAATTGCGTGCACGCGACTTACTGCAACAAAAATTAAATATCGATCAAAACGAACCTAATTTCACAGTTGCATTAAATCTACTCTCGAACACACCAAGTTGGTTGAATGCACTTCATGCATTACCAATGCCGCTTGGTCTTGATTTACGTGGCGGTGTTTATTTTTTACTGCAAGTAGATATGAAAGGTGCGGTTCAAAAGAAGGTGACTTCTTTAGCAACCGATATCCGCAGCCAGTTACGCGACAAATCGATTCGCCAGCAAGGTATTGAGCGCGGCCCAGACTCCATCACTTTGACTTTCGGAAGTACTGAGGATGCTGAAAAGGCACGCTCTGTATTGATGACTAGCCAACCTGAACTCATTTGGCAAATTAAACCAACCGGCCTATCTCCTAAGTTAGTTGGGGAATTTAAACCGACTGCCTTGAAAGAAATTCAAGATAACGCAGTAAAACAAAATATTGTAACGCTGAATAAGCGTGTAAATGAATTGGCCGTTAAAGAGCCGGTCATTCAGCAGCAAGGCGCGGAACGTATTGTTGTTCAGTTGCCAGGCGTGCAAGATACTGCGCGCGCCAAAGACATTATCGGTCGTACTGCAACTCTTGAATCCAGACTAGCTGACCCAATCGTTTCCTCGATTGCTATTGGCGAGACTCCACCTCCAGGCATGGATGTTTTCCGCTTTGGCGAAACTCGCCAAGGTGTATTCAAAAAATCCGTCATCTTCAGTGGTGATCGCATTACCGATGCAAGCGCTGGCTTTGATCAAAACCAACGCCCTGCCGTCAATATCTCTTTAGATGCCGCTGGTGGTCGCGTGATGCAAGAAGTAACCCGCGAGAACATCGGTAAACCAATGGGCATGATCTTGTTTGAAAAAGGCAAAGGCGAGGTTCTCACGATTGCTACGATTCAAAGTGAGTTTGGCTCTAAGTTTCAGATTACTGGCCAAGCAACTACTGAAAGTGCAAATGACTTAGCGCTGCTGTTACGCGCAGGCTCATTAGCAGCTCCAATGGAAATCATTGAAGAGCGCACAATTGGACCAAGCCTTGGTGCAGAAAATATTGAAAAGGGCTTCAAATCCCTCATCATTGGTTTTGCCGCTATCTCCGTATTCATGATTGCCTACTACCTCTTGTTTGGCACCTTCTCAGTGGTAGCTCTGGCAGTGAACTTGCTACTCTTAATTTCCGTATTGTCGATGTTGCAAGCCACCCTGACTCTGCCAGGTATCGCTGCGATGGCTTTGGCACTCGGTATGGCGATTGACTCCAACGTCTTGATTAACGAACGTATTCGTGAGGAGCTGCGCAATGGCGCTGCCCCACAAACGGCGATCGCTGTTGGCTTTGATAAAGCTTGGGCAACCATCTTAGATTCAAACGTCACCACCTTAATTGCAGGTCTTGCATTACTCGCATTTGGCTCCGGCCCAATCAAAGGCTTTGCGGTAGTCCATTGCCTTGGTATTTTGACTTCAATGTTTTCAGCAGTCTTTTTCTCACGTGGCCTGGTTAACCTCTGGTACGGCAGAGGTAAAAAAGTTCAGAAACTCGCTATCGGCCAAGTTTGGCGTCCACAGGAGAAATAAGTCATGGAATTTTTCCGGATTAAAAAAGATATTCCCTTTATGCGCCATGCATTGGCGCTCAATGCGGTTTCTCTAGTTACCTTTTTAGCCGCTGTTTTCTTCCTCTGGCATAACGGACTTCATTTATCAATTGAGTTCACTGGCGGTACGGTAATGGAGGTTTCTTACCCCCAAACTGCCCCCTTGGATTCCATTAGATCAAATGTAGAAAAGTTAGGTTACGCCGATACTCAGATTCAGAACTTTGGTAGCTCGCGTGATGTGATGATTCGCCTGCCACTACAAAAAGATGCTGAAGGGAAAATGATTTCCTCTGCGGATCAAAGTGCAGCAGTGATGAAGGCCCTTGAACCAGCAACTTCCGGCGTGAAGCTACAACGTGTTGAGTTCGTTGGTCCACAGGTTGGGCGTGAGCTAGCAATCGATGGATTGATGGCGCTGCTATTCGTAGTCATCGGCATCGTGGTCTACCTTTCCTTCCGCTTTGAGTGGAAATTTGCCGTTGCCGGCATCATCGCGAACTTGCATGACATTGTGATTATTCTTGGCTTCTTTGCCTTCTTCCAATGGGAGTTCTCACTCTCCGTATTGGCGGCGGTACTGGCTGTATTGGGTTACTCAGTAAACGAGTCTGTGGTGATCTTTGACCGAATTCGCGAAAACTTCCGCAAGTACCGCAAGATGAATACCCGCGAGATTATTGACAATGCGATTACCAGCACAATCAGCCGCACCGTGATTACTCACGGCAGTACTGAAATGATGGTTTTAGCTATGTTGATTTTTGGTGGCCCTACCCTCTTCTACTTTGCCTTGGCACTCACCATCGGTATCTTGTTCGGTATCTACTCTTCAGTATTCGTAGCAGCAGCTCTAGCAATGTGGCTTGGAGTGACGCGTGAGGATTTAGTTAAAGGTGAACGTAAACCTGAAGATACAACCCGCAATGATGACCCAAACTTTGGGGCACAGGTTTAAGCTTTAATTACTTAGTTAAGTGTGAAATTCTGATGCTCAAGGGCGGCTAATATTTTCTTAGTCGCACCTTGATGCTCAATCGAGTAGGCCGTTGCAGCACTCGACATCTTTGCCAGCTCGGCAGTATTCAATAGCAATTCTTTTAAAGCTTCCGTAAGGGCAATTGGCTCACTCAATAGCAGTTCGCCATTGATACGTTTTGCAGCACCCATCTCTATTGCATCCAATGCAGCCTGCTGGAAGTTGTAGGTATGCTCACCGAGTAATACGGGGCAGCCAGCAGCACAAGCTTCAATCAGATTCTGGCCGCCAAAGGGAAGTAGGCTGCCACCCATCACTACCAAATCAGCAGCGCTGTAATACATGGGCATCTCACCCATCGAGTCACCGAGAATGACATCTATCTCTGCATCACTTTTTGGCGTTTCCAGCCATTCTGTGCGACGTCGAAACTTCAAACCAATATCATGAATTTGATTGGCCACTTCTGAAAAACGCTCAGGATGACGGGGTACTAAGCAAAGTAATGGGGCAACATCAAATGCATTGCTAAGAAGTAAATCCTTCCAGGCCTTCAGAATGACTTCCTCTTCACCGTCCCGAGTGCTCGCAGCACAGACCATAAAGCGCTGTTTGGCATGTAACTCTTGCTTCCAAGATTTACCTTGCTGAGCTAGGCTTGGATCAAGCGGTACATCAAACTTGAGGTTGCCAACAATCTCCACTTTTTTGACATCAAGACTGCGATAGCGGTCAGCATCAAATTGCGTTTGAGCCAAGATACCTGCAAACGCCTGAAATAAAGATTTACCGGCCTTACCAAATCGATTCACTCGACGAGCACTTCGCTCGGATAGACGTGCATTCACTAAAAATAAGGGTAGGCCGATTTCCGCGCAATAGAACACCACAGTTGGCCAAGCTTCAGTCTCCATAAACAAACCGAATTTGGGTTTGAATGCACGAATGAAGTTGGCTACAGACCAACAAAGGTCATAAGGTGAATAGACTTGGCGTAGCTGGCCAGCGGCAATGGCTTTTGCAAATAAAGCAGCGCCAGTGCGACGGCCATTGAGTGTCATATGGGTCAGCAGAACGGTTTCACCTTGCTCCAGATAAGCCTCTACCAGAGGCTGAGCAGCCCTAGTCTCACCAACGGATACCGCATGAATCCACACCGAACCTTGGGTAATGGATTTGCCATAAGAAAAACCTAAGCGCTCGGAGAAATGGCTTAAATATTCAGATGAGTGGCGTGTACGCCAAGCCAGACGAATAAATGCGAATGGCAAGAGTAGATGCCAAAGCAATTGATAAACAGCAAACCAGAACTTGGGGCGGGCACCGTATTGCGAATCCTGCGGTGCGCGTCCAAGGTTTGGAGTCAAACTCACTTTTTTAGACGTTCGGTCAATTCGACCGCCTTGCCTAAATAAGAAGATGGAGTCATCTCAAGCAAAAGAGTTTTTGCATCATCCGGGATCTTCAATCCACGAATGAAAGTCTGCAAATCAGCTTGGTTAATACCTTTGCCGCGAGTCAACTCTTTAAGCTGCTCATACGGGTTCTCAATGCCATAACGACGCATGACGGTTTGCACTGGCTCTGCCAATACTTCCCAGCACTCGTCTAAGTCAGCAGCAATCGCCGCATGATTTACTTCCAACTTACCCAAACCACGCAAGGCGCTGTCATAAGCTAAAACGCTATGACCAAAGGCTGGGCCGAGGTTACGCAATACTGTTGAATCAGTCAGATCACGCTGCCAACGAGAAATCGGCAACTTCTCAGCTAGGTGACGCAATAAAGCATTAGCTACGCCCAGGTTACCTTCAGAATTTTCAAAGTCGATTGGGTTCACCTTATGCGGCATAGTTGAAGATCCAATCTCGCCTGCTTTAGTGCGCTGCTTAAAGTAACCAATCGAAATATAAGCCCAGAAATCACGGTCCATATCCAACAAGATTGTGTTGGCACGAGCAATCGCATCGAACAACTCAGCCATACCATCGTGCGGTTCAATCTGAATCGTGTAGGGATTAAATGTAAGGCCTAAGCGCTTCTCAACTACATTTTTAGAAAAGTTTTCCCAATCAAAATTCGGGTAAGCAGATAAATGCGCGTTGTAATTACCAACTGCACCATTCATTTTTCCTAAGAGTGGGACTGCAGCAATCGTTGCAATCGCACGCTCTAAACGTTTGGCAATGTTTGCCAACTCTTTACCCAATGTACTTGGGGAGGCTGGCTGACCATGAGTGCGAGATAACAAGGGAACCTTAGCATTCTCAATCGCCAAATCCGTTAATACAGAAAGTACTTTTCTGAGTTGCGGTAACAGCACTTCGTCACGCGCCCCACGCAACATCAAACCATGCGAGGTATTGTTGATATCTTCAGAGGTACAAGCGAAGTGAATAAATTCACTGGCCTTCAATAAGTCTGGGCGACCAGCTACTTTTTCTTTTAAGAAATATTCAACTGCTTTGACATCATGGTTGGTAACTGCTTCGATATCCTTAATGCGTTGAGCATCCGCATCTGAGAAGTTTTCTGGCAAGGATAATAAAAACGCTTCATCGGCCGCACTAATTTTTGGAACATCTGGCAAACCTGCGGCAGCCAAAGCTAAGAGCCAATGGATCTCCACAAACACCCGCTGACGCATAAATGCAGCCTCGGATAACCAAGGGCGCAAGGCATCTAGTTTTCCTGCATAACGGCCATCTAAAGGGGAAAGTGCATTAAGGGTAGAAATCGGCTGACTCACGAATATTGCCTTTACATTGAATGTGTCAATAAAGCCTGATTTTAATCGTTCTTGAAGGCAACCCAATTTGGCTGGGATGGCTATACTAAGTCACATGAAACTCATCGGATCCCTCACTAGCCCCTACGTACGCAAGGTACGCATTGTTTTCTTGGAAAAAAAGGTTGATATAGACCTAGAACTCGAGAATGTCTGGGCCGCAGACACCAAAATTGCCCATAACAATCCTTTGGGCAAGATTCCTTGCTTGATTTTGGATGATGGCGAGGCTATTTATGACTCTCGGGTGATTGCTGAGTATGCAGACACCCTCAGCCCTGTCAGCAAGCTTATTCCAACGGGTAGTCGGGAACGCGCTTCGGTTAAAACCTGGGAAGCCGTAGCTGATGGGGTCGAGGATGCCGGTATTTTGGCCCGCTTAGAAGTGACTTTGCGCCCTCCAGAGCAGCAAAGTCCAGACTGGCTTACACGCCAAATGGGCAAAATTGACGCCGCTTTGGCCCAAATGTCCCGTGAATTGGGTGAAAACGCCTGGTGCCATGGAAATCAGATGACTTTGGCTGATATTGCAGTGGGTTGTGCGCTGGGTTATATGCTCTTCCGCTTCCCTAATGTCGCCTGGCAAGCGCAATACCCCAACCTGGATGCCTTGTATCAAAAGTTAATGCAAAGACCTTCCTTTGCTGAAACAGCGCCTCCAGCAGCATAAATTCTTAGGCGGAAATAATTCCGCCGCCTAAGCAAATGTCACCGTCGTACAAAACGGCAGACTGGCCGGGGGTGACTGCCCACTGAGCTTCTGGGAAAGCTAGCTCAAAACTGAGAGACCCTTCCAATCCCGCGGCAAGTGAGCATGCAGAGTCTGCTTGGCGATAACGGGTTTTTGCTGAATATTGCCCTGGCGCAGGAGCCGTGCCCGCAACCCAACTAGCATCAATTGCAGATAGCTGATTAGCTAGTAGCCATGGGTGCTCATGGCCTTGGGCAACATATAGGGTGTTGTGAACAACATCTTTGCGTGCAACATACCAAGCATCGCCATTACCATCTTGACTACCACCTAGGCCAATGCCTTTACGCTGCCCTAGGGTAAAGAAGGCAAGCCCCATATGCTCTCCAACCGTTTTACCTTCAGGGGTTTTGATGGGTCCTGGAGTGCGTGGCAAGTAGCGGTTTAAGAATTCTCGGAAAGGGCGCTCGCCAATAAAACAAATTCCCGTGGAATCCTTTTTACGCGCATTGTGTAAACCAATTTGCTCGGCAATCTTACGCACTTCCGTTTTCGGAATCTCCCCCAAAGGGAAAAGAACATTCGCCAATTGGCTTTGGGTTAAGCGGTGCAGGAAGTAACTTTGATCTTTGCTGGCGTCCAATGCTTTTAATAATTGCACTTGACCGCCATCATGTCGAACCCGCGCATAGTGGCCCGTGGCGATGGCATCTGCCCCCAAACTCATGGCGTGATCTAAAAAGGCTTTGAACTTAATTTCTGCATTACATAAAACATCGGGGTTTGGGGTCCTTCCGGCAGCATATTCGCGCAAGAACTCGGCAAAAACACGCTCGCGGTACTCAGCAGCAAAATTGACCGCCTCGACATCAATACCGATCAGATCCGCCACAGACACCACATCCAACCAATCCTGGCGTGCCGAGCAGTATTCATCACTGTCATCGTCTTCCCAGTTTTTCATGAAAAGGCCAATTACTTCATAGCCTTGCTGTTTGAGCATCCAGGCTGCAACAGACGAATCCACCCCTCCAGACATGCCAACAACGACTTTGGATGGTTTTGAGGCTGGTATTGCGGAAGAATTGAGCGGGATCATCAAAAAATGCGAGAATTCAATATAAGCTGAAAACCCCATTGTAGAAGTCTTCCTTCAAACTTACCAAGATTCGAAGGAATGCCAAACGAATGGTGATCAGTGTAAATAGATAGGTAGTTTTTTGCCTATTTAACTAAAATAGATTTTTCGAAAAATTTGCATTTGGAGACATGCCATGCGCATAGGCGTACCGCTGGAAGTTAGACCCGGGGAAACTCGCGTTGCCGCCACACCAGAAACCGTTAAGAAGCTAGTTGGCCAAGGCCACACAGTCGTTATTCAAAAGGATGCGGGTGTTAAAGCCAGCCAGCCAGATTCTGCGTATGAAGCAGTAGGCGCAACCATTGGAAGCGCAGCTGACGCTTTTGGGGCGGAGATCGTTCTCAAGGTGCGCGCACCTGAAGCTACAGAGCTCAAGCAAATTAAATCTGGCAGCGTGCTCATTGGCATGCTCGATCCATTTGATAACGACAATATTGCTGCAATGGCTGCACAAGGCGTAACTGCATTCTCATTGGAAGCTGCCCCACGCACTACTCGCGCGCAAAACATGGACGTCCTCTCTTCACAAGCCAACATCGCTGGCTACAAAGCAGTGATGCTCGGCGCTAATGAATATCAACGTTTTATGCCAATGCTCATGACTGCAGCAGGAACAGTCAAAGCAGCGCGCGTACTTATCTTGGGTGCTGGTGTTGCCGGCCTACAAGCTATTGCAACTGCTAAGCGTTTAGGTGCCGTCATCGAAGCATCTGATGTGCGCCCTGCCGCCAAAGAACAAATTGAATCTCTCGGCGCCAAGTTTGTTGACGTGCCTTATGAAACAGATGAAGAGCGTGAAATCGCTCAAGGTGTTGGTGGTTATGCCCGTCCAATGCCAGAAGCATGGATGAAGCGTCAAGCAGCCTTGGTTGCAGAGCGCGCTCAACAAGCTGACATCGTGATTACCACCGCTTTAATTCCAGGTCGTAAACCGCCAGTCTTATTGCACAGCGATACCGTTGCCAATATGAAACCAGGCTCTATCGTGATCGACTTAGCGGCTGGTCGTGGCGATAACGGTTCAGGTAACTGTCCTTTGACAGAAGCAGACAAGATTGTTGAAAAGAATGGCGTGAAGATCATTGGCTATACCAACCTCGCGAGCATGGTGGCTGCAGATGCCTCTGCCTTGTACGCACGCAACTTACTTGATTTCATGAAGCTCATTGTTGATGCAGAAGCGAAGTTAGTTATCCCAACAGATGATGACATCGTTACCGCCTGCCTCATGTGTCGTGATGGCCAAGCCGTCCGTAAAAACTAATAAAGAAATTTCAAAGGAAACATCATGGATCTCGCTGCATTTCAAAGCATCCTTACAGTCCAAAACATCACTGTGTTTGTATTGGCCATTTTTGTTGGCTACCACGTTGTTTGGAATGTGACACCTGCACTTCACACTCCACTCATGGCGGTTACTAATGCTATTTCTGGAATCATTATTGTTGGCGCCCTACTTCAAACCGAAGTAATTGGCGGCGATGAGATCACCCTCACCAGCATCATTGGTGCAGTGGCAGTCTTCTTAGCATCAATCAATATTTTTGGTGGCTTTATGGTCACCCGTCGCATGCTTGAAATGTTCAAGAAAAAAGCCCCTAAGGCTGATGCGGCTGGAACTAAATAAAACTAGAACAAGATCTTATAGAGACCACAATAATGTTAAACATAACCGCGATTTCCTATCTCATCTCATCGGTGCTCTTTATCCTCGCCCTGCGTGGATTGTCATCACCAACAACCTCACGTCAAGGCAATACCTTTGGCATGATCGGCATGTTACTTGCCGTGATCACCACTTTCTTGATTCCCGACTTTAAGCCAGTCTTCTCATTGATTATTGGTGCAATTGTTGGTGGCGCCATCATTGGTACGCTCGCAGCTAAGCGCGTACAGATGACCAAGATGCCTGAGCTCGTAGCGCTCATGCACTCCTTTGTTGGTTTGTCAGCCGTATTGATTGCGATTGCAGCGGTATACAACCCTGCCCATGACCACACTGGCGCGCAAAAGATTGAGCTGTTTATTGGCGCATTTATTGGCGCGATTACCTTTACGGCTTCTGTCATTGCATTCGGAAAACTCTCCGGCAAGGTGAGCGGCAAACCTGTGACTTTTGCTGGCCAACATTTGCTCAATCTCATCCTTGCGATTGGTATGGTTTCAGGTGGTGTCATGTACTTCATGACAGGTAGCCATGAAGCATTCTTGGTAATGTGTGCGATTGCATTGGTATTGGGTGTGACTTTGATTATCCCAATCGGTGGTGCAGATATGCCCGTTGTTGTATCCATGCTCAACAGCTACTCAGGTTGGGCGGCTGCAGGTATTGGTTTCACATTAAACAATCCGGTATTGATTATTGCGGGTGCTTGCGTAGGTTCTTCTGGCGCGATTCTGTCTTACATCATGTGTAAGGCAATGAACCGTTCCATCTTGGCAGTATTGCTTGGTGGCTTTGGCGCCGAAGCTGCTGCTGGCGGCGCTGATGATGGCGGTCCAAAGAACTACAAAACTGGCTCCCCAGAAGATGCGGCTTTCCTCATGGAGAATGCGGACACTGTTGTGATTGTTCCTGGCTACGGCTTGGCTGTTGCCCGCGCTCAACACGCTCTGAAAGAATTGGCAGAGAAGCTGACTCATCATGGCGTGACCGTAAAGTACGCAATTCACCCAGTGGCAGGCCGTATGCCTGGTCACATGAACGTACTCTTGGCCGAAGCTGAAGTTCCATACGATCAAGTATTTGAAATGGAAGACATCAATAGTGATTTTGGTCAGGTTGATGTAGTGCTAGTACTTGGTGCAAACGATGTGGTGAACCCTGCTGCTCGTACACCAGGCAGCCCAATCTTCGGTATGCCAATTTTGGAAGCGTTCAAAGCCAAGACCATCATCGTGAACAAGCGTTCGATGGCCGCAGGTTATGCTGGTCTTGATAATGAACTCTTCTATATGGACAAAACCATGATGGTCTTCGGTGATGCGAAGAAAGTTGTGGAAGATATGGTGAAGTCAGTAAGTTAAGCAGTACACAAGCATCCATCCCAATAAAAAGCCGCCTTCGGGCGGTTTTTTATTACACTAAACATACTGCTTAAATTGGCAATTCCACTTTACGAGAGACTGCTATGCATAGTTTTATGGAAAATCACCTCAACCTGGTTCCATTTGCCCCTCTGATATTTTTTGTCTCAATTCTGATATTTCTATTGATAGGATGGCTCTATGGAAGATACCAAGTCCGCCGCTCGGATAAGGTGGTAATTAGAGATTCATTGGCAACAGCTATTTTTGGGCTATCGGCATTGGTACTCGGCTTTACTTTTTCAAGTGCAACTGATCACTTCGATAATCGGGTGAGCTTAACGCATCAGCAGTCCTATGCTCTTAATCAGATTGAACAATCGAGTGAGTATCTCAATCCAACAGATCGCGTCATAGTCAAAACCACCTTAAATCAAATTCTTTCCCTAAGAATGTCTAAGTATGAAAACATCAAAACATTTGATGATCTTGATGCCAATAATGATGCCTTAACTAAGGCTTTGAATACTCTTAATAAAGATATCAATCAAGCGATTTCGCGCGCCCCAGCGAGTACTAAGGATTTGGCCAACAACATCTTGAAACCTCAACTCACAAATCTCCTGGATGTTTTCCAGCAAGGGATTCTCAATGGAAAACGTCATCCCCCACCAATTATTGAGCGATTTCTATTTGCCCTGCTCTCAATAGGAGCCTTATTAAGCGGTTACTCGATGGCAGTCAAAAAGGAAGAGGATTGGTTTCTAACAGTACTTTATTTAGGCTTAATGGGGCTTGCACTGTACGTAATTTTTGCCCTGGAATTCCCACATCTTTTACTAGATCCACAGATGATGAATGCAGATTTTTTAAAACTTCAGAAAGCCTGGCAGTAATCTACTCGGAATCATCTTGCTATTTGCAAAAAGGGCTGCCATTGGCAGCCCTTTAACATTGCGAGGATTTTTGCTACTACTAAGCTACCTGAGCCTTTAGATACTTTGCGCGCATTGGACGCAATACAAAGAAGGCAAGAAGCGCTGCGCTTGCATCTAGAGCAATCATGATTGCAAACACAGGGATCCAACTCTCAGTAACGCCATGGATATAAGCTGCAATTGGGCCGCCGATAATAGAGCCCACCCCTTGTGCCATATACAAGAAACCATAGTTAGTCGTTGCATGTTTCTGACCAAAAGTATCTGTCAAGGTTGATGGGAATAAAGAGAAAATCTCGCCCCAGCCAAAGAACACAATACCTGACAAAATCACAAACATCACAGGGTCAGAACGTGTCATTACCCAGAAAAACATTGCTACTGCCTCAAGACCGAATGCAATAGTCATGGTGTATTCGCG
This sequence comes from Polynucleobacter sp. MG-27-Goln-C1, assembly GCF_018881905.1. GTDB lineage: Bacteria > Pseudomonadota > Gammaproteobacteria > Burkholderiales > Burkholderiaceae > Polynucleobacter. The sequence continues at coordinate 217,719 of NZ_JACVPM010000002.1, forward strand.
TCCGATTTTGTCTGATACCCAGCCAAATAAGGGGCGTGTTAAGCCATTGGTTACACGGTCAATAGTTAAAGCCAAGGGCAACGCGGCCATACCAAAAACCATTGCGCCAGTAATTCCAAAATCTTTCGCAAATGCACCCATCTGAGAAATCACCATCAAACCTGATGTGGACATCATCGACATCATCAAGAACATCAACCAAAAAACTGGAGTCTTGAGCATTGCTTTAGGAGTAACTCCTGAAGCGGCCGCCTCAATCTGACCCGCAGTCTGGACGCGATCAGCATGAGGTACGCGAATGCCTTGAGCAGCTAGCAAGCCTACAGCGCCAATAATGTATCCAAAGAAAGTTAATGTGCCTTGTAAGCCAGTTTCAGTAAGGCTAGTGGCAATTGGAAAGGTTGTTAAGAGCGCACCGATGCCGTATCCAGCGGCAACCATGCCTACTGCAAAGCCACGGTTATTTGGAAACCAACGAACCATGAGGCCTACAACGCCAATGTAAACAATACCGGTACCCAGACCACCGAGCACACCATAAGTAATGTAAAGATTGGAAACTGTTGTGAGGTTTGCTGATAGAACCCAGCTTAAACCAGTGAGAATCGTTCCAATGGACAGCAAAAGACGAGGCCCAAACTTATCAACCAAATATCCCTGAAAAGGTGAGAAGAAAGTTTGCAACACAATCAAAATCGAAAAAGTAACCTGCAACTCAGTCAGAGTCACACCAAGCTGGCCCATGATGGGCTTGGTAAATAGCGCCCAAACATACTGGGGGCTTGAAATCGACATCATGCAAATGACGCCAAGGGCAAGCTGCACCCATTTGGACTTCAGGGGGTTAGTGCTAGCAGGTGCTGCACTCATTGTTGTTGTACTCATACTTGTCTCCTTATTCGAACTACTGGAATTTCTAAAAAATAAACTTAGAAATTCATTGTGTTCTTGGAGACTAGAAAGATTTACGATCAGATCACCCCTTTGGTGCAGTCCGCATGATATTGATGCACCCTCTAGCACCAATAAAAAACGCCCGGTCTTTTGAACCAGGCGTTTTAGTTTCTACAGCTTGATAGCTGAGGAAATATACGGCTATTACATCATGCCGCCCATTCCACCCATACCACCCATGCCGCCCATATCAGGCATGCCACCACCAGCGGAATCATCCTTTGGTGCTTCGCAGATTGCGCAATCAGTAGTCAACAATAAGGCTGCAACAGAAGCCGCATTAACCAATGCTGTTTTTGTTACCTTAGTTGGATCGATCACGCCTTGAGCTACGAGGTCGCCGTATTCACCAGTTGCTGCGTTGTAACCGTTGTTGCCCTTGCTGGCCAACACTGCATTAACAACTACGCTGGCTTCATCGCCTGCGTTAGAAACGATGATACGAATTGGCTCTTCCATAGCGCGCAATACGATGTTGATACCAGCGTCTTGGTCAGCGTTATCGCCTTTCAAGCCCTTGATACCTTGCATCGCGCGTAACAAAGCTACGCCACCGCCAGGAACAATACCTTCTTCAACCGCTGCACGAGTTGCGTGCAATGCATCATCTACGCGGTCTTTCTTTTCTTTCATTTCAACTTCAGTAGCAGCGCCAACACGAATCACTGCAACACCGCCTGCCAACTTGGCAACGCGCTCTTGCAATTTCTCTTTGTCGTAGTCACTAGTAGCTTCTTCGATCTGAACGCGAACATTCTTCACGCGCGCTTCGATTGCTTTAGCATCGCCAGCACCGTCAATAATGATGGTGTTTTCTTTGCCCACTTCGATACGCTTCGCTTGACCCAAGTGCTCAAGAGTTGTTTTCTCGAGTGTCAGGCCGATTTCTTCAGCGATCACAGTACCGCCAGTCAAAATCGCGATGTCTTCCAACATCGCTTTACGACGATCACCAAAACCTGGAGCCTTAACAGCACAAGTTTTAATGATCCCGCGAATGTTATTTACAACTAAAGTTGCCAAGGCTTCGCCTTCAACATCTTCTGCAATGATCAACAATGGACGGCCAGACTTCGCTACTTGCTCGAGTACTGGGAGCAAATCACGGATGTTGCTAACCTTCTTGTCAAACAAGAGAACATATGGTGTTTCCAGTATGGCAACTTGCTTTTCAGGCTGATTGATGAAGTATGGGGAAAGGTAGCCGCGGTCAAACTGCATACCCTCAACCACTTCAAGCTCATCTTCCAATGACTTGCCATCTTCAACAGTAATCACACCTTCTTTGCCTACTTTTTCCATGGCTTCAGCGATACGCTGACCAATGCTGTAGTCGCTGTTAGCTGAAATAGAGCCAACTTGAGCGATTTCTTTAGTAGTTGTGCAAGGCTTGCTGATTTTCTTGAGTTCTTCGATTGCCGCTGCAACCGCTTTATCAATGCCGCGCTTCAAGTCCATTGGGTTGTGACCTGAAACTACATATTTCATGCCTTCGCGAACGATAGACTGAGCCAACACAGTAGCTGTAGTTGTACCGTCACCAGCGATGTCATTGGTTTTGGAAGCAACTTCCTTCACCATCTGAGCACCCATGTTCTGGAGCTTGTCTTTGAGTTCGATTTCTTTTGCTACGGATACACCATCCTTAGTGATGGTTGGGCCGCCAAATGAACGCTCGATAACCACATTGCGACCTTTTGGTCCCAAAGTTGTTTTTACTGCGTTCGCAAGAATATTTACGCCTTCTACCATCTTGGTACGGGCGTTATCTCCAAATACGACGTCTTTTGCTGCCATGATTGAATTCCTCTCTTAAGTACTAATTACTTCTGTACAACAGCCATGATGTCGTCTTCACGCATTACGAGTAACTCGTCAGCGCCGACTTTTACTGTTTGACCTGCATATTTGCCAAATAACACGCGATCGCCAACTTTGACGTCCGGTGCATTCAACTTGCCGCTGTCATCACGCTTGCCTGGGCCAACTGCTAATACTTCGCCTTGATCTGGCTTTTCAGCAGCAGCATCCGGAATGATGATTCCAGAGGCAGTTTTTGATTCTTGATCTAAACGTTTAACGATAACGCGATCATGTAAAGGACGCAGATTCATTCCTTCTCCTATGTTAGTAAGTGTTAACTAATTAAAAAACTAATATAAATCAATGTGTTGCAATCTCTTAACACGAAGGCAACAAGCTTTTCAGCTGAATAAGCCTGTTTTAGCACTCGCGTGTAGGGAGTGCTGATTATATAGGTCTGATTCCAGGGATTTCAAGGGCAAATTTGAACTGCTGTCAATTTAGGTCCACTACCAAAGAGAGTTTTTCTATAGTAAATCATTGCAGCAACATGGGTTGATTTTGTATTATTTGGGGTACTTGGGTTTGGGGTGCTGGTGGTCTGTAACCTAAAGCGCTATGCGGCCTGACATGGTTGTAATGCTTAACCCACTCCCCCACGATGATCTGGGCTTCTTTTAAGCTATAGAAGATCTCCCCATCCAAAAGATTGTCTCTAAAGGTGCCGTTAAAGCTTTCACAAAAGCCATTCTCCCAAGGGCTGCCCGGTTCAATGTAGGCTGTCTTTACTCCAATGCCAGATAACCAACTACGCAGCTCTTTAGCAATAAATTCTGGGCCATTATCACTTCGGATGTGCTCGGGGATGCCGTGAGTAATCATGGCGTTGGCCAGTTGTTCAATCACTTGGATTGAGCCAATTCGTCTAGCGCAGTGGATCGTTAAACACTTTCTACTGAACTCATCAATCATGGTCAGCATCCGGATCTTGCCACCATAAGCGTCCCTGATAAAGACAAAGTCATAACTCCAAACATGATTGGTATGAGTAGCTCGCAACCTCATACAGCTGCCATCGTTAAACCAGAGTCTGCCTCTAGGAGGTTGCTTTTGTGGGATCTTTAGGCCTTCTTGCCGCCAGATGCGAGCAACCTTGGCGGTAGTCGCTTGCCCCCAACCAGCGTTACGCATCATGCCCGCAATAAATCTATAACCGTAACGGCCATAGGTGCTGGCCATGCGGATGACTTCGGCTCTAAGGGGCTCTTCGTCATCTCTAGGCAATGGCATATAGCGATACGCTGCTCTAGATAGCCCCACTAAACTGCAGGCAGTCCGCTCAGAGATAGAATGCTGGTCCATGAGCAGCTGCGCTGCATTTTTACGCCTAGTAGGGCTTAGAAGTTTCCCTTAATGACTTCCTTAAGCATGACTTCTCGTAGCGATAAGTCCGCTACGAGCTTCTTGAGTCGGGTATTTTCCAGTTCTAGATCTTTGTACTTACGAGCTTGATCGACCTTCATGCCGCCATAAATCTTGCGCCAACGATAGTAGCTTTGCTCTACCGTTCCCACTTCTTTACAGGCCTGGGCTAGGGTTTTGCCGTTCGTTGTCAGGACATCGATTTGACGCAATAAGGTGACGATTTGCTCGGGTTTAAGACGTTGGCCTTTTGCCATATTTAGCACTCCTTTAAGGTGAAGATTATCAAAAATCCTCTCTTCTGGAGTGGTACTAAAAATCAAGTCAGTTCACCTTAGATCTTGTGAAATCAAGCCCTTCACCAATATCATCAATTACAATCATTGGGCAGTCACCTGGCTTTAAAGATCTCCCCAACATGAGTGATTGTGCCCACAAAATATTTGCGTTAATTTGAATTGCTAATGCAAGAACACGAAACATGCCCTGAGACATTTCACCTTGAGTGGTAAAACAATTAAGCTCCACTTCTTTTACTGCTAACTGAGTAGGTGGCAGCCCAATAACAATTCCAGTAGGAATAACAGTCAAAACAATATCGCTGCAGTTATAGCCGACAGCCGATAAGTCAGACAAGATCAATTGCCTATATTCATCACCAAATCGTTCTAGAGTTTTTTTAAAAACATGTGCTGGATTATCTGAGAAATTACTCATAGAGAATCTATCGGTAGTTACATAGGGATTCTCATAAGCCGTAACGTTATTCCTTCCAAAATCTGACCCAAATCTATATACGCATAAACTAGATCCCCATTTAAATAGTTGGTCAAAATATGGATGTTGAATTTCATCTCTTCTTACAACGGCCATTAATTGATCTTCGGGAACCTTGTATTTAACTTTTTCAGTGTTCTTCCTATTTAATACAAAGCCACTACCATCCCTGGCCCTACTCATTATTTGAGTTTTCCCAACTCTGAATTGCTCACGAACAATTAGTTGATCTTTGACCTCTAGCTCATAGAGCTGCAATTCTTTTGCTTCGCCCTTCATTCTCTCGAACTCCACCACCCAAGAACCGCTGTTATATCTTGGAAGCAGCTTTCCGGAAACCAATTGGGATAGGTTGCCGATTAGATTAACTAAACGAGATTTTCCGCTTGAATTCTTTCCAACAATCAAATTAATTTGACCCAACTCCAGATCATCAATCTGCCATGTTTGAGATCCTGCCGGACCAAGAGCCCTCTCTTGATAGGATATTTTTTTTAAAAACATATATATATTAGGTCTGACTTATGTGGGTTTTATGGTCAAAACTATAACTGGAACGCCGTTCCCAGTCTATATCAATATAGGGCGGTTCCAGTGCACTTATGGTGCAGCATTCTTTCAATTTATTAGCTGTATATACGCCCAACTATTCAAAAAAATATGAATTAAGGATTCAATTTTTGAGGTCGCACGGCAAAATCTCAATTTAAGCTTCAGAAAATCAACAAACTCCCAAGTTAGACTGCGAAAAGCCTCCAAATTAGCATTTCGGTACTCTTCCTAAGTCATTGAATTTAATAGAATCTACAGTACCAACTTAAATTGCGAACGATAGCAGGCAAGTAGGTAGATTCCTACACATAAATAAGCCTTAAGCCCTTACCGCTCCAATCCGTCCTGCCTAGACTGGCTATTCAATGATTGGAGAATGCTGATGAGCCCGAAATCCCGGCTGTACACGCTTGTAAAGGCTTGGAAGAACAAACCCTTCCAAGAAGTGCGCGATGCCTGCGGCCAGCCTTGGCTTGGTCTTAGCGGCGAAGCGCTCGAAGAACACCAATCCTGGTCCCAGCGACAAGCGATTAGTAACGAACCCATCTTTAATAGCCAAGGAACTAAGCTGACGAGCTCTTTATTTAGACCATTACTGACTGCTTCCGACACCCAGATCCTCAGACTATTCATGGAGGGTTTGGACGCTGTTACGTATTGGTACCGTAGCGGTCGCTTCATTCCAGGCATCCTGCCCATGCCAGCGCAACACTTGGCATCCAGCAACTTCATAGATGCTTTAAGCGACCTGATTCTGAACTCGAGACTCCCTGTCGGCCTCGTGAGCTTGGGAGTGCACAAACTTAATGAGGCTGACTCCATGGATTCGTGCATGGAAGGCTTATTGCGCATGCGCCGCCTTGGGGTCTTAATTCATGCTATCGATTTTTGTGGGACCAACTCACAAATTCAATGGATTGAACAAATGGAACCAGAAGGAATTCATATTGAGATGGGGCAATTTCGAGCCGATGGCTTACCAAGCGAAATGATTTCTCTTGGCCAGAAATTTCATTCTGAAATCTATGCCAGCAACATCACACTGGTGAAGGATTTAGAAAATGTCATGGCAATCGGAGCACACCACAGCTATGGCGGACTGATGATGCCGCCAGTAAGCCGACATCAAATGCTACACATCAGCGATAGCCGTATCGCTAAGGCCATTTTTTCGCTGCACCCTCATAAAAACCTAAACGGAGACAAGTAATGAGAAAACGCGTGATGTTGGTAGATGACCATCCAGCTATGCTGATGGCATTAAAAAGTATGTTGCAGGATCAATTGCTTTTTGAGATAGCGGGACAGGCTCAGCATGGTGAGGAGTGTCTACGCTCAATCAAAGAAGTTAATCCGAATATGGTGATTCTGGATTTAGATATGCCCAAGACGGACGGCTTTGATGTCATCCGCCGGATTGGCTTGATGCATCCAGAAGTTCGCATTTTGGTGTTATCTAGCCTAGATGAAGCAGTCTATGGAGGAAGAGTGCGATCCCTAGGTGCGCATGGCTTTGTCAATAAGACAGCTGGGGCTGATGTTATTTTGGCTGCATGCGTTGCTATCTCACAGGGATATACCTTCTTTACACATGGGAAGAACGGCAATACCTCCTTAAGCGATAACGATAAGTTGGCATTGATATCTGATCGCGAGCTACAGGTCATGAAGTATCTCGGCAAAGGTAATACCAACCAGCAGATATCGGACTTACTGCACATTAGTAATAAGACGGTGGCAACCTACAAGACCAGAGTCTTTGACAAACTAGGCATTAACAATATTGCTGACTTAATCTTGTTCTGCCGCATGAACAACATCATCGAAAGCTAAAGTCGGTATGCATCGATTCATCTTGAAAAAAGTATTTTCTCTCTGCTGTATCTATGGAGGTCTAGTGCATGCCGGGCCTTTTAGTACAGCAGAGCAATTATGGATCGATGCCCATCCAATCGTACGATTTAGTATTCACGAAAAATATGCACCTTATCTTGCCGAATCCAATCAGCGTGAAAGTGCAGGGCCATTTAAAGCGCTATTGTCAAAAATTGAAGAATGTACTCGACAGCAATATGTGCCGGTATGGAGAAAATCAGACCCGGAAGGTTTGAAGCAGCTCAGCAAAGGCGAGGTAGATTTCATCATTGATCCACCAAGCATTGATGATCACGTATTGCAATTCGGCTCCCTATCAGAAGCGATCTTCTGGGGACATGATGCCGTTGTCACTAAAACATCAAACAAGCTAGAAGCGCCCAATCTAAAGGTCGCCTACTTTGATCGAGGCTTTGAGCACGCACCCTCTGGTATTGATGGCCGCAGTCAAAACAAAGAAATACTGTCTCCTAAAGACTTAATTCAATCACTCATTCAAAGCGATATCGAGGCTATAGTTATGCCCATTCGCTTAGCGCGTCAACTAATACAAGAAACCCGAAATTCTGATTTAAAAGTAGATGGCCTATACAACCGGGATCCCTTCGCATATCGCTGGTTAATATCTGATCAAGATGCTCCCTTACATGACGTATTGAGTCACTTTCTCGATGACTTAGACCCGATTGCATCACGCCAACTCTTTTCATTAGGAAGCGAATCGGGGCCAAGATCAACCATGCTGCCCTGGCTAGGCGCCCTACTATTCTTCATTGTTGGTGGGGCGATGTTTTACCAACTCCAAAGAAAATATTTTCATCAGAAGCAAGCTACCGTTGAATTACTGCGCTCTAAGGAGTTGGCTGAAAAAGCAAATGCAGCTAAGTCTGCTTTTCTGGCAACCATGAGCCACGAAATTCGTACGCCGATGAATGCCATTCTCGGAGTGCAAGAACTTCTCCTCGGCAGTGCGCAGTTTCCCAAAAAAGATAAGTCACTATTGAAGAGTGCTCAAGCGTCGGCTGAATCTCTTTTGGGCATGCTCAATCAAGTATTGGATATTTCTAAGATTGAAGCTGGCAAGCTCACTCTCAATCTAGAACCTTGCAATCCACATCAATTAATTATGGATATTCATGCGGCGTTTTCAACGGTAGCCAAGAAACAGGGGCTAATACTCCACACTTCGATTGATCCCAGAATCGCTGAAGTCCTCATGGTTGATTCTCTACGCCTGCGCCAAATTCTTCAGAATTTACTCAGCAATGCAATTAAATTTACCGCTGAGGGTGAGGTGTACTTTTCTATTACCGTACTTGCTGATGATCATGCGGGCCAACTACTTGAGTTCAGAGTGATTGATACCGGGGTAGGCATGGGCAGCGAGCAAATTAAATTGGCTCTGCAGGCCTTTGAGCAACTGCCTGCCACTCAAGAGTCATATTTATCGGAGCAAGAGAGAGGTACAGGCCTTGGACTGACCATCACCAATCATCTGGTGAACTCTATGAACAGCCATCTCTACTTTGAGAGTGCTCCAGGCTTTGGAAGCAATGTCCATTTTGCAGTAGCCTTTCCAAGAACCAGTGTTGCCGCCCCACAGGCTGCTGGCTTTGACTCGTTTGGACCATCATCCAAGAGCTTGGTCTCAAAAAGCCCGGGCCGAAAAAATTGGAGTATTCATGCCTTAGTAGTTGAAGATCATCCAGCGAGCCGCCAAATACTGTCCCTGCAATTAGAAGCGCTCGGCATCAATACTTGCGTTTGTGAGAATGCCACCGTTGCACTGGAATTATTGAAAGATCATCATTTTGATCTCATGCTCACAGATCAATCCATGCCTGGCATGCAAGGTTCTGAATTAGCAAAACAAATCCGATCCCTAGGCAACCGTGAATTGATCATCATTGGCGTCACAGCAGACATTTATGCACTAGACTCGCGCCATCAATTTTTATCATCCGGCATGAATGGTGTACTCATCAAACCACTCAGCTTAAGCGCCCTTGAGAATGAACTCATGCGCTACTTTGAATCTAGTCAAGACCGCATCAACACTGATGAGGTTTATTCGTTTGATGCTTTTTCTAGTCTCATCAAAGACAATCCCCACCAAATCATTGTGATTTTGGAGGAGATTGAAAAGGTGCATCTAGATACCCTGGATCAATTAGCCTCCGACAATAATCAAACCCCAATTGATGAGGAGCAATTTCAAAGTCTGGTTCATAAAGTCAAGGGTGGGGCACAGCTATTGCAGGCTAATGCATTTATCCATGCCTGTGAATCACTTGAGGTTGCCGGGCCACTCTCAGAGCGCATTGAACGATTCATCATCCTTCTTGAAGAACAAAACCAAATTATTGAGGCTTACAGGAAAAGGCAGCAGCGGTAATTTAGGGCAGTCATAGGGCAAGGAGCCCTAAGGTTTATCCTATGGGGAATGCGTACCCAATATTTCCTGTCTCCTGCATTTAGTCTATTGGCTTGCTTACTACTGACAAGCCAAGCCTATGCTGCCGACCTAGCCTCCCAAGAGACTGCTTTGCAGTACATCCCTAAGGCTGTCTCCGCAAGTCTTGAAAAGAGTCAGATTCCCAAAGAGGCTATCAGCATCTCAGTGGTGGAAATTGAACCAGGTCGACAAGGAAAAGTGACGGCAAAAAATGAAGTAGATTGGCGCTCTAAACAAGCAATGAACCCTGCTTCTACTATGAAGCTGGTCACCACCCTCACTGGTTTGGATGTATTGGGGCCTCAATATCGCTGGCGCACGAATATCTATACCGATGGGCTTATTCGTCAGGGCACCCTCAAAGGCAATCTGTATTTGCAAGGTACCGGCGATCCAAAGCTAGTCCCCGAAGAATTCGCCAAAATGATGAAGGCCCTACAAAATCTGGGCATTCAGAAAATTGATGGCAATCTAATCTTTGATAGAAGTGCCTATGCTCCTAATGTCATGGAGCACAACACCATCGACGGCGAGTCTCTGCGCGCGTATAACGTGCCACCAGATCCCCTGCTTTACGCTTTTAGAACACTTTCGTTTCAACTCGGTAAATCGCGTACTGCAGACTTTATTGATATTAGCTACACGCCGCCACTATCCCAACTCAAAGTGATCAACCAAATGCAACTCGTTGATCAATCTTGTGATAACTGGAAAAGCAATATTCGCTTTAACCTCGATCCTGAAGGTAATGGAGCCACTACTAACCAACTTCTGACCGCACAGTTCTCTGGCAGCTTTCCGAATGCTTGCAAGGGAGTGAACTACAACGTCGTTGCTTTGGATGCCAATACATTCCTCACTCAAGGTTTTGCTGCAGCCTGGGAGCTAGCTGGTGGCGCTTGGACTCAAGCACCCACCGGAAAGTCTGGCACTGTTCCACTGGCATCAAGACTACTACTGCAGTTTGAAGGTATTGCTTTGGCTGATGACGTACAAGATATTAATAAGTATTCGAATAACGTCATGGCCAGACAGCTCATGCTGACATTAGCACTGGAGAAGATGGGTAAACCAGCTACGACTGAAAATGGAGAATTAGTAATTCAGAGTTGGCTAAAGGGATTAGGTCTTCAGTTCCCAGAACTCGTGATTGAGAATGGCTCTGGCCTTTCACGCAACGAAGCAATCTCAGCGGAGCATATGACTCAATTATTGGTTGCTGCTCGTAACTTATCTGTAGCAGATGCTTTTTATAACAGTCTGCCGATTGCAGGTACGGATGGCACGATGCGTAATCGCCTTATGGCACATTTACGCAAATTTTTACATTTAAAGAAAAAGCCTGAAGCGCGAATCAAGACAGGCTCACTTGCTGATGTCCGCGCCATATCAGGCTATGTGATGAGTAAATCAGGAAAGATGTACGCAGTGACCTCATTCATAAACCATCCCAATGCTTGGAGAGGTTTAGAGGCGCATGATCAGCTATTGGCGTGGCTACTTGATGATGGCCCAGAACCAAAACACGCGCGCTGAAGTCGGTCCCTAACGCCGTCCCACTCCTCGCCTACTGGTGGCTCCGGAAATAAAATCAAATCCCAACCCTGCTGATCTAAATCCCGTAAAGATCGATACAGACGACTTGCAAATGAAGTGCTATCACTAGGCACAATCACTTCCTCAAAATGCACTGATGGATGCCCATCCTCACCCAATGCGGAATCTGAATCCCAAACCGCAACCGCCACCCGTGACTTGATATCAGGGAACTCGCTGAGTGCATCCAAGACTCTGCCTGGCGCATACATTCTTAATGGAGTTGTCGGAGCGTAATGAGCGCGCAGACTACCAGAGACTCTTGGCAGGCCGTCATCTTGCTTGGTTGAGTTGAGCTCGCCAGGTAAATACACTTTGATACCTGTCTTGGAAAAAATCTCTCCCGGAGTGATGAGTCCTGGGCGCAATAAGACTGGTTGATCGCCTGAAGATAAATCAATGATGGTTGATTCAATACCGACTTCGCAATCACCACCATCCAAAATCATAAGGTCTAACATGCCTTCAAATTCGCTACGGACATCAGCAGCACTGGTTGGAGATACTTTACCGAATCGATTGGCAGAAGGGGCAACTACACCGCCTTTAAATTTACGGAGTAACTCTTGTGCAATTGGATGGGCAGGCGCGCGAATTGCTACCGTATCCTGACCACCGGTAAGTTCATTTAAAACGCTCTTATCTTTTTTAAAGACTAAGGTCAGTGGACCTGGCCAAAAAGCATTGATAAATTTTAATGCATCCTCTGATAAGTCTCTTACCCAAGGTGCTAGAACCGGAACCCAGTCGACTTGCGCCTGATCAAACTTATCGGGAGCTGCTAAGTGAACAATTAGCGGATGATTGGTTGGCCTGCCCTTAGCAGTAAAAATTTGCTTGATTGCATCTGGGTTCTTCGCATCTGCCCCTAAGCCATAAACGGTCTCAGTCGGAAAGGCAACTAAGCCACCATCTCGCAAATTTTGTACCGCTTCATTAATTACCGCAGATGAATGCAGTGCGCTACTATCGCTGGACATTTCTAGGGCTCGATCCCTAATTCAACAGCGACAGCTGCACAATTTTGACGTGCTTGGTTGAGTGATTCACCCAAACAATTGATGTGACCCATCTTACGACCCATGCGTGGATCGGATTTGCCATACAGGTGTAACTTGGCATCAGGGTGAGAAAGCACCTTATCCCAAGCAGGCTCTCTTGTCTTATCTTCGCTACCTTCGTACCAAAGATCTCCTAAGAGATTGAGCATAGAGACCGGTGCTAGCAAGCGGGTATCACCTAAGGGCAAACGAGCCATACTTCTGACTTGCTGCTCAAACTGGCTACTCACACAAGCATCCATGGTGTAGTGGCCTGAGTTATGTGGACGTGGTGCAATTTCATTTGCAACGATGTCACCGCTCTTGAGTACAAAGAACTCCACGCATAAAACACCAACGTAATCAATCTTCCGAATGAGCGCTTTAGCTGCCCCAATAATCTTTTTCTCTTGCTCTGGCTTAAGTGATGGAGCTGGCACAGTAGAAGTGTGCAAGATACCATCGCGATGAATATTTTGAGAAACTGGATAGGCTACTACTGCATCGTCATATCCTCGCACTACCAATGCGGATACTTCGAAATCCAAATCCATCCGCTTTTCAAGAACGCAAGGTACCTTACCTAATTCAGCCCAAGCAGCAACTAGATTGGCAGAGTCATAAACAGTAATTTGACCTTTGCCGTCGTAACCCATACGAGCTGTTTTCAGAATGCCAGGAAATAGATCTGCAGGAACATGCTCAATATCCGCATCATGCTCAATGACGCAGTAAGGTGCGGGACCAATATTGGTTTCTGCTTTCCAGGTCGCTAAAAACTTTTTCTCAGCAACGCGGTTTTGAGCTAAAGATACGCAACTACTGCGAGGCGCAACAAAAACACCTAAAGACTCGAGTTCATCCAATGCTTGCGCAGGGACATTTTCAAATTCAGTGCTGACCGATTTGCATAGCGCCGCCATCTCTTTTAATGCGGCGGAGTCGGTGTAATCGGCTTGAATGAATTTTTCTGCAATGGAGCCGGCAGGACTATCCGATCCAGGATCAAGAACGCAGACCTTGTATCCCATCGCTTGAGCAGCCTGTGTAAACATCCGCCCCAATTGACCACCACCCAAAATTCCTAAATACGAGCCCGGCAAAATGGGCTCCAAACGATCTGCCATCTTTTAATATCCCGGCAAATTCATGGAGCGCGCAGTATCGGACTGCTTCGCACGGAACTCTTCTAGCTGTTTTGCCAAAGCAGGATCATTGACTGCCAAATTGGCAACCACATGCAAAGCTGCATTTGCAGCACCTGCTTCACCAATAGCAAATGTCGCCACTGGAATGCCCTTAGGCATCTGTACGATGGAATACAGCGAGTCTTCACCACGTAAATATTTGCTGGCAACTGGAACGCCATAGATAGGCACAATTGTTTTAGATGCCAACATGCCGGGTAAGTGTGCAGCACCACCAGCACCGGCAATAATGGCCTTTAGACCATTCTTAGAAGCATTTTCTGCATACGCAAACATATCGTCTGGCATGCGATGAGCAGAAACCACTTTAGCCTCATGAGCAATACCAAATTGCTCCAGCATTTGAGCGGCATGCTGCATGGTGTCCCAATCTGAATTGGATCCCATTACTATTCCGACTACTGGCTTTTTGCTCATTTACCTCTCCAAATGCCCTGATCTACATCGTTAATCTGTCTAAGGCCTCATTATCCCAGCCTTTTTAGGGCCCCAAGGAAATTAGGCCTTAGTTAAGCGAGCGAGGGCTTCGCGGTACTTTTCTGCCGTTTTATCAATAACATCCGCCGGCAAAGCAGGTGCTGGGGCTGTTTTTGGCCAAAGCTTGCCATCGACCATGGCTGTTTCTAGCCAGTCACGAACAAATTGCTTGTCATAGGAAGGGGGATTGGCGCCCACATAGTAGGTTTCAGCAGGCCAAAAGCGAGATGAGTCGGCAGTGAGGATTTCATCCATCAATACCAGTTGGCCAGCATCATCCAAGCCAAATTCAAACTTGGTATCAGCAATGATGATCCCGCGAGTCGCAGCATATTCAGAAGCTTCTTTGTACAAACGGATACTGACTTCACGAATCTGATTGGCCAACTTCTCACCAATCATCTCGATCACTTTATCAAAAGAGATATTTTCATCATGCTCACCGACTTCTGCTTTTGCGGCAGGAGTAAAAATAGGCTCAGGTAATTTCTGGGCATTTTCCAAGCCTGCTGGTAATGCAATCCCGCAAACCTTTCCGGTTTCTTTGTAATCTTTCCAGCCACTACCAGCTAAGTAACCACGCACTACTGCTTCAACCAAAATTGGCTTCAGTCTTTTAGCCACTACCGCACGGCCTTTGACCTGGTCTACCTCATCAGCAGGTACAACGCTTTCAGGATCAATGCCAGTTAAGTGATTTGGAATCACTTTAGCCAACTTATCAAACCAAAAATTAGCCATCTGATTAAGAACAATACCCTTCTCGGGAATTGGCTGACCCATAACTACATCAAAGGCAGACAAGCGGTCGGTGGTGATCATGAGTAGTTTGTCATCACCTAGCGCGTATACATCACGCACTTTTCCCTTGGAGAGCAAAGGCAAAGACTTAATAGAAGTGGCGTACAAGGCTGGCATATTTATCTCACTTAACGATCTGGGCTAATTTGCCACTCTTATACAGCTCAGCCATTTTTTCCAGGGGAATTGGCTTAATTTTGGATGCTTGACCTGAGCTACCAAAAGCGTTGAAGCGCGCAATACATACTTTCTTAGCTGCTTCACGCGCAGGCTTGAGGTAATCACGTGGATCAAACTTGCTTGGATTTTCGAACATGTAGCGGCGGATCGCGCCCGTCATCGCCAAACGAATATCGGTATCAATATTGATCTTACGAACACCATTTTTAATACCCTCTTGAATTTCTTCAACAGGCACGCCGTAAGTTTCTTTCATATCGCCACCGAATTCACGAATCTCAGCAAGCAATTCTTGGGGAACGCTAGAAGAACCATGCATGACTAAATGCGTATTCGGAATGCGTGTGTGAATTTCTTTAATGCGCTCGATTGCCAAGATATCGCCAGTAGGCTTCTTGGTAAATTTATAGGCGCCATGGCTAGTACCAATAGCAATCGCCAAAGCATCACACTGAGTAGCTTTTACAAAGTCAGCAGCTTGCTCAACGTCGGTCAACAATTGCTCGCGTGTCATCTTACCGTCGGCACCATGACCATCTTCTTTGTCGCCCTGCATTGTCTCTAGTGAACCGAGAACACCTAACTCAGCCTCAACCGTAACCCCAATAGAGTGAGAGAACTTCACCACTTCTCTGGATACATCGACGTTGTATTCATAACTGGCAACAGTCTTACCGTCAGCCTCTAAAGAGCCATCCATCATTACGCTAGTAAAGCCACTCTTAATGGCGGCCATACAGACTGCTGGGCTTTGGCCATGGTCTTGATGCATCACAACTGGAATATGTGGGTAAGCCTCAACTGCAGCGGAAATCAAATGACGTAAGAATGATTCGCCAGCATATTTACGAGCACCAGCAGAAGCTTGCATGATCACTGGAGAATCTGCTTCATGAGCAGCCTCCATGATTGCAGTTACTTGCTCTAAATTGTTAACGTTAAACGCTGGCAAGCCATAGCCATTTTCAGCAGCGTGATCCAAGAGTTGTCGTAAAGATACTAAAGCCATGATGGTCTCTTAATTGAAATGTTAATAAATAATTTGAATAGCTATTTTAAAAAGCGAATTACTTCACCTGAATAATCTTGAGTGAGTTCGTGCCGCCAGGCTCCCCCATAGGCTCACCAGAAGTCAGAACTACTACATCACCCTTCTTCACTGCTCCTAACTTCTTGAGACAGTCTTCCACTTCTTGCAAAGCAGTATCGCGTTGCTTGGTGTAATCCAAGCCGATAGGAAATACATTGCGATAAGTACTCAAGGCACGCTGAGTTGCAATTTTTGAAGTTAAGGCAAAGATAGGTAAATGGATATTGTGACGACTCATCCAAACTGCAGTAGAGCCTGAATCCGTCAAAGCGGCAATCGCATTAGCATTGAGGTGGTGAGCCGTAAAGAGCGCGCCCAAAGCAATCGTTTGATCAATGCGTGAGAAGGTTTGATCTAAGAAATCCGTATCTAGTTTTACGCGATCTGACTTTTCTGCCTCAACGCAAATCTCAGCCATCGCCTTGATCGTTTGTACTGGGTACATACCAGCAGCAGACTCTGCAGATAGCATGACTGCATCTGTGCCATCCAGAACCGCATTAGCCACGTCGCTCACCTCAGCACGCGTAGGCACTGGAGCATTAATCATGGACTCCATCATTTGCGTTGCAGTGATCGTAAATTTATCAGCCTCAAGCGCTAATTTGATCATGCGCTTTTGTAAAGCAGGGACAGCTGCGTTACCAACCTCAATCGCCAAGTCGCCGCGCGCAACCATAATGCCATCGCTCTCCGCGATGATGCTATTAAGCGCATCAGGCTCAATCGCTTCAGCACGTTCAACTTTTGCAATCGTGCGAACTTTACCAACACCATGCTTTGCACTCGCAGCATCTGCTAGCTTGCGGGCATAGGCCATATCTGCACCATCTTTTGGAAAGCTGATCGCCAGAAAATCCACACCCATAGCGATCGCTGCATCCAAATCAGCAATATCTTTTTCTGTCAGGGCTGGAGCGGTCAAGCCTCCACCTGCACGGTTAATACCTTTGTTGTTTGAGAGTGGGCCACCCTGCTCTACCAAGGTAAAGATTTCTCCGCCTTTTACGCTCTCTACGCGTAATACAACTAAGCCATCATTTAATAAGAGGCGATCGCCAGGCTTGACATCTTGTGGCAGTTCTTTGTAATCCAAGCCTACGCGCTCTTGATTACCCAACTCGCAAGCAACATCCAGAATAAATTGCGCACCCTCTTTTAAAAGAATTTTGCTATCAACAAATTTACCAACGCGAATTTTTGGACCTTGTAGATCGGCCATAATGCCGACCTCTTTACCAACTTCCGCAGAAATGCTACGTACTAAATCGTGACGCGCTTTGTGGTCAGCAACAGTGCCATGAGAAAAGTTCATTCTCACAACATCCACACCTGCACGAATCATCTCGCGCAAAACTTCAGGCTTTTCTGATGCAGGCCCTAATGTGGCAATGATCTTTGTTGCTCTCAACATATTTAGTCTTTCGCTCTTTCAGCCAATACTGCAAAGGCTGGCAAGGTCTTACCTTCCAAAAATTCCAAGAAAGCACCACCGCCAGTAGAGATGTAATCCACTTGATTTTCAATGCCGTACTTTGCAATTGCAGCTAAGGTATCACCGCCCCCCGCAATCGAAAACGCTGGTGAATGGGCGATTGCTGCTGCTAACATTTTGGTGCCACCACCAAACTGATCAATCTCAAAAACACCTAAGGGGCCATTCCAAACAATCGTACCGGCATGCGCCAACATGATCGACAAACGCGCAGCAGTCTTAGGGCCAATATCTAGAATCATGTCATCTTCTGCCACCTGGTCTGAAGGTACGCGGTTCGCACGTGCCAATGGAGAGAGTTCATTCGCAACCACGACATCCTCAGGAATAGGAACATGCGCGCCGCGCTTTTCCATGATCTCCATGATTTCGCGCGCCTCATCAACCAAGTCTGGCTCTGCTAGCGACTTACCGATTGGCAAACCTTTGGCCAACATAAAAGTGTTTGCAATACCGCCGCCAACAATCAGCTCATCAACCTTATCAGCCAAAGCTTTAAGGATGGTGAGCTTGGAAGAAACTTTTGAGCCTGCCACAATCGCCACCAATGGGCGCTTCGGACTTGCTAGAGCGCGACTCAATGCATCTAACTCCGCAGCCATTAAGGGGCCAGCACAAGCAATCGGCGCAAATTTTGCTACGCCATGGGTAGTAGCCTCAGCACGATGGGCCGTACCAAAAGCATCATTAACATAGACGTCACACAAAGCGGCAATCTTCTTTGCCAACTCATCATTATTCTTTTTCTCACCCACATTCAGGCGACAGTTCTCCAGCAATACCAACTCGCCTGGATTAACCTCAAAACCACCATCCACCCAATCACTAATTAAAGGGACTTTGCGATTTAAGAGCGTAGCAATTCGATCGGCTACCGGAGCCAAACTATCTTCAGGCTTAAATTCACCCTCCGTTGGACGACCTAAGTGGGAGGTGACCATGACTGCCGCACCAGCATCCAAACACATCTGTACCGCTGGCATAGAAGCTCTAATCCGAGTGTCTTCCGTGATATTGCCCACATCATCCTGAGGAACATTAAGGTCGGCACGGATTAAAACCCGTTTTCCCTTGAGAAGACCTGCTTCAGCTAGTTCACTTAGTCGTTTTACTTTAAAGAGAGTTTCCGGCATGAGAATAGGCAAATTTAGTGGTTTATCGGGAATGCTCCATTCTAAATCGTCTGGGCTTGAGACCCCAAAGGAATTGGACTACCCCGCTACGCTCCCTGCTCTACAATAAAGGCTGAGACGTATTCCAGGCCTAGGGGCTCCCTAGCAGCTTGGCACCCTGTTTTACCGGATTGAATCACCCTATTTATTACATATTTAAAAGGTAGAGAAAATGTCGATGTCCGACCGCGATGGCTTTATTTGGTCCGATGGGAAGCTCGTTCCCTGGCGTGAGGCCAATGTTCATGTGCTAACCCACAGTCTCCACTACGGAATGGGTGTATTTGAAGGCATTCGCGCCTACAAAACCCCCCAAGGCACCGCCATTTTCCGCCTTCCAGAGCACGTTAAGCGCTTATTCAACGGAACCAAGATTTTCCAGATGAATATGCCTTGGACTCCTGAACAGATCAGTAGCGGCATTATTGAGGTAGTTAATAGCAATAAGCTGGAAGCTTGCTATATCCGCCCGATTATCTTTATTGGCTCCCAAAAGCTGGGTATCTCACCAAAAGGCAACAGTATCCACACGGCAATCGCTGCCTGGGAATGGGGTGCTTATTTGGGTGAAGACGGCCTTAACAAGGGCATCCGCGTTAAAACCTCCTCATTTACCCGCCACTTTGTGAACTCCTCACTGGTGCGCGCCAAGGCCTCTGGTTACTACATCAACTCCATTTTGGCCAACCAAGAAGTTACAGCCAATGGCTACGATGAAGCCCTGTTGCTAGACACAGAAGGTTATGTCTCCGAAGGATCTGGCGAGAATATTTTTATCGTCAATAACGGCATTATTTACACGCCTGATCTGGCTTCTTGTTTAGACGGCATTACCCGTAACTCCATCATGCAAATTGCCAAAGACCTTGGCTATGAGTTACGTGAGAAGCGTATTACTCGTGATGAAGTGTATTCAGCCGATGAAGCTTTCTTTACCGGCACTGCCGCAGAAGTAACACCAATTCGTGAATTGGATGATCGCACTATTGGTGACGGTAAGCGTGGTCCGATTACCGAAAAAATCCAGAAGACCTACTTTGATGCGGTCTACGGCAGAAGCGATAAATACAAATCTTGGTTAACTTACGTTAAGTAATAGGAAATCAGAGAATGAGTGAAGCTCAAGTTGTAATGGTGAATGGCAATACTGATTTGCCTTTGCATTGCCCAACCAATAAAACCCCTAGCTGGAATTCGCATCCACGTGTATTTCTCGATGTTGCTAAAACGGGTGAAGCCAAGTGTCCGTATTGCGGCACTGAGTACAAACTCATTCCTGGTACCGAGCCCCACGGGCACTAAACCTATCAGCACCCCATGGCGGGGTGCTGTATCGGGATACCTCATATGAATCGTATTCTGATCATCGCACCCAACTGGATTGGCGATGCTGTCATGTCCCAGCCCTTGCTGGCGACTCTTAAAGTAATTTACCCACAGTCTCAGATTGATGTTTTAGCAAGCCCTTGGGTTGCACCCATTTATCGCGCTTGCACAGAAGTTCATCATGTCATTGAAGCGAGACTAGAGCATAAGCAATTGCAATTGGGCTTACGCAGGCAACTTGCAAAGCAACTGGAATTAAATCAATACGATGCCTGCTTTGTTCTACCTAACAGCTTAAAGTCAGCCCTCATCCCTTGGCTTGCCAATATTCCGCTACGCATTGGTTATCGCGGTGAAATGCGCTTTGGATTAATCAATATTTCCTTGGATAATCCGAGCAAAACCAATCGCCCTCCGATGGCCAATCATTACCTTGCACTTAGCAATGTCATGGATCACTCAAAAGAGATTGATACCAACAAGCCAGCAGATCCTAAGCTCAACATCTCACTTGCAGCCAAGCAATCTGTTGAAGCTAGGTTACAAGCAGCCACGATTAGTAAGAACTCCATTTACATTCTTTGCCCGGGTGCAGAGTACGGAATAACAAAGCGCTGGCCTACCGAGCACTTTGCCGCTCTTGCGCAGCAGCTAATCGCTAATGAAGCAGATGCTCGCGTCATTCTTCTGGGGAGCAAGGGCGATTCCGCTTTAGGTGAGAGCATTAGAGCCCAAGCCAATAGTGACCCCAAAATATATAACTGGTGTGGCGATACTTCACTCGATGAGGCGATTGCACTCATCGGCATGAGTAAAGCGCTAGTTAGTAATGACTCTGGCTTAATGCATATTGGTGCCGCATTAAAAGTGCCGCAAGTAGCAATCTTTGGCTCGAGCGATCCGGACCATACGCCACCACTATCCGATAAAGCTCAAGTCATTTGGCTGAACTTGCCGTGTAGCCCTTGCCATAAAAGAGAGTGTCCACTTGGACACCTGAAGTGCCTAAGAGACATCTCGCCAGAGAATGTATTTGAAACTATTCAGAACCTTCATTAAGCTCACATCAACTTAAGCCCCTAGAAAGTAAGCCATGTCAAAACTAGCCAGACTTTTTCATAATGCCGATGAAGTAGTGGATGCTTGGCGTGATGCTTTAAAACATCGTGATGTCAAAGGTGCTTTGGCAATCTGGCTAAATGATGACTCGATTACTTGCGTTTTACCAGAAGGCCAGCGTCTCAGCGGTCATGCAGAAATTCGCGCAGGCTTAGAGCGCCTCTTGGCTAAACAAGCGCTCTTTTTAGAGCCCATTGCCTGCATTAGCCATTCCGTTCTAGGCGCGGCCGTTTATGACACCACTGAAGCAGTTCATCTGCGCGATGATCAAATTGAAGCAGCATTTTTTCTCAACATTACCTTAGTGCTCTTACAAGATAGTCAAGGTTGGCGAATTGCCCACCTGCACGCAAGTCATTCAACTGAAGAGACTTTTGATGCACCTTCTACGCCGCATGGATTGCATTAATTACCAATGCTAAACAGGTTGCCATCTCATGGATGAGCAAGTACTGCGGTCTCTGATTAAGTGGCCCAATGTTCCACACTGCTTTGGCTGGCTTGCATTAGATCGTCGGGGTCAGTGGCGCATGCGAGATGAATTCGCACAATCTAATCAATTGGCTGGGAGTGTTATTCAGCATGCAGCTCTCAATGAATTTATTTCCAGAAATTACGCATGCGATTCTTTGGGCAGATATTTTTTTCAGAATGGGCCTCAAAGGGTTTTCATCACACTAGATGCCACTCCATGGATTGCCAGAATTATTCCTAGTGAAGGCGGACCTCAACTACTAACTCAATGTGGCACAGAAATAAAACCGCATAGCGCGCTGAGTGATGAAAAAGGCAATATCTATATCACTGGAATCATTCCACAATCACGATCTGACCAACTCGATAGCGCTGTGTTCACCAAAACAGAATCCCTATCAGTTGCACTTCTACATGATCATGATTTAGATCTATTTTCTGATCAGTCGAAAGTGATGGAGGATGCCTGTAGTTTTAGAGGTTCTTGGCAATGGGATGGTAAGGATCTACCAATTGAACCCATTCATTCAGAAGAACTTAGTGAACGATTTCATTTCACTAAAGCGCCAAGCAACTGATTAGCTCGGCATATTTTTGCCTTGCTCCTTAAGCTCTTCTCTATATTGTTTTTGCATTTCACGAAGACGCGCATCAATGCTGGATGCCTGATAGAAGTCAGCCCCACCAGAAGATCTAGCAATCTTGAGTTGCTCAATGGCTGAAGGCCATGCACCTTCAAGCGCATACTTTTCCCCAAGAGCGTAATGGCGCATTGGCACATTCTTTGCTTGGTCATACGCATTAGAAAGCATGGCCCACCAAACCACCTCATTGGGCTGCAACCTTGTGCGCGCTTTTAACCAAGTAATAGCGTCATTGGTGCGGCCAAGCTTGAGATAGGCATTCATCATTGCTGCTCCAGCAGCATAGGATTGGGGATAAGCCTTTAAAGTGGCCTGGGCAATTTGCAGAGCCTCATCACCTTTACCTCTAGCTAATGCCAACTCTGATGCCGTAATGTCCAGAGAGAGACTTTGCCGCTGAATGGGCGATCCTGGCGCGCTAGCGCTGTTGGCTAAGTTGCGTGCTTGCTGCAGGTGACTGCTGGCCTGATCGAACTTACCTTGTTTTTGAGCAACCAAGGCAAGCCCATAAAAACCCTCCATCTGCTTTCCGGGAGCTGACTGCTTACTCAAACCATCAAAGGTATTTTTTAAGTCATACATCTGGCTAGAGCTTCCAGACTGCTCCATACGAGCACGTGCTTTTATGAAGTAAAACTCCACTGCCGTTGGCACATTTCTATTGGCGATGTTACGAGCACGATCTTGCATGTCCGCAATACGATCGGTGGTTAATGGGTGAGTACGCACATAGGATGGAACACCACTATCCATTATTCCCGTCGCTTTTTGCAATCTTTGGAAGAAACCTGGTGCTCCATTGACGTCATACCCACTTGCCGCCAGAATCTGAAAGCCAATACGATCCGCCTCACGCTCAGCATCTCTTGAATAGGAGAGTTGATTATTCACAGCCAATGCCTGACCACCCTGCATCAGCCCAGAGGCAGCGCCTGGATTGCGGGAGGCTGCTAATGCACCTAGCACCATGCCAGCTAAAGCAATCATCATATTGGTGGTTTGCTTATCCATCTGACGGGCAAGGTGACGTTGCAAAACGTGGCCAGTCTCGTGCCCCATTACCGAAGCTACTTCGGAATCTGTTTCAGCGCTAACCAACAACCCCGTATGAAATCCAATAAATCCACCAGGCAATGCAAATGCATTAATGCTGCTGTCTTTAACAGCGAACACCTCAAAGTTGTAAGCTCCGCTACCCTGCTCATTGGCCCCACCCAATTGCAAGCGCTTTGCCGCTTGTAATAAGCGTCGCTCCATTTGATTTAAAAAATCATAGATCGGTAAATCATTCGAATAATCTGCATCCGGACGAATCTCGCGCATGATCATCTCACCATACTTTTTCTCATCCATACGGCTTAAGCTGTCGCCGCCGGGATCACCCATATCAGGAAGAACAAAAGTTCCTTGAGTTTGAGGCGCATTACGCGAGGGTAGATTCGAAGAGCGGGCATCGGGCGATTGAACTGCCCTACCTAAGTTTTGCAAAGCAGCCGACTCACCCTGCACAGATACATCACCCGTTACTGATGAGGGCGTCGGTCCAGCTGCATATACGATGCCAGCACTTGGGCAAGCCAAGGCCAGAATCAGCTGGCCAGCCAAAATTCGCTTAAATAACGATGATTTTTGTGATGTCTTTATGACTTGCATCCCTATATGGTAAAACTTATCCCATGAACAAACTAACTCATTTTGATGCCAGCGGGCAAGCCCATATGGTCAACGTTGGAGATAAGCCCAACACCCATCGGATTGCCGTCGCCACAGGCAAAATCACCATGCTTCCAGAAACCTTCAGCATGATTGAGGCGGGCACCCATAAGAAGGGGGATGTTTTAGGTATCGCTCGAATTGCAGGTATTCAGGCGTCCAAGAAGACATCGGACCTGATCCCACTCTGTCACCCTCTAGCTCTGACACACGTCAGCCTAGAGTTTGCCCTTAATAAAGATATCAGCTGCATTACCTGCCAAGTTAGAGCCGAGACCACAGGTCCTACTGGCGTAGAGATGGAAGCACTCACCGCAGTTCAAGTTGCCCTACTCACAATTTATGACATGGCGAAAGCTGTTGATAGAGGTATGGTGATGGGTGAGGTCCACCTGCTTGAGAAGAGTGGCGGGAAGTCTGGGGAGTGGAAGTCAAACTGATTACACCAACCAGTACGACTAATCTTTCACAATAAAAGAGTACAAAACACAGAGGGCCGCAGCCGCTGCACCCGTGATAATCGCTTCTCCTGAAATTGCGGCTGGATGAACAATAAAATCTGAAGCTGCAGTAGCAATCCCAGTTAAAGCTCCTGTAACGTAGCGATTATGGAGCCATTTTTTAGATTCTATAAAAGATAGTAGAACCAATACAGCTCCAGTGATAGCACCCGTTCTCAGCGCAGTCTCCCAATGAGCCAAAGTGATGGCGCTAAGATCTCCATGCACCATTACTAATAAGCAAGCAGGGGTCGCCTCGCAAACACGACGAAAAAATATGATGGCTTTTTCTTGTAGCACTACCGACCTTTCAACTAAAAAATATAAGCCCATATTAATCTACGGGCTCAGTGCAATATAAGGATATCCGAGGCTTCCCCGCCTGCTTTATATCTTATTTACTAATACGACACTCCGAGGGTAAGAGCTGGGGTAACAAATTAGTTTCAGTAGAACGGCAAGACCAACCGCCAGCCCAAGTTGACCCCTCCGGCTTGGATAAATCAATCGCTTTAGGAATATTGGCATCTGGGTCATTCGTCGGAATGAGATGCAATGTGTTCTTATTTTCTGGTGCAACATTATTTTGAAAGTCGATAGCAATAGCACCAGAAGGTGTGATCTCAATTAACTTCACACTGCGCGTTGGTACAAAGGTAAATGAACCGCTAGTTGCTTCATCCATCGGCACTGTACCTCTACTGGCAAATGCTTCTGTCACAGCCAGCTTTGCACTAGAGGAAAGATTCATGCCTTCCACGATGCGACTACGCGCGATGTAGTCTTGATACTGAGGAACGGCAACGGCTACCAAAATACCAATGATGGCAACCACTACCATCACCTCAATCAAGGTAAATCCAGATTCTTGCTGCTGATCTTGTGTAGACATATTTCTTGGCTCCTGAGGGTTAAACCCTTCATCATCCAGTCTATACCCAACGCACTCAAGATGTCCAAATGTAAGAAAAGCCAGCTTTAGAGGCTGGCTTTTCTGATTAACGCGAAAGAGAATTAATGCGCTGCTTTAGCTGCATTTCTTTTCTTAAAGTAGGTGCCGACAAGAATGACAATCGCCACACCAATAACTTCAAATGCCAACTTAGCATCACCTAGAGCTGCTTGAATGCTATCTTTAATGGCTGGATCTTCAACTAACATGCCACCAGCTAACAAGCCTAATAGACCTGCACCTAGAGTAATGATGATTGGGAAACGCTCCATTACTTTAAGCAACATAGCGCTACCAAAGATGATGAGTGGAATAGACATACCTAAGCCAATAATCAACAGGAGCAAGCGAGTTTCTTCTGGGCCTTTTTGAGCTGCTGCTGCAACTGCTAAAACGTTATCCAGACTCATCACCAAGTCGGCAATCAAGATCGTACGAATGGCAGCCCAAATACTGGTCTTACCTTCCATATGCTCTTCGCCATCGCTATCAGCTAACAACTGAACGCCAATATAGACAAGCAAAATTGCACCAACGATTTTGAGGTACGGCAGGCTTAACAATGCAACTGCGGTAATTGTTAATACAACGCGCAAAATAATTGCAGCAGCGCTACCCCAGAAAATAGCTTTCTTTTGCTGGGCGGGTGGTAAGTTGCGGGATGCTAAGGCAATAACAACCGCGTTATCACCAGATAACAAAATATTGGCAACGATGATTGAGAGTAATGCAGCCCAAAAGGTTGCATCTGAAAATGCTGATAAATCCATATTGTCTCCGTACTTTTATATATTTTAATTTTGACTACTGGGTGCTACAAAAAGCATGCCGACGAATCGGCATGCATCTTTGATTACAACATGGCTTTGAGCAAAGCAGCCATTTCTGAAGGATTTCTTGTTACTTTAAAGCCACACTCTTCCATAACGGCAAGCTTGGCATCAGCTGTATCGGCACCACCAGAAATCAATGCGCCAGCATGGCCCATACGCTTTCCAGGGGGCGCTGTTACACCAGCGATAAAGCCAACAACCGGCTTCTTCATGTTGGCTTTGCACCAGCGAGCTGCTTCAGCCTCATCTGGTCCACCAATTTCACCAATCATGATGACCGCATCGGTCTCCGGATCCTCATTAAACATACGCATCACATCAATGTGCTTCAAGCCATTGATTGGGTCGCCACCAATACCTACCGCTGTGGACTGGCCTAAACCAATTGCTGTCAATTGACCAACTGCCTCATAAGTCAAAGTACCAGAACGGCTAACTACACCGATACGACCCTTTTTATGGATATGGCCAGGCATGATGCCAATTTTGATTTCGTCTGGAGTAATAATTCCAGGGCAATTTGGGCCAAGCAATAAAGTCTTCTTACCACCAGCAGCTTCTTTTGCAGTCATCTTATTACGCACTTCCAACATGTCCTTGACCGGAATGCCTTCAGTAATACAGATAACAAAATCGAGGTCAGCTTCAACAGCTTCCCAAATTGCGGCAGCAGCGCCAGGAGGCGGAACATAAATTACAGAAGTAGTGGCACCAGTTTGCTGAGCGGCTTCTTTAACAGTTCCATAAATTGGAATATTGAAAATAGACTCGCCTGCTTTTTTAGGATTTACACCAGCTACAAAACAGTTCATACCGTTTGCGTATTCCTGGCACTTCTCAGTGTGGAATTGGCCAGTCTTACCAGTAATACCTTGAGTAATTACTTTAGTATTTTTATTTACCAAAATAGACATATTGAAGTTCCTTGATTATTTGTTTTTCGCAACAGCGGCAACTACCTTAGTAGCAGCTTCTGCCATTGAATCGGCGCTAATGATTGGCAAGCCAGAGTCTGCAAGAATCTTCTTACCCAACTCCTCATTGGTACCCTTCATGCGCACAACCAAAGGTACAGTCAAGTTCACTGCTTTACATGCAGTAACTACGCCATCAGCAATCACGTCGCAACGCATGATGCCGCCGAAAATATTGACCAAAATCGCTTCAACGCTCTTGTTCTTAAGCATGATCTTGAATGCTTCTGTTACCTTCTCCGCAGTAGCGCCACCACCAACGTCCAAGAAGTTTGCTGGCTCTCCTCCAAACAACTTAATAGTGTCCATCGTAGCCATTGCTAAGCCAGCACCATTCACTAAGCAACCGATGTTGCCGTCGAGTGAAATGTAAGCCAAGTCAAATTTAGAAGCTTCAATTTCTGCTGCATCTTCTTCATCGATATCGCGGTAAGCCACAATTTCTGGATGACGATACAAGGCATTTGGATCGAAATTGAATTTAGCGTCAAGCGCCTTGATCTTGCCGTTGCCTTCAAGAATCAATGGATTGATCTCTACTAACGACGCATCAGTTTCCCAATAAGTCTTGTACAAATTCTTGAACACATCGCTAGCCATTGGAATAGAAGCATCTGGAACTCCAATGCCTTTTGCAATGATCTGGCAATCAGCATCCGTCAAACCAATCAATGGATCAACAAATACTTTAATAATTTTTTCTGGGTGAGATTCTGCAACCTCTTCGATATCCATACCACCTTCGCTGGACGCCATGATCACATTCTTTTGTGTGCCACGGTCGGTAACGATACTGAAGTAGTACTCTTTCTTGATGTCAGCACCGTCTTCAATTAAGAGACGATTTACTTTTTGACCTTCTGGACCAGTTTGATGCGTCTTCAACTGCATACCCAAAATTTCAGAAGCGTACTTTTTCACTTCGTCCATGCTGCGAGCCAATTTCACGCCGCCACCTTTACCGCGTCCACCTGCATGAATTTGCGCCTTAACAACCCAAACTGGGCCGCCAAGCTTTTCAGCAGCTTTAATAGCCTCATCAACACTAAATGCAGGGATGCCATTTGGAACAGGCACATTAAATTGGCGTAGTAATTCTTTGCCTTGGTACTCGTGAATTTTCATTATTACTCCCGAAACAGTATCTTTTTTAGCAAGCGCTGAGGATTAGTAAAGCCGGTTTAGCCGACTCCATAAGTCTATCATGCTGCAATGCGGCAACATCGCCTATCGGCTCCGTAATTGCCCTAGTTAGGACGCCCCGCTACCACCTTAGATACAACGTCAGAGCTAAAGCCCTTAGAGGCTAAAAAGCGGTACTGACGTGCCCGCTCCTTTTGCTCCGTTGCTAGTGCACCAAACTTACGTAGCCACAGCTCATGAGCCCGTTGATATTCAGTTTCTTTGAGATTCTTGAGTAAATCTGCCGTCTTTGAGCTATCGACCCCAGCCTGCGCGAGCTCATCTTGTATTTTTCGGGTACCAAACCGTTCGCTACGACGCCGAACTAGAGCTTCAGCAAAGCGTTGGTCAGAGAGCCAGCCGCGCGCCTCAAAATCATCTAAAACAGCCTCAATCTGGACGGCCAACGGAATTGCTGGGATAAGGTCATCAGAATCCTCATTGGGGGTCTGGAATTTCAGCATTCTTGCTGCAGATTCTTCGAGCTTCGCTGCCAAGCCCTTGCGGCTGTACTCACGCATAGATAAAAGGCGCAAAGCCCGAGCTTTGAGACTCGGGCTTTGTTTCTTACTTTTCTTAACAGTACTACCTAGCTCTGACATCGAAGAATTACGCTTCCTCTTCTTCACTCAAAACATCACTCACTACTGCTGTACCAGCCTTAACACCAAGCTTCGCACGGATCTTTGATTCAATATCTTGAGCAATCGCTGGATTTTCTTTTAAGAACTCACGTACATTGTCTTTTCCTTGCCCAATGCGATCACCGTTATAGGCATACCAAGAGCCTGACTTTTCAACGATATCAGCCTCAACACCCATATCGATAATTTCACCTTCTCTAGAAATTCCTGCGCCATACATGATGTCAAAAATTGCTTCGCGGAATGGTGGAGATACTTTGTTCTTCACTACCTTCACACGAGTCTCGTTGCCAACTACTTCATCACCCTTCTTAATGCTTCCGATGCGACGAATATCTAAACGCATAGAAGCATAAAACTTCAGCGCGTTACCGCCAGTAGTCGTCTCAGGGGAACCAAACATCACACCAATCTTCATACGAATCTGGTTAATAAAGATCACGGTTGTATTGGTGCGCTTGATCGCGCCAGTCAACTTACGCAAGGCTTGACTCATCAGGCGAGCCTGTAAGCCTGGCAATGAGTCACCCATATCGCCTTCGATCTCCGCCCTTGGAACCAAGGCCGCTACGGAGTCTATGACAATTAAGTCAATGGAGCCCGAACGTACTAAGGCGTCAGCAATTTCGAGAGCTTGCTCACCAGTGTCTGGCTGAGAGATCAACAAATTATTAACATCTACACCCAGGCGTGAAGCGTACTGAACATCTAAGGCGTGCTCGGCATCAATAAAGGCGCAAGTTCCGCCAATCTTTTGCATCTCTGCAATCGCATGCAAAGTTAATGTTGTCTTACCTGAAGATTCTGGGCCGTAAATCTCAATCACACGCCCACGCGCCAAACCGCCAACTCCAAGCGCAATGTCTAGACCCAATGAACCGCTAGACACTACCTGAATATCTTGATGAATCTCTGCATCGCCCAATCTCATGATTGAGCCCTTACCAAATTGCTTCTCAATTTGCGCCAAGGCTGCAGTTAATGCCTTTTGCTTGTCTCCGCTCATGCCGTCAAACTCTGATGAGGCTGATTTTTTCTTATCATCCAAGGCCATTTTTTAATTCCTTTTCGCTATGTATTGGGCTATTTCCCGTAGTTTTCGTGCTTTTCAACAACTCAGAAGTTACTGTATATAAAAACAGTAGTATTTGCAAGCGGCTTTTTTAAGGAATTTACGGATTTTTTACTAGGCCATCCATGATTGAGGTGCGGTCCCAGTAGAAAAATAGGGGGATAGCAATACCCCAAACAAGCCCAACCAAGATAAAACCAACGGTCTGACTGCCAGCACCCCAGCCCCCAGCACCCATGCGAATACCAGCCTCATAGGACATTGGCCCGCAGATAGCCCCTAAAATGAAGCCTAAAACAGGCCTGCCTCTCAACCATGACAGGGAGCCATTAATTGTGCCGCCAACCAGCACCCATAAAACCCACATCCAAAGAGGTGATAAGTACGGGGAAGGCCAGTCATCCTGAAAATTAAGATATCCCAGGTGCATGATGATGGTGTCGGCGACGATGCCATAAACCAAGACCTTGACAAGGAGCCTCAGGGCTAACTTGGGCGCATGATGACGCCAAATAGTGAAGGTGACATAAGTTAATGTGCCTAAGACAGCCCAAAGGACCTGCTTATTGGCCGCACCCAAAACACATGCAAACCAACCAACTTGGAAAAAGACGAAGTTCCAAAATTTAGCCATCGATCGAACCCAAGCGACATTACCTAAGAAAAAGGCCACTGCCGGTGGGCAATGGCCTCTTGATATGGTGGCGAATCAGGGATTTGAACCCCGGACCTGCGGATTATGATTCCGTCGCTCTAACCAGCTGAGCTAATTCGCCGAACTCGTTATTGTAAATGATTGCAGTGGTGCTGTGCAAATGTGCGAGTCTGTGCAAACTCTGTCTATTTAAGCTGTCCGTAGGTTTCTTTACGGTGCTGAATCCTGTCCGGCTTTCCCTGCTACGCAGAAACTGCTTTTTTTAACTTTTCTTGTGCTTTTGATACTTTTTGGCGCTTTCTTTCAGCGTCTAACGCTGTTTTGGCACGTTCTTTCTGCGCTTTTAATGCTTCTATGCGTGCCTGACTGGGATTAAGCGGCTTTATTGTGGCGACGGAATGCATTTCCGTTATTTCTTTGTATCTCATATAGAGTATTTATTGAGAAAGCCAAATAAAAGGAACTAAATGAATCTACATCGCTTTTATACCTTCACTGATGATGAAGGCAAAAACACAGAGCTTTCGGTTGGTGATGACAGAAATATGTATATCAATGGCAGAAAGATTATTACTGAAAGCAAACTAGAGTTGAGTTGGTGGGTGAACGTAGCGGCAGTACTGGCTGGAATAGGTGCAATAGGCTCTTTTTTACTTGAACTACTAAAAACCCTTAAATGGATTTGAGGCTAACCAATCCGTAACGGTTGATGCGGCACGTTACTTGAACCAAAGATCGCTTGGAATAGTTTGTATGCTTGTGCTTGGTTCTGTGCGTAGAGAATTGTTTCTACCCACATTCCTGCTGCATTGACTGTTGCCTTATATCGCTTCATACAAGTATTTAGTGGTGTCGTTTTAAACGACACCCATTACCTAAACCAGTACCTTCAAAATCACATCTCGTTTTTGCTCAAGTGTGTAGCCGACAGTTCCGTAGGTGTTGAAATCCGAACCTCCACTACTGTGCCCAGTAATACTTTCAGCGAGTCGCGTGGGTATATCGTTCCTAGCCTTCATCCTATCAATGATTGCGTGCCTAAACATATGACTTTTAAAGTCAAGCTCCTTTAGCGTCTTTTTAATGATTTGAGAACAACTGGAGTTGCCGTTGTCTCTCGCATAATGCGGCACAAACCATTCGCTTCTTTTCGTTCTCGCAATCTTATATAGCTCTTTAGCGGCATCCAACGAAACTCCACACAATGGCACAGCACGAATACTTGATTTAGTCTTTCTATCGCTTAACGCATTCCGTCTAATCCACAAATGAGGTATGTCGTGCTCGAGCACACAGTCTTCCAGTCTTGCAAATACTGGTTCAGATAGCCTAAATCCGGTATTCAGCTGTATTAAGGCAACGAGCTTATGTGGTGTGGAGTTTCTTAGTAAACATTCTTTAACTTGATTGATTAGCTGGGTAGTAATAATGGGCATTGGACGCTTAATATCCCCTTCACCTCTAATCTTCAAAGCTCTAAATGGACTGAGTCTATCTATATCCAAATGTTTGAATGCAACATTGAGCATCGCATTGAGTGTGTTGTTATGTTTCCTAACGCTTGTAGGGTTTAATCCACGCTGAAGCTGATAGTCTCGATATTCGGTGATGTGCCAATGCTTTAGTTCATCTAAAGTCAAATCACCAAAAAACTCTTTAAAGCTACGGAAGTGATAGTTCGCGTGTTTAACGAATGTAGGGCGATGAGCGGAAGCACTTTCATTCATATAAATCTTAAAAGCGTCAGTAATGGTAGGCATCCTGCCTTCCTTTTGCCTTGCTAAATGCTCACTTACTACCTTAGCCAAAAACTCTTCTTCAAAGTTCATTCCGTTTACATTGATTAAACGCTCGACTTTGTCAAAGACGATTGGGTATGGTTTTATTACGATGCTACGCATAGTTTTCCTTATTAAAGTAAAGTTGGATTACTCAGCGAAGGGTGTCGTTTAAAACGACACCCCTTACCAACTTACTTCTGAAAACCCGCCTTTAGCGCCCCACTGGCTGTTTCGATTTGCGTATCTAGCTCACCTTGCTCAACAGCAGACTTAATGGTTTCCAATGCCTTCACTAAGTTTTGGGCACTATCAACTTCTACGCTGTGCTTACCTTTAGCAAGCTCAATGACTTTTGTTCCATATTTGACTGACACGCAGACTTTGCCAGCATCATTTTTAAACCACCATTCGCGTATACGCTTGGGGATTTCTACTTGGCGACGCAACCCCGTTTCCTTATCTTTGACGCTTTTAAACTTCGTCACCACAAAAGGTGTGCCATCTATATGACTTTTGGCTAGTTGGATTTGCTCCCACAACTTATTTGAAAGTTTATTTCTGCGAAACACGATTGCAGGAATATGGGTTGGCTTTTTAGCTGTTGTTAGCTTGAGTGAATCTAATGTGCTCATTTATTTCTCCTTGTTTATGAATGGGCACACTTAATGTATTGCCTGAAAACCTACGAGGACAACCTGTATTTGTCTGGCTATATGTAAGAAATGGATAGGAAATGTTACGAAATATTTGGTTTCATATAAATAACTATACAAATGAGATATAAAAGTTGGCACGCTGAATGTAATAGTGCTGTTAAATCCGTTCTGATGTGTGACGGTAAACAATAGGGTTGCTCATTACTCGCTGTATCGCACTACCTAGCTTGATGCTAGATGCCTTAAATGCCACACCACTGTGTAGAAGCGTTTGCGATGCTGTAATGGTTAGTAGCGTAGTAATACGCGAATGTAAGCAAATATAAAAATGTATAGGCTGAAAGTGAGTGGGACTGCCACAATGAAACCCACAAACAATCCACAAAGCTACTGATATAGGCTGTGGAATTGTTGCGTTAGACGAGCACATAAAAGGTGATAGCAAAACCTACCTTATCTTGTTAAATCAAGTTGTGTGTATATCAGTTGTTAATCCTCAGTAAAGATGATTAGCTACAAGCCACGCTTGCAAATAGAAGCGTGGCTTGTGCTTCCTAGTAAAGATGCCTTAAAAGCAATACCAATATTTAATCTTGTAATCAATCAATTGAAAAAATGTGTGAGTAAAAGCGATAGCTTTTGCGAAACACAAGCAGACTGCAAAGCAGGTTGCTTATAAACTAATCTACTTACAATAAGATTAATTGGTAATTAATAGAAAACAAAAAAGCTACCCAAAGATAGCTTAATAAAAGTTACCAAAGTTTATGTCTTAGGCACTAGTTTTTTTAGCTCCTCTACAATTTTTGTTGCAAAAGACTCATACATCCAATTCATTCTTGTGTCTGTATCCCCCATTGCGCCACCAAATGCATAAGTGATATCCACTTCAAAGCTATCAATTACCTTATCTCCATTTTTGACATATATCTGTCCAGTTATAGAATCAGCCCCCGCTAAAAATCCCAATAGGATTGCTGATACACCTGACCTAACTCTTATATTAGTAATGACAACATCAATTTTAGAGTTCGAATTATTATTTTGAGTTTGCAGGTATTGATTTTCAAGTAAAGTTGAGTTGATTTTGTTGTATAGCCTATCTTTACTAAAATTTTCGTTATCCTTTAATTTATCTTGTGCGTTAGCATCTAGTGTGACGGTTAAACTTTTAAGTGGTAAAAACTTAGTTATTTGCACTGTCTCTTCTTTGACATTAGATGTTTCTTTAATGTTAGATGTATTTCGATTTACTGTTGACGCACATCCAGCAATAGCTAATGCAATCAGTACAGGAAAAATACTAAAAAATATTCTTTTCATTTCAAATCCTTTTTGTTAAATAAAAAAGCCACTTGTTACAGTGGCTTTAAATGAAGATTTAAATATATAACTTAAAACTTGTAACCTAAGCCAACTAAGATGTTTGTCGCATTAAGGCTTGATGTTACTGAAGTAGTCAATAAACGCCCACTCACTACAGCCGATTGATTAGATGTTTGATTGCCGTAGCTTGCGTAATTAACTTCACCGAAGCCGTATAAGCCTCCAGTAATGATTTGCTTATATCCCAAGCCAACAGAGTATCCTGTGTAATTAGTTGTATCGCCACCAGTATCGGCTGACGCTCCTGTAAATCCAACTTTTGCATAAGCAACTGCGTCAGCACCAACAGCTAAACCTGGCGATATGAAAATATTGTAAGAATTTTTCTTATTGTATGTACCACCAGCAACTGATGTTCCAGCAATGTTGTAGGTAATGTTTTGTTTCTGCCCTTCAATTGGTGAATACTCGGCACCAATGCCTAACAAGAAATCTTTATTGACAGCAAAGGTATAACCAAGTGTTGCTGTTCCAGCAAAACTATTGGAGTTATTCAATGAAATTGAAGATGGGACATTTACTCCACCATAGTTGAATGTAGTTGAAGTTGATGGAGCAACACTCTCATAACCAATACCAACTTGACCGTAGAACCCTTCAAACTTTGACTGCGCCATTGCACTTGTGCCTGCCACAGCCAATAACGCGGCAACCAGTAATTTCTTTTTCATTTTTAACCCTATAGTTTTTGATGTTGTTACAACATTTGTAACTATGTATGGTTATAAGGATTGAGTACATTTAATATAGATACGAACTTCGTAGCTTAATTTCGTAGGAAATCTAAGTGATTGAAATTACAGTCTTTAAGTTATTAAAAACTTAAAGCACTGTGGATACTGAGCAACACTTACTAGTAATAGATTTACTTGTCGTTATACGCAAGCAAGCTACTCGCCACTTGCCAATTGGACATTCGTTTATCCCATACGATATTTTGGTTGTAGTGGTTGGTGACGCATTAAATAACAATGAACTTACTGTCAAAGCATTATTTGCTAGCTTGCCTTACAGCGATATGGGGTTGCGATATCACTTTCGCAAGCTAATAGAGGCTGGGTGGATTGAATTACACTCAACAACAAGCGATGCTAGAGTTAAAAAAGTAAAGCCAACAGAAAAATTATCAATACAGTTTGCATTATTCTCAAATGCAATTACTACACAACTGCAAACACCTCAAATCAGCCCTACAAGCACTTAACGCAATATTGCGAATATCTGCTTAACAGGGATTATTAAAAACAGCGTATAGACGCCATACGCAAGTCTTCCTAATTCTGTGGGAGATAGACGACAAATCCACTAAATACCTATATATAACCAAATATGCAAAAGGTTATATTTCGCCCGAAAAAATACACATCTCATTGATTTATGGAAGGATTTTCATTTAATGCACATCGGACAAAAAGAGGTAGGAAAAAATAAACAAAGAAAACATACTTTAGACATAGCAAAACTTTGGTTGGGCACAAAAAAGGAGCAGACTATGTCAAAGCAAGCAAAAACACTCAGTCAGGTAGAACTACGCAGAGTACTTGATTACATTGCAACCCGTAAACACGCACTACGTAATAGAGCAATGCTGTTAATCACCCATTTAGCCGGATTAAGATGTGGAGAGGTTGCGGCACTACGCTACAAAGATGTTGTAAGTGCTGATGGCATAGTTAGAGATGAAATACGCTTAAGTAGCGAACAGACAAAAGGTGGCGTGGCAAGAACGGTGTTCGTAAGCGAGCGCCTACGCAAGGAGTTAGAGCAATATGTCGCTTTCTTCCGCTTATGCAAGTTACAAGATTCAAATGTGAAGTTCTTTTACAGTCAGAAGCGTGATAGTGACGGCTTCACATCAAATACTTGTGCCCAGTACTTTCATTATCTTTACAAAAAGGCAGGTATTGATGGTGCTAGCAGTCACAGCGGAAGACGTAGTTTTGCCACCGCTATTGCATCGAAGGGTGTCGGTATAAAGGTTCTGCAAAAACTTTTAGGGCACAAAAATATTCAAACTACTTCGGTTTACATCTACGCTAGCGACGATATGCTCCGTAAAGCAGTTGAGTTAGTATAAAAAAAGCCCGCTAACATCAGCGGGCTTTGAGTCAGTCGTTTAAAACGACAGCATTAGGCGGCGAGCTTTAAATGCCCACCATTCTTTTTGTAATGCTTATTGATTAAGTCCCTTGCAGCCTGCATTACTTCTCTTGCACTTCCGTTGCAAAGCCCAATAATCCCTAAAGCAACTTCGTCTGTAACGTGTGTTACGCCATAGTCATTAAGTATTTGCTTGAACTTAGGAAGCCACGCTGTTGCAGGTGCCGCATTGAATTCAACACGAATACATCTATCCATAACGCCCCGCTCAATCATTGATAGTCTGTTAGTGGTGAGAACAAAGATACACTCAGTGCCGCCGATACTCATTGCAGCTTTAAGCGAATCCATTGCCTCTACTCGCAAGTTATCAACTTCGTCTAGTACAAAATAGTGATAACGGTTATAGGGCATCAGAATTGCTCTTTTCTTAATACCTTCAATAACCCCAGCTCCATTATCCCCACCTTGCGATATACCAAAGTAAGTAACTACGGGTTCACTCTCGCCTGTTCGTGCTTGCTCAATCAAACTAGGCAATATTTTCGCTAATGCCGATTTGCCAGTGCCATTCACCCCATATAGCAAGATGCCATTTTTACCGCTAGCGGGAAAACCATTCATACCAGACACACAGTCTTCAATCGTTTCCCGCGTTTCTTCCGAGTGATACACAATGTCGTTTAAAACGACAGGGGTGTATTTTTCTTCAAAATCATTAAACATTTACAACCTCCATTTTTATCGAATAAAAAAGGGGCAAAGCAGTTACGCTTTACCCCTGTAGTTACTACATATTAAGCAGCGTTATTGATAGCGTCGCTTAATGTTGAGTCATTGCTAGCTTTAGCACGCTCGTCAGCTTTTGTTTTAATGCTGTCTTTGTTAGCAGAGTAGTACGCAGACAAAGCAGTATTTACAGCTGTTTCGCTATACGTAACCGCATTAGCAACAAGTTCGCCGTTAGCTTGTTGTGTAGCAACAATAACCACTTGTTGCCCCACCTTTGCACTATCAAGCTGTTTAGCTAATGCTTCGCTACTAACTTTCGCTAAAGACTGTTCTGCAACAGTATTTTTAGCAAGTTCAGCTTTAGCTTTAGTGCTTAAAGCATTGCCTTTAGCTAAGCGGATTTCTTGCACACCACCCCTGCTTTCAATAAAACCTGCAATTTGTGCTTCAGTTTTATTTTCAGCAAGTGCCGCACGTAAAACAATGCTGTAAGTGCTTGTACGACGTCTATCAGCACCAAACACACACTTAACAATTTTTGTAAGCGTATGTGATGTTTTAGCAAACACATACCCTTTTAAGTTAATGTGTGTCTTTAAATCTTCACGCATTTGTTCTGCTTTTTCATTGTCTTGCGACATTGAAAGATACGTGCCATAGCAACGTGCCAGCAACTTATATAACTGCTCATTGCTTGTACGAGCTACTGTGTTTTCCCAAGCCTCTCTATCCAGCACTAACTGCTCGATAAACGAGAACTTATAACTACTACTTTGAATATTGCTGTCGTTTAAAACGACAGTAGCGTTATCAGCAGTAGTTTTAACAGGGTTATTGAACATTTTTTCTAACATCTCAAACTCGCTTTCTTTTTTATTTAAAAATAAGATGTGTTAATAAAATATCAACCTCATCTATAACTACTATTTTACTTTTTATCGATTTATTGAGATACTGCAAAGCAATTTGATGCAATTTGATTGTTAATAAATGACTAAAAATCCCGTTCACTTTCTTGCTCCTTATCCACTGTTTGGAACAAAGCAAAAACCACTATCAATTTCTTACCAACAAAGAAGTCCGTTTTATTGGTGGTGGGCATATTTACGTCGTAATGACAACTACCTAAAGTGTTGCGAGAGGAATGGCGCAGGCAAGCTCGCAGACTTGTATAAAGAGTTTGGGGATGTGAGAGAAGATGATTTTAAAAAATGGTGGAGTGAAAACAACAGGGGTGCTTATCTATTTGGAGAGAAACGAAGTGCTCTTGTCCCAAAAGAACTAAGCGACAAGTCGGAGTGGGAAGAGGATTGGAATTCTGAGAATGTGCTCGTCTTAGCACTGCCTCTCACAATGAGTAAAAGAGAGTTACAAAGTCGCATTGCCAAAATACTTAAAAAGAGGCATACGGCTAAAAGAGGCAGAACTGCAAAAAAATTAGATAAAAGTACTGCTAGATTTCCGCTTAACCGAAACTACACAATTGAGAGTCTTCAAAAGGCACTAGATGTCTATGACTGCTTCACAAAGCTAGTAGAGTTAAATGGCAAAGCTAAGCTATGGGAGGTTGGAGTTGAATTGAGATTAGTTAGAGGTGCTATGCCATCACCGAATGATTTAAAACAAGATACAGCCGCTAAACGAAACGTAATGGCGGCAACTGTTAAACGCTACCTCAAACAGGCTGAATCAATCATTGCCAATACTTCACTAGGTATCTTCCCCAGCTAGCTGGCAACCCATTAGCTATCGGATTATGTTACTTTTGCTATGGACAGCAACTAACTTGAATTAGGAATGGATATGGCAAGAGCACCGTTTAATGGTAAAAAAATGGTTGAAGCGGCAGAGGCTGGCGAGCTGTCACCTACTCAAGTTCGTCAAGCACTAAAAAGAGCTTCAGAACTTGGTTTATACGCGGAAGCGAAGAGACTTACAGAATTTCTAGTGCAAGCAAATGAGTTTGCTGACGATGGCGCACCCAAAGAACTAAAAGAGCGTGTAGCAAAAGGAATTAGCCTACTAAAAGGGCTGGGATACCATCCGACTCGAACTCAGCGAAAGTTAGGTAAAAAAGGAGTTGTCATTACGCTTAACGACATCGCCATAAAACCAACTGTCGGCGATAACTTTAGACGGATGGTGTCTGCTGGCTACAAAGACTACACAACAGAAGCTATTGTTTGCGACTACCCGCAAGTCTTCAGCAAAGATGCAGTTGATGCGTCCACACTGAAATTAAAGAAATTTAAGTAAACAGGCTATAAAAGGTGTCGTTTAAAACGACACCACTAAGCCAGCTTCTCAGCATTCATCATTGGGGTGATTTTGCTGTAATGCCGCTCAATCATTAAGACGCTTGTACCCATCTGCTTAGCCAGCGTGTGAATATCTACCCCACTAGCCAATGCCTGCGTTGCATAGGTATGCCTCAAGCTATACAGCGTTCTATTCTGCCCAGCACCATTTTTGAGCAATCCGCTCTTTTTCATTAAGTGCCGAAAGATGTTTTCCAGCAAATGGGGCATTTCACCTGTGGGGAGCGTAAATATCAATCTATCGAGTTTTATTTCGATTATTTCCCCCAAACTGGCATATGGGAGCTTCTGCCAGTGCATTAACCCCTCTAAAACCTCTAAAACAGCGTTTTTAGCGATTAAATACCTCTGCCCTGTCTTGCCACTCACCCATATGCGTAAGTACCGCTTATCGCCGATATAGTGCCATTGCAGGTGCTTCCACCTCAGCGGCATAGACTCGGTGCTGTGCCTTACCCCTGTATTCACCAAAAACTGAATGTAAGCGGCACACAGCACTCTGACTTCACCCGAATGCCTATGGTGCACATCTTTTTGCCAAATCGGAAAGTAGGTATACAACTGCTCTAACTCTTCTTGTGTGAAAGCGGGACGAGGCTCGCTCTTTGCACCAGCAATGTTTAGCAACGGAACAATCTTATTTTGCGAAATCTGTCCAAGCTCTTTTGCCAACGTCACCACTCTGTTGTATGCCAGTGCGTGATGTTTTTTAGTTGTCGCTTTTGATTCTTTGCCCATTACCGAAGTTCTCCACGCTTCAAAGTCTGCAACTAACTCTTGCGTGATTTCACCAACTTTGTATTTTCCGAAAAATGGAATGAGATATTTTTGCCAGATAAAGAAATAATCTTTGTAGTTACGCTCACCTCTCTTGCCATTCGAAGTACGACGCATATTTGCCATCTCTTCTAATGCTAACTGTCCAAATGTTTTTTCTGTGAGTGCCAATCCTGCGTCAATTTTTATGCGGACAGTTTCATAAAGAACTATGGCATTGCGTCTAGCTTCAGTTAGCTCGTCTGTACCAGTGCTTGCCGAATGCCACTTGTTATTTGCCAGCTTAAAGCGGCATTGCCATTGTGCCGACTGGGGACGCTTATAGACAGTAACCTTCCCGTCTATAAGCCTTATAGCCTTTGGGGTTGCGGGGATGGGGTTTGCAAAGAGTTGATTGAGATTAGACATACACGCTTAGTGTGCTGTCGTCTTGCATTTTCTACGACGATTATTTTTGCTTCGTCGTCAAAATCTCACACGACGTTCTGCGAACGCAGATTAGTGCGTGTAAGTATTTTTTGATGCCATTGTTTTTGGTGTGTAGTGGGCGGGATTTTTTGGGTATGCTTAAAACAATGTTTTAGAACTGTTTTAGTACTCAAAAATATTTTTATGATTCCGTCGCTCTAACCAGCTGAGCTAATTCGCCGAACTCGTAATTGTAAATGATCAGGCGCCTTCTGTCTAAACCAAAGGGCTCAAACTACTTAATCTGAAAGACGCTGACTGCCTCATCCCGGTTGTAGCGAATAAAAACCTCGATTTTCTTAGCTAGAAAGAGCTTTTTCAGAACCTCATCCTTATTTTCAAAAATGATGGCTGTTTGCTCTGGAAAGCGAGAAAAGGGATCGCTCATCACCTCGATAGGCTGTCCATCCACCTTAATGAGGCGAATGGTGCGCTTATATAGCCGGTCAGGCTGAATGAAAATCAGACGCTTGACGTACTTATCTAAAACTAGCTTTTGCCCCTGTTCATTGGTCTTGAAGTAATAGACCAACTCATCTTTGCCATTGGTAGTGACATCCCGCTCCTCATCCCACTTGGCGAATGCGGTTGAGCTGGCAATCACACAAAAAATTGCTACCACCAATAATCTATAAAGATGCATCATTTACTTTCTTAGTTCGACCATTTCATCTTATCAGTCAACTGCACCTATGCGACTTCTCTCCATATCTTCAGGCAAAGTCATGCCACTGTTTGGGTCTCATCACCCGAACTACTCAACAGTGGCCTCGGCTATTAACAAACAACCCGTCAGCACTCTTGCTATCCCTGCGCCCATAGAAATCACTCGAATAGGAGTTGCGGGTGATGAACAAGCAGACCTCTCGGTACATGGCGGAATAGAGAAAGCCATTTACGTCTACTCAATTGAGCACTATGCATTTTGGAATGAGCTGCTCTCTCGGGAAACTAAAAAATTAGTTCAGCTTCCCCTAGGTGCTTTCGGTGAAAACTTCACCATTGAGGGTTTAGTAGAAACTGAGATATTTATTGGAGATCAAATGCAGATTGGTGATCTTCAATTTACCGTGGTCAAACTACGCGAGCCCTGCTTTAAGTTCAACGCCAAGATGGGCTACAAAGGCGCAGCTAAAGCCATGCTGCAATCAGGATTTAGTGGGTGGTATCTTCGCGTCAATCAAACTGGTGTACTTTCAGCAGGCGCTGAAATCCAGGTGCTACCAGGCCAAAGAATCACATCAATAGCCGATCAAAATCAAGCACTCTTTAATCGTGGCAATCAGAAAAATCTTTGGGATTAATTGCTGTAATTAATCGCTGTAATTCATTTCTAGCAATAAAAAACCCGACCACATAGTGGTCGGGTTTAGTTTTTGAAACAGACTAGTAAAGCTTAGTCTTTAGCGTAGATATCTACGTCTTTAGTTTCTTTAACAAACAGTACGCCGATTACCAATGTCATCGCAGCGATGATGATTGGGTACCAGAGACCGTAGTAAATGTTACCGTTTTGCGCTACCAAGGCGAAGGAGATCGTTGGCAACAAGCCACCGAACCAACCGTTACCGATATGGTATGGCAAGGACATAGAGGTGTAACGAATGCGAGTTGGGAACATCTCAACTAACATCGCAGCGATTGGGC
Organism: Polynucleobacter sp. MG-27-Goln-C1; assembly: GCF_018881905.1. GTDB lineage: Bacteria > Pseudomonadota > Gammaproteobacteria > Burkholderiales > Burkholderiaceae > Polynucleobacter. Next base: position 260,569 of record NZ_JACVPM010000002.1, read on the forward strand.
CATAAACCATGGTTACCAAGAGCACCAAAATTACCAAGATACCAAGAACTGCAGGGTAGTTGATCGCAGCAGGATCAGCCTTTGCAGGATAGCCAGCAGCATTCAATGCATCGCGAATTGCTTTCTTGAACTCTGCATCTTTTGCTTTCGCATCAGCTGGAGCCATACCTTTAGCGGAGTAGCCTTGAATCTCTGTATCGCCAATCTTCACAACAGCAGTACCACCAGCTGGGCCAGCGATTGTTGAGTAGCTCGCAGAGTTAGAAGCCATCACCTGCTTTGCAATATCGCAAGAGCTAGTGAACTTTGCAGTACCCGTTGGATTGAACTGGAATGTACATTCATTCACATCAGCAGTAATAGTTGCTGGTGCAGTTGCCATTGCCTTTTCCAATGCTGGGTTAGCAAAGTGGGTTAAGCCGTTAAACAAGGAAACTGGCGTATTAGGGATGTACAAAATGATGGCAAACAAGAGGCCAGCCATGATGATTACCTTACGACCAATTCTGTCAGATAGGCTACCGAATATTACGAAGAATGGTGTACCGATTACCAAAGAAGCAGCAATCAACAAGTTCGCAGCCTTAGGATCTACTTTCAACACTTGGGTGAGGTAGAACAAAGCATAGAACTGACCTGTGTACCAAACCACCGCTTGACCTGCAACCAGACCAAACAATGCCAAGATAACAATCTTCAAGTTCTTCCATTGACCGAATGACTCTGTCAAAGGAGCTTTAGACAATTTGCCTTCTTCTTTCATCTTCTTGAAAGCTGGTGACTCATTCATGGACAAACGAATCCATACAGAGATCGCCAACAATGCGATAGAAGCGATGAAAGGAATACGCCAACCCCAAACGTCAAAGTCTGCGCCTGTGAATTCACGTGTGAACAAAATCACGAGCAAGGACAAGAACAAGCCAAGAGTAGCTGTTGTCTGAATCCATGATGTGTACGCACCACGCTTACCATTTGGAGCATGCTCAGCAACGTAAGTTGCAGCACCGCCGTACTCACCGCCCAATGCCAAACCTTGAAGCATGCGCAATGCGATCAAGATCACAGGAGCAGCAACACCGATAGTGGCGTAGTTAGGAAGAATACCCACGATGAATGTAGCACCACCCATCAACAGAATCGTCACCAAGAAGGTGTATTTACGACCAATCAAATCACCTAAGCGACCGAATACCAAAGCGCCGAATGGGCGAACGATAAAACCGGCAGCAAAAGCTAGTAAAGCGAAAATGAAGGCAGAGCCAGCATCTAAGCCTGAGAAGAATTGCTTGGCAATAACGGCAGCCAATGAACCGTAAAGATAAAAGTCGTACCACTCAAAAACCGTACCTAAAGATGAAGCAAAAATAACTTTGCGTTCTTCAGCGGTCATTGGGGCTGCTTTAGTTGATGTTGACATCAGTAGCTCCTAACTATTTTTATTGAAATAAAAAACAACGGGTCGATTATGCTTTGAAAAAAATCAAAGAAATCCACTAGTTAGGGTAATTCCCCATCAAATCGGCTCGGGGTTTTCCCGAGAATTTAGCAATTAGATGGGGTCTAAACAACAATTTGAAGTGAATGGCTCCAAATACACGGATCGAGCAATGCGCCCAATTAAAGTGCACACTCTATCTATATAGCCTACAAAATTCGCTCTAATAGAGACTAAATACAAACAATAAAAAACTTTTTCAATAAAGTACTTCAATGGAGAAATCAGCATGCAGCAAAAATGGGGTATTCGGGGCATGGCAGTGGCGCCCCACTCTTTGGCGTCCGAATCTGCGTTAGCAGTTTTAAGAGAGGGTGGAAATGCCCTAGAAGCCATGATCGCTGCAGCAGCAACGATTGCGGTTGTATATCCCCACATGAACTCTATTGGTGGCGACTCTTTCTGGGTAATTCACTCGCCTGGCAAGGCTATGGGTGGAATTGACGCCTGTGGTGCAGCGGCTGGCCTAGCAACCAAGCAGTGGTGCGCTGAGCGCGGAATTACAAAGGCTATCCCCTTCCGAGGCGCTGTTGCAGCTAATACCGTAGCCGGCACCATCTCTGGCTGGGGAGCAGCACAGCAACTTTCAAAACAAGGTTTGGGTGGAAAACTCCCCTTATCCCGTTTGCTAGCCGATGCGATTCACTATGCTGAAGCTGGTGTGCCCGTCACATTCAGCCAATCCAGCCTCACCGCTAAAAAACGGGGTGAGCTGCAAGATATCCCAGGATTTGCCGAAACATTCTTAGTGAACGGCAAGTCGCCCGAAGTAGGCAGCATCTTTAAACAAGAGCGTCTTGCAAAAACCCTGCGCCAAATTTCTCGCAAAGGGACTGAAGATTACTATCGTGGTGATTTAGCTGAGCTCATTGCTAAAGAACTCACTGAAATTGGTAGCCCACTCAGACTGGGCGATCTTCACCGTCATCAAGCCAAACTCATTGACCCGCTTGAGCTGAAACACAGCATGGGTAATGTATACAACATGACACCACCAACCCAAGGTGTAGTGTCATTAATGATCATCGGAATCTTGGATCAACTTAATCTAAAACGCTTCAAAGTGGATAGCGCTGAATATGTTCACCACTGTGTTGAAGCTACCAAGCAAGCCTTCATGGTCAGAGATAAATATGTCACTGATCCTGCTTACATGACCAAGCATGCACAATCTTTCTTATCCCCTGCTTTCTTAAAGAAGCTAGCAAAAAATATTGATCCTGAAAAAGCTTTGCCCTGGGGTCAGGGTAAAGGCCCAGCCGATACTATTTGGATGGGTGTAGTTGATGGCAATGGAAATTGCGTTTCGTTCATTCAAAGTATTTATCACGAGTTTGGTGCTGGTATCGTGCTGCCTAAGTCTGGGGTGAACTGGCAAAACCGCGGCTGCAGCTTCTCGCTTGATCCAAAAACGCTCAATCACCTTGAGCCCTATCGCAAACCATTCCATACATTAAATCCTGCAATGGCTTTATTTAAGGATGGCCGGTCTATGGTGTACGGCACGATGGGTGGCGATGGCCAACCCCAAACACAATGCGCAGTCTTTACTCGAACAGCAACATATGGGCTTGATCCACAAGATGCCATCAGTCGACCACGCTGGCTCTTAGGAAGAACTTGGGGACAAACTAGCGACAGCTTAAAGTTAGAGTCGCGCTTTAGTCCATGGGTGGCAAAAGAACTTCATGCCTTGGGTCATGAAATTGAGATGCTCGATGCCTTTGATGAAACCGTTGGACACGCAGGCTGCATTATTCGCGATCCATCCGGCACACTGCATGGTGGCTGGGATCCGCGTAGTGATGGTGCCGTTAGCGCGTTTTAGTAATAAACAATTTGGGTACGCGCAGGTCCCAGTAAATGGCAGCTGCGCGTAATCCAAAAATAGCGAGCATACAAATTACAGATCCCTCTAGCGTGTACGTGGGAAGGAAATTTAAAATCAGAATATAGATACAGCAACCTAAGGTAACGGGTATTGCATACAGTTCATGCGACATCAGCAAAGTTTTTCTACCAGCCAAGATATCGCGAAGCAGGCCGCCACCAATTGCAGTGACTACACCCAAAATTACTGGCGCAACTGGCAAGCCAAATCCGAGATTCCAAGCCTTATCAGCCCCCTGAATTCCAAACAAGGCAGCACCCAGGCCATCGATGTAGAGCATCCAACGATAAATCTGTGGCTGCGTAAAAAAAGATTCCGCTACGAAAGTAATAATGCAGGCGGCCAATGCGACCCAAATATAAATTTGTGCAATGGACCAAAATGCTGGCACATCCAAAATGATGTCGCGCAGAGTCCCACCGCCAATAGCGGTAATCACGCCCAGAACCAGCACGCCAAAAAGATCCACACCCCGATCAGCAATAGCTAGAACACCTGTTACCGCAAATGCGATGGTGGCAATAATGCCAATCCAGAAATTAATTTGATCCATAGCATCTAGTCTAAATCACCCACACCAGCCAATCAATGAAGTCCTCAATATACTGAGGGCAATGCCATAAAGGAATCCCTCATGAAAACTCAGCTCTATAGTTTTTGGCGCAGCTCAGCAGCCTTTCGGGTGCGTATTGCCCTTAACTTAAAAGGGCTTGATTATGAAGTGATTCCAGTCAATATTGTTAAAAGCGGAGGCGTCCACACTGCTGGCGAATACGCTAATAAAAATCCCAATCGCTTAGTGCCACTCTATACCGACGGCACTCACAATATTCACCAATCTCTTGCCATCATTGAATATCTCGAAGAGATTCATGCAAGCCCGCCGCTACTTCCGCGGTCTCCAATCGATCGAGCATGGGTGCGCGCAGTAGCGATGGATATCGCGATTGATGTTCACCCAATTGGCAATGTACGAGTGTTGCGCTACTTAATCAGACAATTAGGTCTCGGTATGGAGGCGAAAGATAACTGGAATCAACACTGGATGACCCTAGGCTTAACCAGCTTAGAAAAACAATTGAGCTCGGACTCCAGAGTGGGTCGCTTTGCTTATGGTGATCAACCCGGCTTGATTGATATTTGCTTGGTGCCACAAATTTTTAATGGGCTTAGCGCAAAGCTCGATATGAAAGCCTATCCAACACTGATGAAGATATTTAATGAGTGCATGAAACTACCCGCATTTATTGGCGCTTCTTGGGAAAAGCAAATCGATGCAGAGGGATCAAACCCCCCTGCTCCACCACAAGAATAAAGACAGTGTTAACAAAGAACCAATTGTGGTTAAAAGCACCACTCGAGAAATCATTCGGCCATCTGCGTTGTAGTACTGGGCCAACATAAATGGGCCGGTACCAGTAGGAAGTGCAGCTAGCATCACGACGGCGCTTAACCACAACGCGGGTAAATCCAAGATTGGTCCTGCTATCAACCATGCAACCAGCGGCTGAAGAATCAATTTTGCAAAACTAACACCCCACGCCTCTTGCGGGGCTGACTTTTCCTTTTGCATCAAAAAAAGTCCGATAGAAACCAACGCACAAGGAGTTGCAGCTGCAGCCAGGAAAGAAATAACTTGCTCTAATGGGTCATACAAAACCAGGTCCGTAGATGACCATAGCAAACCCGCTACAGGCGCAAGCAATAATGGATTAGTGCACAGCGACTTGAGCACGTTCCAAACAATTTCATGGGATTTTTTGTGAGACTGTATGCCAGTCTCAATTAGGACGGTCGCTATGGCGAACATCACAAATACAATAAAAGTAGAAATGATTGCTGGCGCCAAACCATCCTGACCGAGCGCTAGAACACAGAGTGGAATACCCATATATCCCGTGTTGGAGTAAGACGCACTCAAACCTGAAAAACTTGCAGCCACTAAATCTCGATTGCGCACCCAACTAACTATTAAGACCAGAATGAATACCGTCAAGCAACTCAGAAAAAAAGCAGTGATGAACCCTGGCTGCCAGAGCGTTTGCCAACTACTACTAGAGGCAAAATGAAATAACTGGGCAGGTAAGGCGAGCCACACTACAAAGCGATTTAGTTCAATAGATGCGCTTTGCCCTAATTTGCCTGTTCTCCCACAAATAAAGCCAATCAGAATGAGGGCAAATACCGGAAAGACAACATTAAAGACGTAGAACAATTTAGGCGTGCTTTTTTAAATTAAGCAATTTTCTTCAGAGTTTGCTGGTAGCGCTGTGCGTTTTTGACATAACGACCAGCAATGTCTTCAATGCCAGCAATCTGCTCTGGGGTTAGCGTCTTCACTGCCTTGGCAGGAGAACCCAAAATCATTGAACCATCCGGAAATTCTTTACCCTCGGTAACTAATGCGCCAGCACCCACTAAACAGTTTTTACCAATTTTGGCGCCGTTCAAAATCACAGCCCCAATACCAATTAAGCTGCCATCGCCAATGTGGCAACCATGCAGCATTACTTGGTGACCAACGGTGACATTCTTGCCAATGATGAGGGGGTAGCCAGGGTCAGTATGCAAAATTGAAGCATCTTGCACATTGCTGCCCTCGCCAATTTGAATCAAATCGTTATCGCCGCGGATAACTACCTTGGGCCACACACTCGCATTTTTATGTAGTTCGACATTACCGATAACTTCTGCGCTCTCGGCGACCCAAGCCCCCTCGTCTAAGCGGGGAGCATTTCCATCTAGTTCAAATATAGCCATGACACATTATAGGTAATGGCTATATTTAATAAAGCCTACCAGTTAGGCTCACGATCAGGAGTCGAAGATATCCGGTGAATACTCAAATCAGCACCCTCAAACTCTTCTTCTTGTGACATCCGGATGCCTAAAACAGCCTTGAGCAATCCATAGACCACAAATCCACTTACAAGCGCTATAGCAACTCCTAAGCCGCTTCCAATTAACTGACCCAAGAAAGTCACACCACCAATACCGCCGAGCGCTTTGGCACCAAAGATGCCTGCAGCCAGTCCACCCCATAAACCGCATAGACCATGAAGAGGCCAGACGCCCAATACATCATCAATCTTCCAGCGGTTTTGCACTAAGGTAAACATATACACAAAGAGTGCACCGGCAATTAAGCCAACCACTAGGGCGCCCATCGGATGCATCAAATCTGACCCTGCGCAAACTGCAACCAAGCCGGCTAAAGGGCCGTTATAGGTAAAGCCCGGATCGTTGCGACCAATAACCCATGCAGCCAGCGTGCCGCCAACCATTGCCATCAAGGAATTCATTGCTACTAAGCCGCTGACCTTATCAATAGTCTGCGCACTCATGACGTTAAATCCAAACCAACCTACCGCCAAAATCCAAGCGCCTAATGCCAGGAATGGAATGCTTGATGGTGGATGTGCCGCAACATTGCCATCTTTGGTATAGCGACCACGACGTGCACCCAAAAGAATGACTGCTGGCAATGCGATCCAACCACCAACCGCGTGCACTACAACCGATCCCGCGAAGTCATGAAACTCTTCACCAGTAAGTGACTTGATCCATGCTTGGATGCCGTAATGCTGATTCCAGGCAATACCCTCAAAGAAGGGGTAGATGAAACCAACCAGAATAAAAGTGGCAATTAATTGAGGATTGAACTTCGCGCGCTCGGCAATACCGCCAGAGATGATTGCTGGAATAGCAGCAGCGAAGGTCAGCAAGAAAAAGAATTTAACTAGTTCATAGCCATTTTTCTCGGCCAATAATTCTGCGCCAGAGAAAAAGTCTACGCCGTAGGCAATGCTGTAACCAATAAAGAAATAAGCAATGGTCGATACTGCAAAATCAACCAAGATTTTGACCAAAGCATTAACTTGATTCTTTTTGCGAACGGTCCCAAGCTCCAAAAATGCAAACCCAGCGTGCATAGCCAGAACCATAATGGCGCCGAGCAAAATAAATAAGACATCGCTGCCTGACTTCAAAGTTTCCATTGAAATACCCCTTTATGTTTTTGCAGCATTATGGGGAATATAAGGACCGAATTTGGGGATCAATGCACTCATTTAGTGCAATTTAATGCCCTAAATATGGTTTATTATCAAAATTACATACACCCAAGGGAGAACCCATGAAAAAAGTTTTAGTTCTATTGGCCGCTTTAGGCGCATTTTCTGGCTTAGTACAGGCTCAAGAAAAAGTTCAAGTATTGAGCACACAAGAGCTCGTGAACGTTTGTAAATTGCCAGCTAGCCCGGAATCCCGCAGCTTTTGTGTAGGCTACACAACGGCCATTTACGACACCTATTTAGCTACACGTCATCCACAGCGCGCTAAGCCCTATATTTGCGTTAAACAACCAGCTCCGTCACGTGATGAAGTTATTGGCGACTTTGTAAAGTTTGGTCAATCCAATCAGCAAACTGCTGATAAACCAGCGGCAGGTGTTTTCTTGGGCTTCTTGGCAGCACGCTTTCCTTGCGCCAGAAAATAATTCAAAACATTTAGCTTAATCAATATTTAAAGACACAAGGAACAGTTGATATGAAAAAAATTATCGCTATTACTGCTGCAACTCTAGCAATCGCAGGTTGCTCAAACATGAGTAATACGGAGCAACGCACTTTATCTGGCGCCGGTATCGGTGCAGCAGCCGGTGCAGTTGGCACAGCTATTTTCCATGGCAACCCAATCTGGGGTGCAGTTGGTGGCGCAGCAGTTGGTGCAGCATCTGGTTATGTATACGATGCCTACAAAAAAGAACAGGCTTCTGAGTACAACTCTGGTTACAACGCTGGAAAAAATAATCAGCCTGCTAAAGCTCCTCAGTAATTCTAGGCAGCTCTAAAGACTAGATTAACTCTAGCAGTAGCAAAATAAAAAACCCGACTTGCGTAATGCAAGTCGGGTTTTTCTTTAGGCTCTTGAGAATTAAGAAAGCAAAAGCTGATTAATGCGTTTCACATAAGCCGCTGGATCATTCAACTGACCGCCCTCAGCCAGGAGAGCTTGATCAAATAAAACCTGGGCCCACTCATCAAAATGCTGATCATCTGATTTCAACTTCTGTAGTAAGGGATGCTCTGGATTGATCTCCAGGATAGGCTTGGTATCCGGCGCCTGTTGGCCCGCAGCTTTCAGCATGCGCAATAAATTTCCGGAGAGTTCATTCTCATCGGAAACTAAACATGCTGGAGAATCCGTCAGACGAAAAGTTACACGCACATCCTTAACCTTGTCTTCCAGCGCCGCTTTCATACGATCGAGTAAGCCCTTGAAATTCTTCTCAGTTTCTTCGTGCTCTTTCTTTTCTTTCTCATCGCTGAGGTTGCCAAGATCCAGCCCGCCCTTTGCCACCGAGGTCATTTGCTTGCCATCAAACTCGGTGAAGAAAGAAAGCATCCACTCATCCACTCGATCGGACAGTAATAAGACTTCAACACCCTTCTTGCGGAAGATTTCTAAATGGGGGCTATTTTTAGCAGCATTAAAAGTATCACCAGTGACGTAGTAAATCTTGTCCTGACCTTCTTTCATACGAGAAACATATTCAGTCAAGGAGATAGTTTGATCCGCAAAGTCGGTTTGCGTACTTGCAAAACGTAAGAGTTTTAAGATGCGCTCTTGATTTGCCTGATCCTCACCAATGCCCTCTTTAAGCACTTGTCCAAACTGAGTCCAGAAAGTGCGGTATTTTTCTTTCTTAGCCTCATCATCACTATTAGCCAAATCTTCCAACATGCTTAATACACGTTTAGTAGAACTTTCGCGAATGATTTTGACATCCCGCGATTCCTGCAAAATTTCACGAGAGACATTTAAAGGCAAGTCTGTCGAATCAATCACGCCGGTAACAAAACGCAGATACATCGGCATTAATTGCTCAGCATCATCCATGATGAATACCCGCTTCACATATAACTTGATGCCACCGCGTTTATTGCGATCCCATAAATCAAATGGGGCACGTGCCGGCACATATAACAGTTGCGTAAATTCACTACGCCCTTCAACTCGATTTAGCGAATAGCACAAGGGGTTTTCATAATCATGTGACAAGTGTTTATAAAAATCATCGTACTGCTCTTCGGTGATTTCAGACTTTGAGCGGGCCCATAAAGCGCTGGACTGATTAATGCTCTCGAGCCCATCCTTGATGACTTGCTCTTTTTTATCCGCATCCCACTCTTCTTTATTCATCTGAATAGGCAAAGAGATATGATCGGAATACTTGCGAATAATTGACTTGAGTTTATGAGTGGAGAGGAAATCATCCTCACCTTCACGAAGATGCATCGTGATAGATGTCCCACGCTGCGGGCGATCAATGCTTTCTACCATAAATTCGCCCGAGCCATCAGACTCCCAGCGAACACCATCAGCAGCTGGCAAGCCTGCTCGACGAGTCTCAACAGTAATGCGGTCAGCCACAATAAAGGCCGAATAGAAACCCACGCCAAACTGCCCAATTAGAGCAGCATCTTTTTGCTGGTCGCCTGAGAGCTTAGAGAAAAATTCTTTTGTGCCAGAGCGAGCGATCGTACCCAAGTTGGAAATCACCTCTTCGCGGCTCATACCAATTCCATTATCAGAAATGGTGACTGTTTTAGCTGCTTTATCAAAGCTAACTTTGATCTTGAGCTCAGGATCATCGCCATACCAATCAGGATGCTCTATTCCCTCAAAGCGGAGCTTGTCTGAAGCATCAGATGCATTAGAGATCAACTCACGGAGAAAGATTTCCTTGTTGGAATACAAGGAATGAATCATCAGTTGTAAAAGTTGCTTTACCTCGGCTTGAAAGCCTAAAGTTTCTTTGCTGGTTACAGTCATGCGTATTCCCTCTTCCCTCTTAATCAATGAACATAACCCCCACTAATTGGGGGCTATTTAATGTATTTCAAGATCTATGTAGCCTGAAATTTATCCTGGATGTGGCTTTGAATGCTTCTCAGCCATAGGCAATTCAGCCTTTTTCCAAGCGCTAAAACCACCCTCTAGATGGCAAACCTCGGGAACCCCCATCTTTTGGAGGGCTTCTGTTGCCAGAGCGGAGCGCCACGCGGATGCGCAATAGAGCACTAAGCGCTTACCTTCTCCAAAAACCGGCTTGTAATACGGGCTGTCCGGATCAACCCAAAACTCCAGCATGCCACGAGGCGCATGAATGGCATTTGGAATCATGCCATCACGCTCCAACTCCCTCACATCCCGAATATCCACGAAAACCGTATTTTGATCATCTAGGAGTTTTTGCGCTTGCTCCAATGGAACGGTCTCAATTTGCGCCATCGCATTTGCAATTAATTCTTGATAGCCTAATTTCAATTTCATCAAAATCTCCTAAATTGCTAACACTTCTACTCTATTAGATTTATGCCTATTCTGGCAGGCTTGCCCTGCTAATATGTCTACATGAACTTTACCCCTACAGAGCTTGGTGCAAGCATTATTTTTGCCATCGCAGTGCTGCATACTTTTTGCACTGCGTATTTTGAAACGCTTGCCAAAAAATCTCCAAGGCATGCCGGTCTATGGCACCTACTGGGTGAAGTAGAAATCGTCTTTGGATTTTGGGCGGCTATTCTGATTATTTTTATGTGGCTTGCAAATGATTTAGCCACAGCAAAAGAGTACGCCAACAAGCGGAACTTCACGGAGCCGCTATTTGTTTTTGCCATCATGGTCGTTGCGGGTAGCAAACCTATTTTGCATTTCGCAACCCAAATTCTTCACAAGCTGGGTCAGGCATTGCAATTGGTCTTGCGCACCAAGCAGGCTCCAACCCTATATTTCCTTACCCTCAGCATCACTCCCTTGCTGGGCTCCCTCATTACTGAGCCTGCGGCAATGACGCTGGCAGCATTCTTATTGCGAGACTTGGTCTATCGCCATAAATGTTCCACCCCACTTTTGTTTGGCACTCTAGGTGTGTTGTTCGTTAATATCTCGATTGGTGGCACGCTGACTAATTTCGCAGCGCCACCGGTGCTGATGGTGGCCTCAACATGGGGCTGGGATAGTGCATTCATGTTTGCTAACTTTGGCCTCGAGGCAACGATTGCTATATTTATCAATGCAACGATTGCAACACTGCTCTTTCATAAGCAACTCATTGAACCCACGAGCAAATCTGATCACGTTCGCATTCCACTGACTATTACGGCGATTCATTTACTCTTTTTGCTGGGCATTGTGGTCTTCGCGCATGACCCAGTGATCTTCATGTGGCTCTTGCTATTTTTTATTGGCTACACGACCGCCTATCCAAAACATCAAAGTCCGCTCATTTTGCGTGAAGCCTTACTGGTGGGATTCTTCTTGGGTGGATTGGTTGTCTTAGGCGCACTGCAAGGATGGTGGCTACAACCGATCCTGGAAACTATGAGCCCTACTGCGGTTTTCTATGGCAGCCTGGCCTTAACTGCGATTACCGACAATGCGGCGCTGACGTATTTGGGATCACTGGTACAAGGTACTTCACCAGAATTCAAGCTAGCCTTGGTTGGCGGTGCAGTGGCAGGTGGCGGTTTAACCGTCATTGCCAACGCCCCTAACCCGGCTGGACTCGCTATTTTGCGCAGTTACTTCCCTAATGCAGCGGTTTCAGCAGGATTACTGTTTGTAGCCGCCATTCCACCAACAATTGTTGCGATTCTGGCTCTACGTCTGCTCTAAACGTCTTATCCCGTAAAATCTGAGCTTCGCCCCCAGCTATAAACCTGAGAACGGCATATGAAAAAGCTCTATATAAAAACCTTTGGCTGTCAAATGAACGAGTACGACTCGGGCAAGATGGCCGACCTCTTACATGCCGATGAAGGCATGGTCATGACTGATACTCCCGAAGATGCAGATGTGGTTCTCTTGAACACCTGCTCGATTCGCGAAAAAGCTGAAGACAAAGTATTTTCTGACTTGGGACGTCTGCGCGAACTCAAGAAAACTAAGCCCAATTTATTGATTGGTGTTGGCGGCTGCGTTGCTAGCCAAGAAGGCCAACAAATTATCAGCAGAGCCCCCTACGTCGATGTTGTCTTCGGACCGCAAACTTTGCATCGCTTATCTGATCTCATTACACAACGTCGCGAGACCGGCAGACCTCAAGTAGATATCTCTTTCCCTGAAATAGAAAAGTTTGATCATCTTCCTGCCTCTCGTCAAACTCGTGGCTCAGCTTACGTCTCCATTATGGAAGGCTGCTCAAAGTATTGCAGCTACTGTGTGGTCCCTTACACTCGAGGCGAAGAAGTATCGCGCCCCTTTGATGATGTATTGACTGAAGTAGCTGGTCTTGCAGCCCAAGGCGTAAAAGAAATTGTCTTACTCGGTCAAAACGTGAATGCCTACCTTGGCAAGATGGGTGATACAGAAGAGATTGCAGACTTTGCATTGCTCATTGAATACATCGCCGAAATTCCGGGCGTAGAGAGAATTCGCTTTACTACTAGCCACCCAAAAGAATTTACACAGCGCCTAATTGATGTCTACGCAAAAGTTCCTAAGTTAGTAAGCCATTTGCACTTACCAGTGCAGCATGCATCTGACTCTGTTTTATCCGCAATGAAACGGGGCTACACAGCCTTAGAATACAAGAGCATTATTCGTAAGATGCGCGCTGTGAGGCCCGACTTGACTCTCTCCAGTGACTTTATTGTGGGCTTTCCGGGCGAGACCGATGAAGACTTTGCAAAGTTACTCAAGATGGTTGAAGAGCTCAATTTTGATAACAGCTTTTGCTTTATCTTCAGTGCGCGTCCTGGCACCCCCGCAGCCAATCTGAGTGATGACACACCTTATGAGGTCAAACTCAAGCGTCTACAAACGCTGCTTGCTCTAGTGGAATCACAAGCAAATCAGATTAGCAAAAATATGTTGGGCAATATTGAACGGGTGCTTGTTGAAGGACTAGCAAAGGATGGCGTGAACTTGCAAGGTCGCGCTGCCAATAATCGCGTGATTCACTTTACTGCGCCAGATCAAGATATTGAATCGCTCATCGGCCAAATGGTAGATATCCGCATTACCGAAGTTCTGAACTACACCCTTCGAGGTGATCTGATTAGTGAAGCCATCCTCACTCCCGCCCATTAAGATGACAGGCAAACAAGCTTCTTCCTCTAAATTAGAGATTGATATTCAATTTGCTAGCGCCGCTATTGAAGATAAAGTGCTTGCCATTACGTCTTTAGCGGCAATTAAAAAATGGGTGAAATCAGCAGTTCAATTGAATGGACTCATCACTCTGCGCTTTGTTAATGCAGCCGAAGGTAAAAAACTAAACTTTGCTTTTCGCAATAAAGACTATGCGACTAATGTGCTCACCTTTCCATACGAGCTCAGCAAAAAGACCATAGCTGCGGATATTATTTTTTGCCTTCCCGTAGTTCAAAAAGAAGCATCTGACCAAAGCAAAGCTGTTAAGGCTCATTTGGCTCACCTGATTATTCATGGCTGCCTGCATGCCCAAGGGCTTGACCATGAGAACGATAAAGATGCAAAAAAGATGGAGAGCAAAGAAATCATTCTTCTTAAATCTTTAGGATTTACCAATCCCTACGCACCTATTTAAAGCATCTTTAAGACTTCCTTCACTGAATTTACTGATTTCTGCGATATTCTTGCTATATGCCTGACCCCAATAAATCCCTTTTAGAGCGCTTGGCCGAATTTTTAACGCCGCAGCCAACTAGCCCAGCAGAGCGTCGCCAAGAACTGATTGATACCCTCAGAGAAGCCCAGACAGAAGGCTTAATTGATGCAGATGCCCTCTCCATGATTGAGGGCGTGTTCCAAGTGGGTCAATTGTGTGCTCGTGATATTTTGATTCCTAGAGCCCAGATTGACTGGATTGATATCAATCAACCCCTGTCAGAAATTATCAAAAGTGTGATTACTGCTGCTCACTCACGCTTTCCTGTATTTGAGGGTGGCCGTGACAACGTCATTGGCACCTTACTAGCTAAAGATTTATTGCGCCACTCGACTGAAAAAGATTTTCAGGTACGTGATTGGCTCCGCCCCGCAGTATTTATTCCAGAATCTAAACGTTTAAGCGTTTTGCTGCGTGACTTCAAAGATAACCGCAATCACTTAGCGATTGTTGTAGATGAATACAGCGGCGTTGCAGGTGTAATTACGATTGAAGACGTGCTAGAACAAATTGTTGGTGATATTGAAGACGAGCATGATATTGATGAAGAGGCAGATAACCTCATCTCTTTAGACAATGGTGATATTCGGGTTAAAGGCATTACTGAGCTCGAGCAATTTAATGAGACGCTAGGCACCCAATTTCATGATGACGATATTGAAACAGTTGCGGGCTTAGTCATTCAGCATCTTGGACGAGTACCTAAGATGGGTGAGCTGATCGAGATCGACGGCATTGAATTTGAGATTCAGCGCGCTGATCCAAGACAGATTCATATCCTGCTGGCACGACAACTCCCGAAAAAATCTTCCTGAGAATTACCTTGATTGATCAGCAATCGGCAAGACCAAGTAATGGCGTCAATTTATTGGCGCTATTTTTTCTGGGCGCATTGCTAGCTGCTGTTGCAGAACTACCCTATGGTGGCTGGATACAAATCCCGGTCTTGAGTTTGATTTGGTGGCGAATGAGTCAGCAATCCATTCTCTCGATTAAAAATCAATTTATTTCTGGAATGGTATTTGGCCTAGGTTACTTTGTTGTAGGTCTATGGTGGATCTACATTAGCCTGCATGACATAGGTGGAATGCATGCTGTAGTTTCTTGCTTAGCGGTATTTTTACTGGCTGCTGGCATGGCTTTATTTTTCTCTAGCGCCTCGCTGTCCCTTTGCCTACCTAGACGAAGATATCTAACAGGTCTAGTACTAGCTGCCTCCTGGGTGCTTATTGAATACCTACGTAGTGTGGTGCTAACGGGCTTTCCTTGGATGGGATTTGCTGAAGCACAATTCAATGGGCCCTTCGCACCAGTAGCACCATTCTTCGGCGGTCTAGCCTGCACTTTTTTAGTGGTGTGGATTTCTTGGGAGACTACGCAGCTAAGGAAAAATATTGTCTTTAGCTCTACCTGCATTATTTCCGCTGTCGCCCTTACGCAGCTTGCGAGCTTTTGGGTTTTCACAAAACCGATTGGCGAACCGCTAAGCGTTCGTTTAATTCAGGGAAATTTTGAGCAAAGCCTCAAATTCAATCCCAAGGCAATCGAAGAGCAATTTAGTTTTTATACCAATGCCATTGAGAGTCAATCATCCGATCTCATCATCACTCCAGAGACTGCTTATCCCTGGCCCCAGAACAATCTTCCTGCCGGCTTACTGGGATCGCTCCAACAGTTTTCCACGAATACCTCGAGCAACATCTTGCTAGGTGTCATTGGTGAATCGCGTGACTCCACCGAAGTGCAATACACCAACCGTGCACTTGGACTTTCGCCCAATTCACCAAGCTATCAATATGACAAGTCTCACTTAGTGCCCTTTGGAGAATTTATTCCACCTGGATTTCATTGGTTTGTGAGCGCCTTCCAGGTGCCTATGAGCGACTTCGCCCGCGGCAAATTAGATCAAGCCCCTTTCAGTATTGTTCGCCCTGGTAAAGATGCGATTCAGGCCGCAATCACTATTTGCTATGAAGACGTCTTTGGCGGGGAGCTAGCCTCCCGAATTCATCACAGCAGTAAACCCGTCAACCTGTTGATCAATATGACTAATCTGGCCTGGTTTGGGGATTCCCAGGCGCCAGCGCAACAATTACGTCTATCGCAGCTGCGCTCCCTTGAGACTGGACTGCCAGCTCTACGCGCCACAAATACAGGTATTACGGCAGCGCTTGGGCCAGACGGCAAAGTGTTGTCTCAGTTAAGTGAATTTACCCAAGGCGTACTCAGCCTCAAGATTCAAGCCTACTCAGGCGCAACCCCTTATGTGATTTGGGGAAATGCGCCCATTTTGAGCCTTTCTTGCCTCTTGCTTATCTTGGGTCTTATTCGCCAAAAACGAATCTAATCGCTATTTCATGGTTCGCTAGCTTAGCCATGTAAAATCAAAGGCTTAGCCAGGTAAATCATGCTTACTTTTCAGCAAATCATTCTCAAACTCCAAGATTACTGGGACCAACAAGGTTGCGCCCTATTGCAACCTATTGACCTTGAGGTCGGTGCCGGTACATCTCATACAGCCACTTTCTTGAGGGCCATTGGCCCGGAACCATGGAAAGCCGCTTACGTCCAACCTTCGCGTAGACCAAAAGATGGTCGCTATGGAGAAAATCCGAACCGCTTACAGCATTACTACCAATACCAGGTGGTACTGAAGCCTGCGCCAGAAAACATTCTTGAGCTTTACTTAGGCTCACTTGCTGCTTTAGGTCTCGATCTTCAAAAGAACGATGTGCGTTTTGTAGAGGACGACTGGGAAAACCCAACCTTGGGCGCATGGGGCTTGGGCTGGGAAGTCTGGCTTAACGGCATGGAAGTGACGCAGTTCACCTATTTCCAGCAAGTTGGCGGTATTGACTGCAAACCTGTTTTGGGAGAGATCACTTACGGTATTGAGCGCTTGGCGATGTATATCCAAAATTGCTCTAACGTATACGACCTCGTTTGGGCAGATGGCATCTCGTATGGTGACGTGTATCACCAGAATGAAGTCGAGCAGTCTTGCTACAACTTTGAGCACTCCAATACCGACTTATTGTTTGCAAACTTCACCAATTATGAAAGTGAAGCCAAGCGCTTGATGGAAGTGCCATTAGCTTTACCTGCTTATGAAATGGTACTCAAGGCTGGGCATACCTTTAACTTACTAGATGCCCGTGGCGCCATCTCAGTTACTGAGCGTGCGGCCTATATTGGACGCATCCGCAATCTATCTCGCGCAGTAGCACAGGCTTACTTTGAGTCTCGTGAGAAGTTGGGATTCCCGATGTGCCAACGTCAATCTAAAGCCTAAGTAGCTCGATCCAATTATGAGTACACCGAATTCCCTTTCTCAGTCAGACAATCTTCTGATTGAAGTATTTACTGAAGAGCTTCCACCGAAATCTTTGCGTCGCTTAGGTGACGCTTTTAGTGAAGGTATTTTTTCCACACTCAAGGCCGCTGGCCTCTTGAGCGAAAACTCTGTTGCTGCAAGCTTTGCTACACCGCGTCGCCTTGCTGTTCAGGTAACCAATGTCTTGAGCCAAGCACCAGACTATCCAGTACGTGAAAAATTACTACCGACCAGCATTGCTTTTGATGCTGATGGCAAGCCGACTGCGCCACTACAAAAGAAATTGGCTTCCTTGGGTTACGCTGATATCGACTTCTCCACCTTAGAAAAAGCTGGTGAAGGAAAAAATGAAGCGCTGTATCTTAATGTCATCGCCAAAGGCGCAGCATTAGAGCAAACTGCACAGCAAGCCCTCGAGCAGACGCTGAACAAATTACCTATTGCCAAAATGATGCACTACCAAGTGCTACAGAAAAATGGTGAATTGGCGGATGTTGAGTTTGCACGTCCCGCACACCGCATCATCGCTCTGCATGGCAAGCAAACATTGCATATCAGTGCACTGGGCATTGACGCAGAAAATCAAACAGAAGGTCATCGCTTTCTGGCTCCTGGCGTTATTACGATTGCCTCTGCAGATCAATATGAATCCGACCTCACCACTAAAGCAAAAGTATTGCCAAGCTTTAACAAGCGTCGTGAATTTATTGAGGCTGCATTATTAAAAGCTGCTGGCACTGATTTGGTATTGATGCCAGATAGCTTGCTAGATGAAGTGACCGCTTTAGTTGAGTGGCCAGCAATCTATGAATGTCATTTTGATCAAGAGTTCTTGGAAGTTCCACAAGAATGCTTGATTCTGACAATGCAGACCAATCAAAAATACTTTGCTTTGACTGACAAGCAAGGTAAGTTACGCAATCGTTTCCTCATTGTTTCCAACATCGAGACTGATAAACCAGAAGCGATTATTTCCGGTAACGAGCGCGTAGTACGCCCACGTCTATCCGATGCACGCTTCTTTTTTCAACAAGATCAAAAACGTCCGCTGGCATCCCGCGTAGCTGATCTTGGAAAAGTGGTCTATCACAATCAGCTTGGTAATCAACTAGACCGCACTAAGCGTGTTCAAGGGATTGCAGTGGGTATTGCCAAAGCCTTATCGGCTGATGAGGCGCTAGCCAGTCGTGCCGCTGAGATTGCTAAAACCGATTTGCTAACTGATATGGTTGGCGAGTTCCCAGAGCTCCAAGGCATCATGGGTCGCTACTATGCAACCCACGATGGTGAAAATGCGGAAGTAGCATCTGCTTGCAGCGAACATTACATGCCGCGCTTTGCTGGTGATGCTTTGCCACAGAGCCAAACTGGCACCATCCTAGCAATTGCGGATAAGCTAGAAACTCTCGTTGGTATTTGGGGTGTTGGTCTTGCGCCTACAGGTGATAAAGACCCCTATGCCCTTCGTCGTCATGCTCTCGGAATCTGCCGTCTCCTGCTTGAAAAGAACCTTAGCCTAAATCTGCCTGACTTAATTGAACTGGCACGCAAACAATTTCCGCAAAAAGACGTCCAGGAAAAAGCCAAGACTGAAGATATTTACGCCTTCATCATTGATCGTCTTCGCGCTTACTTACGCGACCAAGCAGTTGCAGGTAAGCCGTTCACTACCGAAGAGATTGATGCAGTATTAAGTCAGTCACCAGCCCAGCTCAATGATTTAATTGATCGCCTCACTGCGTTGCGTGAATTTAATGCCCTAGCCGAAGCGGCCCAGCTGGCTGCCGCTAACAAACGTATCAGCAATATCTTGAAAAAGAATGCTACTGCTATTCCGGCTAATTGCTCAAGCACACTCTTGCAGCTTCCTGCTGAAATCGCATTACATCAGGCGCTAGAGAAACTGACTCCAACACTGACAGCGGCTTACGAAAAACGTCAGTTCGTGGATCTATTAAAAGCACTCGTTGCTCTCAGCGCACCAATTGATCAGTTCTTTGCCGATGTGATGGTGATGGATCCAAATCCAGAGTTGCGCGATAACCGCCTGGCTCTCCTGCAACAACTTCACCAGAAAATGAATCTCATTGCCGACCTCGGCAAATTAGCATGAGCATCAGCTCTTCTAAACTAATCATTCTTGATCGCGATGGCGTGATCAATGAAGATCGAGATGATTATGTGAAGTCGAGTGATGAGTGGATTCCACTACCCGGCAGCCTTGAAGCAATTGCACTACTCAATCAAGCGGGTTATCAAATCGCCGTAGCAACCAACCAGTCCGGTTTGGCGCGTGGTTATTTCAATATCAATGACCTCCATGCCATGCATGGCAAGATGGATAAACTGCTCAAGCCTCTGGGTGGTCATATTGACAGTATTTTCTTCTGCCCACATACCGATGCCAATGCATGCGATTGCCGTAAGCCATTGCCAGGGATGATGAAGGAGATTGCGCTACGCTATAAAAAGAATCAGAGCGCTACGCCTTTATTAGGAGTGCCGATTGTGGGCGACTCCTTGCGTGATCTGCAAGCAGGTATTGCTCTTGGCGCCAGCCCGCATTTAGTATTGACTGGCAAGGGTAGCAAAACTTTAGATAAAGGCGGACTACCGGAAGGCACTCAAATTCATGCTGATTTGATGGCGTTTGCGAATGCACTCTTACAAGATAAGGTTTAATGCAAATATGACTTTTATTCGCTCAGCGCTGTTTACCCTCTTCTTGCTGATATTCACCCCAATCTGGTCGGTGCTTTGCATACTAGTATTCCCTTTCCTCAATCCCGAGAATCGCTATCGCTTTATCGGACTCTGGAATAAGGTCGTGATCTGGATTTTGCAACCCCTCTGCGGCATTCGATACGAAATTCGCGGAATGGAAAACATGATGGCGGTATTGGATAAGCCCGTTGTTGTTCTTAGCAAGCATCAATCTGCTTACGAAACCATTTTTTATATCGCCAAGCTTCCTAAACAAGTCTGCTTCGTTTTCAAAAGAGAACTGCTTTGGATTCCTTTCTTTGGCTGGGCTTTAGCTTTACTTAAGATGATTCATATCAATCGTAATAGCAAAGAAACTGCCGCCCTCTCAGTGGTCGGACAAGGCAAAAAGCGCTTAAGTGAAGGCAAATGGATTTTATTGTTTCCGGAGGGCACTAGAACTCCTACTGGGTCACATCAGCCTTACAGCAAAGGTGGCGCAAGGCTTGCGAGCGCAACTGAAGCGCTGGTTATCCCAATTGCCCACAACGCGGGTCGTTGCTGGCCTAAGAATAGCTTTCTAAAGCAACCTGGAACGGTCATCTTCTCAATCGGCCCTGCCATTACTTCTGCCGGAAAAACTGGTGGGCAACTACATCAAGAAGTGGAAAAGTGGATTGAAGCTGAAATGCGAGTGATTGATCCTACTGCTTACGAGTAAAACCAGGGTCTCAGTGGGCTAAAGTTTTGGCCCACTCAATATAGCGCTCCACCGAAATATCTTGAGCGCGCGCTTTTAATTCTGACTCAGATAAAGACAGTCGATCAGCAAAGGCTGATAAGTTAGTGCGTAGCATTTTTCTTCTTTGAGAGAACGCTGCTGCCACTACTTTTTCTAAAGCATGCCACTGCGCATCACTTAAACTGAAATCTCGTCTTGGGATCATGCGTACAACAGCAGAATTGACTTTAGGCTGCGGATCAAAAGCTTCGGGTGGAACTTCTAAAACTTGCTCCATGTCATAGCGAGCCTGCAACATGACTGAAAGTCTGCTGAATTCAGAACCGCCAGCCTTGGAGACCATGCGCTCAACGACTTCAGCTTGAAGCATAAATACCTGCTCATCAATCGCATGCGCGGCGGAAACGAGATGAAAAAGTAATGGGGAGGAGATGTTGTAAGGCAAGTTACCAACTACCTTACATAGGCCGCTATTGGCTGGACGTGCGTTTGCCCATTCTAAAAAATCAAACTTCAGCGCATCTCCCTCAATGACATTCAGGCCCTTGAGATTTTCTTGATTCCAATAGGCCACTAAATCTCGATCAATCTCTAAAAGATCTAAGTGGTCGAGATTGCTTAATAAAGGCCTTGTTAAAGCACCAAGGCCCGGACCAATTTCAATCACGTGCATATTTTCACTGGGATTGATTGCTGCAACGATGGAATAAATTACTCCAGAGTCTTGCAAAAAGTTTTGGCCAAATCGTTTACGGGCGCGATGCGTCATATCTTTTGATTCTTTACGTTCTTTATATTTACTGCCAATTGATAAGCCAGTCGCAAAGCCTCTAACATGCTACCTGGGTCTGCAAGCCCTTTACCAGCAATGTCCAGCGCTGTGCCATGATCTACTGAGGTACGAATAATTGGCAAACCTAAGGTGACGTTTACCCCTCCACCAAAGCTCACAAACTTGAATGGCGCCAGACCTTGATCGTGATACATCGCAATAAACGCATCCACACTATCCAAGGCCTTAGCATCAAACATTGTGTCGCCTGGATAAGGTCCAGTTACCTCAATACCCAAATCTTTGGCAGCCTCTATCGCTGGCGCAATCACATCAATTTCTTCGCGCCCAAGATAACCTGACTCACCTGCATGTGGGTTGAGGCCCGCTACACGAATAACGGGCTTTGCAATACCAAATTTTGTTCGCAAATCCTGATCGACGATCTGAATCATTTCTAGAATATGCTGAAAATTGAGTGCCTCTGGAACTGTACTTAAAGGCAGATGTGTTGTGACCAACGCCACCCGAAGGTCACGGCTTTTATGTAGACCTAAAAATCCTGCTGGCAATGTCGCACATAACATCATGACAACATGTTCTTGATGGCAAAGCTTGGCTAGATATTCAGTATGGCCAGTAAACACGGTATCGCTTGAGACAACCCCCTCGTTGATGACGCTCTTTTGAATTGGTGCAGTTACCATCGCGTCAAAGCGACCATCTAGACATCCCTTAACAGCGGTATCCAGAATATTGAGGACATACTGCGCATTGACGGGATTTAGTTGACCAGCAACTACCGGGGCAGCGAGTGGAATGGGCTCTACTATCAAGCGAGTTGATAACGCCTTGGGGATATCAACCACCGAAACTAAACTGGAGTCTCCAAGCACGGTAATCGCACTTGCAGGCTGCTCCTGCAAAAAAGCGATTGCAGCTGCAATAGAGACCTCTGGACCAACCCCTGCAGGCTCTCCAGAGCTGATAACTAAGTTAACGAGGGCTGGCTGCTGGATCATCTGCGTTAATGATCTTCACCGTAGCAGTGTCGCGTAGCTCACGTAACCAATCCTGATAAGCCTGCTCAAATTTGCGCTCACGAATTGCTGCGCGGGCAAATTGGCGCTGCTTCTCTACAGTTAACTGCGCTTCACGACGCTCTAGCACCTGAATTAAATGCCAACCAAACTCGGACTTCACGGGATTGCTAACCTCACCAATTTGCAAGCGATTCATAGCTTGATCGAATTCAGGAACTAAGTCGCCAGGACCCATCCAACCCAGATTGCCACCGTTCGCAGCAGACCCATCCTCAGAATACTTTTTAGCTAACTCACCAAAATCAGCAGTCTTTGCGCGAACCTGATCGCGGTAACCTGCTAGCCGTCTTTCGGCATCCTGATCCGTCAGCCCTGCACGACTACGCAACAAAATGTGGCGCGACAAAGTCTGCGTCACCATAATATTTTGCGGGGTAGATGAAGTCTCTTGAGGCGCAGCTTGCTGTGGCTCAGGTGCGCCAGCTGCTAGGGCACGTCTGTCAAGAACCTTGAGGACGTGATACCCAGCAGGACTTTTAACCACTGCATTCGCAACCTGTCCGCTACCAGTATTTCTGACAGCCTCGTAAAACAATTGCGGCAAGCGATCTGGTGTGCGGTATCCCAACTCTTGAAACTTAATCTTTGGATTCTCTTTTGCAGCCATTGCACCCAATTGCAAGAAATCGACATCTCCACGCGCTTCACGCAACAACGATTCTGCTTTTTTCTTTGCATCAGCTTGGCCTCCTGCGCCTGCACCCGCATCGGCTGGTACGAAGATCTGCGCTACATCAATTTCCTCTGGCTCACCTTTTGCAGCTGGAGTGGAACGTGTTGGCTTTCCTCCACCAGCCACTGCACGATTGCGGTCTGCAATAAAGTTATCTACTTCCGCATCAGAGATCTTAATCTTGCCCTCTACTTCACGCTCACGGTAACGATTAATAACTACGTCATCACGTAACATCTGACGATAGCGCTCATAGCTACTTCCAGTTGCAGCGATTTTTACCTTCAACTCAGCTAAGGTTAATTTGTTCTTAGAGGCAATATCAGCAATAATTTTGTCAAGTTCTTTACCGGTAACAACGACTCCTTCTTGCTCAGCATTTTGTAGTTGAATCTTTTCAATGATGAGGCGCTCAAGAATGGTCTTACGTAAAGTGGCAGCATCAGGTAATTTAGTGCCCTGCTTTTGTAATGCAGCAATACGATCATCAATCTCTTTACGTGTTACGTAACCAGTATTAACGACTGCAGCAACACCATCAATATTGCGAATTTTGCTATCGCTCGTAGTCTTTGAGCTATCTTGCGCAAATGCAAGCTGAGAGATAAAAGCAGCGCCAGCCAAAATTATGGCTGCAAGGGCTTGGTTAAATCGATTCCTACGCATCATTGATAGTTCTCATATGTTGAGGGTGGTATAGGCTTGGAAGTAGGCATATATCCAGGAACATTAAGCTTCATGATATCAACTGGATTACTACCAGCACTACCAAAGCCCCTAAATTCTATTTGGAATAAAACCTGGGTGGTGGTTATTTGTGAGGTATTGAGCATTTGCGAGTAGGCTCCACGGAAAGTCCAGCAGTCGCGCATCCACTCCAATGCCACTAGAGTATTGAGTGTTTTAGTAGTTAATGCGTCATAACCCCAACGACCTAAGACGGAAACCTCACGCGTCAGTGGCCACTGGCCTGAGATGTTGTATTGGTCAGTTGTCGTCTGCGCCAAGGTTGCTGGAGTAGGGCCAAAAGCCTGTGTAGGAGGAGTCCAAACGTTTCGATATCCAAAATTCACACTTCTACCCGGCGTAGGACGCCAACTGCCGCCAACTGTAGTTTGAACAAATTTATTTAACTGCGTGTTGTATTGGCCGAACATGTCTGCGCTAAAGTTTCCAAGCAGGCGGACCGAGGCTGATCCTAAGGTATCTGAATAGGTTGTGGGATTGGCAATATTGCCATTAAGACCCACCTTTTGCCCCGTAAAAGATTGACGCTGAGCAACAGTTACGTTTGCACGCTCCGCACCGGTACTTGCCTCAATCATGCGGCTAGTTAGACCCCCGGTTAATTTATTGTTATCGGCAATACGGTCATTACCAATAAACGTATTTTCACTAAAGATCTGCGTCACGCCAAAGCCGGCATCAGCCGTATCGAACAATGGTGTCAAAGCCTGGTTTTGATACGGGGTATAAACATAATAGGCTCTCGGCTCCATGGTAAGGAGCATGTCGCGCCCAAAGAAGCCTTTTAATTCTGCTGCATCTCTTTCAAAGGCAAGGCCTGAGTCCAAACTAAATGTTGGGATAGTGAACCCTTGCGCCGGAGGCGCAGCACCCAAGGGGTTATTACTAGTCACCGCTGCGGTAGCAGCATAAGTATTCGACTGGAAGCTCACCTTAGGGGTAATGTAATAGCCAGGAGTAATCTGAGGCAAAGACATAGCACCTTTGATTACAGTACGATCCGCCTGGCTATAGAGATAGCCTGCTGGAGCATAAGCAAGGTTACTGTTTACGTTATAGGCAAAGCGGGTGTAATCCGTTGAGAACGTAGTGATTGGCCCGGAGGGTAATGTCAGATACTTACCGCTAGCATCTGAAACCGTTGGGGTTAAGCGATTGGTATAAGACGCATTGATATTTGGTAATACGTTGTACGGCGACTGAACTGGTGCAGTCAGGTCTGGCTGCAAGGTTTGGAAAGTAACTGCCTTTGCTGAAACAATCCAGTTACTCAGACTCCCGGTTAAGTTCTTGGTTGTTCCAAGCTCCTGACGAAACTGATTAGTTACCGCCCCCGCAATACTTTGAGAAAAGTCTGTGGGGTACAAGCTATCTGAAACCCGTGCAATATTGGCATAGCCCGTCCATGCGCCTGCAATTGGGATGCCACCCAACCCCAATAAGTCCCCACTAAAGTTCTGTCTTTGCTGCCAGTCATAGCGCCAGCGATCGGTACCGGTTTTGCGGTCATAAGGGAGATAGTCTCCACCCAAGCTACCAGCGTATTGCTGATCCAAAAATTGGTATTTAGCGCCCAGCTGAACACCCCGTTGACCCATCACTCGCGGTATCAACAACAAATCACGATTTGGAGCGATGTTGACGTAGTACGGCTGCGTCACATCAATACCATTGTTAGAGTTGTACCCCGCTACAGGAGCCAATATTCCAGAGCGGCGTTGATTTGATGTTGGCGCACTAAAGTAAGGTACGTAAGCAATAGGCACATCAAAGAATCGCATGACACCATGCGTACCCACCATTTCTTTTTGCTCGTTATCAATCTCGAGCGTACTTGCCGTGAAATACCAATCTAAATTTTCAGGGGTACAGGTTGTGTAGGTTGCCTTATCAAATACAAATACATCTGAAGTTTCGATGGTTAATTTTTTTGCATTACCACTGGCTCGGTTATCGCGCAGCTCGTAATTCGGGGTTTCCATTTCGCCTTCGCGGGCATCAACTCTAAAGCGCGCCTTCGGACCCTTGAAGGATGCATTGCCTTTTGAAAACTCAGTATTGCCTGATAAATTCGCCACATCAGAATCGGGATCGTATTTAATTTCATCCGCTTTAATCACGGCGCCATTACGACGAATTTGTGCACGCCCTTTTAGGCGCATTTCACGATCGACAATTCCATCAATCGAATCGCTGGACGTAAATGTCAAAGCATTACCGTCAGCGATAGGTTTACCAACCCGCAATTGATCGTCCAACTTTAAGACGGTGACATCGCCGCGATCAGGAATTAAAACGGAGTTAGCGGAGCTGCCTAAAGACTGCGCAGAAGGGGGTAAAGGTGCGGGTGCTTGAGCAGCACTTGGAAGCGCAAATTGCGACAATCCAACCCCCATCATTACGCGCAGGGTGACAGCTAAAAAAAGAGGGGCGCAAAGGCCGGCGCGACGGCGATAATGACTCATAGATCCAGACCCGCCTTATTATACGAATCGACCATGACTGACTCTCGCTTAAACACCCTCCGTAACTGGCTAAAAGGCCTTGAACCTAGCTGGCAATTAGATCTCCCCACTTTGGCCCCCGCCTCGGCAGATGCCAGCTTTCGGCGGTATTTCCGGATTGAGTCCAAAAACCCGGATTTTCCGACTCTGATCGTGATGGATGCCCCACCCCAACATGAGCCTTTAGATGCCTTCATCAAGGTGGATTTATTGTTCGAAAATGCCGGTCTAAACGTCCCGAAAATTTTAGAAAAGAATGTGGCTGAAGGCTTCCTTTTACTTAACGACCTTGGCACGAAAACTTATCTTGCAGAGCTTAATTCTGAGAGCGCCGATCATCTTTATAAAGATGCAACCCATGCTTTAGTTCAAATGCAATTAGCAAGCAAAACGGATGTTTTGCCAAACTACGATGAAGCACTCTTGCAGCGTGAGTTAGATTTATTTCCTGAGTGGTATCTAAAGAAACACTTGCATATCGAATTAACTGAACTTCAAGATTCTCAAATTAAGCAAGCATTTGAACTCATCATTCAAAACAATCTTGCGCAGGCAAAAGTCTATGTTCATCGTGACTACCACTCACGCAACTTGATGGTGACTGATAAAAATAATCCTGGAGTGATCGATTTTCAAGATGCGGTTTATGGCCCCATCACTTACGATGCATCTTCACTCTGGCGTGATGCTTACATTGCATGGCCAGAAGAGCGTGTAATTGATTGGGTGATTAAATTTTGGGAAGCTGGCCGCAAAGAAGGATTGCCAATGCCTGATGATTTTGGTCAGTTCTATCGTGACTTTGAGTGGATGGGTTTACAACGCCACCTGAAAGTCTTAGGTATTTTTGCAAGACTGTTTCATCGCGATGGTAAAGATGGTTATCTCAAAGATATCCCATTAGTACTGGAGTATGCGATTGCTACTGCAAATCGCTATATTGAATTAAAGCCCTTGGCACGCATACTAGAATCAACGCGCCCCAATAAGGAATAACAGCAAACTGTCATGAATAAGCGCAATCTCATTCCATGCTTTTTACTGGCCGCTGGTCGAGGGGAGCGCATGCGTCCACTAACAGATGAATTACCTAAGCCACTCCTCACGATTAAGAAAAAATCCCTACTTGCCTGGCATTTGGAAGCGCTGAGTGCAGCAGGCATTAAAGATGTTGTCATTAACCATGCCTGGCTTGGCGTCAAGATTGAGGAGGCTTTGAGTAATGGCAGTCAATTTGGCCTCAAAATCGCCTACTCCCCAGAAACCAGCCCCCTAGAAACAGCAGGTGGAATTCGCAAGGCACTGCCTTTGCTTAACCCTAGCGATTATTTCCTAGTCATCAATGGGGATGTTTTTAGCCCAAATCTACCGATTGAGCAGCTTTTGGAGATAGCCTCCACTTTGCGAAGCATGCCAAATCAGCCTTTGGCACATCTGTTGATGGTTCCCAACCCAGTTCAGCACCCTGAGGGAGACTTTTATCTCAAGAACTCCCAAGTAGCTGCTGAGCCCCTAGATGGCGCTGAAAAACTCACTTTTTCCGGAATTGGCCTGTATCACCGAGATCTCTTCAAAGATGTAGAGTTGGATGTACCCACCAAGTTAGCCCCACTCCTGAGAAGGGCTATGGCCGACAATAGAGTGTCCGGTGAAAAATATACCGGTCCGTGGCACGATGTAGGTACGCCCCAACGATTACAAGAGCTCAATGCAGCGCATGAATAAGTCCAATATTTACCAACAACGTCGGATTGAACTAGCAAAACTGATCTGCGCCAAAACTGGTGGGGGCATCGCCATCATTACTACGGCACCTGAGACTTCCCGCAATCGAGATAGCGAATTTCCTTATCGTCACGATAGTGATTTTTTCTACCTCACCGGTTTTGAAGAGCCGGGTGCAACACTGGTACTCAAGATTGCTGGATCAACATCGCAAGCTCAACTAGAGTCCCATCTTTTTTGTAGGCCTAAAGACGCGGAGCGCGAGATTTGGGATGGTATTCGCTTAGGGCCAGACGCAGCACCTTCAATCTTGGGTGTGGAGTATGCGCACAGCAATCATGAGTTAGATAACAAGCTGGGTGAATTATTAGCGGATCAAGAAGCTGTCTATATTCGCCTCTCTGAAAGTGCAGAGACAGATCGTCGCTTACGTCATTGGATGAAACAAGTGCGAGCTCAGGCCCGTGCCGGCGTTAACCCACCCTCAGAGTTTCATGATGTAGAGAGCTTGATTCATGAAATGCGGCTCTTTAAAGATGCGCATGAAATTGACATCATGCGTCGCGCTGCCCAAATTTCTGCGCGCGCCCATATTCGTGCAATGCAAGCCTGCAAACCCGGTATGCGTGAATATCATCTCGAAGCCGAACTTCTTCATGAGTTCCGCTATAGCGGTGCACAAAGCGTTGCGTACAACAGCATTGTTGCTGGTGGTGCCAACTCCTGCATTCTGCATTACCGCGCTGGCGATACTGAACTGCGCAGTGGTGAACTCTGCTTAATAGACGCAGGATGTGAACTAGATGGCTATGCTTCCGACATTACTCGTACATTCCCAGTCAATGGCAAGTTCACAGGACCTCAACGGGCGCTCTACGAAATCACGCTAGCTTCGCAAGAGGCGGCCATTGCAGCAACTAAGCCTGGTAATACATTTATGCAGCCACATGAAGCTGCGCTTAAGGTGCTGACACAAGGATTGCTTGATGAAAAGCTTCTCAAGCTTGCAGAACTGGGCTCACTAGATAACGCAATTGAGACTGGCGCTTATCGTCGTTTCTATATGCACCGCACCTCACACTGGTTAGGTATGGATGTACATGATGTTGGCTCCTATCGTGAACCGCTAAGCACATCAACAGACTCTTCAGAGAAGCCTTGGCGCCTTCTGAAGCCCGGCATGGTTCTCACTATTGAACCAGGCTTATATGTTCGTCCAGCAGATGATGTAGATGAACGCTTTTGGAATATCGGTATTCGTATTGAAGATGATGCCGTTGTCAACGACTCTGGTTGTGAATTGATTTCTCGAGGCGTGCCAGTCAAAGCCGATGAAATCGAAGCGCTGATGAAGAATAATTAAATTGCCAAGCATGTCAGCAACACATTTTGATATTGCGATTCAGGGTGGCGGGCCAGTTGGTTTAGCCTGCGCGGCATGGTGCTTGCAAAAGTTTCCAGAAGCTAAGATTGCATTACTCGATCGCAATCCTGTAGAGGATGCTGATTTAGCCGCTGCTGATAGCAGAGGAATTGCTTTATCGCACGGTAGCAAACTCTTGCTCGACACTATTAATGCATGGCCTACTGAGTGTGCGAATATTCATCGAGTCCATGTGTCGCAAGCAGGTCGTTTTGGTCGCGCCCTCATGACTCGCGAAGAATTGAAACAAGATGCACTTGGTCACATCATTCGTTATCGTGATATTCACCTGACTTTGCGCAAAGCTTTAAGAGCTATTGAAACAAAAAGTCCGAATTTTGTTTGGAAGCATCTTGATGCGCAAGCAGATACATCAAACATTCAAGCCAAATGTGTAGTGCATGCTGAAGGTGGTTTATTTAAAACTCAGGACTGGGTAGAGTCTGGCCGAGACTATGAGCAATCTGCTTTGGTTGGTTTGGTTGAGGTTGAGAATGCTGCGCCCTATCAGGCGTGGGAGCGATTTACATCTGAAGGACCTTTGGCAGTGTTGCCAAGTCACTATGGCCCCAACATCCTGAATCTGGTTTGGTGTGGAAACCCAAGTTCTTCACAAGCACGACTCGCTTTAAGTGATGTTGAATTTCTGAAAAGCCTGCAAGCCGAGTTCGGTTCACGAATTGGACAATTCCTCAAAATCCAAGACCGCCGCCTCTATGAGTTGGGACTCAATTACCGCAAAGAAATTACTCAGGGAAATGCAGTTTGGATTGGCAATGCTGCACAGACTTTGCATCCCGTTGCAGGACAGGGCCTAAACCTTGGATTGAGGGATGCCTATCTCTTGGCCGAAAAGCTGAGCGCCTTATTCTCGAAGCCTGAAGATCAAAAAACGCCTCTAGCTATTGAAAATACCTTGCAGGACTACGCCCAAAGTCGCAAGGCTGATCGGTCTGCCACTATTGGCTTAACCGACTTCATGGCCAGAATCTTCACTTCAAACCTATTTCCCATTGTGGTCGGTCGTGGATTGGCTTTATCGGCCCTCCAATGGCTCCCGTCAGTCAAAACAGCCATAGCTCGCCAGATGATGTTTGGCAGGCGCTAAGGGGCTTAAATAGCCTCCCAAATCCACGCATTAGTCGTTTGATCTAAATCACGGAATCTGCCTATTTTTTAGGCAGATTTGGGCTGACTTGTGCTAAAGTGACACCCTTTCCCAAGCGCTTAAAGCCCTCCAGAACCCAGCCCGAAACAGATGAAGATTGGCCCACACCTCCTCGCAAATAGATTATTTGTTGCCCCGATGGCTGGGGTAACGGATCGTCCATTTCGCCAGCTTTGCAAAAAGCTGGGTGCTGGTTATGCCGTCTCTGAAATGATTGCCTCGAACGCATTGCTGTGGAAGAGTGAAAAAACCCAGCGTCGCGCCAATCACCAAGGTGAATTTAAGCCAATCGCAGTGCAAATCGCAGGGGCTGATCCGCAGATGATGGCTGCTGCAGCCAAACTTAATGTCGATCATGGTGCCCAGATCATTGATATCAATATGGGTTGCCCAGCCAAAAAGGTTTGTAATGTCGCAGCTGGTTCTGCCCTGTTAAGAGACGCACCCTTGGTGCAGCAAATTTTAGAAGCCGTAGTGCAAGCTGTAGGTGTAGGGCCCGATGCAGTTCCCGTGACCTTAAAGATTCGCACGGGCTGGGATCGCGAACATAAAAATGCGATTGACATTGCCCGCCTAGCTGAGAAATCTGGCATCTCTATGTTGACAGTTCATGGCCGCACCAGAGCCGACCTTTATCACGGCGAAGCGGAATATGAAACCATTACCGCAGTAAAGAATAGCGTTGCCATTCCAGTGGTTGCTAACGGTGATATCACCACTCCAGAAAAAGCAGAATTTGTTTTAAAA
Source organism: Polynucleobacter sp. MG-27-Goln-C1 (assembly GCF_018881905.1). GTDB lineage: Bacteria > Pseudomonadota > Gammaproteobacteria > Burkholderiales > Burkholderiaceae > Polynucleobacter. The sequence goes on from NZ_JACVPM010000002.1 coordinate 292,256, forward strand.
GAGACTGGTGCCGATGCGATCATGATTGGTCGCGCCGCTCAAGGACGTCCTTGGATCTTTCGTGAGATCAATCACTTTCTGGAAACGGGCGGCAAATTACCAACGCCGCAGATTAATGAGATTCAAGAGATCATGAATGCCCATCTGATTGATCACTATGAGTTCTATGGCGAATATGTCGGCTTGCGCACAGCGCGTAAGCATATCGGTTGGTATTGCAAGGGCTTGCGTGATTCACATGCCTTTCGCCAAAGAATGAATACCGCCGATGATTGCAAAACCCAATTACAGATGGTGAATGATTTTTTCAATGAAATGAAATCCCACTCTGATCGTTTGTTATTTTTAGAAGCAGCCTAAATTTAGTTTTTTACTTAATCGATCCATGACTACCAAGCACCCCATCACTGAATGTATTGAGACCCAACTCCAACGTTATTTGGATGATCTCAAAGGAACACCCCCATCTGACCTATACCAAATGGTTCTCGCAGTAGTTGAAAAGCCGATGCTCGAATTAGTCATGCGGCACGCGAAACAGAATCAATCTTTGGCTGCCCAATACCTTGGCATCAACCGCAACACGCTGCACAAGAAGTTGGTTGAACACCAGCTTCTGAAATAAATCAGGCCTCAATACCCCATTCTTTATTAATTAATCCTTCTGAAAAATATGATCCGCACAGCCCTACTCTCTGTTTCTGATAAAAATGGCATTGTGCCGTTCGCCAAATCCCTTCATGAGCAAGGCGTCAAGCTGATCTCTACTGGCGGCACCGCAAAATTGTTAGCTGAAAATAATCTACCCGTAGTGGAAGTGTCTTCACTGACTAAGTTTCCAGAGATGCTAGATGGTCGTGTAAAGACATTACACCCAATGGTGCATGGTGGTTTGTTAGCTCGTAGGGATTTTCCTGAGCATATGGCTGCCTTGAAAGAACATGGTATCGACACGATCGACATGCTGGTTATTAACCTCTATCCGTTTAATGAGACCGTTGCTAAGGCGGATTGCTCATTTGAAGATGCGGTTGAGAACATTGATATTGGCGGCCCAGCAATGTTGCGTGCTGCTGCTAAGAACCATCAAGATGTGACCGTACTCATTTCACCTGAAGATTACGCACCCGTACTCGAAGAAATGAAAGCCAATAAGAACGTAGTTTCTTATAAGACCAATTTGGGTCTGGCTAAAAAAGTATTTGCCCATACCGCCCAATACGACGGTGCGATTGCGAATTATCTATCTGCATTAGGTGATGACCTCGATCACAAGAAGCGTTCTGCTTACCCAGAAACGCTGCACCTTGCCTTTGAAAAAGTACAAGAGATGCGTTATGGCGAGAACCCACACCAATCAGCAGCTTTCTATAAAGATATCTACCCAGTTGATGGCGCGCTTGCCAACTACAAACAATTACAAGGCAAAGAGCTCTCCTACAACAACATTGCGGATGCTGACTCTGCCTGGGAATGCGTCAAGAGCTTCACTGGTAATGCTGGCGGTGCTGCAGCATGTGTCATCATCAAGCACGCCAATCCTTGTGGCGTAGCTGTTGCCGCCAACGCCCTCGAGGCCTACCAAAAGGCATTCAAAACAGATCCAAGCTCAGCCTTTGGCGGAATTATTGCCTTCAACGTGCCATGTGATGGCGCCGCAGCCGAAGCGATTTCTAAGCAGTTTGTAGAAGTATTGATTGCGCCTAGCTTTAGCGCCGAAGCCAAAGCGATTTTTGCCGCCAAGCAAAATGTACGTCTTTTAGAAATTCCTTTGGGCACTGCATTTAATACTTTTGACTTCAAACGTGTTGGTGGTGGCTTACTCGTTCAGTCTCCAGATGCGAAGAACGTCCTTGAAAACGAAATGCGCGTTGTTAGCAAGCGTCTCCCAACTCCAAGCGAAATGCACGACATGATGTTTGCATGGCGCGTTGCCAAGTTTGTGAAATCCAATGCGATTGTGTATTGCGCTAACGGCATGACCCTCGGTATTGGCGCTGGCCAAATGAGCCGAGTAGACTCTGCTCGCATGGCAAGCATTAAGGCCGAGAACGCAGGCTTAAGCCTCAAAGGTTCTGCAGTGGCAAGTGACGCCTTCTTCCCCTTCCGCGATGGCTTGGATGTCGTTGTGAACGGTGGTGCAAGCTGCGCCATCCAGCCTGGTGGCAGCATGCGTGATGATGAAATCATTGCAGCAGCTGATGAGCACGGCATTGCCATGATCTTTACTGGCACACGCCACTTCCGCCACTAAGCACTTATGCGCTGGATAGGAATCGACCCGGGTCTACGAACTACTGGTTTTGGTGTCATTGATGTTGATGGCCAAAAACTGAGCTACGTGGCCTCTGGGACGATTGAAAGTGGTGATCCAGACCAAGGTCTTCCTGTGAGATTGGGAATCTTGTACGCGGGCATTAAGGAAGTGCTGGAGACCTACCAACCAGAGCAAGCAGCTATTGAAGAAGTATTCCTGAACGTGAACCCTCGCTCTACCCTGATGCTAGGTCAGGCGCGAGGTGCGGTGATTGCAGCTCTAGTGTCTGACAAACTCTCTGTTGCAGAGTTCAGCGCACTCAGGGTGAAGCAGTCCATCGTGGGAACCGGTAGAGCTACTAAGCCTCAAGTTCAAGAAATGGTGAAGCGCTTGCTGCGCCTTAGCCGAGCCCCTGGAACGGATGCGGCCGATGCTTTGGGAGTAGCGATTTGCGCTGCGCATCACGCCCAGATTCCGAAAGCAATTACTGCTGCTCTTACACCCAAAAAGACTAGCAAGAAATAACAATATAAACAGGTTAAGATCTTTACATGATTGGTCGCATACAAGGCATTCTCGTTTCGGTTCACCCTCCTCGCCTCTTGGTAGATTGCCAAGGCGTTGGCTATGAGATCGATGTGCCAATGAGCACCCTGTATCAACTCCCAGAGACCAATCAAAAAATTACACTTCTCACGCACTTCCAAGTTCGTGAAGATGCCCAGCAACTTTTTGGTTTTGCCACTGAAATTGAGCGTGAGGCATTTAGACAGCTCATCAAGATTAGTGGTGTTGGTTCACGCACTGCCCTTGCCGTACTTTCTGGCATGAGCGTCAATGAATTAGCTCAAGCCATTGCCATGCAAGAAGCAGGACGTCTGACTCAAGTCCCCGGCATTGGTAAAAAGACTGCTGAACGCCTTTGCCTAGAACTCAAAGGTAAGTTAGCTCCAGATTTAGGAATTGTTGGTGGTAAACCCCAGGCGATTGAAGCGAGTAGTGAAGTTTTGCAAGCCCTTCTTGCACTGGGTTATTCAGAAAAAGAAGCGCATCTTGCCCTCAAACAAATACCGCCTGATACCACTGTGTCCGATGGTATCCGCATGGGCCTCAAATACCTCTCGAAGTCCTCTTAACTAGTCACCCAAACACCACTACACTTGCAGCATGGCAATCCACACAGAAGACCTCAGCTCAATTCCCGAAGACTTGCCGGAAGGTAATGACCGCATCGTTAGCGGTGCAGCCGGCAACTCGGAAGCCGTCTTCGAAAGAGCCTTGCGCCCAAAACAGCTTGATGAGTATGTTGGCCAAACTAAAGCACGTGCCCAACTAGAAATCTTTATTACTGCAACTCGAGCTCGTCAAGAAGCTCTAGACCACGTTCTCTTGTTTGGTCCTCCGGGACTTGGTAAAACTACCCTAGCCCATATCATTGCCAGAGAGCTTGGTGTGAACTTGCGCCAAACTAGCGGCCCCGTTCTAGAGAGACCTGGTGACCTCGCAGCTTTACTGACCAATTTAGAAGCAAACGATGTGCTCTTTATTGATGAGATTCATCGCCTCTCTCCTGTGGTCGAAGAAATTCTGTATCCCGCACTTGAGGACTACAGCCTCGACATCATGATTGGTGAAGGTCCTGCGGCACGCAGCGTCAAAATAGATCTCAAGCCCTTCACGCTCATTGGTGCAACAACACGTGCTGGCATGCTCACTAATCCACTGCGCGATCGCTTTGGAATTGTGGCAAGACTCGAGTTCTACACCACTGAAGAGCTCACCAAAATTATTACACGCTCTGCCAGCCTACTCAAAGCTGATATTGACCCAGAGGGATCCATTGAGATTGCGAAGCGTGCTAGGGGCACCCCACGTATCGCTAATCGCCTATTACGTCGCGTACGTGACTATGCCGAAGTCAAAGGTACGGGCACCATTACTAAAGACATGGCTGATGCCGCATTAAAGATGCTCGATGTTGATCCAAGCGGATTTGATGTGATGGATCGTAAATTACTAGAAGCCATCTTGCATAAGTTTGACGGTGGCCCTGTTGGTATTGATAACTTAGCAGCTGCTATTGGCGAAGAGCGTGACACCATTGAGGATGTCTTGGAGCCCTACCTGATTCAACAGGGCTATCTACAAAGAACCTCACGTGGCAGAGTGGCAACTCGTCAGGCTTATGAGCACTTTGGCCTCACGCCACCGAGCAACTCAAACAACCTAGACTAAATCTTAAAGCTCCAATGAAAAGACCCGCAATAGCGGGTCTTTTTCCATCAATCCAAATGCTTTCTACAATCCAATTGTGTAAGTAGCCATTACAGTTGTAGTAGAGACGCCTTGATAAGGCTCTTGACGGTAGATGCCTGTAACACCCAAGCGCTGATTCTTAACAACATCGTAATAAGCACCAAGCATTGCTGTTGAGCGGGTCTTCACAGGATTGGCATTAAAGTTCACTGGAGTCAAGCCATTAATGCCTGTCGCAGAATAAGTACCGTTTGCAGTATTAGTATCGCTTTCAACACCAGCACTAGCAAAGACAGTTGCCTTAGGGATAAATCTATATGAAGCGCCTACTCCAGCCAGAGCAGTAGTCGCATTGGTATTTAACGCGCTGTAAGTCAACGGTGCCGTTACTGTTGTTGAGGTGCCTTCGGTATAGCCGCCCATATTATTCTGGGTATAGCGCATCCCTATGTAGGGGGCAACAATTACTTGTGGCGCAATTGCAAAACCATACTTGGCAGTAAGTTGTGCGCCTTGACTATTTAACTGGGATGATCCTGCACCTGCCTCTGATGTTCCAACAGCTTGACGGTTTACCGTCGCATTCTTTTGACCGTATGCTGCAGATACTTTCACTTCGGTGCCTGTTCCATCGGCACGCTCATTCCACGCTCCAAACAAACCAATTAATGGGGTGTTATTAGCAAGATTAACCGTACTACCAGCGTTATTCACGGATAAATTCTGATCAGCATAAGCACCAATACGAACTTGAGGATGCACTTTATAAGCTGCAATTAATAATGCACTGGTGTTGTTCAAACCATTTGCCGCTGATACCGCTGTATTGCGACCGCCAGCAGAAATACAAATCCCGTTAGGGCCAAACTCAGTACAGTCGTAAGAAAAACTATTAGCCAATACAGAGTTCTGAAGGGTATAAGTACTCTGGAGTGCAGAAGCACTGTTTACTAAAGATTGTTGTGTCTCGGCCGTAGTGAATGCATATACATTGAGGTAGGCATTATTGGCGTCGTAGGAAAGATTGTTTGCTGAAGAAAGATTGGTACTCAGGCTAGCAAAAGATCCTGTTAGACCACTTGTAGCATTAACGATTGAATAGCGAGCAGCTGTATATGATCCTGCAGCAGCGCTTAAGCTGAGAGTACCGCCTAATTTAGCAGTTCCATCTACAACCAATTTATCCACATTGGTAGAGGAAATTCGTAGACTCAGGGTACCAGTAGATGTTTGAACAAATATTCCGCTAGCAGTATGGGTAACTCCAGACGAAGAAGTATTGGCACTACCAATGCCCATCCAACCACTATTTTCAAAGCGAGAATATGAGCCGGCTGCAACGGATACCTGTCCATCAATTACACCGCTAGCACCATTCACAATAAGACTGCCTATGGCAGCAGTTGCACCGCTTGCAGTGGTGGTTTTAATTGCATAATCACCCGCAGCTGCTCGTAGGGTTCCGTAGTTCACGAGAGTGCCAAAAGTACCCTGCATTAGCACTGCGCTACTCGCAGAACCGCCAGTAACTGCAACAGTTCCGTAGTTAGACACTACACCACCATATTGAGTAGCCGTAGTACAAGCAGCATATCCACAACTACTACCCGTCTCGATACCATTCCCACCTGAAACATTAATAGTGCTGGTGTTAATAACATCAGAGCCTAATCCAGCTACCATGGAGGTGGTAGGTGCGGAATTCTTGATCGGGTCGTAGACCTTCGTAGCTGATCCGGAGACACTGATAATTTGATCCCCAATATTTGCTTGGTAAGCCTTTGTAATTCCGTCCTGAACATATACGCCAATCACATTACCTTGATACATGGAATTTGCAGAAGTCAGGTAACTTCCAACTTTGATTTCTGTCCAAGTGATTTTGGGTTGTCCAGTAGCTACATCAATCGTATTCAGATCAACCGTTGCAACATATGCTTTTACCTTATTACCAGCAAGATCTACTGCATCCGCAACTAAGTTATAAACCCCCGGCTTACCAGCACTAGTAATGCCCTCAAAGTGAGTGATAAGTGATACATCGGGAGAGGAAAATGTATATGTTTTTCCGCTAGATTGATTATGGATATAAGAATAATTACCTACGACACTGTTGTAAGTACCAGCATATCCACCAGAGATAAGATTGTTATAGACGCCATAAGCAGTATTACTAGTTACGCCGGTAATCGTGTTTGCAAACGAAGTACCCACCAACGGAACGGATAAATAAGTGCCAGCTGAAATGTTGTAGACATAAGAATTACCGGTCGATAAACGGGTGTCAAAGTTACCGATAGCCTGATTACCAAAAGTACTATGTCCAAGGGTATTTAGAATAGGCTCTCCGCCAGCTAGATTGGTTGGCAATAGGGTTGTAATAACCCCCGTTGCTGAATCCACTAAATAACCAAGATCTCCAGCCGCTCCATCTGAAGATGCGGCAGTTTTATAGCTACCTGTAACCCTCAAAATTCCAGAGCTAGAACCAAAGCTTGGGCCATATGGAGTATTACTGATTGCACCCGGAAAATTCGAAAGATTTGAGGTTGCAGCCGGATAAGGAATCGAAGTTGAATTGGATATGGAGCCGCTGTACAACAAGCCACCGGTATTGGCATTCGAAATAAGAAAGTCACCCGTGATGTTAGTGTCGCGAATTCCAGTGACAGTAGAAATTGAACTTCCGCCATACTGAAATGATGTGAAGCCTGGCATAACAGTCAGGTCGATATCAGCGGCGGGACTCAATCCAGAAATGGTAAATGCGGAGATGCTCAATATCGAGCGGAAAAAAGTAGTTTTCATATAGCCAATAAGTTGAAGTAATTAACTTTTTAGCTAAAATTCTCGCGAATTATGGCAAAAATACATCGTTAAAATTTATATTAATTAAAACCAAAAAAATTAGTTTTAAATGCTTTTTGCTGCGTTAAAAAAGTTAAGTTAAAGTTACCTTAGCAAACTTACGCTTACCTACCTGCACTACATACGTACCGGCCTCAACTTTCAATTGCTTATCGGTAACTGTTGCGCCATCAATCTTCACACCGTTTTGTTCAATGTTGCGATTGGCTTCTGATGTTGATGGCGCTAATCCGGCAGCTTTCAGAAGATTGGCGATCTGCATTGGGGCGCCAGAAAGATTTACTTCTGGAATGTCGTCAGGTACGCCACCTTTAGCGCGATGATTAAAGTCTTCCAATGCTTTTTCTGCAGCAGCCTGCGAATGAAAGCGTGCCACGATTTCTTGTGCGAGCAGTACTTTGCAATCTTTTGGATTTCTGCCAGCAGCCACTTCTTGTTTCATTAAATCAATTTCAGCCATCGGGCGGAATGACAGCAAGGTGAAGTAATCCCACATCAACTCATCGGAGATACTCAAGAGCTTGCCAAACATCTCACCAGCAGGCTCGCTGATGCCAATGTAATTCCCTTTGGACTTACTCATCTTGTCTACGCCATCCAAACCAACGAGGAGAGGCATTGTCAAAATACATTGCGGCTCTTGGCCATACTCACGTTGGAGCTCGCGCCCAACTAAGAGATTAAATTTCTGATCAGTACCGCCAAGCTCTAAGTCACTCTTCAAAGCAACAGAGTCATAGCCTTGCATCAATGGATACAAGAACTCATGTACAGAGATGGGCACGCCGTTACGGTAGCGCTTGGTAAAGTCATCGCGCTCTAGCATTTGCGCAACGGTATATCGAGCTGCCAACTGAATCATGCCGCGCGCACCTAGAGGATCGCACCACTCGCTGTTGTAACGGACTTCCGTTTTAGCAGGATCAAGCACCATGCTGGCTTGTCGATAGTAAGTCTGAGCATTGACAGCAATTTCTTCGGCGGTCAGTGGTGGACGGGTTGCATTGCGTCCTGAAGGATCACCAATCATGCTGGTGAAATCACCAATCAAGAAAATGACCGTATGGCCCAAATCTTGCAGCTGACGTAACTTGTTCAAAACAACGGTATGGCCCAAATGAATATCAGGCGCCGTTGGATCTAAACCCAACTTAATACGCAAAGGTGTACCTGTCGCCTGGCTCTTAGCCAGCTTCTGAATCCAATCCGCCTCAACCAATAACTCATCACAACCCCTTTTAGTCACTTCAAGGGCTGCAAAAACTTCAGGGGTCAGTGGGTATTTTTGTTCTGGTTTAGCCGTCATGCTGATTGGGTTAACTTAGTGACTTACGTAGTCGGTTAAATTAGTATTTAAATTGCTAAAGCATAATTGTCGCATTCCTGAGAACAAAGTCCTGATACCGCATGAATAAGCCTCAATCCCTCTATATTGGCCTAATGTCTGGCACTAGCCTAGATGGGATAGATGCCGTGCTGGCAAAGATAGAATCCTCCGGGGAAGCATGCCTTCTAGACTCCGTAAGCGTTGCCTTTAGCCCCGAATTACGTAAAGCCCTACTAGATCTCCAGACCCCTGGACCAAACGAGATTCACCGGGAAAACCAGGCCGCTAATGCCTTGGCAGGAGCCTATGCAGATGCAGTCAAGCAATTACTTACTCAGGCCAAGCTGTCTCCTGCAGATATCAGCGCGATTGGCGCTCACGGCCAGACTATTCGTCACCAAGCCGATCTTGCGCATCACCTTGCCTATACTCATCAAACCCTCAATCCAGCACTTCTGGCAGAGTTGACCGGAATTGATGTCATCGCAGACTTTAGAAGTCGTGATTTAGCAGCAGGAGGTCATGGTGCACCTCTAGTGCCAGCCTTTCATGCGCAACAATTTGCTACAGATAAAAATATCGCCGTGCTTAATCTTGGCGGCATTGCTAACCTGACGCTATTACCCAAAGAGGGTGAAGTGAAGGGCTTTGATTGCGGCCCCGGCAATATGTTGATGGACGCTTGGATTGCAGATCAACAAGGTCATGCCTTTGATGAGAACGGTACTTGGGCATCACAAGGCAAAATCAATCAAGCGCTGTTATCAAGAATGATGACAGATGCATTTTTTGCAAAAGCGCCACCAAAGAGTACAGGGCGTGATGACTTTCATCTAGAGTGGCTGCATAAGCAAATTGGCTCCGACAACATCGATGCCGAAGATGTACAAGCAACACTATTGCACTTAACTGTGGACTCAGCTTTGCAAGCTTTAGAAAGCTATGCCCCGCAAACCCAGACACTGGTTGTCTGCGGTGGTGGTGCGCGCAATGTTGCCCTGCTAGATTTATTTAAAACCAGAGCTGAAGTCTTATTCAAAAACTCACTAGAGATTGTGACCAGCGATACGCTTGGCATTGATCCACAACTCGTAGAAGGCCTCGCGTTCGCATGGCTTGCTTGGGCCCATAAAGAAAAACGGCCAGCAAATTTGCCAGCCGTTACGGGAGCGAAGGGTCCTAGAATTCTAGGCGCTTGCTATCCTGCGTAATTAAATTACTTTCTCTCTTTAAGCAGAGAAAGAAGATCCGCAACCACAAGTAGTTTGCGCATTTGGATTTTTGATTACGAACTGTGAACCATTGATATCTTCTTTGTAATCAATCTCAGCGCCAACTAAATATTGGAAGCTCATTGAATCTACCAATAAAGTCACACCATTCTTTTCAAAGAGTGTGTCATCTTCATTCACAGCATCATCAAATGTGAAACCATACTGAAATCCTGAGCAACCACCGCCTTGAACAAACACGCGCAGTTTTAATTCAGGATTGCCTTCTTCGGCAATCAAGTCAGCCACTTTTGCAGCAGCGCTATCCGTAAACACCAATGGGGTTGGCGGTTCAGCTAAATCTTGTGCAGGTTGCACAGTTTCTTGCGTAGCTAATTGGGTCATGATTTACTCCTAATTCAAAAGGCAATAACTTATTTTAGGCTTTTAATTCCAAGTGTGCTGAAGGGTCTTTCCTGCTAGCCCCATTATGGTGAAACAGCAATCTGCGTTAATCCAGTGGTCTCAGGCAAGCCAAACATCAGGTTCATGCACTGAACGCCCTGGCCTGAGGCACCTTTCACCAAGTTGTCCTCAACCACCAAAATGACTAAAGTATCGCCGTCACCGGGACGATGAATGGCAATCCGCAAGCCATTACTACCCCGCACGGAGCGTGTTTCTGGGTGACTACCAGCTGGCATCACATCTACAAAAGGCTCACCCTTATAGAAATCCTCATATAGCTTTTGGAAATCCACCTTCATTCCAGCCTCAGTCAAGCGAACATAAAGGGTTGAATGAATGCCCCTAATCATTGGCGTCAAATGCGGCACAAATGTCAGGCCAATCTGATCATGACCAGCGATAGCCTTTAAGCCTTGGACGATTTCTGGAAGATGGCGATGGCCTTTAACACCGTAAGCCTTGAAGTTATCACTAGACTCTGACAATAAGGTACCAATCTCCGCTTTACGTCCAGCACCAGATGTACCGGACTTTGAGTCAGAAATAATATGCGTGCCATCAATCAGTTGCTTGCCACCAGTAGACTTTGGTGAGAGCAATGGAGCAAGTCCAAGCTGCACAGAAGTTGGGTAGCAACCAGCCAAACCTACTACGCGCGCTTTTTTAATTTCTTCACGATTGATTTCAGCCAAACCATAAACTGCTTCAGCCAAAATTTCTGGGCAGCCATGCTCCATGCCATACCACTTAGCAAATTCTTTAACGTCTTTCAAACGGAAGTCAGCAGCGAGATCCAAGATCTTCACATTATTAGCAAGCAACTCTTTAGCTTGCGCCATTGCCACGCCATGCGGTGTTGCAAAGAACACCACGTCACATTCATTTAACTTGGCTTCATTTGGTGTCGTGAATTTCAGATCAATGCGGCCACGTAAGGATGGAAACATCTCAGCTACTGGCATGCCAGCTTCTGTACGAGAAGTAATTGCCTGAATTTTTACTTCGGGGTGTTGCGCCAATAAACGCAGTAATTCCACTCCGGTATATCCAGTGCCGCCTACAATGCCAACTTTAATCATGCCATTCTCCAAAATGCCGACTGATGAATTTTATTTCTTTAATACCTAGATTGTAGAAACAAAAAGGGCCGCTTGCGCGACCCTTTCGATAAAACTGAAGCGACTGAAAGAATTAGCGCTTGCTGAACTGCTTACGACGACGCGCGCCATGCAGACCAACTTTTTTACGCTCAACTTCACGAGCATCGCGAGTTACCAAACCTGCTTTAGACAGGGCTGGCTTCAAAGTGATGTCGTAGTCCATCAATGCACGAGTTACACCGTGACGAACTGCACCAGCTTGGCCAGTTTCACCGCCACCGCTAACGTTTACTTTGATATCAAAGGTTGTTAGGTGGGCTGTGAGAGCCAAAGGCTGACGAGCGATCATGCGTGATGTTTCGCGAGCAAAGTAAGCATCGATAGGTTTACCGTTAACGATAATCTCACCTTTGCCAGATTTAATGAATACACGTGCTACAGAGCTCTTGCGACGTCCTGTACCGTAATTCCAATTTCCGTAATTAATAGCCATTTGGTTTCCTTAAATCTCTAACGCTTTTGGCTGTTGAGCCGCATGCGGATGATTGGCGTCGCCGTAGACTTTCAATTTCTTGATCATGGCATAGCCTAGTGGGCCTTTTGGCAACATACCCTTCACAGCCTTCTCCAAAGCGCGACCTGGGAAACGATCTTGCATCTTGTCGAAGTTAGTCGAGCTAATACCACCTGGGTATCCGCTGTGACGGTAATAAATTTTGTTCAAGCCTTTTGTGCCTGTAACACGCAGCTTAGAAGAGTTGATGACAACAATGAAGTCGCCGGTATCAACGTGTGGGGTGTATTCAGGCTTGTGCTTGCCGCGTAGACGGAGTGCCACTTCACTGGCGACACGACCGAGGACTTTGTCCGTAGCGTCAATCACGAACCATTCATGCACTACCTCATGGGATTTTGCAGAAAAAGTTTTCATGATTTCTCAAATTGTTATAGTCAAAAAAAATTACTCCAATCAAATTACGTCCACCTTGGCCCTGCTTATGTTTGCAAGCTCGCAGATTCTGTAATTCACTTGGTACAACAATTACCGCTGACTGGTTCGGTAATTCAGTAAAGCCTTGAATTGTAACCTAAAAAAAACCCAGGAACGAGTCCTGGGTTGGAATCCACCTATGTTTAAGTGGAGGAGACACTGGGAGGTAAGTCGCAGTCTTGTATAAGACTGACTACCAATATGGTTATTCTACACAAGAAATATGGTGCGACGCAAGAAAATTGACCAAAATCAAGTTTTTGATGCTTTTTTGCAAAATTGGGCCAGCAACTGAAGTTCGCCATTATTGGTAAACTATTGATAATATTGATTAATTTTCGAATTTAGGGGTCACTAGCATGGAATGTCGAGTAACTTGGTTGGGTAATGGCGGAATGGCCTTTTCAGCGGAAACCGGTAGCGGTCACCAAGTCACCATGGATGGCCCACCTGAAGCCGGAGGCAAAAATAGCGCCCCAAGGCCTATGGAGCTGATTTTGGCGGGAACTGGCGGCTGCTCTGCCTTTGATGTGGTTCTCATCCTACAACGCGCCCGTCAAGAGATTAGCGCCTACGATGTCCAGTTAACGGCCGAGCGAGCAGAGACTGACCCCAAGGTATTTACAAAAATTAACCTGCATTTCACGGTTAAAGGCAAAAATCTCGATTTAGCCAAGGTTGAACGTGCAGTGAAGCTATCTCACGAAAAGTACTGCTCGGCGACAACCATGCTCGCCAAAACAGCAGAAATCACCTATTCCATTGAAATCCAGAACGACGAATAAGTATTTGGAAAGTGCAGAGTCAATCGATAAGCCGGATTCTGTCGCCTAGATTTGCATCTAGGGGCAATCATTCCTCTAGGCCGGCAGTTACCTGACGGCTCAAGCTCCCTACCCGCAGACTCAGCGGGACGCCTCATCGCCTGCTTACTTGGGATTGCTCCAGGTGGAGGTTACCGCGTTTCACCGTAACTAAATACGCTCGTCTCTGTGGCCCTATTCCTCACGTCACCGTGGATGGCCGTTAGCCATCACCCTTCCCTATGGAGTCCGGACTTTCCTCCCCCTCAATAAAGAGGCGGCGATTGCCCAATTGACTCTGCGCCTGCAGTCTAACGCAGTCGCAGAAATTAATCTTAAAAATGCAATACGGGATTAAAGATTGGCTTAAGCCAAAGTCCAGGCAATAGTCTCGCCAGCACGTAGCGGCACAATCGTGGCATCACCCAAAGGAAGTTCCGCTGGAATGTTTTGCGTCTGCTTCACCAAAGTAATTTTCTTGGTATTGCGGGGTAGTGAATAAAAGTCAGGCCCAAAGAAACTGGCGAAACCCTCAAGCTTATCTAACTTACCAACACTCTCAAATGCCTCAGCATATAAACCCAAGGCATTGAAAGCACTGTAGCAACCAGCACAACCACAAGCAGCCTCTTTGGCACCCTTAGCGTGTGGCGCACTATCAGTGCCCAAGAAAAATCTTGGGCTGCCACTTGTTGCAGCTTCGAGCAAGGCAACACGATGCTCTTCACGCTTGAGTACTGGCAAGCAATAATTGTGCGGACGAATACCGCCAGCAAAAATTGCATTGCGATTCATTAATAAATGTTGTGGCGTGATAGTGGCAGCTAAGCTATTTTTTCCAGCAGTTTGCGCATCACGTACATAGTGCGCGGCCTGCTTGGTAGTGATGTGTTCAAACACAATCTTGAGCTCAGGAAAATCTTTGCGTAACGGCTCGAGCACTTGATCAATAAATACTGCCTCGCGATCAAAGATATCAATCTCAGCACTAGTCACTTCACCGTGTACCAATAAAGGCATACCGACAGCCTGCATCGCTTCAAGTGCAGCATAACAACGCTTGATATCGCTAACACCAGCATCACTATTGGTTGTTGCTCCAGCGGGATACAACTTAAATCCAACAATACCAGCAGCTTTTGCTTTGCGCACTTCATCCGCCGAAGTGTTATCCGTGAGATATAAAGTCATCAAGGGGGTAAAGCTAGTCACACCCAATGATTGAAGATTCGTTTCAATTCGACCGCGATAGGCATTTGCTAAATCAACCGTAGTTACTGGTGGCTTCAAATTCGGCATGATGATAGCGCGTGCAAATTGGCGCGCAGTATCTGCTAATACATCTTTCATGACTTCGCCATCACGAATATGCAAATGCCAATCATCTGGCTGAATGAGTTGAATTTGGGTTGAGGTATTAGTCATAATTATTTTTCAAGCAAGATGATGCGGAAATCATTCACATTTGTCAGTGTAGGGCCAGTTTCCACCAAAGCATCTAATTGCGCAAAAAAATCATAGCAATCGTGCCGATCTAGATACTGCGAAGGGATCAAGCCTTGCTTATTGGCAGCTTGGCGAATCTCAGGGGTAAACCACGCACCGGCATTCTTCTCGCTGCCATCGATACCGTCGGTGTCAGCAGCTAGAGCAGAAATATTGGCAATATCTGTAGAAGCTGCAAAAAGTGAAAGTAAATATTCGCTACAGCGACCACCGCGACCTTTTATTCCACTAGGAATAGTGACGGTACACTCACCGCCGGAGATGAGGGCGACTGGCTTACTACTCTCAGCAAGCGAATGCTGACGTGCTAAGGCGGCTTGCTCGATGCCCACATCCTGCGCCTCGCCAGTAATGGTGTCACCTAAAATGACGGGCTCATAACCTTGTGTGCGGACATAATCTGCTGCTGCCTCAAGACTCTTATATGCAGTAGCGATCACATGATTGCTTACTGCAGTATTTTGTAGATCAGCCTCTTTTAAGGTTTCTGGAATTTCACCAGCGACACCGCGCTGTAAGTGAGATAAAACAGATCCTGGAATAGAGTCAGGACCTAAGCGGTGCTTAGTCAAAACATTCAGAGCATCTTGGTAAGTCGAATAATCTGGGGCACAAGGTCCACTTGCAATATCTGCGGGGGCATCCCCCGTGACATCAGAAATCAGCAAAGCCTCGACTCGAGCCCCTCTTGTAATTGCTAGTCTTGCTAAATTTCCACCCTGAATCGCTGATAAGTGTTTACGAACAACATTCATCTCTTCAATCGGCGCGCCAGACCGCAATAGCGCTTCAGTAGTCTTACGCATATCTTCAATACTGATACCCGCTTGAGGCAGGGTTAGCAGGCTAGAGCCGCCGCCAGAGATCAAGGCAATCAGAATATCGCCTTGATTCAACTCACTTACTAAGCGGTAGATTTCTTTAGCGCCATCCATACCGGCCTGATCAGGCACAGGATGACCCGCTTCAATAATTTGGATATGGCTAGTTGGAGAGTGGTGCCCGTATCTCGTCAACACTACGCCCTCAAGAATTACATTGGGCCAATGATTCTTCGCATGAGACTCTAGAGCTGTTGCCATAGATGCACTTGCCTTGCCCGCTCCCACTACCAAACATCTTCCTTTTGGCTCTGAACCCGGAGCGAAGATCTTCCCAAGATATTCAGGGACGATTTTCTTGGGATCAGCAACTGCTAAAGCTGCTGCAAAGGCATTTTTGAGAATAGTTTCTTGCTGGCGCATGCAGATATTCTAATCAAGAGCAGTGCGCTCTTGCATTTGCCACATCTCAGCATATCGACCATTGGCAGCTAAAAGCTCAGCATGCGTTCCACGCTCAATAATCTGACCATGATCCATTACCAAAATTTGATCGGCATGAACAATCGTAGAGAGCCTGTGGGCAATGATCAATGTCGTACGATTTTTAGCCAAACCAAGCAACTCCTCCTGAAATGCTCTCTCCGTCTTGGAATCTAAGGCTGATGTCGCCTCATCAAAAATAAGCATCGCCGGCTTTTTAAGCAAAGTACGGGCGATCGCGACACGCTGTTTCTCACCACCCGACAACTTCAATCCACGCTCACCCACTTGAGTGTCATAACCATCAGGAAGATGCTTAATAAAACGATCTATCTGTGCAGCTCTAGCAGCCTCGTGGACCTCTTCAATTGACGCATTGGGATTTCCATAAGCAATGTTGTAACCAATCGTGTCATTAAATAAAACGGTATCTTGCGGAACGATACCAATCGCTTTGCGTAAGCTCGACTGAGTAACATCCACAATATTTTGATCATCAATCAGGATCTTGCCAGACTGAACGTCATAGAAACGAAACAGTAAGCGAGCCAAGGTACTCTTACCAGCACCACTCTGCCCTACGACTGCAGTAATCGTTCCTGCTGGAATGTTAAAACTCACATCCTTGAGAATTTTACGCTTAGCATCGTAATGAAAAGAGACATTGTCAAAACGAACATCTGGACCACGGCCTTGATTGCCAATATGCAAAGGCTGTGCATTAGGTACATCTGCAATCTCTTTCTCTGTGTTGAGAAGAGAGAACATACGATCCATATCAGTCAAGGCCTGCTTGATCTCGCGATAGATTACCCCTAAGAAATTCAATGGGATGTACAGCTGAATCATCAATGTATTCACCAAGACCAAATCACCCAAGGTCATAGATCCATCAATCACACCCTGCGTTGCGCGCCACAAAATCAGAACTAATCCAATGGCAATAATTGCTTGCTGTCCAAGATTCAGAACGGCTAAGGATTTCTGGGACTTCACTGCAGCTGTTTGGTAGCGGATGAGATTTTGATCGTAACGACTAGCCTCAAAGGCTTCGTTGCCAAAGTACTTTACGGTCTCAAAATTCAATAGGGAGTCAATCGCTTTCTGATTGGCCTTTGAATCCATATCATTCATAGTACGTCGGAAATGCGTCCGCCACTCTGTCACTACGACCGTAAAGGCAATGTAGAGCACCAATGCAATCAAGGTAATAACAGCAAACCAAATATCGTATGCGTAAGCCAGGTAGCCAAGCACCAAACAAAACTCAATCAGGGTTGGCAGGATGCTATACAAGGAATAGGAAATCAGCGACTGAATACCGCGAGTTCCCCGCTCAATATCTCGACTGACTCCGCCGGTCTGACGAGCCAAATGAAAGCTGAGTGCTAAGGAATGTAAATGCTCAAAGACTTGTAGAGCCACCTTGCGTACTGCGTTTTGAGTGACGCGTGCAAAGAGGGATTCGCGCAGTTCGGTAAATAAGGAAGCAGACACCCTTAAGAGGCCATAAGCCAGAATCAATCCGGCCGGTACTACTAATAACGCTTGGGGAGAGTCAGCTTTGATGTTGAGCTCATCAATCAATTGCTTCATCAAAATTGGAATGCCAAGATTGGTGACCTTAGCCGCCACTAAGCATGTCAGGGCTATCGCAACCCTAAATCTGTACTCTAATAAATAGGGAAGTAAATCACGAATGACTTTCCAGTCGTTTCCCGATGATGGCTTTGGATTTCCTGCCGAATGGTGATGCCCTGATGAATGTCTCATCGCTCTATCTTAGTCACTTCCACTCTAGTGCGCAGAGAATAACTTCAAAATTGCTTCGCCATTACTGCGAGAGAAACATTTGCTAGCAGCATCAGCAAAAGGTAGCCACTGATAAGCTACATGCTCTCTAGGGGCCAATTGAACTTGCGTGTCATCGGGTACTAGTAATGAAAACCAATGCTCAGCATTTCTAGTTACGCCAGGGGCATAGCGGTGACGCCACTGCGGATAGATCTCATACTCGATCTGATGGCGCATATTTTGCAAGGAACCTGCTGGAAGAGAATCAACATCAATCCCCGTCTCTTCAAGGACTTCCCGCGCAGCAGCTACACCGAGATCCTCGTCAAGGGAATCCACACTGCCAGTAACAGATTGCCAGAAATTGGCTTTATCGGCCCGCTCTATTAGCAAGACCTCCCCATTCGATTTGTGAATAACTACTAAAACCGAAATGGGGATTTTCAAGATGCCCTAAGACTTTCCTGCTTAAGCAGCTGGAGCAGCTTGGCGCAAACGAATATGCAATTCTTTTAACTGACGCTCATCCACTGGGCTAGGAGCCTGTGTCAATAAGCACTGTGCACGTTGCGTTTTAGGGAAGGCGATCACATCACGAATAGACTCAGCACCGGTCATCATAGTGACGATACGATCCAGGCCAAACGCAATACCACCATGCGGAGGCGCACCATATTGCAAGGCATCTAACAAGAATCCAAACTTGGCCTGCGCTTCTTCAGCGCCGATCTTCAAGGCACGGAATACCTGGCTCTGAACTACCTCTTGGTGAATACGGACTGATCCGCCACCAATCTCGCTGCCGTTCAAAACCATGTCATAGGCTTTAGCTAAGCACTTACCAGGATTTGATTCGAGGTACTGCATGTGCTCATCTTTAGGGCTAGTGAATGGATGGTGACATGCGACCCAACGGGCATTGTCGTCATCGTATTCAAACATTGGGAAATCAACTACCCACAATGGCTTCCAACCTTCAGTAGATAGACCATGCTCTTTACCCCAAGCGGAATGACCAATCTTCAAACGCAAGCCACCGATAGCGTCATTGACTACTTTTTCTTTATCAGCACCGAAGAAAATAATGTCGCCATCTTTAGCACCAGTGCGCTTCAAGATGCCTTCAATCGCAGCATCATGCAAGTTCTTCACGATAGGTGATTGCAAACCATTGCGACCTTCAGCAACAGAATTCACCTTGATCCAAGCTAAACCTTTGGCGCCATAGATTGCTACAAATTGAGTGTAGTCATC
The DNA here is from genome assembly GCF_018881905.1 of Polynucleobacter sp. MG-27-Goln-C1. Taxonomy (GTDB): domain Bacteria; phylum Pseudomonadota; class Gammaproteobacteria; order Burkholderiales; family Burkholderiaceae; genus Polynucleobacter. The sequence continues at coordinate 311,395 of NZ_JACVPM010000002.1, forward strand.
AATTTCACTACGGCTAATTTCAGCACCGCCAGGTACGCATAAACCAACTACGCGCCCACCCTCTTGGTTTGCTGCGCCAGAGAACACCTTGAAATCCACATCTTTCATCAAGTCAGTCAATTCGGTGAATTCAAAATTCACACGCAGATCTGGCTTATCTGAACCGAAGCGCGCCATACCTTCTGAATAAGGCATCGTTGGGAATGGATTAGGCAACTCAACATTCATGGTGGTTTTGAAAATATGACGAATCATATTTTCAAATAATTCACGGATTTCTAATTCATCTAGGAAGGCTGTTTCACAGTCGATCTGTGTAAATTCAGGCTGACGGTCAGCACGCAAATCTTCATCACGGAAACACTTCGTAATTTGGTAGTAACGATCAAATCCAGCCACCATCAACAACTGTTTAAACAACTGAGGGGACTGCGGCAAGGCAAAGAACTGACCATCATGAACACGTGAAGGAACTAAATAGTCGCGCGCACCTTCAGGAGTGCTCTTCGTCAACATCGGCGTTTCAATATCAATAAAACCAGCAGCATCTAAGTAGCGACGGCATTCCATGGCAACGTTGTAACGTAAACGCAAATTCTTTTGCATTTGCGGGCGACGCAAATCCAGTACGCGATGGGTTAAGCGAGTGGTCTCGGATAAATTCTCATCTTCCAATTGGAATGGAGGAGTAATAGATGCATTGAGAATGACTAAGCTATGGCAAAGCACTTCAATCTTTCCGCTCACTAAATCATTGTTCTCAGTGCCAGCAGGACGCGCGCGTACCAAACCTTTGATCTGAATACAAAACTCATTACGAACCTGCTCAGCCAATGCAAACATCTCTGGGCGATCTGGATCGCAGACTACCTGAACAAAACCTTGGTGATCACGTAAGTCAATAAAGATCACCCCGCCGTGGTCACGGCGACGATTCACCCAACCAGAGAGAGTAATTTCTTGACCAATGAGTGATTCGGTTACCTGACCGCAGGTATGGCTTCGCATCGACATAACAATTTCCTATAAATCAAAGATGGCGGTTTGACCCAATAGCGGTCAAACCAGTTGAACTGGTGGGGGGAACGGATCCCATTGAAACAATATGTTTGAGCGCCTCTTCGACACTCATCTCTAATTCAATGGTGTGCGCACGTGGGACGATCATAAAAAATCCAGAGGTTGGATTTGGCGTAGTTGGTAGAAATACATTGACGTAATCCTCACCTAACTTCGCAGCAACTTCTTTTGCTGGCATACCAGTCTGAAACGCAATTGCCCAAGAATCTGCATGTGGATAGCGAATTAATAGTGCTTTACTAAAAGCTTGGCCACTGCCAGAGAACAGAGTTGAGGATACTTGTTGAACGCTGGAATAGATTGATCTCACAATCGGAATGCGGTTCATGAAGCGATTCCACACCTTCATCCACCACTGTCCTGCAAAGCTAATTGCGAGTAAGCCGGTAACCATAATGACCGACACCACAATCAAAATACCTACACCTGGTAACTCACGGAAATGCTGTAAATCACCGGCAAACTGATTTGGGAAGACGGCAATAATGGCATGCATTACAGAGCCAAAAACACCGTCGAGCAGGCCCAGACCCCATGCAATCACCCAAATGGTGATTGACATCGGTGCCCACACCAAAATGCCTGCAATAAAGTATTTTTTCATTTGCCTATGCTTACGCCTTGCCTAACCTGGCATTTTAGCGGTTTAAGCGACGGCTGGGGACAGTCTAGTAAAGACCAAGACCGATTATCAGAATCCCAGCCAAAAAGCCGCCCGCAAACAGCAAAGCCCCCACTAAGAGGCGGTGAGTGCGTCTTTCCTGCAATAAAAGGCCTTTTAAGACCTCTAATTCAGCGTTTTGATCCCTTTGGGGGGCTCGGGCTTGCGCCAAACTCTCAGCAATTAGCCGTGGCAAGGTTGGCAAAATTTGTGCCCAACTTGGCGCCTCAGCCTTGATGCCATCCACCAAAGCCCTCCAACCCAACTGCTGACTGACCCATTTTTCCAAAATTGGCTTAGCAGTCTTCCAGAGGTCCATATCTGGATCAAGCTGGCGAGCAAGACCTTCGACATTGAGCAAAGTCTTCTGGAGCAAAGTGAGTTGCGGCTGAATTTCCACCTTGAAGCGACGGGAGGTCTGGAATAAACGCATCAGCACGATCCCCAAGGAAATTTCCTTTAAAGGGCGATCAAAGTAAGGTTCGCAAACGGAGCGTATTGCACCTTCAAGTTCTTCAACGCGTGTATTTGCCGGAACCCAGCCAGACTCAATATGCAATTCGGCGACACGACGGTAATCGCGATTAAAGAAGGCTAAGAAATTTAATGCCAGGTAACTTTTGTCAGACTGACTCAGTGCGCCAACAATCCCGAAATCCAAAGAAATAAATCGACCAAATGTTTCTGGCTCGAGGCTAATCATAATGTTGCCAGGATGCATGTCGGCATGAAAGAAGCCATGCTCAAATACTTGTGTGAAAAATATTTCTACGCCATCAGCGGCAAGTTTTTTGAAGTCAACGCCAGCAGCGCGCAACTCCGCTGTTCGCCCAATCGAGATGCCATCCATCCTTTCCATCACGATGACATTGGTGTGACATAAATCCCAATACATCTCTGGAATCATTAACTTTTTAGAGTCAACAAAATAGCGACGCAACTGACTTGCATTTGCCGCTTCACGCATGAGATCTAATTCATCATGCAAATAGGTATCAAACTCTGCAACATTCTCTCGGGGCTTTAGGCGACGACCATCCGCCGAGAGTCTCTCAATAATTTTTGCTAAGTCATAGAGCAAAGCAAGATCGCCATCAATGATTGGCAAGATACCTGGGCGCAGAACTTTAACCGCTACTGCACGGCCTTCCCACTCCGGATGCTTCTCAGTGCCGCGCAGTAAGCCAAAGTGCACTTGGGCTACAGAGGCACTAGCTACGGGGGTTGCATCAAAACTAATAAATACTTCTTCGATGGATTGCCCCATCGCCTGCTCAATCAAGCGACAAGATTCGGCATTAGAAAACGGTGGGACTTGATCTTGCAACTTCGCCAATTCATTAGCAATATCTTCTGGCAATAAATCACGTCGAGTAGAGAGTACCTGTCCAAATTTGACGAAGATTGGACCCAGCGCTTCTAAGGTCAAACGAATGCGCTCGCCTCTAGGCAGAGACTGCCCCGGCGAAGTCCAGCAAAGAATAGTTAACAGACCACGACGAATACCGGGTTTCAGAATATCGCGTAGCAATGGCAATAAGCCATAACGCCATGCTGTGAAGAAAATAAAGGAAAGACGAGCTAAACGACGCACAATGAATTAACCTTTTCGCTCTAAAAGTTGGATGCGCTTTTCCACTCGATCAACCGCATCACGCAATGCGCTTAACTCATTTTTGCGAATCATAAAATCTCGTTTACTCAAAAGTACTTTTCTTTCTTCGCTGACGTACTCCACTACGTTTTCCAGTAGATCAGTCGCAGCTGACTTCCCGGCGGAAATAAATTTCTTTCCCTGACGAACAGCAAAGTTAGCGGGAGCATCTCCAATGAAGCGCGCTAGATCCTCTTCGTACTCCCACCGAATCTGACCTGCTAAGCGACCCAATAGTTGAGCCAAGTCAGCGTCGCCAGTAATCTTGACTGACTTCATTGCCTGCTCTCGTAAACCGCCAGGTCCACCAGCCAAAGCGCTTAGCGCTTCAGGAGATACCTCAAGCTCAAGAGAGGGGTTATCAATATTCGCCAAAGAGACTAAAGAGCCCTCGGGCGTTAATTCAAAGCAAAGCTGGCCAATTGGCAGACTCAATAAAATCACTTTACCGGCATGCCGTGCTAACTCCGCCATAGCCCAGGGCTCAGCCTTCAGGACGTGATTGATCCCTCGGCAAGCAGCAGAGGCTGCGATATGGTGGGTAGCGGGAGATGCGGTGGTCATAAGTGTAAAAAACCCGCACAAGTGCGGGCTTTCAATGGAAAGTACCTCAAGCTTAAACCAACTGAGAAATACCCGCTAGTACCCAGCCTCCAGGGCCGTTTACTGGCTTACTTAAATTCCAAATTTCAGAGAAATTATTCGCCTGTGCACCTACTTGCTCACGAATCATGCCTGTGAACTGCACGCTACAGTAATAAGTATTGTCGGTTGTCTCAATCCCGATGAGTTGCGCATTGAGTGTCACAACATCGGTTTGATTAGCGCTGTCAGCTCGACCCGCAAGATCCTGCTCAATTGTGGCGAACATCTCTGGGGTGGTGTATTCACGCAAAGCTGCCAGGTCTCCCTGATCCCACGCTTTTTGCAAGCCTGAAAAATATTGCTTCGCATTGTCTAAAAATGCGTACTCATCAAATCCTGGCGGCAAGGTGGATTGAAATGGTGCCGGCTCACTGGATACACCACCAAATGCATTTGCAGCCGGAGTAAATGCGGGCTCTTGCCTCGGGGCTTGATCCACATTTGCGCGCTGCATTCCCTGAGAGCTAACTTGAGGGCCCTTATTGGCACCAGATAAGGCAGGCAACAATCTTCTCATCACAAACATGATGGCAAAGCCTGCTAGAACCGCAATTAACAATCCAGTAATCAATGAAGATGCGGCTTCACCCATACCAAAATGAGACAAGAGATATCCAATACCAAGGCCTGCAGCAAGTCCACCCAGAATGCCACCCATACCGCCAAAGCGGCTTGGTGCTGGCGCCTGAGGAGCTGCAGCTGGTGTCGCTGGCTGCGCTTGTTGAGCTGGTTTTTGTACAGGAGCGGCTTGCTTTTGCATTGGTGCGCTTGGTGCCTTGCCGATACTTCTTCCACCACCTAAACGGGCGGCATCAGCATGACCAACGGTAGCAAATATTAAGCTGACACTTAATAGAACTGCCTTGAAAAAATGCTTGTTCATATTTTTATCCCCTATAAAACTACTTTAATTCTGGACTGCTAAAAACTACAAATTCACTAGTATTTAATACCAATATGGAGTGCAACGATACCCCCAGTCATTCTATGGGTATCGACCTCATCAAAACCGACCCCCAGCATGATGTCTTTAAGGGCTTCAGCATCTGGATGCATACGAATGGATTCAGCTAGATAACGATAACTCTCAGAATCTTGGGCAATTTTTTCACCCAACCAAGGCAATACTTTGAATGAATAAGTGTCGTACACCGGCTGTAAAAAAGCATCTGGCTTAGAGAACTCCAGCACCAATACTCGGCCGCCCGGCTTAATCACCCGCAGCATCTCTTTTAAAGCAACATCTTTATGAGTCATATTGCGCAGACCAAAGGCTACCGTCACCACATCAAAGTGAGCAGTTGGAAAAGGGATTTTCTCTGCATCAAACTGAACGCAAGGCAAAGCCAAGCCCTGATCTAAAAGACGATCACGACCAACGCCCAACATCGAAGCGTTAATGTCGCTTAACCATACTTGAGCCTCTGGGTTATGCCCCCAAGCTGCTGCACGAGCAAAGGCGGCAGCTAAGTCACCGGTACCGCCAGCGATATCTAATACCTTTTGTCCAGGGCGAACTTGCGCACGAGCAATCGTGACCTTCTTCCATAAGCGATGAAGACCAAATGACATTAGGTCATTCATGACATCGTATTTGCTAGCTACAGAATGAAATACTTCTGCAACCTTGCCTGCTTTTTCTGCTTCATCGACGCTTTGGTATCCAAAGTGAGTCTTACTCATATTCTTAGCTCTATCTATTTGAATGCTTAATGACTACCGCAAGACTTACCACCAGCAACACTCATTGGAGTATCACGATCTACACCAGCAGCCGCCAATTTGTCCAAGTGTTCTTTCCAGAGCGCTTCATGGTTCTCGCATAAGAATTGCAAGTAGTCCCAGGAATACAAACCAGAATCATGTCCATCTGAAAATGAAGGCTTCAGAGCGTAATGGCCTACCGGCTCAATATTGGCGATGAGCACCTCACGCTTACCAGTTTGCAAAGTTTCTTGTCCTGGGCCGTGACCCTGCACCTCAGCCGAAGGAGATACCACCCTTAAGAACTCAAAAGGAAGGCGATAAGTATTGCCATTCTCATAACTGAGCTCTAGAACTTTTGACTGCTGATGCACTACAACATTAGTTGGAATCATTAAACCAATACCCTCTCGATACCGCCTTGGTTTGCCTTGGCAACATAATCTTGCATCCAATCAGGGCCCAATAATTTCTGCGCCATTTCAACGACGATGTAGTCAGCCGTCGTACCACTATCCGCATCAAAACGAGTGAGACCTTGCAGGCAAGATGGGCAGCTGGTGAGCACTTTGACATCACCAGTGAAATCATCTTTGCGCAATTCATTGGCGCCCTTCTCCATTTCAATCTGCTTACGGAAGCGCACTTGAGTTGAAATATCGGGACGTGTTACTGCAAGCGTGCCAGATTCACCGCAACAGCGATCATTCTTCTGAATAGCTTTGCCATCTTCTGACTGAATCAACTCATTCACTGTCTTCAATGGATCTTGCAATTTCATCGGCGAGTGGCATGGATCGTGGTACATATACTTCACACCAGTCACGTTCGAAAGTTTGACGCCCTTTTCAAGCAGGTACTCATGGATATCAATAATGCGACAACCTGGGAAGATTTGTTCAAACTGATAGCCCGCCAACTGGTCATAACAAGTGCCACATGAAACTACGACAGTCTTGATATCCAAGTAATTTAGGGTATTGGCTACGCGATGGAAAAGAACACGGTTGTCCGTGATCATCTTCTCTGCTTTATCAAAGTCACCATTACCACGCTGTGGGTAGCCACAACAGAGGTAACCCGGAGGCAATACAGTCTGCACGCCGACATTCCACAACATTGCCTGTGTAGCTAAACCCACCTGTGAGAACAAACGCTCAGAACCGCACCCCGGGAAATAAAACACGGCTTCTGTATCTGCAGAAGTGGTTTTTGGATCGCGAATAATGGGAACGTAATTTGCATCCTCAATATCCAAAAGTGCGCGAGCTGTTTTCTTAGGCAAGTTACCAGGCATCTTCTTATTCACAAAGAAAATAACCTGCTCTTTTATATTCGGCTTTGTGACCGTCGCAGGCGGATGGGCAGTTTGCTTACGCGCTAATTTACGGAAAACATCGTTACCCAAACGCTGAAGCTTATAACCCCAACCAATCATGGTCTTGCGAACTAACTTGATGGTGTCTGGATCGGTAGCATTCAAGAAGAGCATGGATGCGGCAGTTCCAGGATTAAAACGCTGCTGACCCATCTTGCGTAACAAGTTACGCATATTCATAGTGACATCGCCAAAATCAATATTGACTGGGCATGGTGTCAAACACTTATGACATACAGTGCAGTGTGCCGCTACGTCATCAAACATCTCCCAATGTCGAATCGATACGCCACGACGCGTTTGCTCTTCATATAAGAAAGCTTCAATCAATAAAGAAGTTGCCAAAATTTTGTCACGTGGGCTGTAAAGCAAATTCGCACGCGGTACATGTGTAGAGCAGACCGGCTTGCACTTACCGCAACGTAAACAATCTTTCACGCTATCGGCAATCGCACCAATATCACTCTGCTGCATGATGATGGACTCATGACCCATCAAACCAAAACTCGGAGTGTAAGCAATGCTGAGATCAGCATTCGGCATTAACTTGCCCTTATTGAAGCGGCCCTCTGGATCTACGCGATTTTTATAAGCTCGGAAATCCTTAAGCTCTTCCTCAGTCAAGTACTCTAGCTTCGTAATACCAATACCATGCTCACCAGAAATTACACCATCTAATGAACGAGCCAATTTCATGATCCGATCAACAGCGCGATGTGCATCTTGCAACATCTCGTAGTCATCTGAATTCACTGGAATATTGGTATGAACATTACCGTCGCCAGCATGCATATGCAGCGCTACAAACACCCGCTTACGCAATACATTTTTATGGATAGTTTCTAACTCATTGAGGATAGGCTCAAATGCCAAGCCGCCAAAAATGATTCTGAGCTCAGAACGAACTTCCGTCTTCCAGGAGGCGCGTAGGCTGTAATCCTGCAAGCCTGGGAAGTAGGTATCCATCTCCTTGAGCCATACAGACCAATTTGTCCGCACCTTAGCAATCAACTCTAGCGCTTGCTGTACACGATCACCTAAGATTTCAGCGCTAGGGATTTCATAGTCTTCATCATTCTTGCCAAGCGGCAAGGCGCTCTTTTTCAGGAAAGCCTCGAGAGCATCTAAAACTTGTAATTTATTTTTGAGAGAGAGTTCGATATTGATGCGCTCAATACCGTTGGTGTACTCACCCATACGTGGCAATGGAATCACCACATCTTCATTGATCTTAAAGGCATTGGTATGACGGGCAATTGCAGCAGTGCGCGCACGATCCAACCAAAACTTCTTGCGCGCTTCTGCACTAACCGCCACGAAGCCTTCGCCCACTCGGTTGTTGGCCATGCGCACGACTTCACTGGTTGCTGCGGCTACAGCCTCTTCATCATCACCAGCGATATCGCCAATCAATACCATCTTCGGCAAAGCATTGCGCTTGGATTTAGTTGAGTAACCAACCGCCCTCAAATAGCGATCATCTAAATGCTCTAAGCCAGCAAGGATTGGTCCGCCATCCTTACTTAAGCCATCAAGATAGGCTTTGATTTCTACGATGCTAGGAATTGCCTCTTGCGCTTGACCAAAAAACTCCAAGCAAACAGTGCGCATGAACTTCGGCATGCGATGCAAAATCCAAGTAGCGCTCATAATTAATCCGTCGCAACCTTCTTTTTGAACGCCGGGCAAGCCTGATAAAAATTTATCAGTCACATCTTTACCCAAACCTTCTTTACGGAAGCGCTTGCCTTCTACTTCTAAAATTTCTGTTTTGAGAATGCGTTCGCCTGGCTCACTTGAACCATCAGACCAAGTCAGCTGAAAGCGTACTTTTTCTGCAACGTGAATTTTTCCCAGATTATGTTCAAGGCGCTCAATATCCAGCCAATTACCCTCTGGATCCACCATGCGCCAGCTGGCTAAATTATCAAGTGCAGTGCCCCACAAGACTGCTTTTTTACCGCCCGCGTTCATCGCAATATTGCCACCGATACAACTCGCATCAGCTGAAGTCGGATCGACCGCAAACACAAGCCCAGCGCGCTCTGCGGCATCAGAGACTCTGCGAGTGACTACACCAGCACCAGTAAATATCGTAGACACTTCATGATCTACGCCCGGCAAACGTTTGAGTTTGACTGCATCGATTTGCTCAAGCTTCTCGGTGTTAATTACTGCCGACATAGCGTAGAGAGGAATGGCACCACCGGTGTAACCAGTGCCACCTCCACGAGGAATGATGGTTAAACCTAATTCAACACAAGCTTTCACTAAGCCAGGGATTTCAGATTCGTAATCCGGCTTGAGAACTACCAGCGGAAACTCAACACGCCAGTCGGTTGCATCGGTTACGTGCGCTGCACGTGAGACACCATCAAAACAAATATTGTCTGCAGCAGTGATGCGGCCAAGTTCCTTGCGAGCTCGTTTACGAATCTCTGTAACTTCCTTAAAGCCTTGCTCAAAATTTTCAACTGCGCGATGTGCGGCTTTCAGCAAAATCTGAACTTGCTCGACGGATTCACCGCTAGATCTTTTCTTTACTTCGCCAAGACGATGCCATAGAGCATCAATCAATAATTGACGACGATTGGCGTTATCCAATAAGTCATCTTGCAAGAAAGGATTGCGTTGTACTACCCAGATGTCGCCCAATACTTCGAACAACATACGAGCTGAGCGGCCAGTACGGCGAACCCCACGCAGATCATTCAGAACGCGCCAGGACTCCTCGCCCAATAAGCGAATAACGATTTCACGATCGGAAAAGGAGGTGTAGTTGTAGGGGATTTCGCGGAGGCGGGGTGAGCCCGCTTCGGCATCCAGCAACTGGTTCAAAGCTAATGGAGCGTTCATAGCGTCATATTTGATAAATATGCATTTTAATTGAGGGAACTTGATATTGGCAGGAAACCAAGAAAGATGTTGGCCTAAGGCGATAAACCCTTGCAAATCTAAGGGCTTAGAGCCCATTCATGGTACGCTCATCGCATGGCAACGAACTATTTAAAGAAAATTTTATCGGCCCGAGTCTACGATGTGGCCAGGGAAACAGAGCTCCAAGTAGCCCCCGAACTCACCAAGCGCTTAGGTAACCAAGTTTTACTGAAAAGAGAGGATAACCAGCCGGTTTTCTCCTTTAAATTGCGTGGCGCCTATAACAAAATGGCCCATTTACCCCCGGAAGCCCTAAAACGGGGGGTTATCGCAGCCTCTGCAGGCAATCATGCCCAAGGCGTAGCCTTAGCGGCAGCCAAAATGAAGTGCAAAGCGGTCATCGTGATGCCCCTCACTACTCCCAGCGTCAAAATTGATGCAGTCAAAGCCCGCGGCGGGTCCTGGGTTGAGGTAATTTTGCATGGCGAATCCTATAGCGACGCCTTCAAATACTCTGAACTGTTAGAGAAAAAACGGGGTTTGACCTTTGTTCATCCTTTTGATGACCCTGATGTCATCGCTGGACAAGGAACAATTGCCCAAGAAATTTTTCAGCAATACCAAGAACCGATTGATGCCATTTTTGTTGCCATCGGTGGTGGTGGCCTCATCGCTGGCATTGGCGAATATGTCAAAGCAGTCAGCCCTAAAACCAAAGTGATTGGCGTTCAGTCGGTAGACTCAGATGCAATGAGACGTTCGCTCGAAGCCAACAAACGCATTGAGATGAAAGATGTAGGTCTTTTTTCCGATGGCACCGCAGTCAAGCTGGTTGGCAAAGAAACTTTCCGTATTTGTAAACGCGTAGTAGATGACATCATCACTGTCGATACTGATGAGATCTGCGCCGCCATCAATGATGTCTTCACGGATACCCGCAGCATTCTGGAGCCTGCTGGCGCCTTAGCTATTGCAGGCATGAAGAAATACGTCGAGAAGCACCGCCTGAAAAAGAAAACATTGGTAGCGATTGCGTGTGGTGCCAATATGAACTTCAGTCGCCTGCGCTTTGTCGCTGAGCGTGCCGATGTCGGAGAATTCCGTGAAGCTGTTTTTGCCGTCACCATTCCTGAAGAGCGTGGATCCTTTAGACGCTTCTGCGAATTACTCGGCAATCGTAATGTCACTGAATTTAATTACCGCATCGCCGACCAAAGCGAAGCGCATATTTTTGTGGGGATCGGCACACAAAAGGCGGCCGACAGCACCACCATTGCAAAGCATTTTCGTAAAGCAAAATTTGCGACGATCGATCTAACGCATGATGAACTAGCGAAGTCACATCTGCGCCATATGGTGGGCGGCCGCTCCACTCTTGCACAAGATGAACTCCTATATCGCTTTGAATTTCCAGAGCGTCCAGGCGCACTGATGAAGTTCCTTACCAGCATGGCGCCCAATTGGAATATCAGTCTTTTCCATTACCGCAATCATGGCGCAGACTACGGTCGCATCTTGGTAGGCCTTCAGGTTCCCAAGAATGAGCAGAAGAAATTTCAAACTTTCTTAGCCTCACTTGGATATCCACACTGGAATGAAACTGATAACCCAGCTTATCGTTTGTTCCTCAAATGAGATGTAACTCGTAATGTCATACACACTCACCGGGAAACTCGTCGTTGCGATTTCATCGCGCGCACTGTTTGATTTCGAGGAAGAGAATCGCATCTTTGAATCTACCGATGACAGCGCTTATATGAAACTGCAATTAGAGCGTTTATCTAAAGCGGCTCAAACCGGCGTTGCATTTCCATTGGTAAAGAAGTTGCTCGCTTTCAATGAAGAAGGTGAGCAACGCGTTGAAGTGGTCATTCTCTCCCGCAATGACCCAGTGAGCGGCTTACGCGTATTCCGCTCGGCTGAGCACCATGGCCTGCATTTAGAGCGTGGCGTATTTACCAGAGGGCGTCCGCCCTATCACTACCTGCGCTCGCTACACGCCAACTTGTTTCTCTCGGCAAATGAAGATGATGTGCGCGCCACGATTGATGCAGGTTTTCCTGCGGCGCGCGTTTATCCAGAATCCAGTAAAACTGCAGAGTCTCATCCAAATGAAATCCGCATCGCATTTGACGGAGATGCTGTTCTTTTCTCCGATGAAGCAGAGCAAGTATTTCAGAGCGAAGGCTTAGTAGCTTTTGTGGATCATGAAAGCAAGAAAGCTGCGATCCCTCTGCCACCAGGTCCATTCAAGCCTTTGCTTGAAGCGCTGCATCGCTTGCAACGTAGCACCAGCGAAAAAGGTATGCGTATTCGTACTGCCTTAGTTACCGCTCGCTCTGCACCTGCACATGAACGTGCCATTCGCACCTTGATGGCTTGGGGTATCGATGTTGATGAAGCCATGTTCCTCGGCGGACTCTCCAAGAGCGAATTCCTCCGCGAGTTTGAACCAGACTTTTTCTTTGATGACCAAACAGGTCACTGCCAATCTGCTGCCTCAGTAGCGCCTACTGGTCACGTTGTATCTGGCGTTTCTAATAAACCTAAAAGCTAATGTCCACCATTCCACTTGGCCAGGCAACACAATATCCCGATCAATATGATCCGAGCCTACTCTTTCCTATTCCGCGTTCTGAGAATCGCCTTAAGCTAGACATCAAACCCAATCAAGCATTACCGTTTGTAGGCGTTGATATTTGGAATGCCTTTGAGCTTGGCTGGCTCAATAAAAAAGGGAAACCCCAGATCGCTTTGGCAGAGTTTCAGATTCCAGCAGACTCGCCCAATATGATTGAATCTAAGTCATTCAAGCTCTACCTCAATAGCCTGAATAGCGCCCGCTTCGAAGATGAAGCTGAAGTGCGCGAAAGATTGATTACGGATTTGTCCACAGTAGCAGGCAGCAAAATTACAACTCGCATTAATCCAACTGAAGCGGTTGCCAAAAAAGGAATGCAGGAAATGAGTGGCGTCCTCATGGACCGCCTGGATATTGAGATCGATCCGAGCCTGTCTGCCGATCCTAGCTTACTAGAAGTAAATGAATCTTTTGGACCGATTGAGCAATGCTTAGTTTCCCATCTACTCAAATCAAATTGTCCAGTGACCGGCCAACCAGATTGGGCAAGCGTACAAATTCGCTATCAAGGTCGTCCGATCCTAGAAGAAGGCCTACTGCGTTACCTGATTGGATTCAGGCAAAAAGGTGAGTTTCATGAACATTGTGTTGAAACTATCTTCTGCGACATCAAGCGCCAGTGCAAGCCGGAGAAACTTTCTGTCTATGCTCGTTATACAAGACGTGGAGGACTAGATATCAACCCTTTCCGTACCGATCACAACGCACCTTGGCCAGACAATACCCGCCACGCTAGGCAATAACTAAGGCTCGAGCACCTGTTTTGATGGTGCTAAGCTGGGACCGTAAATCAGCTCAAGATTTTTTTGAATACTGGGCACTTGCAAGAAACAGCTTTTAACTAGTGATGGGTTTGCATACCAAGCATCACCACCTTTGGCTTCATCAACGAATGACTTCATGACGATGGCGCTATCGACATCATCAAGTCCAGCCGTCTTTAGTTTTGTAAATCCTAAAGAGCAAGCTTTTGCTAAATCAGAGCCTTCTGCCTTAGTAATACGTTGTAGCAAACTAGGGGCTGAACTATTTAAGATCTGCATAAAATTTTGGCCCGAGCCAGGCATCTGGAAGTTCAAAATATATTCAGATGAAAGATTTTCTCGACTCGCCAATCCTTCGATATGGGAGACTGTTGGATAAAACACGCTACGGAAAAATTGAAACTCCAACTTCACAGTAAATAGCAATTGCTTTTCTGATTTAGGATCTTTTTGTAATTGCAGAATTTGCTTGTCAGTGAGGCTACCAACACTTTGGTCCGCTTTGTAAACTTGGATTTCAACTGCTTGAATCCCTTTGCGCAATTCTGACCAACTAAAAGTAACGGGAACCTTAGCATCTACCATTCCCTGCAAAAGACTATTAGCTTTCTTTTGGGTCTCACCCACTACCGAATTTCCAACTGTTGCTGAAATCCCGCCAATCGCCGCTGCTGAACCACCAGTTGCCACAATGGCAGCAGCCCCCAACAGCAATTTGGCAGACCCAATGAAATCCTGATTAGAGTCGCTCGAACTTCGGACATTCAACACTAAAGACAGTGCACCTGGGTTGAATATGGAATAAGTTCCAAGTACCGTCATGGGGACTATGGATAAAGGCGTAGTGCTCAATGAGGCACACTCAGAGCCGCCCTCTCTGCCATCAAAGGTCGCGATCGGAATTTCTAACTTATCGAGCTTACCCTTGAAGCCCTGAGTCACAACTGATAACACCAGTTGTGTTTTATCTGATCCCCAAAAACTCCGACTAGCCATTTGCGTACAACTACTCACAGGAATCACTTCAGAGCTAATCGTGAGGTATCCATCATTACCTCGCCCATCATGCAACCAATCTGGGGGCTCCCCCTTAACAAAAGAGGGGTTCATATCTGGAAAGAAAAACGGTGCTGCAAAGGATGACTGAGGCAAAGCAGTAATGCAAATGGCTATACATGCCAAAAGTGGAGATTTGATTATCCCTGGGAAATTCATAGGCATATTTTAAGGTGAATATAGAGAATCGAGCATTTGCAGGCACCTACATCAAAAAGAAAACCCCAGGAAGCGCCTGCTTGCTGGGGTTCATCGCTACGCAGTCATACGACTGCTGATACACCAATTAAAACGGAATATCGTCATCCATTGCACCGAGGGATGCAGCGTTTGAAGATGCTGGCGCAGACTGCTCAGCCGGCTTTGAGCGGCTATAGCTTTCACCACCATCACCACTGCCACCTACTGGCTTACCACCAAGCATTTGCATTGTTTCCGCAACGATCTCAGTAGAATATTTTTCCTGGCCACTGGCATCAGTCCATTTACGCGTACGCAAACGACCTTCCACATAAACCTGTGAACCTTTTTTGAGATATTGACCAGCGATCTCTGCAAGCTTTCCAAAGAATGCAACACGGTGCCATTCTGTGGTTTCTTTCATTTCGCCAGACTGTTTATCTTTGTAACGATCTGATGTCGCTACTGAAATGTTTGTTACGGCGTCGCCGCTTGGCATGTAACGTGTTTCTGGGTCACGCCCTACGTTACCTACGATGATGACCTTATTTACCGAAGCCATGTTGTCTCCCGAAGAAAAATACTACTGTTATTACTACTAAAAATAAACTACTCGCTTAAATTAAACCAATGAAGCTACGGTTATGTACTTGCCGCCACATCCTTTGATTCTGAAGCCCTTGTTGGCATCGAACCCATCGACCAGGCAATTATAAGCCAGCATAAAAGTAGTGCTGCGCCCATCACAAAGACTGATAAATCACCATGGCTATCCATCAAGTAACCCCCAATTACAGCGCCTGTAAAGAGGCCAATCGATTGAGTGGTGTTGTAAACACCCAATGCAGTACCTTTAGATTCTTTGGCAAAGCGGGAGACTAATGATGGTTGCAGCGCTTCAAGTAAGTTAAAGCCAACAAAGTAAATCAATAAAGCAATCGCGATGGATGTAATCGAAGCGGTATTTGTAAACAACACTTCGGCAATCAAAAGCAAAACAATTGCTGCCAATAGGATTGTTCTTAGCTGCTGTTTCTTTTCACCAAAAATTAAGATTGGCGCCATCAAGAAAAAAGATAGCAAAACAACTGGAAGATAAACCTGCCAATGAGATGCTAATGGCAGGCCCGCTTGCACCAATAAACGCGGCACTACTAAGAACATCGCTACTTGAGTTGCATGCAATACAAACACGCCTGCATTCAGACGCATCAACTCAGGACGCAAAAATACTTCTTTCAAACTCGCTTGTTGCACCTTGGCCTCAGGCTTAGTGCTTGGTAGAACATAGTAGGCAACAAACATCGCTCCAATACCCAACAGCGCAAGCACTAGAAAAATTCCACCCAAACTAATTAAGCGATAAATTGGCGCAGCAATCACAAGTGATAGTGCGAATGAAAGTGCAATACTGCCACCCACTAAGGCCATGGCACGGGTGCGAACCTGCTCACGCGTCAAATCAGCAACCCAGGCAGAGATCGCAGCTGAAACCGCGCCGGCGCCCATTACCCCGCGACCGATAGCAATCCAGAGAAGATCGTCTTGAGCAGCGCAAATTAAGGCGCCCGCTACAAATAAAGAAAGTCCCCATAAAACGACTGGTTTTCGACCAATGCGGTCAGAAAGTCGGCCTAAGGGGATGTAGAAGCAGGCCTGAACAATATTGAAGATTCCAAGGGTTAATCCAACCCAAAGGGCATGCTCGCCACCAGGCAAGCCCCGTGCATGAATGCTGAAAACCGGCAAAAGCAGGAACAGGCCCAGCATACGGAGGCCAAATATGCCTGCTAAGGCCAGAGTGGAGCGAAGTTCAGAAGGATTCATGGGAAAGGGCTATATTAACAAGTTACGCTAAAAAATCATGAATAACGAAATTAAGATCCGCGGTGCGCGCACGCACAACCTCAAAAACATCAATCTAGATATCCCTAGAGAGAAATTGGTCGTTTTGACCGGCCTGTCTGGCTCCGGCAAAAGCTCCTTGGCTTTTGACACCCTGTATGCCGAGGGCCAACGTCGCTATGTTGAGTCACTGTCTGCCTACGCACGTCAGTTTTTGCAATTAATGGAAAAGCCAGACGTCGATACGATTGAAGGCCTCTCCCCCGCAATCTCAATTGAGCAAAAAGCTACCAGCCACAATCCCCGATCAACTGTGGGTACGGTTACAGAAATTCATGATTACCTGCGCTTATTATTTGCCCGCGCTGGAACGCCACATTGCCCAGAACATGATTTGCCACTAGAGGCGCAAAGCGTATCTCAAATGGTGGATACCGTTTTGGCCATGCCTGAAGATACGAAGCTGATGATCTTGGCTCCAGTAGTTAGCGAGCGTAAAGGTGAGTTCGTCGATTTATTCCAAGATTTGCAAGCGCAAGGCTTTGTACGCTTCCGTGTGCGCTCTGGTGGCGGCACAACCAATACTGCTAAAGCAGAGATCTTTGAAGTGGATCAACTACCAGCCCTGAAGAAGAACGATAAGCACTCGATTGAAGTCGTTGTTGATCGCATTAAAGTACGTCCGGATATTCAGCAGCGTTTGGCAGAGTCGTTTGAGACTGCATTGCGTCTTGCTGACGGCAAAGCCATGATCGTCAATATGGACACCGGCAAAGAGATGATTTTCTCTAGCAAATTTGCCTGCCCAATTTGTTCGTATTCCTTACAAGAACTTGAGCCACGCCTATTCTCATTTAATAACCCGATGGGTGCATGCCCATCCTGTGATGGCTTAGGTCATCAATCTTTCTTCGATCCAAAACGGATTGTTGCCCACCCAGATTTATCTCTAGCATCTGGCGCTATCAAGGGATGGGATCGTCGCAATCAGTTTTACTTCAAACTCTTGCAGACCCTTGCAAAGCATGGCGGCTTTGATGTCGAGAAGCCTTTTGAGACTCTGAATAAGAAACAACAAGACCTCATTTTGCTAGGCTCAGGTGATATCACCATTCCATTTGAATACATTAATGAGCGTGGCAAAAACAGTATTCGCGAGCATGCTTTTGAAGGCATTGTTGCCAACTTTGAGCGTCGCTATCGTGAGACTGATTCAGCAACAGTCCGGGAGGAATTGTCACGCTATCAAAATGTACAGACTTGCCCAGCATGTAGTGGCAGTCGCCTACGCAAGGAAGCGCGCTTTGTTAAAGTCGGCGATGGTAAACAATCCCGTGCTATTTATGAAATCAGCGCCCTCCCTTTAAAAGAAGCTAAAGAATATTTTGAGTCTTTAGAACTCAAAGGTGCCAAACGAGAAATCGCTGACAAGATTGTGAAGGAGATTGGTTCACGTCTACGCTTCCTCAATGATGTGGGCTTGGACTACCTCTCACTTGAGCGCAGTGCCGATACCCTCTCCGGCGGTGAAGCGCAGCGCATTCGCTTGGCCTCTCAGATTGGTTCCGGCCTCACCGGTGTCATGTATGTATTAGACGAACCATCAATTGGTTTACATCAGCGCGATAACGATAGGCTTATTGGCACCCTGAAGCATTTACGTGACTTAGGTAATAGTGTTTTAGTGGTTGAACATGATGAAGACATGATTCGCGCCTCTGACTATGTCATCGACATTGGTCCTGGCGCTGGCGTACATGGCGGTGAAGTCGTTGCTGAAGGAACTCCTGCAGAAGTAGAGGCTAATCCAAAGTCCTTAACTGGCGCCTACTTATCTGGTCGAGAGTGGATTGCCGTTCCAGAAAAACGCATTCCAGTAAATGACAAGTTTTTAGAAATCATCGGCGCACGTAGTAACAACTTGCAATCCGTTCACGCCAAGATTCCAGTCGGCCTATTAACCTGCGTCACGGGCGTATCTGGCTCTGGTAAATCAACACTGATTAACGACACTCTGCACCACGCAGTTGCGCAACATATCTATGGTTCGAATGCAGAGCCGGCAGCGCACGATGCAATCAAAGGCTTAGAGAATTTTGACAAAGTCATCAGTGTTGACCAATCCCCAATTGGTAGAACACCCCGCTCTAACCCCGCCACTTACACTGGATTATTTACACCAATCAGAGAACTCTTTTGCGGCGTACCTGCTGCGCGCGAGCGGGGGTATGAAGCCGGGCGTTTTTCCTTTAACGTCAAAGGGGGTCGTTGTGATGCCTGCGAAGGTGATGGCGTTATTAAAGTAGAAATGCATTTCTTACCCGATGTCTATGTACCTTGCGATGTCTGTCACGGAAAACGTTATAACCGTGAAACTTTAGACATTCGATATAAAGGTAAGAATATTCATGAAGTACTCTCGATGACTATCGAGCAAGCCCATGAATTCTTTGAGGCAGTTCCGATCGTCAAACGCAAACTCAAAACTTTGCTCGATGTTGGCTTAGGCTACGTCAAGCTAGGTCAAAGCGCTACGACCTTATCTGGTGGTGAAGCGCAACGCGTCAAACTCTCTTTAGAACTTTCTAAACGTGATACCGGCAGAACTCTCTACATCTTGGATGAGCCAACTACGGGCTTACATTTCCATGATATTCAGTTGCTACTAAGCGTTCTTCAGACCCTCAAGAAACAAGGCAACACGATCGTCATTATTGAGCATAATTTGGATGTGATCAAAACTGCCGATTGGATTATTGACTTGGGCCCTAAAGGTGGCGCTGGCGGCGGACAGATTATTGCCACTGGCACACCAGAAGAAGTTGCTAAGAACGAAGCCAGCTTTACCGGCCACTACTTAGCGCCACTGCTGGTTCGTAAACCAGCGCCTGCAAAAAAGAAAAAGTAATTCAAAATAAATCTGTTGAGTTACATCATCCAAGCAATTTAGATTCGGCTAAATCAGTCGCTTCTGAATTGCCTGAGAGCACCAGGATGTCGTTAGCTTGTAAACGCAAGTCTGGGGTGAGATCTAATTTGACATAGTCAGCGCCACCAACTTTTCGCCTGACTGCTTGTACGCTCACACCTTCATTTTCAAGATGCAACTCTTCAAGAGTCTGTCCAATACTGGCTGACTCCGGAAGCAAAGTAACCGAATGTAAACGCCATGACTCCTTGGAGTCCACTTCATCTGCAACACCACGGAAGTAACCACGCAGTAGGCTATAGCGAGCTTCGCGTGCACTTGTAATACGACGTACTACCTTACGCATAGGTACGCCCATCATCAACAAGACGTGTGAGGCCATCATGAGACTGCCCTCAATTAACTCGGGGACTACCTCAGTCGCACCAGCAGCTTGTAGCTTTGCTAAATCCGCATCATCTTTTGTACGCACCAATACCGTCATGCCAGGGCGAAGGCGCTCGACTTGATGCAATACCTTAAATGTTGCCGGGGTATCTGCATAGGTAATCACCACTGCCTTTGCCCTCGATAAGCCGGCAGCTACTAAATAATTTTCTCGACTAGCATCACCATAGACTACGTTGTCACCAGCAGCGGCGGCCTCTTTTACGCGATCTGGATCCATGTCTAAAGCAATGTAGGGAATTTTTTCTTGATCGAGCATGCGAGCTAAGCTTTGACCTGAGCGACCAAACCCACAAATGACGACATGGTTTTCTGTGCGGACACTTTTTGCCGCTACACGTGTCAGTGCCAGCGATTGCAATAGCCACTCATTACTCGAGAAGCGCATCGCAATACGATCGCTATATTGAATCAAGAATGGTGCGCCAAACATGGAGAGCAACATTGCCGCCAATACCGCTTGACTCAAAGCGGGATCGATCAAATCCAAACCATCGATTTGGTTTAAGAGAACGAAGCCGAATTCACCAGCCTGCGCTAAACATAAACCCGTCCGAATAGAGATGCCAGGGCTTGAGCCAAAAGCGCGTGACAGTAAAGCAATCAAACCAAACTTAAAGACTAGAGGTCCAATCAGCAAGAGAAGGACAAGCATCCACTGTTGATAGATCACCTCGAAATCAAGCAACATACCAACGGTAATAAAGAAGAGACCCAAGAGCACATCCCTAAAGGGCTTGACGTCCTCTTCCACTTGATGGCGATAAGGCGTCTCTGCAATCAACATGCCTGCCAAGAAAGCCCCGAGCGCTAGTGATAAGCCAAAGTGCTCAGTAAGGCCCGCCATACCCAAAACAATAAGCAAAAGGTTGAGCATGAAGAGCTCTTGGGAGCGCAACTTGGCGACCAAACTAAACCAACGACTCATTAAGGTTTGGCCAATTACAAAAATCAGAACTAAGGCCACTGTAATTTTGATAGAAGCTGCGGATAGCGCCAAAAATAGATCCCCGGGATTCTTGCCCAGTGAGGGCAACAAAATCAACAGGAATACCACTGCCAAATCTTGGAATAACAAAATACCGATGATGTTGCGACCATGCTCGGTTTCGATTTCTGAGCGATCAGCAATGAGTTTGGTGACAATGGCAGTTGAAGACATTGCTAAGGCGCCTCCCAGAGCAATGGCAGCCTGCCAAGAAATTGGGTAAATCCAGTTCATTAGCAAGCTAGCGGGGACTGCCAGGAGCATAGTCAAAATGACCTGACTGCCTCCCAAGCCAAATACAATGGTTCGCATAGCCCGCAGCTTATGGAGATTGAATTCTAGGCCAATCGAAAACATCAAGAAAACCACGCCAAATTCAGCTAAATACTTTACTGTGGCGGAATCATTGGCCAAACCAAGGGCATGCGGCCCAATTAGGACGCCGATGGCTAGATAGCCCAAAATAGGGGGTAGCCCAAAATAGCGGAAAATAACTACCCCGGCCACTCCGGAGGCCAGCAAGATGAGAGTTAACTGAAGGACTGACGGCATATACTCACCCCATGATAGCTAAGACTCGTGACCGAACCCTAAAGCTTGCGCGTGACACTCTCACTATTGAGGCTGCTGCACTGCACACAATGCGTGATCGCCTTGAAGGCGCGAACGCGGATGCCCTCGTATTGGCAGTAGATCTACTGCACTCCTGCAAAGGACGCATTGTCGTCTCTGGAATTGGCAAATCTGGTCATATTGCTCGAAAAATTGCAGCTACCTTTGCTTCTACTGGCTCACCCGCTTTTTTTGTCCACCCTGCGGAAGCCAGTCATGGCGACCTTGGGATGGTGACTCGTGATGATGTCTTTGTTGCACTCTCTAATTCAGGTGAGACCGACGAGCTGCTCACTATCGTACCGATCGTTAAGCGCACTGGCGCAAAACTGATTGCATTTACCGGTGCGCCAAATTCTTCTTTAGCAAAGTTGGCAGATGCTCATTTAGATACCAGCGTTGAAAAAGAAGCTTGCCCACTTAACTTAGCACCAACCACCAGCACAACCGCAGCACTAGCTATGGGCGACGCTCTAGCCGTTGCTCTTTTAGACGCTCGCGGCTTTCAAGCTGAAGATTTTCAACGCTCACACCCAGGCGGTCGCTTGGGTCGTAAACAACTCATGCATGTCAGTGAAGTCATGCGCAACCTTGATGAGACTCCTAAGATTGCAATCTCCGCATCACTGCAAGATGCTTTACTCGAGATGACTGCTAAGCGCATGGGCATGGTGGTTACTTTAGATAAGGCAAATAAAGTTGCCGGCATTTTTACTGATGGTGACTTACGTCGCCTATTAGAGAAGAGCACCAATTTAGATGGCCTCACTTTAGAAAAAGCGATTACCTCAGCACCGCGCACAATTCCTCCGGAGCTACTAGCAGAAGAGGCTATTGAGATGATGGAAAAACATCGTATCAATCATTTGGTGGTAACCGATCCAAACGGCGCACTGCTTGGTGCATTGAACCTGCATGATCTATTTGCCGCCAAGGTTATTTAAGCTACTTACTTACCAACAAATCATTCATTTACTCAACCTATGCCTAGCGCCTTTAACGTTCACAACACCAACCCTCTAAGTCAATATCCACAGGCTTGGGAGCGCGCTGGAGCAGTTAAGCTTCTTGTTCTGGATGTTGATGGCGTACTGACAAATGGCCAGGTATTTATTGGCGAAAACGGCAAAGAATCTCTGAAGGCTTTTGATATTCAAGATGGATTGGGAATCAAGCTGTTAGAAAAAATTGGTATTCCAACAGCCATCATCACTGGACGTAGTTCCAAAATGGTTTTAGCCCGCTGCGATGAGCTAGGTATCAAGCACGTGCACATGGGCGTTGAAAATAAGGCTGCAGCCCTGGAAAAGATTTTGCAATCACTTGGACTGAAGTCATTCGACTGCGCTGTGATGGGTGATGATTGGCCTGATTTTCAGATGATGAAGTCTGCAGGCTTAAAGGTATGCCCCTCACAAGGGCATGATGCTGTAAAAGAAACTGCTCACTTTGTTACAACGAGATCCGGCGGTAGTGGCGCTGTGCGTGAAGTCTGCGATCTGATCCTTAAAGCGCAAAACCGCTACGATGAATTACTTTCTCAGGCGCGCGCTTAAGGTCTTTGGCAATGCAACTGAATGCCCAACAAATCAAACTGAGTATCTGGCGTGCCTTATTACGTCTCATGCCTTTGATCTTGATGGGCACACTAACCCTCGTCACATTTTGGCTAGTCAAGAAAAGTGCGCCAGCAGAAAAATCTGCCATCGAACGCGTCCGCTTACATGAGCCCGATTACATTATCAGCAATGGCGCCTTGTCTGCACTCAATGAATCTGGCAACACTAAATATCGAGTATTAGGCAAGAAGGTGATTCACTATGACGATGATGCTTCAATCGATATTGAAACGCCTCGGATCCGCTTGTTCCCACCTGAAAAATCACCCGTTACCGTCAAAGCAGATACAGGTCATTTGGATGGTGACCTAACCATTCTCGATCTTATTGATAACGCCGAAATTTTTCGTCCTCCTCAAGCAGCTTCAGCAACTGAGCCTGCAAGACCTCGCATGCTTGCACGCTCCTCGTATTTCAAAGTGCTCATCAACGATGACGTTATTGAGACTGATAAACCCATTACGCTTGAGCAAGGTGTATCTGTTATGCGCTCAACTGATGGTGGCGTATTTAACAATATCGAACAAAGCATGGTTTTATCTGGGCAGGTAAGAGGCCGTATCGAGCGCGTTCAACCTGGAGTGCAGCCATGATCTGCCTGCGTAAACTCGGTCTATCTTTTGCGCTATTGACAGCCTGTTTTATTACCGCTACTCATGCTGAAAAAGCGGATCAAGATAAACCGGTTATTTTGGAAGCTGAAAAAGTTTCCGTGAATGACGTGCAGCAGGTTTATGAGCTTGATGGTCGGGTACTCTTAACCAAAGGTAGTATTTTGATTACCGGCGAAAAAGGTAACATCAAAGTTGATCCTGAGGGCTATGAATACGTTGATGTTCAGGGCAATCCTGAATCCACTGCCAGCTTTAGACAAAGACGTGAAGGGCCTGCCAATGAGTTCATGCAGGGTCGCGGTCAAACAGTTACCTACAATGCAAAAACTGAACTCCTTACTCTGACTGGGGATGCCAGCTTAAAGCGTCTGCACAATATGCAAATGCTGGATCAATTACGTGGCTGGAAAATTGACTACGACGATGTTCAGCAAAGCTATAAAGTCTCGCCGCCCGCAAACGCCAAAGCCGAAGACCTCCCGCTGGCTAGAGCCATCCTTTCACCAAGAAGAAAAGCTACACTAGAGAAATGACCACGGACTCCAGCAACAATCAAAACTCGGCAACCTTAAGCGCGCAGCATCTTCAAAAGCGCTATGGATCTCGTACAGTGGTACGCGACGTATCGATAGAGGTAAAGTGCGGCGAAGTGGTTGGACTCCTAGGTCCGAATGGCGCCGGCAAAACAACTTCGTTCTACATGATTGTTGGGCTTGTTCCTCTAGATGGTGGCAGTATTGTTCTAGACGGTACTGACATCACCCATCTTCCGATTCATGAACGCGCCCGCATGGGCTTGTCCTATCTCCCGCAAGAAGCTTCCGTATTCCGCAAGCTCAATGTGGCTGAAAATATTCAAGCCGTATTAGAACTACAAGTGCAAGGCGGTAAGCCATTAAGCAAGGCGGAGATAGCACATCGCTTAGATGAGCTCTTGGGCGAACTCCAAATCAGCCATCTTCGCGACAACCCTGCTCTCTCTCTGTCCGGAGGCGAACGTCGTCGTGTTGAGATTGCTAGAGCCCTAGCCTCCCAACCTAAGTTCATTCTGCTGGATGAGCCTTTTGCCGGTGTTGATCCCATTGCAGTTGGAGAGATTCAGCGGATTGTGCGCTTCTTAAGAGACCGGCAAATTGGCGTCCTCATCACCGACCACAATGTTCGAGAAACTTTAGGCATCTGTGACCACGCCTACATCATCAGCGAAGGTAGCGTGCTCGCATCTGGCAAGCCAGACCAAATCATTGAGAATGATGCCGTCAGAAGAGTTTACCTAGGCGAAAACTTCCGCATGTAAATATTCAGATTTTTGAGTATTTATTAAATAAAATGATCTGCCCCCTTGGTTTTCAGCAAAATCGCTGATACGCTGGAGGCTCATGAAGTTCATTTCCGTATAAACAAGTACAACATTACAGGGGCATGCTGCGCACCCCGGGTAATTATTTGCGCATGCATTTTGTTTTGCTATGAATAGGAGCTGCTGATGAATCTGAAAATTAATAGCCGTCATGTTGAAGTTACTCCAGCCATGCGTTCCCACCTCGAAGCCGGGTTAGCCAAAATTCGCAAACACTTTGACCATGTCCTAGATGCTTCTGCATTTTTGATTGTCGATAACGCCAAAGAAAAAAATCTTCGTCAAGCAGCAGAGATCACGATTCACCTCAAAGGCAAGGATCTTTTTGCTGAAGCGCATAACGCTGATCTCTATCATGCTATGGATGCGGTGGTGGATAAACTTGAACGTCAAGTAGTCAAGCACAAAGAAAAAATCCAAGATCATCACCACGAAAAACATTTTGAGTGATGCTTAGCGTCAGGACACCTATAATCAACCGACATGAATGCCCTGACCAATCTTTTCGCATTAGACCGCATTGCCTTAAATAGCCCGTGTAAAAATCGGGCTGAGGCATTTGCGGCCGCAGGACAACTCTTTGCCAAGCAAGCGGGATTAGAAGCTGAAGCAATTGTTGGCTTCTTAAACGCTCGTGAGGACCTGGGCTCAACTGCATTAGGTGCTGGCGTAGCCATCCCCCATGGTCGCGTAAAGGGACTCAAGCAACCGATTGCCGCCTTCGTCAAATTAAAAGAGCAAATTGAATTTGCCGCACCCGATGGTGAAGCTGTTTCTATTTTGATTTTTTTGCTCGTACCAGAAAAAGCAACTCAGCAGCATCTAGAAATTCTGTCCTCGATTGCACAACTCCTATCTGACCAAGATGCCCGTAAGTCACTTGCCTCAGAAGATAGTCCAGAGAAGGTGTGCCAGCTGCTACAAACTTGGGGCTCAGCTTGACCACCCAGCCCTTACTCCTTGAGGGAGTTACAGCCCAGCAGATCTTTGATGACAATGTATCTGACTTAAAACTCTCTTGGATTGGCGGCCTAGAGGGTGCAGACCGCAAATTTCTACCAGAAGCTGTTAAAGCAGCCGCAGCTAGCTCGGATCTAGTGGGCCACTTAAACCTGATTCACCCGAGCCGTATTCAGATTTTTGGTGAACAAGAGGTTTACTATCATGCCGAACTAGAGCCAAAGCAAAGACAAGAGCAGATCTCCAGCTTAATTTCTAAGACGCCTCCTTGTGTCATTGTGGCTGATGGCAAAGCAGCTGACGCCGATCTACAACTCTTTTGCCAAAGATCCTCAACCCCACTTTTTACAACCGCTATCTCAGCCGCTGAGGTAATTGATCACCTGCGCACCTATCTCACTAAGATTGGTGCGCCTCAGATCACCATGCATGGTGTATTTATGGACATCTTAGGCTTAGGAGTCTTAATCATGGGTGAATCTGGTTTAGGCAAAAGCGAATTGGGTCTAGAGCTGATTTCTCGTGGTCACGGTTTGGTAGCTGATGATGCTGTGGACTTTGCTCGTCTCGGCCCAGACTATATTGAGGGTCGTTGCCCTGTGATCTTGCGGAACCTCTTAGAGGTTCGTGGACTGGGATTATTGGATATTCGCACCATCTTTGGTGAAACAGCCGTTCGCCGTAAATTGAAGTTACGTTTGATAGTTCAGTTGGTTCGTCGTAATGATGGTGAGTTTGAGCGCCTTCCTTTGGAAGCGCAGCACATTAGCGTGTTGGGTATCCCGATCAGAACCGTCAAAATTCAGGTGGCTGCAGGGCGCAACTTAGCGGTTCTCGTAGAAGCCGCAGTGCGCAATACTATTTTGCAATTACGCGGCATTGATACCTTAAAAGAATTCATGGAGCGCCAGCGTTTACAAATGAATGCTGAGGCTGAATCTTCTAAGTCACAAGGTCGACTGATTTAATATGCAAATCAATCTGATTACCGGCATCTCCGGCTCAGGTAAATCAGTTGCTCTGAGGGCCTTTGAGGATGCAGGCTATGACTGTGTAGACAATCTTCCGGTCACCCTTCTAGAAAGCCTCATCACTACGCTAGAAAACGAAAAGAGCGAGCGTGTTGCGGTAGCTATTGATGCTCGTCGTGGTCAATCCATTTCGGAGCTACCCCAGATCCTAGAAAACCTACGCCGTAACCATCAAGTGCGAGTTGTTTTCTTAAACGCTGATACCAATACGCTGATCCAGCGCTTCTCTGAGACTCGTCGTCGCCATCCACTCTCCGGAAAAACACAACAGACCCAAGCCGCTACCTTGATCGAGGCAATTGATAAGGAGCGTAGTCTCTTAGAGCCCTTGCGTAGTCAAGCCCATAGTATTGATACCAGCAATCTACCTGCCCATGCGCTGCGCTCATGGATACAAGATCTTCTCAAAGATAAGCCTCAAGGGCTTAGCGTGATTTTTGAATCTTTTGGATTTAAAAAAGGTTTGCCGAGCGAAGCAGACCTCGTATTTGACGTTCGCTGTCTACCCAACCCACACTACGACAAAGTATTACGTCCTCTATCTGGGAAAGACCAACCCGTTCGCGAGTTCTTGGAAAAAATCCCTGAAGTCGTCAGCATGGAAAATGACATTATTCAATTCATTGAAAAATGGTTACCCCACTATATTGCGGATGGTCGCAGCTATCTGACTGTTGCTATCGGCTGTACTGGCGGACAACATCGCTCAGTCTATCTAGTGAGTCGCATCATTGCGCATTTTCTGCCACAAAAAGATTTGGCAGCACTCCAGATTAATTTCTTAAGTCGTCACCGCGAGCTAGATTCAATCCCTGCAACAGCAGTTTGATTGGTTGAGGTAAGCCGTACTTTCCGAGCTGACGCAAGGGAACCCACTTCAAGTCATCGCCCGAGAATGTCACAGCATCGCTTGAAGTTACATGCCAAATCTGCATCCATAAACGTCGATGCGTAAAGATATGCTTAATCTCCACTCCTCGCTCAATGGGTTTGCAACTCTTTAAAGTGCTAGAGATCTTTTCATCTGGCAGCACAAGCTGAAATAACTCCTTCGTAGTCAAAGCAAGTAGATTGTTGACTGAAGGTTTAACGTTTTTTTCTTTAGCTCGCCAAGAAGACTCTGGTAAAGACCACAGTCCGCCCCAGATAGCTTTGTCTGGACGCCTTTGCAGCAAAACCGAATCGCCATGCCTGAGTAACAACATATCGCAATTAAATTCAGGGGATTTTGCTTTGATTACTTTACGAGGCAATAGCAATACTTGATCACTGAGATTGGCTTGGCATTCTTTTTCAAATGGGCATTTCTTTTCACCACTCAAACACACAGGCTTGCGAGAGGTGCACCAGGTTGCCCCAAAATCCATCAGGGCCTGTGTATATACCGGCATATCCACACCTTTTTTTGGAAGGAGTGTTTTGGCGATCAACCACAATGCATCGTTTACTGATTTTTCTTGGATGGCGCCCTCTATGCCAAATAGTCTTGCCAAAATCCGCTTGACGTTCGCATCCAGAATTGGCGCCCGCCCATAAAATGCAAAAGCCGCTATGGCGCCTGCAGTCGATCTACCAATGCCCTTAAGTTGCTCGAGCAATACTGGGTCAGCAGGAAACTTTCCTCCAAACTCCATCATGACTTGCTTGGCACAGGCATGAAGGTTGCGAGCACGTGTGTAGTAGCCGAGCCCCGCCCATTCTGCCAAGACATCATCTAAGGGCGCAGCAGCCAACTTCTTAACGGTCGGAAAACGTTTCATGAAGCGGGGATAGCGCTCCAGAACAGTAGCCACTTGAGTTTGTTGCAACATGATTTCAGAAACCCATACTGCGTAGGGATCTCGAATACTTTGCCATGGCAAGCCTTGACGCCCATCCTTGCCATGCCAAGCGATGAGCTTGGTGGCGAAGTTCTTAATCAGCGCTTCTGACATTGGGGACAAAAATAAGTAGATCGTTGACCTTGCACTATTTGCTTAATCGGCGTCTTGCATACCTTGCAAGGTTGATCTTTACGATCATAAACTTTGGTTTGCACCATGAAGTGCCCTGGGTCACCTTCGCTATTTACAAAATCTTTTAAGGTGCTACCGCCGGCAGCAATTGCTTTTTTCAAAATCGATCTCACTGCAGCAGCGAGTCGAGAACACTGCGGACGAGTGAGCTTTCCAGCAGCCTTTGCCGGATGAATTCCCGCCTCAAACAAACTTTCTGAGCAATAGATGTTGCCTACACCCACCACAGCTTGGCCTGCCAATAGAAACTGCTTCACGGCAACGCTGCGCTTGCGTGAGCATTGATACAAGACTTCTGCGCCAAGTTCACCCTCAAACTCGGATGAAAAAGGTTCGACCCCGAGTTTTTGTAATAGCGCGTAGCTCTCAATCGGCCCCTTAGATTTTGAGTGCCATAAAACAGCGCCAAACTTTCGGGGGTCATGCAAACGCAAACTCAGCTTGCCAAACTCAAAGGTCACGCGATCATGCAGCTTCAGGGGATCACTGCCAGGTAGCACGCGCAATGTTCCCGTCATGCCTAGGTGCAGCAATAGGTGACCGGCATCGAACTCCATTAAGAGATATTTGCCTCGGCGCTCAATTCCCAAGACTTTCTGACCAGAGAGCAGCGTATTTAAATTGCTCGGCACTGGCCAACGCAAGCGACCATCAATAATTTTGACTGCACTCACCCTACGGCCCTCTAAATGGGGAGCAATACCCAATCGGGTAACTTCGACTTCTGGGAGTTCTGGCATGAATGAATTGTAGATTCGCGGATTAGAATGTGCTCATGACCAAATTTTCATTAAAGCCTTCTTTAAGGGCCTTATTGCTCGCAGCTGGACTTGGATTAAGTCTTTCCTCCAATCATGCTGGCGCCAAAACCAGCAGCCTTGATAGCGGCCAAGCTGTATTTGAGGTCTTGGCCTCGGAGATCGCACTACAACGCGGTGAAGCAGGCCTGGCCTACAACACCTATTTAGAGCTTGCTCGACAGCTAGATGACCCTCGTTTGGCACAAAGGGCTATGGAGATCGCTATCACTGCAGGCGCGCCCGATCTGGCGCTCCAAGCCGCACAAACTTGGGATAGCTTAGCGGGGCCAAAACAAACCAAACCTAAAGAAGTACTCGTCACCCTCTTAATCCTGAATCAACGCTGGTCAGATGCAGTCAAGCCCGCGATCTCACTATTGAATCAGCAGACTCCAGCGCAGCGTGAAATTACTTTGCTGCAGATTCAGGCACTACTAGCTAAGGCTACTGATGAATCAGAAGCCTTAAGAGCTTTCTACGAAATAGTATCCGCAGTGAAACCGGAGCCAAAAGATCCAGGGCTGCTCTACACCTACGCTATGTCTGCTGAAAAGTCAGGACAAATCGAAGTGATGGAGAAAACTCTACGCGAAATCTTGCGCAAGAATCCAAATGACGTTAACAGTCTTAACGCACTTGGTTACTCGCTAGCTGATCGTAACCAAAAATTACCAGAAGCATTTAAGCTCATTAGCAAAGCGCATCAACTCTCCCCTAAAGATGGTTTTATTTTGGATAGTCTTGGTTGGGTGAACTTTCGCATGGGTAAAAATGCGCTAGCACTTGAACAACTGCAACAAGCATTTAATATGAAGCCCGAGGCAGACATTGCCGCGCATATTGGCGAAGTACTGTGGGTCATGAATCGCCCAATCGAAGCTGAAGATATGTGGCGCAAAGGACAGCAATTAGATGCCAACAATCCCACTCTCAAAGAAACTTTGAAGCGCTTAAAGCCAGATTGGTCAGTTGCGGATACCGCCCTCAAAGGCTCATGGGATGGGCGTTTCTCTGTAAAGATCACTGGACTTACCGAAAGCAAAAATCAAGGTGGTTCAGGCGGATTTACTTTGACTCAAGATGCGCTTACGGATGTATTGGAAATTCGTAATCCTATTGGTGGATCGATTGCCAAAATTACGATTAAGCCTGGTGAAGCAATTCTTGAGCGTGATGGTCAATTCACTACGGCAATTGATGCTGACACCCTTATTCAAAATACATTAGGACTTCCGCTTCCTGCTCGTGGTTTATCTGACTGGTTGCGCGGACAAACGCGCCCCGGTAGCACTGCGAGCGTCGAGCAAAACGCAAAGGGACAAGTCAGCAAAATTACGCAAGATGGCTGGACCTTGAATTACAACTGGAACAATGCTCAGCGTTTAGAAAAACTCACAATGACTCGCAGTTCCAATATCGGGTCGATTGATATCCGCTTGGTTTTTGATACTCCGAACGAGTGATGTGTGAATGATGAGTAATGCGATAGAACTTCGTTGCCCCGCAAAGCTCAATCTTTTTCTACATATTGTTGGGCGCCGTAATGATGGCTACCATCTACTGCAATCTGTTTTTCAGTTGATTGATTGGTGTGATGTACTCACCTTGAAGCTTATTCCAGAAAACGAGGTTCGTCGTATCGACCCTATTCCTGGAGTCCCTCCTGAGCAAGACTTAGTCGTTCGCGCAGCCCAACTCCTCAAAGAGCACTGCAAGATTGATCGGGGGGTCGAAATCGGCCTCGAGAAAAATATTCCGATGGGAGCAGGCCTCGGCGGCGGATCCTCTGATGCAGCATCTACCCTCATTGGTCTTAATGCACTTTGGGATCTGCATCTCGATATCGCTACCCTCTGCCAGCTTGGCCTAAAACTCGGTGCCGATGTGCCATTTTTCATCTTTGGCCGAAATGCCTTTGTTGAGGGGGTTGGAGAGAAATTACAAGCAATATCCTTGGAAACCCAAGACTTTGTAGTGATCTTCCCCAACCAGGGAATTGCGACCGCTCAGATTTTTCAAGACCCTCAATTGACCCGAGATCACGCTCCGATTACAATAGATCGCTTTCTTGCATCGCCAAGGTCATATCAATCAAATGATTGTCAGGCAGTAGCGGTGCAGAAATGTCCTGAAGTGAAGCAAGCATTAGATTGGATTTACAAGGCAGTGCCGGGTTCGGCGCCTTGCATGTCTGGCTCTGGAAGTAGCGTTTTTGCCGCCTTAGACCCTAAGACGGACACCGCGAATCTGGAAATTCTTCTGCAAAATCTTCCAAAAGGATGGATAGGTCGAATTGTTCGGGGGCTAAATAAAAATCCCGCTTACAATTTGATTTCTTCAGATTGACCTGTAGGGGAATCGCCAAGCTGGTTAAGGCACTGGATTTTGATTCCAGCATGCGAAGGTTCGAATCCTTCTTCCCCTGCCAACCACTGTAGATACGACCAAAAGACATCCATTCGACCCACACCAAAATTCCAAAATCACCTATGTCCGCCCCAATGAACGCTGATTTACTGACTCTTTTCACAGGCAATGCAAATCCGGTTTTGGCCCATGCGGTAGCCAAAGAGCTCAACCTCCCAATGGGAAAAGCATTCGTTGGTCGATTCTCTGATGGTGAAATCCAGGTAGAAATTCAAGAAAACGTTCGCGGTAAAAACGTGGTTGTTATCCAATCCACTTGCGCTCCAACAAACGATAGTTTGATGGAGCTCATGATCATGATTGATGCCCTAAAACGAGCATCAGCAAGCCGCATAACCGCAGTGATCCCTTACTTCGGTTATGCCAGACAAGATCGTCGCCCGCGCTCAGCCCGGGTTGCTATTTCAGCCAGAATCGTTGCAAACATGCTCCAGTCCGTTGCCGGCGTTGAGCGAGTTTTAACCATGGATCTCCATGCTGACCAAATTCAGGGTTTCTTCGATATCCCAGTAGATAACATTTATGCCTCCCCAGTTCTATTGGCTGATCTAGAAGCTCAAAAAACCAAAAAAGATCTCATCATCGTTTCACCAGATATCGGCGGTGTAGTTCGCGCCCGCGCGATGGCTAAGCAGTTGGGTACAGATTTGGCGATTATTGATAAACGCCGCCCTAAGGCAAACGTGTCAGAAGTAATGCACCTTATCGGCGAAGTAGAAGGCCGCCATTGCGTCATCATGGATGACATCATTGATACCGGCGGAACGCTCTGTAAAGCCGCTGAGGCGCTAAAAGAACGTGGCGCTAAGGGCGTTACCGCCTACTGTACTCATGCCGTCCTGTCCGGCGGTGCTGTTGCCCGTATTGCCGCCTCAGAATTAGATGAATTAGTCGTTACTGACACTATTCCATTGACTCCAGAGGCAATGAAGGTGTCAAAAATTCGCCAATTAAGCGTTGCCCCCATCCTTGCTGAGACCCTTTCCCGCATTAGCAAGGGTGATTCAGTGATGTCGATGTTCGCTGAATAAGCCAAAAACAGCGTTTCTATCCCTGTTTTTGGCAGTTTTGAGCCTTTTCTAGGCAAAAACCGTCATTCCCACGATATAATCAAAGGCTTTTCTGTTTGGTCGCGAACGGAAATTAACCTTAATTTAGGAATTCGATATGAAAGTAGTAGCCTTTGAAAGAAGCGTACAGGGAACGGGTGCGAGCCGCCGTCTGCGCAACTCCGGTAAAACTCCGGGCATCATCTACGGCGGTAAAGACGCCGTAACTGTAATTGAGTTGGATCACAACGCACTGTTTCATGCTCTCCGTAAGGAAGCATTCCACTCATCCATCCTTGATCTCGAAATCGGCGGCAAAGCACAAAAAGTGTTGTTGCGCGATTACCAGATGCATCCATTCAAGCCTTTGGTTCTGCACATCGACTTCCAGCGCGTTTCTGCGACTGAAAAAGTTCACATGCGCGTTCCATTGCACTTCATCAACGCTGACACTTCAGCTGCAGTGAAATTGCAAGGCGCTGTAATCAGCCACATCTCAACCGAATTGGAAGTTTCTTGCTTGCCAGCAGACTTGCCAGAATTCATTGAAGTGGATCTGAACAAGATTGAAGTCGGTCATGGCATCCACGCTAAAGACATCGCATTGCCAAAAGGCGTTACCTTGGTATTGCATGTTGAGCAAGAAAATCCAGTATTAGCTAACGCACGTATCCCAGCAGTGAAATCTGCCGATACTGAAGCTGCTCCTGCAGCTGCTGCTGCTCCTGCTGCTGAAGCCCCAAAGGACAAAGCTTAATTATTTAAGCCCTATCTTTGCGACAGAGGAAGCCCGCTTACAAGCGGGTTTTCTTTTTTGCGGAAATACTTTTATCCTTAAGCTCTCATCATGACTAAATTAATTGTTGGCCTCGGCAATCCTGGCGAAGAACACATAGAAGATCGGCACAATGCTGGCTTCTGGTTTGTTGACGCCCTTGCAAAACAATTGAGTACCCGCTTTGAAACTGAAAAACGTTTTCATGGGAAAGTAGCAAAATCTAAATGGGAAGGTGAAGATCTTTTCTTACTTAAGCCCAGCACTTATATGAACCTCAGCGGTCAAGCTGTAGGCGCGCTGTGCCGCTTCCATAAAATTACGCCCAAAGATGTGCTGGTAGTCCAGGATGAGCTAGATCTCAAACCCGGCACTGCACGTATCAAGCTCGGTGGTGGCACTGGCGGGCACAATGGGCTGAAGGATATTCAAGCCCATCTGGGAACCCCTGAATACTGGCGCCTTCGCCTAGGTATTGGCCACCCACGAGACCTCGCCGCAGAAGGTGCGCGCGTAATGGATGTTGCTGACTATGTATTAAGAAGGCCTTTACAGGCAGAGCAAAAACAGATTGATGCCAGTATTGAAGATGGTTTGGGGATTCTGCCCTTATTTCTAAAGGGCGATGCTCAGGCAGCGATGCTGGAGCTACATTCAAAAACAAATTAGGACACTACTTTGTAGCTAGGGCTTTTTTAGCAGCAGTTAAAGCTTGATACTTCACCATGAGCTGAGTCTGATTTTCTGAGAATGCGGGGTTGAGTGGAATGCAGTCAACTGGACAAACCTGCTGACACTGTGGCGCGTCGTAGTGCCCAACGCACTCAGTACATTTATTGGGATCAATCTCATAGATCTCAAGACCCATGTAGATTGCATCATTCGGACATTCAGGCTCACACACATCGCAGTTGATGCATTCGTCCGTAATCATTAAAGCCATCTTGTTTGCCTACCAGCCTTACTCTTTACTCTTATTGGCTTCGATCTTTTTGACCAACCACTTTTCTACGGATGGGAATACAAACTTACTAACATCTCCGCCCATTGAAGCAATCTCACGCACAAAGGTGCCGGAGATAAATTGATATTGATCTGATGGCGTAAGGAATAGCGTTTCAACATCAGGCAATAAATAGCGATTCATGCCTGCCATCTGAAATTCATACTCAAAATCGGATACTGCACGCAAACCACGCACAATCACACGCGCATTATGTTCGCGCGCAAAGTCTTTTAATAAACCTGTAAAACCAACAATCTTTACATTGGAATAGTGACCAAGAACCTCTTTGGCAATTGCAATGCGCTCTTCCAAGGTAAAGAAAGGGCGCTTGCTACGGCTATCAGCAACACCCACAATTAGCTCGCCAAAAATGCTTGAAGCGCGACGCACCAAGTCCTCATGACCACGAGTAAAGGGATCAAATGTTCCGGGGTATACAGCTACAGTCATAACGCTCCTAAGGCTTTTTCAGCTACAGGCAAGAGTTTAGCCCCTCTTAGAGCGAAATAGACAAGCTTTTACCTGCCCAGCCTCTAAGTATTTTCCACAATGCCAGTCCGGCACTAAAGCCTCGATCTGCTCACGAGAGCGACTGGCCGGAAACTCCACGTAAATCCCTCCGCCAGCGCTGTCATCGCAAACGCGAGCAGCCTCTATCAGCGCTTGATTGAATAAGGCCTCTTCCTGGAAGGGTGGATCAATAAAAATCAAATTGCTCGAGCGGTCGGCTTGTCGCTTTAAAAACTCCAAACTATCTCGGTGCAAAATTTCGACCACTCCAGGAGCGGGAGATGACTGAAGTAAGGCAAAGTTTGCCAAAAGCTTGGCATGGGCCTTCTTATCTTTTTCTAGCAAGGTCACTGAATAAGCGTGTCGTGATGCCGCCTCAAAACCTAAAGCGCCAGTACCGGCAAATAAATCCAAGCACTTCAAACCCACCAGATCCTGCCCAAGCCAATTGAATAAGGTTTCACGAACACGATCTGTGGTGGGACGTAGGCCAGATAGATCCAGCACACTCAGCAAACGACTGCGCCACACTCCACCAATAATGCGAATTTTCTGAGGGAGCTCGGAATGCTTGCCTGGCGCAGCAGGCTTAACTGGCTTATTTATTTTTAGCCCCCAAGACCACAATCTTCATTCGATCCATGGCTAAGTACTTTTGGAACGCTGCCTTTACTTGCTCAAGGCTGACCGCTTCCACTTGCTTAGTCCACACCTCCATCGTGTCGAGAGGCAAATTATTCCAAGCAATTGAGGAAACATTATCGAGCAACTTGCGGTTGTTATCAATTCTCAAAGGGTAGCCATTCATCAAATTCGCTTTAGCGGCATCGAGCTCAGATTGCGTGGGTCCATCAGCAATAAATTGCGCAATGGAAGAACTCATCACCTCTAGTGCCAAAGCTGCCTGATCATTCTTGGTTTGCAATCCCGCCTGAAAAATCCCCGCATCCTTTCCAGGCGCAAAGTAGCTAAACACACTGTAGGCCAGGCCACGCTTTTCACGAACCTCTGACATGAGACGGGATACAAAGCCACCGCCGCCCAAGACATAGTTCCCCACTAACAATGGAAAATAGTCGGGGTTGCTACGGGTTACTGCAGTCATTCCCATACTGATATGCGCTTGCTGTGAATCAAATGGAATGGTGACCTCACGTTGACTTAAAGGCTCTACTGGTGAGCGCTCAAAAGCCGGCAACTTGGCAATAGCAGGTCCAGACTGCGGCACTCTTTGCAATAAACCTTGAACAATTTCAGCAGCCTCTGCTTTACTCACGTCGCCTACGATACTGACAATCATTCGATCGCCGCGGTAAAACTGTTTATGGAACTGCTGCAAGTCAGTTGCGCTGATATTGGTAATACTTTGTACCGTTGGTGAATTAGCTAACGGATAGCTTCCATAAACCAATTTTCTAAAACGGCGATCTAGGACTGACTCTGGCTTTGTCTCTGACTCTAGCAATGCAGTTGTCATTCTTTGCTTCTCGCGCACCAAGATTTTGGCATCGTAAGTGGGGGCGCTCAACATGGCCGATCCCAACTGAACAGCGCGATCACGTAAATCTTTGCGACTTAAAGTTCGAATGCGCATGACAGCGCGCTCACCGCTGACAGTAATGCCAAAGTTTGCACCCAAGTCTGCAATCTCATCGGCGATCTGCGCCTCTGTCAGTAAACCCTTCTCTGACTTTGCGCCATAGTTCATCAGTTGACCAGTTACTGTAGCTAAGCCACTCTTTGCCGCTGGATCATAGCGATCACCCGCATCAATACTGATCTCGATATCCACCATAGGCAAGGCTTTAGTTTGGACTAAGTAAGCTTGCGCGCCCTTGACGGGCTCTAGTTTTTCAATCGGCAATATTGCATGGGCAGAGGTACTAACCCCCGCTATCAGAACGAATGCAAGACTAGCTTGCTTGAGCAATTTATTTAGCAGCACGATTGTCTCCTTGCTTACTCTCATTGGATTGACGCGCCTGCGGATCTAAAACTGCAACTGTTAAACCTTCATCGACCAAATATTTTTTTGCAACAGCTTGAACTTGTGCAGGAGTAATTGCTTGCATCCTCTCCAACATCACATCAATATCTCGCCATGAGAATCCAGCCATCTCTGTACTGCCGATTTCCATTGCCTGACCAAAGATCGAATCTCGCTTATAAATTTGATCAGACAAAATACGCACCTTGATGCGCTTGAGCTCTGACTCCAGAATTCCCTTATCGACAATTTCTTTTAGAGCCTTCCGAATACTGCTCTCAGCCTGCTCTACTGTTTTGCCCTTAGCCATACTGGTGCTAATTAAAAAGAGTTCTGGCCCTCTTGAGATCATGTCGTAACCCACACCCACATCGTTAACTACCCGCTCTTGCTTTACCATCGTGCGGTTTAAGCGAGCGTTGTCATAACCATCAAGTACTGCAGCTAATAACTCCAGCGCATACGGCTCATCATCTTCTAACTTGCCCACTTGTAACTTGGGAACCTTCCATGCCATTGCAAGCTGTGCGCTATCTGCTGGCGCTTTCACTTGCACCCGCTTAATACCTTTTTGTGGCGGCTCGATCTGTGGTTTACGTTCAGGTAACGCTCTTGCAGAAGCGACCCCATAATATTTTTCTACTTGCTGCAAAATAGCTTTAGGGTCCACGTCACCCGCAATAACGACTGTGGCGTTATTAGGTTTGTACCAACTGCGATACCAATCACGTGCATCAGTAGCTTTCATATTGACCAGGTCATTCATCCACCCCACTACCGGATGACGATAAGGTGAGCTCATATAAGCAGTAGCCATGAGTGACTCATTTAGAAGGCTACTTGGATTATCCTCAGTACGCAGACGACGCTCTTCCATCACTACCTGAATTTCTTTCAAGAACTCTGCATCATCAAAGTTGAGGTTAGACATGCGATCAGCCTCTAGCTTCATCACCTCATCTAGCTTGGACTTTTCTACCTGCTGAAAATAGGCTGTGTAATCGCGGGAGGTGAATGCATTTTCTCGACCGCCAACTGCCGCAACTAAGCGAGAGAACTCTCCTGACTTAACCTTGTCAGTGCCCTTAAACATCATATGCTCGAGCACATGGGCTACACCAGTCTTACCATTTACCTCATCCATTGAGCCAGCGCGGTACCAAACCATATGCGCAACCGTCGGCGCCCGATGATCCTCACGCACAATCAACTTAAGACCATTAGACAGTTGAAACTCGTGGGTATTTGCTAGACCTGCGTCTGTGGCTGCCCAGGCGCTGGGACAGCAGAGCATCAAATAGAAAGAAAAGCGTAATAAAGTGGAGCGCATCTGTAAGATCACCTATCCCTAAATTAAATTGATAAGATGCAAGATTAAATTGTATCGATTATGTTCGGCCTACGTAAAACCCTCGGATCCCTATTTAAATCCAATCAGACTGATGAAGCCTGGTTTGATGCCCTAGAAGAATCTCTCATTCTGAGCGACGTGGGCCTACCTACGACTGAACAACTGATTAGCAAACTACGTAAAGCCGCTAAATCAGAAAAAGCTAGCAGCCCAGAAGATCTCAAGCAACTGCTCATTCATGAGGTAGCAAGTCTCTTAAAGCCCTTGGAGCCAATCCCCAATCCTTTGTACGTTCATGATCAAAAGACCACGCCAGAGGTGTGGCTAGTAATTGGCGTTAATGGTGCGGGCAAGACCACCACCATCGGCAAGCTCTGCAAACTCTTTCAATCACAAGGTAAATCCGTTTTACTAGCAGCCGGAGATACTTTCCGCGCAGCGGCACGTAACCAGCTTCTTGAATGGGGTGGCCGTAATCAAGTCGACGTGATCATGCAAGAGAGTGGAGATGCAGCAGCCGTGGCACACGATGCCATTCATGCAGCGATTTCTCGCAAGAGCGATATTCTGATTATTGATACCGCTGGCAGACTCGCTACTCAAGACCATCTCATGGAGGAGCTGAAGAAGGTGAAAAGAGTCATCGGCAAGGCCCTTCCTGGGGCACCTCACCAGACTTTGCTCGTTCTTGATGGCAATACAGGTCAAAACGGTTTAAGCCAAGTAAAGGCCTTTCATGCTGCTCTAGGGCTTTCTGCCTTAATCGTGACCAAATTGGATGGCACTGCTAAAGGCGGGGTCATTTGCGCACTCGCCCACACCCTCAGCAATGGGCCAAAACCAGCAGTTTTAGCCTTAGGCAAAGGCGAGGGAATTGATGATTTAGCCCCCTTTACAGCCGCCCAATATTCATCTGAATTATTCAATTAAATCATAGGCTTATAGAAGTAAAAAACCATTAGCACTCTCTTGACAAGAGTGCTAAAATAGAACCCTACTAATACCTAAAATATATAAAAAGATAATGGTTCAAAAGAAAGCATACAAACCGCAATTGCAAGCACGGCAAACATTGCCAGCAGCGCAGACTGCTGCGGCTTCGCTTGCCTTTCCGATGTTGCCTTCCCTTGGGGTTGGCACACTCGACTCTTATATCTCGTACGTCAATCGCGTACCTATGCTCAGTGCCGCAGAGGAACTTCACCTCGCGCAGGAATTTCGTCGCACTGAAAATGTGGATGCTGCGAAAACTTTGGTTCTCTCGCACCTCCGTTTGGTGGTGTCTGTTGCTCGCCAGTATTTAGGCTATGGCATTCCACATGCCGACCTCATTCAAGAAGGCAATATCGGCTTGATGAAGGCTGTAAAACGCTACGACCCTAACCAAGGTGCACGCTTAGTCTCTTACGCAATCCATTGGATTAAGGCAGAGATTCATGAGTACATTCTTAAGAACTGGCGTTTAGTTAAAGTTGCAACAACTAAAGCGCAACGCAAGCTGTTCTTTAATTTACGCAGCAACAAACCTACTTTGGCTGCGCTGACACCAAATGAAGTTGAGGCATTAGCTAAGGCTCTGGATGTCAAAGGCTCGGACGTTAAAGAAATGGAAATGCGTCTAGCTGGTGGTGATATTGCCTTAGAGGGCGACGACACTGATGATGAGTCAGCCTATGCACCGATTCAGTGGCTGGCTGATAACAGTCAAGAGCCTACTGAGATGATGGCTGCTGCTGCAACTGATGCTCTACATGGCCCTCAATTAGATCAAGCACTCATGGCTTTGGATGAGCGTAGTCGCAACATCGTCCAATCACGTTGGCTGGCAATGGATGCGGATGGTAAGGGTACAAAGACTTTGCATGATCTCGCTAGTGAATATGGCATCTCTGCAGAGCGTGTTCGTCAGATTGAGACTGCTGCTCTCAAAAAGATGCGCAGCCTCTTGCAAACAGAAGCTGCATAAGCAGCTTTCCTCTCTCAGCTTTTACTTCAGCAATTCCTTCAAGTCTTGCGCCAAGGTCTCAGGACCTTGCGCATGCTTGATATAAAGACGTAAATGACCCTCTGGATCAAATGCGTAGCTTCCTGCTGTGTGATCTATGGTGTATGAACCAGGACTAGTACCAGGTACCTTCTTGTAATAAATCTTGAAGTCTTTGGTGACCTTTTCTAAAGCAGCTTCATCAGCTGGGCGCAAGCCCAAGAAACGGGAATCAAATGCGGGGACATACTGCTTCAGAATGCTTGCGCTATCTCGCTCAGGATCTACTGTTACAAACAATACCTGCACCTTATCAGCCTGTGGTCCCAATAGAGTCATGACCTGCTGCATCTCAGTCAGCGTCGTAGGGCATACATCTGGACACTGAGTATAGCCAAAGAACATCACAACTGCTTTGCCTTTAAAGTCAGCCATGGTCCTTACTTTCCCATCAGGATCAAGCAAGCTAAAGTCTGTACCGAATGCTTTGCTGCCAGTAATGTCAACATTCTTAAAGCTTGGCTTAGGACTGCAAGCTGCCAAAGCTAAACCAATGAGCGATAACATCAGGATGCGTGCAATGCGCATAGAAATTTTTGATAAATTCATATTCATCTCACATGCAATAGTGATCGATTAATAGCGCTGCAAACAGCAAAGATAAATACGTAATCGAAAAACGGAATGTTTTCTTCGCCAACTCATCGCTATAAGAAACAAATAGAGCAATCACATAAGCCAAGAACATCAGACCTAAAATGATTGCGGAGACTAAATACACCAGCCCACTCATACCGTAGATGTAAGGCAGCAAAGTAGCTGCAATCAAAATCAGGGTGTACAGCAAAATGTTGAGCAGCGTAAAGCGCTCACCATGAGTTACCGGTAACATCGGCAAACCACTTTGCACATAGTCATCACGCCGATATAGAGCGAGCGCCCAAAAGTGCGGCGGCGTCCAAACAAAAATAATCAGCACTAAGAGCCAAGCTTCTGCAGACAGGCTATTCGTGACTGCCGCCCAACCTAGAGCTGGCGGCATCGCGCCAGATAGTCCACCAATCACAATATTTTGTGGTGTAGCAGGCTTAAGCAGCCAGGTATAAATCACAGCGTAACCTACAAAAGTTGCTACTGTGAGCCACATCGTTAATGGATTGCAGAAGTTCCACAAGATGACCATTCCCAAACTACCGAGAACAATCGAAAAAATAGTAATGTGAAAAGGTGTTACCTCACCCGTGGCAGATGGCCTCCAAGAGGTACGCTTCATCTTTGCATCAACAGCCTGTTCAATCAAACAGTTCATTGCAAACGCTGCACCCGCCAATAACCATATACCAACTATTCCACCAATGAGCACTGGGTAAGGCACCATGCCAGGGGTAGCCAAGAACATTCCAATCACTGCGCAGAAAACTGCTAGCTGAGTGACGCGGGGCTTGGTGAGAACCCAGTATTGACGCCAACGCGGCATCGCTCCAGGAGTGGAAGAGGTGGGGCTACTCATAATGATTTAACCATCTTAATATGAACGGGGGCACTCCAAGAGGACCACTGGGTCAGGCGAACCAAACAGAACACCAGAGCTGCGGAACCGCCGGTATGCATCAAGGCAGCAAGAAGCGGCCACTGAAAAACGACATTCGAAATACCCGTAAGGGCTTGAAGAATCAGTAAGCCTAGTAATAACTTAGCAATCTTGCCCATTCCGGATAATGCAGCATTACTTAACTGAAGAGCGCTCACTCCCAATAAGCTGAGGTCTGCAATAGCAACTACAGCAAACACGCGATGCGCCCAATGGATTGTTTGCAAGGCAACAGGAGAAATAGATTCACCTTGAGCATTCAGGCCCAGCGCACGCCAAAGAGTAAAACCAGCCTGCCAATCTGTTTCCGGCAAAAATGTTCCCATGCAGGTCGGAAAATCAGGGCATGCTAATACCGCGTAATTTGTACTCACCCATGCACCCAAAAATATTTGAATGCTGAGGGCGACCGCAGCAAGAAAGAGCAACTTTGCAGAAAGTGGCTTAGGTTGAAAGCGAAGTGCTGAGGAAGACTTTTCTTCCCACTCTTGCTGCGCATAAGTCGTTAAGGAGGCCAGCAAAACTAGAGCCAACATTAAGTGGATAGTCACAATGATGGGTTGTAATTTGAGCGTCACTGTCCAAGCACCAAATGCTCCCTGAATGCACACCAAAACCAGCAAGCACAGGCTGCCCAACAATGGCTTTGTACCCAAGCTCTTCAACTTACTAAAAGCTAAACCCACCTGAATCAAAATTAATGCACCAACAGTCATTGCTAAATAACGATGAATCATTTCAATCCAGGCCTTAATCACCGTCACAGGGCCCGTAGGCATATTGGCCTCAGCAAGCTGTATCTCGCCGATCGCATGCCATGGGTTTGAGGTGCCATAGCAACCAGGCCAATCTGGGCAACCCAAGCCAGAATCCGTAAGACGAGTGAAAGCACCGAACACAATTAAGTCGAAAGTCATGAAGACCAAAACCCAATTGAGCTTTTGGAAAAAGCTATAACCCGGCCTGGTCCAGAGATAGAGCAAAGGTAGACCTGCAAAGACAATTGCAATTGCAGCTAACTCCCCGAGCAATAAGAAACTACTCATTGCAATTGCTCGCCCTTACGATTGAGGCGCAGTAGTTTTTCGAGATCTTTTTTGATGCTGCCAAATTCCTTCGGTGAGTTAGTCACCGGAAAAACCATCATCTTGGCTGGACTCGG
Source organism: Polynucleobacter sp. MG-27-Goln-C1 (assembly GCF_018881905.1). Taxonomy (GTDB): domain Bacteria; phylum Pseudomonadota; class Gammaproteobacteria; order Burkholderiales; family Burkholderiaceae; genus Polynucleobacter. The sequence goes on from NZ_JACVPM010000002.1 coordinate 355,097, forward strand.
ATCGATCAACTGAATCTTCTGCCCTGCGCCATCACGATTAAGCCAAACATCAAACTCAGACTTCAACTGAGGATCTGCGGGCAAACTGAGAATCTGAAATCCTGCAGTCTTTTCATCATAAGCCAGCAATACCTCAGGGTCTACTGGCTTCCCATCTGTATTAACCCAAACCAACTGAACGCGACCACTCTCGCGGCCGACAGCAATACGCAACTGGCGCATTAAAAATAAAGCCTCAAGGCAAGATTCGTTTTGAATGGTGCACTCGCCAGCCGGTCTAGCTACTAGCAAAGTCCATTTGCCATTAAAAGGAATATCAAACCAAGCTGGATTCACATCTTGCACAGGCTGAACAAGGGTTCCGAAATTTGTTTTTCCACCCTCTGGCTTAAAGACGTAATACGCCAAATAAGAAGCGATCACCGGTGCTGCACATGCAAGCAATAAAAATAGCATTTGCAGACGACCGCGACGAGTCTGCGCGTTAATCGCCGATGAATCCATTTGCGAAGCTGGGATTAATAACTCTTTATCACTCACACTCTATCTCCATTCACAGCAAGCTCTCGCCGATATTTCATGAGGCCATTGATGAGCCAAAATAAAAATCCAGCCAATGCCAAAGCAAACCACTGAAAGGCATAAGCATAATGGCGATCGACGCCATTTGTTGGGGAGGGCCAATTTCTAACTAAACCATCTTTTTTGGCTGAATCGGATTCACGAACAATAAATGGCAACTGCTTCCACCCATGACTTTGGGCTTCGAGCGCTAAATCAAAATTTTGCTCAATTCTAGGACTCGCTTTCGTATCACTTTTTTGGCCCAACTCATAAACCCTTCCCGGGTGGGGAAAGGCAACCCCTTCAATAGCCACCACTTCATCTGGGGTATTGATTGGAGGTAGTTCAGTACGATTTTCATTATTCCGAGGAGCCCAGCCTCGATTGACCCAAACAACGGCATCCTGACCATGTAATTTCAGGGGCATCATCACATAAAACCCAGACTGGCCTGCACTGCCAGCCCCACCATCCGGAATAGGACGAGGGCGGTTATCTAGCCAAATAGCCTCAGCTGGGATAAAGCGGCCGCGAGCAAGAATACGACGCTCTGCAGCCTGCTCTAAGGTCAAACTATCGGTATTGGCATTCAGTACGGGCATTTGCAGCTTCGCAGCCAGAGAGTCACCCAAGCGAATCTTTTGATCTGCCCGATTTAGTTGCCAAATACCCGCGCTACAGCCCACCAAAATCACCAGCAGGGCTGATAAAGTAGCAACTATACGACTAGTAATTAAGCTAGAAAACATATTCACAAGGGTACTTTGAGATGAAATGGATTATTCCAGTTGCACTGCTAATGATTGTAGGAAGCTTGGGCTCTGCTCTCTACTTCATGATGAAGGATAAGGGCGGTAGCTCAAGAATGGTTCAGTCTCTCATGCTACGTATTGGACTTTCAATAGTTCTGTTTCTTGGTATCTTGATTGCCCACTATTTTGGCTATATTGAAGCTACTGGTGTTCGGGTAGGAACAAGCTAAGCAAAATAAAATCGGTAACCCAAAATAAATCGGGGCTTAACGCCCCGATTTTTTATTTCCTTACATCCAGTAAACGGCGATGTAGAGACCGAGCCAGACAACGTCAACGAAGTGCCAGTACCAAGCAGCACCTTCAAACGCAAAATGGTTTTCAGCAGTAAAGTCGCCACGAATCATACGACGCAACACAATCGCCAACATCAAGCCACCGAGGAATACGTGGAAGCCGTGGAAACCAGTCAACATAAAAAATGTTGAACCATAAACACCTGAAGTCAACTTCAAGTTCAAGGCATGGTATGCATGGTAGTACTCATACATCTGAAAGCCTAAGAAGATAATGCCGAGACCTACAGTTGCAGCCAAACCATAAATGGCTTTCTTCATGTGGTTTTCACGAAGCGCATGGTGAGCATAAGTAACTGTTACGCCTGAGCTCAAGAGCAACAAAGTATTAATGGTTGGGATTGGCCATGGGCCCATCGTTGTAAATTTCTCAACCAAACCTGCAGGGCCATCATTAGGCCAAACTGCTGTGAAGTTGGGCCAGAGTAATTTGCTCTCTACATCACCCATCCAAGGCATCGCAATATTGCGCGCATAGAACAAAGCAGCAAAGAAAGCGCCGAAGAACATGATCTCAGAGAAGATGAACCAAGCCATCGACCAGCGATAAGAAATATCGACGTTTACACCATTTTTGCCGGCATTAGACTCAGCAATAGTGTCTCCAAACCAGTTGTAGAGAACAAACAAAACCCAGAGTACGCCAACTGCAGTTACTGGGCCGCCCCAAGCTGCATGGTTTACCCAGCCAGACATACCAGCGCCAAAGGCAAGCAAACCCAGAGCTGCTGCAGCTGGATGACTGGATAGTCCAGGAACGAAATAGTAAGGGGTTGAATTGGATGACATCTTATTCTCTCTATTCAATCAAAAAATAATCAATGGGACACAACTGCTTTAACTATCAAAAGGAGTGCGCCCATAAAAATCAAGGCACCTAATACTCCCGCAATAATAATGTGGATAAAACTTAATGAAGCTACATCTTCCTGCAATCCTGATTTTTTACGCACACCCAAAAAAGCCCACAACACTGCGATCATGGATTGCATAAAAGTACTTTTCTTACTCATGACACCGATTTCGATTTAGGAGTTGTTGAGCCCGCTGGCTGCTGACCAACTCCTAACTCAAAGAAGGTGTACGACAAAGTAATGGTTTTCACATCAGCCGGCAGTCCCGCATCAATCACGAACACTACTGGCATCTTTTTCATTTCATGAGCTGCCAAAGTTTGCTGCTGAAAACAAAAACACTCTAATTTGGTAAAGAACTCCATGGCGCTTTTAGGCGCATAACTTGGAATTGCTTGAGCCTCTACAGAGCGATTCAAATTATTGGTTACTTCATAAACAATCTCTGTCATCTCGCCAGGATGCACTTCTAAAAAGTTCTTTACCGGACGAAATGTAAATGGGCCGCGGCTATTGGAGTCAAACTCGATAGTCACCTTGCGGGAGTAATCGACCTGAGTATTGCCAACCTTATTAGCGCTATAGGCTCGAATGCCATAGTCATTCTTGCTAGTGATCACATTAATGCCGGTAACCTCGCACAATGCCTTATACATCGGCACCAATGCGTAACCAAAACCAAACATCATCACTGAAGCGATCAATAGCTTGAGTAAGATTTGGCGGTTAATAGAGGCAATAGCGGACATATTGATGATGAGCCTTAACCCAGTAAGCTCCGCTTAAGCAAAATGCCAACAAAGAACACAATAGCAACACTCAAAAGGATAAAACCCAATCTGCGATTACCGGCAGATTGGGATTTGTGTGCGGCTACTTTAGATTCCTGCAGCATTTAACTCTGCAGCATTAGGAGGAGTTTCAAATGTGTGGTGTGGCGCTGGTGAAGGCACAGTCCACTCCAAACCTTTGGCGCCATCCCATGGCTTCATTGGCGCTTTTTCGCCTTTGCCGTTGTAAGCTGGCAAGACAACAAAGAGTAAGAAATAAACTTGGGACAAACCAAAACCGAGTGCACCAATAGAAGCAACCATATTGAAATCGGCAAACTGGGTTGGGTAATCAGCATAACGACGTGGCATACCTGCCAAGCCCAAGAAATGCATTGGGAAGAACGTTACGTTGAAGAAAATCATGGAAGTCCAAAAGTGGATCTTGCCGCGAGTTTCACTAGCCATATAGCCAGTCCACTTTGGACACCAGTAGTAGAAGCCAGCAAACATGGCGAATAATGAGCCTGCTACCAATACATAGTGGAAGTGAGCAACAACGTAATAAGTATCTTGCACACCAATATCAATTGGCGCCATTGCCAAGATCAAGCCTGTGAAACCACCCATTGTGAATACGAAAATAAAACCAACTGCCCACAACATTGGAGTTTCGAATGTCATCGAACCCTTCCACATAGTTGCTACCCAGTTGAAAATCTTCACGCCAGTTGGCACGGCGATCAACATTGTGGCGTACATGAAGAACAGCTGACCTGTTACAGGCATACCTGTTGCAAACATGTGGTGAGCCCAAACGATGAATGACAAGATCGCAATAGATGCAGTCGCATAAACCATTGAGCTATAGCCAAACAAAGTTTTTCTGGAGAACGCGGGGATGATCTCACTCACAATTCCGAATGCTGGAAGAATCATGATGTACACCTCTGGGTGACCAAAGAACCAGAAAATATGCTGGAACATGATTGGGTCACCACCGCCAACTGCGGAGAAGAAAGAAGTACCGAAATGACGATCTGTCAGAACCATGGTGATTGCACCAGCCAATACAGGCATTACGGCAATCAACAAATAAGCAGTAATCAACCAAGTCCAGCAGAACATTGGCATCTTCATCAATGTCAGGCCAGGAGCGCGCATGTTCAAGATGGTCACGATGATGTTAATCGAACCCATGATGGAAGAAGCACCCAATAAGTGGAGTGCAAAAATAGCCATGTCTAAACCTGGGCCCATTTGTGAGGTCAATGGAGCGTACAAAGTCCAACCACCAGCAGGTGCACCGCCAGGAGCTAAGAATGAACCGAACAACAAGCAAGCTGCTACTGGAAGAATCCAAAAGCTAAAGTTGTTCATACGAGCAAAAGCCATATCGGATGCGCCGATTTGCAAAGGAATCATCCAGTTTGCAAATCCAACGAATGCCGGCATGATTGCACCGAACACCATTACCAAACCGTGCATGGTGGTTAACTGGTTAAAGAACTCAGGGCGCAAAAATTGCAAACCTGGTTGGAACAATTCCAAACGAATACCCAGCGCCATCACACCACCAGCTAATAAGCTGACGAATGAGAAGATCAGATACATCGTGCCGATGTCTTTGTGGTTGGTTGCAAACAACCAACGACGCCAACCATGTGGCGTGTGATCATCATGCGCGTGGTCGTGTGCGTGATCGTGGGTGGTAGAGACTGTGCTCATGGATTACTCCGGTTTAGTTTGATCTGTATTAATAAATAAATTACTTGCCAGCGCGTGCAGAAACAATATCTTGGGTCTGAATCAGCTCGCCCGTTTTATTGCCCCAAGCATTGCGGGTATATGTCATCACAGCAGCGATATCGCCATCAGAAATTACACCAGCCCACTTCGGCATCGCACCCTTACCATTGATAAGAATGTTGTATTGACCAGCTTTTGGTCCATTAACAACCTTGCTGCCATCTAAAGCCGGGAACGCGCCCGCGCCTTTGCCATTAGGCTGATGACATGCTGCGCAGTTAGCCGCATAGACTTTGGCACCACGCTCTTTTTGCTCGTCCAAGGTGTAAACCTTAGTTGGGTCATCAGATGCCCCACCCATTTCTTTTTTCTTCTCTGCCACCCACTTGGTGTAGTCCTCTTCTGAGACTACATTGACCACGATAGGCATGAAGGCATGTTCAGCACCACACAACTCTGAACATTGGCCGCGATAAGTACCAATTTTGTCAGCGCGGAACCAGGCATCACGAACAAAACCAGGGATCGCATCTTGCTTAACGCCAAATGCTGGGATGGTCCATGAATGAATCACATCATTCGCAGTGGTAATGATGCGAATCTTTTTACCAACTGGTACAACCATTTCGTTATCGACTTCCATCAAATATGTATTTGATTTAGGAGCCAAGTTATTAATGGATTCACGTGAAGTAGTCAGGGTAGACAAGAAACTAATGCCTTCGCCCTCACCCTTGATGTAGTCGTAACCCCATTTCCACTGATAACCAGTAGTCTTAATAGTGATATCAGAGTTGGTAGTGTCTTTCATCGCCACAACAGTTTTTGTTGCTGGCAAAGCCATACCGATAACGATCAGCAATGGGATAACTGTCCAAATGATCTCAACAGTAGTACTTTCGTGGAAAGAGGCAGATTTAGCGCCTAATGATTTGCGATGCTTGAGGATTGAATAGAACATCACCCCAAAAACACCCACAAAAATCACCGCACAAATGATCAACATCATCCAATGCAACCAATGGATTTCTTGCATGATTTTGGTTGCTGGGGCAGTGAAATTCAACTGCATGACAGCAGGGCCGCCCGGCATATTTTCAGCCGCATGCGCAAATGCAGTGCCAAAGGCTGCTACTAAATAGAGCGAAGCCCTAGTGACTTTTCCAAATAAATTCATCTTATTCTCTGTTTATTGTCGTGAACTTCTGCAGCTATAAAGCCCCAGAAAGCCCAAAAAAGCGGTATCAAGCCAATACATCTAGCCGTGATTATAGGGTTAATTATGCTCAACAACAAACCCGGTTAACTAAGCCAGCCTCAATCTTGACAATGGTTTAAAAGATAGTGAATACTCACACTTAAGCAGAATCACTCCTAGTCTTGCGTCCGATTTGATTTGGATCAATATAGGCAACATGATCTTGGGCCCTAGCAAGGTGCTTACCTAAGGCCCAAGCATGCCCATAAACAATCTCTAAAGTGAGCTTTTTGGGCAATTGAGTGCTTAGGGGGCTGTTTTGATCGGCGGGGCCTAGCAAATTTAATGACCTGGCATCGGTTAGCAGAATGGCATCAGACTCATAGTCCAAACCCAAGAATTCCATGTCCATTACCGGGTCTGAAAAACGTTCGCCTAGGAGGGCATCCCCCATATCGTGCATATCCCAGGGGCTGGCCAACTTTTGAAGCGGCAATTGCTGCGCCAAAGGTTCGGAGTTGAGCTCTTTGGCAGTGTCAGGACCTAAATAACTCAAAGTTAGTAGCCCACCTTCTTTGAGCACTCGCCAGCACTCTTGCAAGAAATGCTTAGGATCAGCTAAGTCCTGAATCAAGAGAACGCTGACTACTAAATCGACAGAATTGTTAGGGAGATTAATGCGGCCCGTTTTCTTGTAGTCATCAAGAGAAATCTGGGATGCCGACTTCATTCTTGAATTCCAAAAACGGGACACCCTCAGCTTCAATAAATCAAAACCTGATAGCTCGCATTCTGGCGCACTGTGAAAACGAATCCCCGGAAAACGTTTTGTCAGAAAAGGGGCATGGGCTCCAGGGAAATCTGGAATCAATAGGACATCCTTTGCCTCCAACTTCACGATGTCTAATTTTTGCAACATGCGAGCTGCAATTTCATCCTGAAGCCATCTGATTGATTGGGTCATTGGCTCAGTATACTCAGCGGCCCATGCATCTAATAGAGAATATTTTTCAATCAATTTGTTCTCACCTATTACCAAGCTCATGTATTGTTTGCGGGGCATTCCAGCGACGCACTCTCTGCCTTGATTGCTTCATCAAGTTGCAATCAGATCAACTATCAAATTATGAATGCTGCAAGCAATGCGGCCTCACCCTTGAAGCAAAAGAGTTAAAAGAAAAACGTTGTCGAGAGTGCATCACTAACCCGCCCTACTTCGACGAAACTTACTGCCTAGATCGATACGATGGCAGACTGCAGCCTGCTTTGCATCAATTGAAATATCAGCGTCGACTTGCATGTGCACATGGCCTGGCTACGACATGGAATGCCCTGATTGCACAGGGTTTAACAACAGCCCAGGCAGACTATCTTCTACCAGTACCGTTGAGCCAAGAAAAACTATGCGCCAGAGGTTTTAATCAAAGCTGGGAATTGGCTAGGCGGATTGACTGTGACAAATACATTCATAAAAACCCACATACCTTGAAGCGTCACCACCACACTCAGCATCAAGCCAATGAGAACCGAGCTAATCGTCACATAGCTATTCAAGACATGTTTTATATCAACCCACAGTATCGGGGCTTGCTAGAGTCTGCCTCAGTCATTGTGTTTGATGATGTCATGACTAGCGGGGCAACCTTAAATGAAATCGCTCGCGTATTGAAGGACAATGGTGTATCTCATGTTATTAATTGGGTTCTACTGAGAACACTTCGTCCATCACAAAGATCAGAGCATGTTTAACATTGTTTTATTCGAACCAGAAATTCCGCCCAATACAGGCAACATCATTCGCCTCTGTGCAAACACGGGTGCAAAGTTACACCTCGTAGAGCCCTTGGGTTTCCCCATGGAGGATGCCAAACTTCGCAGAGCAGGACTGGACTATCACGAGTTCGCCAAAGTAAAGGTTCATAAAAACTGGGCACAATTTCTGATTGATGAAAATCCCAAACCTGAACGCATGTTTGCATTAACGACTAAGGGATCTGGGAAATTTCATGATGGCAAATATTTACCGGAAGATTATTTTGTTTTTGGTTCAGAAACCAAAGGCATCACCGAAGAAGTCAGAAGCTCAATTCCAACACCCAATCAAGTTCGCCTAGCGATGCAAGATAGCAGTCGTAGCTTGAATCTCTCGAATACAGTAGCGATTGTTGTTTATGAAGCATGGCGCCAAAACGGATTGCTTGGCGGAAGTTAAGAAACTTAAACTTCGACCTTGGGATCGCGCCCCATGAGTTTTTTCACAGCTTCATGCGGTGAAAGTTTTCCAGATAAAACCTCACCCATCATGGTAGTAATTGGCATCTCAACACCTAAGCGTGTCGCCAGATTACCAACCGCAGAGGCACACAGCACACCCTCAGCAACATGTCCTAAGTTGCCCAAAATTTCAGGTAGAGGTTTTCCGGCAGCAAGCGCTAAGCCAACACGGCGATTACGAGAGAGATCCCCAGTAGCAGTCAAAATCAAATCGCCTACTCCAGTTAATCCCATACATGTCTCTGGTCTGCCGCCAGCAGCTTTTACCAAACGCATCATTTCTGCAAGGCCACGCGTTAATACTGCAGCGCGTGCATTTAAGCCAAGGTCTAGCCCATCACCAATCCCAGCTGCAATTGCTAAAACGTTTTTAATGGCACCGCCTAATTCAACACCAACTAAATCATCGCTGGCATAGATGCGCATATTGCCATGATGGAAAGCGCCTTGAACAATGTCGCATAAGGCATTCGACTTGCTGGCGATAGTTAATGCGCAAGGCATACCATTCCCAACTTCTTGCGCAAAACTTGGTCCTGATAGAGCACCGTAAGAATGATGAAGGCCATGACTGTGCAACTGGTCTTCCCGGTCTACTACTTGATGCGGTAATAAGGTTGTACTGGGCTCCAAGCCCTTACACAGCCAAACAATATTGAGCGGGTGTTTAGCGATGCGTAGTACCTGTGCCACTGTTTCCGACAAACCTGACATCGGAGTAGCAATTACCAAAAGATCGTTTGCCGAAAGGCGTTCAATAGCCCGCTCAAAACTTACTTCTAATTGCAAGCCCTTTGGCAAGATAACGCCAGGCAGATAGTCTGCATTTTCGCCAGACTTTTCTATACCCTCTAACTGCTCAGCGCTTCGCGACCACAAACAAACATCGCCAGCCTGAAGATGGCGCGCTGCTTGCGCGGCCATAGCAGTGCCCCAAGAACCAGCTCCAAGCAGCGTCACTTTCATGATCTGTGGGCTTTAACTAAATTGACTCAGTGAGGAAGAATGATTTTGCTTTCATCCGTAGAGCTACTTTCCGTTGCAGCGGCTTGCGCAGCCTGCATGATGCGGTGTTCATACATACCGTGGAAGTTGATCTCATTCAGATGAATTGGCTGGAAACCAGCGCGGCTAATAGTGTCAGCAATATTCGAGCGCAAGTAAGGATACAAAATCGTTGGGCAAGCAATGCCTAACATTGGATCAATTTGCTCTGGTGGAATATTGTTAAATTCAAAGATACCCGCTTGCTTAGCTTCAACCAAAAAGAGCACCTTGCTTTCGACTTTGGCTGTCACTGTTCCAATTAAGGCAACCTCAAAAATTTCATCGCTCAAGCGTGTAACTGCAACATCTACCTCAACCTCAACTTGAGGCTCAGCCGCAACCAATAAAATTTGTGGTGCATTCGGTTGCTCTAAAGACAGGTCCTTGAGGTAAATACGTTGGATGCGGAAGCCAGGCTCTTTTGAGTTATCAGCTGCATCTGGAGCGGAAGTAGTTTGTTCAGTCATGGGAAACTTTCTGAGTAAATTTTTTAAGCTAAGAGTGGATCAAGTTGGCCGGCGCGATCTAGTGCAACTAGATCGTCATAACCACCAACATGGGTTTCACCAATGTAAATTTGCGGCACAGTACGGCGACCTGTACGAGTCATCATGATCTCGCGCTGCGCAGGATCATGATCAATTAGGATCTTCTCTAGATTTGCCACGCCCTTCTTCTGCAACAACTTCTCTGCCATAACGCAGTAGGGACAAACTTGGGTGCTATACATCGTAACTTGTGGCATATCGAAGACCCGCTGAATTATTTGACTAATGGCAAGGCTGCAGCCTGCCAGCCCTGAACGCCGCCATCCAAGACCGCAACTTCAGAGAACCCTAATTTCTTCAATTCTGGAACTACCTTGCGGGCACTCATACCTGAGTGGCAAACCAAAATGATGGGATTTTTACGGTCCAGCTTGAGCTTATCGATTCCGGACGGGATTTGCTCGGCCAAAAGATGTTTTGCACCAGGCAGGTGACCAGCCTTAAAGTCGGATTCTGGACGTAAGTCCAAAACAGCTGCTTTACGGCGATTCATCCAAATAGTTGCTTCTGTAGGCGATAAGCCTTTTCCGCTAATAAGCGTAGATAATGTGGGGAAGAAGAGTGCTGCGCCCGAAACAAGCAGGAGGGCGATAAGCGCTAAATTATCAATTTGCGTGAGAAAGTTCATCACCGGATTATAGAATGGCTCTATGAAACAACTTGTCCTTATTCGTCATGGCGAATCCGCCTGGAACCTTGAAAACCGCTTCACTGGCTGGGCGGACGTTGACTTAACCCCAAAAGGCACCGAACAGGCCCTTGCTGCCGGAGAAAACCTCCGTAAAGCAGGCTATGAATTTGATGTGGCCTACACCTCAGTTCTCAGACGAGCCATCCGCACCCTGTGGCATGTTCAAGATACTATGGACCTCATGTGGCTGCCCGTAGTCCACAGCTGGAGACTGAACGAACGCCACTATGGCGCCCTCACCGGCCTGAATAAAGCTGAAACAGCGCAGCAGTACGGAGATGCCCAAGTTCATATTTGGCGTCGCTCCTACGACGTACGCCCACCCCTCTTAGAAAAAGAAGATGAGCGCAATCCACAAAATGATCGACGTTACGAAAAACTCAGTGCATCTGATATTCCTTTAGGCGAGTGCCTCAAAGATAACGTCGAGCGCGTATTGCCTCTTTGGAATGAATCTATTGCTCCCGCTCTCAAAGCAGGTAAGCGCGTATTACTTGTCGCACATGGCAATAGCATTCGCTCTTTAATTAAGTATCTCGACCAGGTTTCTGACGAAGACATTATGGAAATCAACGTTCCTAATGGCATCCCGCTTGTTTATGAGCTCGATGACAACCTCAAGCCCATTCAGCATTTTTATTTGGATTAAGGTAAAACAGAAGCATGCGCGTATTTTTCAAGAACTTTGCCCTAGTCTCTGTCGGCCTCATCGCCGGGGTTGCAGCCACCATTCAACTATCAGCCACCGCCCAGCAGGGTGCAACGCTGCCTTTGGATGAGCTGCGGACATTATCGAATGTCTTTGCTCAAATCAAACGTGAGTACGTTGAGCCAATTGAAGACAAACAGTTACTGACCGATGCCGTCAAAGGTATGGTGAGCAGTCTTGATCCGCACTCTACCTATCTTGATAAAAAAGATTTCTCTGAAATGCAAGAACAAACCAGTGGCAAGTTTGCTGGTCTTGGAATTGAGATCACTTCAGAAGATGGCGTTGTTAAAGTGCTTAACCCAATTGAAGATAGTCCTGCGGCACGTGCTGGCTTACAAGCTGGCGATCTTATTACTCGCTTAGATGACAAGCCTGTTCGCGGCATGTCACTGGATAAAGCCGTGCGCACCATGCGCGGTACACCAGGTACAAAAATTACTTTGACCGTCTTCCGCAAAAGTGAAGAGCGCAGCTTCCCAGTAACAATTACTCGCGCTGAAATTAAAGTGCAGTCCGTTAAAGCCAAAATTCTGGATAACGATATTGCCTGGGTGAGAGTCACCAGCTTTCAAGAGCGTACGGTTCCGGATCTTGCAAAAAAATTAACCGAGCTAGCAAATCAAGATCCCAAAATGAAGGGCATCATTCTTGACCTGAGAAACAATGGTGGTGGCTTGCTACAAGGCGCCGTCGGCGTTGCCGCTGCTTTCTTGCCGGCAGATGCTGTGATCGTTTCGACCAAGGGTCAGACAGCTGACTCCAAGCAAGTGTTCAATGCAACACCAGCAATGTACCGTCTCAGTGAGCCTGGCGATCCCTTAGCTGGCGTGCCAGCGATGTACAAAAAACTACCGATGGTTGTTTTAGTAAATGCCTATTCCGCTTCCGCCTCTGAAATTGTGGCTGGCGCATTACAAGATTACAAACGCGCAACCATCATTGGCAAGACTACTTTTGGTAAAGGCTCTGTGCAAACAGTCCGCCCACTGACTAATGATTCTGCACTGAAAATCACTACCGCCTACTACTACACACCGAGTGGTAAATCGATTCAAGCTTATGGCGTCAAACCGGATATCGCAGTTGATCAAAATAAAGATGGCGATCCGGATGATGTATTAATTACCCGCGAAGTTGATAGCGAGAAGCATTTGCGTAACAAGCAATCATCAGAAGAAAAACTGGTTGCCGATCGTGAAAAACGCCGCCTAGAAGAGCTTCAGCGCATTGAAGAAAAAAATGCCAAGAAGACTCCTGAAGAGAAAGAAAAAGAAAAGTCTAAGAAGCCTGTCGAGCTCGGCAGTGCAGATGACTTTATGCTTTCTCAGGCAGTTGCATTTATTAATGGTGAGCCTGTAAAACGCTCCGCCTCTAAGCTAGAGTAAGTTCTAGCAATTAGGCATACATATGAATGATGAGCAGCTACTTCGCTACTCGCGGCATTTACTGCTAGAAGAAATTGATGTTGCTGGCCAAGAAAAGCTTCTTGGCTCGCACATCCTCATCATTGGTGCCGGTGGGCTGGGAAGCGCGGCCGCACCCTATTTAGCTGCAGCCGGCGTAGGAAAAATAATGCTGCTTGATCATGACAAAGTCGAGCTCACTAATTTGCAACGACAAATCATGCATAGCCAGAACTCCATCGGTAAAAGTAAGGTGGAATCAGGAAAGCAATTTTTGCAAAGCATCAATCCCACCCTCACGATTAACGCAATCGCAGAGAAGGCAACTGAGAATTTATTGCAAGAACTCTTGCCATCGGTAAATCTCGTTTTGGATTGCACTGATAACTTTGCTACCCGCCAGCTCATTAATGCAGCCTGCTTTACTCATAAGCTGCCACTCGTATCTGGATCTGCCCTCAAATTTGATGGTCAATTGAGCGTCTTTGATTTTCGGAGTACAGCATCACCCTGCTATGCCTGCCTTTTTTCTCCGGAAGAACAGTTTGAAGAAGTTAGCTGTGCCAGCATGGGCATCTTCTCTCCGTTGGTTGGCATTATTGGTGCGATGCAAGCAGCCCAAGCACTTCAGGTATTGATTGGCTTTGGTAAGCCTTTAGTGGGAAGAATGTTGCTTTGGAATGCACTCAATACTCAGATTGATGAGATTAGTATTTCTCGCAATCCCACATGCAAGGTTTGCGGCTCCCAACACTAGGGGGTTAAGAGAGCAAGCGCTCTAATGCTTTGGCCTGCTCTTCGGGTTCATAGGCACGCAGGACTCTAGGAACGCGGGCTTTTAGTAGACCCACATTTGCCTTTAGGATCTCACGCTTGACTAACAAGAGTTGGCTAAAGTGCATTGAGAAATCTGTTAGGCCGAGCGCAAGTAATAGCTTTGTTAGTGCAGGATCGCCAGCCATCTCACCGCAAACAGCAACCGGCACATCTGCTCGCTTCGCTTGATCGATGATGCTAGATAGCAAATTCAAAATAGCGGGATGTAAAGGGTCATATAAATGTGCCACCGCGTGATCTGCGCGATCAATTGCCAAGGTGTACTGAATTAAGTCATTAGTGCCAATCGAAAGAAAATCAAATCGATTAATAAATAACGGCAGCATCAATGCAGCCGCTGGAATTTCAATCATGGCACCAACTTGAATATTCGGATTAAATGCTTTGCCGCGCTGATGTAATTGCTGCTTTGCTTTTTCAATCAATCTAAATGTTTCATCGATCTCTTTAGCATGCGCCAACATCGGGATCATGATCCGTGCCTGACCATGTGCTGACGCGCGCAAGATAGCTCGGAGTTGCGTTAAAAAGATTTCAGGCTCGGTCAAGGACCAGCGAATCGCGCGCAACCCCAGTGGTGATGTCCCAGTCTGAGAAATATCGCCTCCACCACCCAATGCCTTATCAGCACCAACGTCAATGGTTCTAATATTGACAGGCAGGCCATGCATTAAATCAACTACACGACGATATTCTTGATACTGCTGCTCTTCATCGGGCAAGGCTTGCTTGCGATCCATAAATAAAAATTCAGAGCGAAATAAGCCAACACCTACAGCACCTAACTTCACTGCCTGAATAGCATCCTCTGGAAGCTCAATGTTGGCAAACAACTCAATCTCAACCCGGTCAGCTGTTTCCGTCTTGGCGTGCTTTAGCTGTTTTAGTTTACGAGCCTCTTTTAAGGCTTGAACTTGTAGCTTTCGATATTCGGCAAGGAGTTGTTCATCTGGAGCAACAACGACAACCCCATGCTCTCCATCCAATATCAGCCAATCACCATGACGAATCATTTCGCTGGCATGTCGCACGCCGACTACTGCAGGGATTTCCATACTGCGCGCGACAATGGCGGTATGAGATGTCTTACCACCAAGATCCGTTACAAAACCTGTAAAAGCATGATCTTTGAAGCGCAGCATGTCATGAGGAGCAATATCGTGGGCAACAATAATCGACTCAATGCCGATATCGCTTGCAGGCAAAAAATCGGCATCATTTAAAGAGTCTTTTTTCTGAGCATTTAAAGCCTTAATTACACGCTCAGCCACCTGTCGAATATCGTTGGCACGCTCTTTTAAATAAGCATCCTCAATATCAGCAAATTGCCCTAAAAGATCATTCAGCTCGGTTGTTAACGCCCAAGCAGCATTTAATCTTTGAGTACGAATTAATTTAATCGGCTTCTCAGCTAAAGCTGGGTCTGCCAGAATCATGGCATGCACATCCAAGAATGCGGCCATTTCTTGGGGCGCATCTTTAGGCAATCCTTGACGTAATTGGGCCAACTCGAGGCGCACCTGCTCAAAAGCATCCAATAACTTTTGAGCTTCAGCCTCTTCTTTGCCAGCTTCAATTAAGTAATGACTAACCTCTAATGCTGCACGCGATATCAGTACGGCTTTGCCAATGGCAATACCCTTAGATACTGCTATTCCGTGCAAAGCAAAAGTCATCCTTATTCGCCCTCACCAAATCGATCGTTGATCAATGCAGTTAGGGCTTGCATTGCCTCATCTTCTTTTTCGCCGACAGTTTCTAGTGTCACAGTGCTACCGATTCCAGCGGCCAGCATCATGACGCCCATAATGCTCTTAGCATTAATTTGACGGCCATTGCGTGACAACAATATTTCACACGGAAATTCAGCCGCAAGCTGAGATAGCTTCGCAGATGCGCGAGCATGCAATCCCAACTTATTAATAATTTCGATTTCTGCAATAGGCATAGTGGGTCCTATTTCTCCGTAGTAGCTTGTGGGGCCTTAGAGCCCAAACGTAGAATGCCATTTTGGCCACCTTGGAGCGCCTTTTGAGCCAACTCTTCCAGGCTCTCACCACGATGAGAGATGCAACGCATCAACATGGGTAAATTGAGTCCCGCCAACACAATCACTGGTGCATTCAAACCAGACAGTGGTCCTAAGGCTTCAAGCTTAGATGCCACATTGGCTGGGGTAGCGCCCATCACATCAGTCAGAATCAAAACGCCCTGACCTGTATTAACGCCATATGCCGCCTTTAACACTCGATCAAAGCTAGCTTTTGTGTCTTCGTAGGGCGGAATGTCGACAGCCCTCACTCTCTCCGGCACCACACCAAATGCATGCTCTGCAAAACCGAGCATCGCACTTGCCACCGGGGTGTGGGCAACTATTACGATTCCAACCATTTTTATGCCAATGCCTTTTCAAGCTCTGTTAACCAAAATTTCGGAACATCAAATCCACTTTGCTCAGTAATTTCTACAAAACAGGTTGGGCTGGTCACATTAATTTCTGTGACATAAGCACCAATTAAATCTAATCCTACCAAGAACAAACCGCGGGCATTCAAAATTGGGGCGAGACGCTCTGCAACCTTCAACTCGGCATCTGTCAGAGGCATAGCCACTCCTTTGCCACCGGCAGCCAAGTTACCTCGGATTTCGCTACCCTGCGGAATGCGAGCCAATGCGAATGGCACTACCTTGCCACCAATCAGCAAGACCCGCTTATCGCCTTGAGCTATCTCAGGCAAGAATTTCTGCACCATCAAAGTACGTGCACCATTCTCGCCAAGCGTCTCCACAATACTGGCAAGATTTAAGCCATCAGACCCTACACGAAACACACCCATACCACCCATGCCATCTAAAGGCTTAATCACAATATCTTGATGCTCTTGATGAAACAACTCAATTGCACTGAGTTCGCGGGTGATCAAAGTTGGCGGAATAAGTTCTGGAAATTCAGTAATGGATATTTTTTCAGAATGGTCCCGAATAGCCATTGGACTGTTAAATACGTTTGCACCCTGACGAACTGCAGCAGACAATAACCAAGTGGTATTGAGGTATTCAATATCAAATGGTGGATCTGTGCGCATCATGACTGCGTTAAAAGTATTTAATGGGCGATCTTCTACGGGGCCCAATTCAAACCAGGCAGTACCGCTTGGCTTAATGTCGAGAGACTGGCAATCAGCCACTACAAAATCATCTCTCCACAGAATATTGCGACTTTGACAAAACCACAATTGATGCCCTGCCTCTTGCGCAACTCGCATCATTGCCAAGGTGGAATCTTTACTAATCTTGAAAGACTCCAAAGGGTCAGCAATGAAAAGGAGATTCATCTTATGTCCGAGCATTCAAATAAAGTTAAGCAGCTTCAGCATTAGGATCGGAGCGCTCCAGCTCTAAAGAAGCAGCCAATAAAGCCAGGCGAGCGACAACGCCATAAAGATAAAAGCGATTTGGCGGTGCGCTACCAGGCTTGGCGCCTAGGTCTGGCATGGAGTTTTGCTCGAACGCCAGAGGCACAAAATGCATGCCCGGCGCGTTCAGATTCTCATCGGGGCCACGGTCTGTGTGTACGCGATAGAAGCCGCCGATTACATAACGGTCGATCATGTACACCACTGGCTCAGCGACGGCCTCATTCACTTTCTCGAAGGTATAAACACCTTCCTGAATCAATACATCGCTTACCTCAAGACCTTCTTTGACGACACTCATCTTATTGCGGTCTTTGCGATTCAAGCCTTTGAGCTGGGCAGGATCATTCACCACCATCACACCCATACCATATGTACCAGCATCTGCTTTGACAACGACATATGGTTTTTCTTTAATGCCGTACTCACGGTATTTCTTGGCAGTTTTCTTAAGAACTTTCTCTACAGCAGCTTGTAATTCTTCCTCACCCTTACGCTCATGGAAATTCACATTAGAGCAACTAGCAAAGTAAGGATTAATCATCCAAGGATCAATATCCACTACCTTCGCAAATTTCTTCGCGACTTCGTCGTAGGCAGCAAAGTGATTTGACTTGCGGCGTACATGCCAACCAGCATGCAGGCCCGGCAATAGATATTGCTCATGCAGATTTTCTAAGATCGGAGGAATGCCTGCCGACAAATCATTGTTCAACAAAATTGAACAAGGATCAAAATCTTTCAATCCCAATCGCTGCTTCTTCAAACCCAAACGAGATAAAGGCTCCATCAAGAGACGATTGCCATCAGGCAAATCAATCCAAGTTGGCTTTTTAATTTCATCTGACAAAGTACCCAGACGCACATTGAGGCCTGCTTGACGCAAGATCGAAGATAGGCGCGCAATATTCTGCAAGTAGAAGGTATTGCGAGTATGTCGCTCAGGTATCAACAGTAAATTTTTTGCTTCAGGACAAATCTTCTCAATTGCCGCCATTGCCGCCTGAACTGCCAAAGGCAACATCTGTGGAGATAGATTATTAAAACCACCCGGAAAGAGATTGGTGTCGACCGGGGCTAGCTTAAAGCCAGCATTACGCAGATCAACTGAACAGTAGAACGGCGGAGTGTGCTCCTGCCACTCAAGCCTGAACCAGCGCTCAATAGTTGGGGTTGCTTCTAATACCTTCGACTCGAGATCGAGAAGAGGGCCGCTAAGGGCAGTGATGAGATGTGGAACCATTCCACCATTGTAAGATTTTTAAAAGAAAGACGCGGAATCCGAGGATCCCGCGCTTAAAAACTGGGCAGCTAACTAAAGCCGCCCAGTGAGGGGTAAAACAGCTAATTAAGACTCGTAAGCGGACTCACCGTGGGAGCTGATATCCAAACCTTCGCGCTCTTCATCTTCCTTAACGCGGAGACCGATCACCATATCAACCAATTTGTAGGCGATATAAGAAACCACGCCAGACCAAATTAGGGTAACGATGACGCCTTGGCTCTGAATCCACAATTGGCTAGCGATAGAGTAATCAGGAGCCGCAGCATTCGCTACATAATCCCAAATACCTGTTCCGCCTAAAGCTGGATCTGCGAACACACCAGTTAACAAAGCGCCCAAGATACCGCCAACGCCATGCACACCGAATACGTCCAAGCTGTCATCTGAACCCAAAATCTTCTTGAGACCAGAAACACCCCACAAGCAAACTACACCAGCAGCAGCACCGATAACTAGCGCGCCCATTGGGCCTACAAAACCAGCAGCAGGAGTAACAGCAACCAAACCAGCTACGCAACCAGATGCACCACCCAACATGGAAGGCTTACCTTTGTGAACCCACTCAGCAACTGACCAGCTCAATACTGCTGCAGCTGTTGCCAATAATGTGTTCACGAATGCCAAGGCTGCACTGCCGTTTGCTTCGAGAGCAGAACCAGCATTGAAACCAAACCAACCGAACCACAAGAGTGAAGCACCAATCATCACGAACACTAAGTTATGCGGCTTCATTGCTTCTTTGCCGTAACCCAAACGTTTGCCGATCACGAATGAACCTACCAAGCCTGCGATCGCAGCATTGATGTGAACAACGGTACCACCAGCAAAGTCGAGAACACCCTTCTGCCACAACCAACCAGCACGTGCTGTGATTGCTTCAAGTGATGCTGCATCTTTGATGTCATCAGGACCAGGCCAGAACCAAACCATGTGAGCGATTGGCAAGTAGCTGAAAGTGAACCAAAGAATTACAAACAACACGATTGCAGAAAACTTGGCACGCTCAGCAAATGAACCAACGATCAAGCAGCAAGTAATAGTGGCAAACGCAGCTTGGAAGGCCATAAATACATACTCAGGAATCACAATGCCTTTACTAAATGTCGCGGCAACTGAATCTGGAGTAATGCCTTGCAAGAACAAACGATCGAATCCACCAATGAATGCGCCGCCTTCAGTAAATGCAAAGCTGTATCCATAGAGAGACCACAATACCGTGATCAACGCAAATACAAACATACACTGTACGAGTACAGAAAGAATGTTCTTGCTACGTGTCAAACCACCGTAGAACAAAGCCAAACCAGGCAATGTCATCAAGATTACTAGTGCTGTACACACCAATATCCAAGCTGTATCACCTTTGTTCGGAACTAATGCAGGAGCAGCAGCAACTGCAGCGGCAGCCGCAGCCGCAACTGGCTTAGCTTCATCAGCAAAAGCTGGTGAAGCCACCATGACACTGGTTGCACCAATAGCCAAGGCCATTGCGCTTCCAGCTAGGAGTCGTTTCATCCAAGTTAACATTTTGAACCTCTCTTTAAAGTGCTGACGCGCCGGTTTCACCGGTACGAATGCGAATGACGTGTTCAACTGGGGAGACAAAAATCTTGCCATCGCCAATTTTTCCAGTACGAGCAGATTTTTCAATTGCTTCAATCGCTCGCTCCAAGATGCCATCTTCAACAGCAGCTTCAATTTTTACTTTAGGCAAAAAGTCGACAACATACTCAGCACCGCGATACAACTCGGTGTGACCTTTTTGACGGCCAAAGCCTTTAACTTCAGTGACGGTAATACCCGAAACTCCCACTTCTGAGAGAGCTTCGCGCACTTCGTCAAGCTTGAAGGGCTTGATGATTGCGGTAATTAATTTCATACGTTTCTCCGTTCAGAGGAAAGAATTAAAATACTTTTGTGAGGGAAACTACAGCGCCTGGACGGCCGGCAGATCCATTGGCCGCACCACCTGCACCAGTGTATGTGCTCCACCAGTTAGGATTCGCATTAGTTGATACGTAAGACGCTGCTAATGAGAGACCGCCTCCAAAATCTTTAGTGGCACCTATCTTCCAATCGGTATAGCTAATGTTGTTAGGCGTTGATCCGCCCCATCCTGAAGAGGTAGCAGGCTGACCAGCAACGTATTGATAGCCAACGTGGCCATTCAAACTAATTCCCCAAAATCCAGTGTCATAGTTTGCAGTTAAGTCTGGGTAGAAAGAGCCGCCACTGTTAGGAATACCGAAAATATTAGTTAATGAATAGTTAACCTTAACAAAACCAGTTACAGGGCCAAAAGTAAAGTTTTGCGCTACATACAACTCAGTCGTATTTGGATTCAACATTGTGTATGAAGGATATGAACCAGACTGTGGGTAGTAGTACTGCAATACACCGAAATCAGATGCAAAACCTTCTGCAATCAACTCCTTCTTAAAACCACCGTAGAAGTCCATTTCAACCGGAGCTCTAACGCCATTGTTAGTAGTATTTGCAACCCAGTTAATTGTGCTGTTCCAGTTACCAATGTAGAGGCCGCTCTCATGGGCGTAATCAAAGCCACCTTGAATCGCTGGCTGGTAATTTGTTTGTGAGATACCACGGTAACGATAATCATTGGTCACAGTAACGTTAGCTGTAACTGGACTCACTTCAGGAGCCTCTGGTGCAGCTGCAGGAGCTGTTTGCGCAAATGCCGCTGTTGCGAATAAGCCAGATGCTGCGAGAGCGATGGCAGTCTTTTGAATAGTTTTCATTTAAAACTCCTTGGTGGTCATGAAAAAAGGGATAAATGCTTTATTGCATGGAGTGATCATGAATCTCGGGAGCCTTCTCAATTTGGTGCGATTCCCCTAAATAAGGCTTATGCCCAATTTTGGTGCTTATATATGCACCATTTAAGCTCATTTTGCTGCAATCGCAGCATTTTTGGTTGGTTTTACCTGTTTTTGGAGTCCCAACTTAAAATAGGATCTGTATCTTTTATGCAACTTTCAACAGAACGGCGGGGCAGCATTATGCAAAAACCAGGCGAAATCCTAGAACAAATCCAGCGCATTGCTAGTGATATGCAAAACAAAGTCGGGGATGCGATTCGTAATTCACCTGCGCAAGAGATTGAAAAAAATGTGCGCGCCATGATGAATCAAGGTTTTCAGAAGATGGACCTAGTTACTCGCGAAGAATTTGATTTGCAATCCAAGGTACTTGCTAAGACCAGAGAAAAACTAGAAGCCCTCGAAGCTAAAGTAGCTGCTTTAGAAAAGTCTTAGTCAAAATCTCAGTTTCATCTAGAAACTATTCTGGATGAAACTCATCAAAGAAATTAGAGTAAGCCTCTTCAGAAAAAAATTGTTTTGCAGGCACTCGTGCTGGCGCAGTATGTAAAACCGAGATCTGATAAATCCAGGCTCCATTGTCTGTTGTAATTCTGGTGATCCAACGCACACGCATTGACTGCTCGACTGCACCACTAGATTTGAATTCTAAAAAATAATCTTTAGTAGAAAGACGCTGCCGATTAGCTGCTTGATAAGAAGCGTCTGCAGTAATGGTGCCTTCTAAATTAACATTTGCACGGTTCAGTAGATTGCCTTGCAATTGCTCTAATAACTTAGGCGCGAGCGCGACTTGATCTTTGCCCAAGTGAACCGTGCTCACCGAATAAATATCATCTTCAATTTTTACCGCTTCTAAGGTTTGTGGGATTTCTTGACCTTGATATGGCAGTCGTCGTTCAATTTTTTCAGGCTTACCTGGAAATAAAGCGCTATAGCCGTCTTGCGCAGACTGCACTGTGCGCCAATCTAATTTGGGACTACAAGCGGAAAGTAGAAATGCAAATGCTAAAACTACACCAAACTTTTTAAGAAACGGTTTAGACAATTCCAGCCCCATGCGCTTGTTGGTCAGCATGGTAGCTAGAGCGCACCATCGCGCCCACGGCAGCATGCGAGAAGCCCATTGCATAAGCTTCTTCTTCAAAATGCTTAAAGACGTCAGGATGCACATAGCGACGAACTGGCAGGTGATGTCCTGAAGGCGCTAGATACTGACCAATAGTCAGCATATCAATATTGTGTTCACGCATATCGCGCATGACTTCTAAAATTTCTTCATCAGTTTCTCCCAAGCCAACCATTAAACCGCTCTTGGTTGGAATATTTGGGAAGCGCTCTTTAAAGTCTTTTAATAATTTTAATGAGTGTGCGTAGTCAGCGCCGGGACGCGCCTCTTTGTATAAGCGTGGAACCGTTTCTAAATTGTGATTCATCACATCAGGCAAGCCTTGCGGTGCATGCTCAGAAAAAATATCCAAAGCCTTATCTAGGCGGCCCCGAAAATCCGGAACTAAGACTTCGATCCGAGTATTTGGAGAGAGGTCTCGCGACTGAGAAATGCAATCCACATAATGCATAGCGCCACCATCACGTAAATCATCCCGATCTACGCTAGTAATCACCACATAATTTAATTTGAGAGCAGCGATCGTGCGCGCCAAATTGCCGGGCTCTTTGGTATCTAGCGGATCAGGCCTACCGTGACCAACATCACAAAATGGGCAACGACGCGTACATTTATCGCCCATGATCATGAAGGTAGCAGTGCCCTTACCAAAACATTCGCCAATATTGGGGCAACTTGCTTCTTCACAAACCGTGACCAACTCATTCTCACGCAAGATTTTTTTGATCTCATTAAAGCGAGAATTTCCAGAAGCAGCTTTTACTCGTATCCAATCTGGCTTTTTGAGCACTTGTTCCAAGGGAACAATCTTGATCGGAATACGCGCAGTTTTCTCGCTCGACTTCTGCTTACGTGAAGCATCGTAATTAAGGTCCTGGCGACTATTGCTAGTAGCGACGGTATCGAGGTCCGGCTTATTGGTAGTCATGATGAAGTCAGTTGCTTGTGCAAATGCCCTAAAAGGGTTTGGCTAATAATGCCTATATTGTCCTTGATCCCAAGGGTTTGCATATCCACTGTCCTTAAGCCCTCATACCCACATGGGTGAATACGGGCAAAAGCACCCAAATCAGTAGCAACGTTCAAGGCAAGCCCGTGATAGGAGCATCCCTTAGAGACTTTGAGGCCCAAAGCGGCAATCTTGGCGCCGTGATACTCCAATGGCATTGCACTTTCCCGAGCAACATAAATACCAGGCGCACCAGCATGCCTTTCTGCCTGAATTCCAAAGTCGGCAAGAGTATCAATCAAAGCCTGCTCGATTCGGGAGACCAGCTCTTTTACAAAAATCCCCAAACGCCGAAGATCGAGCAATAGGTACACCACGATCTGCCCAGGGCCGTGATAAGTGATCTCACCACCACGATCCACCTGCACTAAGGGAATTTGATTGCTTGGGGAATGCAAATTACTAGCATCTCCTGCTAAACCTAAAGTAAACACTGGAGGATGCTCAAGAATCCAAATTTCATCTGGAGTGTCGCTATCTCGCTGCTGCGTGAAATCCCGCATCGCTTGATAAGTTGACTCGTAGTCAGCCACCCCCAAATGTTTTACTAAAAAACTCATGCAAATAATTTAGAGAACAACACTAACCAAAGGATGCGTGGATAAAGTGCGATACAACTCGTCTAACTGCTCACGGCTAGTTGCAGTGATTGGCAAAGTAATACCGAGATAATTTCCATCTTTAGAAGGTCGTTGCTCAACTTTGCTCTCATCAAGCGTAGGGTCAAATTGACGAGCAATATGCAAGATCGCAGGCAAATACTCTGGGTTAGTCTTGCCCATCACCTTAATTGGAAATTCTGATGGATATTCAATGAGGGATTTTTTATCTTCAGTCATGTCTTTTTATCTTTCTCAATTTTCTTTATTGATTGCGGTGATCGGGCATACCCAACCACGCACCTGTGATGATGTTACGAATGCAATGTAAACGTCGATGGAAGAAATGATCCGCTCCTGGCACCACTTGCACTGTTAACTCTTGAGGACGCGCCCAATCTAAAACGTCAATTAGGGGAATGGTTTCATCTACTTCGCCATGAATCAAAATCGTATCAGCAGGCACAGGTGCTAGGACCCACTTGCCCGCTGCGCTACCCACCATGACGAGCCGCTCAGCTGGGCGCCCTAGCTCTGCTAAGCGCTGTACTAAATGGGTTCCTACAAAGCTTCCAAATGAAAATCCAGAAACTACCAAAGGTAGGGTGTTTGCAGTCTGTACCCATGACTGTTGTGAGGTAGCCTCAAATTGATTCCAGCTTGAAGGTGTGCGCATCCAATCAGTTACGTGTAGCAAGTCTTCCATCTCACCAACGCCGTCATCATGCACACCAGCTGTAGCACCTACTCCACGAAAATTAGGGCGCACGCTGACGTAACCCAATTGATTAAAAGCGCGAGCCATAGTTTGCGTAACCTTGTTGTCCATTGTTCCACCCATTAACGGATGTGGATGTGCAACCAGTGCCAAACCTCTCACTGCGAACTCAGGGTTGTTTTTTAATTCATCTGGCAGATCAATCGACATTTCGATTTGACCCACAACACCATCAATATGAATTATTTTTGTACGGCTATTCATGAGGCAAACTTTCTCAAATCTTTTTAAGCTAACTGTAGACGCTCTACTGGGCGTCCTTGTATTAAGTGTGACTGGATAATTTCCTCGACGTCTTCAGTATCCACAAAGGTGTACCAAATACCTTCTGGATAAATCACCGCTACCGGGCCATCAGCACAACGGTCTAAACATCCCGCCTTATTAATGCGAATATTTCCAGGGCCAGATAGTCCCAACTCTTTCACGCGTTTTTTTGCATAGTCAAATAATGCAAAAGCATTATGGCGATCACAGCAATCTTCGCCATTACTACGCTGGTTTAGACAGAAAAAAACATGGTGCTTAAAACTCATAAAAAATCTCAATCAAGGTTTTAAATTAAAGGCGGTCCTATTTCGGAGCACCCAAAGCAAGGCTAATGGCAACCATACTACGGAAACCCATTGCATTAGTTCATTAAAGTGTAATAGCCGACCTTGATACCAGTGGCGTAATGTCAAAATGAAATAAGGATTGTCCGGTAATAGATTAATTACCAAGGTGGCACTAACTAAACTAGCGATTGCAAGCCAAGCTTTGCTAGCTACAGATAATTGCAGTGTCCATCTAAGTAAGAGGGTTCCCAACACCATCCCCCAAATAGCCCCCGCGGTAAGCCATGAGAAACTAAATTCTGCCCCGAATTGCAACGCAGTGAAGGTAATCTTGACCAAAACCGTGAAGCAAAGCAGGCTATTTAAGATTTTCCACTGGGGTGCTTTTGCACGCATCCCCAGGGATAGTAGGAGCCCGGTGCCGAGCCAACAAACTGCCGTAATGATGGATTCTTGGAGGAAATGATTCACCACCATCGTTCCCCAGTCGACTGAGGCAAAAATCGCATGACCCCACACCCCAGTCCCCAACCAGGAACTTTGGGGGTAGATCTGAGCCCAAGGAAAAAGTAAAAATAAGGCACAAGCGGCCCAGTTCAAACCAAACCACTGGTCAAAACGACGACGCACTGCGCTACCAGAGAGCCACTGAGGTCCCAAAGGAATCGCCAATAGGCCGCCCATCAATCCACCTAAGACGTTAGCCCACCAATCCATTTGACTAGGAATGCGAGTGGGCAACCAAGTTTGTAATGACTCGACGCTAAAAGCCAATACTGCACTAAAGCTCAAGGCAATACCCAGGGCAACGAAATTGCGCCAACGTGGATAGCAGGCAAAGGCCAACAAAAATCCCAGGGGGATGTAGGCCAGAATATTGACAGAAACGTCAAAGAGCGTAATAAAGCGGGGTAAAGGAGCATCCAGCCACGCCCAAGCAGCAATCCCGTTGTCAAAGTTGAAATCAAAGGGATTTAGGCTGACATAGACGATTAAAAGCGCATAGCTCAAGCTAATGGCTCTGGCCAAAGGCATTGCTTGGAGAGGCCAAACAAACTTGCGAGGACGTTGATCTTCGTGATGCATTCCATCATTCTAGGTCAGCCAGGTCAGATCTTTCTACAATAGGAAAATGAGTCCGAATTGCATCCTAGAGCGCGTTGCCAGCACCAAATCAACTAATGATGATTTATTGGCCC
Source organism: Polynucleobacter sp. MG-27-Goln-C1 (assembly GCF_018881905.1). Taxonomy (GTDB): domain Bacteria; phylum Pseudomonadota; class Gammaproteobacteria; order Burkholderiales; family Burkholderiaceae; genus Polynucleobacter. The sequence goes on from NZ_JACVPM010000002.1 coordinate 381,664, forward strand.
GCTGGCGTGCCGGGGAATTAATTGATCCCGTTGCTCGAATTGCCCACGAGCAGACCTCCGGCAAGGGTCGGGCTGGAAGAGCGTGGCTCTCTAACCCTGAAGACACTCTGTGTTTTTCCTTGGCCTACCCATTCCATAAGCGCCCCAATGAACTGAGTGGGCTCAGCCTAGTTATCGGCTTGGCGGCTATTTCCGGAATTGCTGCAACACTAGGACTTAGCGAGGATGCGCTGCATCAACAAGGCCTGAGACTCAAGTGGCCCAACGATCTACTGCTGAACAATGCCAAACTTGGTGGCATCTTGATTGAGGGTGGACAAAGTAACCCCAACTCACCTACTTGGATGGTGATCGGACTGGGTCTGAACTTACGTAACCCAGCACTAATTGAAAAAGACTTAGAAGGCCAATCCTCTCTCAAGGTTGCCGCACTAGATCAACTTATACCTCACCAATCAACCATTCCTGATGCTGAATTTGTTTGGCTAAAACTGATCGAATCATTTGAAAAGCATTTAGCCCAATTTGAACAGCATGGATTTAGTTACTTTAAAAATTCCTGGGAACGTTGGGATGCCTTCAATGGCCAGTCGGTTTGCATATCAGGTGCAGGCAAGGATCCCATTGTTGGAATTTCTTCCGGGGTTGATGACACCGGCGCGCTTCTCCTAAAACAGCATGACAAATTGATTGCCATTCATGCAGGCGATGTTTCTTTACGAGTTCAATCATGAGTCTGTATTTAGTATTCGATCTTGGCAACACTCGGCTGAAGTGGGCTGCTGTTGAATCCACACAGAATATTGCGGACCGCAATAAAAAACTGTGGGCATACTCTGGATCGATTAGCACTAAGTCTTTCCAATCGCCCGAGTTACGGGCCGAACTATCGGACTACATTTCTAAAACATTGCCAAAGCCAGATGCGATTGCATTTTGCTGTGTAGCAGGTGATGCTGCTATTGAAAATCTACGCAGCCTCTTTCCACAATGGCAAGACCTTGAGTGGAAGCAATTTACAGGCAGTAGTTCTTACGAGGGTGTTCGCACACTCTATCAAGACCCAAGCAAGTTGGGTGCAGATCGGTGGGCTGCACTGATTGGCGCAAGAGCGCTCTCCAACACCAATACGCTGGTGATTAATGCCGGAACTGCCACCACCATTGATTTATTAGGTGGCAACGGCGTTCATTACGGCGGCTGGATCTTGCCAGGCCTTAGTCTGATGCAAGAAAGTCTCCAACAAAATACAGCCCAACTTCCACTAGCCGTTCGCGCCAGCAATCCTGAGGCCCAAGCAAGCTTTGGCACAACAACGGATGAAGCCATTACTGGTGGTTGTGATGCGGCGCAAATAGGGGCAATACTACGCGCAGCCTATTTAGCTAAATCCATGAATCATCCTGTCGAGCGAATTTGGCTTGATGGTGGCAATGCCAAAATTTTGGCAAATGAAATCAAACAGTTTCCAGAGCTGGCAGCACTTCCTGTTGAACCCATTGAAGGTTTAGTACTGCGCGGACTGTGGGCTTGGCTCTTACAAAATCTTTAGCTAGTTCGGATCTTGCCTAACAGGGTTGTCGTAGAGCGCTCATACAAAAATGGAATAGCGACTGCTTTGCCACCCCAAGTCTTCACCAAGCGAGTTTCTTCAAGAGTATCGATTTCATAATCGCCACCCTTCACGTAGATATCCGGATGAATTTTGGCAATCAGATTCACTGGGGTCTGCTCTGTAAACATCACCGCTAAATCCACGCTCTCCAGCGCTGCCAATAAAGCCTGACGGTCAGCCTCAGTATTGATGGGTCTGTCATCACCCTTACCCAACATCTTCACTGACGCATCCGAGTTCACCCCCACCACAAGGCTAGCTCCTAAGGCACGCGCTTGAGCCAAGTAGCTGGCATGCCCGCGATGCAGGATATCAAAGACACCATTCGTAAAGACCAGGGGTCTTGGGAGCGCAGCAATGCGGGCCTCTAGCTCTGCTGGGGCGCAGACTTTGGACTCAAAAGAAGGTAAAGGTAAAGAGCTCATAGCGTCATATTAATGGCATTGCACTGGGCTCAACGATATTTGCCAGAATGTCTTAGACTTGGGCATCCCAGTCCCACCCAAAGGTTCAAGATGATTCGCAATATACCGAGCTACTTACTAGCGATACTTTTGCTACTGCCAGCAATGCAATTAGCAAAGGCAGCTCCTACAGCGTCAGCCAGCTGCAGCCCCCTCTTGTCCCATACCTTTCCAAGATTGCAGGATGAGGCACCTCAAAACCTCTGCCAATATCAAGGAAAAGTTGTTTTGGTTGTTAATACAGCTAGTTTTTGTGGCTTTACTAGTCAATATGAAGGCCTTGAGAAGCTGTATGCCAAATACAAAGATCGCGGCTTAGTTGTACTGGGATTTCCATCCAATGATTTTGGGCAGCAAGAACCCGGTAGCAACAAAGAAATTGCTGACTTCTGTAAAAATACCTATGACGTGAAGTTCCCCATGTTTGCCAAGAGCTCAGTCAGCGGTAGCAATCCCAACCCTTTATTTAAGATGCTGATTGCTAAAACTGGTACAACTCCGAAATGGAATTTTTATAAGTACCTCATTGATCGCAACGGCAATGTTGTGGACTCATATGGCAGCATGACTAAACCCACTAGCAGCAGTATTACTGGTGAGATAGAAAAACTTCTTGGAGAGAAAATTTAGTGGGTAAGAAAAGAGTTGCCATTATTGGCGCTGGTATATCTGGCTTAGGATGCGCATATGCATTAAGGCAGCACCCAGATTTAGACATCACCATATTCGAAGGCGGGAATCACATTGGCGGTCACAGTAATACCGTAGACCTTACACTAGAGACTACCCAAGGCAAGATGACCCATGGAGTCGATACTGGATTTTTAGTATTTAATCGCAAAACCTATCCTCGCTTAGTTCGTCTATTTGAAGAAATTGAAGTGCCGATTGCGCCATCAGAAATGTCTTTTTCAGTATCGATTGATGCTACTGAAAAAACCGGGCGCAGCAAAAAAATTGAATGGGCCGGCAAAGATCTGAATTCTTTCTTTGGGCAACGATCCAATTTGTTCTCACTGTCATTTTGGAGAATGGCTTATGACATCTTGCGCTTTAATCGCCTTGCCACTCGACTCGCTGAAGAGCAAATTACTTCTAAGCTTGAATACTCAGAGCCTGATGAGCGTATTAAAGATTTTTTAGATCGCAACCGTTTTAGCACCAGCTTCAGAGAAAATTATTTCTTGCCGATGATTGGTGCCATTTGGTCATGCTCTGTTGAGCAGATGCTAGAGTTTCCAATTCAGACTATGGTGCGTTTCTGCCATAACCATGGCCTTTTGCAAATCCAGAATCGCCCGCAATGGCTTACCGTTAAAGGTGGTTCAAGAGAATACGTAGAACTTTTGGTGGCAGCCCTTGAGAAACATCAAGTCCAGTTTGTGCGCGAATCTGTTTCTCGAGTCAATGCAAGTAAAACCGACAACTCTCAAGTTGAAGTCATTGCCTCCTCTGGATCACGCTGGTTTGATGAAGTGATCATGGCTTGTCATAGCGATCAAACTTTAGAGCTAGTGCATGGTATTGACCAAGATGCTCGCAATATTTTGGCCTCGGTTCCTTATCAAAAAAATCGTGCAATCTTGCATACCGATATCAATTTCTTACCAACTACTGAGCGCTGCTGGGCAGCCTGGAACTACACTGCAAAATCTGGCGCAACACCAACTGCACAACAACACGTTAGCGTCAATTATTTAATCAACCGCTTGCAACCCCTGCCTAAGGCATTCGAGAACACGCAGATTATTGTGAGCTTGAATCCGCTAACTGATCCCAATCCAACATTAGTGCATGAAGAAATTCATTACTCGCATCCAGTCTTTGATATGCGTGCTGTGCAGGCACAAAAGCAGTTACCTTTGATTCAAGGCAACTCTTCAGTTTGGTATTGCGGAGCATGGACTGGCTTTGGCTTTCATGAAGATGGTCTGCGATCAGGCGAATTAGTTGCAATGGATCTAATAGAAAGCATCTCTCATCGCGTTAAATCCAGCTCCATTAAAGATGTTCAGTAAATGAATTTGCCAACGATTAATTTCGGAGCGGTTAAGCATCGGCGCTTTCGCCCCGCTAAGAATGCGTTTGGCTATGGTGTATTTACTTTATCCATTCCAATGCGTGCGCGTAGGAATGATCCGGCATTGCTCAGCAAGCATGGCCTCAGAGACAATCGATTCGGACTCTTTTCTTTCTTCGATCAAGATCATGGACTAGGAAATCAGGATAGCCTTGCCTGGATCGAAACAATCCTTAAAGAAAACAATATCCAGCATCCGGATGGTGAGATTTGGCTGCAAACTTTCCCGCGCGTACTTGGATATGTCTTTAATCCTGTCAGCTTTTGGATCTGTACCCGAGCTAATGGTCAGGTACAGGCAGTGTTAGCGGAGGTGAATAACACCTTTGGTGAGCGACACTGCTACTTGCTTCATCATGACTCTGGAAAAGCAGTGGAGTCCGGAGAAACTCTGGTGAGCAAGAAAGTCTTCCATGTTTCACCTTTCTGCGATGTTCGTGGGGAATATCACTTCCGCTTCTTATTTCCTCAGGATAGTCATTCAAAGCGGAATATCGTTTGCCGAATTGAGCTCCATGAAGATGGGGCCCCATTGATTAATACCAGCATCAGCGGCCTTGCTCAAGCACTGAGTAAAAGCACCCTCTATCTTGCCTTCTTGCGCTACCCCTTGATGAGCCTAGGCGTCATCGGCCGGATTCATTGGCAGGCATTGAAATTGTGGCTAAAAGGAGTACCCTTTTATTCAAAACCTAAACCACCAGAACTTGAAATTACTCGATGAATCGCCCCGGTCAATCCCTACTGTCTAGACTCACATTCTCCCGCCCGGAGAAGCGACAGTCTAAGCAACAACAATATCGTACAAGTACACAAACTTTATTAGGTCTCCTAGCGCAATTGCGTAGCGGGCATTTGGTTATTACATTACCAAATAAAGAAGTAAGGGAATTTGGTAATAGCTCAGACCAACTGCATGCAGAAATTCAGGTTTTAGACTGGTCTGTATTCAAGCAAGTTTTATCTCACGGCGACATTGGCTTTGCCGAGAGCTATATTCGAGGTGAATGGAATACCCCAGACCTTAAGTCTGTTCTAGAGCTCGCTATTCGGAACCGCACCATACTAGAAAAAGCAATCTATGGAAGCTGGTTAGGTTCTATAGCCTATCGCCTGAGGCATTGGTTTAGAGATAACTCGAAATCTGGTAGTCGTAAAAATATTCATGCGCACTACGATCTCGGTAACGCCTTTTATACCCTTTGGCTAGATCCGACGATGAGCTATTCAAGCGCTTGGTTCTCCGAAGGGGATAAGCAGTCTTTGATGGATGCGCAACGCGCGAAGATCAAACGCATACTAGACTCCATCAATGCTAAACCAGGCGACCAGCTACTAGAGATTGGCTGTGGCTGGGGTGGCTTTATGGAAGAGGCCTTACGCAATGGCAATCAAGTCACAGGCCTAACCTTATCCACAGAGCAAAAAGCCTTCGCAGACACTAGACTTCAAAATGTCAACGTAGAGGTGGGCAATCAACAGAAATTTGAGGTACGACTTCAAGATTATCGAGACTGCACCGAACAATTTGATGGCATTGCCTCCATTGAAATGTTTGAGGCAGTAGGCGAGAACCATTGGGGTGAATACTTCCAAACAGTTGCTAAGAGACTGAAAGCGGGTGGCCGAGCCTGCATACAAACTATCGTCATTGCAGAAGACTTATTTGATCGCTATCGTCATAGCACCGACTTTATTCAGCAATACGTTTTCCCAGGCGGCATGCTTCCCTCGCCTTCTAAATTCAAGGCTGCTGCAGCTAATGCGGGTTTAGAGGTTGAGGCAGAGTTTGCATTTGGTGCTGACTATGCCAAAACCTTATGTCTATGGCGCGATAGCTTTAATCACAAGATTGAAGAAATCTATCGCCTTGGATTTGATGAAGCTTTTATTCGGCTGTGGAATTTCTATCTCATGTATTGCGCCGCTGGATTCTCTGAAAAGAATATTGATGTCGTGCAATACACCCTCAAACACTCAGATGTTACTCACTCGAACGATGCCCTGCGCCCATGAAACAAAAAGGATTTGATTCATTTATAAATCAACGTATTTGGATCATTGGCGCTTCCAGCGGAATTGGTGAAGCCTGTACACAAGCCTTTATTAAGGCGGGTGCAAGGGTTTCTCTTTCCAGTCGTCGCGCTGAGAAACTCAATACCATCGCACAATCTGCGGAGCCGGGACAGGCCTTAGTTTTCCCACTAGATGTGACCCAGCATGAACAACTCATTACTGCCTACCAGGGAATACTAGAGGCGTGGGGTGGCTTAGACCTACTGCTATTTGTGTCGGGCGTATACACACCATTACGTGCCGATAATTTTGAGTTTGAAGTTGCGCAGAAAACTATTGATGCCAACCTGCTAGGGCCTATGCGGGCAGTCAGCGTTGTTTTGCCCAGTATGCTCAAAGAGCATGCCGGTCATATTGCCATAGTGGGTAGCGTAGCTGGATACAGTGGATTACCTAAAGCCTTAGCCTATGGACCAAGCAAAGCAGGAATTATTAACTTCTGCGAAACCCTGTACTACGACTTGCTACCGCAGGGTGTGAGCGTGCATATGATTTCACCAGGGTTTGTAGCAACCGAAGCGACTGCACAGAATGATTTTGAAATGCCAGCACTCATCAGTGCTGAGGAGGCTGCAACAGAAATTCTCGCAGGACTACAGGCTGGAGAATTTGATATTCATTTCCCTAAGCGGTTTTCAGGATTCTTAAAGTTCCTCAGAATCCTGCCTTACCCACTCTATTTTTGGATCGTACGACGCTTCGTCAAAATCTAAGACTCTGAATTACTTGTACTTATCCTTGCGGATTTTTTGCTCCAAGTAATCCATCACTGCAATCGCTTTAGCTTTGGTTCCAGCAATCGATGGAGAAGTCACATAGCGACCCTGCATCACAATAGTTGGCACACCATCAATGCGGTAAGCATCAGCCATCTGTCTTGCCGCACGGGCTTTAGAAACAACCGCAAATGAACGGTAAGTGGCCAAGAAAGTATTGCGATCAATACCCTGAGAAGCGACCCAATCTGCAATCTCATTTTCTGTCATGAGGCGCTTATTTTCTTTGTGCATGGCGTACATGACTTTGTCATTCATCGCCTCACCCTTGCCCATAGCCTCTAAGGCATAGAACAATTGGCTGTGTGGCATGAAGTCATCGCGGAAAGCAACAGGTACCTTGCGGAATGTCACATCTTTTGGTTGACGCTTAAGCCATGCATTTAGCTCTGGTTCAAAGTCATAGCAATGCGGGCAACCGTACCAAAAGAACTCGATAACCTCTACCTTGCCTTTAACTTCAACGGGCTGCGGTACGGGCAGGATTCGGTAATCAAATCCTTCCTCGATCTTAGGGCTTTGTGCGCTTGTGACACCAGAAAAAGAAATTGCCAAACCAAGAATGGCGGCAGATAAAAAGGCTCTTTTAGATAATGTAATCATGATTTGCTAGATTTAATAACGCTCGGTTTAATGCCCATGCCATTTAACTTATCTCGCACAGGATTGCTTTCTTCAACACTGTTATATGGGCCAACGCGAACACGCCAGAGTGTGTTGCCTTCACTACTAATTTCGCTCAATTGAGACTGAATACCCTGAATCGCCAAACTAGCTTTTTGCGCATCTGCATCCGCGCGCTTATTAAACGCACCAACTTGTAAGAAATAAATAGCATCGGATTTGGTGGCAGGGGCTAGAGCAGCATCCACCGGCTTCTTGCCATTGGCCAAATCAGCAATGGGATCTGGCGCACTAGATGCAGGTGCAGGAGCTTTACCTTGCAAAGGCTTATTTAGATCCAGAGCCTCTGCCGGGGCAGCAGCCTCACCTTCGGCAGGTGCTGGTCCCGATTTAATAGTCAAGGGAAGATTGGGAGCTCTGACTCCAGGGCGCTCTTGGGGCGTATTTTTAGAAAGGTAAAAGGCAATCACAAAAGCAACGCCCAGACCTACTCCAAGTCCTAAGATAAAACCAAGAATAGTGCCGCCATACTCTGGACTCGAAGACTCTGTCTTTGGAGTGAAGCCGGTGTATTGATTGTTTTTTTTCATCGTATCCCCATCCTTCTTTTTACTTCTTAAGCGCTAGCAAGTACTACAGCTTACATCTTAGCGGGTGCTGATACACCTAATACTTTTAATCCATTCTCAAGCACCTGACGAGTCGCCGAGAGTAAGGCCAGGCGGGCTAATTTCAATGCAGGGTCATCCACCAAAACGCGATCTGCGTTATAGAAAGTATGGAAGTCTCCCGCCAAATCACGCAAGTAGAAAGCTAAAGCATGGGGCGCTAAATCTGCCGCCGCATCAGTAAGCATTTCTGGATATTCAGCTAAGCGACGTAATAAATGATCGGAAGCCTTGCTTTGCAACAAAGAAAGGTCTGCACCCTTTAGGTCAGAAACTTGTCCGCCCCATTGAGTCAAGATTGAGCAAATGCGAGCATGAGCGTATTGCACATAGAACACTGGGTTCTCGTCATTCTGCTGCAAAGCCAAATCAACATCGAATACAAATTCTGTATCTGCTTTTCGGGAGATGAGGAAGAAACGCACAGCATCACGTCCGCGCTGTAGTGCAAACTCGCGCTCATCAGCATTCATCTCCGGCGTAACCCCACCAGACCACTCAACCAAGTCTCTGACAGTCACATAGGAGCCTGCACGTTTAGAGATTTTGACTTCTTCGCCATGGCGCATCACTGTCACCATCTTATGTAATACATACTCAGGATACGTTTTTGGAATATCCCAACCACGCTTCTGAGCCACGCCCTGTAAGCCTGAGCGTACACGTGCGATCGTGCCATGGTGATCACTGCCTTGGACGTTAATCACCTTTTCAAAGCCACGATTCCATTTGCTGGTGTGATAGGCGACATCGGGTACAAAGTAGGTAAAGCTGCCATCAGACTTTCGCATGACGCGATCTTTATCGTCACCATCATCTGTTGTCTTGAGCCAAAGTGCACCCTCAGACTCATAGGTCTTGCCAATGCTCTGTAGCTCTTCAACAATTTTTGCAACACTACCATCGGTATACAAAGAAGATTCTAGGTAGTAGCAATCAAACTTCACACCAAATGTTTTTAAATCAATATCTTGTTCATTACGTAAATACGCCACAGCAAATTGACGAATGGCCTCAAGATCATCTTTATATTCAGATGAAGCTTTAAAGGCAGTCGCAATTTCCGCAATATATTCACCGTTATAAGCACTCTCTGGCCAAGCAGCATCACCAGGTTTAAGCCCATTTAATCGAGCTTGTACTGAGAGCGCCAAGTTCGCGATCTGGACTCCGGCATCGTTGTAATAAAACTCACGGTGAACTTTAATGCCCTGTGTTGCCAATAAGTTTGCCAAGGCATCGCCGAGTGCAGCCTGACGACCATGGCCAACATGTAGTGGTCCAGTGGGATTAGCAGATACAAACTCAATCATGGCGCTGGAGACTGGGGCCGCTTCTGGAGCTAACTGACCAAACTGGGATCCTGCCGTGAGAACCTCTTGCACCACCGCAGTTTTAGCGGCGTTGCTCAGACGAAAGTTAATAAATCCAGGTCCCGCGATTTCGCAAGAGGCGATGAGGTCGCCATAGCCAGGCTGCTGCTCTAAGCGCTCAACCAAGGCTTGAGCCAACTCCCTAGGATTTAGCTTCCAAGCTTTGGAGAGTTGGAGGGCAATATTGCAAGCGACATCGCCATGGTCTACTGCCTTAGGACGCTCCAAACGAGGCGCAGGGGCATCGCCCAAACCACGCTCCTGAGCCAAACCCTGCAGAGCTGCGCCCAGCATTTCAATTAAACGATTTTTATTAGTTAACAACATAGATAAGTGAGTTTATCAGGTGGTAAGCTATCGAAATGATCTATCAATTTCGCTCCAAAGCGGGTCCTGACGTCATCATGCTGGCCGATCTGACCCAGCGAATCTTTGAAATTTTGGGCCGCCCATTAGAGCCCAGAGGTATTTTGACGGTTGAGCAATTGCCAGCCCTCATCATCGCCTTAGAAACCGCCATTCTGAAAGACCTGGAAGAGCGGGCTAAAAGTAATACGGCTGATCAAGAAAATACTGAAAAACCAAAGCTGGCCGATAGGCTGGGCCAGCGCGCCTACCCCTTCCTAGAGCTCATGAAGCAGGCTAAAGCCAAAGATGAACCAGTGATGTGGGGCGTTTAAAGCGCCACATCAAGGAAGTTCTTAGTCGATCGAGCTAGCCAGCTGGCGACGGATGTCTTCAACAGACTCATTACGGCGCTTCGCAAGATCTTCAATCTGGTCTGCTGACAATTTACCCACATTGAAATAACGCGCATCTGGATGTGCCAGATAAAAACCACTGACACTCGAAGCTGGGTTCATGGCCATCGATTCAGTCAAGGTCATGCCAATATCTTCCGAACCAATGACGCGCAATAAATCTTTTTTCACTTCATGCGCAGGGCAAGCTGGATAACCTGGCGCCGGACGGATGCCACGGTATCCCTCATTGATCATTTGATCATTCGTCAAAATCTCATCAGTTGCATAGCCCCAAAGATCCGTACGAACGCGATGGTGCATCAACTCTGCAAAAGCTTCTGCCAAACGATCGGCCAAGGATTGCAACATGATTGCACTGTAGTCATCATGCTTGGCATGAAACTCGGCCACTTTTTTCTCAACACCATGTCCAGTCGTAACAGCGAAGCAACCAAGGTAGTCCGCCACCTTAGAATCTTTTGGCGCTACATAATCTGCCAAGCAACGGTTAGGTCGACGAACGCCATCAACTACTGGGCGCTCAGACTGCTGGCGTAAGTTATGCCAAACAAATAATGGGTGCTCACGTGATTCATCGCTATACAAGACGATGTCATCACCTATTGTGTTTGCTGGATAGAAAGCCACTACAGCATCAGCCTGCAACCACTGGCCTTTAATTAATTTATCTAGAAGCGCCTGGCCATCTTCAAATACTTTACGAGCCTCTACGCCAACGATTTCATCATCCAAGATTGCCGGGAACTTACCAGCCAAGTCCCAAGTCTGGAAGAATGGTGTCCAGTCAATATATTTAGCAATATCACTTAAAGCAAAATTCTTAAAAACACGGCGCCCAATAAACTTCGGCTTCTCAGGAACATAACTAGACCAATCAATCAGCTCGCGGTTCTTACGTGCAGCCTCTAGAGAGATAGTTGGCGATGCTTTTTTATTGGCATGCTGCTCACGAATGCGCACATAGTCGTCGCGTAGATCTTGAATAAATTTCTTAGCGCTTTCATCCGATAGCAAGCTCGAAGCTACTGATACAGAACGAGAAGCATCAGGCACATAAACTACCGGGCCATCGTAATGGGGTGCAATTTTGACTGCGGTATGCACACGAGAAGTTGTAGCACCACCAATCATCAATGGAATTTGACGCTCGCGGAAATAATCATCGCGCTGCATCTCTTGAGCAACGTACGTCATCTCTTCTAGGGACGGAGTAATCAAACCAGACAGCCCAACAATATCTGCTTTTTCTTCTTTGGCGCGTTTCAGAATTTCTGCGCAAGGCACCATCACGCCCATATTGGCAACTTCAAAGTTATTACATTGCAGCACCACTGTCACAATGTTTTTACCAATATCGTGCACATCACCTTTAACGGTCGCCATCACAATCTTACCCTTGGCTTTCGCTTCACCACCAGACGCAATATGTAGGCGCTTTTCTTCTTCAATGTAAGGAATCAGAATTGCAACCGCTTGTTTCATGACACGCGCACTCTTAACCACTTGCGGCAAGAACATCTTGCCAGCACCAAACAGGTCACCAACAACGTTCATGCCGTCCATTAAAGGGCCTTCAATGACCTCAATTGGACGGCCACCTGCACCCATAATTTGAGCACGCAGCTCTTCAGTATCTTCTTCAATAAAGGTAGTGATGCCATGAACCAAAGCATGGGTTAAACGCTCACGCACGGGGGCTTCACGCCATACCAAGTTCTCTACTTGCTTGGCGCCACCGCCCTTAAATTGGTCAGCAATATCCAGCAAACGCTCAGTTGGAGTCTTGCCGTCTTTTTCTTTAAAACGATTGAGCACTACATCTTCAACACGCTCACGCAATTCAGGATCTAAATCGGCATAAACGCCAAGCTGCCCCGCATTAACGATGCCCATATCCATGCCCGCCTGAATGGCGTGATACAGGAACACGGTATGAATGGCTTCACGGACGCGATCATTGCCACGGAAAGAGAAGCTGACATTGGAGACGCCGCCACTCACTTTCGCGCCCGGCAGATTTTCTTTAATCCAACGAGTAGCGTTAATGAAATCTACTGCGTAGTTATCGTGCTCCTCAATACCAGTCGCAATGGCAAAGATATTGGGGTCAAAAATAATATCTTCTGCTGGGAAGCCAATCTCATTCGCAAGAATTTGATAGCAACGCTGGCAGATTTCAGTCTTGCGCTTAAAAGTATCCGCTTGACCTACTTCATCAAAAGCCATCACTACAGATGCTGCGCCGTAACGACGAATCAAACGCGCTTGTTTTCTGAAAGACTCTTCACCCTCTTTGAGTGAGATCGAGTTAACAATCGGTTTACCTTGAATACATTTCAGACCAGCCTCAATCACACTCCATTTGGAAGAGTCGATCATGATTGGTACACGAGCAATGTCTGGTTCTGAAGCAATTAAATTCAAGAAGCGCGTCATCGCCGCTTCAGAATCCAACATCGCCTCATCCATATTGATGTCAATGACTTGAGCGCCATTCTCAACTTGCTGTCTTGCAACTACCAAGGCTTCATCAAATTGATTATTTAAAATCATGCGTGAAAATGCTTTGGAGCCAGTGACGTTAGTGCGCTCACCAATGTTTACAAAGCCGACTTCAGGTGTGACATTGAAAGGCTCAAGTCCTGAAAGCTTCATCGGCGGCATTACCTTTGTAGTCTTACTCATGCTGATGCCTCCGCGCTCTCACGATAAAAAGCGCGTGGCTTACGCTTAGCAACTGCATTGGCAATCGCACGAATATGGTCTGGCGTCGTTCCACAGCAACCGCCGACGAGATTGACTAAGCCATCTTTTGCAAAGCCATCGACTAGGCTCGATGTAATTTCTGGAGTTTCATCAAAGCCAGTGTCACTCATTGGATTAGGTAAGCCAGCATTAGGATAGCAAGATACAGCGGCATCACATATGCGAGCAAGCTCAGCAATATATGGACGCATCAGTGCAGCACCTAAAGCGCAATTCAAACCAAAAGTTAGCGGCTTGATATGACGTAAGCTATTCCAGAATGCTTCGACTGTTTGACCCGACAAGATACGGCCAGACGCATCGGTCACTGTTCCTGAAATCATGACCGGCAAACGCTCACCAATTTCTTCAAAGAATTCATCTAGGGCGAACAACGCAGCTTTGGCATTGAGTGTATCGAAAATGGTTTCTACTAAAAATAAATCAACGCCGCCTTCAAAGAGGCCTTCGATCTGTTCGCGATAGGAAGCACGTAATGCATCAAACGTTACATTGCGGGCACCTGGATCATTTACATCCGGAGAAATGCTTGCTGTCTTTGGAGTGGGTCCAATTGCGCCCGCCGCAAAACGTGGCTTATCTGGCGTGGAGTATTTTTCACAGGCAGCACGCGCTAATTGAGCCGAGATGACATTCATCTCACGTGCCAAGCCCGCCATTTTGTAATCTTCTTGCGCAACAGAAGTAGCGCCAAAGGTATTGGTTTCAATAATGTCTGCGCCCGCATCCAAATACTGCTCATGAATCTTGCTGATGATTTGAGGCTGGGTGAGAACTAGAAGTTCGTTATTGCCTTTGATGTCACTAGAGTGAGACTCAAAGCGCTTGTTAGCGGGCAATCCACGGTAATCCGCCTCATTGAGTTTGTACTGTTGAATCATGGTGCCCATGGCGCCATCCAAAATCAGAATGCGCTGCTTCAGCAGCTCGGGAAGTACCTGACCACGGGTGTAGGGCTGGGATAAACCATTAGATTGCATTGCTTAACCGGGATTAATCTCTAGAATCTCTTATTGTATTGGCATTAAGCCACTTTTATCTGACCCGGAGCCCGCCCTATGTTTGGAACTATCCCTGAATTCAATCAAAGCCTAGAAATGATGAAAACCATGTGGGGCCAGGGAGCAGGCGGCTCGACGCCAGGACAATTTCCCTTTACTACAGACGCCTCAAAGGCTGCTGGGGGGTTCGGGGCAGCATTTCCAGGGCTGGATACAGATGAGCTTGAAAAGCGCATTAAGGACCTGAAAAGCGTTGAAAACTGGCTTAACCTCAATCTCAATATCTTGAAGTCCACCATTCAGGGTCTAGAAGTACAGCATGCCACCATGATGGCCCTCAAATCCTTCGGGGATGCCGTTTCAGCAACTGCTGCTGCCGCTACCGGCGGATCTACTGAAGAGTCTGGAACAAAGGCCTCTAAACCACGCAAAACCGCAACACGCCGTCGTCGCAAAGCTGGCGACTCAACTTTCCTCGACGAAGTAGGTAATTCAGATGAGCAATAGCCTCACCCATAGCAAATGTCATTTGGTGAATATCTAATTCACGTCTAAATAAAACCGGCACTATCTCACGAGCAGTTGCCGGTTTTTCACATGCTCCAAGAGTTTCTGCCAAGCGCTCATCGTGATGCGCTTTCAACTGATCAATCCGCGGCTTCATTCCTGTAAATGGCTTGCCATGCGATGGCAGTACGAGAGCGTCATCGGGAAGGGGTAGATATCGATCTAAAGAGCTCAGATATAAACCTAAAGGATCTGCATCTGGATCTGCATCATAGACACTGACATTAGTGGAGATGCGCGGCAACAACATATCTCCAGAAATTAATACACTGAGATCTTTACAGAAAAGTGAAGCATGTTCAGGCGCATGACCAAATCCCATGATGACTTGCCACTCATGCCCACCTATCAAAATCATTTCACCATCGATGATGCGACGATATTGTCTGGGCACACCTGGAACCATATTGCTATAGTAATTTGAGCGCGCCCGAATTTTTTCTAAATCTTCTGGTGCAGTTAATCCATGCTTCTGAAAGTGATCTGCAGAACCACCGCCGCCAGCACGTGCACCAACCGCAGCACCGCCCTCTTTGTGGCTTAGCCATTGCGCAGTTAAATAATCCGTCATCGAAATCCAGAGCGGCGCATTCCATTTTTCGCAAAGCCATTGAGAAAGTCCCACGTGGTCTGGATGCATATGAGTCACGATCACCCTGAGCACCGGCAAGCCTTCTAGCTGAGTAGCAAAGATCTGATCCCAGGCCGCTTTGGTCTCATCATTGGCAATGCCGCAATCCACGATGGTCCAGCCCTGAACGCCTTCAAACTCATCGCGCAGCAGCCATAGGTTGATGTGATCTAAAGCAAACGGTAGACGCATCCGCAACCAACGAACACCAGGCGCGACCTCCATTGAACTACCCACTTCCGGCAAAGCATCAGCTAAGGGATAATGAATAGAACTAAGATCGCTGGATTGGTTTTTAGTATTCATCTTTTTCTATTCTAGGTTTGCTTTGACAACAGTTCCATCGCCTTGTATCAACTGGTGCGACATCAACCCTGAAAATGGTTTTTGCCGTGGCTGCTATCGCACGCTATCAGAGATTGCAGACTGGTCTGAACTTTCTAACTCTGACAAGCTTGAGGTCTGGGAAAAACTAGAAACACGCAAACCTCAAGCACCGCAGTAAGCATTACTAATTGCTTATTTATTGACATCCACAATTAAACGACCACGCACGTTTCCAGCCATTAGTTCGGCTGCGTACTTTACTGAATCTCCCAAACTAATTTCGTGAGAGATCTCCTCTAAAGTTTTGAGGTCAACTAATTTACTCAATTGCTCATAAGCAGCAATACGTTTTGCTTTTGGTACTGTCACGCTATTAATGCCATACAGAGTGACACCACGCAAAATGAATGGCGCAACACTCGATGGAAAATCCATACCCTGAGCAAGACCACAAGCGGCAACCGCTCCATCGCTCTTGGTTTGAGCACAGGCATTGGCCAATGTATGACTACCAACGCTATCAACCACTGCAGCCCAACGCTCTTTTGCTAAAGGCTTACCAGGAGATGACAGTGCGGCTCGATCAATCACTTCACTCGCGCCCAATTTCTTCAAGTAATCAGCCTCAGACATACGTCCGGTACTGGCGACAACCGTAAATCCTAATTTACTTAGAAGAGTAATAGCGAAGCTACCAACGCCACCCGCAGCAC
The DNA here is from genome assembly GCF_018881905.1 of Polynucleobacter sp. MG-27-Goln-C1. Classification (GTDB taxonomy): domain Bacteria; phylum Pseudomonadota; class Gammaproteobacteria; order Burkholderiales; family Burkholderiaceae; genus Polynucleobacter. The sequence goes on from NZ_JACVPM010000002.1 coordinate 398,109, forward strand.
CAGTTACTAAGACTTCGCCATCGCTAGGCTTAAGGCCATGCTTTTGCAGAGCCATCACACACAGCATTGCGGTGTAGCCAGCAGTGCCAATGGCTAGAGCCTGCTTAGCAGTAAATCCTTTTGGCAAGGGAATAAGCCATTCGGATTTCACGCGCGCTTGTTGAGCCAATCCACCCCAATGACCTTCACCAACACCCCAGCCATTGAGTAACACCATGTCGCCAGCCTTAAATTCTGGGCTAGCGCTCTCTAACACTTCTCCCGCGAAATCAATACCAGGAACCATAGGAAAGCTACGTACCACCGGGCCCTTGCCGGTAATAGCCAGGCCATCTTTGTAATTCAATGTGGAATAGAGCACCTTAACTCTGACATCCCCCTCGGGCAAACTAGCCTCATCGACCTGAGTAAGCTCAGCTCGATAACCTTGATCATCTTTATTTACCAAAATTGCGTTAAACATGTCTCTTCCTTTTAAAAGCGCTGCATTCCCCACAGCAAATACGTAATAGGTTTATCCTAACGAGCATTGCTGATTATGGAGGTTTCCATGAAAAAAATTCTACTATTAACTACGATTTCTGGCTTAGGACTGATTGGCTGCTCATCGAGCCAAATTAACATGTCCATGGGTAATATGCGCCTCATTACCTCCAGCGCAGCACCTCAAGACGTGATGGACTTTGCCAATACGACTTGTAAGAATGATTTCTACCAGGGCGCAAGCTTCCTTTCTAAGGCTGGCAAGGAATATCGCTTTAAATGCGTTAAAGCTGAAGAAAATGAAATCCTGACCCCAATTCCAGGCACTACGATCCCTGCTGATGCACCCGCTCCAGCCGCAGCAAAGTAAAACACTTAATAAGCTCACAAGATGACCCCATTTACCTCCCAAGAGCTCCGCAAAGGCTTTTCTTCCTTTGCAACTGGGGTCACAGTCATTACCTGCTTAGATGCTGACCAGAATGCCCATGGCATCACCATCAGCTCCTTTAATACTGTTTCACTAGAGCCACCACTTATTTTGTGGAGCCTCAAAAAGCATTCACGTTTAATGCCTAATTTTGAAGTGGGTCACAAACAGTTAATTCATGTGTTGGAGCGCTCACAAGAAGCCATGGCAATGCACTTTGCCACCGTGAAAGAAAATCAATTTGTGAGCATCCCCCATAAAATTGCTGCAAGTGGGCTGACACAAATTGAGGGCTGTTGTGCTTACTTTGAGTGTGAAACTGTTTCTGTTCATACTGGTGGCGATCACAACATCATCGTTGCCAAAGTACTCAATCTAAAGCATGCTCCAGAAAGTCACCCGCTCATATTTGCACACAGCAAATTTATGGGCTTAGATTCATCACTTTAAAAATACCAAAATAGGAATTCTCATGATTCGCTTGTGGGGAAGAAAAAGTTCTATCAATGTGCAAAAGGTGCTCTGGTGCCTTGCCGAGCTAGGACTGGAAGAAGGTAAAGATTTTGAGCGCATTGATGCTGGCCTTCACTTTGGCAAAAATCGCACCCCTGAATTTCTAGCACTCAACCCCAATGGCTTAGTCCCTACGCTACAAGATGGTGATCTTGTTCTCTGGGAATCCAATACCATTTTGCGATATCTTGTTCGTCAGTACGATAAGTCGAAGCGCTTTCCAGCGGACATCGCTAGTCAATACCAATCTGAGAAGTGGATGGATTGGCAAGTAGGCACTATGTGGCCCACTTTGCGCGTTGCCTTTCTAGGGCTCACCCGCACACCTGAAAACGAAAGAAACTACGCAGTCATTTACAAGGCATATCAAGATACCAATGCTTTACTCGCCTTGCTTGATCAACAATTAGCCAATCAACGTTATTGCTCAGGGGACTCTTTCAATATTGGAGATATTCCACTGGCACTCTGTATAAGCAGATGGGTTCTATTAAATGAAACCTTTCCAGAGCAAACGGGGGCACGTCTTTCTTTACACAACGTTGAAGCATGGATGCAGCGCATAGAAGCCGACTCCAAGTACAGCGTAGTTGCAGAAAAAGAACTCAATATTGTGAAGTAAGTCAGGAGCTCCAATAGAAAAGGGTGAACTGAGTTCACCCTTTTTCTTTAGCTACTTACAAAATAATCTACTGTTGCTTGAATTTCTTCTGATGGTGATCTGCGCCAATAAATAAGTACATCGCCGGAACCACGAAGAGCGTAAACAGAGTACCGATCGATAAACCAGTAAAGATCACGATACCCATCGATTGACGGCCAGCAGCGCCGGCGCCAGAAGCAATGACGAGAGGCACCACGCCCAATACCATCGCTGCAGTAGTCATCAAAATCGGACGCAAACGCACACTACTTGCTTCTACGATAGCGTCCAACTTACTGCGGCCAGCCTCTTGCAATTCATTAGCAAATTCCACAATCAAGATCCCGTGCTTACTGATCAAGCCCATCAGAGTGACTAGTCCAACCTGGGTATACACGTTTAAGGTTGTGAACCCAAGGTTAATAAAGATGAGTGCGCCAAACAAGGCGAGCGGCACTGAAACCAAAATCACGATCGGATCGCGGAAGCTTTCAAACTGTGCGGCCAAGACCAAGAACACGATCAAGATCGCAAAGAACATTGTCACCAAGAAACCGCCTGACTCCGCCATGAACTGACGGGAAGGTCCGGCGTAGTCCATGCTGTAGCCATTAGGTGCAACCTCTTTCAAGGTCTGACGCATGAACTCGAGCAAATCCGCTTGAGAAATAAATGGTGTACTCACACCAGAGATTGTTGCGGAGTTCAACTGCTGAAAGTGATTAATTGATTGAGGAACTACTTTTTGCTTAATCGTCGCAATCGTACGAGCCTGAATCATCTGTCCACTAGGAGTACGGATGTAGTAATCCAAGATCTGATCTGGATTTAAACGGTCTACTTGCTTTACTTGCGGAATCACGCGATAGGAACGGCCAGCTACAGAGAAGTAATTGACGTAACCGCCACCCAAAGCAGCGGATAGAGCGCTGCCCACCTGCTGCTGAGTCATGCCTAGTGCGGCGACTTTTTCACGATCAATTTCTAAAACGTCTTGCGGCTTATCAATCTTCAAATCTGAATCCACAAAGAAGAAATTACCACTACGACGAGCCTTATCCAGAACAGCTTGAGATACTTCGTTGAGCTGTTCGTAAGACTCGGTAGTATTGATTACCACTTGAACTGGCAAGCCCTGCGCACCAGGCAGGGCTGGAAACTGGAAGGCTGCTACGCGAGCGCCTGCGATCGCATTCCACTTACTCTGCATGTCTTCTTGGAACTTAGTGGCATTACGACTGCGTTGATCCCAATCCTTGAGCAAGACACCACCAAAGCTACTGGTTGGACTGGTGATCTGGAACATCTGCTCATACTCAGGCTCTGCTGCTGAAATTTGATAAATCTGGTCAGCGTAAGTCTGCATCTGATTGACAGTACTGTTAGGTGGACCTGAAGCCTGCATCAACACAATACCCTGATCTTCTGTTGGCGCCAATTCAGCACGCGCAGTGGCATAAAGGTAAGCAACTCCACCCAACAAAATCACGCCCATCACAATGATGACCTGCCAAGTACTCAAGAGTTCACGCAAAGTAGTTTGATAGCTGTGGTGCACCTTATCGAAAATGCGATCGATCTTTTGCACAAACGAGGAAGCTTCTTGCTCTTCGGTAAAGATGCGTGAGCACATCATTGGTGAAAGCGTCAACGCAATCAATCCTGATACCGCCACCGCACTTGCCAAGGTAAAGGCAAATTCAGTAAAGAGAGCACCTGTCAAACCGCCCTGGAAGCCAATTGGAATATAAACCGCAATCAACACAATTGTCATTGCCAAAATTGGACCACCCAATTCACGTGCGGCGATTAAAGAGGCCTCTAGTGGAGACTTGCCCTCTTTCATATGACGGTCAACGTTCTCAACCACAATGATGGCATCGTCCACTACCAAACCAATTGCAAGTACTAAAGCTAACAGTGTCAGCAAATTAATGGAGTAGCCTAATACTTGCATTAAGAAGAATGTGCCGATCAATGAGAGTGGCATCGCAATCACAGGAACTGCAACTGCACGCGCACTTCCCAAGAAAAGGTAAATCACCACCGTCACAATCAATAGCGCTTCTAGCAAGGTAGCCACCACCTCATCAATCGAAGTAGTAATGAACTTAGTTGAGTCGTACACCACTTTTCCCGACATGCCAGTTGGCAACTGCTTCTGAATATCTGGCACTGCGGCACGAACACGTTCAGCCACATCAAGCAAGTTCGCTTGAGGTGCTACCTTGATAGCAATAAATACTGAGCGCTTGCCACTAAATGCGACATTCGTGTTGTAGTCCTCGGAGCCCATGCTCACAGTCGCTACTTGATCCAAATAGACAATATTGATGCCATCTTTTTTGACAACCAATTTGCGGAACTCATCGAGCGTATGTAGATCTGTGCCGGCCACTAAGTCCACGGCAACCATATCGCCTTTAGTGCTACCCACTGCTGATAGGTAGTTATTAGCGGCCATCGCACTATAGACATCATCGGCACCCACACCAAGGCCAGCCATCTTCTCGCGATCGAGCCAAGCGCGTAGGGCAAACTTTCTGCCGCCAGTGATTTCAGCATTTTGGACGCCATCTACAGCATCTAGCTTTGGCTTAACTACCCGCAATAAGTAATCGGTGATCGCATTATTCGGAATGTCATCGCTATAAAAGCCCATATACATCGCTGCAGTGGACTGACCAATTTGCACAGTCAATACAGGTTGCTGAGCTTGGGGTGGCAGTTGATTCTTGACCGAACTAATCTGAGTCTGAATTTGCGTTAATGCTGCGTTGGAGTCGTAATTAAGTTTGAGAGTAGCGGTAATCGTCGAAAGACCGCTCACGCTCATTGATGACAAATAGTCGATACCTTGAGACTGGGCAATCGCCGTCTCTAATGGCTGTGTAATAAACCCAGCAATCGTCTCAGGATCAGCGCCATAGTAGGCTGTTGTAATGGTAACAATCGCATTTTGGGTTTGCGGATATTGATTGACTGGCAAAGATCCAACCGCCTTCAAACCAAACACCAAGACAAGCGCACTTACTACCAGTGAGAGCACTGGTCTACGAATAAATATATCAGTCCAATTCATCTAGGACTTATTCCTGTGGCTGCGGGTTTGGTGAATTCGATGGCAACACTTTGTTGTTCACAATCAGCGGTGTGCCGTTCTTCAGCTTGAGCTGTCCGCTAGTAACCACTGTTGCACCCTCTTCAACACCTTTGAGAATCGCCACTTGGTCGCCACGTGTCGGTCCTGTAGTGACAAATACCTGTTGGGCTTCAAGTGCAGGCTTACCCTGCTTATCCTTTTTACCAGTAGGCTTAGCAATAAACACTGTCGAGCCATAAGGGTTGTAAGTCACAGCCGTTTGGGGCAAGGTCAACATCTTCACCTCATCACCCAGCTTGATATTCACATTCGCAAACATACCCGGCAAAATCTTTTTATCTGGATTGGCTAGTTGAGCTTCAATCTGAATATTTCGGGTATTGGTATCCACCTTCGGGCTGACTGCCGTGATCTTGCCGGTGAAACTCGCATCCTTGAATGCATCTGTCGTCACCACAATTTCTTGGCCCACCTTAATCTGCTCAGCATTGCTTTGGGGGAGATTGAAATCTACAAAAATAGGATCCAAGGTTTGTAGGGTAAGCAACTTGTCGCCTGGATTAACGAACTGGCCAGGGTTAATCATCACAATACCCACACGGCCACTAAAGGGCGCCTTCAAATTCTTCTTAGCAACTAAAGCAGTTTGCTGCTCTACCTGAGCTTGCTTGGACTTTGCATCTGCCTTACTGGTGTCGAATACGTTCTTACTAATCGCCTGAATCGCCAACTGCTGTCTATCACGCTCATTAATGACTTTAGCCAAATCTGCCTGAGCCTTCAATGAATTCAGTTGCGCAACATCTGAAGCGTCATTCAACTTAATAAGTAGGTCGCCTTCTTTTACATCCATGCCAGATTTAATAGGCACGGTTTGTACAAGGCCACCTATTTCAGTACTGAGATCAACACCCCTAAATGCGCGCACATTACCAACGCTGGAGAGTTTAGGCTGCCATGCAGTGGTCTCTACTACCATCGTGGAAACGGTTGCAGGGGGCAATCCCATACCAGCAATGAAGTGCTTAATCATGAAAGTCTTGAGTTGATTAAATCCAAAAATCAAGCCCAGCAACAAAAATACGCCACACAACATAATGGTCATGCGTCGACCCAAAGGAGTCATCGACTGCAATTTGGCATTAGCCTTACTGCGCAAGAAGCGCGCGCGCAAGCGGACCCACACACCTTTTGCTTTTTTCCAAAGCGCAATCGCCTTATCGCGTAGCTTCCACTCTTCAGCTTTAACAAGCATCCAAGCCCAGAAGGCAACCGCTGCTGCAGTGACTTTGGTTTTAATTGTTTCCAGAAGTTTCATTTTGATCTTTGTTCGCTATGGCTTTTGGTTGAAAGGCTGGGCCGGTACGATTCCACCAGCCGCCGCCTAGTGCTGCAAATAATGCTGCTGTGTCAGAGAATCGAGTCGCTTGCGCAGAAACCGATTTGACCTTAGCAATTTGATATTGATTTTGATAATAGAGAACAGCCAAGTAACTTGCAGTGCCCAACTTATATTGCTGTTGTACTAACTCTAAAGTTTCATAAGCGTAACGCTCAGCATCTGATGCAGACTTTAATGCTTGAGCACCGGTCTCTAGAGCGCGCAAGGAATCTGCAACCTCTTGAAATGCTTTGAGCACTGTCGCTTGATATTGATAAACCGCTTGCTCGTAATTAGCAATCGCGCCACGGCGTTGTGCCAATAACTGACCACCCTGAAATAGTGGCTGGAAGATGCCGCCAGCAATAGACCATAGAGTAGCGTTCGGCCCAAACAAGGCTGCGCTAGTTAGTGCAGCAGAACCAATGGCACCCGTAATATTAAATTGTGGCAATAAATTAGCGGTAGCTACACCTACCAAAGCATTTGTTGCCTTGAGCTGTGCTTCTGCTGCACGGACATCTGGGCGTTGACGCACAAGGCTTGAAGGTACTGACAGCGGCAACTTCTCTGGCAAATGCAAAGACTTCAAATCAAACTTGGTGATATTGGCATTACTAGGCAACTCACCCACCAATACTGCCAACTGATTGCGTGCAAATGAAAGATTGCGTTCATAAGTAAATAAATCTACTTGCGAGTTGGAAACCAAAGTTCTTTGTGATGTCACGTCTACTCTTGAGACAGTACCAATGACTAGTTGCTTTTCAGTAACTTCGGCTAAATTGGTTTGCGCCTTCAGAATTTCTTCGGTGGCCTGCATTTGTGCGCGGAGTGCAGCTTCACGCACAGCACTAGTCACAATATTGGCTGTTAAGGAAAGGTATGCACCCTCCAACTGAAACTGCGCAATCTCTGCCTGAGCTCTTGCACCTTCAACCGCACGACGTGCACCACCGAAAACATCAAGCTTATAGGTGACGTTTACAGAGGCGTTATAGAGGTTGTAGGTGTCGGAGCCATAAGGCAAGCCATAAATAGCGGAAGGTTGGAGCTGACGTGTAACCCCACCATTTAAACCGATCGCCGGGAAATACTGCCCACCAATTTGTGCGCTGACGTTTTCTTGACTGGCACGTAGGGCCGCATCAGCTGCGCCTAAATTTGGATTTTGCTGCAAAGCCTTTTTGATCAAAACATCAAGCTCTGGAGATTTAAATAATTCCCACCACTGAGCCTCAATATCCGCACCCTCAACAAACTCTTGATCGGTACCGCCTGGAACACCAGGCGCAGTAGCTAGTTTTTTAGAAAGCGCTGTCTCGGTATAGGTAGAGGTATTAGGAGCATCAGGCTGTTTGAAGTCAGGACCAACAGCACATGCAGAGAGAAACCCCGCGGATAACAACGGAAGGCAACGCAAAATAAAGAATTCTTTTGAACCAAACATGTACTGTGACAAATTTCCTTTTCTACAGCAGATATTTGAACATACTTTTCTAATCCAGTCTGTGTAAAGCCTTGATTTAACTAATGAATTTTTGTTCACAGCTAAGTGCAGATGTCAAACGAATTTTTTATACCCCAGTCAAATTTTTAATGGGCAATTTTTCCAAAGCTTCCGCTATTGAAATCCTGCATTGCCTGAGCAATCTCTTCTTTGGTATTCATGACAAATGGGCCATAACCCACAATAGGCTCATCAATCGGTTCGCCACTCAGCAGCAAGGCAATCGAGTCCTCCAGCACATTCACTTGAATATCTTGACCCTGATTGCTAAACATCAGCATCTGGGCATCTTTGGCGACCACGCCCTCACCAGCCTCAACGGCACCCTTCAGCACAACTAGGGAAGTATTCCAACCCTCAGGCACAGGAATAGTTGCTGAGCCCTTCTTTAGCTTTAGGTCAATCACATTGAGAGGAGTAAAAGTATTGGCTGGCCCTGTATGACCATCAAACTCACCAGCTATGATGCGCGCTTGTCCTGCGCCGTTCTTCAAATCAATCGCAGGAATCTGTTTATCCAGAATGGCTTGATAACCAGGCTTAGTCATTTTGAGTTTTGCCGGCAAATTCACCCACAACTGCACCATATTAAGAGTTCCGCCATTTTTGGCAAAGTCTTCAGAATGAAACTCTTCATGCAAGATGCCAGAGCCGGCAGTCATCCACTGAACATCTCCAGGACCAATAGTGCCACCCTGACCTGTTGAATCTTTATGCGCTACTTCACCTTCATAAACAATGGTGACTGTTTCAAATCCACGATGAGGGTGCGAGCCCACGCCTTTAAGCTCAGTTGTTGGGGGAAACTCTGCTGGACCTGCATAATCCAACATCAAGAAGGGACTCATTTGCTTTCCCAGGTCTTGATAGAAGAATAGGGTGCGCACAGGAAATCCATCACCTACCCAGTGGCCTCGATCATTGCCTTGTAAACCAATGAGTTTTTTCATGATTCCCCCAATTTCTTTCAGATAAAAAGCTTACTTAGCTTTTAGTTCAGCGGCAATCTTGGCAATACGCTCACCATAGAGGCGTGCTGTTTCTAAATCGCCCACATTTACTTCCTCAGCACTTGCGTCTGAAGGTGTCTGCATCATCGCACCAGCAGATGAACCCACATAGTTAACATCATCACGCTTTGCAGCTTTGGAATTCGAAGGCATCAAACCAGTACCAACCCAAATACCTGAATGCTGCATTGCTAGAGTAAAGAAGTAATGCAAGGTGGAATGCTTATCACCATTCATCGTGGCAGAGTTTGTGAAGCCACCGAATACTTTATCTTTCCACTGTTGAGAAAACCATTGCTTAGAAGTAGCATCAGCGAACTTCTTAAACTGCCAGCTCACAGTACCCATATAGGTTGGCGAACCAAATACGATGGCATCTGCAGTATTAAGAGTTTCCCACTGCGCATCAGTAATATTGCCTTCGGCATCAATGGCTACTAGCGTGCCATTTGCTCCTTTAGCTAGGGCTTCAGCTTGTTTAACTGTGTGGCCATAACCACTATGAAATACAACGGCTACTTTAGTCATGATCTTTTCCTTAAATAAATGAAATTACTTCGCTGCTTTACGACCATCAATACTGAAGCCACCAGCACCAGTAGAAGCCAATACCAATAAACCACCCATTACCGCAATGTTCTTAAAGAATAGCAATTGCGCGATAAATACTGCATCTGCTGGAGCAGCCCAAAATGCATGCCCAGTAGCAGCAGCGATTAAAGTAAAGATCGCCATGATCACTGCAACGATACGTGTCTGGAAACCTACGATCAATGCAATGCTTCCCAGAACTTCAATCACAATTGTTGCTACCAATGCGAATACTGGAGCTGGAATACCCAAAGAAGCGAAGTAGCCTAATGTCCCCTCAAATCCAGCAATCTTTCCCAAACCTGCCGGTAAAAATAGTGCAACGATAAGCAATCGACCAACGAGGTTAAGTACGCTTTGATATGTGTTCATGTAATGTTCCTTTGTAATATTGACTGAAAAATTGTTTAATTAAAAATTGCTTTTACTTCTTTTAAAACCGTTACCGCTTGTTCTAATTCTTTTTTAGTGAGCCTGCTAAATGCTTTGCCGAGGTATTCCACGTGCTCCGGAAATACCTTCTTAAATAATTTGTCGCCACTTTTCGATAAACCAATCTTGTAGCTACGTCCATCATCGGCATTCATAAACTTTTCAATGAGGCCCTTAGCTTCCAATCGCTCAAGAACGCCTGTCATGGTGCCTTTGGAAACAAGCGTCTTATCCCCCAACTCCTTGCAAGTCATTGGCGGCTGATTACCGAGGGTCGCGACAATATCGAACTGAGTGGTTGTTAAACCCATCTCCTTAATATGCGCTCCAGAGTAAGCCTCAAATGCTTGATATGCCTGAACCAACTCCTTAACGAGCGATAGGTGATTCATTAAATTACCTCAATTTAGTCTGTATACGTACTATTTTAGTACTAGTTCGTACTAATTGCAAGGCCCTTCAGAATCAAGGGAATAAACCCAGTTGATTGGCTTACGCCTAGGTTAATGAAATTACTTGGAATTTTGAGGTGAATCCACCCCAGAGAAATTACTCGACCGTCACGCTCTTTGCGAGGTTACGTGGCTTGTCTACATCGGTGCCTAAGGCACAAGCGGTGTGATACGCCAGGAGCTGTAATGGAACTACATGCAAGATTGGAGAGAGCTTGCCATAGTGCTCAGGCAAACGAATCACATTGATGCCTTCACTACTAGTGATCTCAGTATCTTGGTCAGCAAAGACATACAACTTGCCGCCGCGGGCTTTGACTTCCTGCATATTGGATTTGAGTTTTTCTAGCAAGTCATCGTTAGGGGCCACAGTGACTACTGGCATCTTCTCAGTAACAAGTGCAAGCGGTCCATGCTTTAACTCGCCTGCTGGATAAGCTTCAGCATGAATATATGAAATCTCTTTTAACTTGAGAGCACCTTCAAGGGCAATTGGGTAATGCATACCGCGACCCAAGAACAAAGCATTTTCACATTTAGCAAATGCAGTGCTCCAAGCCATAATCTGCGGCTCAAGTGCTAATACTGCATGCAAAGCTTTTGGTAAATGGCGTAAGTCACGCAAGAGCTCTTTTTCTTGTTCAGGGCTGACCTTGCCTGCGCGCTTGGCCAATGAAACAGCTAGCAGATAGAGGGCAACCAATTGAGTGGTGAATGCTTTAGTAGAGGCCACGCCAATCTCAGTGCCAGCCTTGGTTAAGAAATTCCAATTCGTTTCGCGAACCATAGCGCTAGAAGCCACATTGCAAATTGCTAGCGTGTATTGATGGCCCAAAGCTTGGGCATGACGCAAGGCTGCCAAAGTATCGGCAGTCTCACCAGACTGGGAAACCACCACAATTAATGTATTTGGATTAGGAACGGTGGTGCGATAGCGATACTCGCTCGCAATCTCAACCTGGGTCGGAATGCCAGCCAAATCTTCTAGCCAGTATTTAGCAACACAAGCAGAGTAGTAACTAGTGCCGCAAGCCAAGATCAAAATTTGATCAAACTTTTTCCATTGTTCAGGATCCGCATTAAAGAGTTCCGGGCCAAAGCTAACAATATTGGCAAGCGTATCGCCGATCGCTCCCGGCTGCTCAAAAATCTCTTTTTGCATGTAATGCTGATAAGGGCCTAGATCTACTGAGTCAGCTTGTGCAGGCATAGCCTTATGCTCTCTCTGCACAGATTTGCCAGCTTGATCAAGTATCTCAATACCCTCCGCCTTCAGAATAGCGACATCACCCTCTTCGAGATACATCATCGAATGAGCGCGACCAGCTAAAGCCAGTGCATCAGAAGCAAGGAAATTTTCATTCTCACCAAGCGCCACAACCAAAGGTGATCCAACACGTGCACCAACTAAAACATCCGGACGATCTTGCGCAATCACACCGATAGCATAAGCGCCATGTAGGCGTGGCAACACAGAGCGAACTGAAGCAACCAAATCAACCTGCTTGCTTGCTACATAAGCTTGATGAATTAAATGCGCAATCACTTCAGTATCTGTTTCAGATGCAAATACATAGCCCGCAGACTTCAACTCTGTACGCAATGATTCGTAGTTCTCAATAATGCCGTTATGAACAACCGCAATCAATCCATCGGAGATATGAGGGTGTGCATTTTGTGTGTCTGGTTTACCGTGCGTTGCCCAGCGGGTGTGCGCAATACCTAAAGTGCCGTGAAAATCTTTACCCTGCTCCGCTAACTCAGAAACGCGAGCGGTAGTACGGGCACGCTCAATTGGATGTTTGGCATCATCACCATTAATTACGGCAAAACCACAGGAATCGTAGCCGCGATATTCAAGGCGGCGCAGACCTTCGATCAATACTTCAACAATATTCTTACGCGATGCTGCGCCAACGATTCCGCACATTATTTTTTGGCCTTCACGGATTTTTTGGTGGCTACATTCTTTTCCTTCTTTACTGGGCGCTGCCACTGTAAAGAGATTTGCTTAGCGCGCGACACGGTAAGTTGATTGGGCGGCGCGTCTTTAGTCAGGGTCGTGCCCGCACCCAATGTGGCGCCACGGCCAACACGCACTGGAGCAACCAACTGAGTATCCGAACCAATGAAGACATCATCTTCAATAATGGTTTGGTGCTTATTCACACCATCGTAGTTACAAGTAATCGTACCTGCGCCGATATTGACTCTAGAGCCCACGATGGAATCACCCACATAGGCCAAGTGATTAGCTTTGCTATTGGCGGCGATCTTGCTGTTCTTCACTTCTACAAAGTTACCAATGTGGACATCATTCGCTAGGTCAGCACCAGGGCGCAAGCGAGCATAAGGTCCAATCAGCGAACTTGCACCAACTTTTGCACCGTCAATATGGCTGTATGGGTGAATAGTGACATTCTTACCAATCACGCTATTGCGAATAATGCAGTACGGACCGACTTTTGTGCCCGCAGCCAAAGTTACGCAACCCTCAAATACACAACCTACATCAATAAAGACATCGGTACCGCACTCTAGCGTTCCACGAATATCGATGCGAGCTGGATCAGCCAATGAAACACCGGCATCCATTAAAGCATTGGCTTGATTAAGTTGATGCACGCGCTCTAAAGCAGCCAACTGGTCGCGACTGTTAACACCAACAGTTTCATATTCAGCATCAGCTTGCGCAGTGCGAATGGGTACACCATCTTTTACCGCCATCGCAATCACATCAGTTAAATAGTATTCGCCCTGGGCATTACTGGCTCGCAAAGACTTCAACCATTTCTTAAGTGAGTTAGTTGGCAGCACCATGATGCCGGTATTGATTTCTTGAATGCGCTTTTGCTCTGGCGATGCATCTTTTTCTTCAACAATCTCTTTTACGGAGCCGTCGATATCTCGCACGATACGACCATAGCCCGTTGGATTGCCAAGGTTTTGAGTCAGAAGCGCTAAGGCGGAATCTTGACCACGTACGCCATCAGCTAATTTAGCTAATTTGGACAGCGTCTTTTTACTTGTAAGTGGCACATCGCCATAGAGAACCAAAGTAGGTTCATTTACATCTAGCTTAGGCAGTGCTTGTAATAAAGCGTGGCCCGTTCCTTTTTGCTCGGCCTGCAATGCAGTGCCAACTTTGCCAAAGCGAGCATCTTGTTCGCTGGCAACTTGAAGAAAATCTTTAACGTCGGCTGCGCCGTGACCAACAACAACGATGGGGCCAGTTTTAGCGCTCTTACCTTGTAGATCTAGAGCTGTATTGAGAACGTGCTGGAGAAGGGGTTTCCCGGCCAAGGTTTGGAGAACCTTGGGTAATGCGGACTTCATCCGCTTTCCCTGCCCAGCAGCCAAAATAACGATGTTCATAAAGAGGGATTATAAGACCCCTGAATCAGCGTTCCACAGGCTATTTCATCGATTTCGGTCTCATCAATCGCTTTGTCACCAGCTGATCTGGCGGCAATACCCGACAGCTCAGTAGAAATCTCGAGATTCTTGAAATCAAAGGCCTCTCCATCCATTAAATGGGATGGCACGATATGGTGCATTGAGCGGAATAGATTCTCGACGCGTCCTGGGTGCTTTTTCTCCCAATCGCGCAACATCTCTTTCATGGCGCCACGCTGGAGATTGGGCTGACTGCCACACAGATTGCACGGAATAATTGGGAAGTTCATATCTACCGCGTAACGCTCAAGCAACTTTTCAGGAACGTATGCGAGAGGACGAATCACAATATGTTTTCCGTCATCAGATCGCAGCTTTGGTGGCATGCCTTTGAGCTTGCCGGCAAAGAACATATTCAGCATCAATGTTTCTAAGATGTCATCACGGTGATGACCTAAAGCTATCTTGGTAGCACCCAACTCATCCGCAACACGATACAAAATGCCACGACGCAAACGCGAGCAAAGTCCACAAGTTGTTTTTCCTTCTGGAACTACACGCTTGACGATGCTATACGTATCTTGGTTTTCAATATGGTACTGAACACCCAAAGCTTTTAAGTAGTTCGGCAAAATCTCTGCCGGGAATCCTGGCTGTTTTTGATCTAAATTAACAGCAATAATTTCAAAATCAATTGGGGCGCGCTCGCGCAACTTCAAGAGAATATCGAGCATGGCATAACTATCTTTACCGCCTGATAGACAAACCATCACTTTGTCACCATCTTCGATCATGCCAAAGTCGCCAATAGCTTGGCCAACTAAACGGCAGAGCTTTTTCTCAAGCTTGTTTTCTTCGAAGACGACTTTACGGATATCACTCATAGCGACTAAATTTTTCTGGCTTTTCTTTAAACTTGCTTCATCCGAAATACTTCAACGCCAACAGAGTGGCAATCTGGATAGACATCAGGCTTAGCTGTACTAACGCGAGCCGCAATGACCTTCGGATGCAAGAGCATCGCGGCCACAATGTCATCGCAGAAGGTTTCCTGTAAATGGATATGACCCTGGGAGGACCGTGCCTTAATGGTTTCACGCATGAAGTCGTAATCCACAACCTCTTCCAATAAATCTTTAGTGGGGCTGTTCATATCGAGTGGAATATATAAATCGACATTTAAAATTACGCGCTGCTCAGCCTTCTTCTCAAAATCATGTACGCCGATATTGATATAGATTTCATAGTCACGCAGAAATAAGCGACGGCAATCAGCTAAAGCGGGATGAGAAAGAATAGCGTGCATAAATTTTTTTACTTTTAGTTTGTTTTAAACATCACATCGCGTGATGATGGCAACAGATGTTGTCCGCCATCTACATATAAGGTGGTGCCTGTAATTGCATTTGAGCTTGCTAAAAATACGGCTGCTTTTGCAATATCACTTGGGGTTGATGACTTACCCAATGGCGTCATCTGATGCGCCTTGGTAAAACCTGATTCGGTTTGATCGCCCGAAGTTAGCGTAATACCGGGAGCCAAACCAATCACTCGCAAGTGCGGAGCAAAATCCACAGCCAACACCTCAACTGAAGTGAGCAGTGCAGCCTTAGATAATGTGTAAGACAAATAATCGGGATTGAGATTGATCAATTTTTGATCGAGTAGCTGAATCACCGACGGGATTGATAGGTCGCTCTCACTTGCTTTCTTTGTCTGGCTCTTTTGATATTCAAACATCAACTGAGATAGTAAAATAGGCGCAGCTAAATTAACTTGCATGTGCTCTTGCAAACTTTTACTGCTGAGCGGGGCATCTGAATTAGCGCGATCATATTCAAAAATTGAAGCGCTATTCACGAGACACTCGAGGCTTGGAAACTCAGCAACAACTGCGGCAAACAAAGAATGGATTTCTGATTCGCTGGCGAGGTCAGCCTTAAATGCCACGGCCTTACGCCCCAAGCTCTGGATTTCCGCAACGGTAGCCTGGGCATCTGATGCCGACTGGCCATAATGAATTGCGATATCCCAGCCCTGACGAGCAAATTCCAGTGCAATTTCTCGACCAAGACGCTTGGCAGCGCCGGTCACTAAAACTGCTTTATTTTGCTGAGGTTGTAGGTTTGAACTCAAGTTCACTTAAATTCTCTTAGACTAGCGAGCTATGGATATTACCTTGACCAGCCTTGAAACGGCTCATACCGAGCTTCTTAGCCAAAAAATAATGGCTGAAATTGCCTCTAATGGCGGCTGGATGCCCTTTTCAAGGTATATGGAAATGGCTTTATATGAGCCAGGAATGGGTTATTACAGTGCTGGAGCCCATAAATTGGGTGCTGGCGGTGATTTCACGACAGCTCCTGAGCTCTCCCCCCTATTTGGCGCCGCCATTGTAGAAACCCTTTTGCCGATTCTGGAGGGCCTCCAAGCCCAAGGGCTCCCTACTCAAATTCTGGAGTTTGGCGCCGGCACCGGCAAATTGGCTGAATCCATTCTCACTCGATTGCACGATCTGGGTTTCTCCTTAGATCGCTACGACATCATCGAGATCTCGCCAGACCTAGCCCAAAGACAAGAGGAGCGCCTCAAGCAACTTGTAGAGAAACTGGCCCTATCTACTCAATGTAATTGGTTAAGCTCTTTACCTAGCAACTTCAAAGGCATCATTCTGGCCAACGAGGTAATTGATGCTATTCCTTGTGACGCTATCATTTTTCAAAATGGCTTTTGGTATCAATATGGCGTCGCTGTAACTGATGGCAAGCTTGCTTGGTCAGCAGGACAACCCGTTGAGCAGTCACTGCTTCCAGAGACTTTGCTCACCGGAAACTTTTCTGAAGGCTACGTTACTGAATTACATGCGCATGCAAATGCTTGGATGAACCAAGTAGCCAAGCATCTCGATACCGGACTCTTTCTCACATTTGATTATGGATTTCCGGAGAGCGAGTATTACCATGCACAACGCCTAGAAGGCACACTCATGGCGCACCACCGTCATCATGCTATTCAAGATCCTTTTCACCTTCCGGGACTATGTGATTTAACAACGCATGTGGAATGGTCACAGATTGCACGCAGTGCACTGGAGGAAGAAGTTGATGATGTCTATCTCAGCAATCAGGCGTCTTATTTACTAGATGCCGGCATTGGCGATATTGCGTTGGAGATTGGTGACCCTAGCAATCCAGAAACTTTCTTACCTATTTCGAACTCGCTGCAAAAACTATTGTCTGAAGCTGAGATGGGCGAGCTCTTCAAAGTCTTTGCATTCTCAAAGAAACTATCTGAGGTATTGCCAGACCATGTCTTAGAAGACTTACCTGGCCTTCGAGGCAGAAATCGGCTATAAGTTTTTAAATGCTTACGGCTGCAGTAATAGCTAAGAGTCGCGCAGTATCTACTGCACTACGAATTCTTTCACCGTTAGTTCGCTGGTCTGCAGGAACACCTTCAATAATTTCGGCAGTGTTGAGCGATTGCGCATTTTGGATTGCCGAAATTAAAGTGCTGACATTCAAGCCAATACGCTTTGCCAAACCCAACAAAGCATTTCCACGCTCAGGCTTACGCCAAACATCTGCACGATTAAACCAGGCCAATATATCTGCAGGCTCATAGCTAACACCTGCATCATTGACTGATTTCTCAATGAGTACATTGAGCTCACTAAATATTTCACTAAAATCACGCACCTCATTTGGCATCTTGACGCACTCTGCCCATGAACGAATATCACTGGCAGGTAAATGCAT
Organism: Polynucleobacter sp. MG-27-Goln-C1; assembly: GCF_018881905.1. Taxonomy (GTDB): domain Bacteria; phylum Pseudomonadota; class Gammaproteobacteria; order Burkholderiales; family Burkholderiaceae; genus Polynucleobacter. The sequence continues at coordinate 415,811 of NZ_JACVPM010000002.1, forward strand.
GAGGGTGACGGCACATCGATCTTCGAGACGGTTATCTGCTGCATGCAAATGTGCAATGAGTTGCTCGCGGAATTCTTCTTTAACCAAATAGGATGTTAGCGTTGATGGCAGCAAAATCTTGGCTGCATCAGCATCCAGTAAAACTTGAAACATTCGCATTGGCTTATCAGCAGTGAAGCCTCTAGCTAACTCCTGCCAGATTCTCTCAGCCGAGAGTGCTGATAATTCATTTGATTGAACAATAGCCTGTAAAGCATCCATGGTTTCTGGCGCAACAGTAAATTCCGGAAAGCGCGCTGCAAAACGCGCGATACGCAATAGACGCAAAGGATCTTCAGCAAACGCATTGGACACATGACGAAATACTTTGGCCGCTAAATCCTGCTGACCGTTATACGGGTCCAAAATAGGCCCCACCCGTTTGCCATCTGCGCTCACCTCTTGTGCCATTGCATTAATAGTCAAGTCGCGCCGCTCTAAGTCTTGCTCTAACGTGACTGTAGGATCCGCATAAAACATAAACCCCTTATAGCCCTTGCCAGTTTTACGCTCTGTGCGAGCTAAGGCATATTCAGCTTGAGTATCTGGATGTAGGAACACTGGAAAATCTTTGCCTACGGGACGATAGCCCTGGGCAATCATTTCTTCTACGCTAGAACCCACCACCACATAATCAATGTCATGCACCGGCAAACCCATGAGGGTATCCCGAATGGCGCCACCAACAGCGTAGATCTTCATGGACTTATTTCATGCCTTCTAGGGTACGGCGGCTGATGCCAAATACCTTAGTCAACGCATCTACTCCATTGAGAGGCAAGATATTTGGCACTTTCATAGAAGCAATATTGTCACGCGACATTAAGGTGGGAACAGGTAGGTGCTCAAAAGCTAAGGCCTGAAGGTAGCCAACAAAAGCAGGTACGGGAATAATCACGCAACGGGTATGCGCCTTGCGCGCAGCAAACTCCACAATCTCTTTCATGGTGTAGACGGTAGGACCAACCAAGTCATATTCCTGATGAATAGTCGACGGCATTTTCAGGGCCATCGTAAAAGCGGAAGCTACATCATCCACGCTTACTGGCTGAAACTGCGCATCCGAATTTGCTAAAGGCATCGCCGGGAACAGCTTAGTCAGCTTTTTAAACAAATTAATAAATTGATCTTGAGCGCCAAAAATTACTGAAGGCCTAAAAATAGTCCAATCTAAGTTGCTAGCTTTTACTGCTGCTGCACCATCGCCCTTGCTGCGCTGATACATCGATGGGCCATGAGAATCTGCGCCCAAGGCGCTCATATGTAAAAAGCGTTTTAGGCCATGCATCTGCATAGCAGTAATGATATTTTTTGGGAGCTCTACATGGGCTGCTTCAAACACTTTTCCATAAGGCTGCGCAGGCTTGTCATGTAATACGCCCACCAAATTAATGACTGCACCACCCGGTTTAATTCGTGAGCAAAGTTCTTGCAAGGAATCAAACTCATGCACATCAGCATCTTCTAAGTGCACTTTCGGCAACATGCGCAATTCACGCGCGGATGCTAAGTGTCTGGTCGGCAATAAAACGGAATAACCCTCCGCTTGCAATTGTGCAGCCAAGACCCTACCTACAAAACCGTTACCGCCAATTAGCAGAATGTCATATTTCATAAAACTCCAATTTGGTTGAAATACTAAGGTAGCTCAGATGCACTTGCCGCTTTAGGAGTAATCACACCTAAACGCTGCTTTAAAGACTGCGTCTGCCCATGCATCACTGATGAATAATACGTTGCATTGGCTAAAACATTTTTTACATAGGTTCGCGTTTCATTAAACGGAATGGTTTCCGCAAAGATCGCGCCCTCAGTAGGGCTGGTGAGTTTTTCCCGCCAAGTTTTAGAACGTGATGGGCCAGCGTTATAAGCTGCAGACGCCAGAACCCAGGAACCATCCAAATCAACCAAGACCATGTTCAAGTAATTGCTACCCAAAGTGAGATTGGTATTGGTATCAGCAAGCTTGTCATTGGTATATGAGGTCATACCAATTTTCTTAGCCACATACTTTGCTGTATTGGGCATCACCTGCATCAAGCCTGAAGCGCCAACCGATGAAGAGGCATTCATGATGAAGCGTGACTCTTGACGAATCAATCCATAAGCCCAAGCCAAGTTCAAATCAATTTGCTTAGCAATCGGGGACAGCTCATCGCGATACGGTGTTGGATAGCGCAAGCTAAAGTCATGCTCTTGCTTGGTACGATCCGCTGTATTCACTACGCGGTCATATAAGCCAATGCGCTTGGCATACTCAGCTGCTGCGAGCAACTGCTTATCGCTCATATTACGCAACTCCCAATTCCAGTCACGATTACCCTCAAAGCGTAAATTCATGGCATAGAAGCGCTCACCCCGTATAAAGCCCTTACGTTGAGACATGGCATCAATCTCTGCGTCGCTAACTTTGGTGCGCACAGGTGCATGATTCGATTTACCCAAATCCTCTCGTGCAAGCTGTCCATAAAAGTTGTACTGGTCAGAAACGAGCTCGAGATTCTCGCGGGCTTTTTCATTTTGGCCTTCTACTTTTAATGCACGTGCATACCAATAAGTCCAAGCGGGATCTTTGCTACGCACCGCAGGATTCATGCCTTCAATTGCATTCTTTACCAGCGTCCAATCCTTGGCGCGTAAACCCGCACGCACTTTCCACTCCTGACTTTCAGTAGATAGGAGTTCGTTGTAGCCTAGCTCTTGTTGAAGACGATATGCATCATCTGCATTGGGATCTAATTTTTTTGCAAGGAATTGACCAATCACACCCCAAGCTACCGCCTGATTCTCTTTGCTATATCGAGATGCATTTTGTGAAAAATCTTTAAATGCTTTTGCAGGTTCTGCTTTAGCGGATTTAACAACCTCAGCAATAGGATCCTCTCCGCCCAAGCGACGTGACATCGTATCAAAACCCATCTCACTTGCAGCGCGACCAATCGCTTTTGCTTCGCTCGGCGTCATGCCGCCAGCACCAACCAAAATAGGTACCAATTCTTGGCAAGCTTGACCGAAATAACGTGGATCCAACAATATTGCACGCGCATCAATTGCAACCTTTGTTGGGTTCTCACCTTGAGCTAGCTTCGACTGTAAGGAATAACATTTAACCTGAGTGTCGTCATCCAAAACAAACTTGGAATATTCGGCGTCAAAGCGAGACCAGTCTTTACGCTTACCTAAAACGAGCAACCAGTCATTGCGCATCCGATCTGCTAATGCAGTGCCTTGGTATTGATTTAGAAAAGCTTGCACCTGAGCATCCGCATTACTGTCGGACCGCGCGCCACCAGCGCTATCAAATAATTGGGGCTTGATACGGAAATAGGCTACGTAGTCTTCATACGGGTAATTTGAGAGACTAGCAGCCAGGGTTTGTGAGCGAGCCACATCATTTCTTTTGGCAGCCTCACGTAATTCAATAAAGGTGCGATCACCCTCGGTAATTTCAAAGGCTGAAACTCTGCTTTCTTTAGTAGGGGTAGCTTTCTTGGCTTTTTCTGCAGAAATACTAGGCGCGGCAACTGCCAGAGCGAGAAATAAAATTCCAGCCACTGTTTTTTGCCACCCACTAAAAACACCAAACCTCTTTTTCACTGTATTACCTTATCGATTTACTATATCTCTTAATTTTCGCCTGATAATGGTCGATATGCACGGCAATTCTCCAAAATCGCTACGGCAGGACTTACTAGCCCAAAGGAAACAGTTTGCGGCTAGCGCAAGCCATCCCATGGCAAGTGAAGCTATTTTGGCTGGCTTAGCTAGTTTTCTGCACACCCATGACGCTCAAGTTCAATCTATTGCCCTGTATTGCCCTATACAAGATGAGCTTGATCTGCGGCCCGCTTTATTAGCTTGGGCTGAGAGTAGCGCAAGCAAAACACTAGCCCTCCCTTTTGCGCGCCCTGATAAACATTTGGATTTTTATGCCTGGCAAGAGGGCGACCTACTGATTCCAAGTCGCCACGGTGTGCCGGAGCCAGACCCCAACAATCCCCGTAGACCCCAAATTAGTCCGGACTGCATCTTGATTCCCTGCGTAGGCTGGTCAGAATCCAAGGTAGGTGATCAAACACATTATTGGCGGCTTGGGTATGGGGGCGGCTATTTTGACCGCACCTTAGCTCAGTTGCGTAAAGCTAAGCCAAACCTACTATGCGTAGGTATAGGCTTTGATTGGCAAAAATTAGACGATTCTCAATGGCAGGCTCAAACACATGATGAGCCTTTAGATGCCATGCTGACTGAGTCAGGCTTATTAATTACTTATTGAGACTGAGGTTATCTGCAATCGCTAAAACAGCATCTGCCTGATTCAGCGAATAGAAATGCAATCCTGGAGCGCCAGCAGTTAAGAGCTGATCGCAAAGGTCGGTAACCACCTCTTCACCAAACGCACGAATCGAAGCAGTGTCATCGCCATAAGACTGCAAACGCAAACGAATCCAACGCGGGATCTCTGCGCCACAGGCATCTGAAAAACGCAGCAACTGAGTGCTATTAGTAATCGGCATAATTCCAGCGATTACCGGCTGAGTAACGCCCAAGTCATAAGCCTCATCTACAAAGCGGAAGTAGGCATCGCTGTTATAGAAATACTGAGTCACAGCTGAATTGGCTCCAGCCTTCATCTTCTGTACAAAGAAATCCACATCAGTCGCTGGCGACTTAGCCTGAGGATGACTTTCTGGATATGCGGCTACATCGATATGGAACCAGTCACCAGTTTCTGCACGAATAAATTCGACTAATTCATTTGCGTGATGGAACTCACCATACTGGCCCATGCCGGATGGTAAGTCGCCACGTAAAGCTACGATACGTTTAACGCCTAAGGCTTGGTATTGCTTCAACATTTCGCGCACGCTTTCACGTGAGCTACCAACACAGGATAAGTGGGGAGCAACTGCTGCACCTGCAGCATGAATGTCACTCACCACTTTTAATGTGCCAGATTGTGTAGATCCACCAGCACCAAAAGTCACAGAATAAAAAGCGGGCTTGAGCGTTTCACTAAAACGCTCGCGCACGAGATGCAGCTTGCTCTCACCTTCAGGTGTTTTTGGAGGGAAGAATTCAACGCTTAATTCCATGATCTTTGGGCCTGTATCTCTATTTCTCTATTGAACAATATCTAGCAAGGGGCAGATTAATAACGATAGTGGTCAGCCTTATAAGGGCCTTCCTTCGTTACGCCAATGTAAGAAGCTTGCTGATCTGACAATACAGTTAACTGTGCATTCAATGTCTTGAGCTGCAAACGAGCAACCTTCTCATCTAAATGCTTAGGCAAAGTGTAAACACCGACTGGGTATTTATCTGTACCAACTGCATTCCACAATTCGATCTGCGCAATCACTTGGTTCGCAAATGAAGAGCTCATTACATAAGATGGGTGACCTGTACCGCAACCGAGGTTAACCAAGCGACCTTTGGCCAAGATGATGATGCGCTTCTCAGGATTGCCATTAGCTGCTGGGAAAATTACGTGATCTACTTGTGGCTTGATTTCTTCCCACTTGTATTTTTCGATGCCGGCAACATCAATCTCGTTATCGAAGTGACCGATGTTACAAACAATGGCTTGGTTCTTCATCTTGATCATATGGTCATGTGTAATCACATGGTAGTTACCTGTTGCAGAAACAAAGATGTCTGCCTTATCTGCAGCGTAATCCATTGTGACAACGCGGTAGCCTTCCATAGCTGCTTGTAACGCACAAATTGGATCAACTTCAGTAACCCAAACTTGAGCTGACAAAGCACGTAGAGCTTGGGCTGAACCCTTGCCCACATCGCCATAACCACAAACCACTGCAACCTTACCGGCAACCATCACATCAGTAGCACGCTTGATCGCATCAACCAAAGACTCGCGGCAACCATAGAGGTTATCGAACTTGCTCTTGGTAACAGAGTCATTTACGTTAATGGCTGGGAACTTCAATTCACCTTTTGCGAACATCTGATAGAGACGATGTACACCAGTAGTAGTTTCTTCTGTAACGCCTTTAACTTTTTCTAAACGTGTGGAATACCAAGTTGGATCTTGAGCCAATTTCTTTTTAATGGCTGAAAACAAAATAGTTTCTTCTTCGCTTGTTGGGTGATTCAAGCAAGCTTGATCTTTCTCAGCGCGTGCACCGAGGTGCAACAGTAAAGTAGCGTCGCCACCGTCATCCAAAATCATGTTGGTGAAACCGCCATCAGCCCACTCAAAAATACGATGGGTGTAATCCCAGTACTGCTCAAGAGTTTCGCCCTTGATCGCAAACACTGGCGTGCCGTTAGCAGCAATAGCTGCAGCAGCGTGATCTTGTGTAGAGAAAATATTGCAAGATGCCCACTGCACTTCAGCGCCAAGCGCTTCAAGCGTCTCGATCAATACTGCAGTTTGAATGGTCATGTGCAATGAGCCAGTAATACGTGCGCCACGCAATGGCTGCTGTGACGCGAACTCGTCGCGAATCGCGATGAGGCCTGGCATTTCAGTTTCAGCAATAGCGATTTCTTTACGACCAAAGTCAGCCAAAGAAATATCGGCAATAGCGCAACGGGTTGCTACAAAGTTGTTTAAATCGGAAACGGTACTCATGAATGCTCCAGCTAAATACGATCCAATGCTGGAGTAGGGACTCGCTAGCCATTGAATCATGGGTTAGCGAGCGCAGTTGCAATTAGCAAACTCTGGGGTTACCTAGGAGTCCACTCCCTTCAAGCCTGGGGAAACACTGGTTCTCAGCATTCCTTGCAACGCTCCTTGAAGGTATGGCGAAATTGTAATCAATTTCGCCATATTTCGCCTCAATACAAAACAAACCGCAAATTTACTACCTAGAAAGCAGATTACAAGCCAGCTGCTGCGCGTAAGGCAGGCGCCTTATCGCACTGTTCCCAAGTAAATTCAGGCTCCTCACGACCAAAGTGGCCATAAGCAGCAGTCTTGCGATAAATCGGACGCAAGAGGTTCAACATCTTGACGATGCCTTTTGGACGCAAGTCAAAGTGCTCAGATACCAATTGCGCAATCTTCTCATCTGAGATCTTGCCAGTACCAAAGGTGCTCACCATCACTGAAGTTGGTTTAGCCACACCAATAGCGTAAGAGATCTGAATCAAGCACTTGCTTGCCAAACCAGCAGCAACTACGTTCTTCGCTACATAACGACCAGCATAGGCAGCAGAACGGTCAACCTTGGATGGATCCTTACCAGAGAACGCGCCACCACCGTGAGGGGCTGCACCGCCGTAGGTGTCCACAATGATCTTGCGACCTGTCAGACCACAATCGCCTTGCGGGCCGCCGATAACAAATCGACCGGTTGGGTTTACCAAGAAGTTAATTGCGCCTTTGATCAAATGCTTTGGCAACACTGGTTTGATGATTTCTTCGATCACTGCTTCGCGTAATTTCTCGAGAGAGATTTCTTCATCATGTTGCGTGGAGAGAACCACGGTATCGATTGAGTCAGGCTTGCCATCGACGTAACGCAAGGTCACTTGGGACTTTGCATCTGGGCGCAACCAGTTCAAACGGCCATCACGGCGCAGTTGAGACTGACGCTCCACTAAGCGGTGTGACAAATGAATTGGCAAAGGCATGAGCTCTGCAGTTTCATCGCAAGCGTAACCAAACATCAAACCTTGGTCGCCGGCACCCTGATCTAAGCCGTCGTCATGCGCTTTATCAACGCCTTGAGCGATGTCTGGGCTCTGCTTGTCATAAGCAACCAATACGGCACAACCTTTGTAATCAATACCGTAGTCAGTGTTGTCGTAACCAATTTCACGCAAAGTGTTGCGAGCCACTTGGATGTAATCCACATTGGCGTTCGTTGTGATCTCACCAGCCAAAACTACTAGGCCGGTATTGCACAAAGTTTCTGCAGCAACGCGGGCAGTTGGGTCCTGAGCCAGGATTGAATCCAGGATGGCATCAGAGATTTGGTCTGCTACTTTATCGGGGTGACCTTCAGAAACCGATTCTGAGGTAAAGAAGTAATCATTTGCCATTGCATATTCCTTTAAAAATTAACACGATCTATGGGACAACTCGACGTGCCAGGAACTTCAACGGCGACGCTTTAGCAGAATTTATGAATCGCCCTGCAAGTTGCCTTAACTCAGCGATACACGAATTCTATCCGAAAAACGCTCTATTCATCAAGCCGCTAAGTAAATTTGGCCCTAGCGCCAGCATTGAATATCATTAGAGGGTGCGTAAACTCTTCCTCAAGCTAACCCTCGCTGCAATAGCGGTATTGCCCTTATTCCTGGTTCAGATGATTGGGGCTGCTTTAGGAATTCTGGCTTACGTAGGCTCAAAGCAATATCGATCACTTTTCCGCCCTCAATATGAGGCGGTTGTTAAAAGCCATCATTTACCCCTGCAAATCTGGCGTGCAGCGGCTGCCTCGGGACAACTCTTCTCAGATAGTCTATGGATTTGGCGTAATCCGACCAAAGCCCTCAAGCTAGTCGAAGTGCAAGATTGGGACATCGTCGAGACGGCCATTAACGAAGGTCATGGCTTAGTCATGCTCACGCCTCACCTTGGTGGCTTTGAAATCATTCCTCGAGTCTTAGCCCAGCACTTCCCAGCCACCATCCTGTATCGCCCATCACGCCAAGAATGGCTCAATGAAGTAGTGGAAGAGGGTCGCGCCTATCCGAACATGCATTTCGTTCCGACCAATCTGAATGGCGTTCGTCAAATGACACGGGCGCTGACACGCGGCGAAGCCATTGGCATTCTTCCAGATCAAGTCCCAAGCGGCGGTGAAGGTGTCTGGGTGCCCTTTTTTGGCCGCCCCGCCTACACGACCCCGCTTCCTGCTCGCTTAGCTAATCGCAACAACACGCCGGTTGTCATGTTTACCGCTAAACGCAAAGGTCTTGGTAAAGGCTGGCTCATGCAGGCCAAGAGATTAGCGCCACTCTCTGAAGACTCCATGCTTGCTGCCGCCGAACTTAATGTCGCTATTGAAAATGCGATCCTAGTCGCGCCTAATCAATTCATCTGGGCCTATAACCGCTACAAACATCCCAGCGGAGCAGAATTACCGCCAAGCAATTAGTTAATAAATTTATAATTTATTCAACATGACCTGGTTACAAAACGTTTTTAATTTTCTGGCGCTGAGCTTACTGCGTCTTTTTGCATTTCTGCCCTATACCCTCACTATTTATATTGGCTATGGACTTGGCTGGTTAGCAGCGCACATACCCAATGAGCGTGCGAAGGTTGTTAAAACCAATTTGCGTCTGTGCTTTCCCGAGCTGAGTGAAGATGAAATTAACGCACTTGCCTTAGAGCACTGGAAATTATTTGGACGCAGCGTGATTGAGAGAAGTCGAATCTGGCTTGGCAGTGGAAAGCAGATCACTGACATCGTCACGATTAACTCCGCGATTACGCTGGGCGATCGCAAGCCACGAATCTTAATCAACCCTCACTTTGTCGGACTCGAGGGCGGTTTCATGGCGCTTTCTGTTTTGGCCAGTCAGCATGATTGGCCACGTGGCGCTGGCCTCTACCAAAACATGAAGAACCCATTCTTTAATCAAAAGATGATTGAATGGAGAAATCGTTTTGGAGGCAAATCGATTGAGCGTCAAAGTCGCTTACGTGATTTGATTCGTGAAATTCAAACAGGTAACTTTATTTTTATCGCACCTGATATTGATCTTGGTCCACGCGACTCTGTATTTGTTCCCTTTTTTGGAATCCAAACTAATACGATCACGTCGGTCTCACGCTTAGCCAGACTCAGTGGTGCAGAAGTCTGTCTTATGACCACCACTTTGAATCCGGATCGCAAAGCCTACACCTGCAACATTAGCGCACCACTTCCCAATTTTCCAACGGATGATGTAGAAGCCGATACTGCACGCCTGAACAAATACATTGAAGACCTTGTTCGAGAAAGGCCAGCGGAGTACTATTGGGTACACAAACGCTTTAAACATCGGCCAGCTGGTGAAGCGAATCTTTACAAATAATTGGAATTCTTTTGAGCACGAATTTAAATAAGCCTGCACGCACTTTACGCTTCACCAAAATGCATGGTGCCGGCAATGATTTCATTGTGCTTAATGGGATTGATCAGGATCTCGGCGACATTACACGTGAGCAGTGGCAAAAACTAGCTCATCGCCAATTTGGCATTGGTGCTGATCAAATTCTGCTCGTTGAAAAAGCTACGCGTTCAGATGCTGATTTTCGTTATCGCATCTTTAATGCGGATGGCGGCGAAGTTGAACAATGCGGGAACGGTTCACGCTGCTTTGTTCGCTTTGTGCTCGACCAAGGCCTTTCTACAAAAAACCCCTTACGCGTAGAAGTAGCGCATACCGTCCTCACCTTGAGATCTCATGATGATGGTCAGGTAGAGGTGGACATGGGCGCGCCGATTTTTGAGCACAGCCAAATTCCTTTTAACGCAAGCGGCTTAGCAAGTAAGCAAGAGTTTCATGAAATGCTTTATGCGCTGCCTATTGAAACCCCTGCCACACACGACAGCTGGATAGGCGTCTTGTCGATGGGGAACCCCCACGCAGTGCAAGTAGTTGGTGATGTTGATAGCGCACCCGTACTCGAGGAAGGTCCATCAATCGAAAAAGATGCAGCATTTCCTAAAAGAGTAAATGCCGGTTACATGCAAATCCTCAATCGCAATGCAATCAAGTTACGCGTCTATGAACGTGGCGCTGGTGAGACTCTTGCATGTGGCACTGGTGCATGCGCTGCAGTAGTCTCGGGCATTCGTCGTGGCTTGCTCGACTCCCCTGTAAAAGTGCACACCCGTGGTGGCGATTTGCAAATTGCTTGGGGTGGCATGATCAATGAAGTTGCTCGACCCGTCATCATGACTGGGCCAGCGATTACCGTGTTCGAAGGTGAAGCAACAATCTAAAGAACGGAGCTGCTCTTTAGATTAAATCCCGTATTTCTCGCGATAGGCTTTTACTGCTGGCAAATAATTTGTTAGCTCGGCATTGCTGGAGGTGGTTAAGAAAGCCATTAAGTCTGCCAAGTTCGCAATTGCCACCACCGGCAATCCAAATTCTTGTTCGACCGCCTGCACTGCTGACTTATCGCCAATCTCCGTAGCAGTCCCTGATTTTTCCATACGATCTAAGGCAATCAATACCGCTGCTGGCTCTGCACCTGCATCCCGAATGAGTTTTACAGACTCTCTCACTGAGGTCCCAGCAGAAATCACATCGTCAATGATGACTACTTTGCCTTTGACTGGGGCGCCTACCAATGAACCGCCTTCGCCGTGGTCTTTGGCTTCTTTACGGTTATAAGCATAGGGGACATTACGGCCATCATCAGCCAAAGCAATTGCTGTGGCAGCGGCCAAAGTGATGCCTTTATAAGCTGGCCCATAAAGCATGTCGTATTGCAGGCCAGACTCTTGCAAAGCCTTTGCGTAATAACGACCCAAGGCGCTTAAGCGTGCGCCATCGTTAAATCCACCCGCATTAAAGAAATAAGGAGAAAGGCGACCCGCTTTAGTTTTAAACTCCCCAAACGACAAAACATTTGCCTCTAGGGCAAATTGAATAAAGTTATCTTGATTAGAATTTTTTGAGCTCATAGGCCTATATGTTACGCATCATTTCTGCCAACCTCAACGGTATCCGTTCTGCAGTCAAAAAAGGCTTCATGCCTTGGGTTGTAAAACAAAAGGCGGACTTTGTCTGCATGCAGGAGCTCAAGGCCCAACAGGACGATTTAGAAGATGCCATCCTCAATCCAGATGGCCTACATGGCTTCTTTCATCATGCCGAGAAAAAGGGTTACAGCGGCTGTGGCATCTACACACCTCACAAGCCTGATGAGGTGCTCTATGGCTATGGCAATGAAGAATTTGATGCTGAGGGGCGCTATGTAGAAGCCCGATTCAAGAAGCTCTCAGTAATCTCGGTATATATGCCCTCAGGCTCAAGCTCGCCAGAAAGACAGGAGGCTAAATATCGTTATCTAGACTCTTTCTTGCCGCACCTAGTTGAACTCAAAAAGTCCGGGCGTGAGATTGTCCTGTGCGGGGATGTGAATATTGCTCACAATGAGATTGATCTCAAGAACTGGAAAGGCAACCTGAAGAACTCGGGGTTTTTACCGGAAGAGCGTGCTTGGCTAACAAACCTATTTGGCAAAGTTGGTTACGTAGATGTCTATAGAAAGCTAGAGCCCGCAGCGACTGAGTCCTGCTATACCTGGTGGAGTAATCGTGGCCAGGCTTATGCAAAGAACGTGGGCTGGCGTATCGACTATCACATCACCACCCCAGGGATTGCAGCAAGCGCCAAAAATACTGCTGTGTATAAAGATGAGCGCTTCTCAGATCACGCTCCACTCACAGTGGATTACGACTGGTCTATTTAGCGACCTGTGAGTCGTGCTTTTTAAACTCAACTACTTTGAAGTGAATGGTGAGCCAAATCAGAATTAATACTGGCGCACCAATAATTGCGGTGCTAATAAAAAAGTTTGAGTAGCCAAAGTTATTTACAAAAACGCCCGAGAATCCGGCTAGCCACTTTGGCAATAAGAGCATCATCGAACTAAACAATGCATATTGGGTTGCAGAGTACTGAATATTCGTCAGCGCCGACAAGAATGCAATAAAAGCGGCTGAAGCAATTCCGGAACTCAGATTATCCGCAGAAATTACCCAAATCAGACCATGCAAGTCATGGCCCTGACTGGCAAGCCAGGCAAATAACAAATTGCTGACCGCCGACAAAATCGCACCCAGAAATAAAATACGCATCACTCCAAAGCGCAATGTGAGCACGCCGCCTACAAAGGCCCCGACCAATGTCATCACTACGCCAAATACCTTACTAACTGCCGCCACCTCATCTTTGGTGTAACCCATGTCCACATAAAACGGGTTGGCCATGATGCCCATCACCACATCACTAATGCGATAGATGGCAATTAAAGACAAAATCAAAACAGCATGCCAACCATAACGTTTAATAAAGTCTGCAAATGGCTCAATCAAGGTTTGATGCAGCCATGCTTTTGCATTGCGAGCTTTTGCAAGCTCAATACGAACAGGCTCTTTACTAAACAAGGTGGTGATCACACCCACACTAATCGAGAGCGCCATACAAAGATAGGCAAATTGCCAGGCTGCAGGATCATAGCTAGTACTACCTGACTCAGCACGGGCAGCCAACCAAAGAACACCGGCTCCAGCCCAAATTAAAGCGAGTCGATAACCAGTTTGATATGTGGCGGCTAATGCTGCTTGATGATCGCTATCTGCAGACTCAATCCGAAAAGCATCTAAAGCGATATCTTGAGTTGCAGAACCAAAAGCAACTAGGAGTGCGCACCACACAATCGGGGTGAGCTGAACTTTGGGGTCAATACTGGCCATACCCACTAGACCTAGAACAATCAGCAACTGTGCAAAGAGAAGCCAACTACGCCTTCTGCCAAATAAAGTGGATAACAAGGGAATGGATAGACGATCAACTAAGGGGGCCCACACCCATTTAAACGCGTAGATCAAACCAACCCAAGTGAGATAACCAATGGTGCTGCGATCGATGCCAGCCTCTCTTAGCCAAAAGCTCAGAGTTCCTAAAATCAGCAGTAAGGGTAGACCTGCGGAGAAGCCCAAGAAGAGCATTCGGAGACAAGGCCATTCGAGATAAACCCGAAAATCTTTCAGCCAGGACTCAATCGTACTAAGCACGTCGAACGCGGAACAGCGCTAGGCTTCCAAAAAGATTAGGCATCAAAGTAACCTGACGACCCTCATGCAAGATGCATTGATCCAAAATTTGCAACCCTAAGCTTGAAGCCAGTTTTTCAAAATCGGCCACGGTAAGAACACGTACGTTAGGTGTGTTGTACCACTGATATGGCAAGCTCTTAGAGACAGGCATGCGGCCAAAGCCAACTGCTAGGCGATGAGACCAATGACCAAAGTTTGGGAAAGAAACAATGGACTCCTTGCCAACCCGAACCACTTCACGCAAGATCTTTTCAGTTTCATGAATGGTTTGCAATGTCTGTGAGAGCACTACCGTATCAAAGCTATTGTTCTCAAAGAGAGCTAAGCCCCCCTCAAGATTTTGCTGAATGACGTTCAAGCCTTTTTGCACACAAGAAAGTACGCGCGCATCATCAATCTCAACTCCGTAAGCATGAACAGGCTTTTTCTTTTGCAAATACTCTAAGAAGCTGCCATCACCGCAACCGAGATCAAGCACTTCACTATTCGGCGCAATCCAGTTCGCTATGGCGGAAAAGTCTGCGCGCTTCATGATTTAGCCTCTAGCATTTGTTCAAAATAAGCACGAATCAGATTGTGATAACGAGGGTCATCCAACAAGAATGCATCGTGACCGTGTGGCGCATCAATCTCCGCATAACTCACTTCACTCTTATTGCTGAGCAAGGATTCCACAATCTCGCGACTGCGATTTGGCGGGAAGCGCCAATCCGTACAGAAGCTCACAACTAAAAACTTGGCTTGCACTTCGGCTAAGGCACGATTCAAGCTGCCCTCGTAACGACGAGAAGGATCAAAATAATCTAATGCCCTTGTAATCAGCAAATAGGTATTGGCATCAAAGTAAGTAGAAAACTTATCGCCTTGGTGGCGTAGATAACTTTCAACTTCAAATTCGACATCAAAACTAAAACGATAGTCTTGAGATTCACCGTTAGGCCTTTGTAGCTCGCGCCCAAACTTTTCTGCCATGTCATCGTCAGATAAATAGGTGATATGCCCAACCATGCGGGCTAGCTTTAGGCCACGCTTTGGTACCACGCCATGCTCGTAGTAATTGCCGCCATGAAAATCTGGATCAGACAAAATGGCGTTGCGCGCCACTTCATTAAAGGCAATGTTCTGCGCACTCAGCTTTGGCGTAGATGCAATTACCAGGCAATGTGCAAGGCGCTTTGGAAACTGAATTGACCAAGCCAATGCCTGCATACCGCCCAGGCTTCCACCCATTACTGCAGCAAAACGACGAATGCCTAACTTATCAGCCAAGCGTGCCTGGGTATTAACCCAATCTTCTACCGTAATCACTGGGAAGTCTGCGCCATAAGGCTTACTGGTGGCGGGATTAATGCTCATCGGCCCAGTAGAGCCAAAACAAGAACCTAAGTTGTTGACGCCAATAACAAAGAAGTGGTCGGTATCAACAGGCTTACCCGGACCAATCATGTTGTCCCACCAGCCGATATCGCTTGCATCATCTGGGTTGGGACCGGCTACATGGTGTGATGCATTCAAGGCATGGCAAACCAATACAGCATTACTTTTGTCGGCATTGAGCTTGCCGTAAGTTTCAATAACTAAATCGTAGCCCGATAAAATGGCGCCACTTTGCAAAGGCAAGGGCTCGGCAAAGTGGATAGTGTTTCTAGAGAGGTGTAGCTCGCTCATTCGGACAGAAGAATGCGAAGACTAATATCAGACGCTTCAGTTGGAAGCTTCTTAAAGCCGCTGCGAGCAAAACGATGCCAGCGACCCAAGACATAGCTCATTAACATCGCCGCACGAATGCTCACTTCATCTTGAGACACGTTTGCCCATGTGCCACCCTGAGTTTGTGCAATACGCAATGCCTGCTTTAAAGAAGCTTCTACGCGATCAAGCACTTGGGTAATCCGCTCTTGCAAACGGTCATCCTCTTGCAATAAAGCATCGCCCAAAAGGACGCGAGTCATGCCGGGATTCTTTTCTGCAAAGAATAAAAGCATCTGCAAAATACCGCGCGCTTGAGCAAGTCCAGACTCTTCCTTCTGATTAATCTGATTAATCAGACCAAAAACCGTTTGCTCGATAAAAGCAATCAAGCCTTCAAACATTTGCGCCTTACTGGCGAAATGTCGATAGAGGGCCGCTTCTGAAACTTGAATTTTTGCAGCTAATGCTGCTGTAGTTACACGCTCACCCTTAGGGTTTTGCAACATCTCAGCCAATACCTGCAAGATCTGGAGGCGGCGCTCACCAGGGCGCGGACGCTTACGTGTCTTACCCTCTTCGGCAGCTGTCGCTTCGATCTCTGATGCAGTAGGGTCTAAAGAATCACGCATGTATATATCTCTTGTTCAACTCTTAGCGGGAGCGAATCATTGTTCCAAACGCTTGCTCTGTCAGAATCTCTAACAATAAAGAGTGTTCGATTCGTCCATCAATAATGTGAACTGAATTCACACCACTCTTTGCCGCATCTAATGCAGAGGAAATCTTTGGCAACATTCCGCCAGAAATCGTGCCATCAGCAAATAGAGCGTCGATTTCACGTGCAGTCAAATCCGTTAAGAGCGTGCCGTTTTTATCCATCACACCAGGAATATTGGTCATCATGACTAATTTCTCTGCATGCAAAATTTCTGCCATCTTGCCGGCCACTAAGTCGGCATTGATGTTGTACGCCTGACCTTCCTCGCTAAATCCAATTGGGGAGATCACCGGAATAAAGGCATCGTCTTGCAATGCTTTGACAACTGCCGGATTAATTGCCTCGATCTCACCTACAAAACCTAAATCAATTGTTCCGCCAGCTTTCTTCTCATCAGCGACCAGCATTTTCTTCGCACGAATCAAGCCACCATCTTTGCCAGTCAAGCCAACAGCCTGACCACCAAAGTGGTTGATCAACATCACGATGTCTTGCTGCACTTCGCCACCAAGAACCCACTCCACCACTTCCATGGTTTCTTCGTCGGTTACGCGCATACCTTGAATAAAGGTACCGGTCTTGCCAATCTTCTTGAGGGCCTCATCAATTTGAGGGCCGCCACCGTGAACAACTACAGGGTTCATACCAACTAGCTTGAGCAAAATGACATCGCGCGCAAAACTTTCTTTGAGGCGCTCTTCAACCATTGCATTCCCACCGTACTTAATCACGATAGTCTTACCGTGATACGCACGAATGTAAGGCAAGGCCTCGGCCAAAATCTCCGCCTTCAGTAAAGGAGAGATTTCGCTAATAGATGGGGATTGCTTTGTCATTGCTACTTTTTAATTTGATCTGGTAATTAATCGCCAAACAACTTTTGACGAAGCTCACGACGCTCTTGCGCCTCGAGAGAAAGATTGGCTGTTGGGCGCGCAATTAAACGGTTTAAACCAATCGGCTCACCAGTTTCTTCACACCAACCGTAATCACCAGACTCAATGCGAGCCAAAGCCTGCTCTACTTTTTTCAATAGCTTGCGCTCACGATCACGTGTGCGCAACTCAAGAGCGTGCTCCTCTTCAATCGTTGCACGATCCGCGGGATCGGGAACCAAAATGTTTTCACGCAAATGCTCTGTAGTTTCAGAAGCATTTTTCAAAATATCGTCTTTTAAGGTCAGAAGCTTTTGACGGAAAAAATCAAGTTGAGCTGCATTCATATAGTCCTTTTCGGACATCTTGAGCAATTCAACCTCTGTTAAAGGGGCACCCTTAGCAGCCTTTGCACTTGCAGCCTTACTAGGCGCTTTTGCTGTAGCCGAAGATTTCGTTGGTGTTTTTACCGTCATTTCATTCTTTCCATGGATCTAAACCATTATTACTTCATTCTGCCAAACTTTTACCGCCCTTTTGCCAATATTTACCAATATTGACCGTGGCGCCGGATTGTACTTGATATTTCCTAGGCCAAACAGCCTTCAAGCCCAGCCAGCAGGGTGTCTTTAGGCAAATCGATGCCAATAAAGACCATCCTTGTTTGCTTCGGTTCGGTACCCCATAAACCCGCCATATCGCTCCCCATCATCTGATGGACACCCTGGAACACGACTTTTCGGTTAGTTCCCTTCACATAGAGGACGCCTTTATAGCGCAACATCTTCTCTCCGAAGACCTCCAAAATGCCTCCCAGGAAGTCCTCTAATTTTTTATGATCAAAGGGTTTATCACTACGAAAAACGAAGGATTGGATACGGTCTGTATGGCCCGCATGGCCATGATGATCGTGACTGTGGTCATGCCCACAAGTGCTGTGATCATGGTGGTCATGACTGTGATCGTGGCCACAAGTAGCGTGGTCATGATCATCTTGCTGCAAGAAGTGGGGGTCAATATCGAGCTTCGCGTTCAAATTAAAGCCCTTGAGATCCAAAACGGCATCCAAAGGAACCACTCCTTTGGAAATACCCTGAATTGGGGCGCGGGGATTCATATGCATCAAACGATTGCGTAAGGCATCCACTTCAGCAGGTGTCACCAAATCAGTCTTGGTAATGAAGATTTGATCAGCAAAGCCCACTTGGCGTTGCACTTCTTCATGTTCAGTCAATTGTTGTGGGCCGTGCTTGGCATCCACTAGTGTGACCACCGCATCCAATACGTAATGATCCGCAACATCATCATCCATAAAGAATGTTTGCGCTACTGGGCCTGGATTAGCCACACCAGTCGTCTCAATGACTACGCGATCAAAGCTAATTTTTTTATCTTTACGCTGTTCCCACAATGAATTAAGCGCCTCCACCAGATCACCGCGAATCGTGCAGCAAATACAGCCATTACTCATTTGCACAATATTCTCTTGATTGTCTTGAACCAAGATGTCGTTATCGATATTCTCTTCGCCAAACTCGTTTTCAATCACGGCGATTTTTTTGCCATGCTCTTCAGTCAAGATGTGTTTGAGCAAAGTCGTTTTGCCACTGCCTAAAAAGCCTGTGAGAATTGTTACCGGAATTAACGCCATCATTGATCCATTCAAAATCTATAAATACATTTCCCAAATGGGAAACCTTCTATCTTACCGAGTTCCTCAGGCTTTGCCAGCCTTTGCGCGAGGATGGGCTTTATCGTATGCCTGCGCTAGGTGCTGGAAATCCAAAGAGGTGTAAATCTGCGTACTAGCGATGCTGGCATGCCCCAGCATCTCCTGTACTGCTCGCAAATCTTGGGACGATTGCAGAACATGGCTAGCGAAGCTATGACGCATCATGTGCGGATGCACATGGGTTGGCAGCCCAGCCCTCATTGCTAAAGTCCGAAGGCGCGCCTGTACCGTCCGGGGAGATAAACGCGCACCCGTAGCAGAGATAAATAAAGCCATCGATACATCTGACTGCTCCAACTGGTCGCGGACGGTACGCCAGACCTTGAGAGATTGCATTGCAGGTCCGCCAATCGGGACTGAGCGGCGCTTGCCACCCTTACCCAAAACCGTTACTTCTGCAGCATCCCAATCCAACCACCCGGCAGACTCCTGCTGGCGATCTTTGCTTTGCATTACGTCAATACCCAGCAGCTCTGATAAACGAAGGCCTGAGGAATACAGCAAATCGATGATTGCTGCGTCACGTATCGACTCCAGATCTTTCTTTTCTTCAGCCTCTTTTACGGCTTGATTTACCAAAGAGAGCGCCTGCTCAACCGAAAGCGCTTTAGGCAAAGACTTCAAGCGCTTAGGCGCCTTCACATCATCAACAGGGTTGGCGACTAAGTTTGCAGTGACTCTTCCCGCCTGCGCATCACGACGGGCATCTTTCTCAGTCAACCAGTCATACCAACCACGCCAAGCAGAAAGCGCCCTAGCAATCGTGCGAGACGACTTTCCTTTGGAGTGCAAGCGGCCAGCCCAGCGACGAACATGTGCATTGGAAACTTTTAATAAATCAACAGCATCATCCGCTGCCAATGCCTGCAACTCACCGAGATCCATGCGGTACGCTTTAAGCGTATGAGGTGACAGCTGCCTTAATACATGCAGCTCGTGCAGATACTCTTGCACCAAGGAATGAAGATCAGCTGGTGCTTGGCTCATAAGCCTGGATACGATCCAAAGCTGCAGCAGTGAGTTCAGCAATCTGACGCAAATAGAATGCGCCCATATCCGCAGTAAAGCGAGACTCGTCTTTACTTGCTAGTAAAAGCACGGCTGGTGATTGCACTGTTCCAATACTTTTACCTAACGGTAAGCCAATAGCCACCATGCTTTGCCACTCAGGATCAATGCTCACTTGAGTTGCCAACAAATCCACGCTAGCAGCAGCCAACTCTTTGGCAGAACCACATAGAGGCGTATCAATCCAAGGGCCAAATGCCGTATTAGGGGCAAGGAGATGCGCCGACTCCACTTCAAAAACTTCTGCCAATCCAGCAGTCACCGCAGACTCCACATCTGCCTTTGTATTTGCACGCATCAGACGCAACAACCAAGCAACTAAGCTCTGTTGAGTTTTGTCATTGCGACTACCAAAGTGCAGCATCTCACTAAGACGACGATTGAGCTCTTGATTCTGTGTGCGCAATAAAGTCATCTGACGCTCTTGCAAGGAGATTGCACGATCTTCATGTGGATGTTTCAAGCGAATTTCGTTTAAGAGATTGGCATAGCGCTCAAAAAAACCTGGGGTAGCGCGTAACCACTCCGCCACCAATTCTTCTTGTTCGGCTTGCTTAGGATCGATTGCGCTCATCTATGTCTTTCTCGCTTATTTTCTGATTTAACTTTTTTAGCTCAGCTTTTTACGCAGAAGCTCGTTCACCTGACCTGGATTGGCTTTGCCTTGTGAAGCTTTCATGATCTGACCAACCAAAGCATTAAATGCTTTTTCCTTGCCAGAGCGGAACTCTTCAACAGACTTCTCGTTAGCCGCCAACACCTTATCAATCATGGCTTCAAGCTCACCACTATCACTGATCTGCTTCAGGCCTTTGGCATCAATTACTTGATCTACAGTGCTAATAACTTTGCCGGTGATAGCCTCTTCCCACAGAATTGCAAAGATATCTTTTGCGATCTTGTTAGAGATGGTCCCATCTGCTACACGAGTTAATAGTGGCGCTAAGTGCTCTGCTTTCAAAGGCGCATCTGCAGTGGCAATACCAGCACGATTCAGTGATGAAGCGAACTCACCCGCAATCAGATTGGCCGCAGCTTTTGCCAAAGACTTGCCAACAATAGCCAGAAGCTCTTCAAATACTTTGGCAGTGTCACGATCTTGCGTGAGCAATTGCGCATCGTAAGCACTCAAACCAAATTCGCCTTGCCATTGCTCACGAAGCTGTGCTGGTAATGCTGGCATCTTGCTGCGCACATCGGCAATCCATGCATCATCAATCACTACCGGCAATAAATCTGGATCCGGGAAATAGCGATAGTCGTTAGCATCCTCTTTACTGCGCATGCTGCGAGTCTCTTGACGATCAGGATCGTATAAGCGGGTTTCTTGAACGACTGTACCGCCATCTTCAATTAATTCAATTTGACGATGTACTTCATATTGAATGGCCTCCTCCAAAAAGCGGAAGGAGTTCAAGTTTTTAATTTCGCAACGTGTGCCGAATTCTTTTTGGCCAACAGGTCGAACAGATACGTTTGCATCACAACGGAAAGAGCCTTCTTGCATATTGCCGTCACAAACACCCAACCACATCACCAATGTATGTAAAGCTTTTGCATACGCAACTGCTTCTGCAGCACTGCGCATCACTGGCTCAGTCACAATTTCTAGCAATGGTGTGCCGGCACGATTTAAATCTATGCCACTGGATGCTTCGCCATGAGGGCCTAGGAAGCCCTCCTCATGAACCGACTTACCTGCGTCCTCTTCCATATGGGCGCGTGTGAGCTCAACTACTTTGACTTGATCGCCGACTAAGATTTCCAGATGGCCACCCACAACTACCGGGAGATCCATCTGACTGATCTGGTATCCCTTTGGTAAGTCGGGATAGAAATAATTCTTCCGCGCAAAAATACTCGCCGGCGAAATCTTGGCATTGACCGCCAAACCAAAACGAATGGCGTGTTCAACTGCTTGACGATTCAATACCGGCAAAACGCCAGGCAAAGCTAAGTCAACGGCACAGGCTTGGGTATTTGGGCCGGCACCAAAACGCGTACTCGCACCGCTGAAAATTTTCGATTGCGTTTGAAGTTGCGCGTGGGTCTCTAGACCAATAACGATTTCCCATTGCATCATGCCACCTCGCTTGCTTGACGCAAATGCCAATCACTATTTTGCTGATATTGATGCGCCACTTGAAGTAAGCGCGCTTCAGAAAAATAATTACCAATGAGCTGCATGCCGATTGGAAGATTGCTTGAATTAAAGCCACAAGGAACACTCATCGCCGGCAGCCCTGCTAAATTAGTTGAGAGCGTGTAAATGTCCTCTAAATACATCTGCACTGGATCTTTTGATTTTTCACCCAAACGCCATGCAACATCCGGTGCAACTGGTCCCAAGATCACATCACATTTCTCAAATGCCGCCTGAAAATCAGCTGCAATGATGCGACGAATTTTTTGAGCCTGCAAGTAATAGGCATCGTAATAACCATGACAAAGCACATAGGTTCCAACCAAGATCCGACGCTTTACCTCTGCACCAAAACCTTCGGTACGAGACTTCTTATACATATCAGATAAATCACGATATTCATTTGCTCGGTGTCCATAACGCACCCCATCAAAGCGACTCAAATTGCTTGAGGCTTCGGCTGGCGCTAAAACGTAATACACCGGGATGGATAACTTAGTTTTAGGGAGGCTTACTTCAAGTAACTCTGCGCCCAAATCTTGCAAGGCTTTTGCTGCAGCATTGACCGCATTAGCCACCTCTGGCGCAAGGCCTTCCGCGAAGAATTCTTTTGGCAAGCCAACGCGCAAGCCTTCTAAGGGTTTTGCTGGATTAGAGCCGCCCTCTTTCCACGGCTGAGTGAGGAAACGACCGTAGTCCTCCCCAGAATCTGCCAAGGAAGTAGAGTCCCGCGGATCATGGGAAGACATTGCCGATAGCAACAAAGCGCAGTCTTCTGCGGTCTTACCCATTGGGCCAGCCTGATCTAATGAAGAGGCATAAGCAATCATTCCGTAGCGAGATACGCGCCCGTAACTTGGCTTGATCCCAGTCAGGCCGCAAAAAGCAGCTGGCTGACGTATGGAGCCACCAGTATCTGTACCTGTCGCAATCGGAGCCAATCCTGCAGCCACTGCCGCTGCAGAGCCTCCAGAGGAGCCGCCTGCAACGTATTCTGAATTCCAAGGGTTTAAGACAGGCCCATAGGCTGAATTTTCATTAGAGGAGCCCATTGCGAACTCATCCATATTGGTCTTGCCAAGGCAAACCATGCCGGCACCATTGGGATTCAGTTCATCCGGAATTCCGAGATTCGCGACTACCGTGGCATCAAATGGACTGAGGTAACCCTCGAGCATTTTGGATGCTGCAGTGGACTTCCAGCCACGGGTTACAAAGACGTCTTTATGGGCAACGGGGATACCTGTCAATTTTCCAGCTTTGCCTGAGGCAATAATTTTATCTGCTTTAGATGCTTGCTCTAAACTTAAGTGAGCACTTACATCAAGATATGCATTCCAGTGCTTTCCGGCCTCAATGCGATCAAGAAAGTACTTTGTCAGCTCAGTGCTAGAGACCTCTTTAGTAGCCAAGGCTTTGGCCATTAAGGCGATGGGGGTTTGGTGCCAGCTCATTCGATCACCCGCGGAACTAAGAAGTAGCCTTCCTGCACAGCAGGGGCAGATTGCATGTTTTCGGCGCGATCATCGACTTCCGTCACCGCATCACTACGCAGGGGTTGCGCCAAATCACGCAAAAAGAGGATTGGGTGAGCCAAAGGGGCAAGGCCGCTGGTATCGACGGCCTGCATCTCCTCAACCAGGGCAAAAACTGCCTGTAATTGGGGCAAAACTGCCTCGGCTTCTGCCTGACTTAACTCAAGGCTGGAAAGGTGCGCAATGCGCTGGACATCATCAAGTTTCATGGGGCGCTAGAGTATCATTCCTATATATATTTTTTAACACTTACTTATTTTCCCACTACATCATGTTTGGTTTTTTCCGCAGCTACTTTTCTAATGACCTGGCCATCGACCTAGGTACCGCCAACACCTTAATTTACATGCGTGAACGAGGTATTGTGCTTGATGAACCGTCAGTCGTGGCAATTCGCACTGAAGGCGGCCCAAATGGCAAAAAGACCATTTTGGCGGTTGGAAAAGAAGCAAAAGCCATGTTGGGTCGTGTTCCTGGAAATATTGAGGCTATTCGCCCTATGAAAGACGGCGTTATTGCCGATTTCACAATTACCGAGCAAATGCTCAAGCAATTTATCAAAATGGTGCACGAGAGCAAGCTTTTAAAGCCAAGCCCACGCATCATCATTTGCGTTCCTTGTGGATCCACCCAAGTTGAGCGTCGCGCAATTCGTGAATCTGCTTTGGGTGCAGGCGCATCACAAGTATTTTTGATTGAAGAACCAATGGCTGCTGCAATTGGTGCGGGTCTGCCAGTTTCTGAAGCGGCTGGTTCGATGGTTGTTGATATCGGCGGCGGTACAACTGAAGTTGGCGTCATGTCATTGGGCGGCATGGTTTACAAAGGCTCTGTTCGTGTTGGTGGCGATAAGTTTGATGAAGCAATCACCAATTACATCCGCCGTAACTACGGCATGTTGATCGGCGAACAAACTGCTGAGTTAATTAAGAAAACGATTGGCTCTGCATTCCCAGGACAAGAAGTTCGTGAGATGGAAGTAAAGGGTCGCAATCTTTCTGAAGGTATTCCACGTAGCTTCACTGTGACAAGTAATGAAGTACTCGAAGCCTTAACTGACCCATTGAATCAAATCGTAACTGCAGTTAAAGCGGCTCTAGAACAAATTCCTCCCGAGCTTGCCTCCGACATCGCTGAGCGCGGCATGATGCTGACCGGTGGTGGCGCACTATTGCGTGACCTCGATCGCTTACTGCTCGAAGAAACTGGCCTTCCTATTCATGTTGCAGAAGATCCCCTCACTTGCGTCGCTCGTGGTTGCGGTATTGCTTTAGAGCGCATGGATAAGTTGGGCGGCGTGTTCTCTCAAGAGTAATTGACCTAAGCGTCGATTAGGGAATTGCAACATAGCGCTCCTCCTCTTTTCAGACAAGGCGTTCCGGCTTTAGTCAAACTGATTGTCTGTCTATCGATCAGCATCGCATTGATGTTGATCGATTTTCGCTTTAAAGCACTTGATCCGATTCGCAATAACGTTAATTGGATATTGCGCCCGCTAGAGTATGTGATGATGATGCCGCGCAATGCGTATGAAGCGACATCAGAATATTTCACCAGTCGCGGAACGCTGGATAAAGAAAATCAAGAAATGAAAGTACGTCAAGCAGAGCTCTCTTTGCTTGCCAACCAATCTGAATTTCTTCTTGTAGAAAATCAAAATCTACGTCAGCTAATGGATTTGCAAAAGCACGTTCCATTTAAAACATTGCCAGTAGAAATTTTATTTAATCCACCCAATCCAATTTCTCAGCGCATTGTGATTAATCGTGGGAGCGACGACGGCCTGAAGCTGGGCAACCCCATTGCAAATGACTCCGGCATCTTAGGCCAAGTAGTACGTATTTACGATCGCTCTGCAGAAGTCTCTTTACTAGAAGATCGTGACTTTGCGGTACCAGTTCAGGTAGCTCGCAATGGCTTAAGAGCAGCAGTATTTGGTGCGGGGCGCGGCAACCCACTTGAACTTCGCTATCTTCCCGTGGCGAGCGATTTAGAAGTGGGTGATGTACTGATTACCTCGGGCATCGATGGTATCTACCCGCCCGGCTTTGCAGTGGCAGTCATTAGCCGCATAGAACGTAATGCCGACAAAAACTCTTCAAATGTATTTTGCGTACCAGTTGCAGCAGTGAATCGCTACCGCCAAGCTTTAGCCCTGCTTTACGATCCACAGTGGGATGCAAAAGCATCCACTGCCACTAGCAAGCCTGGCGCACCCCTGACCAATACTCCAGGTCGCCGCCAAACTCGTGCGCGAGGCATGCAATGATCGATTTTCAAAGCGGCTACATTCTGCGCCCGGTAAATCCGGTCTTTATTTATTTCAGCTTGTTTTGCGCTCTATTGCTCAATCTTCTGCCAATTGGTAATTACGGCTGGGTGCCAGACTGGCTCATTATTTGCATCGTGTTCTGGAATATCCATCAGCATCGCTATGTCGGCGTCATCATCGCCTTCATTCTTGGTCTTTTGATGGATGTCCACAACTCTGACTTATTGGGCCTTCATGCATTTAGCTACTCACTGGTAGCCTACCTTGCCATTTCTTGGCATCGCCGAATCATTGCCTTAAATGTTTTAACGCAAGCCCTGCATCTTTTGCCCATCTTCTTATTGGTTTCTTTGTTTCCAGTACTGGCCCATTGGCTATTAAGCGGTGAGGTGCATTGGTGGGCCTTAACTGGCGCTATTCAGGCTCTTATTGAGGCATTGCTGTGGCCCGTGGCAACACGCATCTTGTTGTCACCCCAACGTCGCCCCATCGACGTTGATCACAATCGTCCAATTTAGAGAGCGGTATGGTTTCGTTTAAAAAACCAGATCTCGATTCGTTTCAAGAGCGAATTCATATTGCGACTCTATTTGTCACCTTCTGCTTTTTATTATTAATTACACGATTGGTTTGGCTGCAGCTCGTGAGTCACGGCAAATATGCCTTATTAGCCGAGAATAACCGTATTGCCCTTGTACCCGCCCCAGCCAATCGGGGTCTGCTCATAGATCGCAATGGCATTGTGATTGGTAGAAATTATTCAGCCTTGACCTTGGATGTGAACGCTGAGGAAGTTAAAGGCAATGTCGATGATCTTATCGACGAACTCTCTCAAATTGTGTTGATTTCCCCGCGCGATCGCCGAAATTTCAAGCGCTCCCTGGAAGATTCTCGAAAAATGGGCACTTTTCCACTCAGATCGATGCTCACCGAGGCTGAAACAGCCCGATTTATGGCCAATCGCTACCGATTCCCAGGCGTAGAGATCCGCGCCCGTAGTTTCCGAGAGTACCCATATAACGAGTTAGCCTCCCATTTAATTGGCTATATCGGACGCGTTTCTCAAAGAGACAAAGAGAAAATGCAGGCGGAAATTGAGAACTCCAAGGCGGATGATCCAGATGCATTGCAGACTTCTTTTTTGCCAGGCATTCAGTATGTTGGCAAGATTGGCTTGGAGCAAAGTTATGAAACTGTTCTGCGTGGAGTGCCAGGCTACGATCAAGTAGAAATTACTGCGGGCGGTAAACCAGTACGCACACTCTCTAGCTCACCTTCAATACCCGGCAAAAATGTAGTGTTGTCAGTGGACATCAAGCTGCAATACTTAGTGGAACAACTCTACGGAAATTTCCGCGGTGCATTCGTAGCGATTGAACCTGAGACTGGTGACATCTTGGCATTTGTATCCAAGCCCAACTTTAATCCAAACGATTTCGTAGAGGGCATTGATTCAGTGACGTGGAAAGAGTTGAATGACTCCCCGCAAAAGCCACTGTATAACCGCCCACTTAAAGGCATCTACCCACCGGGATCAACATATAAACCATTTATGGCGCTTGCAGCTTTAGAAACCAAGAAGCGCACACCATCACAAACTATTTCAGATCCAGGTTATTTTGATTTTGGAAATCATACCTTCCGCGATGACAAAAAAGGTGGGCACGGCATTGTTGATATGCAAAAGTCTATCGTTGAATCATGCGATACCTACTATTACATGTTGGCGCGCGATATGGGCGTCAACATGATGTATGACTTCATGAAACCATTTGGCTTTGGGCAAATTACCGGGATCGACTTGCAGGGTGAATCCAAAGGTGTTCTGCCATCTACCGAGTGGAAGAAAAATACTTTCAAAAAGCCAGAGCAGCAAAAATGGTATGAAGGCGAAACAATTTCTCTTGGTATTGGCCAAGGCTATAACGCATTCACTATTTTGCAGTTGGCACATGCTATGGCCAACATGGCAAACAATGGCATTGTGATGAAGCCACACTTAGTGAAGGCAATTGAAGATCCCTTCACAAGAAATCGCACCCTCACAACACCTAAAGAAAGTTATCGCATCGATCTTGTTCCCGAAAACATTGAAGTCATTAAGAAAGCAATGGTTGAAGTTAACAATTCTGGAACCTCTGCCTCTGTGTTTAAAGGTACGGGCTATCAAGTGGGCGGCAAGACAGGAACAGCGCAAGTATTTAGCTTGAATTCGAAAGAGTACAAGCATGGAGCCACTGCAGAATTTTTACGAGACCATGCTTTATATATTGCTTTTGCTCCCGCAGAAAAACCAACCATCGTGATTGCCATGGTCGTTGAGAATGCAGGATTTGGTGCGCAACATGCCGCACCAATTGCACGCAAAGCACTCGATTTTTATCTTGAAGGTAAATGGCCAAAGGAGATTCCTGAATGGAAAAGAGCGCCATAAGTAAAACCAAGAAAATATTTCTAAGTATTTTTAGCGGGCTTGACCGCCAGCTAGGCCTTATTCTGCTTGGCTTAGCGGGAGTTGGGTTTCTTACTTTTTTATCCGCAAGTCAAAATACGCCGGTTCGATTTGAAGATGAGCTCCGCAACCTAGCGCTTTCATTTGCCGTTATGTGGATCGTCTCTCGCATTCCACCAAAGTGGTTAGAGATGGCCGCAGTATGGATTTATGGAATTGGAGTTGCGCTATTGGTAGCAGTCGCTGTATTTGGACTGATCAAGAAAGGTGCGCGACGTTGGCTCAATATTGGTTTCGTAATTCAGCCATCAGAGCTCATGAAAATTGCTATGCCACTGATGTTGGCTTGGTACTTTCAGAAGCGCGAAGGCATTCAAAAATCTTGGGACTATGGAGTGGCAGCCATCATTCTTATTATTCCGGTATTCCTGATTGCGCGTCAGCCCGATCTAGGCACAGCACTCTTAGTTTTCGCTGCGGGCATGTACGTGATTATTTTGGCAGGACTGCCCTGGAAATGGATTCTGCCATTTGTTGGTCTTGGTGCTTTTGGAATCATTCTCATCATTATTTTTGGCAACATGATTTGTGCACATGATGTTGTTTGGCCATTTGTTCATAACTACCAAAAGCATCGAGTCTGTACTTTGCTTGATCCAAGTAGTGATCCTCTTGGAAAAGGTTTTCATACAATTCAATCCATGATTGCAATTGGCTCGGGTGGATTTTTCGGTAAAGGCTGGTTCCAGGGTACGCAAGCCCATCTTGAATTTATTCCAGAAAAACATACCGACTTTGTCTTTGCCGTTTTCTCTGAAGAATTTGGCTTACTAGGCAACTTGGTCTTACTAGCGCTTTTCTTCGCTCTAATTAAAAGGGGTCTAGCCATCTCTGCTAGCGCGCCCAATCTTTTTACGCGACTACTAGGCGCATCAGTGACGCTGATTTTCTTTACCTACGCATTTGTCAATATCGGGATGGTAAGTGGCCTATTGCCTGTTGTAGGCGTTCCATTGCCCTTCATCAGTTACGGTGGCACCGCCTTAGTAACACTGGGATTTGGAGCCGGGATTTTGATGAGCATTCATCGCCATCGACGTTTAGTACAAAGCTGAAAATTAGATTTAGCAATCATGCAAGATTGCAGCGCCATCTCCAGAAACAAAAAAGCCCGGCATGCCGGGCTTTTTCATCAACAAAGCAAGAATTACTTCTTACGCTTGTTAACTGAATCTTTAAATGCTTTACCAGCAGAAAACTTAACAGTTTTAGCAGCAGCAATTTTGAGTGGCTCGCCAGTTTTTGGGTTACGGCCCATACGTGCAGCGCGCTTACCAGAAGCAAAAGTACCGAAACCGATCAGCTGTACTGAGTCGCCTTTAGTAACAGCTTTAATGATTTGCTCAATAGCAGAATTCAATGCAAATTCAGCTTTGGCTTTTGAGATCTCAGCGTCGTCAGCAATCGCTGCGATTAGTTCTGCTTTGTTCAAGTGAAGCTCCTTATAGATATTGATGTCAGCGCACAGTGCGCTTACATGATTTTAACCACAAAAAATTACAAAAATAAAGCTGCGTCACAGCAAATTTTTTTATTGCTGCTTTTTTACTCTTCTAGAACTGTTACATCTGATACAAAATACTCGGTATCGCCAAAACAGCTTGTAGGCAATCCGATGTGCTGATCATATTTAAGGGCAACTTTTTTACCCAAATTGGCATTGATTTTTTGCGCCACAGCATCTTCACGCACCGTAAAGAGGAATTTTTCTGACATGGTTCCCGGCATTGAAACCATAGCCAATTCGCCTTCCCAGGTTTTACATACATAACCGCGGTTGGAAAATTTCTGGACGTATCCGGCACGCTCACCGCTGCCATAGCTCCAATTGAGCATAATCCAGGTATATGCTGCTAAGCCAGCCAGGCCAATCAATACAAGGCTTAAAAGCCATTTTACGAATCCATTCATGTGGTTTTCCTTAACAAATCATCTCTGCAGCCCTAATTAGGTGCATTCACAGCGGTCTGTTTTGACCCTAATCAACATTTGAGCATATTCATTACAAAAATAGGGATGAAATGACGCTCCATACAAATTAAAATATTAGTATTAACGCTAATTGGTAAATCTAATGGAACTACGTCACGTCATCTTTTTGATCTTTGTTGTTTCGGCTGTTTATGTCTACTTCAGGGGCAAAGTTCGATTTGGCTTAGTGCGCTCACTAACAGACTATCAAGTTCTTTTAGCGCCGGTTAACTGCCTCCTCTATTTATTCTCGAAAACTAAGGCTGGGGCATTTATTCCAGTTGCAGACTTTCCTGAAATGAAGCCCCTCCAAGATAATTGGCAGATCATCCGCGATGAAGCGCTTGCTTTAAACGCGGATGGTGCAATCGCTGCTGCTACGGGATACAACGATATTGGGTTTAACTCTTTCTTTCGGACGGGCTGGAAACGCTTTCACCTCTGCTGGTATGGCAAAGAAATGCCCTCTGCACAACTCCAATGCCCTAAAACCGTTGCCCTCCTCAAATCGATCCCCTCGATCAAGGCTGCGATGTTTGCCTCACTACCCCCAGGAGCAACGCTAGTAAGACACCGAGACCCCTATGCGGGCTCCTTGCGCTATCACATTGGCCTAGTCACCCCAAACGATCCCAAATGCTTTATCGACGTAGATGGGGAGCGTTATTTCTGGAAAGATGGTGAGCCAGTCATGTTTGATGAAACTTACATTCACTATGCCGCCAATGAGACGGATCATCAGCGCATTGTCTTGTTTTGCGATGTGGAACGGCCCGTTCACACTAAAGTGGTGCAGTTATTTAATCACTGGTTTGGGCGCTACGTGATGAGTGCCGCCTCCTCCCAAAACGTTGCAGGAGAGAAGGTAGGATTTGTAAACATCCTCTTTAAGTACTTTTATCACTTAAGGGCGCAAGCGAAAAAGCTTAAGGCAAAACACCGCAGTGTTTATTACATCGGCAAATGGGTTTTGATTTT
The DNA here is from genome assembly GCF_018881905.1 of Polynucleobacter sp. MG-27-Goln-C1. Taxonomy (GTDB): domain Bacteria; phylum Pseudomonadota; class Gammaproteobacteria; order Burkholderiales; family Burkholderiaceae; genus Polynucleobacter. Next base: position 447,115 of record NZ_JACVPM010000002.1, read on the forward strand.
AGGAATTCTCTGGGCTATCTTTTGGTAAGCCCTTAGGGACTTAAAGCTTCAGCAATCTGCTCTGGGGTGATTGAGCCCCAGATTTCTACCCGCTTTACACGGCTATTTTGTCCCGATAAGAGCTGAATTTGTTTTTGGGGCACTCTTAAGCGCTTAGAAAGCCAGGACAACAACATCTCATTCGCCCTGTTTTCTAGGGCCGGGGCCTGCAGGGATATCTTGAGACAGCCATCATGAAGACCAACTACCTTGGTCAGCTTTGCGCCTGGTTGGCAATGTAAATTAAGAACAATGCCAGCGGGGGTTTGTTTTAACCAAATAGGCATCATTAAAGTACTTTAAACTCAAAACATGATTATGAAGAACTCCAGAGCCTTAGACCAGCTATTTGCCAATAATCGCGAATGGGCAGAAGCGATGATTGCCAAGGACGCTGATTTTTTTAAGCGTCTAGTTTCACAACAGGCACCAGAATATCTTTGGATTGGCTGCTCAGACAGCCGTGTACCCGCAAATGACATTGTTAATTTGCTGCCGGGTGAACTCTTTGTGCACCGTAATGTTGCCAATGTGGTGGTTCATACCGATCTGAACTGCTTATCCGTAATTCAATTTGCAATTGACCTCTTAAAGGTCAAGCACATTTTGGTGGTGGGTCATTATGGCTGCTCTGGCGTGCATGCTGCCCTAACTGATAAACGCGTTGGACTTGCTGACAATTGGTTGCGCCACGTTAAGGATGTGCATCAAAAACATGAGCGTTACCTTGGCGACGTTATACCTACCCCAAAACGACAAGATCGTTTGTGCGAACTCAATGTTATCGAGCAAGTAGTGAACGTTTGTGAAACCACGATCGTTCAAGATGCATGGGCGAGAGGGCAAGATCTAACAGTTCATGGCTGGGCTTATCGACTTGAGACTGGCTTAGTAAATGATTTGGGTATGTCGATTAGCTCTACCGAAGAAATGAATGTACGCTACGCTAAATCCCTATCTCGCTACGACTCTGAATAAATTAAGTTTTGTTTAAAAACTTTTCAAATAATTCTGGCGTTGCGCTACTTCGATTTCTAGTATCGCTTCCCTATAAGACCCTAGTCTCTATTGGCTATGGCTTGGGCAATCTTGCGGCACTCATTCCCAGTGATCGCAATCGTGTGGTTCAAAAAAATTTAGAACTATGCTTTCCCGAACTCAGCGCAAACGAAATTAACGAACTTAGAAAAGAACATTGGCGATTACTGGGTCGCAGCCTGGTAGAGAAAAGCATTATCTGGCTCGGCACAAAAAAACAGCTAGACGACATGATAGAAGTTCGGGCAGAGGTCGATCTGAGCGATAGAAAGCCGCGCATCTTAGTGAATATGCATTTTATTGGAATTGAGGGCAGCATTATTTTGAGCGCCCTTGCTCACGATAGAGGTTGGCCGCGTACATCGGGATTTTTCCAAAGAATGAAAAGTCCTTTCTTTAATAGAAAAATAATTGAGTGGCGTAATCGCTTTGGTGGAAATTCTATTGACCGCCAAGGAAATTCTCTTGAGCTCATTCGAGAAATTCGTAAGGGTAGCTTCATCATCATTGCGCCTGATATCGATTTGGGCCTGAAAGACTCCACCTTCGTTCCATTTTTTAATATTCAAACCAATACGATCACGGCTGTATCGCGACTTGCCAAAATCACAGGGGCGGAAGTGTGCATGATGATCACGACCCTAAAAAAGAATGGTGCTGGTTATGTTTGCACCATCAGCAAACCACTTGAGAATTTTCCGACCGAAAGCCCTGAAGCAGATACCGCACGCTTAAACCAAATTTTTGAACAAGAAATCAGACTCAGACCCGCTGAATACTATTGGGTTCATAAACGTTTTAAAAATAGGCCATTTAACGAAGTCGGGCCCTATTAACTCTTCTTCTCGAAGGGCTTTTGTCCTATCATTAAAGGATGACTGAACGTATTGGGCTTTTTGCCGATCTACATAGCAATTTAGAGGCTTTCGATGCTTGTATGGAGCAGGCCAAAGATTTGGGTGTTACTCGCATGGTTTTCTTGGGAGATATTGTTGGCTACAACGCCGATCCCGGCGCACTAATTGATCGCATTGGCGAGATGGTTGCCGATAAAAAAGCGATTGCAGTCCTAGGCAATCATGATCAAGCAGTCTTTGAAGACCACAGCCATCAAATGAATGCCAGTGCAAATGCCGCAATTCAGTGGACTAAATCTCAACTTAATCCTGCTCAAGTGCAATTTCTAAAAGACTTGCCATTAATGGTTCAAGAAGATGCGATGTGTTTTGTCCACGCATCAGCACACAATCCAGCAGACTGGAACTACATCACCGACAGCATGAGTGCTTGGCGTTGCGTACAAAACTCTGGCAAGACATATACGTTTGTCGGCCATGCTCACGAGCAAGCACTCTTCTATCAAAGTGCTGTTGGTAAGTTAATTCGCTTTGCTCCGCATCCTGGCGATGAAGTTCCAGTAATGCGTCATCGTCAATGGGTTGGAGTGGTTGGCTCGCTTGGTCAGCCACGAGACGGAAATCCTGAGGCTTGCTTTGCTGTTTTTGAGCCCGAGTTAGAAGTACTCACCTTTCATCGCACAGCTTACGATCAATTCACAGCAGCAGATAAAGTGCGTCGTGCTGGATTGCCAGAAGACCTTGCCAACCGCCTAATCACAGGCAAATAATTAGCTTATGTCGATTAATACTGATATTGAGGCAGTTGATGAGATTTTCCAAGAAGGTAAAGTAGTTGATGGGTTTGTGCTGGGGGCAGAAGTTCATCGTGGCGGCATGGCCAGCTTGTACTCCGCAACTAAAGAAGGGATTGATGTTCCTATTCTTCTCAAAATTCCTAGGGTAGGCAGGGATCAGCCTGTTGAAAGCCTCATTGGTTTTGAGACTGAACTCACTATTCTGCGCTCGCTCAAGAGTCCCTATGTTCCCAAGTATCTTGGCTCCGGCAATATGGCAACGCGCCCCTATATTGCAATGGAACGCGTAGAAGGAAGACCGCTAGAAGACTTTATCAAAGAAGGTAAGGTTTTTACGATTGATGAGGTAGTAAAGATTGGCGCTGATTTAGCACAAGCTGTGCAATCACTGCATGCACAAGATGCTATTCACCTGGATATCAAGCCAGAAAATATTCTGATTGACGATAAGGGCAAGCTCACCTTAATTGACTTTGGCTTATCGCATCATGCGCGCTTCCCCGACTTGCTCGCAGAAGAAATGCGTAAGGGAATTGGTTCAGCGCCATACATTTCGCCAGAGCAAGTTACCGGAATTCGCTCTGACTATCGCAGCGATATCTTTTCTATCGGCGTCATTATGTATGAGTTGCTAACGGGCGAGCTTCCCTTTGGTAACCCGCAGTCAATGAGTGGCCTGCGAAAAAGAATGTGGGCCCAGGCTTTTCCTCCCCGAGCCATTCGCAAAGAGATTCCGCGCTGGCTACAAGAAATTGTTTTGCGCTGCCTGGAGCCGCGCGCAGCAGATCGATATCAAAGCGCCACACGTCTGCGTCAAGTTTTGCGTGACCATGAAAGCGTTACCCTTACCGAGCGTGCCGATCGAGTTGATCCTCTGAGCTTTTGGGAAAACCTCAAACGCATGTTCCGCGCAGCAGGTTACGAACCCTCCCCAAGCCCGCGCCCTAGCATCGGAAATGACGATGCGCCGTTAATGATTGCGGCGATCGATACGCGCCAATCAGATGAAGACTTGCGTGAACGCATGCAAACAACCGCAAAGAATTTATTACAAGCCTATCCAGAAAGTCGTCTCGTGTGTCTGAGCACTATTGCAAGCACCCCAACCTTTGAAGGCAATCAAGAAAGCGAAACTGCCAGCGGTATTGTGCGAGGTCATCTCGTGCAGCTCATGGAGTGGGCTAAACCTCTGAAATTGCCGCCTGAACGGATTTCGTATCACGTACTAGAGGCGCTTGATCCAGCGAGTCGTATTGTGGAGTTTGCCAAGGACAATGATGCCTCCCTAATCTTGATTGGGGCATCTCATAAGCTACCAAATAAAGTAACGCCTTGGCGGACCTCTATGACAAAGATTGTTGAAGAGGCCCCTTGCAGCGTACATATTGTCAGAACCTAGATCGTTAATCTGATCTAGGCAATGTTTAGCGCATCTTGTCTTGCTTTTGATCCAAAATCACTTCCGGCTCCTGAGCCTCAACCCAACTATCGCGATTTAGTGCAGCCGTTAATTGCTGCTGGTTTAATTCTCCCGTCCAGCGCGCCACAACAATAGTTGCTACGCCGTTACCAACTAAATTCGTGAGTGCGCGTGCTTCAGACATAAAGCGGTCAATACCCAAGATGATTGCCAGACCCGCAACAGGTACGTTTCCTACCGCAGATAAGGTTGCGGCTAAGACAATAAAACCGCTACCGGTAATTCCTGCAGCGCCCTTAGACGTCAGAAGCAAAACTAGCAACAAGGTAACCTGCTGCGTAATCGTCATTGGCGTATCTGTAGCCTGCGCAATAAATACTGCTGCCATGGTTAAGTAAATAGAAGTGCCGTCTAGGTTGAATGAATATCCTGTTGGGATAACTAAACCGACGCAGCTTTTCTTTGCGCCCAGCAACTCCATCTTTTCCATCATTCGTGGCAATACCGACTCTGATGAGGATGTTCCTAAAACGATTAGCAACTCTTCTTTGATATAGCGTACAAACTTAAAAATGCTAAATCCATTCAAACGCGCAATAGTTCCAAGAACAATAAATACAAAAAGTAAGCAGGTGATATAAAACGCGCCCATCAATTTTCCCAGAGAAAATAAAGAGCCCACTCCATATTTTCCGATCGTAAATGCCATTGCGCCAAAGGCGCCAATAGGGGCAAATTTCATGACGATGCCAATGATGTCAAAAAGAACATGAGAAGTCTTTTCGATCAAGTCAAACACCATCGTCCCTCTACCGCCAAATTTATGCAATGCAAACCCAAACAACACGGCAATAAATAGCACTTGCAGAATTTCCCCTTTTGCAAAAGCATCAACTACCGTATTGGGAATAATGTTTAGTAAAAACTCGGTGGTTGTGGCCATCTTGCCTGGTCCCGTGTAGGCAGCAATTCCCTTGGTATCCAAACTGGCAGGATCAATATTCATGCCCGCACCTGGCTGAAGCACATTGACCACTACTAGACCTACTATGAGTGCGATAGTGCTCACAACCTCAAAATAGAGGAGGGCTAAGCCGCCGGTCTTGCCCACCTTCTTCATATCTTCCATACCCGCGATACCCAGCACCACAGTGCAAAAGATGATCGGGGCAATCAGCATCTTGATGCCCTTGATGAAAGCGTCGCCAAATGGCTTCATATCCACACCCAAGGATGGGTATAAATGGCCCAGCAGTACGCCCACCACAACAGCTACAAGCACCTGAAAGTAAAGGATTTTATAAATTGGGGGTTTTTTTAATGTGGATGTCAATTTCATTTCCTTTGCTGGATTGATGGCAAGGGCCGAAGAAGGCGCTCTAAGCAAATAATAACCCTCGTCAAGCCGACGTTATTCGCCGCTTGCCCGATAATATGGTCATGGAAGAAAAAATACGCGTATCCAAGCTACTCTCTGAATTAGGTCTGTGCTCTCGTCGCGAGGCTGACTCTTATATTGAGCAGGGCCTGGTAACCGTTGATGGTGAAGTGGTGAATGAGCTAGGCTCACGGGCTTTTCGTCATCAGAAAATTGAATTGCAATCCGGCGCCAAAGCACAACAAGCATCTCGGATTACGGTCATTCTGAATAAACCTGTAGGCTTTATCTCTCATTACGATGATGAGCAAGAGTACCAGCCCGCTGCTTCACTGATCACCCCAGACAATTACTTTCCCAGTCCACTGGATAAGGGCCGCAACCCACGCTTTAATACCCGCGGCTTAGCGCCTGCAGGCCGCCTCGATATCGACTCTACTGGCATGCTGGTGTTAACCCAAGATGGGCGTATTGCCAAACTCCTCATCGGCGAAAACAGTCCTATTGAGAAGGAGTATTTGGTTCGAGTTGAAGGCGCCCTCTCTTTTGAAGATCTAGATCGTCTAAAACACGGCCTGGAACTCGATGGGGTTGTTTTAAAGCCAGCTCAAGTCAGTTGGCAGAACGAAGACCAGCTTCGCTTTGTTCTACGTGAGGGTCGCAAGCGTCAAATTCGTCGTATGTGCGAAATGGTTGGCCTAAGGGTTTTAGGCCTAAAACGTGTTCGTATGGGCAGAATTTCTCTGGGCGCCTTGCCACCTGGAAAATGGCGTTTTGTAAGGCCTGAAGAGCAATTCTAAGAAGCTCCGCACGCTTATAATTCTGTCAATTAGATTAAGTGCAGAATTACCATCGATACCATCACCTCCAGCACTCCCGGCGCAGAAGTTTTAAGACGTCGTAGCTTTGCCATCATCTCTCACCCAGATGCTGGAAAGACCACGCTTACCGAAAAACTCTTGTTATACGCGGGAGCCATTCAGATTGCCGGTAGCGTCAAGGCCCGCAAAGCTAGTCGTCACGCGACCTCCGACTGGATGGAAATTGAAAAGCAACGCGGCATTTCTGTTGCGAGCTCGGTAATGCAAATGGAATATCGTGATTGCATTATTAATCTTCTCGATACTCCGGGTCACCAAGATTTCTCTGAAGACACGTATCGTGTTTTGACTGCAGTAGATTCTGCACTCATGGTGATTGATGCTGCAAATGGCGTTGAATCACAGACCTTGCGCTTACTTGAAGTCTGTCGTGCACGCAACACGCCAATCGTGACCTTCATCAATAAGATGGATCGCGAAGTAAAGCCGCCCATGGAACTCATGGATGAGATTGAAACTGCACTAGGTATTGAAGTGGTTCCTTTTACTTGGCCTGTAGGCATGGGCAAATCATTTGCTGGTGTGATTGATATCGCTAACTCGCAAATGCGCATGTTCAAGGCGGGCGAAGATCGTGTGACTGAAGATTCGCATGCGATTGTTGACATCAATGATCCCGCGCTGAAAGAGCGCCTAGGCACTGATCTCGAAAATGCACTTGCAGAAGTCGACCTCATTAAAAATGCGATGCCTGCGTTTGACCGAGAAGCCTTTTTGGCTGGCCGTCAATCGCCAGTATTCTTTGGCTCAGCCATTAATAATTTTGGCGTACGCGAGATTCTGAATACCTTAGTAGAGCTCGCACCCTCACCAGGCTCACGCAAAGCTTTGCAACGCGAAGTTAGTCCTGCAGAAAATAAATTCTCTGCCGTGGTGTTTAAGATTCAAGCAAACATGGACCCAGCGCACCGAGATCGCGTTGCCTTCTTACGTATATGTTCTGGGCATTTTCAGCGCGGCATGAAGTTGAAGATTTGCCGCAATGGCAAAGAAGTGCGCACCAATAATGCCCTGTCTTTTTTGTCACAACGTCGCGACATTTTGGATGAGGCTTTCCCTGGCGACATTATTGGACTACCAAATCACGGCCTTCTGAGACTGGGTGACACGCTCACCGAAGGCGAGCAATTGCAATTCACAGGCTTGCCATTTTTTGCCCCAGAAATTTTCCGCATGGTCGAATCCGCTGATCCATTACGCTCTAAGCAATTACGCACAGGCTTAATGCAACTTGGTGAAGAAGGTGCCATTCAAGTATTCCGCCCCATGACTGGTGGCACTATGCTGCTTGGCGCGTTTGGACAACTGCAGTTCGAAGTAGTGAGCCATCGTCTACAAACTGAGTATGGCGCAGAAGTTCGCTTGCTGCCTGCGCGCTATAACCTAGCTCGCTGGGTAAGTTCAGATGATCCTGTAGCGCTTAAGAAATTCATACAAGAAAATATTCACCGCATGGCAGAAGATGTTGTGGGGGCCTCCGTATTTTTGGCCAGTCACAAATCCGAACTAGATGTTGCTCAACAGCGCTGGGAGTCCATCCAATTCCATGCCCTTAGGGAGCATGCGGGCCTCATCTATCAATCAGACCTCGCTGGCTAAATCTAGCGTGGGCCTGATTGTGGCCAGTTGCAATCAAATACTGCTACTAACTGAGTATCACTTTTCCTGAAAGATGCCGTCTTGCCATATTGCGCGCAGTACGCATTGGCCTTTGGTGTTAGCGATGCAATAGATTCACCATCACTATTTAAAAAGGTGACGTGATTTGAGTCTGATGCATCGGTATAAACCGCTGCACAAGCACTCAAGAAGAAAACTCCTAAGAACGAAACATATTTGAGGTGCCTCATTCAAGCCCCTTATTTAATAAATACATTAGCCAATTTATAACTCAAGCCTCTTCACTAGGCTTGCAGTGAGTTTGCTAGCAAACGGCCGATAGATCAAAATACAGATAATCGCGACTGGATAGGCAACTGACCAAACCTCCAGCCAGACCCAAAAAAAATCTGGTGCTAGACCTACTCGCACCAAAGTCGTGGCCAATGTAATGCTCAATGACATAAGTCCACCCATGATGGCGGCAAAAATTAGATTGGGAATATTCATCATGATCTAATCATAGCGCCTGGACTGCTTAACTGTTATTCTGACTTGTGATCACTATTCCGCGCCCTACTTAGGGGAGTCTGCTGAGCAAGCTCAGAGGTTCATCATTCCAAGACTCTAGGAAAAAATATGGCTGTTGGCCAAAATCAAAGAAATAGAAAAAACGATCCCATGGTTAGCAAAACCGGCAAAGCTAAATTGGGCCCACTTACCGTTACTCAACTGAACAAATTACTTGAATCTAGCACCAAGCCTAAAGAAAAGGCAAAGATTCAGAGGGCTCTCAATAAGCGCCCTCCAGCGCCAGCAGCTATCGCTGAGCCTGTCGCAGCCTAAGTACTAAGCCCCGAAATTACCGGGGCTTTTTCTTATGTAATATGCTCTCATCATGAAAGCATCTCCTCAAATTCATTCCATCTACATTGCCCCTCATGCGGGCGAATCAATGGTGCAGATTGCACAAGCCAACATCGTTGCTGGCGAAGGAATTGTGGGTGATCGTTATGCACTAGGCATAGGCGCCTTCTCCAAAACTAAAATTAAGATACGCCACATCTCTCTCATTGCCCTAAACGGCATTGAGGATGCTAATCGTCAATTAATAGCTAAGCAGCAAACGCCCTTTGGTAAAGGCGATACTCGTAGAAATGTCATCATCAGCAGCATGTCTGCAGATGAACTCAATGATTTAGTTGGCAAGATTTTTTACTTGGGAGGTATCGCATTTAAAGGTACTGAGTTGTGTGAACCATGCCAACGACCGGCCAAGCTACTGAAAAGACCAGACTTTATGAGTGCATTTGAAGATAGAGGCGGTCTCAGAGCAGAAGCGCTAGAGTCCGGAACCTTTAGTAACGGGGACCTGCTCACATACTCAGTCGATCAAGAAAAATGATTACCTATACCGCGCACGCCAACATCAGCCCAGAACAGGCGATTGACCTCTATACCCGATCAACTCTGGGGGAGCGTCGCCCGATTAATAGTATTGAAACGTTTACGGCGATGCTTGCCAATGCAAACCTCATCATCTCTGCGTGGGATGGTGAAAAACTAGTTGGGATCAGTCGAAGCCTGACAGACTTTGCCTACGTAGCTTATTTGGCTGACCTTGCTGTGGATGAACAATATCAGCGACAGGGAATAGGAAAGCAGCTCATTGAAGAAACCAAAAAGCGCCTAGGATCTAGTTGCATGATTGTGTTGCTTGCAGCTCCAAAAGCAAACGCCTATTACGAACATCTGGGTTTTGAGCACAATCCGCGCGCTTGGATGATAAAAAAATAATTCGATTTAATATTGCAACGTGACTACAACAAAACTCTGCCTCATTCGCCATGGTGAAACTTCCTGGAATGCCGAAAGGCGTTTGCAAGGACACACTGATATCCCCCTTAACGCAAGAGGTGTGTTGCAAGCCCGCCAAATGGCACAAGCACTTAAAGACATCAAACTCACATTTGATGTTCTGTACACCAGCGATCTAAAGAGGGCGGCTGATACTGCAAATGCTGTGGTTGAATTGTTTGGTATCGATGCACGTGTAGATAGTGAACTGCGAGAGCGGCACTTTGGCGCACTTCAAGGACTTTCAATTGCCGATGCGCCATTGAAGCACCCCGACATTTGGCAAGCCCATATTACCCGTGACTTAGAACATGATCTTGGGGGTGGAGAAAGTATTCAGCAATTTGCATTGCGCGTTCAAAATGCACTAGACAAAATCCAAGCACGGCATGCCGGTAAAACTATTTTGATTGTTAGTCATGGAGGGACGCTTGATATGATGTATCGAATTGCTAGCAAGCAAACCCTAAGCGCCGAACGAATAGCTTCCGTACCAAATGCTTCATTAAATTGGATTACTCATACTCAAGGTGATGGCTGGGCAGTTAAGCAATGGGCTGACACTAGACACCTAGAAGGCCCTACCCTAGAGAATGTTGACCTCTAAATAAAAAAGCCACCCGCAGGTGACTTTTGACTTTTCAGAAAGAGCTTACTTTCTGATATGTGCGTGACGAGCAGCATCTTGTGACATGCCCTCGCCTTTTGGCTTGCCTTCAAGCGCTTCTTTTTCAGCAGTAATTTCCTTGCGGCGCTCTTTGCATGAACCAGCAATCTCTTGCAATGCTTTACGAGCTCTAGCAGCAGAAGCTTTAATTCCTTTTCCGTGAAACTTTTCATTTTCTGATTGGTATGTTTCAAATGCGGCAATTAATTTGTCATGATGGGACATATTTTTCCTTATGAATTATTGAAATAATCGGCTTAAGATGCACTTTAACCTAATATATGAAAATTACTTCAATTTATTGTGTCCAGCGATTAATAATCGCTTTTAACTTTTCTGGGCCTAGCTCAGAAAGGTATAAATTAAAGTCATCTCGTATTTTTGAGTCTTTTTTGAAGGCAAATCCCAGATTATCAAATCCAACCACCTGGTAACTGCTACTCACAGGGAGATTTAAGGATTTTTGATAATTTACCAACATGACGTTATCGACAAACACCAAGTCTACATTGCCATTTTGCAATGCTATTAGGGCTTCTGCAGGTGATGGATACAGCTTTACCTGGTCTACCGAGTAATAGCCTTTTGGCTGCAACACTGTTTTTACATAGTCATCAAATACGCTGCCAGTTGGATAGGCAATGGTGTACTTTTTTAACTGGGATAAATCGGTAATTTTGATATGGCGGTTTTTTAAGCCAATCAATTGCCAAGTACTGGTGAAGTAGGGGTTAGAAAAGTCCATTACCTCTTTACGCTTATCGGTGATAGAAATCCCAGAGAATGCAACATCAGCTTGTCCACTAGTCACCGCACCCAACATGCCGAGCCAATCATAGGCAGTCATCTTGAATGTACAGCCCCGCGACTTGCAGTAGCCCTCAAATATCTCCAAGTCTATTCCCGTGTATTTGCCATCTTTTTCAAATAGCATAGGAGGTATTGTTGGGGAGACGGCAACCTTAATTACATTAGATGGCTCGTCTTTCGAGCAGGCACCAAGAAAAATTAGGGTTACTAACAATATAGAAATTAGGCGGGCTAGCTTCATGGTGTCTTTGCAATTAGATTGGATAAAACATCTTATCAAAAATTGAATATAAAAAACCACCCGAAGGTGGTTTAGCAGTAAGTATCGAAAGTAATTAATTAACCTTCTTAATTTCTTTAATGTTATTGCCGTCACCTAATAAAACAATTTTAGGGACATGCTTTGCAACTTCATCGTTGCTGACCTGCCCATAGGTGCAAATAATCAGGTGGTCTCCAACATGCGCCTTACGTGCGGCAGCACCATTTAGAGAAATAATTCCAGAGCCACGCTTTGCCTTGATGATGTAAGTTGAGAAACGTTCGCCGTTGTTAATGTTGTAGAGCTCGATTTTTTCAAACTCGCGCATATCAGCAGCATCGAGTAAATCCTCATCGATTCCACACGAGCCCTCGTAATGCAAATCCGCTTCTGTAACGGTTGCTCTGTGAATTTTTCCCAACAACATAATGCGATTCATACGATTTCCTCAAAAATTAACAGCGCGCTACTACAAGCATTTATAAAAGCTATTTGTTTATTTTCTCAAATTTTTTTGAAGTAGCGCCATTAAAAAACCCCGCTTACACGGGGCTTTCTATGCGACTATTATCTACTAATTACTTGGTACGGCTTTTTGCTGCCTTAGGGGCTTGGCCAAATTGACCTTGTGCAGTCTTCATTGCTGTTTCAACACTTTTCTCAAAGTTTGCAAAGGCATCTTGAGTTGTTGAGCGGACTTGGTCAAAGTTTTGCATTGCTGTATTGAATGCAGATGTGAAGGCACTCACATATGCTTCTGAGCCAGCAGGTGCTTTTGAAGTAGCGGCAGCTACAAAGCTCTTCAAGTCATCTTGTGACTGGTCAATGGCAGCCTCTACAGCTTCAACCAATTCTTGGTTACCGCGACGCAATACTGCAGCCACTTTTTTCTGATACGCAGCAACTTCAGCAACAGCTTCTTGTACTTCTGGGCTTTGCAAAAGGTCTAGTGCGGCTTTGGCATCTTTGCCCTTCAACAGCTCGGCAGCCTTAGCTTGCGCATTTGCTACGGCTTGTTGAGCAGCCTGGTAATTGATTTCTGCCAATTCTTGAGCATTCTCAAGGGCTGTTTGTCCTAATGCACGGGCGCTTTCTACGGATTTAGCTTGATTTTCTGCAAATTGATTTTTGAACATGATATTTCCTTTAAGGGGTTATTTGTTGCACTGCACCATATTAATAGCTTATTTTGGGCTTAGCAAGCAAATATTGCTGCAAAGCAACATATAATTATGTTAATTCAGGTGATTTATTACAAAAACAGCATTTAAGCCTCACTTAGAGGTCTTTTACTCAGTTCAGAAATTCTTAGTTATGTGCCGTAGATTTATTGTCCTTTTACTGCTCTGCATGCCATTTGCAGCCCCTCGCGGTGAAACCGTCTCCGAGTGGTTCCAGACCACAACTACGCATCTTGAATCGGTTTGGGATAAAGGCGGCAACGAGCTTTACATCCCCCTCTATACCTATCACATGCCTTATGCGTATTCTCAAGAAAAGATTAATGAATACACCTCCTACCCAATGGGCATTGGATTCGGCAGAGGCTTAATGAATGAGAGTGGCAACTGGGAAGGCATTTATGGAATGACCTTCAAAGACTCGCACGGAATCTATCAATACATGGTGGGCTATGGGTGGATACCTATGTGGAATATCGGCAGCAGCCCCGACTGGAAGTATGGCGTTGGTGCAACCGTCTTCATCATGTCTCGCCAAGACATCATGAACTACATCCCCTTCCCCGGAGTGCTCCCTATTGCCTCAATCAGCTACAAAGATCTCAGTATTCAGACCGCCTATGTGCCTGGTGGACAAAACGTTGGAAACGTCTTGTTCACCTGGGCCAAATACAATCTGCCTTAACTTTAAGTTAGGCGGGGTTATTTTTTAGATAGTCCATCACCCAAGCTGGATCACTATCACTCGGAAATATTGGGTAGTGCACAGCCTCAATCACGCCATCATTCGCAATCAAAGTGATGCGCTTTAATAAAGTCATTCCAGCAGCAACAAAAGTTGGCAAGCGCAAAGCTTGCTGCAGCTGATAATCCACATCACTTAATACTGGAAATGGTAAGTGCAATCGATCCGCCATCTCTTTTTGGTATTCAGTTGACTGCACACTGAGACCAACAACATCGGCACCTAAATCGCGCAGCTCTTGATAGTGATCTCTAAATGAGCAGCTTTGTGGCGTGCATCCTCTGGCTCCAGGTATTTGATCCCAGCCTTCCGGCAGCGGAACATTAGGCTGACCTGTCATTGGATAACAGTAAATCACCAGACGACCTTTGCTCTCGCCAAGATTGAATTGACCAGCATTAGTCGCGCCCAATGAGATGGCAGGTAAGTGCATACCCACTAAATGAGAGGCGGCCCCATCATCTTGAGGAATCGGCAGATCAGTAGGCAATTGATTGAGATTTGTCATAGATTGAATCTTAGCCCAAAAATAACTAGCCTACCTACATGGTTTTGTCGAAGCTGACTTCTTGAGTGACGCCAGCTCAGCCATTGATTCAAACTGTCGTCGCAAGACATTTTTGATGAAAAACTCGATTACCGCTGATGGCACAAGAGAGTTTGGCTCAACCTGTGCATCGTATTTAAATGTGGTGAATTCTTTTTCGGGCAAGAGTCGCCAACTTCCCTTGTAATACTTGGTGTCTCCACTTATCTGCTCAAAGAGCAACGCTTTGTTGGGAAACTCAATGTACTCCAACTCCGAACGCATCTCAAATGGGATGAATAAAATTCTCTCTTCAAGCAAGCGGGCAACCTTCACTTTATTGCCCGATCTAGAGAGCACTTTTGAATCTACAACTCCAGGCAAACTTTTAATGCCCTCATAGTCGGTGATAAATGCGAAGGCTTCGCATGCGGTAATTGGCACCTCATAGCTTGCATTTACTTGAAAGCGGTCACCAGCCCTCGTGACGGCAACCTTTAAGTCATAAGGATTGGACGCCTCTTGCGCAAAGGCAATGCCAAACGCCGCAATCAGAAAAAAGTAGAGAAGTCGCTTCATGCCATTAGTTTAGTGGCTAATATAGCCGCCTTATGCTTAGGCAATTCGATGAATACGCTGGTGTGGCCAGGAATCTTTGTAATGATTTGCATGCCAGCCCATGAATGACATAGGGGTCTATCAAATTCCAGATCACCTGATCTAATTATCGATTTAATAGATTATTAAGTTCATATTAATTCATTGGACGGATCATCTAACTAAGAACAAGATGATCCCATCGCAACACACAATGAAGGGAGCCACAAAATGAAAACTCAAGTTACATTGGCCGGAGTTCATAAAGGAAGGCAGGAGATGAATATTCTTATCGCATTCATGGCGGGAGAATAAAAAAGGTCAAATACACAGACCGTTTATAGCTTTATCAGTTAGTCTGAATAGGTCAGGCTGACAAAGCAAAAATGATTTACCTACAAGGAGATCTAAATGACATCAAAAGGAATGTGCCCAGTTGCTCATGGGGCCAATACCGAATCAAGCAGCACCCCTATGGCATGGTGGCCAAAATCACTGAACCTGGATATTCTTCATCAGCAAGATACAAAGACAAATCCAATGGGTCCGTCATTTAACTATCGAGATGAATTAAAAAAACTCGATATAGGTGCGCTCAATCAAGATATGAAAGAGTTGCTGCTCAACAGTCAAGACTGGTGGCCGGCAGACTGGGGTCACTACGGCGGCCTGATGATTCGCATGGCATGGCACTCTGCCGGTAGCTATCGTATTGCCGATGGACGCGGTGGAGCTGGTACGGGCAATCAACGCTTTGCCCCATTGAACTCTTGGCCAGATAATGCAAACCTAGATAAAGCCCGTCGCCTCTTATGGCCCATCAAAAAGAAATACGGCAACAAAGTCAGTTGGGCCGATCTCATGATCTTGGCTGGCACTATTGCCTATGAATCTATGGGCCTCAAAACATTTGGATTTTCATTTGGCCGCGAAGATATTTGGCATCCAGAAAAAGATATTTATTGGGGCTCTGAAAAAGAATGGCTCCAAAAAAGCGGTGGCGAAGGAAGTCGCTACTCTGGCGAACGAGATTTAGCTAATCCACTTGCCGCTGTCATGATGGGTTTGATCTATGTAAATCCAGAGGGTGTAGATGGCAATCCAGATCCCTTGAAAACCGCTCAAGACATTCGGGTAACTTTTGCTCGCATGGCTATGAATGATGAAGAGACTGTTGCCCTAACTGCAGGCGGCCACACCGTTGGCAAAGCGCACGGTAATGGCAATGCGGCCAATCTTGGACCAGCGCCAGAAGGAGCGCCAATTGATGAGCAGGGTCTTGGCTGGATGAATCACAAGACTCGTGGCATTGGCAGAGATACCGTAACCAGTGGAATTGAAGGCGCTTGGACAACACATCCAACCCAGTGGGATAACGGTTACTTCCATTTGCTACTGAATTACGAATGGAAGCTGACTAAGAGTCCGGCGGGTGCTTGGCAATATGAACCTATCAATATTAAAGAAGAGGATAAGCCGGTTGATGTTGAAGATGCCTCTATTCGCTGTATGCCAATGATGACTGATGCGGACATGGCAATGAAGGTGGATCCTGAATATCGCAAAATCTCAGAGAAGTTTCATAAAGATCAAGCCTATTTCTCCGAAACGTTTGCTAGGGCTTGGTTTAAGTTAACGCATCGCGATATGGGTCCTAAAGCAAGGTACTTTGGACCAGATGTTCCCAAAGAAGATTTGATCTGGCAGGATCCAGTGCCGGCAGGTCCAAAAGACTATGGCATTGAAGCTGTCAAAACGAAGATCAAAGCCAGTGGCTTATCCATTAGCGATCTCGTAAGCACTGCTTGGGATAGTGCGCGCACTTATCGTGGGTCAGATAAGCGCGGCGGCGCTAATGGTGCGCGCATTCGTTTAGCGCCACAGAAAGATTGGGCAGGAAACGAGCCAGAACGTTTGGCAAGGGTTCTGTCGGTCTACGAAAAAATTGCCACAGAATCCGGCATTAGCATTGCCGATACCATCGTACTTGGCGGCAATATCGGCATTGAACAGGCCGCCAAAGCTGGAGGGTTTGATATCAAGGCGCCATTTACTCCAGGCCGTGGTGACGCTACTCAAGCAATGACAGATGTAGAGTCATTTGAAGTTCTTGAACCACTCGCAGACGGCTATCGCAATTGGTTGAAAGAAAGTTATGTCGTTACTTCAGAAGAGTTGCTCTTAGACCGTACGCAATTGATGGGACTCACCGCCCAAGAGATGACTGCGCTGGTAGGTGGCATGCGTGTACTTGGAACAAACTATGGCGGGACGAAACACGGGGTATTCACAGAAAGAGAAGGCGTATTAAGCAATGACTTCTTCATTAATCTGACTGATATGAATTACCAGTGGAAGCCTACCGGGCGAAATGGCTACGACATTGTTGAGCGCAATACGGGCGACACGAAATGGACTGCCACTCGAGTTGATCTGGTATTTGGCTCTAACTCTATCCTGCGCGCCTACGCAGAGGTTTATGCGCAAGATGACAACAAAGAAAAGTTTGTGAATGACTTTTTTGCTGCCTGGACTAAGGTCATGAACGCAGACCTGTTTTAATTTATACGGCAGTAACTTGTAGTAATTAGGGGGGCTTTTGCCTCCCTAATTTTTTAGTATTGCAGCTAGAGCTTTACATCTCGTTTGAAACCAAAAGCAAACAGGCTAACTCTTCAATAGCACCCTGATGTCTCGATAAATCTGCAAGCTTGCTATGAGCACAAGGGAGAGGGAGAGTGGCACTACCGCCATATAACCGACTGTTTTAAAACTAATCGCCCCGATAATTCCGCCAATCAAGAACATTCCGAAAATAAATAAATGGGTTTTTAACTTTTCCCGGTTCGCTCTGACATATCCACCTTCATTGGCTTGCGTCGATTTATTCCAATAAATTAACTTCCCCACCTCTATTCCAATATCCGTAATGACACCCGTCATATGAGTTGTTCTAATTTCCGCTTTAGAGGCTTTAGTAACGATGGCATTTTGCAAGCCCATCACAAAGCACAGGAGAAGAGCAATCGCTGGAACAGTTAAGGGTAGATATAAGTTAAGGTTAGCGCCCACCAAGCCAAAGACCAATAACAGGGCGGCCTCTAGAAATAGTGGCAAGGCAAACTCGCTATGAATTTTTCTTCTATGGCCCCAATTAACAATGATGGCCGTGGTAGCTGCACCAAATAGAAATGAGAGCAAAAGTGAGATGCCGCCTAAAACTGAAATGAAGTCATTCAGAGCAAGGTCATCACCAATTGCAGAAATAATTCCACTCATATGAGATGTGTAACGCGAAATAGCCAAGAAACCGCCAGCATTTACAGCGCCCGCCACAAACGCCATATAGGCGCCCAATTGAATATTGGTTTTGGCGGATCGCTGTGCGCTTGTTAAGCGATGAATAAACTCAATTGGCATTAAGCCTTCATTTTACGGCCCTAAACTTAACAAGCCCTAAATAACTTCCAAAACTTTACTCAACGAGCCGCCTTCATAGTCTGGCCTCTCACCAATTTCCTCAAAGGGGTGCCCCAGCCGATTAACCCAAAACACATCAAAACCAAACCACTTTGCTGCTAGCGCATCCCAAGCATTGCTCGATACAAAAAGAACTTCTTCTTTTTTAACTGGAAACGCTTTTAAAAGAAGTTCGTAGGCTTGAGGGGCGGTCTTAAATAATCGCACATCCTCAACGGTGACCACTTGATCCAAATAAGCAGTGAGGCCATTACTCTCAACTACTGTCGCCAACATCTCTCTACTGCCATTAGACAAAATTGCTGTAGCAATGCCTTTATTTTTTATTGTCTTAAGAACATGCAGGCTATCTTCAAAACCAGTGAGCTTGGCATACTGATCCATCAGCTGCTTCTCGTGGTCAGGGCTGAGATTTAAGTTCATGCGCTTACATACGTAACGCAAGGACCGAACTGTTAATTCCCAAAACGGAAGGTAGTACTTGCTACCGCCAGGATTAGGATCGCTCATGGTAACTAAGCGGGTGTACTCAATTTGGCGATCACGCCACATTAGGGCGAAGACCTGGCCATTACCAGGAAATAAATCTTCTGCCAACTTTCCCATGGAATACACATCAAATAATGTTCCATAAGCATCAAAAGCGATGAGCTTATACATACAGCCTCCTTGTTATCAGCCTGTATTTGTATTGTCGTTTAAAACAATTGTTCTAGTGGGGCGGAACGCTTGCGTCACGTCAGATCCATTGATTGTTAATCAATTTATAGCAGATCTCCGCTAATACTAAAACCACTCGAAGGTGGTTTTAGTATTTCTTGGTGACTCTGGGCAGAATCAGCTATAGTCGTTTGCACCGAATCCTACTTAATCAAGCCACATGCAATTCTTGGGCCAGAATTTCCGGCTGGTTGAGATTTATAGTCATCAGGATCACGATGAACAACAACGGATCTTCCCAATATTCCAACCGGTCCATTATTAACAGCAAATCCACTTAACTTTGCCGAATAAACAGCATTGCCATTCGCATCTGATTTGATATTTGGCATATCGCCAGCATGATTTGAGCCGCTTCCTGGCATGCCGTGTGATTTTGTATCAGGGTTGAAATGACCCCCTGCACTAGTAGCATCCGGCGCGGAGCAATCTCCCTTTTCGTGAACATGAAACCCTTGTTCAGAATTTGGCTTCAAACCAGAAAAGTTTCCAGTCACTAATACATCATGCCCTTGCCATACAAAATTAACCGTTCCTTTTGCATTCGAGCCTGAACGCGAGTCTAGGGTAGCCGATGCTTTTTGACCAGTACCATGCTCCATTGACTGACAGGCTACCAAAGACAAAATGGACGCGGCGCCAATTAATAGAGATACTTTTTTAATCATTATTCGTCTCCTGTGTTTATGTCTGATCAGAATAGATCTTTTATGGGTGCTCTTCAACGAAAATAGAGACCATTCTCTAAGTAGTCTTATTAACTAAGCCCAAGAACTACGAAGCAAATGAAAAACCGCTCGAAGATGGTTTTGATGGCCCGGTAGCGAATCGACTAGAGCCGGAGATGCGAAATCCTAATCTTGATTACCTTTAGCTACTGAGCGCATGATTCTCAATAATTCATCATCATGGCTTGGAAGCCCATCAAGCAAACCAACTAGATGCGGTACATCTTTAGCAATTTGATCGCCCCCATAAAACCTTAAGGCCCAATTAGGGAACAATCTTTGGTCAATCTCATCCAGCTCGATTTGATGCAGAACCTGATGACGAGAGTCTTTTTGTATTTTTTCCCAAATGAATAAAACATCTTTTCGCTTACCCTCAATAATCTGGGCAAAATGGCCATTCTCGAAGAACAGGGCTCCAGTAAGCTCATGCTCTAAATTCCACTTTCGAGCAACATCAAATAGATAGATTAAGCTTGAAAGGCCCATGTCATGAGTTGCTTTGCTGATATAACTCAGCTCAACCAATTGATTTGGATCATCAGCACTCACTTCTTCTCCTAGCATCTAAAAATACCTACGAAAACTAAAGTCAGTTTGTTCTTTTAGTTACCAAGCTTAAATGGGCAATAACCCTATCGGAGGGAAATAAAAAGCCACCCGAAGGTGGTTTTGGTGTTTCTTGGTGGCCCCGGGCAGAATCGAACTAGGGGTCAAGGATGCTGACTCTATGGAACCAGCATGAAAAGAGCCCATCCCAAGTTCAATACAGCCAATGTTATTAGCGTATAAAAAGTAAATTTCATTCCAAGAATCCGCTTACCGAAATCTGGTGGTGGCACGTTAATCCCTTTGGCATGAATTAACCGACCAATAATTAAAGTGATGCCAGGTATGGCAACAAGCCACCAGGGAGCGCCGTTTAACTCCAGGCAAGCAATCAAAATTATTCCAAAAGGAACATACTCAGCAAAGTTCCCCTGGGCTCGAATCGCTCTCTCAAGGTCTTCGTGACCGCCACTTCCTAAGCCAACCTTATTCTTTCTTCTCAAGCCAATAACAGCAAAAGAGAGTTTTACAAAGATGGCGGTTAATGCAGAGGCGATGATTGAGGTGACTAATAGCATTTAGGGCTCCCGAGAGAATTACTACATATTAATCAGAAAAAGAAAAAACCACCCGAAGGTGGTTTTGGTGTTTCTTGGTGGCCCGAGGCGGAATCGACCGGAGCCTGGGATGCTTGACCCTATTTCTTGAGTCGTTCATTGCTGGGGAAGAGATTCTTTCTCGAATCCTCATCTACTTCTGTCTTAAAGGTGTATTTGGCCTTAATCGCCTCCACAGCCTGAGCGCTTGGCTTAGCATTAATCTCATCTAAAAGGCGTTTCACACTAGGTAGTTTTTCCCAGGCACCCTCGCCCAGTACAAATGGAATAACTCTTGCCCAGCCCCAAACAGACATATCCACAATGCTGTATTCGCTGAGCATATAGGGCTGATTAGATAGGCGCTCTTCAATTAACAACCAGTGACGCCAGGCTTCGAAGTCATAGCGATTTACCGCATATTCTTTTGGCTCTGGGGCAAAGTGCTTAAAGTGAACGGCTTGTCCACAATAAGGGCCAATACCAGTCGCAACAAACATGAGCCACGAGTAAAGCTCGGCATGTGCCTGTGGCGTATTTGCTGGCATGAACTTGCCAATCTTCTCGCCTAAGTAGAGCATGATGGCATTGCTATCAAATACCTTAATATCGCCATCGACTAAAGCAGGCGTCTTTCCATTAGGATTGATTGCTCTAAATTCTGGTTTGTGCTGATCGCCCTTGCGAGTATCAGTCACAATAATTTCATAAGGCGTATTTGTCTCTTCTAAATATAAAGCCACTTTTGCTGGATTGGGTGATGGGTGATAGTAGAGCTTAAGCATTTTTTATTCCTAGAAATAGGTCTTTTTAATAATACCCACAAATGAAAAAACCACCCGAAGGTGGTTTTGGTGTTTCTTGGTGGCCCGGGGCGGAATCGAACCACCGACACAAGGATTTTCAATCCTCTGCTCTACCGACTGAGCTACCAGGCCAAGAGTTGGAATTATAAATGAAACTCCATTCCAGCCTGAAAAATGGGTCAACCATCAATAAGTCACCGGTAAAGGCTGTAAATCTGTGGCAAAAAGCTCTTACCCTAGCCCTGACTAGAGGGATCTACAGTTTTAGCTCTAGCAGCATGTAATTTTCTATAGCTATCAATCAAGCGATGATGCCTATCGAGGCCCTCTAGCTTCATACTGGTTGGAGTCAATCCATAGAAGCGGATACTTCCTTCGACCGAGCCCATGACAGCATCCATTCTCTCGGCGCCAAACATTCTACGGAAGCTGACAATGTAATCATCCAACTCCAAATTATCATCCAGCAAAACCTCTAGCACCGCATTTAATGCCTGATAAAACAATTTTCGCTCGACTGTATTGTCGTTGTATTGGAGGAAAGCACCGACAAGCTCATGCGCCTCTTCAAATTGCTTTAAGGCAAGATGGATCAATAGCTTTAGTTCGAGAACTGTTAGCTGACCCCAAGGCGTGTTCTCATCAAATTCAACACCAATCAATGTAGCAATATCGCCGTACTCATCTAGCTCATTATTTTCTAAACGCTCGAGCAGCGCACTTAGGCCTGCATCATCTAAATTCGATAAATTCAAAATATCAGCACGGAATAACAGCGCTTTATTGGTGTTATCCCAAATCAAATCTTCGATTGGATAAATCTCAGAATAACCTGGTATTAAGATTCGGCAGGCAATCGCGCCTAACTGGTCATACACCGCAACGTATGACTCCTTGCCCAATGATTTAAGAATGCCGAATAAGGTGGCGGCTTCTTGAGCATTTGAGTTTTCTCCTTTTCCAGAAAAATCCCAATCAACAAAATCGTAATCTGACCTTGCACTGAAAAATCGCCACGACACAATACCGCTTGAATCGATAAAGTGCTCAACAAAATTATTTGGCTCGGTAACCGCTTCACTAGCAAAAGTGGGCGGGGGTAAATCATTCAAGCCATCCAAGCTTCGACCTTGCAATAGTTCCGTTAGACTTCGCTCTAGAGCGAGCTCTAGGCCGGGATGAGCTCCAAAGGATGCAAATACTCCACCCGTTCGTGGGTTCATCAAGGTAACGCACATGACCGGGTAGACGCCGCCTAATGATGCGTCCTTGACCAACACTGGAAAGCCTTGATCCTCAAGACTCTGAATGCCCTCCAGAATGCCAGGGTATCTGGCAAGCACTTCTTGCGGTACATCAGGCAAAGCAATTTCGCCTTCAATAATTTCTCGCTTCACTGCCCGCTCGAAAATCTCTGATAAGCATTGCACTTGAGCCTCAGCTAAGGTGTTGCCAGCACTCATGCCATTGCTAACATAAAGATTCTCAATCAGGCTCGATGGAAAATAAACCGTCTCGCCATCGGACTGACGAACATATGGCAAAGAACAAATCCCGCGCTCTACATTACCGGAATTAGTATCGATTAAATGTGAGCCACGCAGTTCTCCATCAGAATTAAAAACCTTTAGGCAATACTCATCAAGAATTTCTGGAGGGAGTGCATCTTTCGGTCCTGGCTTAAACCAGCGCTCATTCGGGTAATGAACAAATGCGCCATTAGCAATATCTTCGCCCCAGAATACCCCAGCGTAAAAGTGATTGTTGCTGAGTCGTTCGATGTACTCACCCAGCGCTGAGGCCAAAGCACTTTCCTTTGTAGAGCCTTTACCATTTGTAAAGCACATTGGCGAGTGCGCATCGCGAATATGTAAAGACCACACATTGGGAATCAGATTGCGCCATGAGGCGATTTCAATCTTGATTCCTAGATTGGCCAACACGCTGGACATATTGGCAATGGTTTGCTCTAGCGGTAAATCCTTTCCTGCAATATAAGTGCACGCATCAGAGGCTGGCTTTAGCGTCAGCAAAGTCTGCGCATCAGCATCTAAATTCTTGACCTCTTCGATCACAAACTCGGGTCCAGCTTGAACGACTTTTTTTACAGTGCAGCGCTCAATCGAGCGCAATATGCCCTGACGATCATTCGCGGAGATATCTTCTGGCAATTCAACTTGAATTTTAAAAATCTGTTGATAGCGATTCTCTGGATCAACAATGTTATTTTGCGAAAGGCGAATATTCTCAGTTGAAATATTGCGTGTATCGCAATATAGCTTTACAAAATATGCCGCGCATAAAGCCGATGAGGCTAGAAAGTAATCAAAAGGTCCGGGGGCTGACCCGTCTCCCTTATACCGAATGGGCTGATCAGCAATCACCGTGAAGTCGTCGAACTTGGCCTCAAGACGCAACTTATCGAGAAAGTTAACCTTTATTTCCATGGGAGTAATTCCGAAATGATATGGGCACTATTATCCGTCGCATCGGCGATGCTGTGTGCCGTATCAATGACTTCAAAGAATCATTGCCAAGGTTGATGGCGGGTGTTTACTGCTCAGCCTTATTGCGCGACGTATCGATTCCTAAAGCCTTTAACTTACGGTAAAGGTGGGTGCGCTCGAGACCGGTGTATTCAGAAATCTTGGTCATACTACCGCCCATAATGATCATTTGGTGCTCAAAGTAGGCTTTTTCGAATAAGTCCCTAGCCTCTCGCAGCGGCAAATCAAAATAGGTTTTTGCTATCCCGCTAATATATTCACCATCCTGAGCTTGGGGCACCTGCTCACTGACTACCGCCTTAGGGCTTGGGCTTGATGAAGATGCTGAGGTAGCCCTTTCTTCAACTGGTTCCACGTATTTCGGGGAACTCTCCAGTGCTTTATTGACCGTCTTTAGTAACTTTTGGAGCGCAATCGGCTTTTCTAAAAAGTTCAGAGCACCAATACGCGTAGCTTCAACCGCAGTATCAATCGTGGCATGCCCAGACATCATGACTACTGGCATCGTGAGCTGCCCGGTCTTGGACCACTCTTTTAATAGGGTAATGCCATCAACATCTGGCATCCAGATATCAAGCAAAACAAGATCTGGGCGCATTTGCTCGCGGATTGTGCGAGCCTGCATAGCGCTCTCTGCCGCATAAACGGTGTGGCCTTCATCCGTCAGAATCTCATTGAGAAGCTCTCGGATTCCCATCTCATCATCGACCACCAAAATACTTGCCATTCTTATGCTGCCTCTTTTGCCAGATTCATAAACAAAATTGATACTTGCGCGCCGATCACCTCATCTCCCTGCATGCGGTTCCGAACCTCAATCTTGGCACCGTGGTCATCAACGATTTTCTTCACTACCGCCAGACCCAATCCGGTGCCCTTACTCTTTGTTGTTACGTACGGTTCAAATGCTCTTGCCAATATCTTAGCTGGAAATCCTGAACCGCTATCACTTATTGTTAATCGCACCGCATTTTGTGGCGCGCCACTGAGCTCTCCGTAAGACACCAATTCTGTTTTTACTTCAACTGGATCAGCCTGATGCTTGCCCTCAAGAGTAGCATCTTGAGCGTTTTGCAAAAGATTATGAATAATCTGTCTCAGTTGAGTGGGGTCACCCATAATATTTGGGCAACGTGAATCAAGTTGAGTTTTTAGTGGGCTTCCTTCATACAAACCCAAGATCTCATGCGTCAAAGTATTAATTGAGATGGATTTCAACTGCGGGCTTGGCGTCTTAGCAAAATCCCTAAAATCATTCACCATTTCTTTCATGGCCTGCACTTGCCCAATGATGGTTTCCGTACTGCGATTCATCATCTCTTCCTGCTCGGGACTCAATTTACCAGCCAACTTGTGTTGCAATCTCTCGGCTGAGAGCTGTATGGGGGTTAGCGGATTCTTGATCTCATGAGCCAGGCGCCTTGCCACCTCACTCCAAGCAATAGAGCGCTGCGCGCTCACCACATCAGTAATGTCATCAAAGACCACCATACGTAAATCTGCAGTCAGCTCGGTTCCGCGAATAAATAAAGTAACGCCAGGTTCATTCTCAAACTCATTTGTACTGTGAAGTTGAATTTGTTTTTGCCAAACTGGCGCTGATTTATTCTTATCTAAGGACGGCTTTTCACCTTCCATACCAACCGTTAGCTTCATAGTGGCAAAGCCTTCTTTAATGGCTTGCTCAAACTCAATCAAAGTTGGGCTATCACCTAAAGGGCGCCCATCCAGTTGCGTTAAGTCTTGCCCAAAGATGCGGTCAGCACCTGCATTGCTAGATACCACGTTAAAGTTTTTATCAAAGATGCAAACACCGGCAGTTAAATTACCCAATACCGTCTCTAAAAATGATTTGGACTCTTGTAGAGATGTTCTGGTATCAGCAAGTTGGCGAGTCATCACATTAAATTGACGCGTCAACATGCCCAACTCATCGCCGGTGTCGAGCTCTGGCTTGGGAGACAAATCTCCCTGAGCAACAGCCTGCGTGCCTTTTAATAGCATTAGCAAAGGTCTGGCCAGTTGACGACCCAGAACTAGTGCCAAAGTGACCGCTACAAATAATGCAAAAAATAGCGTTAATGTGAGCGTGCCCACAAACATTTTTCGTAAACCGGTCCTACCCAATGATTTTTCTTGGTAGTCGCTGTAGGCAGACTCAACCGCAACGATATTCTTGGCCAAAGGGCCCGGAATAAAGCGCACCAACTGCAGAAAATATTTATCCTCTATATCTTTACCAGAGTCGCCTTTGCTGGAGATATTTTTTTTACGCACAATCGGCACAATCGCCCTTACTCGATAGCCGCGTTGCCCGCCATCCATTTCAATTTGATCTATGAAGGTGACGCCCTTCTTTTTAAAGGCTTCTGCAATAACGTCGGGACCAGGCGCAGGAAAATATTTTTTGGGTCGTGACTCGCTGGTTAGAATTAAGTTGCGCTGAATATTAAATAGGCTCACTTCTTGAATGCCAAATTGATTGCGCGCTTTCATCACCATGGCACCAACTTGTTCAGAAGTTGCCCCGGACGGAACCTGCACAATTTGCTCGGCGATGTAATTGCCCTCAGCCAAAATCTCTTCTTGCGCAACGCGCAGAGTAACGCGACCCAACTCAAGACCGGCATCTAAGGCAGACTCTACTTGGACATCAAACCAGGTTTCAATACTGCGGGATACGAACTGCAGAGATACGCCATACAAAATTAATCCCGGGACAACGCCAACCAAAGCAAAAATCATAGCTAGCTTGGCTACTAGGCGCGTACCAAATCTGCCCTTACGCCAACGAACAGCAATCACAATCACCAAAGTCAGAATAACTAAGGTTAAACAAATGCCAATGATTACATTGGCCGCATAGAGCCAAATAAAATAGTTATCAAAAAACTCGGTGTTTGATGTTGCAATTGACAGGAGCACTAAGAGCAAGAGGGCGAAGGCACCAATCACCGCCATCGCTATAGGCAGAGCACGCCTTTTCCAGGCGTCCTTCTCAAACGCATTGGACCCAATGAAGTCTAAAGATATCTTCATCGTTTAATGACGTTGGAGCCAGTTGGTAGAAATGGAAAGCGTAGCCAATCGCTAGTTACGTTCCAGTCGCGATTATTTAATGCATTCACTTGAAACGGCTTTGGTAACTTACTTAAATCTAAAGTCATTCTTAATGCCGCAGTGTAAGACTTGCTGGGATCAATTTGATTGCCATCAATTACCCGCCAACCTCCAATGCTACCTACTGCCTGCAAAGCTTCAAACATTGTCTTTGCGGAGAAGGTAAAGCCTTCAGAGGCGATACGATATTGCTGTGTCATCGGCTGATATGACAAGCGCGTTAGTCGTTGTGCCAGGGCAGATTTTTCATCAAACCAATACCAACGCGAACGGGTTACATCAAACTCAGTCTGAAAATATAAGACCACGCCTTTTTGAACTGCATCTTCTAGGCCTGGAGTTAATTCAATCTGGAACGTTGCATTTAATAGCCAGTCACCATCCACCCGCTCAAGGTCAGCAGATTTAAGCTTGATTCCCTCTGCGCTTGCAGCCGCTGAAAATAAGCTCAGCGCCATCAAAACACAAAGGATGAATTGTTTAATGCCTTGGCTCATGCACCATTTTTCTTAAACAAAGCGTAATAAAAACCGTCATTTAGCTCGGCGGGCAAAATTTGTCCGGGGGCGCTTAATCGTAACGCATCAGCATGCTCTGCCGCAAACCAAGTTGCCTGTTCTTCGCCCTCTTCTGGAAACACAGAGCAAGTGACATACAAAAGCGTGCCGCCATTCTTGAGCATCTTCCAAGCCTGCTCCAATATGGCACGCTGTCTAAGCTGCAGGGCCTTAATGTCTGCCTCACGGCGTAAGAAGGGAATGTCTGGGTGCCTTGCAACAATGCCAGATGCTGAGCAGGGTGCATCTAATAGAATTTTGTCGAATGGCTTTCCATCCCACCAAGCGGCCTTTGAGGCATCGCCGCGCACCACTCGAACAGCGTCAGACTGAAGACGCAAACGATCTAAGTTGCCGCCAATTTTTCCAAGGCGCTCGCCATCCAACTCTAAGGCAGTCATCTCGCATTGTGCTAGCTCTAGTAAATGGGCGGTTTTGCCGCCAGGTGCTGCACAAGCATCCAATATGCGCTCGCCCGGTTTTGGGTCAAGCAATATGGCTGCAATTTGGGCGCCCGCATCTTGAACAGACACTGCGCCACTATAAAAGCCTGGCAAATCCGAAACTGGCACCGGCTCGCGCAAGAGTAAAGCGGAATCTAGCGCGATCCCAGCAACACTCTCAATAGGCTCAGCAGCTATGCCAGCTTGAAGCAATAACTCTTGGTATTCCTTGCGTGTATGTTGTTTAACGTTCACCCGCAAAATTAAAGGTGCGCGCTGGGCTTGCTGAATTAACATGGCCTGCCAAGCTTTGGAGTAGTTTCGCTTCAGACTGGCCCGCCACCAAGGCGGAAAGAACATTGGAATCGGGTCTGGCGGATAAGGCTTTTCATTCTCAGCCTGAACTGCAAGACTCACTTTACGCAGCACAGCATTCACTAAGCCCTTGGCATACATCGTCGGCTCATATTCACTGCAAGCTTTTACAGCCTGATCAACGATCGTATGTGCTGCGTAGCCCTTGCCTTCGGTAGCACCCTGCAAAAACAAGGCAATCGCTACGCTTAATAAATATTCCACTTCCAGTGGTGGCGCCTTTGGAATGAACTGTTGAATAAACTCATGTGATCTCACCCACTTACGCAAAGCATCAAACGTAAGGCTTTGCACAATGGGCCGTTCGTGAGTATCCAGCTGATCCAACACTTCTGTGAGCGATCGACCTACCATCACCTCGCCAATTGCTTGCGCAGAAATAGTAATCGCCTCTGATAGCGGAAGACTGCGTGGTGTTTTTTGATCGGTCAAATTAATCTTTCTTGAACTGCATTATTTTTTCTTGTGTGCGATAGCTTTGAAGGCAAGCACTAGCGCTCGTTTTTTTTCCGCCGGGCTTTTGCATTTCTAAGACTTCAATCACACCCTCTCCACACTGGACATGCACAGCATCTCCATCAAATCCCACAACCTGTCCTGGGGTGGCGCCTTGAAGTGTTTGCGTTTTGCTGGGCAAGCAAGAATTCCAAAACTTGAATTGCTCGCCATGAAGGCTACTAGTGGATCCGGGGAATGGATTAAAAGCACGAATACGTTGATCAATTTCAATGGCACTTAAATGCCAATCGATCTCTGCTTCGTTCTTTAATATTTTCTCTGCATAGGTAACACCTGCGCTAGGCTGCGGAGTTCTTGCGATGCCATGCCCTTTATCCAAGTCATTAAGCGTCTTGACCATGAGCTCCGCGCCCAAGAGTGCTAAACGATCATGGAGCGATGCGCTAGTTTCATGGGGCGTAATTTCTAGATTGCCCACTAAAACGGTATCACCCGTGTCTAAGCCTGCATCCATCTGCATGATGCTCACGCCCGTGGTGGCATCACCACTCTCGATGGCACGCTGTATCGGCGCTGCACCACGCCATCTTGGCAACAAGGAAGCGTGAATATTAAAGCAGCCATATCTACCATTGCGAGAGGCAATATCCAGAATGTCTTGGGGAAGAATTAATCCATAAGCAACAACTACCATTGCATCAAAATCAATATCAGATAAATATTGATAAGCCTCTTCAGCGGCAAGCTTCTTTTGTGGATCTGCATGTTCCCGCTTCAGCGTTTCTGGTTGCAATACGGGAATGTTTTTCTCTTGCGCAAATACTTTTACAGGGCTGGCTTGAAGATGCATGCCGCGACCAGCACGACGATCTGGTTGAGTAAGCGCTAAAACAATTTCATGGCCTGCATCATCTATTGCACGCATTGCCTGTGCAGCAAACTCTGGGGTGCCAGCAAAAACAATTTTCATTGGGCGCTTAGCGCTCGCCTACTAATTCTTTTGCGCGCTTTTTCATTTTGAGAGAAATGCGGTTGCGCTTCAACATCGAGAGATACTCAACAAATACTTTTCCTTGTAAGTGATCCATCTCATGTTGCAAGCAGACTGATAACAAACCATCTGCCTCTACCTCAAATTCTTTACCGTTAATATCAAGCGCCTTCACTCGCACAACTGCTGGGCGGTCTACTTCATCGTAATACTCGGGCACAGAGAGACAGCCTTCACGCCATGATTTTATTTCTGGGCTTGCCCAAACTAATTCTGGGTTGATGAACACCATTAATTCATCTTGATTATCTGAAACATCAATCACCACAATTCGCTCATGAATATCCACCTGAGTTGCAGCCAAACCAACGCCAGGTGCTTCGTACATTGTCTCGGCCATATCGGCCACAATTTTTTTGATGCGTGAGTCTACCTGCGCCACGGGTTTTGCAACCTTGTGTAGGCGTGGATCTGGATAGCAAAGGACGGTTAATAAAGCCATATGGGAATTATCCAACAGAGTAATCAGACTGTCCCGATAGTTCTCTCTCGCCCTATGCTGAAAATTGCCTTATGCACATTCCCAAAAGCCCTCATATCATTCAAATACACCGGGACACCCCTGGCTACCCAGTTCGCTTGCTAGATTTATGCGACCCGCCTCATTCGCTCTATATATATGGGGACATTAGCCTGCTGAATTTGCCCATGATTGCCATTGTTGGATCGCGCGCCGCCAGCCCAGAAGGAATCAAAAACGCTCACTATTTTGCACAGGCCCTATCTGCGCAGGGGTATCTCATCATTTCTGGCCTAGCCAAAGGGATTGATGGTGCCGCCCATCTAGGCGCACTTGGGCCAAATCAAGATAATCCAACCCTAGCAGTATGCGGAACGGGGCTGGATATTGTGTATCCAAAAGAGCATCTTCGATTAGCCAAGGCTATTGCAGGTGTCGGGCTCTTGGTCTCTGAGTTGGCCCCAGGATTGGGTCCAAAACCTTGGCACTTCCCGCGCCGGAACCGCCTCATTGCAGCCCTAGCCCTAGGAATCCTGGTAATTGAGGCTGCTGAGCGCTCTGGCTCGCTAATTACTGCCAGGCTGGGGTGTGAGCTTGGCAGGGAGATTTTTGCGATTCCCGGATCAATACATCACCCCCTTTCTAGGGGCTGCCACCAACTCCTGCAGCAAGGCGCCAAGCTGGTGCAATCTCCAAAAGATATTCTTGAGGAGTTGCCAAAACACCAAAAAACCTCATTTAAAGTGCTTTAAAAGCTTATTTCGACTAAATTAGCCCTTTATAAGACCCTTGGGTTGGTCCCAAAAAATGCAGGTTTTGGACTTTTATTAATTTATCGGTTAATAATAAAAAAGAGGGGTGCGGTGGGTTTACCCAGGATCTGGTTTAAATTGGTCGCCCGTTTCCACCCATTAAAAACATCATTTCTAGCTCAAATTTAGGCAAAAGCGCGTGGCAACTAAAGCAACTACCAAAAAAAGCAGCTCAAAGACCTCAACCGTAGATCATCCTAAGGCGCTGATCATTGCGGAGAAACCTTCTGTTGCCAATGACATTGCCAAGGCTTTGGGTGGCTTCACTAAATATGAGGACTATTTCGAAAGCGATGACTTTGTTATCTCTTCCGCGGTTGGCCATCTACTAGAAATTGCCGCCCCCGAAGAATTTGATGTCAAACGCGGCAAGTGGTCATTTGCAAATCTTCCGGTTGTGCCACCCTATTTTGATTTGCGCCCAATCGCTAAAACCGAATCGCGGCTGAAGGTATTGCAAAAGCTCATTAAGCGTAAAGATATCAATGAACTCATTAATGCATGTGATGCGGGACGCGAAGGTGAGTTGATCTTCCGTCTGATTGCGCAGCACGCAAAAGCACCTCAAGCAATCAAGCGACTTTGGTTGCAGTCAATGACACCAGCAGCCATTCGTGATGGCTTTGCTTCACTGCGTAGCGATAGCGATATGCAGCCGCTAGCAGATGCAGCGCGTTGCCGCTCTGAAGCAGATTGGCTCGTGGGAATCAACGGTACTCGCGCCATGACTGCGTTCAACAGTAAGAGTGGTGGATTCTTTCTAACAACGGTTGGTCGAGTACAAACGCCGACGTTATCAATTGTGGTGGAGCGCGAAGAGCTCATCCGTAAATTTATCTCCAAAGATTATTGGGAGGTGAAGGCTGAGTTTATTGCTGCAGCCGGCGTGTATGAAGGCCGTTGGTTTGATCCGAAGTTTAAGAAAGATGCGGCCGCTCCAGATGCTCGCGAGAATCGCCTGTGGAGCGAAGCAGCAGCACAAAGCATTGTTGCAGCCTGTCGCGGCAAAAAGGCGAGCGTTAAAGAGGAGGCAAAACCAGCCACTCAGCTAGCGCCACAACTATTTGACTTAACAAGCTTGCAACGCGAAGCCAATGCACGCTTTGGCTTTTCTGCTAAAAATACTTTGGGTTTGGCACAGGCGCTTTACGAGCGTCATAAGGTACTTACTTATCCGCGTACCGATGCAAAAGCATTGCCTGAAGATTATCTAGATACCGTGAAGCAGACCATGGAAAATTTGGCTGAACATTCACAAGAATATCGCGCTTTCGCCAAACAAATTTTGCAGGGCGATCCTAAGGATCCAAAATCTAAGGCTGGGTATGGCTGGATCAAACCAAACAAACGTATTTTTGACAACTCAAAGATATCTGATCACTTTGCAATCATCCCCACCTTAGAGTCTCCAAAGAGCCTGAGTGAGCCTGAGCAAAAGCTGTATGACTTGGTTGTGCGTCGCTTCTTGGCAGTGTTTTATCCCGCTGCTGAATTCCGCGTAACCACTCGCATCACCGAAGCATCAGGACACCACTTTAAAACTGAAGGTCGCGTACTGGTTACACCAGGTTGGCTAACGGTATATGGCAGATCCAATCAAGCAGATGACGAGTTAGTAGCAGTCCAAGAAGGTGAAACTGTTCAAACTGAATCCATCGCCGCCATTCCCTTAAAAACCAAGCCGCCAGCTCGCTACACCGAGGCAACTTTGTTATCAGCAATGGAAAGCGCTGGTAAGTGGGTAGATGATGATGACATGCGCGAAGCCATGGCCGAAAAGGGTCTGGGCACACCTGCAACACGTGCAGCCATTATTGAGGGGCTGCTAGCAGAAAAGTATATTGTTCGCGAAGCGCGTGAACTGATACCTACCGCTAAAGCATTTCAACTGATGACGCTTTTGCGTGGCTTAGATGTTGAAGAATTAACCAGGCCCGATCTCACCGGTAGCTGGGAAAACAAACTTTCCTTAATTGAGCGTGGCGAGATGAATCGCGACTCCTTCATGCAAGAAATTGCCCAGATGACCCAACGCATCGTCAAGCGCGCAAAAGAATATGACAGCGATACGATTCCTGGTGACTATGCCACTATGTCTACGCCATGCCCACACTGTAAAGGCGCGGTTAAAGAAAACTATCGCCGCTTTGCTTGTGAGAAATGCGGTTTTACGATTAGCAAAACCCCGGGTGGTCGTGCATTTGAATATCCCGAAGTAGAAGAGTTGCTACGCGAGAAAACTATTGGACCATTACAGGGTTTCCGCAGCAAAATGGGTAGGCCATTTGCAGCAATTATTAAATTAAGCGAAATTCCTGAAGACGATAAGGACTATCCAAACGCAGGCTTTAAGCTTGAATTTGACTTTGGCAACACTCAAGAAGATGAATCCGAGGCGATCGACTTCACTGGCCGTCAAGCCTTGGGCGTTTGTCCAAAATGTTCTGGCGCGGTGTATGAAGATGGTATGCGCTACTTGTGCGAAAGAAATACTGGGCCAGATAAGTCTTGTGATTTCAAAACCGGTAAGGTTGTTTTGCAACAAGAAATTTCTGCTGAGCAAGTTCAAAAATTGCTTACCGAAGGCAAAACAGATTTGCTAACCAATTTCAAATCCAACCGTACTGGCCGTGGCTTTAAGGCTTATCTTGCTTTAGGCGAGGATGGCAAAATTGGTTTTGAGTTTGAAGCAAAAGCACCTAAAGCGGGTGCCGCCGCTAAAGCGCCAGCGAAGAAGCGGGCGGGCGCCAGCGCAGCTACCAAGTCTGCAGCAAAACCTAAGCGAGCCAGCAAAGCAAAGTCATCCGCAAGCACTTGAGCAGTAATGAGTTTGGCCGCTAAAGCCGACCAAAGTGCACCTCTCGACCCCAGGGCTGTTGCTAAAAATATCCCTGGGCGTTGAGTAAGCGCGCCAATAATCGGTAAACGATCGCCAGCAACGCAACGAACACCTACAAAGCTCCCCGACTTTTGAAGTTGGGCAAGATCATCCTCTACGCAATTCAACAGGCCCCTTGCCTGCTCACGATTAAAGTCATCACTTGCATCCCAATCCTGAAGATCAGACTCTCCCTCATCAAAACTAGAGCCCACTACCCATTGATAACTTCCATCGGGTAACTTCTTCGCCGGCAAACAATAGCCATCGCCCGATATAGCGGTGCGAGGTAGTTTTGGTGCCCACGAACTATTTTCATCAATGGAAAAAATACTCAGCTGTCCGCGCACCGGCCTCAAGGGAAGTCGTACATCGATGCTTGCGGCTAACTTTTTCGTTTCGAGCGCTGCCGCAATAATGACTTTTCCAGCAGTCATAATGAACTTATCTTGAGGGTCAATTAACTGCCAGCCGGCATCAACTTTCTCTAGTCGGGCAACAGAAGTATTCCAGCAGCAAGTCAGCTTTGGGTGGGGGGCTAACGCATCTTGCGTTGCTTCAAACAAATTTAATGATGCGCCCCGTGGAAGCCAAATTCCATCTTGAAAAATTCCGCAAGCCTGCATTGCATCATCTGCATCAAGTGCTTGTGCCATACCTTCATCGAGATCGAGTGACTGCAGGTAGTTTGCAACTTCATCACGATTAAAAACTTTGTCTTTTTTATTTGGTTGAAAGATGCCATGCTGGTTCCAGACCTTGCCCCAGCGAGCTTCGGCCATCAGAAAGGCAATTCGAGTTAAGCGTAATAAACGGGGGGCGCCACGACCAACATGTGGGTGAGCAATAGCGTAAGCGTGACTAGAACATGCTGAAGCAGGGTGAGAGGCTGAGTCAACAATGCATACCGCTTGACCGCGCTCAAGCAGCTCACTAGCAATGCTTGATCCTGCAATGCCTGCCCCAATCACCACGATGTCATGGTGTTGGGGTGAGGTCATTAAATAAAGATGTTTTTAAAAAGGCTTCTTAAATTTCTAGGGGATGCCTAGGCGTTTAAGCGCTTCTCAATTTTGCTACGAGCTTCGATCAACTCTTTAGGTAAGCGCTCACCTAAATGCTCAAACAACTCTGAATGAAGTTTGAGCTCGCTCTTCCAATCATCAACACCAACAGTAATGGCTTTTTCAAACTTATCTACTGAGTAATCGAGACCATTCCAATGCATATCTGCGTGCTCTGGGCAAATACCAAATACAGTTTCTTTGCCTTTTGCTGTGCCTTCGGCGCGGCCCAAAATCCAAGAAAGTACGCGCATGTTTTCACCGAAACCAGGCCATACAAACTTGCCATTTTCATCTTTGCGGAACCAGTTCACACAATAGATCTTTGGCAACACAGCGCCTTCAGCAGCAAGCTTGCTACCGATGTTTAACCAATGTTGGAAGTAATCGCTCATGTTGTAGCCAGCAAATGCAATCATCGCAAAAGGATCGCGACGAACAACACCGACTTGACCAGTAATAGCGGCAGTAGTTTCAGAGCCCATTGTTGCGGCCATGTAAACACCCTCTACCCAGTCACGTGCTTCGCTTACCAATGGAACCGTGTTTGAGCGACGACCGCCAAACAAGAATGCATCAATCGCTACGCCCTCAGGATTATCCCAATTAGGATCAACTGCAGGGTTATTAGTAGCAGCTACAGTGAAGCGTGAATTTGGGTGCGCAGCTTTGCGACCAGCAGCGCCATCAGCAGGAGTCCAGTCCTTGCCTTGCCAATCAATTAAATGTGCTGGAGGCGTGTCAGTTAAGCCTTCCCACCAAACATCACCATCATCGGTTAAACCAACGTTTGTAAAGATCACGTCTTGGTTTAATGAATCGAGACAGTTTGGATTGGTTTGGCGATTTGTTCCTGGAGCAACACCAAAGTAACCAGACTCTGGATTAATCGCAAACAAACGTGTCTTACCTGTAACGGGGTCTTTGCGTGGCTTGATCCATGCAATGTCATCACCAACTGTAGTGACCTTCCAACCTTCGAAGCCTTTTGGAGGAATCATCATAGAGAAGTTGGTTTTTCCGCAGGCAGAAGGGAAAGCAGCAGCGATATGGTATTTCTTACCTTCAGGTGAAGTCACGCCCAAGATCAACATGTGCTCGGCCAACCAACCTTGATCGCGCCCCATATTGGATGCGATACGCAAAGCAAAACATTTTTTACCCAGCAATGCATTGCCGCCGTAACCAGATCCAAAAGACCAAATCTCGCGAGTTTCTGGGTAATGAACGATGTACTTGTTTTTGTTGTTAGGCCAAGCAACATCTTTTTCACCTGCAGCCAATGGCTTACCAACAGTGTGAATACAAGGAACGAATTCGCCAGTTGCACCCAGCTGATCAATCACTGCCTTGCCCATGCGAGTCATCAAGCGCATATTAATTGCTACATATGGACTATCGGAAAGCTCAACACCAATATGAGCGATTGGAGAACCAATTGGGCCCATT
Organism: Polynucleobacter sp. MG-27-Goln-C1; assembly: GCF_018881905.1. Classification (GTDB taxonomy): domain Bacteria; phylum Pseudomonadota; class Gammaproteobacteria; order Burkholderiales; family Burkholderiaceae; genus Polynucleobacter. The sequence goes on from NZ_JACVPM010000002.1 coordinate 483,823, forward strand.
GAGAATGGCACTACGTACATTGTTCTGCCGCGCATGCAACCATCAAACAATGGCTGTAGAGTGGCGCGCATTTCGCTTGGCTCTACCCAGTTATTCGTTGGGCCTGCGTCTTCTTTTTTTGCAGAGCAAATAAAGGTACGGTCTTCAACACGAGCCACGTCATCCGGATCTGATAATGCTAAGAACGCGTTTTTGCGTTTAGCTGGGTTGAGACGCTTGAATACACCTGCATTTACCAGCAGTTCACAAAATTCATCGTACTCAGCCTGAGAACCATCACACCAACGGATTTTGTCTGGTTTAGTTAAGGCGGCTATATCTGCAACCCATTGAATCAGTTTTTGATTTTTTACGTACTCAGGTGCATTGGTATTGATAGTCATGAGAGTCCTATGAAATGTAATATTTTTGATCGCACTATTTTAACATTTTGGCCATATTTTTAGGGCCTGGCCCACCAAGAGCAAACCCTTTACTTGCCAATACAAAATTGGCTAAAAATCTTGCCCAAAAGGTCGTCTGGGAGCAGTTTTCCAGTAATGTGCCCAAGCTGATCTTGCGCTAAACGGAGCTCTTCTGCAAACAACTCCAGTGATATGTTGCCATCTGCTGCGAATTGCTGAGATTTATCCAAATGACTAGCAGCCCTATCTAGACAATCCAAATGCCGTCTACGGGCCACAATTGCACCCTCCTGCGTGCCTCCCCAACCCACAGACTCTAATATTTTCTGTTTTAGCGCCTCGATTCCGTCACCCGTCTTCGCTGAAATTAGCAAGCAGGGGTTTCCATCCTGATTTAACGCAGATTTACTCAATAAGTCTGATTTATTGCGAACCTCTAAAACTGGGCACTTCGGTGGGAGCGCTTGCAATATTTGAGCTTTTAACTCTGAGGCTTCGGCGTTATTGTTTTTATCCGCAGAACTTGGGTCTTGCAGAAATATAACCAGATCGGCAGCTCGAATAGCCTCCCAAGACCTTTCAATGCCTTTTGCCTCAACAAGGTCACCGGTTTCTCGCAAACCTGCGGTATCAATGATGTGCATGGGCACCCCATTAATAGTGATGCTCTCCTTAACCCGATCTCTTGTAGTTCCAGCTATAGGCGTCACAATGGCCACCTCCTCGCCGGCCAGGCGATTCAGAAGAGAGCTTTTTCCAACATTAGGTGCGCCAGCCAAAACCAACTGGATGCCATCACGCAAAATTTTTCCTTGCTTTGCGCCCTCACGAAGCGCATGCAACTTTTCCATCACCGCACTAAGGCGCTCACGAGCCTGGGCATTCTCTAAAAACTCAATCTCCTCTTCAGGAAAGTCTAGAGTGGATTCAACCAAAATGCGTAATTGGGTAATTTCTTCGATCAAACTATTAATGTCGTTTGAAAAAGCTCCTTGCAATGAGCGCGCAGCACCTCGAACAGCCGCTTCACTTTGGGCGTCAATTAAATCTGCGATAGCCTCTGCTTGGGCTAAATCGATTTTGTTGTTGAGATAAGCACGTAAGGAAAATTCGCCAGGTTCCGCAATTACCAGGCCTTGATCTTTTCCCAGCTCAAGACAGCGCTTCATGACCAACTCTAAAAGTTGTGGTCCGCCATGGCATTGCAGCTCTAAGACGTCCTCACCAGTAAAGGAGGCGGGGGCAGCAAAATAAATGGCAATGAGTTGGTCAATAGACTCACCCCGGGCATCATGAAGTGTGAGCAGGTTGGCCTGACGGGGTGAGAGCGCCTTCTGAAATAAAGCTTCTGACAACGGCAAGAGCTGAGCTCCGCTTATACGAATGACGCCAACACCGGCTTTTCCTGGTGCGGTGGCAACCGCAATGATGGGCAACTTTCGAGTCATCATTGCGGGCACCCCTTATTCATCCTTAGGCAGCTAAAAATTTATTTAGCCGGCTTCTTTCCAAACATTTGATTGATCTGCCATTGTTGAGCAATCGATAGCAAGTTGTTAACTACCCAGTACAGAACCAAGCCCGCAGGGAAGAAGAAGAACATTACCGAGAACACTAGCGGCATATACATCATCACCTTTGCTTGAACTGGATCTGGTGGTGTTGGGTTTAGTTTGGTTTGCACAAACATAGAGGCTGCCATGATGATTGGCAAAATGTAATATGGGTCCGGAACTGATAGATCATGAATCCAACCAACCCATGGTGCATTGCGCATTTCTACTGAAGACAGTAGAACCCAGTACAAAGAAATAAATACCGGGATCTGAATGACCACAGGTAAGCAGCCGCCCAAAGGATTAATTTTTTCCTTGCGATACATCTCCATCATGGCTTGATTGAGTTTTTGTGGCTCACCCTTGTACTGCTCTTTCATAGCAAGCAAGCGCGGTTGAACTTCTTTCATACGTGCCATTGACTTATAGCTAGCAGCAGACAGAGGGAAGAACACCAACTTAATCAAGATGGTCAGCAAGATGATTGACCAACCCCAGTTACCAACATAAGCGTGAATATTTTCTAGCAACCAGAAAATAGGTTTAGCAAGAATGGTGAGGTAGCCATAGTCTTTCAACAAAGCAAACCCTGGAGCAATCGTTTCTAAAACACTTTCCTCTTGTGGGCCAACAAACAACCTTGCTTTTTCAACAACAGTTGTTCCTGGCGCAACTACACCCAAAGGAGTTTGCATACCAATGCGATAAAGGTTGTTATCAATTCTTCCCGCATAAATGTCACGCGCTGTCTTGTCGCCAGGAATCCAGGCGCTGGCAAAGTAGTGTTGAACCATAGCAATCCATGCAGGATCTCCAGCGGGCACTTGCGTAGGAATAGTAATTTTGTTTTTATCAATAGCCGTGAACTCCAGCTTATTGAATTTTTCTTTTTCGGTGTATGCAGCTGGACCAGTAAAGGTGCTTGCTGAGAATGCGCCATCAAAAGGTCCAATTTTTTGCTCTTGAGAAGCATCGCGCACAATCTCTGTGTACAGAACCAAGGGTGCCGCATTTGCATTACTTTGTGTAACGCGGTGCCCAACATCAATGATATAACTGCCTGGGCTTAAGATAAATGTCTTCTCTAGTTTTACGCCATTGCGCTCACTAGCCAGAACAATAAAAGGTTTTCCAGATCCATCTTTTCCAGACTGAACCAATTTAAAGGTGCTGGTGTGATTCGGTAGATCTGTATTACCCAAAGCAATTAAGCCGGAGCGTGCAAAATATTTATGGTTTGGTGCGTATTGAAATAGTTCAACCGGCTTCTTTTCTGCCGTCAGCTGCTTGGGTAATTTCGCATCAATGATGTTGGCGCCATTAGCGCTGATTTCTAAAATCAACACATCATTTTGTAATACAAACTTTTCTGATGTTTCGATTGCACCAGCAACAATAGCCGGCGCTTGATTCGGCGCTGGAATGCTTGGATTTTGTGCTGGGGATGGAATATCTACTTTACTTGCTTGAGCTTTTTCAGCCACAACAGCAGTGCTTGCAGGGTTTCCACCAAACATCGATGGCTTCCCTTCGTGAACCTGCCAGTTGTTGTACAACATCAGGCCCGACATTGAGAAGACTGCCCAAAGAATTGTTTTTTTAAAGTCCATTTGCATTCACTTAATGATGATGAGGTGTTGGTTTTACTGCGGGGTCATATCCCCCTTGTGACCATGGGTTGCAACGCAAAACACGCCACACCATTAGCCGAAAGCTTTTTAAAAATCCGTAATTTGCAAAACAATCGCACGCGTACTGAGAGCAAGAAGGCACAAACTTACAATGCATGCCAATAAAGGGGCTGAGTGCTATTTGATAGGCCCTCACAACCTTAACGGCCACTTTGTTTAATGGGCTCACGTTAAATCAACCCTGCAATTTGGGTGCGCAGAGTTTCTTTTTCTTTGTTTCTGAGTCTGCCGCGCGTCTCACGACCAATTGGCTTTTTCAACTTCACCACAACATCACTGTTGAGGTGTGTAGCTTGAGCGCCTCTAATCAATTCACGGATCATGCGCTTTAATTGGTTGCGATCTACTGCACGCTTAGCTAATTTTTTGGCGACCGCAACGCCTAAGTCTGGTTTAACGCCTTGATCCGGAGATGCCAAATACAAACCCCAATACAAACTTGTTTTGGGGCGTGTTTTTAGTAACTCAGAAATCCTGCCGCTATTCAACTGCTAAATTAAACAGCTAAACGTTTGCGGCCTTTAGCGCGGCGTGCGTTCAATACTGCGCGTCCACTCTTAGTTTTCATACGAATACGGAATCCGTGAGTGCGTTTACGACGTGTTACTGAGGGTTGGTATGTTCTTTTCATGATTCATCCTGCAAAACCCCGTATTTTCCTTGTTGCGCAGCAAAAGGTCAACCGTCGCGTAAGAATATATAGGTATTTTTCTCTATTTTATTCTGCTGTTTTTATTAAGTTATTGATTTATATGTGTTTTTAGCTTTTATACACAAGTTATCCACAGGTTTTCCACGTTTTTCTGGCTTGTGGATAACTTTATGGGATCGCTACAATGGATCCTCCAAAAATATGAGTAACTTACAGAATCCACCCACATTGAATTCACTTAGCCCACTGGGGTTTTGGGATGGCGCCCTAGGCGCGCTTGCTCGCGAGCTCTCCCCCCAACAATTTAAAACTTGGATTGCCCCATTAAGCTTGGTTTCTTATGATGAAAGTGAGCAATCACTCATCTTGGGAGCCCCAAACAGATTCAAGCTTGACTGGATAAAAAAGACTTTTTCTGACCGCTTTCAAGAGATGGCTGACCAGTATTTTGGCCATCCAATTACCTTAAGCTTCGTTCTTAATATTGAGGGATCAAGCAGCCAGACAATGCCGGCCGGTTCCCCCCAAGAAAAGTTTGAGCCTCAAGAGCCCGCAATTAGCTCAGATAGCGCCTCTACAGAGGAGCAGGCCTTTGAAATTGAAGATCACTCCAAATTAAACCCCAACCTTACTTTTGAGACTTTTGTAACCGGTAAGGCCAATCAATTGGCTAGGGCCGCCTCAATTCAGGTTGCCCACAACCCAGGCACCTCTTATAACCCCATGTTTTTGTATGGTGGGGTGGGGTTAGGTAAAACCCATTTAATACACGCAATTGGGAACCATCTTTTAAAAGAGAAGCCTAATGCCCGGATTCGATATATCCACGCCGAGCAGTATGTCTCCGACGTGGTTAGGGCTTACCAACAAAAGGCTTTTGATCGCTTTAAGCGCTACTACCACTCATTGGACCTGCTATTAATTGATGATATTCAGTTTTTTAGTGGCAAATCGCGGACACAAGAGGAGTTTTTCTATGCGTTTGAGGCGCTCCTCAGCAATAAAGCCCAAGTTATCATCACAAGTGATACCTACCCAAAAGAAATGGCTGGGATAGATGATCGCCTCATTTCCCGCTTTGATTCGGGTCTAACCGTTGCTATTGAACCCCCGGAACTTGAGATGCGGGTGGCGATTTTGATGAAGAAAGCTTTAAGTGAGGGCATCCCCATGAGTGAGGATGTGGCCTTCTTCGTAGCAAAACACCTTAGATCTAACGTGCGTGAGTTAGAGGGCGCTTTAAGGAAGATTTTGGCCTTTGTCCGCTTTCATGGCAAAGAGGTCACAATTGATGTGGCCCGTGTAGCCTTAAAAGACTTACTCTCAATACAAAATCGTCAAATTTCGGTTGAAAACATCCAAAAGGCGGTGGCAGATTTTTACAGCATCAAAGTTGCGGACATGTACTCCAAAAAACGTCCGGCAAACATTGCTCGCCCACGCCAAATTGCGATGTTTATGGCTAAAGAGCTTACCCAGAAAAGCCTCCCAGAGATTGGGGAGTTATTTGGTGGCCGAGATCACACCACCGTTTTACATGCCGTTCGAAAGATTGGTGAAGAGCGCTCCCATGATGGGCAACTCAATCACGAAATCCACGTTATCGAGCAAACCCTAAAGTCATAGGTTTTAGCCTGTGGATAAGGTTGTGGATAGATCAATGGATAAGTTTGGGGACAACATGTGGATAAATTGTGGAAAGCTCGCGCTTCATGCAAAAATAGGGTGTTGATTAAAAGTTATCCAATATTTATGCAGTGTTTATACAAAAGTTTTCCACAGGTTTTTTTGGTTTTAATGGGTTGTTTTATATACGGTTTTTGAGTTATCCACCGAAATAACGAGCCTTATTACTACTACTAATAAGATATATACAAGGATTTAAAAGCAATGCAACTAGTAAACACCTCACGTGACAGTTTGTTAAAACCTCTTCAGGTTGTTAGTGGCATTGTTGAACGTAGACATACCTTACCTATCTTGGCAAATTTATTGTTTAAGAAGCAGGGTGACAAAGTTTCTTTTATATCAACGGATATAGAAATTCAAATTACAACTAACGCTAGCTTTGGTGTTGGTGCTGAAGATGTAACAACTACAGTTGCCGCTAGAAAGTTGCTTGATATCCTGCGTGCGCTTCCAGAGGGGCCGGTGGCATTAAACCTTAAAGACAACAAGATGGTTGTTCAGAGTGGTAAGAGCCGCTTTTCTTTGCAAACTTTATCTGCGGCGGAATTCCCTGTAATGCAAAGCGTTGGTGAGGTAACTGCAAGCTGGAAGATGACTCAAAAGAGTTTTCGTCAACTGGTTAGTCAGGTTCACTTTGCAATGGCACAACAAGATATTCGCTACTACCTCAATGGCATGTTGTTGGTTGTTGAAGGTAAGCAGGTAATTGCCGTAGCTACCGATGGTCATCGTTTAGCCTATTCTCAGGTTGAGTTGGCTGAGGCTCCAGTGGGTTCCGGGCAAAGACAGGAAATCATCATTCCCCGTAAAACTATTCTCGAGTGCCAACATCTTCTTGAGGATTCAGATGAGATGTTGGAGATGAGTCTCACATCAAACCAAGTGAAATTTACTTTCGGAGACATCGAATTAATTTCAAAATTGGTAGAGGGTAAGTTCCCCGATTTTCAGAGAGTCATTCCAAAAGGTCATAAAAATTCATTAGTAGTTGGGCGTGATGTTTTGCAATCAGCTCTACAACGCGCTGCAATTTTGACAACCGATAAATTTAAAGGTGTACGCTTTTCTTTATCACCAAATCGAATCACCGTTCAATCAACTAATGCTGAGCAAGAAGAGGCTCAAGAAGAGATTGAAACTGAATATAGTAGTGATGTTGTTGAGATTGGCTTCAATGTAAGTTATTTGTTAGATGTTTTATCAAACTTGAAGAATGAAAAAATTCAAATTAGTTTGGGTGATGCCAATAGCAGCGCGGTGATTACTCTTCCTGGTTCAGAAGACTTCAAGTATGTTGTGATGCCAATGCGTATTTAATTTAGAAAAAAATGACTGAAGAAAAAAAAGTAGTAGAGCAGTACGGTGCATCATCGATCCAAATCCTAGAAGGTCTTGAGGCAGTTCGTAAGCGCCCGGGTATGTACATCGGAGACACCTCCGATGGCACAGGTCTGCACCACTTAGTTTTCGAGGTTTTAGATAACTCTATTGATGAGGCATTAGCAGGTTATTGCTCTGAGATTACTGTTGTCATTCAAACTGATAACTCCATCTCAATTGTTGATAACGGTCGTGGCGTTCCAACAGGCATTAAGTACGACGACAAGCATGAGCCAAAAAGAAGTGCGGCTGAGATCGTGATGACTGAGTTGCATGCTGGTGGTAAGTTTGACCAAAATAGTTATAAAGTTTCTGGTGGCTTACACGGAGTCGGTGTTAGTTGTGTAAACGCACTTTCAAAATGGTTGAGACTCACCATTCGTCGTGATGGCAAAGCCCATTACATGGAGTTTGCTCGTGGCGTGGTTCAGAATCGCAACATCCAAAAAGAAAATGGTGTTGATACATCACCAATTACCATTACTGGCGATACAACCCTAACTGGAACTGAAGTTCACTTTTTAGCGGACGAAGATATTTTTGGAAATGTAGAGTTTCATTATGAAATTCTTGTGAAGCGTATTCGTGAGCTTTCATTCCTAAATAATGGCGTTCATATTAAATTAATTGATCAGCGCTCCGGTCAAGAAGAGGATTTTGCTTTCTCTGGTGGTGTAAAAGGCTTTGTTGAATACATCAACCAAACAAAAAATGTTTTGCACCCTAATATTTTTTATGCTGAAGGTATTCGCCCGTCAGACTTAGGTGGCAATATTACCGCTGAAGTTTCTATGCAGTGGAATGATAGTTTTAGTGAGCAAGTACTTTGTTTTACTAACAACATTCCTCAACGAGATGGCGGAACCCATCTCACCGGCTTACGCGCAGCAATGACACGCGTCATTAATAAATATATTGATGAACATGAAGTCGCCAAGAAGGCAAAAGTAGAAATCTCTGGTGATGATATGCGCGAAGGCCTTGCCTGTGTGCTATCGGTTAAGGTGCCAGAGCCGAAGTTTTCAAGTCAAACAAAAGATAAATTGGTTTCCAGTGAGGTTCGTGGGCCAGTAGAAGAAATTGTTGCTGAGGCTTTGAGCGCCTACCTTCAAGAGCGTCCTGCTGATGCAAAAATCCTTTGCGGGAAAATTGTAGATGCCGCTCGTGCCCGCGAGGCTGCACGCAAAGCGCGTGATATGACTCGTCGTAAAGGTGTCCTGGACGGCTTAGGCCTTCCTGGAAAACTGGCAGACTGCCAAGAAAAAGATCCAACCAAATCTGAATTGTTTATTGTCGAGGGAGACTCCGCGGGAGGCTCTGCAAAACAGGGGCGTGATCGCCGTTTCCAGGCAATTCTTCCACTTAAGGGAAAAATCTTAAACGTGGAGAAGGCCCGCTTTGACAAAATGCTGGCTAGCCAAGAGGTTGTTACATTAATTACTGTGCTTGGTACAGGTATTGGGGCTGAAGAATATAAAGCCGATAAATTACGTTATCACCGCATCATCATCATGACCGACGCGGACGTTGACGGTAGTCACATCCGCACACTCTTACTCACCTTCTTCTATAGACAGATGCCTGAGTTAATTGAGCGCGGCCACATCTATATTGCTCAACCCCCTTTGTATAAGGTGAAGTTTGGTAAGAATGAGCAGTACATTAAAGATGATGCTGAACTAAACCAACTACTTTTAAAGATTGCCCTAGAGTCGGCATCACTTCAAACCCCTGCTGGTGAAATTATTGAGGGTGCGGCATTGGGTGAGTTGGCAAAGCATTACCAGGTTATTCAATCTATTGTTGATCGCCTCTCGCGCACCATTGATGAAGACGCCTTGCGTGCAATTGCTTCTGGCACTCAATTGAACTTAGATACCGAACAATCTGCTCAAGAGTCCGCTGGTCGCTTACGCATTGCTCTTGCCGATTCTTTAAATCCTCTAGCCTTGCCACCAGAAATTATTGTGCAAAAGGAAGAGCGCACTGATCGATTCAAGTTGCTACTCTCTCGCCGCATACATGGCAATTTGAAGTTATCTGCAATTAATTCTGACTTTGTTCATGGTGATGACTACCAAAGCTTGGCAAATGCAGCTGCGGTTTTATCTGGAAAAGTGTTGCCTGGCTCAAAAGTACGTCGCGGTGATCCAGATAAAAATCAAAAAGAACAAGCCATTCAAGATTTCAGGGCGGCCTTTGCTTGGTTGCTTTCTGAGGCAGAGCGCGTACTTAGCCGCCAGCGTTATAAGGGTCTTGGCGAGATGAACCCATCACAGTTGTGGGAAACCACGATGGATGCTGGTTCTCGCACCTTGCTTCAAGTCAAAATTGAGGATGCTATTGCTGCTGATCAAGTTTTCACCACCTTGATGGGTGATGAGGTTGAGCCGCGCCGCGCATTTATTGAGAAGAACGCCTTAATCGCCCGCAATTTGGATGTGTAAGACTAATGAGTAAGAAAAAATTAGTTGTACCAAAAATTGATCGATCCCGTATTGTTGTGAAGTCTTCACCAATTCATGGGAAGGGTGTTTTTGTGGCAAAGCCAATTAAAAAGGGCGATGCGATTATTGAATACAAAGGCGAGCGTATTAGCTGGAAGCTGGCTGAGAAGCGCCACCCTCATGATCCCAAGGACCCAAATCACACCTTCTATTTTTCTTTAGAAGACGGGCGTTGTATAGATGCCAAGTACGGCGGCAATGCTGCACGTTGGATTAACCACTCCTGTAAGCCTAGCTGCGAAACCCGAGAAGATAGTTTTGATGGTGAGCCCCGGGTATTTATTTATGCCAAACGTGATCTCAAACTGGGTGAAGAACTTTTTTACGACTACTCTCTTGATGTTGAGGGTCGCATTAGCAAGAAAATGAAAAAAGACTACGAGTGCCGTTGTGGTGCAAAAAATTGTCGTGGCACCATGCTGTCGCTTGATGATAAGTAGTTCTTAAAAAATGTTGTTTGTCAGCATTCAGGATCTAGAGGCTGCCATTAATTATTGGCGTAGCCAATCACCTGCGGTTGGTGAGGAGTTGCACTTGTGCCCAGAAGCTGCGGCGCTTGCGAAGCCCTATGCCCTCATGATTGTTCAGGGTGCCCAAAGGGTTCCCGTGGATGTTTTGGACGAGACGGCAAGATTGGCAATCCAAAACTTTTTCAAAAATACCAACACAAATTAAACAACACGCACTTTGTGTGTTTAGGGTTATCGCTATATTAGTAAGTGCCCTCTTAGGGTATTCTCAAACTCTTGCCCAAGGAAGGGTATGAGGATCTGAGTTTGCAAGAAATAATATTAAAAACAATTGGCCTTGGAAAAACTTTTAAAGGTTTTTCTGCGGTGAGTGATGTCAATTTAGATGTCACTCGTGGGACTATTCACGCCTTGATTGGGCCCAATGGGGCGGGCAAGACAACTTGTTTTAACCTCCTTACTAAATTCTTAGAGCCTAGCAGTGGCCAAATTCTATTTAATGGTTTTGATATCACCAAAGAAAAACCGGCACAAATTGCTCGGCGTGGTGTTGTTCGATCCTTTCAAATCTCTGCTGTTTTTCCGCATTTAACCGTCTTAGAAAACGTTCGTGTTGCACTGCAGCGTGGATTGGGTACAGAGTTCCATTTTTGGAAGTCTGGAGACTCGCTTAACGTGCTTAATGAACGCGCTGAGGCACTCTTATGTGAAGTTGGTTTGGCTGATTTTGCTCACGAAGAGACTTTAAATCTGGCCTATGGGCGTAAAAGAGCTTTAGAGATTGCCACCACTATGGCCATGGAGCCCGAGCTAATGTTGTTGGATGAGCCCACACAAGGTATGGGGCATGAAGACGTAGAGCGCGTTACTGAGCTAATTGATCGGGTGGCTAAGGGCCGCACGATTTTGATGGTTGAGCACAATATGAAGGTGGTTTCATCTATTGCCGACCGCATTACGGTATTGCAGCGTGGTTCAGTTTTGGCCGAAGGCTCCTATCAAGAGGTTTCAAACAACCCCCTGGTAGTCGAGGCTTATATGGGTAGTCACGGGGGTGACAACATATGAGCAATATAGCCTTAGAAGTTAAAAACCTTGAATCTTGGTATGGTGAGTCCCACATCCTCCACGGCGTCAACTTTTCTGTGCGTGATGGTGAGGTGGTTACTCTTTTGGGTCGCAACGGCGCTGGTCGTAGCACTATTTTAAAGACCATTTTGGGTTTAACCAGCAAAAGAACGGGCTCAGTAGAGATTTATGGTGCCCAAACTATTGCGATGCCAACTTACAGAATTGCGCGTCTCGGGGTTGGCTTCTGCCCGGAAGAACGCGGCATCTTTGCCAGTTTAAGCACTGAAGAAAATCTCATGTTGTTGCCAGAGATCGCCCCTGGTGGCATGGGTTTGGATGAGATTTACGAGATGTTCCCCAACCTTTATGAGCGACGCAATAGTCCTGGTACCAGGTTGTCGGGTGGTGAGCAGCAGATGCTCGCAATGGCACGCATTCTGAGAACGGGCGCAAAACTTTTATTGTTAGATGAGATTACTGAGGGTTTGGCGCCAGTGATCGTTCAAAAGCTGGGTGAGGTTGTGACAAGTTTGCGCAATAAAGGTTTCACGATTGTGTTGGTTGAGCAAAACTTCCGCTTTGCTGCGCCCTTGGCCGATCGTCATTATGTGGTTGAGCACGGCAATGTGGTGGAGGTTGTTAATCAAAATGAGCTTGCTGAAAAAGCCGGTTTATTAAATGAGTATCTTGGTGTTTAGTGGTTATCTATAGGAGACAAAAATGAAGTTAAAGCAAATTACCGCATGTCTGGTGGCGGCAACCTTTTTTGGTTCAAACCCGGCGTTTGCACAAACATCTAAAGTAAGTGGTGATGTAATCAAGATTGGTGTATTAACCGACCTATCGTCAACCTACTCTGACTTGGCTGGTCCTGGCGCTGTGATCGCGGCAAAAATGGCGATCGCTGACTTTTCAAAGGACGGCACTGTTATTGGCAAAAAGATTGAGCTGGTTAGTGCTGATCATCAAAACAAAGCAGATATTGCCGCAAACAAAGCGCGTGAGTGGTACGACAAAGATGGCGTTGATGTGATTGTTGAGTTGGTGTCCACCAACGTTGCCCTCGCTGTAATGGAAGTGGCAGAACAAAAAAATAAAATCACATTGGTATCTGGCGCAGCCTCTTTGCCAATTACCAACGAAAAATGTACTGCTAATAACGTACATTGGACTTACGATACCTATGCGCTTTCGAATGGAACGGCCAAGGCTGTTGTGAAGCAGGGCAAAAAGAATTGGTACTTCCTTACGGCTGACTATGCTTTCGGCGCTGCTCTGGAGAAAGATTCAACCAACGTTGTTACTGCAAACGGCGGTAAAGTATTGGGTACTAGTAAGCACCCATTCCCGAATAGCGATTTCTCTTCATATCTTCTAAAAGCGCAAGCTAGTGGTGCAGATGTTGTGGCATTGGCGAATGCTGGTCAAGATACGATTAATTCGGTGAAGCAGGCTTCAGAGTTTGGTATCAACAAAAAACAAACTGTAGTGCCTTTGCTGATGTTTATCTCCGATGTTCACTCTTTGGGTTTGAATGCTGCACAAGGTATGTACTTAACCGAAGGCTTCTACTGGGATAAAGATGATAAGACGCGCGCATTCTCTAAGCGCTTCATCTTGCAACATAAGCGTATGCCTACCAGTGTTCAAGCTGGCGTTTACTCATCTGTTCTTGCGTACTTAACTGCCGTACAAAAAGCGGGCACTGACGATACTCAAGCGGTAATGAAGGCGTTGAAGTCCACCAATATTGATGATGGATTGTTTAAAGGAAAAATTCGCGCTGATGGTAAGTTTGAGCACGACATGTATTTGCTTGAAGTGAAGAAGCCCGCTGACTCTAAGAGCCCATGGGATTATTACAACGTCAAGGCGGTGATTCCAGCTGCTGAGGCAACGCAACCACTTTCATTGTCACGATGCAAGCTGGTTACTAACAAGTAATTTATTTCTAGCTAAGTATGTTTGAACTTCTTGGAATTACCCCACAAGGGCTGGTTGCTCAGCTCTTGGTGGGGCTTATTAATGGCTCTTTCTATGCCATTTTGAGTTTGGGTCTGGCCATTATTTTTGGCCTACTCAACATCATCAATTTTTCGCATGGCGCCCAGTACACAATGGGTGCGTTTGTTGCATGGATTGGTCTCACACAAGTTGGCCAGTGGTTTGGTTTTCCTGAGTTTTCTATTAATTATTGGTTTGCATTAATTTTGGTGCCCTTAGTTATGGCGGGCTTTGGTTTGATTCTTGAGCGCACAATGCTTAGGCGCCTTTATCACCTAGATCACCTGTATGGCTTGTTATTAACTTTTGGTTTGGCTCTCATTATTGAGGGTATGTTCCGTCACTGGTATGGCATTTCTGGTGAGAGCTATCCAGCTCCTGAGTTATTACAGGGCGCAATCCCCTTGGAGTCGATTGGCATTATTTTGCCTAAGTACCGTTTGTGGGTAGTCGTTGCTTCCTTGGTGGTGTGTTTCTCCACATGGTATGTGATCGAACGAACAAAGCTGGGCGCTTATCTTCGTGCTGGTACTGAAAACCCAAAACTCCTTCAGGCGTTTGGCATCAATGTGCCGCTAATGATTTCTTTGGCCTATGCCTATGGCGTGGGCCTTGCTGGTTTTGCTGGCGTTTTAGCCGCACCGATTTTTCAAGTTAACCCATTGATGGGCTCCAACCTGATCATTGTGGTTTTCGCAGTTGTTGTGATTGGCGGCATGGGCTCCATCATGGGCTCCATATTGACTGGCCTGGCCTTAGGTTTGATCGAAGGCTTAACTAAAGTTTTTTATCCAGAAGCTTCTGGCGTGGTTATTTTTGTGATCATGGCAATTGTGTTGCTCATTCGTCCTGCTGGACTTTTCGGCCGGGAGAAATAAGTGAACTCAAAAACAAAACTGCTTTATGGCATTCTGGTTTTCATTGCCCTACTGCTTCCGTTTCAAGATTTTATCTATTTAGTTTTTGCAATGAAGGTGTTGTGCTTTGCGCTCTTCGCGTGCGCCTTTAATTTGTTATTGGGTTTTACAGGACTTCTTTCTTTTGGGCACGCAGCATTCTTTGGAACCTCCGCGTACATCACCGCCTATCTTTGTAAAGAGGCTGGCCTATCTCCTGAATTTGGAATTGTGTTGGGCGTTTTGGGTTCTGCCATTTTGGGATTTCTGATTGGTTCTTTAGCAATTCGTCGTCAAGGTATTTATTTTGCGATGGTGACGCTTGCACTCTCTCAAATGGTTTACTTCTTGGCAGTGCAACTCCCCTTCACGGGCGGCGAGGACGGCATTCAGGGTGTGCCACGCGGAATGTTATTTGGTTTGATTGATCTAAAAGATGACGTCAGCATGTATTACTTTGTGCTGGCAGTTTTCTTGCTTGGCTTTGCGTTAATCGTTCGCACTGTGCATTCCCCTTTCGGCCAAGTCTTAAAAGCCATTCGTGAAAACGAGCCGCGTGCAGTTTCTTTGGGTTATGACGTTGATCGTTTCAAACTGATCTCTTTTGTTATTTCAGCTGCGCTCGCGGGTCTTGCCGGTTCTTTGAAAACCCTCGTCTTCCAGTTAGCAACATTGACTGATGTTCATTGGCACATGTCTGGCGAGGTCGTTCTTATGACTTTGCTTGGTGGAATGGGAACCATCCTTGGCCCGGTAGTCGGCGCTGGCATTGTTGTTGGCTTGCAAAACTATTTGGCTAACATTGGCTCTTGGAGCACCATTGCAACCGGATTCATTTTTGTAATCTGTGTCTTGGCATTCCGTCGCGGAGTTGTTGGCGAAATCACTCACCTCTTCAAGAAGAAAAGTTGATTTAGTTTTTTCTTATTCGTTTTTAGTGCGGCGCTTCGGCGCCGTACTCATTTAAAGCCTTCCGCCATTCGTTCGTGATGTGCCGCCACTTCTCGGTGGTAGGCACTGTGAGGTTGTTTATCATCAACCATTCCTATCTATTTTTATAAAAACTCAATTAAATCAATGGCTTATGAAATAATTACTATATTTATTGTTGTTTGAGTGAGCGTTTGTTTCACGTGAAACCTACAAAATGCTATGATCATCGCCCTATCTGAGGCAAATCATGCGTTATTCAAAGAACTTCGATGTCATTGTGGTTGGTGGTGGTCACGCCGGGACCGAGGCCGCCCTCGCTTCCGCACGCATGGGATGTGACACCCTTCTTATTACCCACAGTATTGAGAATTTAGGCGCCATGAGTTGTAATCCCTCAATTGGTGGGATTGGCAAAGGCCACTTAGTAAAAGAGATTGACGCTATGGGTGGCGCCATGGCGGCTGCTACCGATGAGGCTGGTATTCAGTTTCGGATATTGAATTCAAGCAAAGGTCCCGCTGTTCGTGCGACCCGCGCACAAGGTGATCGGGTTTTATATAAAGCGGCAATCCGCCGCCGCCTTGAGAACCAACAAAATCTGACCCTTTTTCAAGCTGCTGTAGATGACCTACTAGTTCAGGGTGATGAGGTTCAGGGCGTCCTTACACAGATGGGCCTCAAGTTTATGGCCAAAAAGGTAGTCCTAACAGCCGGCACCTTCTTGGATGGCAAGATTCATGTAGGCTTAAATAATTACGCGGGCGGTCGAGCTGGTGATCCAGCAGCCGCATCTTTGTCTGCCAGGTTGAAAGAGTTGAAGCTTCCCCAGGGAAGATTAAAGACGGGCACTCCACCGCGGATTGATGGTCGTACCATTGATTTCTCGGTCATGCTAGAGCAGCCCGGGGATTTAGATCCTGTGCCCGTTTTCTCATATTTGGGCCGACCTGAGCAACACCCAAAGCAGGTTCCTTGCTGGATTTCCCATACGAATGAGCAAACCCACGACATTATTCGGGGTGGTTTGGATCGTTCGCCAATGTATACGGGTGTTATTGAGGGGGTTGGCCCGCGCTATTGCCCTTCTATTGAGGACAAGATTCACCGCTTCGCCTCCAGAAATAGCCATCAAATCTTTTTGGAGCCAGAAGGCTTAACAACAAACGAGTTTTATCCCAATGGTATTTCTACCAGCCTTCCATTTGATGTTCAGTGGAATTTGGTGAGAAGCATCCGCGGACTAGAGTCTGCCGTGATCGTGCGCCCTGGCTATGCCATTGAGTACGATTTCTTTGATCCACGCCATTTACGCCATAGTTTAGAGACCAAAGCGATTGCCGGCCTGTATTTTGCCGGCCAGATTAATGGCACTACAGGCTATGAAGAGGCCGCAGCGCAGGGCATGCTCGCCGGTATTAATGCTGGTTTAGCAGCACAGGGCAAGGAGCCTTGGCTGCCTAAGCGTAGTGAGTCTTATATTGGTGTTTTAGTGGACGACCTGATTACTTTGGGCGTTCAAGAGCCTTATCGCATGTTTACTAGCCGTGCCGAATACCGCTTGAGCCTGCGTGAAGACAATGCAGATTTGCGCCTTACTACGATTGGCCGGGAGCTTGGTTTGGTAGACGACTATCGCTGGAATACATTCTGTAGAAAACAAGAGGCTGTTTCACGTGAAACATCCCGCCTGCAAGATATTTGGATTGGGCCAAAGCATGGATCCGCAAAGGCTGTCTCTGAGCTTTTGGGCCAAGATTTATCGCACGAGTGTAGTTTGGCTGATCTTTTGCGCCGCCCCGGCATCACTTATGAGGCAGTCACCAGTTTGGCGGATGGGCTTTGGTCACCAGGAACATTGGATGACGATTTAGGTTTGGCGCAGCAAATTAGCGACCAGGTTGAAATTTCTATTAAATATCAAGGCTATATAGATAGGCAAGCGGTTGAGATTGCCCGGCAAGAGCATAACGAGAGCTTCCCCTTGCCCGAGTCTTTGGACTACACCCAGGTGCTCGGCTTGTCTAAAGAGGTGCAACAAAAGCTCAATTTGCACAAGCCTGGTACTTTGGGCCAAGCTGGCAGGATCTCTGGAGTAACACCAGCCGCCCTCTCTTTGCTATTAGTACATCTTAAAAAGGGTTTAGGCCGCACCCAAGAAGAAACCCATGAGCAATGATTTGGTTTCTTTGGGGATTGAGGGTTTGGGTCTTGATCTCAGCCTCGCGAATATTGCAGATTTAGAGTTATTTTTGCAGGAAATGAGCCGCTGGAATCAGGTCCATAACTTGACTGCAATTGAGGGTGAAAAAAACTCAGTAAGATTGCATCTTATTGATTCTATTACAGTTTTACCTATGATGCGTCAATTTTTGGATCTACAAAACCCCAAAATCGCAGACCTCGGTTCGGGCGGTGGCTTGCCGGCAATTCCCATCGCCATCTTGCAGCCCGAGTGGCACGTTACCTTGATTGAGGCTATCCGCAAAAAAACGGCGTTCTTGCAACATGTGCGTGGCAAGTTGGGCTTAAAGAATATTCAGGTTCTGAGTGAGCGTGTCGAAGCGGTGGCTAAATCACAGCCCGGACAGTTTGATGCAGTGATTTCTAGGGCGTTTACTAATCTTGCCCATTTTTTAGAGCTTTCTCTTCCCCTTCTTAAGCCCAATGGATTGGTGTTTGCAATGAAGGCAAAGCGAGCGGATGAAGAGCTGCAAGATGTTTGTATGGATGACTGGCGTTTGGTGGCCGATGAGCCACTAGAGATTCCGAATTTGGCGGTGGAACGCAGGCTTTTGGTCTTATCCCCCGTGAGAAAATTACCCCTTTAAAGCACGACATTTTTAAGAAAAATTATGGCCAAAATATTTTGTATTGCAAATCAAAAAGGCGGGGTTGGTAAAACTACCACCGCGGTGAATTTGGCCGCTGGTTTAGCTGGACATCAGCAACGTGTTTTGTTGGTGGATTTAGATCCGCAAGGCAATGCCACGATGGGATCGGGAATTGAAAAAGCGGATCTCAATAGCACGGTATATCAAGTATTAATTGGCCTGTCATCAGTAAAAGAATCCGCAGTGCGATGCGAGAGTTCTGGCTACGATGTATTGCCAGCAAATCGTGATTTAGCTGGTGCAGAAATTGAATTGGTGGATTTAGATTCTCGTGAACAACGATTGAAGGATGCGCTTGCACTCGTAGCAAATGACTACGATTTTATTTTGATTGATTGTCCCCCTGCGCTATCTTTGTTAACACTCAATGGATTGTGCGCAGCGAACGGCGTGATCGTACCAATGCAATGTGAATATTTTGCATTGGAAGGATTGTCAGATTTGGTTAACACCATCAAACAAGTGCATGCAAATTTAAATCCTGACTTGGTGATCATTGGATTGTTACGTGTGATGTTTGATGCGCGCATGACATTGCAGCAACAAGTTTCCGATCAATTGCTTGAGCACTTTGGCGACAAAGTATTTAAGAGCATTATTCCCCGCAACGTCCGCCTGGCTGAAGCCCCATCCTACGGGCTTCCTGGGGTGGCGTTTGATAAGTCATCTCGCGGCGCTAAAGCTTACTTAGAGTTTGGTGCTGAGATGATTGAGCGCATCAAGCAAATGTAAAAACTAGGAACAAGAAAATATTATGGTTGCAATTAAGAAAAAAGGTTTGGGTCGTGGCTTAGAGGCGTTGCTTGGTGATAAGGCACAAAAAGAAACTACAGCTGAAATTAATCGCTTGCCATTAACTGCATTGCAGGCTGGAAAATATCAGCCGCGTCAAAAAATGGAAGCAGGCGCATTACAAGAGTTGGCTGAAAGTATTCGTGAGCAAGGAGTCATGCAGCCATTGTTAGTACGTTTGGTTGCTCCAGGCAAATACGAAATTATTGCGGGTGAACGTCGATTCCGTGCAGCAACTTTGGCGGGCTTAAAAGAGGTGCCTGTTTTAGTTTCTGGCGCTAACGATCAAGCTGCTGCAGCAATGGCTTTGGTTGAGAACATGCAGCGCGAAGATTTGAATCCGCTGGAAGAGTCTCAGGGCCTCGCAAGGTTAATTGAAGAGTTCGGCTTCACACATGAGCAGGCGGCAAAAGCGGTGGGCAAGTCACGTAGTGCCGTAACCAATTTATTGCGCTTAAATCAATTGGCAAAGCCGGTGCAAGCCATGCTCTTGGCTGGTGATATTGATATGGGCCATGCACGTGCACTCTTGCCTTTGCCTGGAGCAAGTCAGGTAGCTCTAGCGCAAAGAATTGCCGCCCAAGGTTTGTCGGTTCGTGAGGCGGAAAGAATGTCTGCTGCCTTAGCGCTTGCGGGGGGGCAGATTGGAGACAAAAAAGCCAAAATCCAAGCCGCTGGGGGTACACCGAGCCGTGATCCAGATATGCGTCGTTTAACCCAAGAAATCGCTGATTTGATAGGCTTAAATGCTGAATTTAAGTTCAAGGGCAAAGGTGGCGAGCTCAGAATTCGCTTCAGTCAATTTGACGAGCTAGATTCTTTGTTGAAAAAGCTGGGCGTCGAGGCATAAAAGTCACCAAAAATGGCCCTAAAACATTTGACCTATTGCAGTGCACACATTAAACTCACGTGGCTAAATTGATTCCTCAAAAAAATCGATTTTCCGAGGCAAATGACTGGGATGAGCCCGAAGAAGAGGTCTATCGGGTTTTAAGTAAAGAGGAAATGGCTGCGTTGCAAGCTAGCAATGCCGTTAAACGCCCCCCACTGTCGCCCTGGAGGATTTTGGCTGCCCAAGTTGCTGTTACTGTTGTCAGCATGGTGATTTGGTCAATTTTTGGGGAGCCGACAGGGGTAAGCCTTTATACTAAGTCTGCCTTTTTAGGTGGTTTAATTAGCGTCTTGCCTTCAGCCTTGTTTTTAACAAGGCTAGAGTTTGCAAAAAAAACGCAAATATTGAATCCAGGGAATTATTTGGCAGCATTAGTTTCGGGCGAATTTATCAAAATCGTCGTTACTTTGATGCTGTTTTTAGGGGTTGCATATTTGATCCCGGGCGTGCTTTGGGTCCCATTGTTGGTGACTTATGTACTTGCCCTTAAGTGTGTATGGCTGGCGTGGTTGTGGCGCTAAGAGTAATAAATGAGATTGAACCAAAGGACTAGTTAAGAGATGTCTAGCGAAGTAAACCAAGCCCACGCGGCAGCCGAGCAAATGACGCCAACAGCGTACATTTCTGAGCACTTACAAAACCTCAACAATTCAGGCGGACCACAGTCGTCCATTATTGATTTCAGCATCATCAATTTAGATACTATTTTTTGGGCATCCCTCATGGGCTTGCTCACTGTATTCATTTTGTTGATTGCAGCGCGTCGTGCAACCCCAGGCGTACCAGGCCGCTTCCAGTGCTTTATCGAAATGATTGTCGAGATGGCTGAGACACAATCGAAGAGCATTGTTCATGGCGACCGCTCTTTCATTGCCCCACTTGCCCTGTTCGTATTCTTTTGGATCATCCTTTTAAATACCCTCGACTTGATTCCAGTGGATTGGGTCTTAGGCGTCAATCACTTCATCGAAAGTTTTGGTGTTCATGTTCCGCACCATAAGGTTGTTCCTACAACCGATCTAAATGCGACCATGGGCATGTCCATGTCTGTTTTGCTTTTGGTTTTCTTCTACAGCTTCAAGGTAAAAGGTTTTGGCGGCTTCTTGCATGAGCTCGTCTCTGCTCCGTTTGGCGCGAAGTGGTACTTGGCACCATTCAACCTTGCTTTGAACATCATCGAATATCTTGCTAAAGGTGTTTCTTTGGGAATGCGACTGTTTGGCAATATGTATGCCGGCGAGTTAGTTTTCTTATTGATCGCATTGCTAGGTAGCGTGTGGACGTTTAATTTTGATTTATCCCTGTTCGGATTGGTGGGCCATGTTATTGCTGGATCAGCTTGGGCCATCTTCCACATTTTGGTTATTTTGTTGCAAGCCTTTATTTTCATGATGCTGACCTTGGTCTACATCGGGCAAGCGCATAGCCACCACTAAGATTTTCTATTTTTAACTTATCCCTTTAACTTCAGGAGTCAGCAACATGCAACAATTTCTCGCAAACATTCAAGGTTTCACAGCAATCGCTATCGGCATCATCATCGGCCTCGGCGCGATCGGCGCTTGTTTAGGTATTGCATTGATGGGCGGCAAGTACATCGAAGCTTGTGCACGTCAACCAGAATTGATGGAGCCACTCCAAACTAAGATGTTCCTTTTGGCTGGTTTGATCGACGCTGCGTTTTTGATCGGCGTTGGTGTTGCAATGTTGTTTGCTTTCGCAAACCCACTGCTCGCAGTTATTAAGTAATTGTTTTGGCGTGGATGACCACCGGGTCATCCAACCGTTCTCAACAATACTGAAAGGAATATCGTGAATCTGAACGCGACCCTATTCGCGCAAATGATCGTTTTCTTCGTCTTATGGTGGGTTGTTGCACGCTTTGTGTGGCCACCGCTAGTTAAGGCGTTAGATGAACGTTCAAGCAAAATTGCTGACGGCTTAGCGGCTGCCGAGCGCGGTAAAGAAGCACTCGCTTTAGCAAGCAATGAAGCAGAGCAAGAATTAACTAAAGCACGCCAAGAAGGTGTGCAGCGTGTTGCAGAAGCAGAAAAACGTGCGCAAATGTCCGCTGAAGAAATTCGCGCCAACGCACAAGCTGAAGCAGCTCGCATTATTTCTCAAGCTAAGCAAGATGCAGATCAACAAGTAACTCGTGCACGTGAAGTGTTGCGCGCTGAAGTTGCTGTTTTGGCTGTTAAAGGTGCCGAGCAAATTTTGCGTCGTGAAGTTGATGCAAAAACACACGGTGCATTGCTTGATCAACTAAAGGCAGAACTTTGATATGGCTGAATTAGCCACGATTGCACGCCCTTACGCGGAAGCACTTTTTCAAAGTGCTAAGCCTGCTGAGCTTGCTACTTGTTTAGAGCAGCTAAATGAATTGGCGCAGCTAGCTGCATTGCCAGAAGTTGCTGCTTTATCAAACAATCCAAAAGTATCTGCAGATGATTTAAGCAAATTGCTTTCCGGCATGGTGAAGACAAAGCTGGATGGCAAAATCGCAAGCTTTTTAAATCTTGTAAATCAAAACCATCGCTTATCTGCTATTCCTGAAATTGCTAGTCAATTTGAGGCAATGAAGAATCAGAGCGAAGGCGCAGCAGAAGTAATGATTACTAGCGCATTCCCATTAGAGGGTTCTGCGTTGAATGATTTGTTGTCAAGTTTGAAGAAGCGCTTTGGGGGTAAAGAATTGCGCCCAACTATTCAAGTAGATCCTGCGTTGATTGGCGGAGTTCGCATTCAAGTTGGAGATGAGGTGTTGGATAGTTCAGTTAAAGCACAGTTAGCTCAAATGCAAGCAAGTCTTGGCGCATAAGTTATCCCTATTAAGAACATACGAAATAAGACCCAGGAGTAAGTAATGCAACTCAACCCTTCCGAGATCAGTGAACTGATCAAAAGCCGAATTAGCGAAATGGGTGTTGATTCCCAACTTCGCAACGAAGGCACTGTAATTTCAGTGACCGACGGTATTTGCCGCGTACATGGCTTGTCTGGTGTTATGCAGGGCGAAATGTTGGAATTCCCTAACAACACAATCGGCCTCGCGTTGAACCTTGAGCGTGATTCAGTTGGTGCTGTGGTGTTGGGTGAGTACACCCACATTAAAGAAGGCGACCCAGTTAAATGTACTGGCCGCATTTTGGAAGTCCCAGTTGGCCCAGAGTTGCTAGGTCGCGTTGTAAACGCACTTGGTCAACCGATTGATGGCAAAGGCCCAATCAATACTAAGTTAACTGACTTTATCGAAAAAGTTGCTCCAGGCGTTATCGCACGTCAATCCGTTAGTCAGCCAGTTCAAACTGGTTTGAAGGCGATTGATGCAATGGTTCCAATCGGCCGTGGTCAGCGCGAGTTGATCATTGGTGACCGTCAAACAGGTAAGACAGCAGTTGCAGTTGACGCGATCATTAACCAAAAAGGTAAAGGTGTTTATTGCGTTTACGTTGCGATTGGTCAAAAAGCTTCTACTATTGCTAACGTTGTTCGCAAGCTCACTGAGCTTGGCGCAATGGAATACACCGTTGTTGTAGCAGCAAGTGCTTCTGAGTCTGCAGCGATGCAGTACCTCTCTGCATATGCAGGTTGCACAATGGGTGAATACTTCCGCGATCGCGGTGAAGATGCATTGATTGTTTATGACGATTTAACAAAACAAGCTGTTGCATACCGTCAGATTTCTTTGCTCTTGCGCCGCCCACCAGGTCGCGAAGCTTACCCTGGCGACGTGTTCTACCTCCACTCACGTTTGTTAGAGCGCGCTGCTCGTGTAAACGCCGAGTACGTAGAGAAATTTACAAACGGTTCAGTAAAAGGTAAGACGGGTTCTTTGACCGCATTGCCAATTATTGAAACTCAAGCTGGTGACGTTTCTGCATTCGTTCCAACCAACGTAATTTCGATTACCGATGGCCAGATCTTCTTGGAAACTGACTTGTTTAACGCTGGCGTACGTCCTGCGATTAACGCCGGTATTTCTGTGTCACGTGTTGGTGGTGCAGCTCAAACTAAAGTCATTAAGAAATTGTCTGGCGGTATTCGTACCGACTTGGCGCAATATCGTGAATTAGCAGCGTTTGCTCAGTTCGCTTCCGATCTTGACGAAGCAACTCGTAAGCAGTTAGAGCGCGGTCGTCGTGTTACGGAATTGTGTAAGCAAGCTCAGTACAAGCCTTTGCAAGTTTGGGAAATGGCTGCGTCGCTCTACGCTGTTAACAACGGCTACTTTGATGACCTCGAAGTGAAAAACGTATTGCCATTCGAAAAAGGTTTGCAAGATCATTTGAAATCTAAATACGCTGATTTAGTTGGCCGTATTGAAGAGACTAAAGACTTGAGCAAAGATGACGAAGCTGCTTTGCGTGCTGCAATTGAGGATTACAAGCGTTCAGCCTCTTTCTAAGAGGGCTCGCATAAATCATGGCAAGCACAAAAGAGATACGATCTAAGATCAAGAGCGTGCAAAACACGCGCAAGATCACGAAGGCAATGGAAATGGTCGCCGCATCCAAGATGCGTCGCGCCCAAGAGCGCATGCGTAATGCGCGTCCATATGCTGAAAAAATTCGTGAGATTGTTGCCAATCTTTCCAAAGCAAATCCTGAGTTCCGCCCTGCTTACATGGCAACTCGTGAAGTGAAGAAAATTGGCACGATCTTGGTAACAACAGACAAAGGTTTGTGCGGGGGTTTAAATACCAACGTATTGCGTCTGATTGCAAACCAAGTGCGCGATATGGAAGGCAGCAATGTTGGCATTGAATACACTGCCATCGGTTCAAAAGGCCTCCAGTTTTTAAATCGCTCTAAAGCAAAACTTATTTCTCAAACAATTCAGATTGGTGATACACCACATATGGATGTTTTAATTGGTGCAATTACCGCCCAATTGGAAGCGTTTGAGCGCGGCGAAATTGATGCTGTTTATTTGGCATACACCCGCTTTGTTAACGCAATGAAACAAGAGCCTGTTTTAGAAAAACTCTTACCTTTGGAGCCTGCTGCATTAACTCCAGAAGAGAAGGCAGGAAATTCTTGGGATTACATCTACGAACCAGATGCAGAGTCTATTTTGAATGGCTTGCTCAAGCGTTACGTAGAGGCAATGATTTATCAAGCTGTTGCTGAGAATATGGCTTCAGAACAATCTGCACGTATGGTCTCTATGAAGGCCGCTTCAGATAATGCGAAGAATGTAATCGGCGAATTGCAATTGGAATACAACAAGACACGACAGGCTGCTATTACTAAAGAGTTGTCAGAGATTGTTGGCGGAGCGGCTGCTGTTTAAGCGGTCAGCGTTTAGGAATACGAAAGAATTCAGGAATTAAAAGCGGAGAAATGCGATGAGTAACGGAAATATCGTGCAGTGTATCGGTCCAGTGGTGGACATTCAGTTCCCACGCGACAAAATGCCAAACATTTATGATGCGTTGACATTAGTTGATAGCGGCGAAAAATCATTTGCTGAAAAAGGCTTGACCTTTGAAGTGCAGCAACAGATCGGCGACGGCGTAGTTCGCGCGATTGCCATGGGTGCAAGCGATGGTTTGCGTCGTGGCATGGAAGTGAAGTCTACCGGTGGTCCAATTTCTGTGCCTGTTGGCCCAGCAACATTGGGTCGCATCATGGACGTTTTAGGTCGCCCAATTGATGATGCAGGCCCGATTGCTACCGAAGAGCGTCGCGCAATTCACCAGCCAGCGCCAAAGTTTGATGAACTCTCCCCGTCTGTTGACTTGTTAGAAACCGGTATTAAGGTTATTGACTTAGTTTGCCCGTTTGCTAAAGGCGGTAAGGTCGGCTTGTTCGGTGGTGCGGGTGTTGGTAAGACCGTGAACATGATGGAATTGATTAACAACATCGCTAAGCAACACTCAGGGTTATCTGTGTTTGCTGGTGTTGGTGAGCGTACTCGTGAAGGTAATGACTTCTATCACGAGATGAAAGAATCTAACGTTATCGACAAAGTAGCGATGGTGTTTGGTCAGATGAATGAACCTCCTGGCAACCGTTTACGCGTTGCGTTGACTGGTTTGACAATGGCTGAAGCTTTCCGTGATGAAGGCCGTGACATTTTGTTCTTCGTTGACAATATTTATCGCTACACACTCGCAGGTACTGAGGTATCAGCGTTGTTAGGTCGTATGCCTTCAGCTGTGGGTTATCAGCCTACTTTGGCTGAAGAAATGGGTAAGTTGCAAGAGCGTATTACTTCAACTAAGACTGGCTCCGTTACATCTATTCAGGCCGTTTACGTTCCTGCGGATGACTTGACTGACCCGTCACCAGCAACAACCTTCTTACACTTAGACTCCACAGTTGTGTTGTCACGTGATATTGCTGCTTTGGGTATTTACCCAGCGGTTGATCCATTGGATTCAACTAGCCGTCAGCTTGATCCACAAGTCGTTGGTCAAGAACACTATGAAGTTGCCCGTGAAGTTCAGATGACATTGCAACGCTACAAAGAGTTGCGCGACATTATTGCAATTTTGGGTATGGACGAGTTGTCACCAGAAGATAAATTATCTGTGTCACGTGCACGTAAGATTCAACGTTTCTTGTCCCAGCCTTTCCACGTTGCTGAAGTATTTACTGGTTCACCAGGCAAATACGTTCCATTGAAAGAAACTATCCGTGGTTT
The DNA here is from genome assembly GCF_018881905.1 of Polynucleobacter sp. MG-27-Goln-C1. Lineage (GTDB taxonomy): Bacteria > Pseudomonadota > Gammaproteobacteria > Burkholderiales > Burkholderiaceae > Polynucleobacter. The sequence goes on from NZ_JACVPM010000002.1 coordinate 510,302, forward strand.
CAAAATGATTTGTAGCGGCGAATTGGATCACTTGCCTGAGCAAGCGTTCTACATGGTGGGTTCAATTGATGAAGCCATCGAGAAAGCTAAGAAGCTTTAATCGAACTCATCTAGGGAAATTATGTCAACCATACGCGTCGATGTAGTAAGTGCTGAGCAATCTATTTTCAGCGGTGAAGCCAAGTTTGTTGCGCTTCCCGGTGAGAATGGAGAGCTCGGTATTTTGCGCGGCCACACTCCTTTGATTACACGCATTCGTCCAGGTTCAGTTCGTATTGAAAAAGCTGACGGGGATGAAGAGTTTGTATTCGTTGCGGGCGGCTATTTAGAAGTTCAGCCTGATCATGTCACTGTATTGGCAGACACTGCTATTCGCGGCCATGATTTAGATGAAGCTAAAGCTAACGAAGCTAAGAAGCGCGCTGAAGAAGCTATGCAAAATCGTGGTACTGACTTTGATCTGGCATTGGCTCAATCAGAGTTTGCAATGGCGGCGGCACAGCTTGCAGCTATTGCTCGTTTCCGTCGTAAAAAGTAAGAGCCGGTCATCTCCTTGTTGTTAAATGATCGGTTTTTAAAAGCCTGCTTGGGCGAAGCGGTTGATCAAACTCCGCTTTGGCTCATGCGCCAAGCAGGCCGTTATCTACCTGAGTACAACGCTACTCGCGCAAGAGCTGGAAGCTTTCTCGGCCTTGCTAAAAACCCAGCCTACGCTACTGAAGTAACGCTCCAGCCATTGGATCGCTATCCATTAGATGCAGCAATTTTGTTCTCTGACATTTTGACCATACCTGATGCAATGGGTTTAGGTTTGAAATTTACTGCTGGTGAAGGCCCTAGTTTTGATCATCCCCTTCGCACAGAAGAGGCAGTAAAAAAATTACGTGTTGCGGATATGGATCAGCTCAAATATGTTTTTGATGCTGTGTCTGAAATTCGAAAAGCACTGATTCAGGATGGTAAGCAGCGCGTTCCTTTAATCGGTTTCTCTGGAAGCCCATGGACACTAGCTTGCTACATGATTGATGGTTCGGGCTCTGATGATTTCCGTCACGCCAAGACCATGATGTTTAGCCGCCCTGATTTACTTGAGCATATTCTTGAAATTAACGTGCAGTCTGTTGCCGCATATTTAATTGAGCAGGTTAAAGCCGGTGCACAAGCGCTGATGATTTTTGATACTTGGGGAGGTTTACTCCCCGATGGTTGGTATCAACGCATGTCTTTGGCCGCCATGCAAAAAGTGATCGCGCTATTACCTCGTGAGCATGAGGGACGTAAGATCCCAATCATTATGTTTACTAAAGGCGGTGGAATTTGGTTGAATGATATGGCTCAGGTCGGCGCAGATGTTATTGCGATCGACTGGACTATGCGCTTAAGTCGAGCCCGCAAGCAGCTAATAGAAATTAATAAGCCGCTGGCACTGCAGGGTAATTTAGACCCGCTTATTTTGTTTTCGGAGCCAAATCAAATCTCGGCAGCTGCCGAAGCTCTTTTGAATGATTTGGCTGGCGCCCCCGCGCTAAAACCAGGGCTTCATTCGCTCGATGGCCATATCTTTAATCTTGGTCACGGCATTAATCAATTCACCCCGCCCGAAAGCGTAGTGGCATTATCTGAGACTGTAATTTCCAAGTCAAAAGCCCTGCGGGCAGCGAAATAAGCACAAGTAATTACTAACTTTAGCCAATATTTCTGTAAAAGTTATGCACAGAAATGTGCAGAATCATAAATACAGTGAGATTCGTGATAATTATGAACTTTCACCTTTAGTAATCAATGTAACTTATTGATTTATATAGATAATAAACATAATGCTGATTTTCTATGCAAAATAGCATTCCTATAAAATAAGCATATAAATCTAAAACAGCGAATGATATCCACAGACTTATCCACAGGATAAGATGGAAAAATTAAGTAAATGATGCCCAAGCCCATCGTTGTGCAGGTAGTGATAGATAAGCCTTTGGCCCAGGGATTTGACTATCTGTGGGATGCTGAAAAATTAGGCAAATTACCAGAGATTGGCAATGTGGTTGAAGTATCTTTTGCCAGATCTAAGGCAGTTGGGCTCGTTATAAAAGTGAGTAATCACTCCGGATTTGATTTAGAGAAACTCAAACCTGTGGACCGCCTTGCTCCACTCCCTGTATTCGACCCAGCCTTATTGCGCTTGATGAATTTTGCAAGTCAGTATTACGTCCATGCTTTGGGAGAAACGATATTGCCGGTTATTCCACAGATGTGGAAAAAGGCCGATGATTGGGAAAAGATCCCAGAGAAATTGGAGTCAGCAGAAAAGAAAAGCAAAAAAAAGATAGAAGTGATACCAGAAGGACTGATCACCTTCAATCAGTTGAACGAAGAGCAAAAAAAAGCATTACAGGAATTGTTGGCGGGTGGTGCAAAAGAAAATCAATTTAGAGCAATCTTATTGCAGGGCCAAACAGGCAGCGGTAAGACCGCAGTTTTTTTGAATTGGCTAGCAAGCATTCTCAAAGATGAAAGTGCCCAAGTGTTATTGCTGGTGCCGGAAATTAATTTAACACCGCAATTAGAGCGCCGCGTGAAAGCCTATTTTCCAGAGAAAAAAATGGCTGTTCTGCATAGCGGCGTCAGTGAAAAGAAAAGGGGCATTGCTTGGTATGAAGCAATGACAGGCAAAGCGCAAATTATTCTAGGAACAAGGTTGGCAGCTTTAACGCCAATGCCAAACTTACGCGCTATCGTGGTAGATGAAGAGCATGACACATCATACAAACAACAAGATGGTACGCGTTACTCTGCAAGAGATTTAGCAATCTGGCGCGCTCACGATCAAAAAATTCCTATTCTCTTGTCTTCGGCTACGCCATCATTAGAGACTTGGCTGGCCGCTAAATCGAGTCGATATGAATATATTCGGCTGGATCAACGGGCGCAGGGTGCAAGCTTGCCAAGTGTGCATCTTATAAATACGCGAGATCCACAAAATCAATTTAGTCCAGGTGATGTAGGCGCACCAAAGGAAAAAAGCCTAATCACCAAAACACTTGCAAACGCTATTAGCAAATCCCTCGCAGCAAAAAAACAATGCTTAATTTTGATTAATCGTCGCGGCTATGCGCCCGTTCTCAGCTGCTCAGCATGCAATTGGTTGTCAAAATGTACCCAGTGCTCAACCTACACCGTAATGCATAAAGCTGGTGCATTAGGAAAGCGATCGGTATTGAGTTGTCATCACTGTGGGCTGGTAAAGCCGATTCCACAGTTTTGCCCAGACTGTGGCAATGCTGATTTAAAAACTTTAGGCCATGGCACACAAAAGCTAGAAGACGCCATTGAGGAAATGTGGCCACAAGCTAGAGTGCTACGGGTCGATACAGATTCAAGCAGAAAGAGTAAGGGCGCAGAAGCGCTCTTTCAGGAAATACATGATGGCAATGTAGATATTGTCGTTGGCACTCAAATGATTGCCAAAGGCCATGACTATCAAAACATTGGATTGGTTGCAGTCTTAGATGCGGATAGTCGACTTTATTCAGCTGATTTCAGGGCGGCTGAAAGATTATTTGCTCAGTTGGTGCAGGTTGCTGGTCGTGCGGGAAGGTCGGGCACTAGTGGTGAAGCGGGTGGAGATATTTACATTGAAACGCAGTACCCAGAGTCACCGGTATTTCAGTATTTACTTAGACATGATGTGGATGGCTTTTTAGCATTTACTGCGAGTGAGCGTGAAGAGGCAAAATTACCTCCCTACTCTTATCAAGCTCTTATTCATGCTGAAGGTAAAATCCTAGATAAGGCGATTCAGTTTTTGAATGAGCTAAAAGCACGCATGAAAAGTAGAGGCATGATTACTAAAGAATTAAAGGTCTATGACCCTGTGCCTAAGCCAGTGATGAGAGTAGCAGGCTCAGAGCGCGCCCAACTGCTTATTGAATCGGGTAATCGGAAGGCCCTGCAAGAGGCTCTTGAAATGGTTGATCAAGAGCTACGTCAAGATTCCGCAGGAAGAATTAGTAAAACATCGCGCATTCGTTGGCTGGTAGAGCGCGACCCAATTTCTATTTAAGCACCTGGCCCAGATTCATATTGCGCAAGAGGCATCAAGGCGTTGAGTTCTGTAGTCAGAGATTCAGTTGATGTCGGTTTAATTTTAAACAGCCAAACTGCATAGGGCTTTGTGTTTACGATTTCAGGGCTTGCATCCATCTCTTCATTGAGGGCGACAATCTCACCGCTAATAGGAGTATGAATATCACTCGCCGCTTTAACGGACTCGATTGCAGAGATAGCCTCACCCTGCTTTACTAATTGCCCAATTTTCGGTGCCTGAAAAAACATCACATCACCTAAAGCTTCTTGCGCATGATTGCTGATGCCGACCCAAACCAGTCCATCATCTTCAGTGCTGGCCCACTCATGTGTTTCTGCGAATTTAAATGTGTCTTGAGTTTTCATTGTGTATCCTGTGAGATGTATTCTAGCGTCTTTGCCATAAACTAGTGGCTAATCAATTTAAGTATTTTTATCTATGCCGATCAAATTAGGAATTGTTCCCGTTACTCCATTCGAGCAAAACTGTTCTATCTTGGTTTGCCAAGAAACTGGCGATGCGGCGGTGGTGGATCCAGGGGGTGATATTGACAAGATCTTGGATGCCGTTAAACAAATGGGTGGTACCGTTAAAAAGATCTTACTCACTCACGGACACCTTGATCATTGTGCTGCAGCTAAGGACTTATCGGATCAATTGGGCGTGCCTATTGAAGGCCCACAAATTGCTGAACAGTTTTGGTTAGATCAATTGCCCGAGCAAACTGTACGATTTGGATTTGGTCATGCAAAAGCATTTGTGCCTACTCGCTGGTTAGAGGATGGCGATCACGTACAAGTTGGTAATGTTGATTTAGAAGTTTTGCATTGTCCTGGGCACACGCCTGGACATATTGTCTTCTTTGATAAAGAAGATCGTTTGGCTTTAGTGGGCGATGTACTTTTTGCTGGATCAATAGGAAGAACAGATTTTCCGCGCGGCAATCATGCCGATTTAATTAATGCGATTAAGACAAAGTTATGGCCGCTAGGTGACGACGTGCAGTTTGTTCCGGGGCACGGGCCTATGTCGACTTTTGGCAAAGAGCGCCAAACAAATCCCTACGTAGGGGATTGATAAAACTTAAAGTGGGGACGCCTAATTAAGAATTAGGCTTTTGCTGAGCCGGTGCGATGTGTGCGGTTATACAAACAGCTAGCGCAAATCCAACGTTGCTTACGATTGCTCGTCGGAATCCATGTGCCACCTTCCAGGCGCTTTTCGCGACTGCATGAAGAGCAAAACTTAAGGCTCTGTGAGGTTTCTTGGGTAGCAGCTGGAGTCGAGGTAGTCATGGGCAATCCGGGTAAGCCAAATCTTGTACAGAAGATCTATTTTACCCGTTTTGTCCCGCTGGGGCTGGGCTTAGGACGACTCTGACAGAATCAGCCGTTTTATTGCCATCAAAATCTAGCCAAGCCTTGTTTTCGAAGTCATAGAGCTTGCATTTGCGCGCTGTATCGAAATACCATGCCCAAGAGAACTTTTGTACAAAAATACGCTCTGGAAGGATGGTTTCGAGGGTATTTTGGGCTTCTTGCAGGCGATATAGCGGTACGCTCATATCCACGTGATGGGCTGTGTGCTCCATGATATGGTGCATTAAGGAGCCCCAAATCCAGTTAAAGGTCAAATGAACCGTGGTTGAAACAAAAGGCTGGGCGCGTAACCACTCAGACTTCTTGTCGTACCAAGAAACTTTTGGATGGGTGTGGTGAACATAGACCACAAAGCCAATCATGCCGTTCCAGAATAGGAATGGGATGGCGAAGCCAGTAATTAAGCCAAGCCAGATAGATTGCCCGGTAGCAATTGCACCTGCAATCAGGCAAGCAATCCAAATAATGGCAAAACCAGTCACCAATAAATTGTCTTTAAGGAAGATTGGACGATCGCCGGGTTTGTTCTTCGCATTAGGGAAGTACTCGCGCCTCCACCAGATTTCAATGAGGTAGTAGAAAACTGGACCCCAACCGCTACGATAAAGACGCTCTAAGGCTTTGCGCCATGCTGGCAGAGCATCAAATTCCGCTTTGGATAAAGGAGCCCAAACAAAGTCAAAGCCCTTGAGGTTAGTTTGGCCATGGTGAACTACGTTATGACCTACATCCCATAAGCTATATGGGGTTAAGGATGGCAAGAATGCGATGCGACCCAGTACTTTGTTGAGTTCGCGGTGAGGCGTATAGCTTTGATGGCAAGCGTCATGGCCCAAAATAAAGATACGGCCGGTAACAAAACCAGCAACCAAGCCCAAGATGATCTTGATGAGGATGCTTTCAACAAAAATTGTGCCTGCAATACAGGCAAGCCACAAAACGGCATCTAACGCTAGAAGCGCGATTGCTTTTACGGTTTCTCCTTCAGCCATTGGGATCAGCCAACTACGAATGACTTTTCGATGCGGCAATGGAAGATCGGGAGCCAAAGGATTGGCAATAGATGGCTCAGCAAGTGCGGGATTTAGATGATTTGACATGATTAGAATCAATAAGTTAGGTGCAAATGATAGCCTTTTTCACGAATTTACGCATGATGCAGGTCAAAAACCCCCTCTGTTTTGGTGCGCCCGGCAGGAATCGAACCTGCGACCCTTGGCTTCGGAGGCCAATACTCTATCCACTGAGCTACGGGCGCCAGTAGGGAATTCGCTAACTACACTATTGTAAGTGCCTATATCCCCACGGGTCTCGTTATAATCTTGGCAAAGTAACCCCTAAAACCCGTCAAACGATAAAAGTCCTATGAGCGAAGCGCACGGCAGCCTAATTAAGTCCCCCAAACAACTCATCATCATGGTGTTCCTCAGCTTTTTTGTACCCTTGATTGTTATTTTGTTGTTAATGGTGTTTGTAAACAATGGCAAGCGCGCAGATTCAGAAGCTTCTGCTGAGCAGCTGATTAAGCCAGTGGCTCAATTGAATGTTCAAGAGAGTCCTGCTCCTAGCGACGCGCAAGCTGCCAAGTAAACATTTGGTATGACTCTGAAAGCTGGCTATACGCCAGCTTTTTTATTGCTCTTTGTTTTGCCCTTTTGCATCTAGCGCGGCTTGATAGGCATCTTTTTTGCTGAGTCCAAGTGTTTGAGCAAGCACGGCAGCAATTTCTTTGCTGCCTAAATATGGACTTAATGCGTTAGCCCAAAGCAATAGTGTTGAATGCTCTGGAGCCTCATCAGCATTAGCTTGGCGACCAGCTATCAAAACAATAAATTCACCTTTAAGGCTCTCCGCATTCTCAAGCCACTCTGGAATATCGGCTGCTGTCAGCGTCACCAGTTGTTCAAATTTCTTAGTGAGCTCCCTGCCAACCAGAACTTGTCGCTCAGGCTCTAGTTCTTTGCTTAACGTGGTCAGCGTCTCGCGTATCTGATGTGGCGATTCAAAAAAGATGCTCGTTTTTGAATTACTTCGAATATCTTGTATCAGTGCAGAGCGTTCTTTAGCCTTATTGGGCCAAAAGCCAAGAAACTGAAAGCGCCCTTCGGATGGCAACATAACCGAACCACTTGCAGAAATAGCGGACGAAACCGCACTGGGGCCGGGGATGGGAATAATTCGAAAGCCTGCCTTTTGAACGGCATTCACTAGACGTGCGCCTGGATCGGAAACGCCTGGCGTGCCCGCATCTGAGATATAGGCCCAGCGTTCATTTTGGGAGAGATGTTGAATGATGTTTTGTGCGCCTGCAATTTCATTGTGCTCATGCAAGGCAACACATTTCTTATGAATGCCAAAGTGCTGCAGCAGGGGCGCGCTATGTCTGGTGTCTTCACAGGCAATCGCATCTACGATGTTAAGGACGTGTAGCGCACGCAAGGTAATGTCTCCCATATTGCCAATTGGGGTGGCAACCATATATAGGGCCCCAGTAGGCAGATCCTGCTGTTTTAAAAAGTCAAAGGAGCTTAATTCCATGGGGGCAATCTTTTGCGAAAGAGATATTAATAAGTAAGAGAATACGTCCCTTTTGAATTCATGGGCAGTGCCGACATTCTGCCTGTGGTTTGGCGCATAATAATGTGATGGATAAAGATACCCTCGAACGTTTGCGCGCTCGCGCATCCCAACATTTCTTAGACAGCATTGCCGTAAAGCAAGAGGCTGAAAAAATACTGCCCGAACAAGTTGCTCATGGCATCGTTGCGATGACGGATTGTTTGCGCTCTGGTGGAAAGGTGATGGCCTGCGGTAATGGCGGATCTGCTGCTGATGCACAACATTTTGCTGCTGAGCTCATTGGCCGTTTTGAAAGAGAGCGCCAAGAATTGGCCGCCATTGCTCTGACTACGGACACATCTATTTTGACGGCGGTAGGAAATGACTACAGCTATGACGAGATCTTTAGTAAACAAGTGCGCGGCCTTGGAAAAAAAGGCGATATCTTGATTGGAATATCCACTTCAGGAAATTCAAAAAACGTAGTGAAGGCCATCGAGGCTGCAAAAAAAATGGGGATCAAAATTATTGCCCTGACCGGTAATGGCGGCGGAAAAATTGCTAGCTTATTGGATGCTGATGATATTCATCTGTGTGCACCCTCTACTCGCACTGCTCGTATTCAAGAAACGCATTTAGTTTTGCTCCACGCCCTATGTGATGGCGTAGATCATCTTTTGCTTGACTAGGGATTTGTCATTTAATAAAGGTATTTCGATATGCGCATTAATTTATTGAGCAAGATGTTAGCTATTTTTACTGCTAGCGCACTCCTATCCTCCTGTGCAGTGATAGCTGTGGGCGGTGTTGCGGCCGGGACCATCGGAACAATAGCTGTTATGGCAGATCGCCGACCCCCAGCAGTTCAGGCAATAGATAAGGGGATCGGGCTGGAGGTAGAGAATGCTTTAGATAAGAGGTTTGGAGATAGTGCTCACATTAATGTGACGTCTTTCAATCAAAAAGTATTGCTGACTGGCGAAGTTAAGGATGCGAGCATTAAAGAGCAAGCTGGTGCCTATGCAAAAGCAAATAAGAATGTTCGCTCTGTGTTTAATGAATTAGTCGTTGGGCCAAACAGCACTTACACTGCTCGCGCTAATGATTCTTATCTCGAATCCAAAATCAAAACACAAATGATTTTCACGGATAAGTTGCCGTCGAATTCAATGGCGATTGTTGCTGAAGGTAGCAGTGTTTATTTGATGGGAATTTTGACTCAGAATGAAGCGGCGATTGCTAAGAAGGTAGCGAGCAATGCTGACGGTGTAAAAGACGTCTACGCCTACTTCGACATTATTTCTGAGGCAGAAAAAACGCGCCTAGAGAAACAAGGTAAGGCAGATGAGTCACAGCCCAACTCAATGCCTAAGCAGTAAAGTTATTTAATGGCAGGTGAGCAATGAATTTCTTTGAACAACAACTGAAATATTTTTTGCTTGCCGCCCTCTTTTTACTTTGCTCTATAAGAGTGCAAGCCGCTACTGATGATACAAAAGCCGCCGCACTTGCAAAACAAAACGCTTGCCTGGGATGCCATGCTGTTGATAAAAAAGTTGTGGGACCTAGCTTTCAGGCTGTTGCAAAAAAATATGCAACGGATCCTACTGCAAGCGCATTTCTAAAAAATAAAATCCTAAAGGGCGGCTCTGGATCATGGGGAGTTGTGCCAATGCCTGCAAATACGAAGTTAAGCGACACTGATGTGTCCTTGCTTACTAGCTGGATTTTGCGTGGAGCGCCCGCAACAAATTAAGTGGGACGCACAACTGGTTTGCCAAGCAACCAAGACCACGCATCACTTGAACGCTTAAAGTTTTCCTTAAGCGCATAGTCAAAGTCAGCCCATTGTTCATTGGCTGCTTCTTCCACAATCGTTGCAGGATTTGCCGGCGGTAATTTTAAGTACGCATCAGCATCTCCATAAGCGTATTCAACGCGCATGCCGGCCTTTTGAGCCAGATGCATCATGGCTCTATTGTTCGCCAAGCAATGAACAAATAGGGTTTCAATGCGGGTATTACGTGAGTGCACAGAGGCGCGCGCTAATAAAGCTGTACCAATGCCCTGACCACGGCCATCAGGCAGTACAGAAACTCCAAACTCAGCAGCCTGTGGCTGGCCCTTAGTTTTTGGCAAATACGCCAAATGCGCCATACCAATAAGCTTTAGTTGGGAGTCAAAGCTACCAAATACCTTATCTCTATTGAAATCTAGGCCTTCTACGTAGTGATGAATTACCTCATCAGGTGTTTGTGTGCCAAAACGGAGACGACGATCCTCTTCGTTTAAGAGTAAAAGATGGCCGAGGATTTCATGCCTATGGCCCGCGTGTAGTTCGCGAACAGGGACAGCCAGGCTGGCCGTATATGGCTTGCTAGGTAAGTGACTGTTTGCTAATTTATTGTGCATAGCAATATGTTAGCAGAAATCAGCGGAAATAACAGGGTTTTCCCTAGGTATGTGGTTTTGTAGAAATAAAGCCAGCCGAAAGCCAAAAAATGGGGTGACTAACCCCCTATTTCTCAGCCGTACCCATAAAAATCCGAATATTTTGAAAAAAAGTGAAAATTATTTTTAATCTGTAACCTATTGTTTTTAATGGTTTTATTTGAAAAGTAAGAAAAAACTTCGCTTATTTGAAGAAAAAGACTGCGAAAGGTGTTGACAGACCCAAATGAGTAGGATAAAGTCTCATCTCTCTGCTGAATGTTTTTAAGAAATACGAAACAAGTCAGCCCTCTTTAAAAATTAGTCAACCGATAATTGTGGGTACTAAGTGAAAGCATCAAGTCCTTCGGGACAGATGTAAATAAATAGTACTCATAGACAGTAAAAAGATTTGGTTTTATTACCAAGTCAATTTCTTGAATGAGTGCGACGATCCGCAAGGATCACAGGAATTGAACTGAAGAGTTTGATCCTGGCTCAGATTGAACGCTGGCGGCATGCCTTACACATGCAAGTCGAACGGCAGCACGGGTACTTGTACCTGGTGGCGAGTGGCGAACGGGTGAGTAATACATCGGAACGTACCTTATCGTGGGGGATAACGCAGCGAAAGCTGTGCTAATACCGCATACGCCCTGAGGGGGAAAGCGGGGGATCGAAAGACCTCGCGCGATTAGAGCGGCCGATGCCTGATTAGCTTGTTGGTGGGGTAAAAGCCCACCAAGGCGACGATCAGTAGCTGGTCTGAGAGGACGATCAGCCACACTGGGACTGAGACACGGCCCAGACTCCTACGGGAGGCAGCAGTGGGGAATTTTGGACAATGGGGGAAACCCTGATCCAGCAATGCCGCGTGAGTGAAGAAGGCCTTCGGGTTGTAAAGCTCTTTTGTCAGGGAAGAAACACCGGCTCTAACACAGTCCGGGAATGACGGTACCTGAAGAATAAGCACCGGCTAACTACGTGCCAGCAGCCGCGGTAATACGTAGGGTGCAAGCGTTAATCGGAATTACTGGGCGTAAAGCGTGCGCAGGCGGTTATACAAGACAGGCGTGAAATCCCCGGGCTTAACCTGGGAATGGCGCCTGTGACTGTATAGCTAGAGTGTGTCAGAGGGGGGTAGAATTCCACGTGTAGCAGTGAAATGCGTAGATATGTGGAGGAATACCAATGGCGAAGGCAGCCCCCTGGGATAACACTGACGCTCATGCACGAAAGCGTGGGGAGCAAACAGGATTAGATACCCTGGTAGTCCACGCCCTAAACGATGCTGACTAGTTGTTCGGGATTTACATCCTGAGTAACGTAGCTAACGCGTGAAGTCAGCCGCCTGGGGAGTACGGTCGCAAGATTAAAACTCAAAGGAATTGACGGGGACCCGCACAAGCGGTGGATGATGTGGATTAATTCGATGCAACGCGAAAAACCTTACCTACCCTTGACATGTGACTAACGAAGTAGAGATACATTAGGTGCTCGTAAGAGAAAGTCAACACAGGTGCTGCATGGCTGTCGTCAGCTCGTGTCGTGAGATGTTGGGTTAAGTCCCGCAACGAGCGCAACCCTTGTCTTTAGTTGCTACGCAAGAGCACTCTAAAGAGACTGCCGGTGACAAACCGGAGGAAGGTGGGGATGACGTCAAGTCCTCATGGCCCTTATGGGTAGGGCTTCACACGTCATACAATGGTGCATACAGAGGGTTGCCAACCCGCGAGGGGGAGCTAATCTCAGAAAATGCATCGTAGTCCGGATCGTAGTCTGCAACTCGACTACGTGAAGCTGGAATCGCTAGTAATCGCGGATCAGAATGTCGCGGTGAATACGTTCCCGGGTCTTGTACACACCGCCCGTCATACCATGGGAGTGGGTTTTGCCAGAAGCCGTTAGCCTAACCGCAAGGAGGGCGACTGCCACGGCAGGGTTCATGACTGGGGTAAAGTCGTAACAAGGTAGCCGTATCGGAAGGTGCGGCTGGATCACCTCCTTTCTAGAGAAAGATGCTGAATCCTAGTGCCCACACTTATCGGTTGACAATAAAAGCCACGGGTCTGTAGCTCAGCTGGTTAGAGCACTGTGTTGATAACGCAGGGGTCGTAGGTTCAAGTCCTACCAGACCCACCACCAGCCAGAAACAAGACTTAGTGGGACGTTGGGGGATTAGCTCAGCTGGGAGAGCACCTGCTTTGCAAGCAGGGGGTCGTCGGTTCGATCCCGTCATCCTCCACCATCATCTAAATGTCAAAACTAAGCGAAGACTTAATCGTTTAGTTTTGCCATTTATGGCTGTTCTTTAAAAATTTGAGTAAGCAAAGTGTCAAATGTTTCTTTGAGAGGACATTTGACAATGTAATAAGGGTAAAGATTGAATCATCAATCAGTAATACAAACGAGTTTTACCAAGTTCTTAACAAAGTACTTACAGTTTGGATTACGGCAAACATGTCAGAAGTAGAAGTAAACCTGTAACAGGTACTAGCAATGGTGCTCGTTATAGGATCAAGTGAATAAGTGCACATGATGGATGCCTTGGCGATTACAGGCGACGAAAGACGTTATAACCTGCGATAAGCCCCGGGGAGCTGGTAAATAAGCTTTGATCCGGGGATTTCTGAATGGGGAAACCCACCACTTTTGTGGTATCCATACCTGAATACATAGGGTATGAGAAGCGAACCTTGTGAACTGAAACATCTAAGTAGCAAGAGGAAAAGACATCAACCGAGATTCCCAGAGTAGTGGCGAGCGAAATGGGAACAGCCTTCTAGTGATATCTCAGTAATTAACAGAACGGAATGGAAAGTCCGACAATAAAGGGTGATAGTCCCGTATGTGAAAATTATTGGGTGGTACTAGGCTAGAGACAAGTAGGGCGGGACACGTGAAATCCTGTCTGAATATGGGGGGACCATCCTCCAAGGCTAAATACTCGTAATCGACCGATAGTGAACAAGTACCGTGAGGGAAAGGCGAAAAGAACCCCGGGAGGGGAGTGAAATAGATCCTGAAATTGTGTGCATACAAACAGTAGGAGCCTCGTAAGGGGTGACTGCGTACCTTTTGTATAATGGGTCAGCGACTTACATTCAGTAGCAAGCTTAACCGAATAGGGAAGGCGTAGCGAAAGCGAGTCCGAATAGGGCGCTAGTTGCTGGGTGTAGACCCGAAACCAGTTGATCTATCCATGGCCAGGTTGAAGGTGCGGTAACACGTACTGGAGGACCGAACCCACTAACGTTGAAAAGTTAGGGGATGAGCTGTGGATAGGGGTGAAAGGCTAAACAAAACTGGAAATAGCTGGTTCTCTCCGAAAACTATTTAGGTAGTGCCTCGTGTATCACTGTAGGGGGTAGAGCACTGTCATGGTAGTGGGGTCCATTGCGGATTACTGCGCCATAGCAAACTCCGAATACCTACAAGTGCAAGCACGGGAGACAGACATCGGGTGCTAACGTCCGGTGTCAAGAGGGAAACAACCCAGACCGCCAGCTAAGGTCCCTAATATATGCTAAGTGGGAAACGAAGTGGGAAGGCTAAAACAGTCAGGAGGTTGGCTTAGAAGCAGCCATCCTTTAAAGAAAGCGTAATAGCTCACTGATCGAGTCGTCCTGCGCGGAAGATGTAACGGGGCTAAGCATATAACCGAAGCTGCGGATCACAGTAATGTGATGGTAGGAGAGCGTTCTGTAAGCCTGTGAAGGTGTCTTGTAAAGGATGCTGGAGGTATCAGAAGTGCGAATGCTGACATGAGTAGCGATAAAGGGGGTGAAAAGCCCCCTCGCCGTAAGCCCAAGGTTTCCTGTTCAACGTTCATCGGAACAGGGTGAGTCGGCCCCTAAGGCGAGGCAGAGATGCGTAGCTGATGGGAACAAGGTTAATATTCCTTGACCATTGTTAGATGCGATGGGGGGACGGATCGCGGAAAGTTGTCCGGGTGTTGGAAGTCCCGGTTCTTGCGTTGGAGATGGCTATTAGGTAAATCCGGTAGCGTAATTCAAGGGCGTGAGACGAGCGAATTTATTCGCGAAGCAATTGGAAGTGGTTCCAAGAAAAGCCTCTAAGCTTCAGTCTAACAAGACCGTACCGCAAACCGACACAGGTGGGCGAGATGAGTATTCTAAGGCGCTTGAGAGAACTCAGGAGAAGGAACTCGGCAAATTTGTACCGTAACTTCGGGATAAGGTACGCCCTGGTAGTTTGACCCTGTACAAGGGGAGGACGAAAGGGTTGCAATAAAAAGGTGGCTGCGACTGTTTAATAAAAACACAGCACTCTGCAAACACGAAAGTGGACGTATAGGGTGTGACGCCTGCCCGGTGCTGGAAGATTAAATGATGGGGTGCAAGCTCTTGATTGAAGTCCCAGTAAACGGCGGCCGTAACTATAACGGTCCTAAGGTAGCGAAATTCCTTGTCGGGTAAGTTCCGACCTGCACGAATGGCGTAACGATGGCCACACTGTCTCCTCCTGAGACTCAGCGAAGTTGAAATGTTTGTGATGATGCAATCTACCCGTGGCTAGACGGAAAGACCCCATGAACCTTTACTGTAGCTTTGCATTGGACTTTGAACCGGTCTGTGTAGGATAGGTGGGAGGCGTTGAAAGCGGGATGCTAGTTCCGCTGGAGCCAACCTTGAAATACCACCCTGGTTTGTTTGAGGTTCTAACCTTGGCCCATTATCTGGGTCGGGAACAGTGCATGGTAGGCAGTTTGACTGGGGCGGTCTCCTCCCAAAGTGTAACGGAGGAGTACGAAGGTACGCTTGGTACGGTCGGACATCGTACCTAAAGTGCAATGGCAAAAGCGTGCTTAACTGCGAGACCGACAAGTCGAGCAGGTGCGAAAGCAGGTCATAGTGATCCGGTGGTTCTGTATGGAAGGGCCATCGCTCAACGGATAAAAGGTACTCTGGGGATAACAGGCTGATACCGCCCAAGAGTTCATATCGACGGCGGTGTTTGGCACCTCGATGTCGGCTCATCTCATCCTGGGGCTGTAGCCGGTCCCAAGGGTATGGCTGTTCGCCATTTAAAGAGGTACGTGAGCTGGGTTTAAAACGTCGTGAGACAGTTTGGTCCCTATCTGCCATGGGCGTTGGAGATTTGACGGGGGCTGCTCCTAGTACGAGAGGACCGGAGTGGACGTACCGCTGGTGTACCTGTTGTTTCGCCAGAAGCATCGCAGGGTAGCTATGTACGGAAGAGATAACCGCTGAAAGCATCTAAGCGGGAAACTTGCCTGAAGATGAGATCTCCCGTAGGTTTAACCTACATAAAGGGTCGTTGAAGACCACAACGTTGATAGGTCAGGTGTGGAAGCGCAGTAATGCGTTAAGCTAACTGATACTAATTGCCCGTTAGGCTTGATCCTATAACCAGCACTATTGTGTTGGATGTTTGCCAGATTTAATCTGCATCCTTAATTACATGCTTACTCAAATAGAGTTGTTGATGATTTATCAGCAACTCGACCCTCTACGCCCGGTGACCATAGCAAGTTGGAACCACTCCTTCCCATCCCGAACAGGACAGTGAAACGACTTTACGCCGATGATAGTGCGGATTACCCGTGTGAAAGTAGGTAACTGCCGGGCACCAATGCGACGCCCAGACCCTCTTAGGTCTGGGCGTTTTTACTTGTGCAAAGCGTTTTGAGGTTTAAGAGATTGACATAAACTCCATTTGGAGTCAGAATATTGGGTTCGCGGAGGGGTGTCCGAGCGGCTAAAGGAGGCAGACTGTAAATCTGTTGGCTATGCCTACGTAGGTTCGAATCCTACCCCCTCCACCAGATGTGCGGGATTAGTTTAATGGTAAAACAGCAGATTTCCAATCTTCGGTCAAGAGTTCGATTCTCTTATCCCGCTCCAGTATTAACAGTATTTGTATTTGCCCATGTGGCTCAGTGGTAGAGCACTCCCTTGGTAAGGGAGAGGTCGGCAGTTCGATCCTGCCCATGGGCACCATGGCTTAGTAGTAATAATTTTAATTTCGTGTGTTGGTTTAAGAGTTAACTAAGGCAGACAAAAAAATGGCAAAAGAAAAGTTTGAGCGGACAAAACCGCACGTAAACGTTGGCACAATCGGTCACGTTGACCACGGTAAAACCACATTGACAGCAGCTATTGCAACCGTGCTTTCAAAAGCATTCGGTGGCGAAGCAAAAGCATACGATCAGATCGATGCTGCTCCAGAAGAAAAAGCACGCGGTATTACTATTAATACAGCACACGTTGAGTATGAGACAGCGAATCGTCACTACGCTCACGTTGATTGCCCAGGACATGCTGACTACGTTAAGAACATGATTACTGGCGCTGCTCAGATGGACGGCGCTATTTTGGTTTGCTCTGCAGCTGACGGCCCAATGCCACAAACTCGTGAGCACATCCTCTTGGCACGCCAAGTTGGTGTTCCATACATCATCGTATTTTTGAACAAGTGCGACATGGTTGATGACGCTGAGTTGTTAGAGCTCGTAGAAATGGAAGTTCGTGAGCTTCTATCTAAGTACGACTTCCCAGGCGATGACACACCAATCGTTCAAGGTTCTGCTAAGTTAGCTCTTGAAGGCGACGAAGGCCCATTGGGTAAAGAAGCCATCATGAAATTGGCTGAAGCATTAGATACCTATATCCCAACTCCAGAGCGTGCTGTTGACGGTGCGTTCTTGATGCCAGTAGAGGACGTGTTCTCTATCTCCGGTCGCGGTACTGTTGTTACAGGCCGTATCGAGCGCGGTATCGTTAAAGTTGGTGAAGAGATTGAAATTATCGGTATCAAGCCAACACTCAAGACAACTTGTACTGGTGTTGAAATGTTCCGCAAATTGCTCGACCAAGGTCAAGCAGGCGATAACGTTGGTATCTTGTTACGCGGTACAAAGCGTGAAGAAGTTGAGCGCGGCCAAGTATTGGCTAAGCCAGGTTCAATCACCCCACACACTCACTTTACAGCCGAGGTTTACATCTTGGGTAAAGATGAAGGTGGTCGTCATACTCCATTCTTTAACAACTATCGTCCACAGTTCTACTTCCGCACAACGGACGTAACTGGTTCAATCGAGTTGCCAAAAGACAAAGAAATGGTTATGCCTGGTGATAACGTCACAATTACCGTAAAACTCATCGCTCCTATCGCGATGGAAGAAGGTTTACGTTTTGCGATCCGTGAAGGTGGCCGTACTGTTGGCGCCGGCGTGGTTGCAAAGATTTTGGCTTAATAGTTTTAATAAAGGGGTGTAGCTCAATTGGCAGAGCGTTGGTCTCCAAAACCAAAGGTTGGGGGTTCGATGCCCTCCGCCCCTGCCACGATTTGAACTGAAAGTAATATGTCTCAACATACAGCAGGTCATTCTGAAGAAAAAAGCAGCTGGGTCTCCGGACTCGCTGCTTTAATCGTCGTTGCAGCGTTAGTTCTTTACTACACGCTAGCGGATCAATCTCTATTTCTTAGATTGGCTGTTTTGTTTGGCGGCATTGCTGCTGCAGTTTTGATTGTGGCGATTTCGCCTGATGGACGCCGTTTTATCCATTACGCAAAAGATTCTTGGTATGAAGTAAAAAAGGTTGTTTGGCCGACTCGTAAAGAGACGACTCAAATGACTCTAGTCGTATTTGGCTTTGTTCTGATCATGTCCCTATTTTTGTGGTTTGCAGACAAATTAATTGAATGGCTAGTTTTTTCAGTCTTCCTAGGCTGGAAGTGAGTAAAAAATGATTGATACTGAATTGGTCTCAAATCCACAGGCTACTGGCAATATGCGCTGGTACGTTATTCATGCTTATTCAGGCATGGAAAAAAGCGTTAAAAGAGGCCTAGAAGAGCGCATTGCACGCTCTGGAATGCCGGAAAAATTTGGCCGTATCTTGGTTCCATCCGAAGAGGTTGTAGAAATCAAGTCTGGCACTAAATCTGTATCTGAGCGTCGTTTCTTCCCAGGATATGTCCTGATTGAGATGGAAATGACGGATGAAAGCTGGCATTTGGTGAAAAACACACCAAAAGTGACTGGATTCGTTGGTGGTGTTCGTAACCGCCCAAGCCCGATTTCAACAGCAGAAGTATCCAAAATCATGGATCAAATGCAGGCCGGGGTTGATAAGCCTAAGCCTAAGACCTTATTTGAGGTCGGTGAGATCGTGCGAGTTAAAGAAGGTCCATTTGTTGACTTCAACGGCAATATTGAAGAAGTTAACTATGAGAAGTCAAGATTGCGCGTTTCTGTTACAATTTTTGGCCGCGGTACCCCAGTTGAGCTGGAGTTCGGGCAAGTAGAAAAGATGTAAAAAACACCCTATTTAAGGGTGTTTTGTAGCAAAAAGTAGTGGTTTTAAGTGGTTAGCAATAACCGAGGAGCGGATCTAGATAGCCAAAAACTAGTGAAGCGTTTACTCAACAGCGGTCTTTCCTAATGAGGATAGGCGCGCTTTTAGGAGCAATCAATGGCAAAGAAGATCATTGGCTTTATCAAGCTGCAGATCCCTGCAGGTAAAGCAAATCCATCACCTCCCGTAGGTCCAGCATTGGGTCAACGCGGCCTCAATATTATGGAATTCTGTAAGGCGTTTAATGCTCAAACTCAGAGCATGGAACCTGGCCTTCCAATTCCTGTCGTGATTACAGCGTTTGCTGATAAGAGCTTCACTTTCATCATGAAGACTCCTCCAGCAACCATCATGATTAAAAAGGCTGCAAAGATCCAAAAAGGATCACCACGTCCGCATACCGATAAGGTAGGAAAAATTACACGTGCTCAAGCAGAAGAAATTGCTAAAGCAAAAATGCCAGATTTGACAGCTGCTGATATGGATGCTGCTGTAAGAACAATCGCTGGTAGCGCCCGTTCAATGGGCATCACAGTGGAAGGTCTCTAATCATGACTAAGTTATCAAAGCGTTTAAAAGCAATCGAATCTAAAGTAGATCGCAATAAGTTTTATGCATTGGAAGATGCATTGAACCTCGTTAAAGAGTGTGCAACTGCTAAGTTTGATGAGTCTATCGACGTTGCAGTTCAGTTGGGTATTGATGCTAAGAAATCTGACCAAGTTGTGCGTGGCGCAGTTGTGCTCCCAGCTGGTACAGGTAAGCATGTTCGTGTAGCGGTATTTGCACAAGGCGAAAAAGCCGAACAAGCTAAAGCTGCTGGTGCTGAGATCGTTGGCATGGAAGACCTTGCTGACCAAATTAAAGGCGGCAAAATCGATTTCGATATTTTGATCGCATCCCCAGACACAATGAAGATCGTTGGTACTTTAGGTCAAGTATTGGGCCCACGTGGTTTGATGCCGAATCCAAAAGTTGGAACTGTTACTCCTGACGTTGCTACTGCAGTTAAGAATGCAAAAGCAGGTCAAGTGCAATTCCGTGTGGACAAAGCCGGTATCGTGCACGCAAGCATTGGCCGTCGTTCATTCGAGCCAGCTGCATTGAAATCAAACTTACTCGCATTGCTCGAGGCTTTGAATAAAGCAAAGCCACCTGCATCTAAGGGTATTTATTTAAAGAAGGTTGCCGTAAGCAGCACCATGGGTGCAGGCGTACGTGTAGACCAGGCATCGATACAAGCGGCGCAGTAATCCGTTTGTAGCAAAAAGAACTTTGGGTCGACTCCCGCTCTTTGAGTGAGAGTCGAACATCAAAGACCGTTGGTGAATTATTTGCTTACTCAGAACTAATTCTTAATTGTTACGAAAGTAATAGCCAGCGCAGATGGCGACCCTGAAAAGATTTCACAAGATTCTCTTGTGACAAATGATCAGACGCTGGTGTGTAACCCCAACTGGAAACAGTTGGTTTTTTAGGAGTTAAACCGTGCCTTTGAATGTACAAGACAAAAAAGCGATTGTTGCTGATGTCGGCGCTCAATTGGCTGGAGCTCAAACAGTCGTGCTCGCTGAATACCGTGGTATTCCAGTAGAGCAGTTGACAAAGCTACGTGCTAGCGCACGTGACCAAGGTGTATATCTTCGCGTTTTGAAGAACACATTGGCACGCCGTGCTGCACAAGGCACACAGTTTGAGCCTCTTGCTGATTCGATGGTTGGCCCCTTGATCTATGGCATCTCTGCTGATCCGATTGCTTCGGCAAAAGTATTGCAGAACTTTGCAAAGACTCAAGACAAGCTGGTCATTACTGCTGGCTTATATAACGGCAAGTTGTTGGACGTAGCGGGCGTAAAATCCCTCGCGTCTATTCCAAGCCGCGACGAGTTGTTATCTCAGTTGTTAGGTGTGATGTTGGCACCAGTATCTGCGATGGCTCGCGTATTGGGCGCAGTAGCAGCGCAAAAATCAGCCGGAGCACCCGCTCCAGTTGCAGCACCTGCAGTTGAAGCAGCAGCCCCAGCAGAAGTAGTTGCTGAAGCCGCCGCTCCTGAAGCAGCTGCTGAGCCTGCGGCCCCAGAAGCTGGAACAGAAACACCTGAAACCCCTGCCGCTGAATAAGCGCAGATTAACTATTAAGTATTAGGAGCTAAAAATGGCTATTACCAAAGAAGAAATCATTGATGCAGTAGGTAGCATGTCCGTAATGGATTTGAACGACTTGGTTAAGGCGTTCGAAGAGAAGTTTGGCGTTTCAGCTGCAGCGATGGCTGTTGCTGGTCCTGCTGGTGCTGCTGGCGGCGCTGCTGCTGAAGAGCAAACAGAATTTACTGTTAACTTGCTCGAAGCTGGTGCAAATAAAGTTTCAGTAATTAAGGCTGTTCGCGAAATCACTGGCCTTGGCTTGAAAGAAGCTAAAGACTTAGTTGATGGCGCACCAAAGCCAATCAAAGAAGCTGTTGATAAGAAGACAGCTGAAGAAGCTAAGAAGAAGCTTGAAGAAGCTGGCGCTAAAGCAGAACTCAAGTAATACAAACTTTGTTAGCGCCCCTCAAAAAGGGGTGCTAGCCATGTTGGGTTTGACCATTAGTGGTCAAACCCGATTTCATTTCTGATTGAAATCGGGTTTGCCTTCTGATACGACTGCAGAATGCAAGTTTGGTCGGACACTGGATCTTTCGATTTAGTGTTGTCCGCCAGTGATTGGTAGTGGCCAATCGCCAAATCTTTGTACAGTCGCTGAATTCGGAGATGAAATGAACTACAGCTTCACCGAACGCAAGCGAGTCCGTAAAAGCTTTGCTAAGCGAGTAAATAATCATCAGGTTCCATACCTGATCGCAACGCAGCTGGAATCCTACGCTAAATTTTTACAGGCTGAAAAGCCAGCAATGTCTCGTCTTACAGAGGGACTTCAAGCTGCCTTTACATCAGCATTCCCAATTGTGTCCAACAATGGCTACGCACGTATGGAATACGTGTCATACCAGTTGTCACAGCCACCGTTTGACGTTAAAGAATGTCAGCAACGTGGTTACACATACCACTCTGCCCTACGTGCAAAAGTTCGCTTGATTATTTATGATCGCGAAGCACCTACTAAGGTTAAAGAGGTAAAAGAGAGCGAAGTCTACATGGGTGAAATTCCACTCATGACCGATAACGGCTCTTTTGTGATTAACGGTACTGAGCGCGTTATTGTTTCTCAGTTACACCGTTCCCCAGGCGTGTTCTTCGAACACGATAAGGGCAAGACACATAGCTCAGGTAAGTTGCTGTTCTCAGCACGCATTATTCCTTACCGTGGTTCATGGCTCGATTTTGAGTTTGATCCAAAAGATATTCTGTATTTCCGCGTTGACCGTCGTCGCAAGATGCCCGTCACCATTTTGCTCAAAGCAATTGGTTTAAACAACGAGCAGATTCTTGCAAACTTCTTTAACTTTGATCATTTCTCATTGAGCGCGAATGGCGCGTCAATGGAATTTGTACCAGAGCGTTTGCGTGGCCAAATGGCCAACTTTGATGTGCTCGATAAGAATGGCGTAGTAGTCATTCAAAAAGACAAGCGCATCAATGCAAAACATATTCGTGAACTCGAAGCTGCTAAGACTAAAAATATCGTAGTTCCAGATGACTATTTAGTTGGTCGCGTAGTTGCACGTAACATCATTGATCCAGACTCTGGTGAAATCTTGGCTTACGCTAATGATGAAATCACTGAAGAGTTGTTGGCTACATTGCGCGATGCAGGCATCAAGCAATTGGAAACCATTTACACCAATGATTTGGATTCTGGTGCGTACATTTCACAGACATTACGTACTGATGAAACTGCGGATCAAATGGCTGCTCGTATTGCCATCTATCGCATGATGCGTCCTGGTGAGCCTCCAACAGAAGATGCTGTTGAAGCTTTGTTCCAGCGCTTGTTCTACAACGAAGATAGCTACGATTTATCCCGCGTTGGTCGTATGAAGGTCAATAGCCGTCTCGGTCGTTCAGAGATGGAAGGCAAAATGGTTTTGTCGGATGAAGATATCCTCGACACCATCAAGTCTTTGGTTGACTTGCGTAACGGCAAAGGCGAAGTTGATGATATCGACCACTTAGGCAATCGTCGCGTACGTTGTGTAGGTGAGTTGGCAGAGAATCAATTCCGTGCAGGTTTGTCACGTGTTGAGCGTGCGGTTAAAGAACGTCTCGGCCAAGCCGAAACAGAGAACCTCATGCCGCATGATTTGATTAACAGCAAGCCAATCTCTTCAGCGATTCGTGAGTTCTTCGGTTCTTCACAGTTGTCCCAGTTTATGGACCAAACAAACCCATTGTCAGAGATCACGCACAAGCGTCGTATTTCTGCGCTGGGACCTGGTGGTTTAACACGCGAGCGCGCAGGTTTCGAAGTGCGCGACGTGCATCCAACCCATTACGGTCGTGTTTGCCCAATTGAAACTCCAGAGGGACCAAACATTGGTCTGATCAACTCACTCGCGTTATTTGCGCGTTTGAATGAGCATGGTTTCTTGGAAACGCCGTATCGTAAAGTTGCTAATAGCAAGGTAAGCGATGAAGTAGTGTATCTCTCCGCAATCGAAGAGGCGAAATACATCATTGCTCAGGCTAACGCGACAATCGATAAGTCAGGCAAGTTAGCTGATGAATTGGTTTCAGCGCGTCAAGCTGGTGAGACCATGATGGTTAGCCCAGAGCGCGTAGATTTCATCGACGTTGCTCCGAGCCAAATCGTTTCTGCTGCGGCTTCATTAGTTCCATTCTTGGAGCATGATGATGCGAACCGTGCGTTGATGGGTGCGAATATGCAACGTCAGGCGGTTCCTTGCTTGCGTCCAGATAAGCCATTGGTTGGTACAGGTTTAGAGCGCATTGTTGCGGTTGACTCTGGTACTGTGATTTTGGCTTCCCGCGGCGGTATCGTTGATTATGTTGACGCAAACCGTGTAGTTATTCGTGTAAACGATGACGAGACAGCGGCTGGTGAAGTTGGTGTGGATATTTATAACCTCATCAAGTACACCCGTTCAAACCAAAATACCAACATCAACCAACGTCCAATCGTTCAGGCTGGTGATCGCGTAGCTCGTGGCGACGTTGTTGCTGACGGCGCATCTACCGATTTAGGTGAATTGGCTTTGGGTCAGAACATGACTGTGGCATTTATGCCATGGAACGGTTACAACTTCGAAGATTCAATCTTGATCTCTGAGAAGGTTGTTGCTGACGATCGTTACACCTCTATTCATATTGAAGAGTTGTCGGTTGTGGCTCGTGATACCAAGCTTGGTTCAGAAGAAATTACACGCGATATCTCCAATTTGGCTGAGTCACAACTCTCCCGTTTGGACGAGAGCGGCATTGTTTACATCGGTGCTGAAGTTGAAGCTGGCGACGTATTGGTTGGTAAGGTAACTCCAAAGGGTGAGACAACTCTCACTCCTGAAGAGAAATTACTGCGTGCGATCTTCGGTGAAAAAGCATCTGATGTTAAAGATACTTCTTTACGCGTTCCATCTGGAATGATTGGTACTGTTATTGATGTTCAAGTCTTCACCCGTGAAGGCATTGAGCGCGATGCACGTGCACAAGCAATTATTCAAGAAGAATTACAACGCTATCGTTTGGACTTAAACGACCAGTTGCGTATTGTTGAAGGCGATGCCTTCATGCGTTTAGAAAAACTGTTGATTGGCAAAGTTGCCAATGGTGGTCCTCAGAAGTTAGCTAAAGGCACTAAGATCGACAAGGAATATCTTGCCAGCTTAGATAAATACCATTGGTTCGATGTTCGTCCAGCGGATGATGAGGTTGCTACACAAGTTGAAGCAATCAAATCGTCTATCGAGGCAAAGCGTAAGCAGTTTGATGAAGCCTTCGAAGAGAAGCGCACCAAGCTTACACAAGGCGATGATTTACAGCCTGGCGTAACGAAGATGGTTAAGGTGTACTTAGCTGTTAAGCGTCGCTTGCAGCCTGGTGACAAGATGGCTGGTCGTCACGGTAACAAAGGCGTGGTTTCTAAAATCGCTCCAGCGGAAGATATGCCATTTATGGCTGACGGACGCCCTGTTGATATCGTCTTGAACCCATTGGGTGTTCCTTCCCGTATGAACGTAGGTCAGATCTTGGAAACCCACTTAGGTTGGGCGGCTCAAGGTATTGGTAAGCGTATTGATGAGATGGTTCGTCAACAGGCTAAACAAGCTGAACTCCGCAAGTTCATGAAGCAGCTTTACAACGAAACCGGTCGTATCGAAGATATCGATAACTTCACTGATGAGCAGATCACAGTTTTGGCTGAGAATTTACGCCAAGGCTTGCCATTCGCTACTCCAGTGTTTGACGGTGCAACTGAAGCAGAAATTGGCCGCATGCTCGAGTTGGCATATCCAGAAGAAGTAGCTACTTCTTTGAAGATGACGCCTTCACGTCAGCAAATGATTTTGTGCGACGGCCGTACTGGCGATCAGTTTGAGCGTCCTGTAACTGTTGGCGTAATGCACGTCTTGAAACTCCACCATTTGGTCGATGACAAGATGCATGCACGTTCAACTGGACCTTACTCGTTAGTAACGCAACAGCCACTGGGCGGTAAAGCTCAGTTTGGTGGTCAGCGCTTTGGTGAGATGGAAGTTTGGGCCCTCGAAGCATACGGTGCTTCATATGTCTTGCAGGAAATGCTGACAGTGAAGTCCGATGACGTCGCAGGCCGTACCAAGGTTTACGAAAACATCGTCAAGGGCGAGCACACAATTGATGCTGGCATGCCCGAATCCTTCAACGTGTTGGTAAAAGAAATCCGCTCGTTGGGTATTGACATTGACATGGAGCGCAACTGATATGAAAGCATTGCTCGATTTATTTAAGCAAACGCAGGGTGATGAGCAGTTTGATGTCATCAAGATTGGTCTTGCATCCCCTGAGAAAATTCGCTCATGGTCTTTTGGTGAAGTACGCAAACCAGAAACCATCAACTACCGGACTTTTAAGCCCGAGCGTGATGGTTTGTTCTGCGCCAAGATTTTTGGACCAACTAAAGACTACGAGTGCTTATGCGGTAAGTACAAGCGTTTAAAGTTCCGTGGTGTTATTTGCGAGAAGTGTGGCGTTGAAGTTACGCTCGCTAAAGTACGTCGTGAGCGCATGGGCCACATTGAGTTGGCAGCTCCTGTAGCGCACATTTGGTTCTTGAAATCATTGCCATCCCGTTTGGGTATGGTTCTCGATATGACATTGCGTGATATCGAGCGCGTTCTTTACTTTGAAGCATATGTAGTCGTTGATCCTGGTATGACTCCTGAAGGCGCGATGAAGCGCGGTCAGATCATGTCTGAGGACGAGTACTACGCTAAGACTGAAGAGTATGGTGACGGTGCGTTTACTGCCATCATGGGCGCGGAAGGTATTCGTGACCTCTTGCGCGGTATCGATATCGACCGTGAAGTAGAGACGATTCGTGCAGATTTAAAAGCTACTGGTAGCGATGCCAAGATCAAGAAATACGCTAAGCGCTTAAAAGTGCTCGAGGCGTTCCAGACTTCAGGTATTAAGCCTGACTGGATGATCATGGAAGTGTTGCCAGTATTGCCACCAGAATTGCGCCCATTGGTGCCATTGGATGGCGGTCGCTTTGCTACTTCTGATTTGAACGACCTCTACCGTCGCGTGATTAACCGTAACAACCGTCTCAAGCGTTTGTTAGAGTTGCGCGCTCCAGAAATCATCGTTCGCAACGAAAAACGTATGTTGCAAGAAGCGGTTGACTCATTGCTCGATAACGGTCGTCGCGGTAAGGCTATGACTGGCGCTAACAAGCGTCCGTTGAAGTCCTTGGCTGAGATGATTAAAGGTAAGAGCGGTCGTTTCCGTCAAAACTTGTTGGGTAAACGTGTTGACTACTCAGGTCGTTCAGTCATCGTGGTTGGTCCGACATTGAAATTGCATCAGTGCGGCTTGCCAAAATTGATGGCCTTGGAATTGTTCAAGCCATTTATTTTCAACAAGCTTGAGACTTTGGGAATCGCAACTACTATTAAAGCTGCGAAGAAAGAAGTTGAAAGTCAGACTCCAATCGTTTGGGACATTCTCGAAGAAGTGATTCGTGAACATCCAATCATGTTGAACCGTGCGCCTACATTGCACCGTCTCGGTATTCAGGCTTTCGAGCCGATGCTGATTGAAGGCAAAGCAATCCAATTGCACCCATTAGTCTGCGCGGCATTTAACGCCGACTTTGACGGTGACCAAATGGCGGTTCACGTTCCTTTGTCGCTCGAAGCGCAAATGGAAGCACGTACATTGATGTTGGCTTCGAACAACGTATTGTTCCCAGCTAACGGCGAACCATCCATCGTTCCTTCACAGGACGTGGTGTTGGGTCTGTACTACGCTACTCGCGACAAGATCAACGGTAAAGGCGAAGGCATGGTCTTCGCTAATATCACTGAAGTAATTCGTGCATACGAGGCTGGCCAGGTTGAATTGGCTTCACGCGTTGCTGTACGTATTACTGAGTTTGAGATCGTGGACAAGAAGGCAGAGGGCGATGCCCGTTTTGCTGAAAAGACCAAGATCTATCAAACTTCAGTTGGTCGTGCAATGTTGTCAGAAATCTTGCCTAAGGGCATGACTTTTGAGGAAATCAATAAGCCTCTGAAGAAAAAAGAAATCTCACGTTTGATCAACACTTCATTCCGTAAGTGCGGTCTTCGTGAAACAGTTATTTTTGCTGACCGTCTCTTGCAGTCTGGTTTCCGCTTGGCGACTAACGCCGGTATCTCGGTTGCGATCGACGATATGCTGATTCCAACTTCTAAAGAGCGCATCATCACTGAAGCTTCTACCAAGGTTAAGGAATATGACAAGCAGTTCATGTCAGGTCTCGTAACCAATCAAGAGCGTTATAACAACGTGGTTGATATTTGGGGTGCCGCTGGTGACCAAGTTGGTAAAGCGATGATGGATGAGTTGTCACACGTTGACGTACTCGACCGTAACGGTAAAACTGTGCGTCAAGAATCCTTTAACTCTATCTACATGATGGCGGATTCTGGTGCGCGTGGATCTGCAGCGCAGATTCGTCAGTTGGCTGGTATGCGTGGTTTGATGGCAAAGCCTGATGGCTCCATTATTGAAACCCCAATTACTGCAAACTTCCGTGAAGGCTTGAACGTGTTGCAGTACTTCATTTCTACTCACGGTGCTCGTAAAGGTTTGGCCGATACTGCATTGAAGACAGCGAACTCAGGTTACTTGACACGTCGTTTATGCGACGTAACTCAAGACCTCGTTGTAATCGAAGATGATTGCGGTGCAACTTCTGGCGTAACAATGAAAGCTCTTGTCGAGGGCGGCGAAATTATCGAAGCATTGCGCGATCGTATTTTGGGTCGTGTATGTATCGGTGACATCGTTCATCCAGATACACAAGAAGTAATCGTTCCTAACGACACTTTGCTCGATGAAGATCATGTAGATCAAATCGTTGCTTTGGGTATCGACGAAGTTAAAGTTCGCACAGTGTTGTCATGCTTAACTCGCTTTGGTTTGTGCGCTAAGTGCTACGGACGTGATTTAGGTCGCGGTGGTTTGGTAAACGTTGGTGAGGCAGTTGGTGTTATCGCTGCTCAGTCCATCGGTGAGCCAGGCACACAGTTGACAATGCGTACCTTCCACATTGGTGGTGCAGCGTCACGTGCATTGGTTGCAAGCAACATCGAAGCTAAGTCTAATGGTGCTTTGAAGTTCTCCGGCACGATGCGTGTTGTGAAGAATGCCAAGGGTGAGCAGATCGTGATTTCACGTTCAGGCGAAGCTTTGATCATTGACGATAACGGTCGTGAGCGTGAGCGTCATAAAGTGCCTTACGGTGCAACTCTCTTGTTGAAAGAAGATGCTGCAGTCAAGGCTGGCGCAAGCTTAGCAACATGGGATCCGTTGACACGCCCAATCATTTCTGAGTACGCTGGTATTGCTCGCTTCGACAACGTTGAAGAGGGCGTTACTGTAGCTAAGCAGGTTGACGAAGTAACCGGCCTCTCCACTTTGGTGGTGATTGACGGTAAGCGTCGTAGTGCTGCTAGCAAAGGCGTTCGTCCAATGATCAACTTAGTTGATGACAAGGGCGGCGAAGTGATGATTGCGGGTACAGATCACCCAGTAAACATTGGCTTGCAAGTTGGCGCTTTGATCACTGTTAAAGATGGTCAAAAAGTTGAAGTTGGTGAAGTGTTAGCGCGTATTCCAATCGAATCACAGAAGACTCGCGACATTACCGGTGGTTTGCCACGCGTTGCTGAATTGTTCGAGGCACGCTCACCAAAAGACGCTGCTGTATTGGCTAAAGTAACTGGAACTGTTTCCTTCGGTAAAGAAACCAAAGGTAAGCAACGTTTAGTTATTACCGATATGGATGGTGAAGCTAACGAATTCTTGATTCCTAAAGAGAAACAAGTTCTCGTTCATGACGGTCAAGTTGTGAACAAGGGCGAGATGATTGTAGAAGGCCCTGCCGATCCGCATGACATCTTGACACTCAGAGGTATTGAAGAGTTGGCGATCTACATCGTGGACGAAGTTCAAGACGTTTACCGTTTGCAAGGCGTGAAGATTAATGACAAGCACATTGAAGTAATCGTGCGTCAAATGTTGCGTCGTGTGCAAATTACGGATGGCGGCGATACTGCCTACATCACTGGTGAGCAAGTTGAGCGTTCTAAGTTGTATGACGCAAACGATGCTGTGATTGCACAAGGTAAGCGTCCAGCTCAGTTCGAGAACGTGTTGCTTGGTATTACTAAGGCATCCTTGTCGACGGATAGCTTCATTTCAGCGGCTTCTTTCCAAGAAACCACTCGTGTATTGACCGAAGCCGCGATTATGGGCAAGACCGATACACTCCGTGGCCTCAAGGAAAACGTCATTATTGGTCGCCTGATCCCTGCTGGTACCGGCTTGTCTTACCGCCGTGCACGCAAGGTCAGAGAGCAATTCGAGCGTGATCGCGCTCAAATGATTGCCGCCGAAGAGGAAGCAATGGCTGATATGCCTATAGAAATAGAGGCTGAAGTGATTGCTCCTGCTGGGGAGGCTGATCCAAGCTAATTTGGTATTCCTGGCCAGAAATGGCCAGTTTTTTCCTTCGAGGTTGACGGAAAGGGCTGGCCAGGCTAGAATGCTGAGTTCTACTGATTCAGAAGAGGGTCGTTTTGACCTAGGATTTCTCTAAGTCATTGATTTTCTTGAAGAAAGCAACAAAGAAGTACTAACCGAGCTATTTTATGCCAACAATTAATCAATTATTACGTAAGCCAAGAACTCGGCTGACCGTTAAAAGCAAGAGCCCTGCGCTGCAAAACAGCCCGCAGCGCCGTGGTGTATGTACACGTGTGTACACAACCACTCCTAAGAAGCCTAACTCTGCGCTACGTAAAGTAGCTAAAGTTCGCTTAACCAATGGTTTTGAAGTGATTTCATACATTGGTGGTGAAGGCCATAACCTCCAGGAACACTCAGTAGTGTTGATCCGTGGCGGTCGTGTAAAGGATTTGCCAGGTGTTCGTTACCACATCGTTCGTGGCTCACTTGACTTGCAAGGTGTTAAAGACCGTAAGCAGTCACGTTCCAAGTATGGTGCTAAGCGCGCTAAGAAAGCTGCTTAATAGCAACTTAAAGTATTTGCAGTAAGTCTTCGTTTGTCAGACTTTAAAGACAAGTAAGTGGCCGTTCCGTCTAGGGATTTCTCTGGATAGTAGGACGGCCGGAGCGGGTGATCCGTGTGGGCCACCCCTAACTGAACTGAAGGAGTAGTTATGCCACGTCGTCGTGAAGTTCCCAAACGGGAAATCCTGCCTGATCCAAAATTCGGCAATGTAGAAGTAGCAAAATTCATGAACGTCCTAATGTTGGACGGCAAGAAATCGGTTGCAGAGCGTATCGTTTACGGTGCCTTTGATCACATCGAGAAAAAAGCAAACAAAGAGCCACTCGAAGTTTTCTCAACAGCTATGGGCAACGTTAAGCCAATGGTTGAGGTGAAGAGCCGTCGTGTTGGTGGTGCTAACTACCAGGTTCCTGTTGAAGTTCGACCATCACGCCGCTCCGCTTTGGCAATGCGCTGGGTGCGCGAAGCCGCTAAAAAGCGCGGTGAAAAATCAATGGCTCAACGTTTAGCCAACGAATTATTAGAAGCTGCAGAAGGTCGCGGCGGAGCAATGAAGAAGCGTGAAGAAGTTCACCGTATGGCAGAAGCTAACAAAGCTTTTTCACATTTCCGCTTCTAATCGCATAGCAAAGAAAAGGTACCAACAGTGGCACGTAAAACCCCTATCGACAGATACCGCAATATCGGTATCTCTGCGCATATTGACGCAGGTAAGACAACAACTACAGAACGCGTTTTGTTCTACACCGGTGTTAATCACAAAATTGGTGAAGTACATGATGGCGCTGCAACCATGGACTGGATGGAGCAAGAGCAAGAGCGTGGTATCACGATTACTTCTGCTGCTACTACAACGTTCTGGAAGGGCATGGCTGGTAATTTCCCAGAGCACCGCATCAATATTATTGATACCCCAGGACACGTAGACTTCACCATTGAAGTTGAGCGTTCAATGCGCGTTTTGGATGGTGCTTGCATGGTTTACTGTGCAGTAGGTGGTGTACAGCCACAATCTGAAACTGTTTGGCGTCAAGCTAACAAGTATCAAGTTCCGCGTTTAGCATTCGTAAACAAGATGGACCGTACTGGTGCGAACTTCTTCAAGGTCTATGACCAGATGAAATTGCGCCTTAAGGCAAACCCTATCTTGATCCAAATTCCTATCGGCGCTGAAGAAAACTTCAAAGGCGTTGTAGATTTGGTAAAGATGAAGGCCATCTATTGGGATGAGGCCTCACAAGGCACTAAGTTTACGTACGAAGATATTCCTGCTGAATTGCAAGCCTCCGCTGAAGAGTGGCGTGAGAAGTTGCTTGAAGCGGCTGCTGAAAGCTCAGAAGAGTTGATGGAAAAGTATCTCGGCGGTGAAGCATTGACCGAAGAAGAAATCAAAACAGCATTGCGTCAACGCACAATCGCGAATGAAATTATTCCTATGATGTGTGGAACAGCCTTCAAAAACAAAGGCGTTCAGGCAATGTTGGATGCAGTGGTTGAATTGCTCCCATCACCATTAGATGTCCCACCAGTTCCTTGTGAATTGGAAGACGGTACACCAACAACACGTAGAGCCTCTGATGATGAGAAATTCTCAGCATTGGCATTTAAGATCATGACCGACCCATTTGTTGGCCAGCTCATCTTCTTCCGTGTTTACTCAGGTGTAATGAAATCTGGCGACACGATCTACAACCCAATCAAGGGTAAGAAAGAGCGTGTTGGTCGTTTGTTGCAGATGCATGCAAACGAACGTGAAGAAATCAAAGAAGTATTTGCAGGTGATATCGCAGCTGCGGTTGGTCTAAAAGACGCAACTACTGGCGAAACATTGTGTGATCCAGATGGCATCGTTATTTTGGAGCGCATGGTATTCCCAGAGCCAGTGATTTCACAAGCAGTTGAGCCAAAGACAAAGCCAGACCAAGAAAAAATGGGTCTTGCCTTGAATCGTTTGGCGCAAGAAGATCCATCTTTCCGCGTAAAGACAGACGAAGAATCTGGCCAAACAATTATTTCCGGTATGGGCGAGCTCCATTTGGAAATTTTGGTTGACCGTATGCGTCGCGAGTTTGGTGTTGAGGCAACTGTTGGTAAGCCACAAGTTGCTTATCGCGAAACTATTCGCAAGGTTTGCGAAGAAGTTGAAGGTAAATTTGTTAAGCAGTCTGGTGGTCGTGGTCAATACGGACACGTTGTGCTCAAGCTTGAGCCACAAGAGCCAGGCAAAGGTTTCGAATTCGTTGACGCTATTAAGGGCGGTGTAGTTCCACGTGAATACATCCCTGCAGTAGAAAAAGGAATTATCGAAACATTGAACTCCGGTATTTTGGCTGGCTATCCAGTTGTAGATATCAAAGCAACATTGTTCTTTGGTTCATACCATGACGTTGACTCCAACGAAAACGCATTTAAGATGGCGGGCTCGATGGCATTCAAAGACGGTATGCGCAAAGCATCACCAGTGTTGTTAGAACCAATGATGGCTGTTGAAGTTGAAACACCAGAAGATTTCATGGGTAACGTAATGGGTGACCTCTCATCACGTCGCGGTATTTTGCAAGGTATGGATGACATTCCAGGGGGCGGCAAGATCGTTCGCGCTGAAGTGCCATTGGCAGAGATGTTTGGTTACTCAACTGGCTTGCGCTCGTTGACCCAAGGTCGCGCTACCTACACCATGGAATTTAAGCATTATTCCGAAGCACCTAAGAACGTTGCTGAAGCAGTTATGGCTGCTAAAGCGAAGTAATTTATCCACATTATTTTGAATATTGACTAGCTAAGAAGGCAGACAAAAAAATGGCAAAAGAAAAGTTTGAGCGGACAAAACCGCACGTAAACGTTGGCACAATCGGTCACGTTGACCACGGTAAAACCACATTGACAGCAGCTATTGCAACCGTGCTTTCAAAAGCATTCGGTGGCGAAGCAAAAGCATACGATCAGATCGATGCTGCTCCAGAAGAAAAAGCACGCGGTATTACTATTAATACAGCACACGTTGAGTATGAGACAGCGAATCGTCACTACGCTCACGTTGATTGCCCAGGACATGCTGACTACGTTAAGAACATGATTACTGGCGCTGCTCAGATGGACGGCGCTATTTTGGTTTGCTCTGCAGCTGACGGCCCAATGCCACAAACTCGTGAGCACATCCTCTTGGCACGCCAAGTTGGTGTTCCATACATCATCGTATTTTTGAACAAGTGCGACATGGTTGATGACGCTGAGTTGTTAGAGCTCGTAGAAATGGAAGTTCGTGAGCTTCTATCTAAGTACGACTTCCCAGGCGATGACACACCAATCGTTCAAGGTTCTGCTAAGTTAGCTCTTGAAGGCGACGAAGGCCCATTGGGTAAAGAAGCCATCATGAAATTGGCTGAAGCATTAGATACCTATATCCCAACTCCAGAGCGTGCTGTTGACGGTGCGTTCTTGATGCCAGTAGAGGACGTGTTCTCTATCTCCGGTCGCGGTACTGTTGTTACAGGCCGTATCGAGCGCGGTATCGTTAAAGTTGGTGAAGAGATTGAAATTATCGGTATCAAGCCAACACTCAAGACAACTTGTACTGGTGTTGAAATGTTCCGCAAATTGCTCGACCAAGGTCAAGCAGGCGATAACGTTGGTATCTTGTTACGCGGTACAAAGCGTGAAGAAGTTGAGCGCGGCCAAGTATTGGCTAAGCCAGGTTCAATCACCCCACACACTCACTTTACAGCCGAGGTTTACATCTTGGGTAAAGATGAAGGTGGTCGTCATACTCCATTCTTTAACAACTATCGTCCACAGTTCTACTTCCGCACAACGGACGTAACTGGTTCAATCGAGTTGCCAAAAGACAAAGAAATGGTTATGCCTGGTGATAACGTCACAATTACCGTAAAACTCATCGCTCCTATCGCGATGGAAGAAGGTTTACGTTTTGCGATCCGTGAAGGTGGCCGTACTGTTGGCGCCGGCGTGGTTGCAAAGATTTTGGCTTAATAGCAGTAAAAATATTTAGCGGTTTGCTAACCGGTGACGTCCGTGCTGCGGATGTCACCGAGCTCTTTAGAAATATAACGTGGCAGCACCACAACGCTCTTTGGAATTAATATGCAAAACCAAAAAATTCGTATTCGTCTTAAAGCATTTGATTACCGTTTGATCGACCAGTCTGCAGCTGAAATCGTTGATACAGCTAAGCGCACTGGTGCAGTTGTTAAGGGTCCAGTACCTTTGCCAACACGTATCGAGCGCTTTGACATTCTGCGTTCACCACACGTAAATAAGACTTCACGTGACCAGTTAGAGATTCGTACCCATCTGCGTTTGATGGATATTGTTGATCCTACAGAGAAAACTGTGGATGCCTTGATGAAATTAGACCTCCCAGCAGGTGTGGACGTCGAAATTAAGTTGCAGTAATTCAGTATTTCCAGTCTTAGCGCTTGCCAAGACTGGCCTTTCGGGATAGAATCTAAGGCTTCGCTCAATTATTTGGGCGATTATTCAGGTTTTATCAGCATTAAAAACGTTGTAACTTATTGATTTAGAAGTACTTTTACTTGTAAATCACTTAAATTAATTTTGCCGACCAATCGAAGTCGGCGTGGAGCATGAATATGAGCTTAGGCTTAATCGGTCGCAAGATCGGCATGACCCGTCTATTTACGGACGAAGGGGAAGCAATTCCTGTCACCGTAATTGACGTGAGCGACAACAGAATCGCTCAAATCAAGACCCAGGCAACTGATGGCTATGATGCTATCCAGTTGGCACATGGCACACGTAGAGCTACTCGCGTTACCAAAGCAATGGCTGGTCACTTCGCTAAAGCGGGTGTGATGGCTGGTAACGGTCTCAACGAATTTCAATTAGATGCTGCAAAAATCGCAGAAATGACACCAGGACAAGTAATTCCTGCTGACACTGCATTTGCTGCTGGCCAAAAAGTGGATGTACAAGGTGTAACGATTGGTAAAGGCTACGCCGGTACCATCAAGCGCCATCACTTCGCTTCAGGTCGCGCGTCACACGGTAACTCACGTTCACACAACGTGCCAGGTTCTATCGGTATGGCGCAAGATCCAGGTCGTGTTTTCCCAGGTAAGCGCATGACAGGCCACCTTGGTGACGAGACACGCACTGTACAAAATTTAGTCATCGCACGCATTGATGCAGAACGCAATCTCATCATGGTTAAAGGCGCTATTCCAGGTGCCCCAGGCGGTAAAGTTATTGTTACTCCAGCGGTGAAGACACCGTTGAAGAAGAAATAAGGAGAGCGAATATGGAACTTAAGCTTCTCCAAGACAACGGAACTTTAGGCGCAGGCGTTCAAGCCTCACCAGAAGTATTCGAGCGCGAATATAACGAAGCATTGGTACACCAAGTTGTTGTGGCTTACCAAGCAAATGCACGTAGCGGTAACCGTGCACAAAAAGACCGTGAGCAAGTTAAGCACACAACCAAAAAACCTTGGCGTCAAAAAGGTACTGGTCGTGCACGTGCTGGTATGAGCTCTTCCCCGCTGTGGCGTGGAGGTGGTCGTATATTCCCGAATTCACCTGAAGAAAATTTCAGCCAAAAAGTAAACAAGAAAATGTACCGCGCTGGTATGAGATCTATTTTGTCTCAGTTAGCACGCGAAGGTCGTTTGAATGTTGTTGACCAATTTAATCTTGATGCTCCAAAGACTAAAGTTTTAGCTGACAAAGTTAAAGCAATGGGATTGGATTCAGTCTTGATCATCGTTGATCAGGTTAGCGAGAATTTGTACTTGGCATCACGCAACTTGCATAAGGTTGCTGTATGTGAGCCACAGCACGCTGATCCATTAGCTTTAGTTCAATACAAAAAAGTATTGGTAAGCAAAGCAGCGATCGCAAAAATTGAGGAGTTGCTGAAATGAGCCAAGTCCGTAAAAACGATCACAGCTTGATGAAGGTTCTGCTTGGACCGGTTATCTCTGAAAAAGCCACTATGGTTGCAGAGAAAAACGAACAAGTGGTATTCCAAGTTACACGCGACGCTAATAAGAGCGATGTGAAACAAGCAGTTGAGTTGCTCTTTAAAGTGCAAGTTGACTCTGTTCAAATCGTGAATCAAAAGGGTAAGCCAAAGCGCTATGGCCGTTTTGAAGGTCGTCGTGACCATACTAAGAAGGCCTACGTTAGCTTGAAGCCAGGTCAAGAAATTAACTTTGAAGCGGAGGCGAATTAATCATGCCTTTGATGAAGACAAAACCGACCTCACCAGGTCGTCGCTCAATGGTCAAGGTGGTAAATCCTGACCTGCATAAAGGTAAACCTTTTGCAGCGTTGGTAGAGCCACAGTTCCAAAAAGCAGGTCGTAACAATAATGGTCACATCACTACCCGTCATAAAGGTGGTGGTCATAAGCATCACTATCGTGTTGTTGATTTCAAACGCAACGATAAAGATGGTATTTCAGCAAAAGTTGAACGCTTGGAATACGATCCAAACCGCAGTGCAAACATTGCATTGATCGTGTTTGCCGATGGTGAGCGTCGCTATATTCTTGCTGCAAAAGGCATGACTGTTGGCCAGGCATTGATGAGTGGCTCAGAAGCCCCAATCAAGTCTGGTAACAACTTGCCAATTCGCAACATTCCAGTTGGTAGCACGATTCACTGTGTAGAAATGTTGCCAGGTAAAGGTGCTCAAATCGCACGTTCCGCCGGCGGCTCTGCAGTGTTATTGGCTCGTGAAGGTGTATACGCTCAGGTGCGCTTGCGCTCAGGTGAAGTACGTCGTATTTTGATCGATTGCCGTGCCACTATTGGTGAAGTTGGTAATGAAGAGCACAGCTTGCGCGTTATCGGTAAAGCTGGTGCAAATCGCTGGCGTGGTATTCGCCCAACCGTTCGCGGTGTGGCAATGAACCCAGTAGATCACCCACACGGTGGTGGTGAAGGTAGAACTGGCGAAGGCCGCGTACCTGTCTCCCCATGGGGCACACCAACTAAAGGTTATCGTACACGTCGCAATAAGCGTACAACTTCGATGATCGTTCAACGTCGTCAAAAACGTTAAGCGATAAGGATAAATAGATATGACACGTTCAGCTAAAAAAGGCCCATTTTGCGAAGCCAGCTTAGTAAATAAAGTTGAAGTCGCACAAGCCAACAAAGACAAAAAGCCGATCAAAACTTGGTCACGCCGTTCAACAATCCTCCCAGACTTTATTGGTCTGACGATTGCTGTACATAACGGTCGTCAACACGTTCCGGTATATGTATCAGAAAACATGGTGGGTCATAAGTTAGGCGAATTTGCCTTGACCCGTACTTTCAAAGGTCACGCTGCTGACAAGAAAGTAACGAAGAAGTAAGGGGATGATGATGGAAGTTAAAGCTATTCACAAAGGCGCCCGCATTTCTGCGCAAAAGACACGTTTGGTCGCTGACCAGATCCGTGGTTTGCCAATTGCACGCGCATTGAACATTTTGAATTTCAGCCCCAAAAAAGCTGCCTTCATTGTGAAGAAAGTTGTTGAGTCCGCAATGGCCAACGCTGAACACAATAAGGGTGCTGATATTGATGAGCTCAAGGTTTCAACAATTATTGTTGATAAGGGTACTTCCTTGAAGCGCTTCACAGCACGTGCTAAGGGTCGCGGTAATCAAATCGAAAAACAAACATGTCACATCACCGTGACCTTGAGTAACTAAGGAAAGATATGGGACAAAAGATAAACCCAACCGGATTCCGACTCTCGGTAACGAAGAACTGGACATCAAAGTGGTATGCAAACAATACTGATTTTGCGAAGATGTTGAAAGAGGACGTAGATGTCCGCATCTATCTCAAGAAGAAGTTGAAGAATGCATCCGTAAGTAAAGTGATTATTGAGCGTCCTGCAAAGAACGCACGCATCACTATTTACAGCTCACGCCCAGGTGTCGTGATCGGTAAAAAAGGTGAAGATATTGAAGTTCTCCGTCGCGAACTCCAGAAGCGTATGGGCGTTCCTGTCCACGTGAACATCGAAGAAATTCGTAAGCCTGAAGTTGATGCGCAATTGATTGCTGACTCTATTACTCAGCAGTTAGAGAAGCGCATCATGTTCCGTCGTGCAATGAAGCGTGCAATGCAAAATGCAATGCGCCTTGGTGCACAAGGAATCAAGATCATGTCTTCTGGTCGTTTGAACGGTGCTGAAATTGCACGTCGCGAATGGTACCGTGAAGGTCGTGTTCCACTTCATACATTGAAGGCTGATATTGATTACGCGACTTCAGAAGCTGAAACAACATACGGCATCATCGGTGTAAAAGTTTGGGTTTACAAAGGCGATACATTAGGCCGCGGTGCAGATGCTCCAGCAGTAACAGCAGAGCCAGCAGCTGAAGAGAAAAAGCCACGTCGCGCACCAGCTAAAACAACCGCACGCAAACCAGCAGCTGACAGCAAGCCATTAGTTGCTGCTAAGCCAGCAGTAAAGCGTGCACCGAAAGCCGTTGAAGCCACAAGTGCTGAAGCGCAGAAGTCAGGAGAGTAAGCATGCTACAACCAAAGCGTCGTAAGTATCGCAAGGAACAAAAGGGACGTAACACTGGCGTGGCAACACGCGGTAGTTCAGTAGCCTTTGGTGACTTTGGATTGAAAGCTATTGGCCGTGGTCGTTTGACTGCACGTCAGATTGAATCTGCACGTCGCGCAATGACCCGTCACATTAAGCGTGGTGGTCGTATCTGGATTCGTATTTTCCCAGATAAGCCAATTTCACAAAAGCCAGCTGAAGTACGTATGGGTAACGGTAAAGGTAATCCAGAGTACTACGTAGCAGAAATTCAACCAGGCAAGATTTTGTACGAGATGGATGGTGTGGATGAGACTTTGGCGCGCGAAGCTTTCAAGCTTGCTGCTGCTAAGTTGCCACTGCAAACCACTTTCGTGATTCGCCACCTAGGTTGATCGGGATAGAGATTATGAAAAAGACAGAATTAGCATCCAAAGATCTGGTTGCCTTGAACGCAGAATTAACAGAGCTCTTGAAGACTAGCTTCAAACTCCGTATGCAAAAGGGTACTCAGCAACTCACAAATACCAGCCAATTGGGTAAAACTAAGCGTGAAATTGCTCGCGTAAAGACTTTTATTACCCAAAAAACTGCACAGAAATAAGGAAAAAGGGATATGACAGAATTATCTAAACCCTTGCGCCGCACCCTCGTGGGTCGTGTCGTTAGCGACAAAATGCAAAAAACTGTGACTGTGCTAGTTGAGCGCCAAGTTAAGCATGCGCTTTATGGCAAATATGTTGGACAGTCCAAAAAATACCATGCTCATGATGAAGCTGGTCAATACAAGATGGGTGATACCGTTGAAATTGCTGAATCTAAGCCAATTTCACGCACTAAATCTTGGGTTGTGACCCGTTTAGTTCAAGAGTCCAAGGGTATTTAAAGAAATATTAGGGATTTTGGCGAACTTTCTTGCCAAATCCCTGTTTTGCGTAGTATGATAGAAGGCTTCTCTGGTTATATTGAGAGAAGCAGTGTTTTTTCATTAATTCCGGGTTTTAACTCTCGTTAAAGCCCATAGACGGAACCAAGACTGTTTGCCTTTGGCTAACAAGTTGGGGATTAAAAAATGATTCAGACCGAAAGTAGATTACAGGTCGCCGATAACACAGGCGCCAGTGAAGTTTTGTGCATCAAGGTATTGGGCGGCTCTAAGCGTCGTTACGCCAGTATCGGTGATGTCATTAAAGTGACTGTAAAGTCCGCTGCTCCACGTGGCCGTGTAAAAAAAGGTGATATTTATAACGCCGTAGTAGTGAGAACTGCTAAGGGTGTACGCCGTCCAGACGGCTCATTGATTAAGTTCGATGGAAACGCTGCGGTATTGCTCAACGCTAAGTTAGAGCCAATCGGCACACGTATCTTTGGACCAGTTACGCGCGAATTGCGTACTGAGAAGTTCATGAAGATCGTTTCTCTCGCCCCCGAAGTTATTTAAGAGGCTGATATGAAAAAGATTCGTAAAGGTGATTCAGTAGTTCTGTTGACTGGCCGCGATAAGGGCAAGCAAGGAACTGTTACAGCCGTTCTCGAGAACAAATTAGTGATCGAAGGCGTAAATATTTACAAAAAGAGCGTTAAGCCAAATCCAGCAGCCGGTGTTACTGGCGGCATGATTGACAAGACGATGCCTGTTCACATTTCTAATGTGGCTGTGGTTGACGGTAACGGCAAACCATCACGTGTTGGTATCAAACTCGTTGATGGTAAAAAGCAGCGTTTCCTCAAAACCACTGGCGCAACTTTAAGCGCATAAGGGGCACGGAGAAATTATGAGCACACGTTTTCAAGAACACTATCAAGCTAAAGTTGTTGCTGATTTGATCGCCAAATTTGGTTACAAGTCAGTAATGGAAGTTCCACGTATCACTAAGGTAACCCTGAACATGGGCTTAGGCGATGCAGTGAACGACAAGAAGATTATCGAAAATGCAGTTGGTGATTTGACTAAAGTAGCAGGTCAAAAGCCAGTTGTGACAAAAGCGAAAAAAGCGATTGCTGGTTTCAAAATTCGTCAAGGCTACCCAATCGGTGCCATGGTGACATTGCGTGGTGCACGCATGTACGAATTCTTGGATCGTTTCGTGACTGTTGCATTGCCACGCGTACGTGACTTCCGCGGAATTTCCGGCAAGGCATTTGACGGCCGTGGTAACTACAACATTGGCGTTAAAGAGCAAATCATTTTCCCAGAAATCGAATACGACAAAATTGATGCCCTCCGTGGTCTCAATATCAGTATTACGACGACCGCTAAGACTGACGAAGAAGCAAAAGCTTTGTTAGCAGCGTTCAAATTCCCTTTCCGCAATTAAGAGGCTAACGTGGCAAAACTATCCCTAATTGAGCGCGAGAATAAGCGCACAAAAACTGTAGAGAAGTACGCTGTAAAGCGTGCTGAACTCAAGGCAATCATTGCTGATCAATCACGCAGCGATGAAGAGCGCTATGAAGCTCGCTTGAAGCTACAGGCACTTCCACGTAACGCAAGCCCGATTCGTCAAAGAAATCGTTGTTCATTAACCGGTCGTCCGCGCGGTGTATTCAGTAAGTTTGGTTTAGCGCGTAGCAAAATTCGTGAAATCGCCTTTCGTGGCGAAATCCCCGGTTTAACCAAGGCCAGCTGGTAAGCGGCGAAAGAATTAGGAGAACTCATGAGTATCAGCGATCCAATCGCCGACATGTTGACAAGGATCCGCAATGCGCAAGCAGTGCAGAAACCCGTAGTCTTGATGCCGTCGTCAAAAGTTAAAGTAGCTATTGCAAAAGTCTTGCAGGATGAAGGTTATATCGATAGTTTTGAAATCAAAGGTGAAGCAGCTAAGCCAGTGCTACACATTGAACTCAAATACTACGCAGGCCGCCC
This sequence comes from Polynucleobacter sp. MG-27-Goln-C1, assembly GCF_018881905.1. Classification (GTDB taxonomy): domain Bacteria; phylum Pseudomonadota; class Gammaproteobacteria; order Burkholderiales; family Burkholderiaceae; genus Polynucleobacter. Next base: position 552,180 of record NZ_JACVPM010000002.1, read on the forward strand.
TGTTATTGAGCGTATTGACCGTGTTTCTACACCAAGTCTACGCATCTACAAAGGACGCCACGACATTCCTGAAGTGATGAATGGCTTGGGCATTGCAATTATTTCAACCCCACAAGGCGTAATGACAGACCGCAAAGCACGTGCAAACGGCGTTGGTGGCGAAGTTATTTGCTACGTCGCGTAAGGAGAGAAATATGTCCCGCGTTGGTAAATCACCTATTGCAGTCCCTAAGGGCGCTGAAATCAGCATTAACGGTGCAAACATTACTGTTAAAGGCCCATTAGGAACTTTGACACATAACTTGCATCCTTCTGTTGGTTTGAAACAAGAAGATGGCGTATTGACAGTTGTTTTAAATAACGACACACCAGAAGCTGGTGCACAGTCCGGTACAGCCCGTGCTTTAGTAAACAACATGGTTGTTGGCGTAACTACTGGCTTTGAGCGCAAGCTCAGCTTGGTAGGCGTTGGTTACCGTGCTGCTGCTCAAGGCGAAACATTGAAGTTGCAGTTAGGTTTCTCACACGACATTATTTACAACCTGCCAAAGGGTGTAAAAGCTGAGACTCCAACTCAAACTGAAATCATTATTAAAGGTTCCAACAAGCAGCAAGTTGGCCAGGTTGCTGCTGAAGTTCGCGCATACCGTTCACCAGAGCCATACAAAGGCAAGGGTGTTCGCTACGTGGATGAGGTTGTGCACCTGAAAGAAACTAAGAAGAAGTAAGCGAGATTAAAAAATGAATAAAGACGAATCCAGACAAAGACGCGCTAGGCAGACTCGTATTCGCATTGCCGAAGCATTGGCAAATCGCTTAACAGTTATCCGTAGCAATACACATATTTCTGCACAGGTATATAGCCCATGTGGAACCAAAGTTGTAGCAGCTGCTTCAACAATGGAAAAAGATTTGCGCCAAGCGATCAAGAACGGCGGCAACGCTGAAGCTGCAAAACAAATCGGCAAGTTAGTTGCTGAGCGTGCTGTTAAGGCAGGCGTTGTTGATGTTGCGTTTGATCGTTCCGGTCATCGTTACCACGGCCGTATTAAGGCCTTAGCTGAAGCTGCGCGTGAAGCCGGCCTGAAGTTCTAATAGGGTTTAGGAAAAAACATGGCAAAAATGCAAAACAAGATGCAAAACGAAGAGCGTGATGACGGTCTTCGCGAGAAGATGATTGCTGTTAATCGTGTAACTAAAGTGGTTAAGGGTGGTCGTATTCTCGGCTTCGCTGCACTCACAGTAGTTGGCGATGGCGATGGTCGTATCGGCATGGGTAAAGGCAAGTCAAAAGAAGTTCCAGTTGCTGTTCAAAAGGCAATGGACGAAGCACGTCGCAAGATGATCAAAGTTTCCTTACGTAAAGGTACTTTGCAACATACTGTGATTGGTAAGCATGGCGCATCACGCGTGATGATTTCCCCGGCTAAAGACGGTACTGGCGTTATCGCTGGTGGCCCAATGCGCGCAATTTTCGATGTAATGGGTGTAACTAACGTTGTTGCTAAGTCACTTGGCTCAACAAACCCTTACAACATGGTTCGTGCAACGATTGATGGCTTGAGCAAGATGAGCACTCCTTCTGAAATTGCTGCTAAGCGCGGTAAGTCAGTTGAAGAGATTCTCGGCTAAGACCAAAAGATTAGGAATCTATAAATGACAACAACTAACTCTAAAGTCAAACTGCAATTAGTACGCAGCTTGATCGGCACACGCGAAAGCCACCGTGCAACCGTTCGCGGCTTAGGCCTGCGTCGCATCAATTCTGTTTCAGAATTGGAAGACACACCAGCTGTTCGCGGAATGATTAATAAAGTTTCTTATCTAGTTAAAGTCGTTGGCTAATAACTAGCAAGTAAATAGGCGAAGAATATGCAACTCAATACACTCAAACCCGCACCGGGCTCCAACAAAAATCGTCGTCGCGTAGGTCGCGGTATCGGTTCTGGTCTTGGAAAAACAGCTGGTCGTGGTCACAAAGGTCAGAAGTCACGTTCAGGCGGATTCCACAAAGTTGGATTCGAGGGCGGTCAGATGCCAATGTATCGTCGTTTGCCAAAACGCGGTTTCGTGTCATTGACACGTCGTCACGTTGGTCAAATCACTTTGAATGACTTAGCAAAAATTAACTTGCCAGAAGTAGACTTATTAGTTTTGAGAGCTCATGGTTTTGCTGGTGAGCAGATCAATTCAGTAAAAGTCATTAAAACTGGTGAATTGTCGATTGCTGTAACCCTCAAGGGTATTACTGCAACTGCTGGTGCAAAAGCCGCTATTGAAGCAGCTGGCGGCAAATTGGTTGACTTGGTTTAATTAGTTTTTAGTAAACGATGGCACTCGCACCTACCAACACAGCAAATATTGCTCAATCAGGAAGCAAGTTTGGCGAATTACGCCAACGCTTGATATTCCTGGTTTTGGCATTGCTCGTGTTCCGTTTGGGCGCACATATTCCTGTTCCAGGTATTGATCCTGACCAATTAGCTCAATTGTTCTCAGGTCAAAAAGATGGCATCTTGGGTATGTTCAACCTGTTCTCAGGTGGTGCTTTATCTCGCTTCACAGTTTTTGCTTTAGGAATCATGCCGTACATCTCTGCGTCGATCATCATGCAGTTAATGACGATTGTTGTTCCTTCTTTAGAGTCTTTGAAAAAAGAAGGCCAAGCAGGACAACGCAAGATTACTCAGTACACACGTTATGGCACTGTATTCTTGGCAACATTCCAGGCTTTAGGTATTTCAGTTGCATTGCAAGCTCAACCAGGTTTGGTTATTAATCCAGGTTTGATGTTTGAATTGAACACAGTAGTAACTTTAGTTACTGGCACGATGTTCCTGATGTGGATAGGCGAGCAGATTACTGAGCGTGGTCTTGGTAACGGTATCTCCATTATTATTTTCGGCGGCATTGTTTCTGGCTTGCCAACTGCAATCGGTAGCTTGCTTGAATTGGTTCGTACCGGTTCCATGAATATCCTGTCTGCATTGCTGATCGTAGTCATTTGTATTGCAGTGACTTATTTTGTAGTGTTTGTTGAGCGTGGTCAGCGCCGTATCTTGGTGAACTACGCGAAGCGTCAAGTTGGTAACAAGGTATACGGTGGTCAGTCTTCATACTTCCCATTGAAGTTGAACATGGCTGGTGTTATCCCTCCAATCTTTGCTTCATCCATTATTTTGTTTCCTGCAACGATTGCTGGCTGGTTTACATCAGGTGAACCAACCAATATGTTCAGCAGAATCATTAAAGACTTAGCGGCAACATTAGCCCCAGGTCAACCGGTGTACACAATTTTGTATGCCGCTGCGATTATTTTCTTCTGCTTCTTCTATACAGCTTTGGTATTCAATAGCCGTGAGACTGCAGATAACTTGAAGAAGAGCGGTGCTTTTGTTCCAGGTATTCGTCCTGGCGATCAAACTGGTCGTTATATCGATAAGATCTTGGTTCGTTTGACATTAGCTGGTGCAATTTATATGGTTTTGGTTTGCTTGTTGCCAGAATTCTTAGTGTTGAAGTACAACGTTCCATTCTATTTTGGCGGTACTTCATTGTTGATTATTGTCGTTGTTGCAATGGATTTCATGGCTCAAGTTCAGTCATTCGTAATGCAACAACAATATGGTTCTTTGATGAAAAAAGCTAACTTTAAGATGGGCGCTTAACTGAATGTCTAAAGACGATGTAATTCAGATGGCGGGAGAAATTATTGAGAATTTGCCGAACGCAATGTTTCGCGTGAAGCTAGAGAACGGACATGTGGTTCTAGGGCACATTTCTGGGAAGATGAGGATGCATTACATCCGCATATTGCCAGGAGATAAGGTGACGGTGGAGATGACTCCTTACGACCTTACGCGCGCAAGAATCATTTTCCGAGCGAAGTAAAGATTAAGTAGTACATATTTTTTTAGAGGTGAGTTATGAAAGTTTTGGCATCCGTTAAGTGTATTTGCAGAAATTGCAAGATCATTAAGCGCAAACGCGTTGTGCGCGTGATCTGTTCTTCAGACGCACGTCATAAGCAGCGTCAAGGCTGATCTGGTTAATTAAGAGGAAATCTCATGGCACGTATCGCTGGGGTAAATATCCCAAATCATCAACATACTGTTATCGGTTTAACAGCAATTTTTGGCATTGGCACAACTCGTGCTCGCAAAATTTGTGAAACCACAGGTGTTGCTATCGACAAAAAAGTTAAAGATCTTACTGACGGTGACTTGGAAAAGTTGCGTGATGAAGTAGGTAAGTTCATCACTGAAGGTGACCTTCGTCGTGAAGTAACGATGAGCATCAAACGTTTGATGGACCTTGGCTGCTATCGTGGCGTTCGCCATCGTAAGGGCTTGCCTGTACGTGGTCAACGTACCAAGACTAACGCGCGCACCCGCAAGGGCCCACGTAAGTCTGGCGTGCAACTCAAGAAATAATCAAGAAAGTTTATTGACATGGCAAAACAACAATCCGCTTCCGCAGCTTCACAGCGCGCTCGCAAGAAGGTTAAAAAGAACGTTGCTGACGGTATTGCACACGTTCACGCTTCTTTTAATAACACCATTATTACGATCACTGATCGCCAAGGTAATGCGCTTTCATGGGCAACATCTGGTGGCCAGGGTTTCAAGGGCTCACGTAAATCAACACCTTTTGCTGCTCAGGTAGCTGCAGAAGTTGCTGGTAAGTCAGCAATTGAATGCGGTATCAAGAATTTGGAAGTTCAGATCAAAGGCCCAGGCCCAGGTCGTGAATCAGCAGTTCGTGCATTGAACTCATTGGGCATCAAGATCACTGAGATTCAAGACGTAACTCCAGTTCCGCATAATGGTTGCCGTCCTCCTAAGCGCCGTCGTATTTAAGCTTGGATGTTGGCAGTACAACAGTTTTAGTAGTTTTTTATTAAAGCCCACCGTTCATCTGAATTAAAGGGTGAACTCACCGTCGGTCGTAAGACTGCGGCAAAGAAAGGAAAGCATCGTGGCACGTTACTTAGGGCCTAAGGCCAAATTAGCCCGTCGGGAAGGTACCGACTTATTTTTAAAGAGCGCACGTCGCGCCCTGTCAGACAAGTGCAAGTTAGATACTAAGCCTGGTCAACATGGCCGCACATCTGGCTCAAGAACATCTGATTACGGTAATCAATTGCGTGAAAAGCAAAAGGTTAAGCGTATGTATGGAATTTTAGAGCGTCAGTTCCGTCGTTACTTCGCAGAAGCTGAGCGTCGTAAGGGCAATACTGGCTCAACATTGCTCCAGTTGTTGGAATCACGCCTTGATAACGTTGTTTATCGCATGGGCTTTGGTTCTACTCGTGCTGAAGCGCGTCAATTGGTTTCTCATTGCGCAATTTTGCTCAATGGCAGCCCAGTAAATATCCCATCTATTCAGGTTAAACCTGGTGATGTAGTTGCTATTCGTGAAAAAGCGAAGAAGCAAGCGCGTATTACAGAGTCACTTAATTTGGTTGGACAAATGACACCTGTTACTTGGGTTTCAGTTGACGCAACTAAGCTAGAGGGAACATTTAAGCAAGTGCCTGACCGTGAAGATATTAGCGGCGAAATTAATGAAAGTTTGATCGTCGAATTGTATTCACGCTAATTCAGCACTCTCAAGGAAAAAATATGCAAACAAATTTGCTCAAGCCAAAAATTATTTCTGTTGAAGCGCTTACCGCCAACCAAGCTAAGGTTGTTATGGAGCCGTTCGAGCGTGGCTATGGCCACACACTCGGCAATGCATTACGTCGTGTTTTGTTGTCCTCGATGGTTGGTTATGCGCCAACTGAAGTAGCAATTGCTGGTGTTGTTCATGAATACTCCACATTAGATGGCGTTCAAGAGGATGTAGTTAACCTTTTGTTGAACCTCAAAGGTATCGTATTTAAGTTGCAGTCACGTGATGAAGTTACTATCAATTTGCGTAAAGAAGGCCCAGGCGTTGTTACTGCAAAAGATATCGATTTGCCACATGATGTAGAAATCATTAATCCTGATCACGTTATTGCTCACTTGTCAGCTGGTGGCAAGTTGGATATGCAGATCAAGGTTGAAAAAGGCCGTGGCTATGTACCAGGCAATATGCGTCAATACCATGACGAAGCTACCAAGATCATTGGTCGCATCGTATTGGATGCCTCATTTAGCCCAGTAAGCCGTGTTAGTTATGCTGTTGAGTCTGCTCGTGTTGAGCAACGTACCGACCTCGATCGTCTAGTAATGACAATCGAAACAAATGGTGTGTTGTCTCCTGAAGAGGCGATTCGTCAAGCTGCTACCATTTTGGTTGACCAGTTAGTTGTATTCGCAGCCCTCGAAAGCAGCGAAGTTTCTGGTGATCTCGCACCAAGCCGCTCTTCAATGGTTGATCCAATGTTGATGCGTCCGGTTGATGATCTCGAACTCACAGTTCGCTCTGCAAACTGCTTGAAGGCTGAGAACATTTACTACATCGGTGACTTGATTCAACGTACAGAGAATGAATTGTTGAAGACGCCTAATTTAGGTCGTAAGTCTTTGAATGAAATCAAGGATGTATTGGCGGCTCGTGGCTTAAGTCTTGGCATGAAACTCGAAAGCTGGCCTCCAGCTAACCTCGAGAAATAATTAGAAAGGAAGCATCATGCGTCACGGAAACGGCTTACGCAAACTAAACAGAACATCATCACATCGCTTGGCGATGCTGCGCAACATGTCCAATTCTCTTTTGGAGCACGAAGTGATTAAAACCACTTTGCCAAAAGCAAAAGAATTGCGCATGGTTGTTGAGCCTTTAATTACCTTGGGTAAAAAAGATAACTTAGCAAACCGTCGCTTAGCATTCAATCGCACACGCGATCGCGATATCGTGACCAAACTCTTCACAGAGCTCGGCCCACGTTACGCAACTCGTCCAGGCGGCTACCTTCGTATTTTGAAGTTTGGCTTCCGTCATGGTGACAATGCGCCTATGGCTTTGGTTGAGTTAGTTGATCGCCCAGAAGTTGAAGAAACAGCAGTAGCTGAAGAGGCTTAAGCTCCTTTAGCAAGATTAAAAGCCAGGCTTCGGTCTGGCTTTTTTCATTTATACGGTTATAAATACAACATGACCACAGACCAACCTGTCGAACTATTAATTATTGTCACCAGCTTTGCATCCCTTGAAGATGCAAAGAAAATGGCGCATCAGTTGATTGAATGCCGTCTGGCTGCCTGCGTGCAAATTCAGGAGGGTATGCATTCCATCTATCGATGGGAAGGTAAGATTTGCGAGGGAAATGAAGTCCTGTTGTCAGCAAAGACGGTTGAAGATAAATGGGTAGATATTTCTAATTTCATCAAAAGTCATCACCCTTATGATTTACCAGAGTTGATTGCGTATGCACCTACAAAATATGAATCGCTGTATGGCAAGTGGGTGCAGGCCGAGGTAAAGTGAACACCATGAGATTGTTAAATAAATTCATCCCGGTGTTAGCTGCATTCCTATTTTTTGTTGGTAATGCATTTGCAGCCCCAGAATTTCTTCCTCCTGAGAAAGCCTTTCAGGCTGAAGCAACATGGGCAGTCAATACGAATGACATTGAGTTGGAGATTTTTCCAGCTAAGGGTTATTACATCTATCAAGAATCGCTACATTTCAAGATGGGCTCCCAGCCCAGTAAATTAGGGCTTGTAAAGGCATCACTCCCTGCCGGGATTGAAAAGTATGACGAGACTTTTCAGAAGAAAATGCAGGTTTATAAGCAGGCGTTTTTGCTTACCCTAGATAAAAAAGCAGAAGCAGGAAAGCCGCTTTACTTAGAGTTGGAATTACAGGGCTGCGCTGAAGCGGGAATTTGTTATCCACCAATGACCCTGAAGTTTCTACTTGCAGGACCTGGAGTAAAAGCCGCCCCAATTCCAGAAGTATTGGATGGAGTGGAGGTGGGTAATACCCCCAAAAAAGAATTGAGCCTCATGGATGTATGGCGTGAGCGCGATGACGTTAATGCGATTAGCCGCTTCTTAGAAAGTACGCCAACTGGATATCTTTTCCTGGCCTTCTTTATTCTGGGGTTGGCACTAGCATTCACTCCCTGCGTATTGCCGATGCTGCCTATCCTGTCGAGTATTGTGTTTGGAACGCAGGGTAAGCAGACCATCAGTAAGGGTCGTGCAAGCCTCTTGGCGGCGGCCTATGTGCTTGGAATGGCTTGTGTCTATGCCTTGGCAGGAGTCTTGATGGCAGCCTTAGGTGGAAGCGTCCAAAGGGCTCTACAGAGCCCTATAGCGCTGATTGCGTTTGCATTGCTGCTACTGGCCTTATCAGGCAGTTTATTTGGCCTATATGAGCTCAGAATGCCCCAATCATGGCAGCAAAAAGTGGATCAATTAGCAGGGCGCCATAAAGGTGGCAGTTTTGCGGGCGCCTTTGCTCTAGGCGGAATTTCAACATTGGTAGCGAGTCCTTGTATTACCGCCCCATTGGCCGGAGTACTCGCTTTTATTGCGCAAACAGGCTCAATGAGTTTGGGGGCGGGGCTTCTCTTTGTAATGGCTTTGGGTATGGGCTTGCCACTCCTCTTTATTGCCATTGAAGCGCGCATCCTCATTCCATCAACTGGCATTTGGATGATTTGGTTGCAAAGAACCCTCGGAGTATTGTTAGTGGCTACTGCAGCATGGATTGCTTCACCGCTATTTCAGAATGGCAGCAGCGGGGCGACGACTAGCGTTGCCAATGGTCAGCGCCAACATCAAATTGGAAGTGCGAGTTTTGCTGTGATTGAATCTAGCGCGCAGTTAGATCAATTCTTAGCTCAAGCGAAAGAGCAGAAGAAATTAGTGCTCTTGGATTTTTATGCAGACTGGTGCATTTCTTGCAAGGAGATGGAAGTCAATACTTTCGCAAATCCTGAAGTGAATCAAGAGCTGCAGAAATTTATTTTGATACAAGCTGATGTGACAAAGAATAGTCCCGAGAATCAGGCTTTACTAAAACGCTTTGGATTATTTGGCCCACCCGGAATTTTGATCTTTGATCTCAACTCAGAAGAGTTAAAAGATCAGCGTGTAATTGGCTATATGCCACCACAGCGTTTTGCTGAGCGCTTAAAAAAAGTACTGGCAAATTAAATTAATTGAGACTGAATAAGTTTTTTACTTATTCAGTCTTCACCATCAAACTATTTGCTTGCTTTAATAAGGCGAGCAGCCTCGAGCGCAAAGTAAGTCAAGATGCCATCTGCGCCAGCACGTTTAAATGCGAGTAAAGACTCCATCATCACGGCGTCATGATCTAGCCAACCATTTTGCGCGGCAGCTTTGAGCATGGCGTACTCACCACTTACCTGATAGGCATAGGTCGGGTAATTAAATTCATCACGGACTCTGCGTACGATATCTAGGTAAGGCATGCCAGGTTTGACCATGACCATGTCAGCACCTTCGCTGATATCGAGAGCAACCTCCCGCAAAGCCTCATCAGTATTGGCGCAATCCATTTGATAGGTTTTCTTATCAGCCTTACCTAAATTTTTTGCTGAACCAACTGCATCACGAAATGGGCCATAAAATGCCGATGCGTACTTGGCTGAGTAGGCCATGATGCGAGTATGAATAAGCTTCTTCTGCTCGAGCGCTTCACGAATTTTTCCGATACGGCCATCCATCATGTCTGATGGTGCAACGATATCAACGCCAGCTTGCGCTTGAGCAACAGCTTGTTGCACCAAGATTGCCGTGGTCTCATCATTCAGAATGCGACCTTGCTCATCTAAGACACCATCTTGTCCATGGCTTGTATAGGGGTCAAGAGCAACATCCGTCATGATGCCCAAATTAGGAAAGCGTTTCTTGAGCTCACGCACTGCGGTCGGAATTAATCCATTGGGATTAAAAGCTTCTTTACCATCAGGTGTTTTAAGGGATGCATCAATCACCGGAAAGAGCGCCATCACAGGAATGCCTAATGCAACGCATTCTTCGGCTACGCTGAAAAGTAAATCGAGAGATACACGATTAACTCCCGGCATGGAAGCAACGGCTTGAGATTGATTGCTGCCTTCGAGCAGAAAGACTGGATAGATTAAATCGCCGGCGCTGACTTGGTTCTCTTGCATCAGGCGGCGTGACCAATCATCGCGACGCATGCGACGCGGACGATGCGCCGGAAAGTTCAATAAAGAGTTAGCTTGTGATTTCATCTTCTTGAGTCTCTGCTTCAAATAACCATTTAATAACAATATTGTCGGCCTCTTCAAGGCCAATGCGCTTCGTGCTTGAAAATAATTGTGCCGTAAGTTGCTTGGACTCGCCATTGCCGTCAGGCAGTGCCGGATCGTATTGCTGCAATTGTTTGCGAACCGCTTCTAAAACATGCTTACATTCACTTTTATTGAGCTTGTCGCACTTGCTCAGCAAAAGATGGATTGGTTTACCGGTCGGCACAAACCATTGAATCATTTGCTCATCCAGCTCGGTGATACCGCGCCTGGAGTCGACAATCAGGACCATGCCTACCAGTTGCTCCCGCTCCTGCAGATAATCGCTTAGAAGGGCATTCCAGTGGTATTTAGTCTCATGATTGACGGCTGCATAGCCATATCCAGGTAAATCCACTAGATAGGCTAAAAGATCATCTTTTGCAAAAAGGCCAAAATAGTTAATGTGTTGGGTACGTCCTGGCGTTTTACTGGCAAAGGCGAGGCGTTTTTGGTTGCAAAGCACGTTAATTGCGCTAGATTTGCCCGCATTTGAGCGCCCAGCAAAGGCCACCTCTCGGAGTGGAGTGGCAGGCAGGCAATGGGTGTCATTGACTGTGGTCGCGAATCGGGCTTGAAAGAGTTTAGACATGTGCAGAAGCTATTGTAAAATCACGCAAAATCATGAAATATCTCATGGTGTTGGGTAAAAGGTTGTAAAAGTAGGGCCCAAACACTTTTAGGAATTTTTGCCAAGGTAAACATAATGCGTCAAACCTCTCAAATCTCCAAATTAACTAGCGTAAGCGCTAGCCTAGCCGCTGGCTTATTGCTGGCAATGACCAGCTTCTCCGGCGTGGTTAGTGCCGCAGATCCTGCGCCTGCTGCTGCCCCTATGGCGGAAGCGGCTGCTAAGCCAGTTGTTCCAGGTAAGCCTAAGGTTGATCCTGCTGCCGGTGAAGCGCTTTACTCTAACGGCGATGCAAGCCGTGGTGTAACGGCATGTATTACTTGCCACGGGCCTAAGGGTCAAAGCGCAATAGCCACTTGGCCTAAGCTGTCTGCGCAGCATGCAGCCTATACCGCCAAGCAGCTCAAGAATTTCAAAGAAGGTACTCGTGCCAATCCAATCATGATGGGAATGGCTGCTGCCTTAACCGATCAAGATATGAACAATATTGCCGCTTACTTGGTGAGTCAGCCAGTTTCACAGGGCGTAGCTCAAAATAAAGACACGATTGCATTAGGTCAAAGTATCTACCGTGGCGGTATCGCTGCTAAAGGTGTTCCAGCATGTGCAGCATGTCATGGTCCAACTGGTGCCGGTATCCCATCACAGTACCCACGCATGGGTGGCCAGTGGGCTGACTACAACACAGCGCAGTTGTTAGCGTTCCGTGAAGGCACTCGTAAAAATAGCACTCAGATGACAACCATCGCTACTAAGCTTTCTGATCAAGAAATGAAAGCTGTTGCTGATTACATGGCGGGCTTGCATTAATAGTTACGTTCAGTACAAAACAAAAACCCCGCTACTTCAGCGGGGTTTTTTATTGCCTAGAAACTTACCAAGCTAAATACATTGTGAGTCTAATTTAGTTTGGCAGGGTAGTTTCACCAGCAAAGAGATCGGCAACATTTTCACGCGCACGAATGACATACGCATTCTTACCGTCAACCATAATCTCAGCAGGTTTTGGTCTGGTGTTGTAGTTGGAAGCCATTACAAAACCATAAGCACCGGCAGATAGAATGGCGAGTAGATCACCTTCTTCCACTGCAAGCGTGCGGTCTCTTCCGAGCCAGTCACCAGATTCGCATACAGGCCCAACGATGTCATAAGTAGAGCTTGCAACTTGTTTAGTTTGGACTGGAACGATGCCGTGATAAGCCTCGTAGAGGGCTGGACGCATCAACTCCGTCATTGCTGCATCCACAATGCAAAAGTTTTTTTCAGCACCGGGCTTGAGATATTCCACTTTGGTCAAAAGCACGCCAGCATTGCCCACAAGGGATCTGCCGGGCTCTAAGACGATATCGAGATGCGCAAAGCCACGCTCAGCAACACGGTTAAGTAAGGTATTAGTGAACTCGGTAATATCCGGTGGGTTGTCATCGCCATACGAAATACCAAGGCCGCCACCTAAATCGAGATGATGAATCTCAATACCTTCTTTTTTCAATTGAGCAACTAACTCGAGCACCTTATCAAGCGCATCAAGGTAGGGGGCAGTTGTAGTAATTTGTGAGCCAATATGATAATCAATACCCACCACATCAATTTGTGAAAGCAATGCAGCTTCACGATATGTCTTTAGAACCTCGTGATAAGCAATACCGAATTTATTTCCCTTCAATCCAGTAGAGATATAGGGATGTGTTTGTGCATCAACATCAGGATTCACACGCAAAGAAATGGGGGCGCGGCAATTGAGCTTTGTAGCTACACGATTAATTTGATGCAGCTCTGCAATCGATTCCACATTGATGCATTTAACGCCAGCCTCTAATGCCTGCGCAATTTCAGGGGCAGATTTGCCAACACCTGCAAATACCAAACTTTTTGGATCTGCGCCAACTGCCAGGGCGCGAGCTAATTCACCGCCGCTGACTAAATCAAAGCCAGAGCCTAATTTTTTAAAGCAATCGATCACTGCTAAATTGCTATTGGCCTTCATTGCATAGTGCACGCGAGCACGTCTTTTGCCGGAAGAATCTACACAAGCTTTGTCATAGGCTTGATAAGCTTCAGTCAACGCTTTTTTGCTATAGACATATAAAGGCGTGCCAAATTCTTTTGCCAAATCTAACAAAGGAATTTCTTCTGCATACCAATTGCCGTTGCGTTCTGTAAATCCAGCTAGTTCAGGGAGTGGAATTGCTTTACTTGTCATTGCTTGGCCGGTGATGAGTTAGTTGCAGCGGGGCTTTGGGGCGGATAGAGCTTGCCTTTGGGTTCTGGCTCAGAGGGAGGACTAGGCGCCGGTGGCACATTTGGCAAATACAAGGGCCCCCTAACCCCACACCCAACAAGGGATATTAGAAGGCTAATGCCAAGAGTTCTTTTAAGAATCGCTATCATGAATGTCTCTAAAACGAATGATTGAATATAGCATGCAGGACTCTAATATGAAGCCAGGCAATTTGACTGCGGAAACCATTGACGATAAGCAATTTCATCAATTGGGCAGCAATTTATTACAGTCGATAGAGGTGGCCCTAGAGGCCGCAGACGATACGCTAGATTTAGATCTGGATGTAGAGCGCCAGGGCGGAAACGTGATCAATATTCGATTTAGGGATCGCAGCGTAATTGTGGTCAATACACAACCACCTTTACATGAAATCTGGGTAGCAGCTAAATCTGGCGGTTATCACTATCGCTGGGCTGGAACTTTAGCTGCGCCCCTATGGTTAGATACCAAAACAGGACGCGAGCTTCTCGCTGATTTATCTGAATTTGCTAGCGCCCAGGCTGGTCAGGCAATCACTATTAGCCTACTTCAGAAATAAGCAAGCTAGAAAATTAAACTGCCCCAGTTGCTGTTAGGGTTTCGATGACCTGAGCATCGGGAACACTCTTGATTTGCGCTTTGCCAATCTTTTCTAAAACGACGTAACGGATTTGACCGCCTTCAGTTTTTTTATCTACCTGCATTAATTCCATATAACGCTGGGCGCCAAACTTAGGAGGCGCAATCGGCAGATTCATAGACTGAATAATTTGAGTTAAGCGATTGACCTCATCTTGGGTGATGAAGTTCAGACGTCGCGAGAGATCTGCACCCATGACCATGCCGCAGCCAACAGCTTCACCATGCAACCATTCACCATAACCCATGCCAGCTTCGATCGCATGACCAAAGGTATGCCCAAAATTAAGAGTGGCACGGATCCCGCCTTCTCTCTCATCTGCTGAAACAACAGCTGATTTAATTTCGCAAGAACGTAATACTGCATGCGCCATTGCTGCGGTATCGCACGCTAATAATGCATTTGCATTTGCTTCTATCCAGCTCAAAAATTCAGCGTCTGCAATTGCACCATGTTTAACTACCTCAGCTAGACCTGCAGAGAGTTCGCGTGTAGGTAATGTCTTCAAGGTATTTAGGTCAGCAATGACCGCTGCTGGCTGATGAAACGCCCCAATCATATTTTTTCCGAGGGGGTGGTTAATGCCGGTCTTGCCGCCGACAGAAGAGTCCACCTGAGCCAGCAGGGTTGTTGGCACTTGAATGAAGCGGATACCGCGCATAAAGCTGGCAGCAGCAAAACCAGTCATGTCACCAATCACGCCACCACCCAATGCCACCAACATAGTTTGACGATCAGCACCAAATTTAAGGAGGTCATCAAAAATCAATTGAAGATTTTTCCAGTCCTTATAAGACTCTCCATCAGGCAACACAATCGTTCTGACCGGCTTGCCTAGTTTCTCGAGAGTCTTGGTGAGACGCTCAGCATATAAAGGTGCAACTGTCGTATTGGTAACAATATAAATCGATGTTGCTTTTTCGCAAGCGCTAAATAATTCTGGCTGATCTATTAAATCCGTACCGATATGAATAGGGTAGCTACGATTGCCTAGATCAACTTCTAATGTTTTCATGGGTAAATTTATGCGGAGAGTTCGAGTTGCATGATGAGAGTGTTGACTAGTTGATTGACGCTGGGCTTTCCAGTCTCAATTACATAGTCAGCGATTTCGCGATACAGAGGGTCGCGAATGGCGTATAGGTTTTCTAAAATCTTTTTTGCATCACCATTTTTAAGAAGCGGCCTACCTTCGCCACCTTTAGTGCGATGCCATAGCTCCATAGGATTGGCGTGCAGATAAATTACTGTTCCTCTTTCGCTAAGGAACTGACGATTCTCAGGCAGGAGTACGGCGCCACCACCAGTTGCCAAAATGACGTCATGTTCAGCCGTAATATCTTTGATTGCCTGAGCCTCGCGTTTGCGAAATCCATCCTCGCCCTCCATTTCAAAGATGACGGGAATCTTGACTCCGCAACGATCTTCAATCACATGGTCGGCATCCAAAAATCGACGGCCCAATTTCTTGGCCAGCAATTTACCGACGGTCGACTTCCCGGCGCCCATAAGGCCAATCAGAAAGATATTGTTGGATGAAGAGTTCACCCTTTGATTTTATTAGTGTTTGTCCAGCACGGTGGGGGTTAAGAAGACTAATAGTTCAGTTTTATCTGCTAATTTGGATTTGTGGCGAAATAAATGCCCAATCAAGGGAATGTCACCTAGAAGTGGAACCTTGATTTCATCATCTCGTTCGGTGGTTTGAAAGATGCCCCCAATGATGGCTGTGCCCCCATTTTCAACGGTTACCTCAGAACTGAGGTTTTTGGTATCAATGGCATAGCCCTGTTCGGTTTTCATCCCAATTGTGTCTTTATTGATCCCCACCAACATCGAAATCTTTCCGTCAGGATGAATCTTGGGTAAGACCTCTAGGCGTAAATTGGCTTTGCGGAACTGTAATTTGCTCCCGCTTTGAGAGCTCACTTGATAAGGGAGCTCAGTTCCCTGCTCAATTGTGGCTTTAACTTGATCGCCAGTCATGATTCGGGGGTTGGAGAGAATCTTGCCCTGGCCATCAGATTCGAGGGCTGAAAGCTCTATTTGCAACAGTCTGGCTGCATTCTTGGAAACTAGAGTTGCAGCCAGGGTGGCTGGGTTAAATCCGGCTAAGCCAGTCCCTGCGAGATCGAGATTGGCGCTGGCGTTTTGGTCTGGGTGATTGCCAATGCCGTTGGCTTGATATCCCAACTTCATTCCTAGTTCGCGGGCAAAGCGCTGATCGGCCTCGACGATGCGAGCCTCAATCAGGATTTGGCGCGGGCTATTGATGTGATCACCCCCGAAAGGTAGCGCGGCATCCTCCCGCCGAAACTTTTGAAAACTCTGAATTTCTGCATGAGGACCAATCCAGTAAATATCCCCGTTCCGCACAAGTCGTAATCCACGGCTAGCCAGAATGGAATGGAGAGCAGTTTGCCAGGGGGTATCTTTAAGGTCGACCGAGATCTTGCCTTGAATGGACTCGCTGAGCAGAAAGTTAGTACCCCCCATTTTTGCTAAAACCTGTAAAAGTTCAGTCATTTCAATTTGGCTAAATTGCAGGCTAATGCGACTATCTCTGAGGGTGGTCGAAGAGCTTCCTTCGGGGGGATTTCCCAGGGCCGGGTTGAGCAAAAAAACCACTACTGAGGCGAGCAGGGCGGCACGGGATTTTTGTAAGATCTTCAATAAAGTTACTCTGATTGAGTTGATTTAAAAGTGATGGATTTGCCTTTGGGGTGGGTCAAGATAGCCAACTCTTTTTCAGCTTGGGTAAGGCGCCATTCCCCCAAAGTTAGATCCTGTTTGACCACCATCCTTGTGGACTTGCCGGTATGAAAAAAAGCGTGCTCCACTGCCCCCATACGGGTGATACCCAAATATCTCCAGCGACGAAGATCAGCCTCGTACGGAATGACTACTGGCTTGCTTTGAGGTACCTGTATTGGCGCTTTTATCTCTATTGAGTGAATACTCACTTCCATATCTTCTATTGCCTGATATAGATCATCTCTCTCAACTTCCCATTCGCCTTGAGATAACTCAAAGTCTTCCTTGAGGGTCAATAGCTGATTCTGCAGGCTACTTATTTCCCCCTGAGAGTCAGATTTATTAGGGTCAAAATAAAGAAATAGGCAGCCACTGCAGACTAATAAGAGGGCGCCAAGAATCCAAATCGAGCTGAAATTAAGCCTATTTAACTCAAGGGATTTAGCAAGAAAAGAGGGTTTTGGAGTCTTTGTTTGAGGTGCAAAATCTTCCCTGGGAGGAGGGGATGATTTCCGAATTCCATGGGGATCTGGAATGGCGGGGTCATTCCCTAGCTCGCTCAAAATGTCATCAAAAGACTGGGGGGAAATGTGGCGTGGAGGCATGCCATATTGTTTGTCCTGGGGATAGTAAAAACGATCAGGGAAGGCAGAATTCAGCGTCAGAAAATTCCATCCCAAAATCTTTCAAACAAGGGTTTTGGAGCTTTCGGGAAAATTGCGTAAGCACCCTATAATTTGAATCTATGGCTCTACCCCCAAAAGACAAGCCGCCCTTAAATCGGCGGTTTAACCGACAGCCTGATAGACGTCCCGGTCAGCCTAGAGCGGAGCATGCCTCATCCAGAAAATCAGGAAGCAACCCCCTGATTAAGGCACTGCTAATTATCAGCATGGTCTTTGCGGTGGTAATTACATTGTTGCTGGGATATGCCTTCTTAATAGCAAAGCCGAATTTGCCGAAGATCTCGGCGCTGGTCGATTACAACCCCAAAACACCCTTACGCATCTATACGGCCGATAAGGTTCTGATTGGTGAGTTTGGGGAGGAGCGCCGTAAGGTGATTCCTTTGAATGAAATCCCTATGAGTATGCGTAATGCAGTCTTGGCTATTGAGGACGATCGCTTTTACTCCCATGGAGGGGTGGACTACGTGGGTATTCTCAGGGCGGCACTCACCAATTTACGTGGCAACCTTTCTCAGGGCGCGTCAACCATCACGATGCAGGTAGCTCGCAACTTCTTCCTAAGCAATGAGAAGACCTTTAGCCGCAAGATTTACGAGGTTCTCCTGTCTTGGGAAATTGAGTCTCAATTAAGTAAAGACAAGATTCTTGAGATTTATATGAATCAGATCTTTTTGGGACAGAGGGCTTATGGATTTTCTAGTGCCGCCCAAATCTATTTCGGCAAGGAATTAAAAGACATCACGATTGCTGAGTCGGCAATGTTGGCTGGTTTGCCAAAAGCGCCATCTGCATATAACCCAGTAAGTAACTTCCGTCGTGCCAAGATTCGTCAGGAATACATTTTGCAGCGGATGCGTGATTTGTCGTACATCACTCCCGAGCAGTATCAAATCGCCATGGCAGAAGAATTGCATATTCGTGGTCTTGGAAATGAATTTAGTACCCGCGCAGATTTTGCTTCGGAGATGGTGCGTCAATTACTGTTTACACAATACGGCGAAGCAATTTATTCCCAGGGTATCGATGTGTACACCACGATCTTGAAGGCGGATCAAGATGCGGCATATAAGGCAGTACGTCGCGGTATTTTTGAGTATGACTTGCGTCATGCTTATCGTGGCCCAGAGGGATTTATTGATTTGCCAGAAGATCACGTCAAGCGTCAGCGTGCGATTGATGAAGCCTTGTTGGCTTACCCCCAGTTAGATGACTTGCAGTCCGGTGTTGTACTTGATATCAAGCCAAAAGAAATGCAAGTGATGATTTCGACGGGAGATACGATCACACTGAAAGGTGAGGGTATGAAGCTTGCTGCTGCCTCTTTAACCGATAGCACGCAGCCAAAAAAACGCTTACGCCCTGGCGCCATCATTAGATTGCTTTCAGATGGCGGCGTTTGGAAGTTGGCGCAATTACCGCAAGTTGAAGCAGCCTTTGTTTCTATGAATGCCGAGACGGGCGCGATACTCTCCTTGGTAGGCGGTTTTGATTTCCGTCGCAATCAATTTAATCACGTCACTCAAGCTCAGCGCCAACCGGGATCTTCATTTAAGCCGTTTATTTATGCTGCTGGAATTGAAAAAGGCTTTTCTCCAAGCACGATGGTGAACGATGCACCACTGTCTATTGGAAGCATGGAAACTGGTAGCCAAGCCTGGGAGCCAAAGAACTACGACGGCAAGTATGAAGGCATGATGCGCTTGCGTACTGCTCTAGCTAAATCTAAGAACTTGGTTTCTGTACGATTAATTCGTGCCATTGGTCCTTCGTATGCACAAGAATATATTCAGCGCTTTGGTTTTGAGAAGGAGAAGCATCCGCCTTACTTAACTATGGCTTTGGGTGCGGGCTCTGTAACTCCGCTGCAAATGGCTTCTGCTTACAGCGTGTTTGCTAACGGCGGCTATCGTGTAGATCCATTCTTAATTAATAAGATGATAGATTCAAAAGGAACGGTTTTATTTGAAGCGAAGCCTACCCATGCTCGAGAAGATGCGCCTCGCGTATTAGATGCAAGAACTGCATTTGTGATGGATAGCATGTTACAAGAGGTCACCAAGACTGGAACCGCTGGAAGTGCGAGAGCGAAATTGGGTCGCAGTGATATCGCGGGCAAAACGGGTACAACGAATGATTCTCATGATGCTTGGTTTGCGGGATACAACCCAAAGGTAGTAGCGATTGCTTGGATTGGATTTGATAAGCCAGCTAGCTTGGGTGATCGTGAGACTGGTGGCGGCCTTGCTTTGCCAATGTGGATTTCTTATATGAGTACTGCGCTCAAAGACGAGCCACAACAAGGTCGCGAAGTACCCGCTGGTGTAACTCAAGTCGATGGTGATTGGTTTATCCCAGAGTTTTCTAATAATGGTGGTGTACGCGAACTTCAGTAGTTCGTTTTAGCAATGGCAAGGCAAGCGCGTACCATTATTCCCGGCCAAGCAATGCATGTCATGGTTCGCGGCAATAACCGAGAAGTGCTTTTTTTTAATGATGCGGATCGCCGTATCTATTTAGATTGGCTCCGAGAAGCTGCAAAGCAATTTGGGAGTGCAGTACACGCTTTTGCTTTGATGCCCAATCATGTTCATCTCTTGATGACTCCCCAAAACGCAGACTCGCTTGCAAAAACAATGCAATCCCTAGGGAGGCGTTATGCCCAGTACTTCAATCAACAGCATCACCGTTCGGGAACTATTTGGGAGGGACGGTATCGCTCCTCACTAATAGACCCAGATTATTTTTTGCGCTGCCAACGCTATATTGAGTTAAATCCTGTGAGGGCTGGTTTTGAATCTAGCCCACAAGATTCGACTTGGACCAGTTTTGCTTCTCACATTGGCGGTAATGCAGAGCCTTGGTTGGTTGATCATCAGCACTTTTGGAAGTTGGGTAATACCCCTTTTGAGAGGCAAATGACTTGGGCGGGATTTGTGAAGGAAGGCGCCCCTCATTGGGAGGATCGCCAAATTACTGAAGCATTGGTGAGATCTAAGCCTTGGGTGAGTGATATTTTCGCTAAAAAGCTATTTAAGGATGATCCCGATCAGACTTTAATTCGATATCGTGGCCGCCCTAAGAAAATAATATCAATTAATTCAACAACTTAGATAGCATTCTCAGGATTGGGCAATTAACTGTTTTGCCATGATCTAACGACTCTGTCCCTTTTAAAGCAATTCATTTTGGTGCTAACCCAATTTAAATGGGACAGACTCATTTTATTTCTATTGCATCAGCATGGGTATTCACCTATATTTGATCCTCCAAAAGTAATCAGGCCCCAAGGGCACACGGAAATACCATGACTACACAAATGAATACAGATCTACGTCCAATTGCACAGGGTCTCTACGATCCACAAAATGAGCATGATGCTTGCGGCGTCGGATTCGTCGCCCACATCAAGGGTAAGAAGTCACATGAGATTGTTGCTCAGGGATTGAAAATTCTTGAGAACTTAGATCACCGGGGCGCAGTTGGTGCTGACCCATTGATGGGTGATGGCGCTGGAATTTTGATTCAGGTTCCTGACACTTTGTACCGCGAAGAGATGGCTAAGCAAGGTATCGAATTGCCACCATTTGGTGAGTACGGCGTCGGCATGATTTTCTTGCCTAAGGAGCATGCATCCCGCTTAGCTTGCGAACAGGAGTTGGAGCGCACTGTTCGTTTGGAAGGTCAAGTTGTATTGGGTTGGAGAGATGTACCCATCGATGTGAAATTGCCGATGTCTCCAACTGTACAAATGACCGAGCCATTTATCCGTCAAATCTTTATTGGACGTGGCCGCGACATCATGACAACCGATGCGCTTGAGCGTAAGTTATATGTGATTCGTAAAACTGCAAGTCATGCAATTCAAGATTTACATTTAAAGCATGGCAAAGAATATTTTGTTGCATCGATGTCTGCTCGCACCATTGTTTACAAGGGTTTGCTGTTGGCCAACCAAGTGGGCGCGTACTACAAAGATTTGCAGGATCCGCGCACTGTATCTGCATTGGCATTAGTGCATCAACGCTTCTCAACAAATACTTTCCCAGCATGGGAATTGGCTCACCCATATCGCATGATTGCGCACAATGGTGAGATCAACACTGTTAAAGGTAACGTCAACTGGGTGAATGCACGTGAAGGTGCTATCAGCTCCCCAGTGCTTGGCGATGACCTTAAAAAATTATGGCCGCTCATTTATCCAGGTCAATCTGATACAGCTTGTTTTGATAACTGCTTAGAGTTATTGGTGATGTCAGGTTATCCATTGGCACAAGCCATGATGATGATGATTCCAGAGGCATGGGAACAACATTCATTGATGGATGAAAACCGCCGTGCATTCTATGAATACCATGCAGCAATGATGGAACCATGGGATGGCCCAGCTGCTATGGCATTTACAGATGGCCGCCAGATTGGTGCCACCCTTGACCGTAATGGTTTACGTCCAGCTCGCTACTATGTGACTGATGATGACTTGGTCATCATGGGTTCTGAAGCTGGCGTATTGCCGATTCCAGAGAACAAGATTGTTCAAAAATGGCGCTTGCAACCAGGCAAGATGTTCATGATTGATATGGAGCAGGGCCGCATTATTGATGACGTCGAATTAAAAGATGCCGTCTCTAAAGCGAAGCCATATAAGAGCTGGATCGATGCGGTGCGCGTGAAGCTCGACGAAGTTGATGCAAGCAAAGACGACATAGTGGATGAAAAAATCACGATCCGTCCAGCAGCCAAATTATTAGATCGCCAGCAAGCCTTTGGTTATACCCAAGAAGACATCAAGTACCTCATGGCGCCAATGGCTATGAATGGTGAAGAGGCCATTGGATCAATGGGTAACGATAGTCCGTTAGCTGTGCTCTCTAATAAGAACAAGCCACTCTATAACTACTTCAAGCAATTGTTTGCGCAGGTGACCAATCCTCCGATTGACTCCATCCGCGAAAACATGGTGATGTCCTTGGTGTCTTTCATTGGACCTAAGCCGAATTTGTTGGACACCAACAATATCAACCCACCAATGCGCTTGGAAGTAAGTCAGCCGATTTTAGATTTTGACGATATGACTAAGGTTCGTCACATCGGCCATTACACCAACGGCAAGTTCCGCTCGTATGAGTTAGATATTTGCTACCCAGCATCATGGGGTAAGGCTGGCATTGAAGCTCGCCTAGCATCCTTGTGTGCAGAAGCGGCGGATGCCGTTCGTTCTGGTTACAACATCTTGATCGTGAGCGATCGCCAGGTTGATGAGCAGCACGTGGCAATTCCTGCGCTGTTGGCAACTTCTGCAATTCATCAGCACTTGGTTGAAAAAGGTTTGCGTACTAGCGTTGGCCTCGTTGTTGAAACTGGTAGCGCGCGTGAGACGCATCACTTCGCACTCTTGGCTGGCTATGGCGCAGAAGCCGTTCATCCATACTTGGCAATGGAAACATTGGCCGAGATGGCTAAAGGTTTATCAGGCGACCTGTCAGCTGAAAAAGCAGTGAAGAATTATGTGAAAGCGGTTGGTAAGGGCTTGCAAAAAGTGATGTCCAAAATGGGTATCTCTACTTACATGTCATACACCGGCTCACAGATTTTTGAAGCGATCGGTTTGAATAAAGATGTTATCGACCATTACTTCAAGGGCACTCCATCCAACGTGGGTGGTATTGGTGTATTCGAAGTAGCTGAAGAAGCATTGCGTATGCATCAGTCTGCATTTGGTAATGACCCAGTGCTGACCAATATGCTCGAAGCGGGTGGTGAGTACGCTTTCCGTATCCGCGGTGAAGATCATATGTGGACTCCAGATACGATTGCGAAGTTACAGCACTCCACTCGTATTGGTATCGAGAAGGGTTATCAAACCTATAAAGAGTACGCCAACATCATTAACGACCAAACTAAGCGTCAGATGACATTGCGCGGCCTGTTTGAGTTCAAGATTGATCCAGCTAAAGCAATTCCTTTGGATGAAGTCGAATCCGCAAAAGAAATCGTTAAGCGTTTTGCGACTGGCGCGATGTCTTTGGGTTCAATCTCTACTGAAGCGCATGCTACTTTGGCAATTGCCATGAATCGTATTGGTGGTAAGTCCAATACTGGTGAGGGTGGTGAAGATCCAAACCGTTATGTGAATGAGCTCAAAGGCATTCCTATTAAGAAGGGTGAAACCTTAGCCAGCATTTTGGGTGATGATGTTGTTGAAGCAAATATTCCTTTGCTCGATGGCGATTCATTGCGCTCCAGAATTAAGCAGGTTGCTTCAGGTCGTTTTGGTGTGACTACTGAATACCTGCGCTCTGCTGATCAGATTCAGATCAAGATGGCTCAAGGCGCTAAACCAGGTGAAGGCGGTCAGTTACCGGGTGGCAAAGTTTCCGATTACATCGGTAAGCTGCGTTTCTCCGTGCCAGGTGTTGGTTTGATTTCTCCTCCCCCGCACCACGATATTTACTCTATTGAAGATATTGCCCAGTTGATTCACGATCTGAAGAACGTGAACCCAGCTGCTGACGTATCTGTGAAGTTGGTTTCTGAAGTCGGTGTTGGCACGATTGCAGCCGGTGTTGCCAAAGCGAAAGCAGATCACGTCGTGATCGCTGGACATGACGGCGGTACAGGCGCATCACCACTATCTTCTATTAAGCACGCTGGTTCCCCATGGGAATTAGGCTTAGCTGAAACTCAACAAACATTAGTGCTAAATGGTTTGCGTAGCCGTATTCGTGTGCAAGCCGACGGTCAAATGAAAACTGGTCGTGACGTCGTGATCGGTGCTTTATTGGGCGCGGACGAGTTTGGTTTTGCAACAGCCCCATTGGTTGTTGAGGGTTGCATCATGATGCGCAAGTGTCATTTGAATACCTGCCCAGTTGGCGTTGCTACACAAGATCCGGAGTTGCGTAAAAAGTTCTCTGGTAAGCCAGAGCATGTTGTGAACTTCTTCTTCTTTATTGCGGAAGAAGTTCGCGAGATCATGGCTCAACTTGGTATTCGTAAGTTTGATGATTTGATCGGACGTGTTGACTTCTTGGATACCCGCAAAGGTATTGAGAATTGGAAAGTGCATGGCTTGGATTTCAGCAAGATTTTTGCTGAACCTAATGTAGCTAAAGATGTGCCACGCTACCAGGTCCTGACGCAAGAGCATGGCTTGGGCAGTGCGCTCGATAACATTCTGATTGAGAAGAGCGAGCCTGCATTGCAACGTGGTGAGAAGGTCTCCTTCATTGTTCCAGTGAAGAACGTAAACCGTACTGTTGGCGCGATGCTCTCCGGAGAAATCGCTCAACGTTATGGTCATGCTGGCTTGCCTGATGACACTATCCATATTCAATTGAACGGTACCGCTGGTCAAAGTTTCGCGGCCTTCTTAGCGCGTGGCATCACCTTAGACTTGGTTGGTGACGGTAATGACTACGTTGGTAAGGGCTTATCTGGTGGACGTGTGATTGTGCGTGCTCCACATGAGTTCCGTGGCGATACAGCCAAGAACATCATTGTTGGTAACACTGTTCTCTACGGTGCAATCGGCGGCGAAGCATTCTTCAATGGTGTAGCTGGCGAGCGTTTTGCAGTTCGTAACTCTGGTGCAACTACCGTAGTTGAAGGCACTGGCGATCACGGTTGCGAATACATGACTGGCGGCACTGTAGTGGTGTTGGGCGCAACTGGCCGTAACTTTGCGGCAGGTATGAGCGGCGGTATTGCTTATGTTTATGACGAAGACGGTCTGTTCGAGAAGCGTTGCAATACCAGCATGGCAACTTTGGAAAAAGTGTTGCCTTCTGCTGAGCAGATTGCCAAGATGCCTCAGTCACAGTGGCATGCCCCTGTTGATGTGAAGGATGGTGGCGAACGTATGACCGATGAGCAAATTCTGAAGGGCTTGATTGAGCGTCATTTCCGCCATACTGGCTCCGAGCGTGCAAAAGCACTCTTGGCTGATTGGGAAAATGCCCGTGGTCGTTTTGTGAAAGTGCTGCCTACTGAGTACAAACGTGCTCTAGGTGAGTTGTGGGAAAAAGCACAAAACAAAACTGTTGCAGCTTAATCAATATAGATATTAAGAAAAGATACTGAGGATTCGATATGGGTAAGGTCACTGGATTTATGGAGTTTGAGCGCGTAGATGAAACCTACGAAGCTCCCGTTAAACGCCTCCATCACTACAAAGAGTTCGTTGCGGCATTAACGGATGATGAAGCTAAAGTTCAGGGTGCGCGCTGCATGGATTGCGGTATTCCGTTTTGCAATAGCGGTTGCCCTGTCAACAACATCATTCCGGACTTCAATGACTTGGTATTTCATAGTGACTGGAAGAATGCGTTGGATGTTTTGCAATCAACAAATAACTTCCCTGAGTTCACTGGCCGTATCTGCCCTGCACCTTGCGAGGCTGCCTGCACTTTAGGAATCAATAGTGAGGCCGTTGGTATTAAGTCTATCGAGCACGCCATTATTGATAAAGGTTGGGAGAATGGTTGGGTTAAGCCGCAACCATCTAAAACTAAGACCGGTAAAAAAGTAGCTGTTGTTGGCGGTGGTCCTGCTGGTATGGCGACTGCGCAGCAATTAGCGCGTGTTGGTCATGACGTTACCGTATTTGAAAAGAATGATCGTGTTGGCGGATTGTTACGCTACGGCATTCCTGATTTCAAAATGGAAAAGTGGTTGATCGACCGTCGTGTCGAACAGATGCAAGCCGAAGGTGTGAAGTTTGAGACCGGCGTATTTGTTGGTAAAGAAGCAATTGGCGCTGAAGTTAAAAACTATTCCACAAAAACTGTTTCACCCGATCAGTTGATGAAAGATTTTGACGCTGTTGTGATTAGCGGTGGATCTGAGCAGCCACGTGACTTGCCAGTCCCTGGTCGTGAATTGAAAGGCGTTCACTATGCTTTGGAATTCTTGATTCCACAGAACAAAGAAAACGCAGGCGATTTTAAAAATGAAATTTCTGCAGCTGGTAAGCATGTAGTGGTAATTGGTGGTGGTGATACTGGATCTGATTGCGTGGGAACCTCTAATCGTCATGGCGCAGCCAAAATTACTCAGTTTGAATTGTTGCCACAGCCGCCGGAAACTGAAAACAAGCCTTTGGTATGGCCGTACTGGCCAACCAAATTGCGCACATCTTCCTCGCACGAAGAAGGTTGTGAGCGCGATTGGTCTGTTGCTACAAAGCGTTTTGAAGGTAAAGACGGTAAATTAGAGAAATTAATCTGTGTGCGTTTGGAGTGGAAAGACGGCAAGATGTCAGAAATGCCAAATTCTGAATTCGAGATCAAGGCAGATTTAGTGTTCTTGGCCATGGGCTTTGTGTCACCTGCAGCTCAGGTTCTCAATGCCTTTGGTGTTGAAAAAGATGCTCGCGGCAATGCAAAAGCTACGGTTGACGGCCAAAATGCTTATCAAACTAACGTTCCCAAGGTATTTGCCGCTGGCGACATGCGCCGGGGACAATCTTTGGTAGTTTGGGCGATTCGTGAAGGTCGTCAAGCGGCTCAGGCAGTAGACGAGTATTTAATGGGGTCTTCTGTTCTGCCGCGATAATATCGAGGATATGAACAGTAGCCACTCCAACTCGGTGGAAGTGAAGCAAAAAACCTCTAGCGGTGGCCATGGCGAAGTTGTAGTTCAAATTAAGGACGTCAACTTTTCCTATGCCCCTGGTGAGCGGCAAATTTTATCGGGACTCAATATGGAGTTCCGTCGCGGCCAAGTCGTTGCAGTGATGGGCGGCTCCGGTTGTGGCAAGACGACTATTCTGAGACTCATTGGCGGCCAGTTCGCCGCCCAGTCTGGTCAAGTTTTATTCGAAGGCCATGATATTGGCAAAATGAACGGTAGGGAATTGATGGCAGCCCGTCGCCGCATGGGAATGCTCTTTCAGTTCGGCGCACTCTTTACTGACCTAAGTGTTTTTGAAAACGTTGCCTTTCCTCTGCGTGAGCACACCAATTTAAGTGAAGAGCTATTGCGCTCTTTGGTTCTGATGAAACTCAATGCAGTTGGCCTGCGTGGCGCGCGCGATTTGATGCCCGCGCAGATTTCTGGTGGCATGGCACGCCGTGTTGCTCTAGCAAGGGCGATTGCGCTTGATCCTCCCTTGATCATGTATGACGAGCCGTTTGCTGGTCTTGACCCAATTTCTTTGGGAATTACTGCACGCTTGATTCGGGATCTGAATCAAGCCTTAGGTGCAACGAGCTTATTAGTTACGCATGATGTTGAAGAAACATTTGAAATCGCCGATTACGTTTATTTCATTGCCAATGGCCGCATTGGTGCCGAAGGTACTCCAGCAGAGTTAAGTCGTTCAAGTGATCCTTTCGTTCGCCAATTCCTGGATGCTTCACCGGATGGCCCTGTGCCATTTCACTATCCAGGACAAAGCCTTGCGGAAGATTTTGGAGTGAGCTTGAAATGAGCATCCTTCATAAGGCCCTAGATCTTTTCGGTAACCTCGGTTTTTTTGTTCGTCGCAATTTAACGAGTCTTGGACTTGCTGCGCGCATGTTCGCTGCGGTGATTTGGCGTTCCGGATTTTTATTAAAAAGACCTCGCTTAGTTTCTGATCAGATCCTATTTGTCGGTAATCACTCATTTGTGATCATTGCGGTATCTGGTTTATTTGTTGGATTTGTTTTGGGCTTGCAGGGTTATTACACCCTCAATCGTTATGGCTCTGAACAGGCCCTGGGTTTATTGGTTGCGCTATCACTCACTCGTGAATTAGGCCCAGTAATTACCGCTCTCCTATTTGCTGGTCGCGCTGGCACATCCCTTACGGCAGAGATTGGCTTGATGAAGGCTGGTGAACAGTTAAGCGCTATGGAAATGATGGCGGTAGATCCATTGAGCCGGGTGATTGCTCCACGTTTATGGGCTGGCATTATTGCAATGCCGATTTTGGCTACGATCTTTACAGCGGTTGGTGTGATGGGTGGCTACTTTGTTGGGGTTCCCTTAATTGGCGTTGACTCTGGCGCCTTTTGGTCCCAGATGCAGGGCGGGGTAGACCTCTTTTCTGATATCGGCAATGGCCTAATTAAAAGCTTGGTGTTTGGTGTGGCAGTGACCTTTATAGCGCTGTATCAGGGCTATGAGGCAAAACCTACGCCTGAGGGCGTATCGCAAGCTACCACCAGAACAGTGGTGATTTCCTCCTTATCGGTTTTAGCGCTGGACTTCTTGCTCACCGCAATGATGTTCTCGAATTAGAAAAAATAAACTGGGACTCTTATGAGAAAAAGTGCAATTGATTTTTGGGTCGGAATATTTGTAGCCATTGGCTTACTGGCTGCTTTGTTTCTAGCATTGAAGGTCGGCAATATGAATGCCGTTTCCTTTGCGCCTACTTACAAAATTTCTGCGCGCTTTGACAATATCGGTGGATTAAAGCCACGTGCACCAGTCAAAAGTGCTGGGGTAGTTGTTGGCCGTATTGCCAATATTTCTTTTGATGACAAGACTTATCAGGCAACCGTCACTATGACGATCGAAGATACCTATAAGTTCCCTAAAGATTCTTCTGCAAAGATTTTGACCTCTGGTTTGTTAGGCGAGCAATACATTGGACTTGAAGCTGGTGGTTCGGATGATATGTTGGCTGCTGGAGATAAGATTACTCAGACTCAGTCTGCTGTAGTTTTAGAAAACCTCATTAGCCAGTTCTTGTATAACAAGGCTGCCGATAGCGGTAAAGATAAGGGTGCTGAAAAGTAATGCAGTGGCTTGTCAAACTCAAACGTCTTATGCTGCTTGGCTTAGTGGCTAGCATGGTAGGTTGTGCTTCGATTCCTGCTGGAGTGGAGCCTTCCCCACATGATCCTTGGGAGCCGTTCAACCGCTCCGTTTTTGAATTCAACGAAGGTTTAGATGCCTATCTGCTAAAGCCAGTAGTTGCTGGCTACCGCTTTGTCTTGCCAGAATTTGTGCGTGAGGGCATTTACAACTTCTTTAGTAACTACAGCGACATCTACACTGCGTTGCAGAATCTTTTGCAGGGCAAGCCAGGCGATGCTTTTAGTGATCTGATGCGGGTGGTAGTTAATACCACCTTTGGATTGGGTGGTTTGATTGATATGGCCACGCCTGGCGGCCTACCAAAGCATAAAGAAGACTGGGGTCAAACCTTTGGCGTCTGGGGTATTCCTTCTGGACCCTATGTCGTTTTGCCATTCTTTGGGCCAAGTAGTGTGCGCGATACCTTTGGTACGGTAGCCGATTTAGAGTCTGACTACCTATTTAGCTATGTCAAAGATATTGGTCTACGAAATAGTATTACTGGCTTGCGGGTGGTTAATGCTCGCAACACTTATTACGAAGCAGGCGACCTCTTGGATGGGGCAGCAATTGATAAATACAGTTTTATGCGAGATGCCTATATTCAGCGACGTGAGTATCAGATTAATGAAGGACGTGAAGACGAGGAGGTATTAATGCCCCCTTATCAGAATCCCTATGAATAAAGGCAGTGAGCTGTCTGGATTTTGTTAAAGAGCTAAAATGAGCTCCAACAACTAGCATTAATCGAGGACACATGAAAAGCCACAAAACTATTCAAAAATACTGCACAGCATTGCTATCAAGCTTGTTTTTGTTTGCAGGTGGTGCATTTGCTCAAGCTGTTGATCAGTCCACACCGGATGGCTTGATTAAGACTGTAGTTTCTGACGTGATGGCTTCTGTGAAGTCTGATCCCGAAATTCAAAAAGGGAATATTCCACGCATTGTGGATTTGGTGGATAAGAAAATTGTTCCCTATACCGATATGCGCCGTACTACTGAAATGGCGATGGGCCCCAATTGGAAAAAAGCAACTCCAGAGCAGCAAGCCCAATTGGTTAGCGAGTTTAAGAATTTATTAATCCGTACTTACTCAGGCGCTTTAAGCCAACTGCGTGATCAAACCATTCAATTTAAACCGTTGCGTGCAGCACCAGACGATAAAGAGGTTGTTGTAAAGACTGTAGTAATTGGTCGTGGTGATCCCATTCCGCTTGACTATCGCCTAGAAAAAACCGCCAACGGCTGGAAAGTCTATGACATGAACATCATGGGCGTTTGGTTGGTTGAGGCCTATCGCAATCAATTTGCGAACCAAATTAGCCAGAATGGTGTTGAGGGTTTGGTGAAGTTCTTGCAAGAGCGCAACAAACAACTTGCTGCTGCAAAGCCAACAAACTAAAAATCACACAGATTTAGTAAAGATCAATAGCAGATGCCATTTTTATTGCCCGCTTCAGTGACACAAGATAATGTGTCGCAGTTAGAAAAAGATGGCTTACTCAATTTGGCTGTACTAAGAACGGTTGACTGCAGCAATCTTAAAGACTTCGATTCCACAGTGCTAACTATTTTTTTGGCATGGCAGAAAAAATTACAAGCTGACGGTCAGCAAATTTCTGTACAAAATGCACCTGAAAAATTAACTGTATTAGCTGGCGTATATGGTGTTGCCGAGCTGCTAGGTTTGTCATAGCATGCACGCCGCAATATCGATTAAAAACGTATCAAAAAATTATGGCGCATTACAGGCGCTAGATGATGTCTCTTTGTCAATTGAGCAAGGCGAGTTCTTTGGCCTGCTTGGCCCCAATGGTGCAGGTAAGACAACGCTGATCTCCATTCTGGCGGGCTTGGTTACCGCTGATAGTGGCCACGCCGCAATCATGGGTGCTGATGTACAAAGCAAGTTTCGTGATGCTCGCCGGATGCTCGGAGTGGTTCCACAGGAGTTGGTATTTGATCCCTTCTTTACCGTAAGAGAGACACTGCAATTTCAGTCGGGCTATTTTGGTATTCGTCATAACGATGCGTGGATCGACGAGATTATGGCCAACTTGGATCTCACTGGTAAAGCTGATAGCAATATGCGCTCCCTCTCTGGCGGTATGAAGCGTCGAGTATTGGTGGCTCAGGCATTGGTTCATAGACCTCCAGTGATTATTTTGGATGAGCCTACAGCTGGCGTTGATGTGGAATTGCGCCAATCTCTGTGGCAATTTATCAGTCGCCTAAATCAAGATGGGCATACCATTGTTCTAACAACCCATTACCTTGAAGAGGCTGAGGCGTTGTGTCAGCGCATCGCCATGCTCAAGCAGGGAAAGATTGTGGCTTTGGATACAACTGCAAATTTACTGAGTCAATATGGCTCAGTGAAAAAAGATGGCGAAGGCAAGACAGATCTCGAAGATGTGTTTGTGAATATCATGTCGGGGGGCACTCGATGAAATCGACCTTGAATAAACTGCCGATCTCTTATGGCAGTGGCTTTCCAACCCTATTGCGAAAAGAAATTAAGCGCTTTTATAAAGTAGCTTTTCAGACGGTTGCGGCACCAGTGCTCACCGCCGTCTTGTATTTAATGATTTTCGGTCATGTGCTTGAGGGCAAAGAAGTGTATGGTCGCCTCAACTACACAGCTTTCTTGATTCCTGGCTTAGTCATGATGAGTGTGTTGCAAAACGCTTTTGCAAACACTTCTTCGTCACTCATTCAATCGAAGGTGACTGGTAATCTCGTGTTTGTCCTGTTAGCCCCTTTTAGTCACCTAGAGTTTTATGCTGCATACGTCTTAGCTGCGGTATTCCGTGGAATTGTCGTGGGCTCTGGTGTGCTGCTAATTACAGCGTGGTTCGCTATGCCATCCTTTGAATATCCTTTATGGATCATGGTATTCGCTCTTTTGGGCGCTGCAATTTTAGGAAGTATGGGTTTAATTGCTGGTATCTGGGCTGATAAATATGATCAGCTAGCGGCCTTCCAGAATTTCATCATCATGCCTGCCACCATGTTGTCAGGCGTGTTTTATTCCATCCATTCTTTGCCTGCAGCATGGCAGGTAGTGTCTCACTTCAATCCATTCTTCTACATGATCGATGGTTTCCGTTACGGATTCTTTGGAGTGTCGGATATTTCCCCTTGGGACAGTTTGGCAATTGTTGCCTACTTCTTTGTTGTGGTCTCGGCTATCGCTTTGCGTTTGCTACAAAAAGGCTACAAACTCAGGAACTAAGTGCAATTGAGCTTGCCTTAAAAATTAGTATTAGAAAATCGTTAAGAAATTAGAAATCAGGAGATTGTGATGTTGCCAACCCCAGAACAAATTGAGGGATATATTCAGCAAGGTCTAGCCTGCACCCATGTCAAAGTTGAGGGTGATGGACAGCACTTCTTTGCGACGATTGTGAGTCCAGAGTTTGAAGGCAAGCGTTTGATTCAGCGTCATCAATTGGTATATGGCGCAATGGGTGATCGTATGAAGGCGGAAGTTCACGCTTTATCAATAAAAGCATTTACTCCCGAAGAGTTTGCACAAAATACCCCAACATAAAACACGACACTAGATTTTTACTGGAATAGATTCATGGATAAATTACGAATGGTTGGCGGCACTCCGCTGAAGGGCGAAGTAGTCATTGCTGGCGCTAAAAATGCAGCACTACCAATTTTGTGCGCTTGTTTGCTAACCGATCAACCTATTACTTTGCGTAATGTTCCAGATTTGCAAGATGTACGAACCATGCTGAAGCTTCTTCAAGAAATTGGTGTGACCGTCACTTTTCCAGATGTGAATGATCGCAATCATGTCGTGCTCAATGCTGCCACTATTAAGAGCTCTGAAGCAACCTATGAGATGGTCAAAACTATGCGCGCCTCTATTTTGGTTCTGGGCCCATTGCTTGCCAGAATGCATAGTGCCAAGGTTTCTCTGCCAGGCGGTTGTGCCATTGGCGCGCGTCCAGTTGATCAGCATATCAAGGGCTTAAAGGCCATGGGCGCAGCGATCAAAATTAAGAGTGGCTACATTCAGGCAGAAACCAAATCTGCTACGGGTCGTCTGCAAGGTGCTTCCATTTTGACTGACATGATCACCGTAACCGGTACAGAGAATTTATTGATGGC
This sequence comes from Polynucleobacter sp. MG-27-Goln-C1, assembly GCF_018881905.1. Taxonomy (GTDB): domain Bacteria; phylum Pseudomonadota; class Gammaproteobacteria; order Burkholderiales; family Burkholderiaceae; genus Polynucleobacter. Next base: position 585,294 of record NZ_JACVPM010000002.1, read on the forward strand.
CGCTACTTTGGCGTCAGGCACAACGATTTTGGAGAATGCAGCGCGCGAGCCTGAAGTAGGGGACTTGGCTGAGTTGCTTGTCAAAATGGGCGCCAAGATTACGGGTATCGGCACAGATCGCTTGGTAATTGAGGGTGTTGAAAAGCTCCACAGTGCAGAACATGCTGTGATTGCTGACCGTATTGAGGCAGGTACATTCTTGTGTGCAGTCGCTGCTGCTGGTGGTGAGGTGTTGGTGAAGCACTGTCGCCCAGACACATTGGATGCTGTGATCGTCAAACTCAAAGAAGCTGGTTTGGAGATGGAGGTGGGTCCCGATTGGATTAAGGCCTCCATGAAAGGTCGCCCTAAGGCTGTTAGCTTCCGCACTTCGGAGTATCCAGCGTTCCCGACAGATATGCAGGCTCAACTGATGGCAGTCAATGCGATTGCCCAGGGCAACGCCACAATTACCGAAACCATCTTTGAAAACCGCTTTATGCACGTTCAGGAGATGAATCGTCTTGGTGCAGATATTGCCATTGAGGGTAATACTGCTATTGCCCAAGGTGTTGAGAAGCTATCTGGCGCTATCGTGATGGCTACCGATTTACGTGCGTCTGCCAGCTTGGTGATCGCAGGTTTGGCTGCCCAAGGCGAAACCCAGGTGGACCGGATTTATCACCTGGATCGTGGATATGACCGCATGGAGCAAAAGTTGACCCTCTTAGGCGCCAACATTCAGCGAATCAAGTAAGCCTGATGGATAATTAGTCCATGAAGTTAACTTTAGCCCTCTCGAAGGGGCGCATCTTCGAAGAAACCGCTGAGATCTTATCCAAGATCGGTATTCGTCCGCTTGAGGATCCAGAAAAGTCACGCAAACTCATTATTGAAACCTCAAATCCGGATGTGCGCCTCATCATCGTGCGCGCTTCCGATGTACCGACCTACGTTCAGTTCGGCGGCGCTGATTTTGGGGTTGCCGGCCTGGATGTTTTGATGGAAAACGGTACCGATGGCCTATATGTGCCTTTTGATCTGAATATCGCTAAATGCCGTATGTCAGTTGCCGTTAGAGAAGGTTTTGATTACGCTGCTGCTGTAAAGCAGGGCTCTCGTTTAAAAGTCGCAACCAAGTATGTCAATTGCGCCCGTGAACACTTTGCCAATAAGGGCGTTCACATCGATACGATTCATTTGTATGGCTCGATGGAGTTGGCCCCATTAGTTGGATTGGCTGATGCGATTGTGGATTTAGTTTCTACAGGCAATACCTTGCGTGCAAATGGTTTGGTTGAGGTTGAGCCAATCGCCGACATTAGTGCGCGCTTGGTGGTTAATCAAGCCTCTTATAAGCGTAAGCGCACACAGCTTCAGCCGTTCTTTGAATTGTTGAAGTAAAGAAAATTCATATGTCAGCAGACATCAAAGTCAAACGCCTTAACAGCAACGATGCAGGGTTTAAAGAAACTTTGCTCTCTAGCCTTTCTTTACCGATGGCGGATGATGAGGCGATTGATGCCGCGGTAGTAAAAATTCTAGCGCAAGTTAAAGCACGTGGCGACGCTGCGGTACTAGATTTCACAAAGCAGTTTGATCGTTTAAATGTGGCTAGTGTTACTGAGTTAGAGATTTCTCAAGAAGAATTAAAAAAAGCCTACGAAGGCTTATCAGCAGAACAAAAAAATGCTTTAGATATTGCTGCGCAGAGAGTGCGCGCGTATCACGAGAAGCAAAAGATTGAAGCGGGTTGTCACTCTTGGGAGTATGAAGAGGCTGATGGCACGCGTTTGGGTCAAAAAGTAACAGCCTTAGATCGCGTGGGAATCTATGTTCCGGGTGGGAAAGCTGCCTACCCATCGTCTGTACTGATGAACGCGATTCCTGCAAAAGTGGCTGGCGTTAAAGAAGTCATTATGGTGGTGCCTACCCCCGATGGCGCTCGCAATCCTTTGGTATTAGCTGCTGCTTACTTATCAGGGGTTGATCGTGTCTTTACGATTGGTGGCGCGCAAGCTGTTGCTGCCTTAGCTTATGGCACACAAACTATTCCACCTGTAGATAAGATTGTTGGTCCTGGTAACGCCTATGTAGCAGCTGCTAAGCGCAGAGTCTTCGGTACCGTTGGTATCGATATGATCGCTGGTCCTTCAGAAATCTTAGTTCTCTGTGATGGTTCTAGTAATCCCGATTGGATTACGATGGATTTGTTTTCTCAAGCAGAGCACGATGAGTTAGCGCAATCTATTTTGCTTTGCCCTGATGAGAAATTTATCGAGGAAGTACAAGTAAGCATTAACAAGCTATTGCCTGAGATGCCCAGAAAGAACGTGATTGAAGCATCACTCACTAATCGTGCTTTATTGATCCAAGTGAAAGATATGAGCGAAGCCTGTGAGATTGCTAATGCGATTGCTGCTGAGCATTTAGAAATTTGTGCAACTGATGCGCGTAAGTGGTCTGAGTTAATTCGTCATGCTGGCGCTATCTTCATGGGTAACTACACTAGTGAATCTCTAGGCGATTATTGCGCAGGCCCAAACCACGTTCTACCAACAGCGCGCACTGCACGCTTCTCTTCACCTTTGGGTGTGTATGACTTTATCAAGCGCTCAAGCATGATTGAAGTTAGTGAAGCTGGTGCGCAAACCTTGGGTACTGTGGCTAGCACTCTCGCCCATGGCGAAGGCCTAACGGCTCATGCCCGCGCTGCTGAGATGCGTCTTAAGAAATAAATCTAATCTCGGTTTAGAAAAAACGACTGCAGTAAGGTTTAGGCGCTAGCCAGAATTTCTTTCAGAGCTGCAATCAATTCATTGGTTTGTTCATCGGTGCCGATAGTGATACGCAGAAATTCTTCAATACGCGGAGATTTGAAGTGACGCACAATAATTCCACGATCGCGTAAGGCTTGATACAGCTTTGCCCCGGCATGCGTAGGGCGACGCGTAAAAATAAAGTTCGCGGTTGATGGCAAGGTATCAAAGCCTAGTGAGGCCAATTCAGAAACTAAACGCTCACGAGTTTGAACAACTTTTTTGCTCGTAGATTCAAGGTGGGCTTGATCTTGTATTGCAGCAATCGCGCCAGCTTGAGCCAAGCGCCCAAGCGGGTAGGAGTTAAAACTATTCTTGACTCGCTCCAGACCTTCAATGAGGGCTGGATGCCCCACTGCAAATCCAACGCGTAATCCTGCCAGGGCGCGTGACTTGGATAGGGTATGAACGACTAAGAGGTTTTCTGGACAAGCGCTACCGCGAAGAAGTGGAATGCAGGACTCAGTTCCGTAATCCACATAAGCTTCATCTATCACCACTACTGAATCTGTATTTCTACTGAGTAGAGCCTCGATGTCTGAGCGAGGAATGGCTCGACCCGTTGGAGCATTGGGATTGGGAAAAATAATCCCGCCATTAGGGGTCTTGAAATTCTCTGTCTGCACTTCAAAATTGGGGCCAAGGGCGACGGTTTGATGGTCGATGCCGAACAACTTGCAATAAACCGGGTAAAAGCTATAGGTGATATCTGGAAACTGAACAGCCTTAGCTTGCTTGAGTAGGCCTAAAAATACGTGGGCTAACACCTCATCTGAACCATTCCCTAAAAACACCTGTTTAGGATCAAGGCCATGCAAATCAGCAATGGCCTTTTTAAGGGCGACCCCTTCAGGGTCTGGATAAAGCCTTAAATCATCCGTGTTTTGCTGATTTATAGCTGCTAGCGCCTTAGGTGATGGGCCATAGGGGCTCTCATTGGTGTTGAGCTTAACCAGTCGCTGCATTTGCGGCTGCTCCCCTGGAATATACGGGGTGAGGGTCTGAACAACGGGGCTCCAAAAACGGCTCATGAGGGACTCTAGTCAAAAATCAGCAAAAGTGAATAAACACCAGCAATCAAAATCGGCATTTATATCTGTATTAGGAATGATATTATGAGGCTTCAATCAACACTTCGCCTCGCGGCGCACTGAAGCATGCGGCAAGCCGACGTTACCCGAAACACTTCGGAAACCAAAATTCAAATTGCCATCAATTTAGATGGCACAGGTAAAGCTGAGCTAGCCTCTGGCGTACCCTTCCTGGACCATATGTTGGATCAAATCGCCCGTCACGGCATGATTGACCTCAAAGTGGTTGCCACGGGCGATACCCATATTGATGACCACCATACCGTTGAGGATGTAGGTATCACCTTGGGTCAGGCATTTGCTAAGGCGGTTGGCGATAAAGCGGGTATTACTCGCTATGGCCACTCCTATGTTCCTTTGGATGAGACCCTTTCCCGTGTTGTAGTCGACTTTTCTGGTCGTCCAGGCTTGGAGTTCAATGTTCCATTTACCCGTGCACGCGTGGGTGACTTTGACGTGGATCTGAGCATCGAGTTCTTCCGTGGTTTTGTAAATCACGCTGGAGTAACTTTGCATATCGATAACTTACGTGGCATTAACGCTCATCACCAGATTGAAACCGTGTTCAAAGCCTTTGGCCGTGCATTGCGCATGGCTTTAGAGTTGGATCCACGCGCTTCCGGTGTTGTTCCTTCTACTAAGGGCAGCCTCTAATCTAGAGAATTTCTAGTGTCGAGTAGAAGACTGTCAATAAACTACAGAACATAGGCTAACAATTGGCGCAAACCATTGCGATCGTTGATTACGGAATGGGCAATCTCCGTTCTGTATATCAAGCCTTTCATCATGTGGCTCCCGATGCCAATGTAGTGATTGCACACACCCCTGAAGAAATCATCTCCGCAGAGCGCGTAGTGCTCCCGGGGCAAGGTGCGATGCCAGATTGCATGAAGCATCTCGAAGAGTCTGGCTTATTGGAGGCGCTGCTAGATGCAGTCAAAAATAAACCCCTTTTAGGTGTTTGTGTTGGTGAACAGATGCTCTTCGATCAAAGTGCTGAAGTGCGGGCAAATTTCAATACCGCTCGGACGCCTTGCTTGGGATTGATTCCTGGTGAAGTTCGGCGTTTTGAATTGGCTGGAAAATTACAGCCAGACGGTTCTGCGTTCAAAGTGCCGCATATGGGTTGGAACCAAGTGCGTCAGGATCGTCAGCACCCAATATGGGATGGCATTCCAGATTTGACCAGTTTTTATTTTGTACATAGCTACTATGTTGTGCCGCAGCGTAAAGACGATACTGCGGGCTCAACTGAATATGGCGATTGGTTTACTTCTGCTGTTGCAAGGGATAATATTTTTGCAACGCAATTTCATCCAGAAAAAAGTGCAGAATACGGACTAAAGCTCTACAAAAATTTTGTTTCTTGGCAACCCTAATACTTTTCTAACCTACCGCTATGCTGCTCATTCCCGCGATTGACTTAAAAGATGGTCACTGTGTTCGACTCGAGCAAGGTGATATGGATAAAGCCACTGTTTTTTCTGAAGATCCTGGCGCGATGGCGGCGCATTGGATTAGCAAGGGTGCTCGCCGTTTGCATCTTGTGGATTTGAACGGTGCCTTTGCCGGAAAACTGAAAAATGAATCTGCCATCAAATCTATTTTGAAAGCCGTAGGCGATGAGATTCCGGTTCAATTGGGTGGCGGTATCCGCGATCTCGAAACGATTGAACGTTTATTGGATGACGGCATTAGTACGGTGATTATTGGTACTGCCGCTGTGAAGAGTCCTGGCTTTGTACAAGATGCATGCACCGCATTCCCTGGCCATATTATGGTTGGTCTAGATGCGCGTGATGGCAAAGTAGCAACCGATGGTTGGAGCAAGATTACTGGTCATGAAGTGATCGATCTTGCTAAGAAATTTGAAGGCTATGGCGTTGAAGCAATTATTTATACCGACATTGGGCGCGATGGCATGATGAAGGGTATCAATATGGATGCCACAGTTAAATTGGCGCAAGCTATTCGGATTCCGGTGATTGCTAGTGGTGGCCTATCTAATAATCAAGATATTGAGGCCTTGTGTGAGGCTGAAGCTGAAGGCGTCATGGGTGTGATTGCAGGGCGCTCAATTTATGCCGGTGATTTAGATTTAACTACAGCGCAAAAATATGCCGATGAGTTAACTCTGAAGTTTGCCAAGAAAACTTTTTAGAGTGACCATCAGTGCTAACTAAGAGAATCATTCCCTGCCTGGATGTTACGGCAGGGCGCGTTGTTAAGGGCGTGAACTTTGTTGGTCTCCGTGATGCAGGCGATCCGGTTGAGATTGCAAAACGCTATGACACCCAAGGCGCTGATGAACTTACTTTCTTGGACATCACCGCAACCTCTGATGGGCGCGACTTGATTTTGCACATCATTGAAGATGTTGCTTCCCAAGTATTTATTCCTTTGACAGTTGGTGGTGGTGTGCGTGCGGTGGCGGATGTGCGTCGCTTACTCAATGCCGGTGCCGATAAGGTCAGCATGAACTCCTCTGCTGTAGCAAATCCAGATTTAGTTTCTGATGCTGCAGCTTATTACGGTTCGCAGTGCATCGTAGTTGCCATTGATGCTAAAAAAACTGAAGCTGGCAACTGGGAAGTATTTACGCATGGCGGTCGGACTGCGACTGGTATGGATGTAGTGGCATGGGCTTCTGAAGTTGCTAAACGTGGCGCTGGAGAAATCCTTCTGACGAGCATGAACCGTGATGGTAGTAAAGACGGTTTTGATCTTGAGTTAACTGCCGCTGTGAGTGATGCTGTGAGTGTGCCGGTGATTGCTTCTGGTGGCGTGGGTAATTTGCAGCACTTAGTCGATGGAATTACCAAAGGCCATGCCGATGCAGTGCTCGCTGCAAGTATTTTTCATTATGGTGAATACACTGTTGGCCAAGCAAAAGAATATATGGCAAGCCAAGGAATTCCTGTTCGTATTTGAGCGCAGATAGATCTACCGAGAGAATCATACGAAGATGACCATGATAAATACCTTTGCCCCAGTTGAGTCTTTAGAGGCTGGCGCATGGCTTGACGCTGTTACTTGGAATGACCAAGGTCTAGTTCCGGTGATTGCTCAGGAAGTGGGCAGTAAAGATATTCTGATGATGGCCTGGATGAATCGTGATGCGCTATTGGCGACCTTGCGTTTGGGCGAAGCGGTGTATTGGACTCGTTCTAGACAAAAGCTGTGGCACAAGGGTGAAGAATCTGGCCATACCCAAAAAGTAAAAGAAATCCGCCTTGACTGTGATGGCGATACGATTTTGCTCATAGTTGAGCAAAAGGATGGTATTGCTTGCCATACCGGTGAGCACAGCTGCTTCTTTCTGCGCTGGGATTCCGGTAAATCTGCCTGGGTAGATGAGTCCAAGGCTCATAAATAAGACCCCCTTAGTCTTCCCGGCAATAAAAGACATAAAATCGCTTTATGACTAGTCCAGCACAAACCCCCTCTAATTTAGACTCCGCTTTGGCTCATTTGGCTGATGTGGTGGATCAGCGACGCGATGCATTTATGACTGGTCAAGCAGATCCGAAGACCTCATATACCGCTTTGCTTTTCTCTAAGGGCGATGATGGGATCCTCAAGAAGATGGGCGAAGAGGCTACTGAGGCAGTGATGGCAGCTAAGGATGCGCGTCATTCCAATCTGGCCCCCGAGCAGCAAAAGCTCCTAGTAGGCGAGATGGCCGACCTTTGGTTTCATTGTCTGATTGCCTTGTCGCAGTTTGGTTTGCGCCCAGAGGATGTAGTGGCTGAGCTCAATCGTCGCTTGGGCACTTCGGGTATCGAAGAGAAGGCAGCTAGAAAAGCTGCTGGCCAAGAGTAAATAGATAAAAACTCGATTAATTCATCAAAACTAGAGGCGAAAGCGTGAGCCACGATCCTAATTGCTTGTTTTGTAAGATTGCTAAAGGTGAAATCCCCTCCCAGAAGGTGTATGAAGATGAGGAGATTTACGCTTTTAAAGATATCAATCCAGCTGCCCCCATCCATTTTTTGATGATTCCTAAAAAACATATCCCCATGCTGGAGTCTGTGGAAGTGGCAGATGCGCCATTGCTAGGTAGAATGATGGAATTAGCACCGCGTCTCGCCAAGGAACAGGGTTGCCGTCCTGGAAAAGATGGTGGCTTTAGATTGGTTGTGAACAATGGTGCGGATGGTGGGCAAGAGGTTTATCACCTGCACTTGCATGTGATGGGCGGTCCGCGCCCCTGGAAAAAATAGTCCAAGGAGATAAAAATGGGTTCATTTAGCATTTGGCATTGGTTAATTGTTTTAGTAATCGTGATGTTGGTATTTGGTACCAAGAAATTACGCAATATCGGCACGGATTTAGGTGGCGCTGTTAAAGGCTTCAAAGACGGCATGAAGACATCTGAAGAGTCACAAGATAAAGCCAAAGAGCAAATTCAGAGCGCTGAAGCATCAACAGAAAAGACTGTCGATGTTCAAGCAAAAGACATCAATAAATAATTATTGATGGGAATAATGCGCAGCTGCAATGATTGATCTCGGAGTTTCAAAGCTTGCACTCATTGCAGTAGTTGCATTGGTGGTGGTTGGTCCCGAGCGCCTTCCTAAGGTGGCTCGGATGGCGGGTAATTTATTCGGACGTGCGCAGCGCTATATGGCGGATGTGAAGTCTGAGGTTAGTCGCCAGATGGAAGTGGAAGAGTTCAAGAAACTTCGCGAAGAGAGTGCTTCGGTTTTCAAGGAAGTAGAAAGTAGTATTCAGTCTACCGTCAACGAAGCGAATGCAAATCTTAGCGATCAAGCTGATATCTTTGAAAATAATTTCACAAGAGCGCCCCTTGATGAAAAAGAAGTATTTCGTAAGTCTATGCGTCAGGGTCGCAAGAGTTGGGGTGTTAGGCGTGCAGCAAGACCTGTATGGTTTAAACATTCCACTGGTATGCGCACAAGAGTTCAGTCTGGCGCTGCACGTATGAAGCGTTTTCATCACAGTGCTGGTAAGTAAGTCCAAAGAAAAGTAAAAACCTCTCACAATGACTCAAAATAATTCAACTGAAGATTCAGGTTTGCAAGAATCTTTCTTGTCTCATTTATTTGAGTTGCGTGATCGCATTATTAAAGCAGCATTGGCAATCATTGTTGTATTTGTTTGTCTCGTCTATTGGGCGCCTGATATTTTTCATTTGTTTGCGCAACCGCTTCTTCAGGCTTTGCCTGCAGGTGGAAAGATGATCGTCACTGATGTGACAGGTTCATTCTTTGTACCTATGAAAGTCACCATGCTGGTAGCGTTTTTAATTGCCCTGCCAGTAGTGATGTATCAGTTATGGGCATTCATTGCCCCTGGGCTCTATCAGCATGAGCGCAAGTTGATAGTGCCTTTGGTTATCAGTAGCTATAGCTTGTTTATTTTTGGGATGGCTTTCGCATACTTCTTAGTCTTCCCAACGGTATTTAAATTTATGGCTAGCTATAACGCACCTCTTGGCGCGGAGATGTCTACGGATATCGATAACTATCTTAGTTTTGCGATGACAACCTTTTTAGCTTTCGGCATCACCTTTGAGGTGCCAGTAGTTGTAGTGGTATTGGTTCGCATGGGAATGGTTCCTCTAGCCAAGCTCAGAGAGATTCGCCCTTATGTGATTGTTGGTGCATTTGTTATTTCAGCAATCGTTACTCCACCGGATGTCTTATCTCAGCTTCTGTTGGCTGTGCCAATGACTTTGCTCTATGAGTTAGGGCTTTTGGTAGCGCGCTTGTATGTTCCAAAACCTGCTGTTGACGACGATGCAGTGGATACAAGCAGTGCGGCCACTTAATCTTTTATAAGCCCTCTGTAGACTACGCTGTCTCTGCAGTTACTGGACTCTTAGTGAAGTTGCTAGTAAGCCAAGCTGTAACGCGATCAAACCGATAGCGTCTTTGCCTTAAATTTCCCTCTATCTCAGATTCTGCGCTCGCAAATGCTTTGCCAGCAGCTAATAGAGTGCGACGCTGTTGAATGGTGTCTATCTGAATCAGTCTTGGCAGAATCTTTGGCAGCTCCCAACGAATATCCACTACAACGCAGTGCTCATGCTGTAGTTGGCCCACTTCACAGAGAAGTAATTCTGCTTTGCTGAGATTAAATTGATTGGCAATGATGAGGCGATGGCACATTAAGAGCCACTCCTCATCAAGTTTATATTCGGCATGGTGATCAAGGGCCCTCTCTGCGTAGAGAGCTAGCTCATACCAATCATTCATCTTGGGGTTTGGCGTGCTTTCTAGAATTTTCCCCAACAACTCTTTTGCTTCAGCAACACCTTGTTGGTGTGCTTGCCAAACCCAATAAGAAGCTTGCAGGCCGCGCACCTTCTCTTCACTCTTTTCGCGTTTGCGCCACAAGTTCGCCCCTTTACGAAACTGCGCTTGTGCATGCCCTAAGTCAGCAGCTCTATCAAAGCAGCGATCACTCTCTGCGGCGTTATAGCCGGAGAACTGGGGTCGACGATAAATCTCGCCCAGCGCAAACCAAGCATCTCGATCACCATCTTTAGCAGCAAGCTCTAACCAGTAGGCTGCTTTTTTTAATGAAGCGTTGGACTTACTGGTCTCGCTACTTACCCCATCAAACTGGGCGAGTCTTAGTCCGAGTGTGAGTTTGGCAACTGTAAGGCCTAACTCCGCCGCCTGTATTAGCGCGCTTTCATTGTTGTTGGTGAGCCAAGAATCCCAGAGCGAGGACAACGCTTCATTCTTTGGCTGTAACTTAATTAAGAGATCTTTGGCGGGGGTCGTAAATATGGATTCAGATTCTGCAAGTTCTATTAAGTAATGCTTAGCCTTCGTCTCTAATGAAGAAAAGTCTGTGCGTAGATCTTGTTTAGAGATCCATTCAGGCAAGGTAGTCTGTAGCTCAGATCTAGATGGATTTAATAAAAGATCAATTAACTGCCATCTAGCCGCATAACTTGTTTCTGTATTTGCTTCAGCAATACGCCAAAAGGATTCCCAGCCAAACTTAAACGCAGGAGAGTTAAAAGTTTCCGCCAGGGGGATTGTGGCGATTTGCTCGAATACCCCTTGAAGTTCAGGGACCCCAATAACGTCTGGTGATATTTCAGCCTCACTAGAGGGGTTGTTGCTAAGCAGCTGATTTGTAATGGAAAAATAGGATTTTTCTAGCCAAATCAAGGCGTTAGAGGGCTGAATTGGGGTATTAAAAGACCCGCTGAGATAAGCGGAGGCTAGTTGTTGTTGCGCAGAAACATCACCCAAGCGGGCGGAACGGAGGATTTTTAAGAATTCGCGACTTGCCATATGACAATTTTGACATCTAAGGCCTCAAAATACCCGAAAAGGTTGCCCTTGTTGCCGTGATACAACAAAGAAAGCCAAAAAACTGCCTTTTGACAAGCAAAAAGAACTCCTAAATGCACTGACCCCCAGTCTAGTGGGGCAAAACAAGCAAAATTCGTAGGTCCCAGTTTTATTTGGGCATTACTTTCAATTTATGGAGATTTAAAGAATGAAAAAATCGCTATTCGCAGTTGCTGCAGTAACAGCATTTGCTGGTGCAGCTCAAGCTCAGTCATCAGTGACTGTTTATGGTTTATTGGACGTTGGTTTTGTTGGCAGCACTTCAAGAACAACAGCAGCAAATGTACAAACTAAGCAAACTGGTAACTCATTTACTAACAGTGCTGAATCTACAAGCCGTTTGGGTTTCAAAGGCGTTGAAGATCTTGGCGGCGGCATGTCTGCATTTTTTACTGTTGAGACTGGTTTAACACCAGCTGGCACTAACGCATCACCTTTTAACAACCGTCAGAGCTTTGCTGGTTTGAAAAAGAATGGCGTTGGCCAAGTTGCATTCGGTACACAGTACACTCCAATTCACGCTGCAGGCGCTTTGACTGACCCAGGTCAGCAAAACAACATGATTGGTAACGTATTTTATGCTACCAACACTAACGGCGTAGGTAATACTACTCAGGCAGCTGGTGTTGCAACAGGCTTGAACCAAACTACTGACGCTTACACTGTTCGTACAGCTAACACATTGAAACTTGAGAGCGCTACTTTCGCTGGTTTCAATGCTACTGCTATTTACACATTGAATAACCAGAACACAACCCAGACTGCTTCTTACAGCACTTCTACTGGTTCTACTGCTGGCGGTAATAACAATAATAGCGGTTGGGGTCTAGGTGTTAACTACACATGGCAAAAATTATTGGTAACAGCAAACTACCAATCATTCAAGTCACAAAACCCTTATGGAACCGTTGCTGCTACTAATGCTCTTCCAGCAGGAACTACCCCATCACCAGCAATCTATGGCACAACAGGTGGCTCTAACGTTAACGATAATCAAGCATATGTTGCAGCTACCTATGACTTCGGTATCTTGAAGGCTTACGCTCAGTGGGTAAACCGTAAGGTAACTTCTACTGTTAACACCGGCTACTACGCTAGCCGTAGCGCACAACAGTTAGGTGTTCGTAGCTACATCACACCAACAATCGAAGCTTGGGCAAGTGCTGGTAATGGCCGTATCGATTCATTCGGTGCAGGTTCACCAACAGCTAACCTCGTAGCATGGCAGTTGGGTTCTAACTATTACCTCAGCAAGCGCACAAACTTGTACGCGATCTATGGTCAAGCACAAACTTCAAACGTAGTTGTAACTGGTACTAACGCAGGAAACCTATCTGCTAATGCTAATAACTACGCTGTTGGCGTGCGTCACACTTTCTAATTTAATGCTAGCGTAAGCTAGTTGATAATTGGTCTTGTAACAAATTAACCCACTGTGGAAACACAGTGGGTTTTTTCTTTCATATCAAGGAGCCAGGAATGCTCTGTTTATTCAGCGTGATAATGCAATACTCTGGTTGCAAGAACAGATTAAAAATTCTTCAAGGGCTTTAATAGGCGCTAAATCGCAATATAGCTTCTGGCGATTACCTTTAATTTGCTCGGTGATAAGTGTTCGATACTGTTTGTCTTGAGTGAGCTTCACGGCTTGATTGATATAGTCATCATCCGTTTTGGCAACAAGATCTAACATTCCAAGTTGCTCCAATATCCCGCTAGCTAGCCGACCCCTCATAAACTTGCCCTTTTTGGTCACAACGGGGAGAGCGCACTCAATGGCTTGAATAGAAGTATTAAAGCCTGAGAAGCCAATCGTGTCCAAAAATACATCGGCTTGGTTCATGAGGCCGTAAAAATTAGCGGTTGTCAAAAGAGGGATAAAAATTACATGATGATTGAAATCAAGATTGCTTTCATGAAATAAATCAGAAAGTCGCTTCTTTAGTAGATCAATGGGCGTGTCAGGAAAGTTAAAAAATATTAGCTGGCAGTGAGGTATTTTTTTAACAATATCAACTAAGATCCAATCATTACTTGGGTTGTATTTATAGGGCGTACCTGGACAAAGCAGAATTGGGCGGTTAACGTTAATTCCTAGCGATGCAAGATCAGGTAAATTAATAGCGCCAACATAAGGCTCGTAATAGCAGCCTAGATTTGGAAGTGATATTAGTTTTTCACGGTAGTATTTTTGTGAATCCTTGTCTTCAAATTGCTCTGCAGAAAGATAGTAATCTAGCGTTGGTAGTCCAGATGTCTCTGGGTGCCCCCAAGAACAAATCTGTACTGGCGCTATGCGCACACTAGCAAGCTGGCAAGTGAGACGATCCATACCTATTTCTGGGTAAATAATGGCATCTAATTGTTTTTCTTGAATACAGGATATCCATTTTTCTATTGAATATTTCCCTTGAGTAAAGCTGGTGGCGGATGTTTTTGCAATTTCAGTTTCGCCATCAAATTTTTCCCCCAAATGAAATATATGCACCTCAAACAAGGTCGGATCAAGCTTGGTTACCCATCCTTTTAAAATGGCATTCCAGACAGAGTGCTGATGAATATAGCCACTCACAAACCCAATTTTCATTTTTGCGCGCGCTGCAACTGCAGTACTGGGAGTCAGTATTGGCTGCAAATCTTTCATGAGCTTGTGACATATATTCCCGTAACGTGATAGAAGTTTTGAATTGTCCTCATTTTGGTAGGCAAGAAAAAAAAGCTGATGACCGCCGACAACCTTGTAACCATTTTTAATCGTGGTGACATTGATCCAGTCCTCAAGCTCACTCAGCATGGTGCTGAATAATTCTCTTGAGGCCGCTAGCTCCTCGATGGTTGAATAAATTTTTGGAATTCTTGAAAGCGCTAAGGCATATCTAGCCTCTAAAGAGGATGGATCTATCTTTAGTGCCGCACCATAACAGCGAGATGAATTAATTGAATCATTAAGTTCATCATAATTATCGCCATTATTGATATGAGCCTCAACAAAATCAGGCTGCAGGCTAATAGCTTGATCAAAGTATTTGATGGCTAATTTAAAGTCCTTCAGAGATTGGAATAGCGTGCCGCAATTGAAATAGGCCTCGGCGTAATCGGGCGCAATTTCTAATGCTTTTTTATAACTACGTAGGGCATCATCATGCATTCCAAGCTCTTGTAGTGCATTGCCGCGATTATTGAAGGCTTCTGCATATTGCGGGGAAAAACTGATGGCTTTGTCATAATTTATGACGGCATTTTTGTAATCAGTTAGCTCTTGATACGTATTGGCAAGATTGAAATAGGCTTCAGGGTATCGGGGAGAAAGTTGCGAGCTAGTTTGAAAGTCCTTTAAGGCATCACTAAAGCTTCCAGCTTTGTATAGAGCCAACCCCCTGTTTAAGTAAACATACTCATTGCTTTGGTTAATTTCAATTGCTTGAGTGAAAAGTTTAATAGCAGATTGAAAATCATTTTTTTGAATCTTCAAAATACCTAAGAAGTGAAGGGGTTCAAAAAACTCAGGGTTAATTTTAAGCGCTGCAAGGTATTGAGTTTCGGCTTGAGAAAGCTCCCCTGATTGGTGCAGGCGAAAACCATTCTCCAAAAAAGTGTTTGCTGTAGATATCAGTTGCGAGGATGGCTTGGATTGAAAATCATTCTTGTTGGGCATTGGTTACTCAGTAGACTTCTTTATATTTATTAAAACTAATTAACCTAATTAATGAGGCAGTTAAAAAGAGCTGAGATTTTCATCCAAGAGACGGCTATATTTTTTAGAAAACAGCAACCATTTACTCGGCAACTTCATTCAAGTGTTCTTATTTTTTAGACTATCACGAATCTCGCGCAACAAAATAGTGTCCTCTGGTTCTGGGGGTGCTGGTGGAATATCCATCAGGCGAATCTTATTCACTACTTTGACCATTTGGAAAATCACAAAAGCCAAAAGGATGAAGTTGATCGAGATGGTAATGAAGTTTCCGTAAGCAAAAATTGGCACCCCGGCCTTTTTTAGGGCATCAAAGGTGTGCGGAACGTTTTCTGGGATTTTTCCAAGCACGACAAAGAGGTTAGTAAAGTCGATATGACCCCCCAAAAGGGTTGAAATCACAGGCATGACGATGTCATTGACCAGGGAATCAACGATTTTCCCGAAAGCCCCGCCAATGATCACACCCACCGCTAAATCGATCACATTACCCTTAACTGCAAAGTCCCGAAACTCCTTTAAAACGCTCATAAATGCCTTCCTTTTGATTTAGATGCAGATTATCCCGAGATTAACCCCATAACTTACTTGCATACCCTACTTTTTACTTTAAAATCTTACCTTTAAGCAATTTCCACCCATAAATGCTCTTCCGAGGAATTTTGTAAATGAGTGACAAGCCCTGTATGGACAAGGATCGTCGTAATTGGTTGATCGCTACTTCAGCTGTTGGCGGCGTTGGCGCAGCCGCAGCCCTTTACCCTTTTGTGGACAGTTTTGAGCCTTCTGAGCGCGCTAAGGCCGCTGGGGCAGCTGTTGAGATCGATATCTCTGGCATGCAGCCAGACGAAATGCGCATGGTTGAATGGCGCGGTAAGCCAGTTTGGGTAGTGCGTCGCACACCTGAGCAAGTTGCCGAGCTCTCAAAAATTGATTCTGAGCTCGCAGACCCTGATTCTTTAAGGGATCCAGCCCAATTTACCCCTCCTTACGCTCAGAATCAATGGCGTTCAATTAAGCCAGAATACCTGGTTGTAGTAGGCATTTGCACCCATTTAGGCTGCTCTCCTACGGCTAAGTTTGAGGCCGGCCCTCAGCCTTCTTTGCCGAATACTTGGCCAGGCGGCTTCCTTTGCCCATGTCATGGCTCTACATTCGATATGGCAGGCCGTGTATTTAAGAACAAACCAGCTCCAGATAACCTTGAAGTGCCGCCACATATGTATTTGAGCGATACCAAGATTCTGGTTGGCGAAGATAAGAAGGCCTAAGGAGAGATAAATGGCATTTCATGAAAAAGTAGTCCCAGCGGACGCTCCTGTAGCTCAGAAGGTTATGGCATGGGTTGACTCACGTTTACCTGTTACAGAGGCCTTTAAAAGGCATATGAGTGAGTATTACGCACCTAAAAATCTGAACTTTTTCTATATCTTTGGCGCGTTAGCTATTGTTGTATTGGCAATTCAGATCATTACTGGAATTTTCTTGGTAATGAACTACAAGCCTGATGCTGCTAAGGCGTTTGAGTCTGTTGAGTACATCATGCGTGAAGTCCCTTGGGGCTGGTTGATTCGCTATATGCACTCCACCGGCGCCTCAATGTTCTTCGTAGTGGTTTACATGCACATGTTCCGTGGCTTGATTTATGGTTCTTACCGTAAGCCGCGTGAATTGATTTGGATTTTCGGTTGCGCCATTTTCTTGTGCTTGATGGGCGAGGCTTTCTTTGGCTACCTGCTCCCATGGGGCCAAATGTCCTACTGGGGTGCACAAGTCATTGTTAACTTATTCTCCGCCATTCCATTAATTGGCCCAGACCTGTCCTTATGGTTGCGTGGCGATTATGTGGTTGGTGATGCAACGCTAAATCGTTTCTTTGCATTCCATGTGATTGCTATTCCGTTGGTATTGATTGGTTTAGTTGCTGCGCACATTCTTGCATTGCATGAGGTGGGCTCAAACAATCCTGATGGCGTAGAAATTAAAGATACGCTTGATGCAAATGGGCATCCAGTAGATGGCATTCCATTCCATCCTTATTACAGCGTTCATGACGTGATGTACTTGGGTGGATTCTTAATGGTGTTTGCTTGCATCGTATTCTTCGCTCCAGAAATGGGCGGATACTTTTTAGAAGCCAATAACTTCATACCTGCGAATCCATTTGTTACGCCAACGCATA
This sequence comes from Polynucleobacter sp. MG-27-Goln-C1, assembly GCF_018881905.1. Taxonomy (GTDB): domain Bacteria; phylum Pseudomonadota; class Gammaproteobacteria; order Burkholderiales; family Burkholderiaceae; genus Polynucleobacter. Next base: position 602,396 of record NZ_JACVPM010000002.1, read on the forward strand.
TTGCACCGGTCTGGTATTTCACGCCGTTCTACTCTATGTTGCGCGCAACTACCTCAAACTTCTTACTTCCACTGTGGATTTTCTTGGCAGTGATTTTGGGAATGTTCGCACTCAAATCTAACAATATTAAAGTTAAGGGTGCATGTGCTGCAATTGCCTTGATTTTGGCTGCCGGCTTTTACGCATTTGATGCTAAGTTCTGGGGTGTCGTGATCATGGGTGGTTCTGTTGTGATCATGTTCTTCTTGCCTTGGTTGGATCACTCTCCGGTGAAATCCATTCGCTATCGCCCACAGTTCCATAAATATATTTATGGCGTGTTTGTGGTGAGCTTTGTGATTTTGGGTTACTTGGGTATTGAGCCGCCATCACCAGTATTTGAAAAGATTTCTCAGATTTGCACTATTTATTATCTGGGCTTCTTCTTGGCAATGCCGTTTTGGAGCAAGCTTGGTACATTCAAGCAAGTCCCAACTCGCGTTACTTTTAAGTCCCATTAATTCAGACACCCGAGAAATTAGGAACTAGTATGAAACGAATTCTGCAAACTTTGATGGGCGTCTGCCAAGCAACAGTTTTAGTTGCTGCCCTAGGTTTTGGCATTAGCGCCAATGCAAATGAAGGTGGCTTCCCATTGGACGCAGCGCCTAATCGCGTTAGCAATAATGCTTCCTTGCAAAACGGCGCTAAGTTATTTGTAAACTATTGCTTGAATTGCCATGCAGCTTCAAGCATGCGTTACAACCGCTTGCGTGACATTGGTTTGACCGATCAACAGATCAAAGATAACTTGATTTTGACTGACGCTAAAGTCGGCGATCTCATGACAATCTCGATGACTCCAAAAGAGGGCAAAGCATTCTTCGGAAAGACTCCTCCGGACCTGTCGGTTGAGGCACGTGCACGTGGAACGGATTGGCTCTATACCTACTTCCGCACTTTCTATAAAGACGATACAACTCAAACTGGTTGGAATAACTTGGTATACCCGAACGTTGGTATGCCACATGTTCTCTGGCAGTTACAAGGTGAGCGTGCTGCAAAGTTTGAAGAGCGTAAAGATCCGCATGACGAGAGTCGTACAGAAAAAGTATTCGTAGGTTTTGAGCAGTTGACGCCAGGCACTATGAAGTCACAAGAGTATGACGACAACATCGCCGATTTAGTTGCTTTCATGTCTTGGATGGCTGAGCCAGTTCAACTCGAGCGTAAGCGTCTTGGTGTTGTAGTGCTGATATTTTTAGCAATCTTTACATTGCTTGCATGGCGCTTGAACAAAGCTTATTGGAAAGATATCCACTAAGCCAAAGTAGTTAGGGATTTAAAGTCGCAGTTGTTTGTGCGTTTGTTGTATTGAAGTAGATATTTAAGGAAATAAATTTATGATGGTGTTGTACTCGGGCACAAACTGCCCATTCTCGCAACGCTGCCGTTTGGTGCTTTTCGAAAAAGGCATGGACTTTGAAATCCGCGATGTGGACTTGTTTAACAAGCCAGAAGACATCTCGGTGATGAATCCTTATGGCCAAGTTCCAATCTTGGTTGAGCGCGACTTGATTTTGTATGAGTCAAACATCATCAATGAATATATTGATGAGCGTTTCCCGCATCCACAATTGATGCCACCTGACCCTGTAGCACGCGCACGCGCACGTCTCTTCCTCTTCAACTTTGAGAAAGAGTTATTTGTGCATGTAGCTGCCCTTGAGAATGAAAAAGGCAAAGCTGCTGAGAAGTCTCATGAAAAAGCACGTTTAGCTATTCGTGATCGCTTGACTCAGTTGGCGCCGATCTTTGTGAAGAACAAGTACATGCTCGGTGAAGAGTTCTCCATGCTAGATGTTGCAATCGCTCCTTTGCTGTGGCGTTTAGAGCATTACGGTATTGACCTTTCTCGTAATGCGGCAGCCTTATTGAAGTACGCTGAGCGTATTTTCAGTAGACCTGCTTACATTGAGGCTTTGACACCTTCAGAAAAGGTAATGCGTCGCTAAGCGGCTCATTACCCATGCTGGCAAGATAAGCATGTCTGATATCCCAAGTAATAAACCCTACCTAATCCGTGCCCTACATCAGTGGTGCACGGATTTTGGTTTTACGCCCTTTATGGCTGTATTTGTAGACTCCACTGTTGAGGTGCCTATGGAGTTTGTGAAGAATGATGAGATTGTTCTTAATCTATCCCTTGAGGCCTGCCATCAGCTTAATTTAGATAATGATTGGATTAGCTTTCAGGCGAGATTTGGCGGCGTCCCAAGGAAAATCATGGTTCCAGTAAGTCATGTTCTGGCAATCTATGCCCGAGAAAATGGCCAAGGAATGTCATTTCCATTTGACCCTAATCAGGCTAATAAGGCCAGGGAAGTAGGCTTGGATGAGGCTGAAAAGCCAAAAACAAATAGACCTTCCTTAACGATTGTGAAATAGGATAAAATATTACTCGTTGCCCCTTTAGCTCATCTGGTAGAGCAACTGATTTGTAATCAGTAGGTGGTCTGTTCGAGTCGGACAAGGGGCACCAAAAATACTCAAAGGATTTACAGATCTGCGCTGTAAATCCTTTTTCATTTGTCTCGGTACCCTCCAATCAATCGAATAAAATCTTTTTTATGAATACGCAAATCGCTTATTTACTGGGGTTAGCATCAGACTACATTCAAAAAGGGGATACAAGTAGTGCAGATAGGTTATTGAAGCAAGCCCAGAAGATGTCCCCTAAGAACTCTGAAATATGCCGATTACTAGGCGTTACTAGTGCATTTAAGGGGGATCCAGAAGAAGCTCTTGGTTGGGTGGATAAGGCAATTAAGATTGATCCCAAAAATTGGTTGGCACATAGCAATAGGGGCAATATATTAAGCAGCCTAAGTCAAAAACAAGAGGCGATCAAAAGTTTTATAAAGGCAATCGGCCTTCAACCTAGTTATGCTGAGGCGCACAACAATATAGGTAATGTCCTCTTAGATCTTAATCGACCAGAGGAGGCGTTACGAAGTTATGAAAAGGCCATTCAGCTTCAGCCAAATTATGCGCAGGCCTATGATAATTTAGGGCATGTATTGGTAAAGATGAAACGCTTAGAAGAGGCTTTTTCAGCGTATGAGAAGGCAATACTATTTGATAGCGATAGCAGTAACATTCTCAGCTCCTATATAGACTGTAAGATGCAGTTGTGTGATTGGGGTGGGCTGGAAGAGCTGATTAAGCGGGTGCCCTACGTTAATCAAAATAAAAATACATTTAAATTTATGCCGTTTTACTTACTTTCTATTTCTGATAATCAACGCTTCATAAAGATGATTACAGAGGAGTATGTGCAAGCCCGTCATCCGGAAAAATTTACCTTAGGACGAATTTGTTACTCTGAGAATAAGGAAAAAATCCGACTCGGCTATTTCTCCCCCGACTTCCGAAATCATCCAGTCTCATATTTGATGGCGGGAGTACTCGAGTCTCATGATCGAGATAGATTTGAGTTAATTGGATTTTCAATGGGCACTCAGGCTGAAGATGCTATGTACAAAAGATTAGAGCCATGCTTTGATCAAATCATTGATATTTCTTTAAAAAGCGACTTGGAAGTGGCGCAGTTAGCAAGACAGCTTCAAATTGATATTGCAATCGATTTATGTGGCTTTACACAAGGCTGTCGCCCAGGTATTTTTGCCTATCGAGTAGCCCCCGTACAAATTGGGTACCTGGGCTATGTTGGAACCATGGGCGCCAACTATATGGACTACATTATCGCGGACCAAACGGTAATTCCTGCCAATCTGCAAGACTGCTACTCCGAAAAAGTTATCTACCTACCAAGTTTTCAGGCAAATGATCGAAAAAGGGAAATTTCTGATAAGGAATTTACACGAGAAGAGTTGGGCTTGCCAAGCGAGGGATTCATTTTTTGCTGCTTTAACGCAAACTATAAAATAACCCTAAGCATTTTTAATAGTTGGGTAAAAATATTACATGCTGTTCAGGGAAGCGTTTTATTTTTATTTGTTGAGAACAAAACCGCTCAAAATAATTTATTAGACAAACTAGAGCTAAATGCACTAGATCGAGGTAGGATAATATTTGCTAACGCAGTACCCTATCCAGAATATTTAGCCCGCTATCGAGTAGCAGATCTGTTTCTCGATACGTCCCCATATAATGCGGGCACTACAGCAAGTGATGCTTTATGGGCTGGTTTACCAGTCCTCACTTTAGCTGGTGAATCATTCTCTTCTCGAATGGGCGCCAGTTTAGCAACTGCTATTGGATTGCCGGAATTAATCGCAACATCGCAAGAGGATTACGAGGCAATAGCAATTGATCTTGGTAAAAATCCAGATAAGATTGCCAGCATTAAAAAGAAATTAGCTGAAAATCGCTTAACAACAGCACTATTTGATACGCAGTTTTTTACGAATAATCTAGAATCTGCTTATGAAAAGGTCAATAAAAGATATCAAGACGGACTTCCTCCAGACCATATAAACTAATTTAATACTATTTACTTTCAAATATAGGTGCTGTTATAAAAATTCAATTTATTGTTGCTACAAGAGAAAGTGAGGAAAATTTTTGGTTGAAAACTGCGACCGGAAAATCTCTTTCCCTGTATCAAGCCCCTCACTTGGAGATTACTTTGTTTGCCGAGAACATCAAGGGACTACCGGAGCTTTACAACTTAGCCATTGATAAATTTAAGAATGAGCCATCAATATTAGTTTTTGCCCATGATGATATTAGTATCTTAGATTTTTATTGGATGAACTCTATTTTTAATGGCCTAAGTCATTTTGGAATAGTTGGCATCGCTGGGAATATAAGAAGGGTGCCTTATCAACCCTCTTGGGCTTTTGTTGATAAGCAATTTACGTGGGATAAGTCTGAGAATTTAAGTGGCGTTGTTGGGCACGGGAGTCGATTCCCCCCAGAAAATCTTGATTTCTTTGCCCCCCCCTTTCAGGAGGTAAAGTTGCTGGATGGTGTTTTGTTGGCAGCATTTAGTGAGACCTTGGTTAAAAATCATATGCGTTTTGATGAAAAATTTAAGTTTCATTTTTACGATATGGATTTTTGTCGACAAGCAGAAATTCGTGGCATTAAAATGGGAACTATTCCTCTGTCCCTAATTCATGAAAGTGCCGGAAGTTTTGGGTCAGGGGGTTGGAGTAATTCCTATGCCGATTATCTGAAGAAATGGGGTCAATAGTGCTACAAACGCCTGTTCATGAGCTCCATAATCCTGATTTATTGAAATTAGTCCCAAAATCCGCAAAAAAACTTATTGAGATTGGATGTAGCTCTGGTGCTCTTGCGAGAGAGTTTAAAAAAATTACTCCTGAAGCAAGCTATCTCGGTATTGAGATTGATGCAGATTATGCAGAGTTGGCCAGACGTTTTTGTAATGAGGTTACAGTTTTAAATATTGAGAATGCTGACGAATATTTTTGGAGGGATCAGGCAGACAGAGATTGCTGGATTTTTGGAGATGCGCTTGAGCACCTTCAGAATCCCTGGTTAATTCTGAGCCAAATATATACAGTGCTCCCGTTTGGAGGTTCGGTGGTAGCCTGTATTCCAAATGCTCAACACTGGACGCTTCAAGCAAGATTAAGTATTGGCGACTTTCGTTACGAGAATGATGGGCTAATGGATAAAACCCACCTAAGATGGTTTACGAGGCAGACTATTATTGAAATGTTCAATCAGGCTGGATTTGTAATTGAAGATGGTATACCGCGAATTTTTGATGAGCCTCAAAGAGAAAAGTTTTTACCAATAATTGGAGAGATGGCGAAGCTGGCTGGGGCCGATCCTCAGGTGGCAATATCAGACGCTCTTCCTCTTCAATACGTCATTAGAGCTATAAAAAAATAATTTCCCGCTTAGTCATCAAGATTTACTTGTCTGGTTTCCGGAAGATAAATCAGTGCCACTAGTGATCCAATTGCTAGGAAAATAGTGGGGTACCAAAGTCCCGCAACATCACTTAGCCACTTTTGATTTATCCAAGTCACAATAAGCGGGAGAGCCCCACCAATCCAGCCCGCTGCTAAATTGTGCGGAAGGGTCGCCGCACTATTTCGTGTTTTTGCAGGAAACAATTCTGCGAGTAACGCAGTTTGTGGACCCACTACCAGCGCTAGAATTCCTGATAAGCCAATTAAAATGGCTGCGATAAGGATAATTGAATTTCCATTATTCGGAATGGCTCCTTGTCCAATCTCCTTAAGGAGGTGAAAGGCCGGTAAGATGAGTATGGCTCCTAAAACAAGTCCGCTAACAATTACCGGCTTTCTACCAATCTTATCTGAGAGCCATCCTGCAAATATGGTGAAGGGCAACAAGGCAATCGTTGCGGAAACACTCAATTGATCAACTAATTGAGGGGGTAATTTAACTGAAGTCTTCAGGAAGATTGAGGTGTAGACCTGTACGCAGAAAAAAAGAATCGCTCCACCAGCAGAAACGCAGAAGAAGAGTAGGAGCATTCTCTTTCTAGTTTCAGGATCTCTAAAGTTATCTAGTAATGGACTCTTTGATTTAGTATGAGTTTTGCTTAGCTGTAAATAGATCGGCGTTTCTTCTAATGTCATTCTGGCTTTAAATGCCAACAGCAACAAAACAAGCGAAACCCAAAATGGTACGCGCCAGCCCCACGATAGAAATTCTTCAGCAGTCAGCCAATGTTGAAGTAACGCAATTTGAAGTGTGGATACTAAGATCCCAAGCGGCCCCATGAGTTGTAGAAAGCTTGTCTTAAAGCCACGATTAGTATTGCCAGCATGTTCTGTGAGATACACAGCCCCGCCGCCAATCTCGCCACCGGCAGAGAGACCCTGAAGCAGCCTTAGGCTAACTAGCAGAATGGGTGCCCAGATTCCGACTTGGGCATAGGTTGGTAAAAATCCTACGCAGAAAGTAGCGACTCCCATCAAGGTGATAGTGATCATGAAGACGGGGCGACGGCCGACACGATCGCCAATACTGCCGAAAATAGCTGCACCAATGGGCCTCACAACCATTCCAACACCAAAGGTGGCTAAGCTGGCTAAAAGGCCTGTACTGGGGTCGCTAGAGGGAAAAAAGAGGGGGGCAAAAACTATCGCTAGGGTGGCAAAAGTCAGAAAGTCGTACCACTCTAGAAAGGTTCCAAAGCAGGCTGCAATGGCTACCTTTCTATAAGAATGCGATGAAGATTGAATTTCTGAAGTGGTAGAAGCCAATTTTTATTCAGAATCTGTCGACGATTCAATCAAAGGCGCGGATAAGTTCTTGCTGGGCTTAACACCGAGCTCACGCACCTTTTCGGCTGTACGAATAAGGTTGCCTTTGCCAGATTTGAGTTTATTAAAGGCATCGTGGTAACTTGTTTGTGCTTGATCTAATCGTTGACCTAACTTTTCTAGGTCATCAACAAAACCAACAAACTTGTCGTATAGCGTTCCACACTGTTTAGCAATTTCAAGGGCATTACGGTTTTGCGAATCTTGACGCCATAGATGCGCAACAGTTCTCAATGTTGCCATCAAAGTGCTGGGGCATACCAGCACAATATTTTTCGCTAAGGCCTCTTGATATAGGTTTGGAGCAGTCTTAAGTGCCAACAAGAAAGCTGGCTCGATGGGAACAAACATTAATACAAAGTCTACCGAGCCAATGCCATATAAGGAGCTGTAGTTCTTACTGGATAGCCCTTGAATATGCTGCCTAAGCGATTGGATATGGGCGGTTAACTCTTGCTCGGCAATAACTGGGTCTGATGTCTCAGCATGACGTGAGTACGCAGTGATCGACACTTTACTGTCTACGACCAAGCTTCTGCCTTCTGGCAATTTAACGACTACGTCAGGTTGTAAGCGTGAGCCATCAGTTTGGGTGTGACTATCTTGAACTAAGTACTCTTCGCCTTTGCGTAAGCCTGATGATTCAAGAATGGATTCCAAAACGAGCTCACCCCAATTGCCTTGGACCTTAGAGTCGCCCTTGAGAGCTTGGGTAAGTGAGCGCGTCTCATCTGACATGCGCAGATTGAGATTGGCAAGGCGCTCGATCTCGATCTTGAGTGCAAATCGCTCACGGGCTTCGTTACCGTATGAAGTGTTTACCTGCTCTTTAAATTCTGTGAGTTTGGTTTGTAGCGGCTTAAGTAATGCATCTAAATTCGCAACATTCTGTTCAGTAAAGCGCTTCGACTTATCTTCCAAGATTTCATTGGCAAGATTTTTGAACTGGCTAGTTAGGGCTTCTTTGGCTTCATTAAGTGATTCAATTCTACCAAGACCCTGCTTGCGCTCGGAGTCCAGTGCCGCTTCTAGGCGGATCGCATTTTGCAATGCTTGATCACGCTCAGTTCGCAGGGTAATTACAAGTGCGGCCTCAGTTTGATTTTGTTGCTCGACCCGACTGAGTGCTGAGCGCAAATTGAGCGCATAGACTAAAAAGCCTGCACATAAAACTAATGGTAGGCCAAAAAGAAGAAGGGAGCTTAAGTCAAAGGCCACTGATAAAGTCTGTGAACAATTTTCTGAATCTTAGGCTTGAACTAGCTTTTTCAATTCACCGCTTTGGTACATCTCCGTCATGATGTCTGAACCACCAATGAATTCACCGTTGATGTAGAGCTGAGGAATGGTTGGCCAGTTAGCAAATTCTTTAATGCCCTGACGAATTTCTGCATCTTCTAATACATTTACTGTATGCAATTTATCTACGCCACATGACCGCAAGATGTTGACTGCATTCCCAGAGAAGCCGCATTGTGGAAACTGGGCATTACCCTTCATAAACAAAACAACGGGATGACTAGAAACGATTTCTTGAATTTTTGCTTGGGTATCCATAATTTTTTCCTAAATTGATGCTGTAAGGTGATCTTGATTTGCAACTAATATTAAGAGTAATTTTAAGGCTATCTGTAGAAAAGGGTTAATTCCCCTGCATTGGTTTTAAAGCTGTTTCCGCCCAGAAGCTACTCGGGAGTGGCCTGCCAAATCGAGATGAACCTGAACATCGATTAAATCTGCAATTTTCATCAAATCCACGACGGATTCGGATTGGTCAAACCCGTGCTCAACAGCTATCAACCCCCCCGGCTTTAAGAACTTATGCGCCTCTAAAAGAATTGCTTGAAGACAGCTAAGACCACTACCGTAATCGGTAAGGGCCGAAGAGGGCTCAAACCGTAGATCCCCTTGCGTAAGGTGCGGATCTTGATTGGCAATATAGGGCGGATTGCTAACAATCACATCAAACTGGCCTTGCTGAACCAATGCGCCATACCAGTTGCCTTGTAAAAATTTGAGTTGCTTTGTTAGGTTTAGCGCTTTGGCGTTCTGCTGCGCAATGACTAAAGCCTCCGCTGACTGATCTGTTGCGATAACTGATGCAAGCGGTGCTGCGCTTGCGATGGCTAGTGCGATGGCGCCCGAGCCTGTACCAAGATCTAGCACTGTTGCGGGTTTATTCAGCTTGGTAATTTCAGACAGGGCAATGTCTACCAAGAGTTCAGTTTCAGGGCGTGGGATGAGTACTCCAGGCCCCACTTGTAATTCAATATCGTGAAAACCTTTTTTACCCAAGATGTAGGCTACAGGCTCGCCACTCGCTCTTCTTGAGACAAGGCTTTGCCATTCTTGAAGAGCTTGTTCATTTAGATTCATATCGTCCCGCGATAGGAGAGCAGAGCGGGGAAGTTGGTAGTGTTTCTCCAATAGGTGCGCCAGCAATATCCGCGCTTCATTAGTGGGCAATGAGCAATTGCTAATTAATTCACGTAAAGGCTGGCTTGCTCTCATCCTGAGGTGCAATTAATTATCACCAAGTGTTGCAAGAAGCTCGGCTTGATGTTCGGATGCCAAGGCATTACAGAGATCATCAAGATCACCATCCATCATTGCATCAATTTTGTAGAGTGTGAGATTGATGCGGTGATCGGTAATACGACCCTGCGGAAAGTTATAGGTTCGAATGCGATCACTACGATCGCCAGAGCCAATTAAAGACTTTCTAGTTTGGGCTTCGAGCTGATGCTTCTCCCGTTCACGCGCATCCATGATGCGTGAGACAAGCACCTTCATCGCTTGCTCGCGATTGCGATGCTGACTACGATCATCTTGGCACTCGACTACCGTACCGGTTGGCAAGTGCGTAATACGTACTGCGGAGTCAGTTTTATTAATATGCTGACCACCAGCACCTGAAGCTCTAAAGGTATCAATACGCAGCTCGGCGGGATTAATCTTTATAGCTTCCAGCTCATCGGCTTCGGGCATCACCGCTACCGTACAGGCAGAAGTATGAATGCGACCCTGAGTTTCTGTTTGGGGTACGCGTTGTACGCGATGACCGCCAGACTCAAACTTGAGACGCGAATATACGGATTGACCTACCAAGCGAAGAACAACTTCTTTGTAGCCACCAAGATCGGATTCGGCAGCATTCACTACTTCAACTTTCCAGCCCTGGCGCTCTGCAAAGCGTGTGTACATACGAAGTAGGTCGCCTGCAAACAGCGCGCTCTCGTCACCACCAGTGCCCGCGCGAATTTCTAAAAAGACATTGCGTTCGTCATTGACATCTTTTGGCAGAAGGAGTTTTTGAAGAGCACCTTCGAGCTCTTCCATAGTGACTTGAGCTTGTTTTTGTTCTTCGTCAGCAAAGTCCTTCATCTCCGGATCTTTGCGCATCTCTTCCGCTGCTTGTGCGTCGGCCTCAGCTTGTTTGTATAAGCCAAATTGCTCCACTACCATCGCAATATCGGAATGCTCGCGTGTGAGCTTCCGATAGTTATCCATGTCTTTCGTGGACTCTTCGGTAGTTAATAAGGAATTGAGTTCGGCTAAGCGCGTGTCTAGGTGGTCTAGCTTAGCCCGCATGCTGGGCTTCATCTAATGGTCTTCTAGCTTAGTGTGCGAGGCGAATAATTTAGGAAGCAACTTAATCAAGGCATCACGCTCGGCGCCATTGGAGTGTTGTAAGGCATGTAATGAGCCATGTAAAAACTTATTAGTCAAACCTTGAGCCATGGCATTGAGAACTTCCTGAGGGTCATCGCCACGCATCAATCGTTTCATAGCGCGATCAAGCTCGAGCTGTCTGAGATGTTCGCCTTGTTGTTGGATGTCTTGAATGAGTGGAACAGTTTTCCGGCCCTGCATCCAGTGCATAAAGTTTCCAACGCGATCTTCAATGATTGCTTCGGCTTGACTCACAGCAGCTTGACGCAAAGAAGTGCCGGTTTGAATCATCACGCCTAAATCATCGACTGTATAAAGATAGATGTCATTTAAGCGAGCGATCTCTGGCTCAAAGTCGCGGGGAACTGCTAAGTCGATCATCACCATCGGTTTATGGCGGCGCTGCTTTAGTGCACTCTCTACCATGCCTAGGCCGATGATTGGCAGTGAGGATGCGGTGCTTGAAACAATGATGTCAAATTCATGAAGACGTGAGGGAAGCTCAGATAACTTAAAAGATTCCGCCTCAACATCTTGAATCGATATCGAGTCTGCTAATTCTTGTCCACGCTCGATAGTACGATTAGCAATGGCAACAGCCTTAGGTTTGCGTGCAACGAAATGGGTTGCGCACAAAGTGATCATGTCACCAGCGCCGATAAACAGAACACGTTGTTCTGCAATACTTTCAAAAATACGTTCAGCTAGTCGAACGGACGCAGCCGCCATCGAAATCGAATGGGCGCCAATTTCTGTGGAGCCACGAACTTCTTTTGCAACAGCAAATGTTTTCTGAAAGAGTTGGTTGAGATAAGTGCCTAAGACGCCTGCATCATTTGCAGTGCGCACAGCATCTTTCATCTGACCCAAGATTTGGGTTTCACCAATCACCATGGAATCTAATCCACAGGCAACTCTAAAAGCATGACGTACCGCATCCGATTGCGGTAGTGAATATATATGTGGCTCCAAACTACTAGGAGCAACTTGTTGAGTTTTTGCTAACCAATCAAAAGTGGCTTCATGCAAAAGACTGGCGGCATCTGCATCGTTAGCAGCGCAATACACTTCTGTGCGATTGCAGGTAGACAAAATTGTGGCTTCGGGCAGGCCAGCCTGATTCGCGCCAACGAGATGTTGGCGAAGATCGTGCAACGCTTCTTGAAGAAATTCAGGGTCAAAGGCGACCTTTTCCCGAATGGCGACCGGCGCTGTGTGATGATTGATGCCGAGTGTCAACAACTTCATAATGGTGATTATAGATTTGATGTCAGGAACAATGGGGGTGGCAATGGGGTTTTTAGCTTTTCTGGTGATTGGTGGTTTAACTGGCGTATTCGCCTTAGCTTTTTATCCAAGAGAGAGAAACGCTAAGCCCAGGCCCAAGAAATTCCTCATAGCAGCCTTGATTGGCTTCGTGACCACCCTAGCTAGCTCTTTTATAGGGCAATTTGCAGGTTTGTTTCAGTCTGGACAGATGCTGGAGTGGCTAAGCGCTATAGTGGCCTCTTGCCTTGTAGGCTGCCTCTATGCAATATTTTCTAGAAAGCCAATTTAGGCCAAGCCTAGCCAAAGTGCCAGAGCCCTATTGACCCTCACCATCATGACGTCATTGAGTTCACCAATCACGGATCCAATTTTTTCACTGCGAATTGACATGATCTTATCGATTTGAACTTGGGATGCTCGAGATAGTCCATTGGTTTCGCTGGGCTCTATATCAAGTCGGAATATTGGAGCTTGCACAATTTCACTTGAAATCAGGGCAACGGTTACCGTTGCATGAATGTCGCTAAATACGTCTGACTGAAGGATTAAGGCTGGTCTCGGCTTTCCAAAGTCACCCTGCATTGCAACCGTTACGATATTGCCACGCCTCATGCTTCATCCAAGTCAGCTAATGCGTCATCAAGGAAGGATATTAATTCTTTGTCTGCTCGATCTGATGCGGCTGCTAATGCTGATTGGCGACGACACTCTTCAAAAAAGCCTGGGGCTTGCGTATTTGGAACCCATATTTGAATAGGTCGCAATCCAGCATCCCTTAAGGCAAGTCTGTGTTTTTGGACTCTAAGCGCGGTATTCGAGGACATTTTCAAGATCTTTTTTCGTTACATGTAACATATTAACTCATTTATCTGTTACATGTAACTTAAGATTAATCCCCTGTAGAAAATAAGTCCAATCCCATTAAATTATTTCTACCTACCCAGGTAATTGGTTCTAGACCCTGCTTTATGAGCCATTCATTGGCCTTAGTGAAATGCCCGCAACTTGCCATCCCGCCTGGGTCCAGAAACGGCCGATCCGTTTTGTAGACCCCAAGCCCAGAGGGGTGGGAGGATTGCAGAATCAATTGATCCGGGGCTGCCTCAATGAGGGGTAGCTTAGATTGAGCATGACCACCCCACAGCATCCAGACTAAATGGGGCTTTTGGAGAGCCAAATTGCTAATCAGTGTATCGATCAGAGATTTCCAACCCAGGTTGGCATGACTGCCAGCCTCACCCAATTTGACACTGAGAGCGGTATTAAGCAGTAATACGCCTTGTTCAGCCCAAGTATGAAGATCGCCCTTAGGAAGGGCGCCAAAACCCTCTAGCACCAGCGCTTTGCTGATATTGCGCAGGGAGCTAGGAAATTGCCGCGAATTAGTTGGGATATCGCCGGGAATCGAAAAAGCTAAGCCCTGTGCAAGTCCTGGGGAATGGTAGGGATCCTGACCCAGTATGACGACTTTGACCTTGGCAAGTGGAGTTAGGGTCAGCGCTTTAAAAAAGTTCTGGGGTTTAGGGCAAATCTTCTCTGCATCTTTATTCAGTTCAGTCCTGAGATTGGTCTGCAGCGTTTGCCATTCGGGGGATTCAAAATAATCACCAAGCAGGGTGCGCCAGTCCTCGGGAATATCAGCAGCAGAAAACGAATGCATTACTCGGCTGGGGTGAGCGTGTACTGCTTTGGAATTTGATCATCCTCAAGGACGGTCATGCACTCATGCTCTAGATCATCTCGGTAAAAGCAAATTTGGATGACTTGTCCCAAGATCAGACTAGACAGAACCTTATCCCAACGAGCAGCAGTAATTCGTTCGCCATTAATGCTAGCAAGAAGATCTCCAGCTGACAGACCTGCTAATTGCGCAGCCCCGCCATCGAGCACATGCGTTACCTTGAGCCAGCCATTGCTCTCACTATGGCGCAGACCTAATTGCAACTTAATCTGTTCAAGCTTGGGGTGGGTTTTCTGTTTAACCGAAATCGTTTTTGGATTAAGCCACTTCTGAATTGGAATATCCTCAACGCCAAAAATATAGCGAGACTTAAATTCATTCCAGGTCTTTGTAAATCCAGAACCCAGTAGTGCGAGGATTAGGTTATCTAAACCATCCTCGGCAATACCATCTAGCGTAACCCCATGTGTTTGCCAAATTAGGCGCATCAAATCATCTAAGGACTGACGATTACCTGTGAATGCGCGAATCTTGAGATCTAAACCTAAGGCAAGCAAGGCCCCTTTTCCGTAATAACTCACTACCGCATTCGGAGTATTTTCATCGGCTTGGTAATACTTAGTCCAGGCATCAAAAGAGCTATCAGCCAGGCTTTGCTTGAATCTACCTGGCCCACGCAAAATTCCATTCCAATTATTAGCAACCAGCTTGAGATAGGTTTTGAGATCGATACGTTTACTGCGTAATAATTGCAGATCATCGTAGTAACTCGTAAAGCCTTCAAATAACCAAAGCAAGCCGGTGTGGTTTCGGCGATCGAGTTGGTAGGGTTGAAATGCTTTAGGCTGAATCCGTTTGACTAGCCAAGCATGAAAATACTCATGACTACAGAGACCTAAAAACTCACGATAGGATGCCTCATCCAAGGGGGTATTCACTTGAGGAATCTGATCCCGACGGCATAGCAGGGCAGTGCTATTACGATGCTCAAGTCCGCCATAGCCAGAGAGAACGGCGTTGACCAAAAATAAATAATTTTGGAAAGGTGCTTTCTTGGTCTTTGGTTCAAAGAGGTTAATTGTGCAGGTGCAGATAGCTTGCAGATCTGTTGCTAAACGCTCGAGATCAATCTCATGAATACAGCCTTGAATCGCCATGCTGTGTGACACGCCATTGGATTTCCAATGGGCAATCTGAAACTCGCCCATAGCAATCGGATGGTCAAGGAGGTCATCATAGTTTTTTGCTAAATAAAAGCCGTAGCCTTGACTATCCACTTTGGCTGCTTGCAAGCCTGTCTGAACATTCCAAGAATTCGCACAAGCATCTCTAGGTGGGATCAACACCAAGGCGCATGGAAGTGCCTCTTGACCTTTGACTGCCAAACATAAACTGCTTGGATTAACAAACGCACGTTCAGTATCAAGATAGGCGGCGCGTACCGAAGAATCAAATGCATATACCGTTGTCAGAATCTCTACTGGGCCAGCGACTATTGGAAGGCGCCACTGATCGTTGTCGATGCGCTCTAGTAATAAAGATTCGCTGGGGTTGCTGACTGCAAACGCTTCAATCGTTTCAATTTGCTTGCTGAAGTCCCTTATTAAATAACTTCCTGGAATCCATGCAGGCATTTGCAGAATCTGTCCATTAGGGAGTGGATTCTCAATGCGCAACTTCACATGAAAGCGATGGCCATGCAGATCTGCCGCCCAAATGGTGTATTGGATTGCGGGTAGATCGGAGGTATTTAATTCGTTCATAAGCTTGACCTATTACTTCAGACTGCTAAATTTCTTTTCAATGTCGGTGATTTGAACTGCACCTGGGAAGCGGCTGCCATCAGTAAAGAAAATAGTAGGGGTGCCAGTAATGCCATAGGTCTTGGCGAAGGCCATATTCTTGTCTAAGGGGGTAGTGCAGTCACTTTTGCCGCTCGGCGCAATGCCATTGATCATCCAATCAATATAGGCTTTTTGTGGATCAGCAGAGCACCAAATTTGTTTGGACTTCTGCGCGGAGTCAGGCGACAGAATCGGAATAAGGTAGGTGTAGATAGTGACGTTATCTAGCTGTTGGAGTGATTTCTCAAGGCGCTTGCAGTAACCGCAGTTGGGGTCAGAGAAAATAGCCAGCTGTCGACTGCCATTGCCGCGTACTGCTTTTAAAGCATTTGATGGATTCAGTTCGGACCATTTAATGCGATTCAGATCTGCCTGTTTTTGTTCGGTAATATTTTTTCCTGTGGCGATCTCAATGATTTCACCCTGAATTAAATATTTACTATTCGCATCGGTATAAAACACATCATTCCCGACCAACACCTCGTATATGCCAGGGATAGGTGATGAGGAAACACTTTTAATTTTGGTGTTAGCGCCAATTTTCTTTTGTAGCTCAGATCTAACTTGCTGCTCTGATTGGGCATTCACCGATACCGCTAAAAAACTGAGAGAGAAGGCTAAGGCGATAGTAGAAATTAATTTATTCAAAATCAGCATCTCCAAGGGCGCGCTCAATGAGGCGCCGTTTAATAAAGTGACTACGATTGACGAGGCCTAAGCCCCAATTGCGCAATTGTTTCTCTGTACCGCTGCTGGCTGAGAATAACTTCTTGAGTTTGTCAGTTACCCAGAGCAGAGCACCAGTATCGCCTTGACGTTGACGTTCGTAACGGCGCAGCAATACTTTGTCGTTCGGCATGCGGAAAGACTCTCTCTTACTTAAAATGTTTAATAGTGTTGCTACATCTCTTAGTCCTAAGTTCAAGCCTTGCCCAGCCAAGGGATGCATGACATGGGCAGCATCCCCAATCAGCACAACCTTAGGATTGTCATCTGGTCCGATAAAACGACTCGCGCGAATTCTTCTGAGAGGAAAGGCGGCCGGCGTCGAATTCAGTGTGAGTGATCCAAGTTGCTTAACTATTTCCCCATTAGCAATTGAAGAAAAATTTTCAGTCCAAGCTGTTTGATCTAGCTTTAAAAGTTCAACTGCATTTTCTGGCGAAGTTGACCACACCATCGAGGCTTGTTTGTTCGGTAATGGCAACATTGCTACGATATCGCCGCCTGGCAAAAACCATTGGTAGGCGGTTTCTAAATGTGCGTTACTGCAAATCCAATTCGCTACCACAGCACTTTGTGAATAGCTTTCTTCTTTTGTAGAAATCCCTAGCTCAGCACGTATCGGTGAATTAGCTCCATCAGCAGCAATCACGAGTTGAGAACGCAAGGTGGATCCATTTTTCAGCTGCAGTGTTACTCCATCTAAATCTATTTGGATGTTTTCTACCGCGTCATTGATGCGCTCTAATTTATTTTGGAAACGTGATGCTTGGTCTAGCGTGTGTTCGATTACATTCGATTCACCAATCCAGGCCAACTGGGGAGTTCCTGCTTCAAAAGCAGATAAATGCAGCTGGTCATGTTTTTCTCCACGGTCGCCAAAAATCCGCATATCTCGAACGGGCTGCATGCGGCTGTGATCAACGGCATCCCAAATCTGAAGATGGGCTAATAGTTTTTGGGTGCCGGGAGAAAAGGCGTATATGCGTTGCCCCCATTGATCTCCCTGAGGGGCGGGAACAGCTTGCCCTAAGTCAGGGGCAATCTGAATGGTGTTTAGTCCAAGCTGAGCTAGGCCTAAGGCGCAAGCCTTACCTGCTATGCCCGCACCAACTACAACGACATCGACTGTACGCATTTGGGAGGTATTTTTAGGCAAATTAGCGAGGATAGTTTGGCGAACTTCTGACATATCTCGATGATATCGAAACTAGCCCTTTACAATACTGCTATGTCTTTAAAATGTGGCATCGTCGGCCTGCCTAACGTCGGCAAATCTACCCTCTTCAATGCGCTTACCAAAGCTGGAATCGCGGCAGAAAACTATCCCTTCTGCACGATCGAGCCTAATGTGGGTGTAGTCGAGGTTCCTGACCCCCGTCTTGCCGCTTTGGCTGAGATCGTAAAGCCTGAGCGCATCCTGCCTGCAGCTGTCGAGTTTGTCGATATTGCGGGTTTGGTGGCTGGAGCCTCTAAAGGCGAAGGTCTCGGGAATCAATTTTTAGCGAATATTCGCGAAACTGACGCTATCACCCATGTGGTGCGCTGTTTTGAGGATGCTAACGTAATCCACGTAGCGGGTAAGATCGATCCGATCTCCGATATCGCGGTGATTGATACCGAGCTGGCCTTATCCGACTTAACCACTGTAGAAAAAACTCTGCAGCGTTCCAGTAAGGCTGCAAAGTCTGGAAACGACAAAGAGGCAGCTGCTCTCGTAGCTGTGCTAACTAAGGTGCAAGCTCATTTGGATCAAGCTCAGCCAGTTCGTAGCTTGAAACTGACTGAGGAAGAAAATCTGCTCTTGAAGCCACTCTGCTTGATTACAGCAAAACCGGCGATGTATATTGCCAACGTCAAAGAAGATGGCTTTGCCAACAATCCGCATCTAGAGGCAGTGATTCAGCACGCAGCTAAAGAGGGTGCACCAGTTGTTGCGGTTTGCGCAGCAATCGAGGCAGAAATCGCTGATTTAGATGATGCTGACAAGATTGAGTTCTTGGCAGATCTCGGCATGGAAGAGTCTGGATTAGACCGCGTGATTCGTGCGGGCTATAAGTTATTGGGCTTGCAGACTTACTTTACGGCCGGCGTTAAAGAGGTTCGCGCCTGGACGATTCATCAAGGCGATACCGCTCCGCAGGCTGCCGGGGTGATTCATACCGACTTTGAGCGTGGCTTTATTCGTGCTCAAACTATTGCATTTGAAGATTTCGTTCAATTCAAGGGTGAGTCTGGTGCAAAAGAGGCTGGAAAGATGCGGGCTGAAGGTAAAGAGTATGTGGTTAAGGACGGCGACGTCTTGAACTTCCTGTTTAACGTATAAAACCAGTCCCGCTAAATAAAAAAGCCCTTACTTACTAAGGGCTTTTTTATTGCATTGAGATTAAATCAACTTGCTTTGACAGCCTTCTCTAAGCACTTGGAAATTTCTTCATAGCGCTTGATAGCGATCTTGCTGGGGACCACTTCTTTTTTGCGCCCATCTTCATTAGCTGCCATCTTGATATATCCCATGGCACTGAGATTCTTGAGTCGCCCATGAAGGGTTGCCTGGGATCCAAGCTCAGAAAGCGAAATCAGATCGCCTACCAAAATGGACTTTTTGGCATGAAAGCTCAAAACAATCTTATCTAGAAGACTTTCTTCAATAGAGTCGAGCTTTTTCCCAGGATTGATGCGGTCTAGAACATCAATCAGGTTTAAAAAACGAATGTAGCAAGAGGATTTAATGGTGGACATATCTTTATATCGATGTTTAGGAGCTTATTAGCCTCAGGGTTAATCTTAGTATATTCCCTAATTCAAGGGCGGTAGTATGAGCTATTAATTCATAAATAACCATGCTAACAGTCATGAAAAGAATATTCTCGGAATCGACCGCAGGCTTTTTGGTTAGCATTTTCCTTTACACAACCCTGTTTTATCTCAATGATTGGCTGACAAGTCACCTGACATTTGGTCTGGGAGTGAGCTGGATTTATCTGCCAGCTGGTCTACGCCTATTTCTTACCCTAATATTTGGATTGCCAGGAGCTTTGGGAATAGCCATGGCATCCTTTTTAATTAGTTATTTGGGACCATTCCCACATGAACTCACAACTTGTGTTGGTGTGGGGCTGATATCAGGCTTTGCCCCTTATTTAGCCACGATCTTTGTATTGAGCAATCTAAAAATATCACCGAATCTGAGTAACTTGAGTTTGCCTAAACTAGCAATTTGTACTTTTATCTACGCAGCTCTAAGTGCTGGCTTACATCAATGGTGGTTTGCTGTACGAGGGCTTGATGAGACTGGAAGCTTTAATCACTTCTTAGTGATGCTAATTGGTGATGTGCTTGGCACAGTAGTGCTCGTGGGGCTGATTAAGGTAGGACTTGATTTACTGAAGCCCTCCAAGCTTGCCTAGTTAAACAGTTCGCCTAAAGCTACGCCCGGATCGCTCGCACGCATAAAGGCTTCGCCCACTAAAAATGCATTGATTTGATGATCACGCATCAACTGTACATCCGCGCGACTCATGATGCCCGATTCAGTAACCAAAGTTTTTCCTTTTGGCACCATTGATAGTAAAGACAGGGTTGTTTGAAGGGTAACTTCAAATGTTTTGAGATTGCGATTATTAATTCCGAGCAGTGGGGTTTTTAATTCAAGGGCTTGCTCTAGCTCGGGAGCGTTATGAACCTCAACCAGAACATCTAAGCCCAGCTCATGCGCGCAGGCTTCTAACTCTTTCATTTGATTGAGCTCTAAGCAAGCCACAATTAATAAGATAGCATCAGCACCAATCGCTCTTGCCTCATAGATTTGATAGGGATCAATCGTAAAGTCTTTGCGTAGGACTGGAATACTGCAAGCAGCCCTTGCAGCTTGCAGGTAAGCATTCGCCCCCTGGAAATAATCTTTGTCCGTGAGAACGGATAAACAGGCGGCGCCATTTTTTTCATAAGATTGAGCAATCTCAGCCGGCTGAAAGTTTTCTCGCAAGATGCCTTTACTAGGGCTCGCCTTCTTAATCTCGGTAATCACGCCAGCTTTACCTGCCGCTATCTTATTTTCGATAGATTGAATAAAGCCCCGAGGCTTTAACGGTGCATTACGATTATTTTCTTCAGCCTGATCGCGTTGATTGGCTAAAGAGATTTTTTTTGAATCAGCGGCAACCTCAATTTTTTTGGTGGCAACAATTTTGTCGAGGATATCGCTCATGAAGATCTTAATTAGTTTTGGGTTGCGGCTACAAATTGGTCTAGCTTTTGACGGGCAGCGCCAGAAGCGATGGCTGCTTGCGCCATCTGAATGCCGCTAGCAATGCTTGGGGCTACATCAGCTACATACAGCACTGCACCAGCGTTGAGGCAAACAATGTCACTTGCTGGGCCAGATTTTTTATTGAGTACATCTAAAACAATGGCTTTAGATTCTTCGGCGTCAGCTACCTTGAAGCTATTAGTTGGGGCTGCGCTTAAACCAAAGTCTTTTGGATGAATTTCATATTCACGGACCTGACCATCTTTTAATTCGCCTACTAGGGTGGAGCCTTCAAGAGAGATCTCATCTAAACCATCGCGGCCATACACAACAAGTGCGTGATCCATGCCCATGGCCTGCAGTACGCGCGCCTGAATTCCGACTAAGTCTGCATGAAACACGCCCATGAGGATGCGCTTGGCATCTGCTGGGTTCGTAAGGGGTCCTAGAATATTGAAAATCGTGCGCACACCCAAATCTTTGCGAATTGGGACGACATTCTTCATTGCAGGGTGATGGTTGGGTGCAAACATAAAGCCTGCCCCCACTTCTGAAATGCATTTTGCGACTTGCTCTGGTGAGAGAGACAGCTTCACGCCTAGCGACTCCAGAATGTCTGCGCTTCCGGATTTGCTGCTGACACTGCGATTGCCATGCTTAGCAATTTTTGCGCCAGCTGCTGCCGCAACAAACATCGCAGCGGTAGAGATATTGAAGGTATGGGCGCCATCGCCACCAGTACCCACTACATCCACTAAATTTTTTCTATCTTCTACATGTACTGGCGTCGCAAACTCACGCATTACTTGAGCGGCTGCAGCAATCTCACCAACAGTCTCTTTTTTGGTGCGCAGTGCAACTAGTAGACCGGCTACTAAAGTTGGCGGCATCTCACCACTCATGATTAGACGCATCATTGCTGTCATCTCATCATGAAAAAGTTCACGATGTTCAATGCAACGTTGCAGTGCTTCCTGAGGCGTAATAGGCATAGGGATCGAGTGAATGATTTTGAATTATTTGGCTTGCAAGAAATTCTTCAGCAGCGCATGACCATGTTCAGAAAGAATGGATTCCGGATGAAATTGCACGCCCTCTACCGCCAGTTCTTTATGGCGTACACCCATAATTTCACCATCGGAAGAAGTAGCCGTGACTTCAAGAGCTGCCGGTAATGAACTCTTCTCAATCGCGAGAGAGTGATAACGCGTTACCTTGAATGGGTTTGGCAAGTCTTTGAAAACGCCAACACCAGTATGGTGGATATCATCCGTCTTGCCGTGCATCACTTTCTGGGCGCGAATAATCTTGCCGCCGAATGCCTCACCAATTGCCTGGTGTCCTAGGCAGACACCGAGAATCGGAATCTGTCCGGCATAGCGCTGAATCGTGGCTACAGAAATACCTGCTTCAGCTGGACTGCAAGGCCCTGGTGAAATACAAATGCGCGCAGGATTGATTTTGGCAATCTCGTCAACGGAAATTTCATCATTACGGAAAACTTTGACCTCTTCACCAAGCTCCGCAAAATACTGAACGAGGTTGTAGGTAAATGAATCGTAGTTATCAATCATGAGGAGCATCGAGTCCTCCTTGTACTAAATCAGCCGCCATTAATACTGCTCGGGCTTTGGCTTCGGTTTCTTTCCACTCGGTGGTAGGGTCGGAGTCTGCAACTACGCCAGCACCGGCTTGGGAGTGCAATACACCATCGCGAATCACACCAGTGCGAATGGCGATCGCCACATCCATATCTCCAGAGAAAGAAAGGTAGCCTACTGCGCCACCGTAGACACCGCGTTTCACAATTTCCATCTCATCAATAATTTCCATCGCCCGAATTTTTGGCGCACCGGATAATGTGCCAGCTGGAAAGGTTGCGCGTAGAACATCCATATTGCTCATATTGTCTAGTAATTCCCCTTCAACAGAGCTCACAATGTGCTGTACGTGAGAATACTTTTCGATTGACATCGAATCGGTTACCTTGACGGTGCCCGTCTTTGCGATACGACCCACATCGTTGCGCGCTAAGTCAATCAACATGACGTGCTCAGCAATTTCTTTTGGATCGGCAAGCAATTCGGTGGCAAGGCGTTCATCTTCTTCAGGTGTGGCACCACGAGGGCGTGTGCCAGCTAGTGGACGAATCGTCACAATCTTTTGGTTCTCACGTTGCTCTTGGCGCACCAGGATCTCAGGAGATGAGCCTACTACTTGCAGGTCACCAAAGTCATAGAAGTACATATATGGAGATGGATTCAAAGAGCGTAATGCACGGTAGAGGGCGAGAGGCGAATCTGTGAATGGCTTGCTGATGCGTTGACCGATCACCACTTGCATGCAATCGCCAGCCAAAATATATTCTTTGGTTTTGAGAACGGCATTTTCAAAATCAGCCGCTTTGAACTTGCGTACCAATTCTGTTTTGGTGCTTGGTAATGACGCTGGCATGCTTACTGGTTTGCTGAGGCAAGCAAGTAATTCTTTTAATCGAGTTTGACCCTTTTCAAAACTATCGCCAACACTGGGGTCTGCATAGACGATTAAGTAAATGCGACCTGCAACGTTATCAACCACTGCTAACTCTTCGGTGAGCATCAATTGAATATCAGGCACACCTAACTCATCTGGCAGATGATGTTTAGCCAAACGCGATTCGATGTAGCGAACCGTGTCATAACCAAAGTAGCCAGCAAGCCCGCCACAGAAGCGCGGGAGACCAGGTTGCACAGCTACTTTGAATCGTTTGAAATAGGCATCTACAAAATCCAATGGGTTGTCATGATTGGTTTCAATCACTTTGTCATTGAAGAGCACTTCAGTCAGTGGCGCATCTGGAGTGCCAACCGTTCTTAAAACAGTTTTAGCAGGCAGGCCAATAAAAGAGAAACGACCAAAGCGCTCACCACCTAGAACAGACTCAAGTAAATACGTATTTTTTTGTCCAAAAGCTTGTGTGAGTTTGACGTACAGCGACAGAGGCGTTTCTAGGTCAGCCAATACTTCTTTTACTAAGGGAATGCGATTGAAACCCTGTTTTGCTAGGGCAAGAAATTCTTCGTGCTGCATTACGCTTTTCCTGACGTCGCTAGTTCTGCGCGCATCGCTTTAATCACATCGGCATAATTTTCTTTGCCAAAGATTGCGGAGCCTGCAACAAATGTATCTGCACCAGCTTTAGCTACTTCTGCAATATTGTCGACTTTAATTCCACCATCAACTTCAAGTCGAATATGGCGACCAGTTTCTTGTTGGTGACGATCTAAGCGTGCACGTACCTGTGCAATTTTATTGAGAGTGCTTGGAATAAATGATTGACCACCAAAGCCTGGGTTCACTGACATCAACAAAACTAGATCAAGTAATTCAAGCGTGTGATCGAGGTGATCAAGTGGAGTGGCTGGATTTAAAACTAAGCCAGCCTGACAACCTTGATCGCGAATCAAATTAATTGTGCGATTCACATGAGGACTTGCCTCTGGATGAAAGCTAATGAGGTTGGCACCAGCTTTTGCAAAATCTGGAATGAGGCGGTCTACCGGCTCAACCATTAAATGCACATCAATCATCGCTGGCTTGCCATCTTTTGTTGCATGCGGGCGTATCGCCTCGCAAACTAAAGGCCCAATAGTCAGGTTCGGAACGTAATGGTTGTCCATCACATCAAAGTGAATCCAGTCGGCGCCTGCCAATAGAACATCTTGAACTTCTTTGCCTAGGCAGGCAAAGTCAGCCGACAAAATGGAGGGGGCGATGACAAACTGGCTATTTGAGGGTGATTTCTGGCTATCCATCCCTAGATTCTAGCTTGCAGTTGGGCTTAGGATGGAGCAGAATTCGAGCATGAATCCTCATGAAATCAGCATTACGGTCAAAACCCAGTATTTGTCCGACCAGTCTGACCCCGATAACCGCCAATTTGCGTTTGCCTATACCGTCACCATTAGAAATACGGGTACGGCTAGTATTCAGCTTATTGCCCGCCATTGGTTCATTACTGATGGGGACAATGATGTCCAGGAAGTCCGTGGCTTGGGGGTTGTAGGGCAACAACCGCTTCTACGGGCGGGTGAGCAGTTTGAGTACACCAGCTGGGCTACTTTGCCGACGCCAGCGGGAACTATGCGTGGTGAGTACTTCTGCGTGACTGAAGAGGCTCAGTTTTTCCAGGCCCCAATCCCGGAATTTGCCTTGGTAATGCCAAGAACCCTGCACTAGGACCTCAAGGCGCTATTTTTTACCCTTACCGGTCCAAAGGACAATAAAGAGCAGAAGGGCTAAAGCCAAGCCACCCTCTAATGCAAACAAGATCATTGGGTATTCATCTAGTAAATTGGCAATCATGATTTTTATATCCAAATTAATAAGTCGCAAGAATTCCTCGCGAATTCTTCTCTGCAGTGTATTCGTAATCAGTATTGCCAGCCTATTAGCCTCTTGCTCTACGCCTTCTACTCGTGGATCTGGTTACCGGTCTAGCGGTGGCGCCCCATCTTCCTATACCTCCTCGATTGCCAGCTTTAGATCAGTTTCATGGCAAGACTTGCCGGGTTGGCAAGAGGATGATTTAACGCAGGCTTGGCCAGCTTGGCTCAAAAGTTGTGATGCCCTGCGCAAACGCAATAGTGAAATTAATTGGCGCCAGGCATGTGCTCAAGCTGGTAGCGTTTCAGGCCGTGATGGACGTGCAATTCGCCAATATTTTGAGGGGAATTTTCAGGCATATGAGGTGCGTAACAGCGCTACAGGCAATGAATCCGGTCTCATCACGGGGTATTACGAGCCGGTCATGAATGGTTCCCAGACCCGTACCGCTACTTATTCTGTTCCTTTATATGGCTTGCCAACTGCGTGGAAGACCGCTAAGCCAAACCCTGCACCGACACGCGCAGAGTTAATGAGTTCTGGGGTGCTGCGTGGTTCCGAGATTGCTTGGGTGCAAGATCCTGTAGCTGCTGCTTTTATGCAAATTCAAGGTTCTGGAAAAATTCGTTTGGAAGATGGGCGCGTATTGCGACTTGGCTATGCCGGCACCAATGATCAGCCGTTTAAGTCATTTGCGCAGTGGTTGCTGGACCGGAAAGAAATCACTCGGAGCGAGGCAACGATGCAAGGCATCTCTGCTTGGGCTAAGCGCAATCCAGGACGTGTAGAGGAGATGTTGAATGCCAATCCTCGCTTTGTGTTCTTCAAAGAGCTTCCTGGGAATGTCAGCGCAGATCTTGGCCCTAACGGCGCTTTGGGAGTGCCTTTGACTGCCGAGCGCAGTATCGCCATTGATTTGAAAGCTATGCCTTTAGGTGCCCCAGTATTTCTGAGTACAACTAAGCCCTTAAGTAGTCAGGCATTGCAGAGGCTGGTGATGGCCCAGGATACGGGTAAAGCCATTGTGGGCGGGGTGCGAGCAGATTACTATTGGGGATCAGGGGATTCTGCAGGCGAATTAGCGGGACGTATGAAGCAAGATGGCAAGATGTGGTTATTGTTGCCGCGCTGAACCAATCATTTTTGAAAGAGATCGATGACTTACAACACCATATTGACTGAAGTGGATGGCAAGGTTGCTGTCATTACTCTCAACCGCCCGCAAGTATTGAATGCCCTAAATGATGAGTTAATGGATGAGTTAGGTGCAGCGCTATTAAGTTTTGATGCTGATGACAATATTGGTTGCATCATTGTTACCGGCAGTGAAAAAGCATTTGCTGCTGGGGCGGATATTGCAACGATGGCGAAATATGGATTCGCTGATGTTTATCGCGGTGACTTTATCTCTCGCAATTGGGAAGAGATTAGAAAAGTACGTAAGCCAGTGATTGCGGCAGTATCTGGATATGCTCTTGGTGGCGGATGTGAATTAGCGATGATGTGCGACACCATCATGGCAGCGGACAGTGCTAAGTTTGCACAGCCAGAAGTGAAGTTGGGAATCATCCCTGGCGCTGGTGGTACTCAGCGTTTACCGCGCGCGGTTTCCAAAGCAAAAGCAATGGACTTGGCCTTGACGGGTCGCATGATGGATGCTGCTGAAGCTGAGCGCTCGGGCCTGGTTGCCCGTATTTTCCCTCAAGCGGATTTGCTAAAAGAAGTTAAAGCGATTGCTAAGACAATTGCAGATATGCCCTTGCTAACCGCAATGATGGTGAAAGAAGCAATTAATACCGCTTATGAAACTACGCTCTCAGAGGGCATTCATTTTGAGCGTCGTTTGTTCCACTCTTGCTTTGCAACAAATGATCAAAAAGAAGGTATGGCAGCTTTTATGGAAAAGCGCCCAGCTAAATTTACGAACTCGTAAAACTTCAGCGCTCAGAGTAAATTATTTTTCTAAGAAGCGTTGGGCTAACTTAACCCAGTAGCTCACGCCAACAGGGATTAATGCATCATTGAAGTCATAAGAAGGATTGTGGAGTTGGCATGGACCCATGCCATGACCCACTGCACGATGATCGCCATCACCGTTCCCTAGGAACACATAGCAACCAGGTTTCTCCAGCAGCATGAATGCAAAGTCTTCTGCACCCATCGTGGGATCGATCGAGGTATTGACGTTTTGCGCCCCAACTAATTCACTCATGACCTCGCTGGCGAAATCTACTTCTTTGTCATGATTAATGAGTGGGGGGTAGTTGCGAGAAAAACTCACTTCTGCTTGGCAGTCAAATGCGCTCGATACGTTATGAGAGATTTCCCTCAAACGTTGTTCAATTAAATCTAATACTTCTATCGTGAATGTGCGAACGGTTCCGCCAATAAAAGCGCTATCCGGAATGACATTGCTCGTCTCGCCCGCATGAAACTGGGTAACTGATAACACCGCTGCATCCACTGGACGTTTGTTTCGGGTAATGATGCTTTGTAGTGCTTGTACAACTTGAGTTCCTGCTAGTAGGGGGTCAGCGCTGTTGTGTGGCAAAGCAGCATGCCCACCTTTACCGCGGATAGTGATTTCAAACGTATTGCTTGAAGCCATCATCGGGCCAGAGGTCACACCAAAATGGCCTTCGGCAAGTCCTGGCCAGTTGTGCAAACCAAAAACGGCATCGCAAGGAAATTGCTTAAATAACCCATCGTTAATCATTTCTTGCGCGCCAGCACCGCCTTCTTCAGCTGGCTGAAAAATAAAAATGACTGAGCCTTTGAAATCGCGATGGTTTGATAAATATTGCGCCGCACCCAAGAGCATTGCAGTGTGACCATCATGGCCACAGGCATGCATCTTGCCGGGATTCTTTGAAGTGTGTTCAAAGGTATTGTGTTCTTGTAGTGGTAGCGCATCCATATCGGCACGCAAGCCAATCATCTTGCCTTGACCTAAGTCGCCATCGAGTTTGCCGACAACCCCAGTTTTTCCTAGGCCGCGATACACCGTGATACCCCAACTTGAAAGCGCTTCTGCTACTAGGTCGGAAGTGCGATTTTCTTCAAAGCGCAATTCTGGATGCGCATGAATATTGCGTCGAATCTCTTGAATGGCTGATGCGGAGTCGATGATTTCTGGAAGTAATCGCATAACTTCATCTTATCTGAATTTACTCAGGCAGTTTTATATGCTCCGCAGCAAATCGTAAAGCCTCTATGGAGTAGGGGGCATTCTCCGGCTTCTGAAGCTGCTTAGGAAGAGCAGGAATGACGCCTAAAAAAGGCGCAAAAATTCGGTCTTTTAGGGTTTGAATATTTTCTTCTAAAAGAGGCATTTCCTCTGAAAGCGTGTTCGCTACCCACCCAGCAATCGTCAACTGGCGAGACACAATTGCTTCACAAGTGAGTAAGGCGTGATTAATGCAGCCCAAACGCATGCCGACTACAAGGATGACCGGTAAATCCATTGCCTGAGCGAGATCACCCAAATCTTCCTGCTCATTTAGAGGAACTAAAAATCCACCTGCACCTTCAACAACCACCACCTCAAATTGTTGGCTTAAGGAATGTAAATCACCCAAGATGATGGAAGAGTCTAGGTAAACATCATTTTTCTTGGCAACAAGGTGTGGGGCGGCTGCCTCATCTAGAACATAGGGGCAGAGACTTGGCTCCTGAGAATTCAATCCTGACGCGATCCGTAATGTTTCTAGGTCTTCATTCAGTTTCTGACCGTTGGAGTCAATATAGGTGCCGGCGACTACAGGCTTAAAACCGATTGCGCGGATGTCTGCCTCTCTTAGTTTGAGAATGAGAGCGCCGCTAAGTAAAGTTTTGCCAACTTCGGTATCGGTGCCGGTGACAAAAAAACCAGTAGGGGTATTGATTTTCATAACTTACCTTCTACTGTTTGCTCAATGATTTTTAATTCCTGAATTAACTCGCGTAAGTCATCAACGCTATGGTTTGCAGAAAAAGTAATGCGTAGGCGAGAAGTACCAACAGGAACGGTGGGCGGACGGATTGCTGGAATCCAATAGCCTGCTTCATCCAAGAGCTTAGCTACTGCTAATGCATTGGCATTGCTTCCTAAAATAACGGGTTGAATTGGGGTAGATGAAGGAGTTTTTTCCCAGCTTGAGAAAATCATTTCATCACGCCAAACCTGAATCAGTTCATTCAATATTTTACGACGAGAAATACCTTCATCGCCTTCGATCAACTCAAGGCTGCTGAGTAAGGTGTGGGCAATCGCCGGTGGTGTAGCCGTACTATAAATATAGGGGCGTCCCTTTTGGATGAGCCATTCAATAAACGGTGCAGCTGCACAAATAAATGCACCACTAACGCCAGCCGCCTTACCAAGTGTGCCGACATAAATAATTCGCTCTGAATGCACGCCTGCTTGTTCCAAAATACCGTGGCCCTGTTCGCCAAGTACACCAAATCCATGTGCATCATCTACCATCAACAAAGCATCATATTGTTCAGCAATGTGCAGGAGTTTTTCTACGGGCGCGATATCCCCATCCATGCTGAATACACCATCGACCACAATCAACTTGAGAGCGTGGGTATCTTGCTTGAGCGATTCTTCCAGTGAGTCGAGATTTTGGTGATCAAATAATGTCACCTTAGCTTTAGTTTGTGCGCTTGCTAAGCGAACACCATCAATCAAAGAGGCGTGATTGAGTTTGGCCGAGTAAATACTGGCTTGCCCCTGCTCAGCAAGTCTAGAAATTCCGGTAATGGCATTGATATTTGCGAGATAGCCAGTACTAAAGAACAGAGCTCTTGCGTTAGGAATATGCTTTTCCTCGCAGGCAGCCAATTTCTTTTCAAGCAAGCTATGTGCAATGCTGTGACCGCTAATGAGGTGCGATGCACCGCTCCCAACCCCATACAGGTTCGCGCCTTCCGAAAGCGCAGCAACTAATGCGGGGTGGTTTGCTAGACCTAGGTAGTCATTGCTACAAAACGCTTTTAGTTCTCGCTCACCAACGCGAGCCTTGGTGTCGCAGGGTGATTCGGTAGTACGCAGTTTGCGTCTGAGTAACTGCTCATCCAGATCGGCAATCTGGTGCTCTGCCATATCGCGAGCTTTAAAGTTTGTACTCATGCCAACACCTGATTGAGCGCGCGTTGTACGGAAGCACCCATTTGCATAGTTTCCTCTGAAGAGAGAATGTACGGAGGCATGACATAAATCGTATTACTAATTGGCCTAATGAGGATGCCTTCCGCCATGCTTGCTGAAAACATGTCTCGTGAAAACGTAGCTGAATTTTTTAGCTCTGTAGATTTGATATCAAACGCTAGGATCATGCCCTGCTGGCGCCAATGTTCGATGCGAGGATCTGCTTTTGCCCAAGCAAATGCGTTGGCAAGATCTTTGCTGCGTTCAAGATTTTTTTCAAGAACAGATTCAGTTTCAAAAATCTCTAGACACGCAAGCGCTGCAGCGCATGCCAATGGATTTCCTGTATAGGAATGCGAATGTAAGAAGCCTTGTTGCATTTGATCGCCATAAAAGGCGCGATAAATTTTGTCAGTTGTCATGGAGAGCGACAGCGGAAGATAGCCGCCGCTAATGCCTTTAGACAGAGTCAAGAAGTCCGGCCAAATTGCTGCATGTTCGCAAGCAAAAAATTTTCCTGACCGACCGCAGCCTACTGCAATCTCATCGGCAATGAGGTGAACGCTATAGCGATCGCAGAGTGAGCGCACTAAGCGTAAATATTCTGGTGAGTACATCGCCATTTGTCCTGCGCACTGAACGAGTGGCTCAACAATGATGGCCGCAATATGGTGATGCTCTACTTCTAGTAGAGCCTCTAATTTTTTTGCAGCTTGCCTAGCGACATCATCAGCACTTTCACCAGACTTTGCCTTACGCGCATCAGGTGAAGGTACAGTGAAAACATCTTGTAAAAGTGAGCCATAGGCTTCGCGAAAAATCGCAACATCTGTGACCGCTAATGCGCCTAAAGTTTCACCATGGTAGCCATTTTCTAAGCAGACAAATTTTTTCTTTTGCGGTTGATTGTTCAGGCGCCAAAAGTGATGACTCATCTTCAAAGCAATTTCTACTGCAGAGGCGCCATCCGATGCAAAAAATACGTGACCCAAATGGCCTTGAGTTAAGGCGGACAGCTTCTCGGAAAGCTCCACTACTGGTGGGTGCGTAAATCCGGCGAGCATGACGTGCTCAATTTTTTCAAGCTGATTAGTAATGGCTTGATTGATGCGCGGATTGGAGTGACCAAACAGATTGGTCCACCAAGAACTAATGCAATCGAGTAGCGCATTTTCTTTGTCATCAAAGAGCCAAGCACCCTTACCCTTAGTAATGGCAATCAAGGGCAATGACTCGTGATGCTTCATCTGAGTGCAGGGATGCCAAACGGCATCTAGGCTGCGATCAACCAGTGAGGTTTGATTTGGATCAGAAATAAGCTTCATGTTTGGTATTTGACCACTAGTTTTTCCTAATTTAGGCCTGTATCTGTTATGTTTATGCCTTGAATTGATCTATTTTCTGGAATTCGACTATGCAGGCCACCCAAACTACTGAAAAACCCCTCACCCAAGTCAAGTCTCAAAAGGATTTGCACAAAGAGGTCGACGCATCGGGTGCTTGGTCAGTCGCCCAGATTGAGGCTCTATTCGACCTCCCATTTAGTGAATTAATGTTCAAGGCACAAGAGACTCATCGCGCCAACTTCCCTGATGGCGATGTGGAATTAGCTACGCTTTTGTCAATCAAGACTGGTGGGTGCCCCGAAGATTGTGGCTATTGCCCCCAGGCAGCTCGTTACGACACTGACGTGAAGGCCAATAAGTTGATGGATCTGGACGAGGTGCTTGAGGCTGCCAAGGCTGCCAAGGCTGCTGGATCTAACCGTTTTTGTATGGGTGCCGCCTGGCGGGAACCCAAAGACCGCGATATTGAAAAAGTCACCGCCATGATTAAGGGCGTGAAGGCCTTGGGGCTTGAAACCTGCGCTACTTTAGGGATGCTGGAGGCAAATCAGGCCCAAGCCCTGCAAGAGGCTGGCCTGGACTTCTATAACCATAACTTAGACACCAGCGAGGACTTTTATCGCTCGGTTATCTCCACGCGGGGCTATCAAGACCGTTTGGATACGATTTCTAATGTGCGTGCTGCCGGCATGTCAGTGTGTTGCGGCGGCATTGTGGGCATGGGTGAGTCCCGTGAGCAGCGTGCGGCTTTCTTGGCCCGTTTGGCCAATTTAAGCCCGTATCCAGAGTCAGTTCCAATTAATCACCTAGTTCCTGTTGCAGGCACCCCATTAGAGAATCAGAAGCCCTTGGATCCGCTCGAATTCGTGAGAACTATTGCTGTAGCTCGCATCACGATGCCGCGCGCACGGGTGCGCTTATCAGCTGGTCGGCAGGAGCTCGGCAGGGCAGTTCAGGCCATGTGCTTCCAGGCTGGCGCGAATTCTATTTTCTATGGTGAGCAACTACTCACTACCGGTAATCCTGAGGCAGAACAAGACCGCGAGCTTTTGGCTGAGTTAGGTTTGAAGACTAAACAAAGCTTCAAAGCAGAGGTTTTAGTCTAGTTTTTGCAAGCCTATGGCGCTAATTGACCGCTTCATTATTGAGTTTGATACAGCCTTGCGCTCGGTAGTTGGGGGTGCTCATGCTCATCGCCCAACCCCAGGTTCGGATATTCAATCTACCGCTTTGCTAGATGTCAAAGAACGAGAGCATGCTGCCGGATTAATGCGCGTCAATCATGTGGGTGAGGTCTGCGCTCAAGCCCTCTATCAATCGCAAAAAATAGTGGCCCGTAGTCCTGAAATTCGCCAGATGTTAGATCACTCTGCTCAAGAGGAAATGGATCACTTGGCTTGGTGTGAAACTCGCCTTCAAGAACTAGGTTCGCACACGAGTTATCTCAATCCAATTTGGTATGCAGGATCCTTTGCAATCGGCTTGGCTGCTGGCTTAGCGGGCGATAAGTGGAGCTTGGGATTTGTTGCGGAAACAGAAAAGCAAGTCGAAAATCATCTCGCAAGTCACCTCCAAAAATTGCCCGTAGAAGATGAGCGTTCTCGCGCCATTGTTGATCAAATGCGCATTGATGAAATCGAACATGGACAGGCTGCAATTTCTGCTGGAGGTGCGGTCTTGCCGGAGCCGATTCAGAAGCTAATGCAGGCGATGTCAAAAGTCATGACAAGCACTGCTTACAAAATCTAATTCCGAATTAATTATTTTGCATATTTTTATTTCGGATACTGTTTATTAATACAGTATATTTACCCATTATTGGGCTAAATAGCTAAGACCTATTCTTAAGTATATTTTCCAAGCCGTTGTTTCAAGTAGCATTTTTATAGTCACCATTTTATCAAGACATGACGCTAAGTGTTTGTAATCACTAGGAAATTTCCTAAAAAATTACCCAAAAACACTTGACCCTCTTATTGCGATCCTCTAAAGTGGGAGGAAGTGTGAAAAAGTGGGGTAAATGGTGTTTCAAGGTGCGTCAGCTCTCAATTTAGATGCAAAAGGCCGCATGTCTGTGCCGGCAAAGCATCGTGACGCCTTGTTAGTTCAAGGTGAGGGCCGAGTTACGCTCACAAAACACCCCGATGGATGCCTCTTGTTGTTCCCCCGCCCTGAGTGGGAAACATTCCGTTCACGTGTCGCGCAATTGCCGATGGATGCCCATTGGTGGCGCCGAATCTTCCTTGGTAATGCTGCAGAGGTAGATTTGGACAGCGCAGGAAGAATTTTGGTGAGCCCAGAGCTCCGATCAGCTGCCGGCATTGAAAAAGAAGTGATGCTACTCGGCATGGGTAGTCATCTGGAATTGTGGGACGCCGCTACTTACGCTGCAAAAGAACAGGCTGCCATTGCACAAGGTATGCCTGAAGCCCTGAAGCAATTTAATTTTTGATGACAGGGTGCCATGAACATAACTCATCGCCCAGTATTACTGGCCGAGGCGGTGACGGCGCTGATCAGTGGCCCACGCATCACCTCTCCCGAGGCATCAAAAAATTCACTCTTGATCGATGGAACCTTTGGGCGTGGCGGACATACGCAAGCACTGCTTTCACAATTGCCTCCGAGCGCGCGAATGATTTCCTTCGACAAGGACTTGGATGCGATCGCAGTCGCGGAAAAAATCAACGATCCTCGTTTACGAATCGTGCACGACAGTTTTGCGCAGATGGATCAATACGCAGAGCCAGAATCAGTCGATGGCATTTTGTTGGATCTTGGAATCAGCTCTCCACAAGTAGACGAAGCACATCGTGGATTTTCCTTTCGCAAGGATGGTCCGCTCGATATGCGCATGAACACGGATCATGGTTTGACAGCGGCAGAATGGTTGGAGCAAGCATCACAAGAGGACATCACGCGCGTGATTAAGACTTATGGTGAAGAACGTTTTGCATTTCAGATCGCAAAAGCTATCGTAGCTAAGCGAGAAGAGGGTTTGTCGCCAAAAACAACTTTGCAATTAGCAAGCTTGGTTGCCAGTGTCGTTCGCACAAGAGAAGTGGGACAAGATCCAGCCACTAGAACTTTCCAGGCACTACGCATTTTCATTAATCGCGAGTTAGAAGATCTTGAACTCGGATTAAAAGCTGCCCTCAATTTATTAAAGCCAGGCGCGCGCTTAGCAGTGATTAGTTTTCATTCGCTAGAAGATCGCATCGTTAAGCAATTTTTGCAGTCACATGCGAAGGTTGAGGTGCCTCGTGGTTTACCGGTCCGCGATAGGGATTTGCCGCAAAGTGCCCTAGAGATTATTGGACGCGTTAAGCCAAGTGATGAAGAAGTCCGAGAGAATCCTCGTGCACGTTCAGCCATCATGCGAGTTGCTGAAAAACGTGCGGGAGTTTCAACTTGAATCGCGCTACGCTGACCTTACTTGTCTTGCTATTGGTCTGTGCCCTCTCTTTGGTTGCAGCCCAGCAGCGTGCGCGTAAATTATTTATCTCATTAGAGCGTGCGCAAATTGAAGAGCGCAAACTGAATCAAGATTGGTTGCGCTTAGAGTATGAGCAGCGCAACCTTTCTAAGTCGGCACGTATTCGTGATGTTGCGCGTAATCAATTGCACATGGTTCCTATTTCTCCAGAGCGTACTTTGTACTTGAAGGAGGCTAGATGAGGCCGGTAGGTTTTTCAACTACGCCAAATTTAGTATTGCGTCTGCCAATGTGGCGGTCACGCCTGATGCTGTTCATGCTGTTCTTCGTCTTCATGTTGCTCTTAATTCGCGCCTTCTGGATTCAAGGTCCGGGAAATGCTTTCTATGAAGCTAAAGGTGTGCGCGGTACACAGCGAGAGTTGGAGTTGCCTGCTTCTCGTGGAAAAATATTGGATCGCAATGGCCAAGTGATTGCTACCAGCTTGGAGGCAAAGTCAGTGATCGCCTATAACGACACTGTGCCTGATGATTTGGCTGCAGATAAAGTGCAGAAATTAGCGAGTCTTTTACAGATTAGCGAAGCAGAGTTGCGTAAAAAGCTAAGAGAAGAGCGTAAGCAAATTTTCTTGAAGCGCCAAGTAGACCCAGAAGTTGCGCAACAGATTAAGCAATTAGAAATTCCGGGCATTGGCTTAAATAACGAATACCGTCGCTTCTATCCTGAGGGTGAGGCGATGGCGCACGTTGTTGGCTTTACCAATGTGGAAGATCGCGGTCAAGAAGGCATGGAGCTCTCTCGGGAAAAAGAGTTGGCTGGACATCCAGGTGCTCGTCGAGTGGTTGTGGATCGTCTAGGTCGTGTTGTTGAAGATGTTGCGATTTTGCAGTTGCCACAAAATGGTAAAGATTTGCAACTCTCTATTGATAGCAAGATTCAGTTTCTGGCTTACAACGCTGTTAAAAATGCAGTCGAACAGCATCATGCAAGTGCTGGTGGTGCAGTTGTACTGGATACCCAAACTGGCGAGATCTTAGCTTTAGCAAATTATCCAAGTTACAACCCGAACGATCGTAAGAAGTTGACGGGTGAGCAGTTGCGTAATCGCGTTTTAACTGACACCTTTGAGCCTGGCTCAACGATGAAGCCTTTAACAGTAGCGATTGCTTTGGAGAAGGGGGTCATCACTCCTAGTACCAATATGATGATTGGCGCTAAATATTTGGTTGGTCCAAAGCCGATTACAGATACCCATCCTTACGGCAACCTCACTGTGGCGCAAATTATTCAAAAATCGAGCAATATTGGTACGGCCAAAATTGCGATGAATAATTTATCCGCAGAAGAGATGTGGAATTTCTATACATCAGTTGGTTTAGGTCAGGCACCGAAGATTGGCTTTCCTGGTGCTGTAGCTGGCACTGTGCATCCCTTTAAAAAATGGATGCCAACAGACCAGGCGCGGATTGCGTTTGGTTATGGCATTTCAGGCTCACTCTTTCAGGTAGCTCGTGCTTACACGATTTTTGCACGTGATGGTGAATTGGTACCGCTCACGATTGAGCGTAGTCCAGAATTTAAGCCAGGTACACACATCATTTCTGCCAAGACGGCCATTGAGATGCGCAGCATGATGGAGTCAGTAACGGAGCCAGGTGGCACTGCCATTAAAGCGCAAGCTGAAGGTTATCGAGTTGGTGGAAAAACAGGTACAGCCCATAAATTGGTAGGTAAGGGATATGGGAATAAATACCGTGCTTACTTTGCGGGCTTAGCACCCATTAGTGCGCCACGCATTGTGGTGGCCGTCATGATTGATGAGCCGACTGGTGGCAGTCACTACGGTGGGGATGTTGCAGCACCAGTGTTTTCTACTATCGTGAGTGAGACTCTGCGCACCTTGAATGTCTTGCCAGATAGCCCTATTAAGCAGAAAGCAATGCAGGATCAAAGTCCCGCTGAAATACAGAGTGCCGCAGTCAAAACAAATACAGCGGTTTTAAAAAGATGATGGCAATGATTAATATCGAACCCCATCTCTTGATCTCTCATTTACGTGATCTCACATCAGCAGATGCAAAAGCAACTGCTGATAGTCGTCAAATTCAATCTGGCGATATCTTCTTTGCATACCCTGTTGGTCATGGCAATGCCTTACGTGACGGCCGCGATTACATTGCAGCCGCCTTAGCAAATGGTGCGGCAGCTGTCGTATTTGATCCCGCAGATGGTGTTGCTAACGAATACTTAGATCGCTCAGAGTGTTTTGCTGTTGATAATTTATCCAGCTTAGCTGGAGAACTCTGTGCCGAGTGGTACGACTATCCAAGTAAACAGCTGAATGTTATCGGTGTTACCGGTACCAACGGAAAAACTAGTATTACTCAGTGGTTGGCGCAGGCTTTGTATGAATCTAACCATCGCACTGCAGTTTTGGGTACCTTGGGTACTGGCTTCCCGGGTGCATTGACCGAGACTGGCTACACCACACCCGATGCGCCGCGTTTACAGACTCAATTAAAAGAATTGCTTGATGCAGGTGCTCAGCAGGTGGCCATAGAGATCTCTTCTCATGCGCTTGATCAAGATCGCGTTTCTGGTTTGGATGTACGTACTGCGGTATTTACCAATTTGACTCAAGATCATTTGGATTATCACGGCACGATGGGTGAATATGCTGAGGCAAAAGCAAAGCTATTCCAACTGCCTCAGCTTGAAAATGCCATCATCAATTTTGACGATACATTTGGGCGCGAATTAGCAATGAAGCTTCTCGCTGTTGACGGTCCTCAAGTATGGGGCTACGCATTAAGCAGTAATGCATTTGCTGGATTTGAAAAATTTGGCGATCGTCTGAAACGTGCCTATACAGAAAAAACTCTGTTTACGAGTTCGGGATATGAATCTCAATTTAACTGTGATGCGTCAGGTGCAAGCGCTGTTCAACTTGCAGTATTGGGTGAATTTAATCTGAGCAATTGCCTTGCTGTTTGGGCGGTTCTGTTGGCCCAAGGCTTGAGCACCAGTGAAGCCTCTAAGCGCATGAATAAGTTGAGTGCCGTTCCAGGTCGGATGGAACTGATTCGCTTAAATAAAACGCAGAGAACTGAGGGACCATTAATTGTTGTGGACTATGCACATACACCAGATGCTCTCACTAAAGCATTGAATGCATTGCGCCCCATTGCAAATCAACGTAACGGAAAAGTATGGTGTGTCTTCGGTTGCGGCGGTGATCGAGATTCAGGTAAGCGTCCACAAATGGGTCGTGCAGCGCAAGAGTTTGCTGATCATATTGTGATTACGAGTGACAATCCCAGATCGGAAGATCCAGCTTCTATTATTGCCATGATTCAAGCTGGTATGTCAGGCGACCTATCGAATGTGCAAGCATTGCCCGATAGAGCAGCTGCCATTATGGCTGCGGTCCGACATGCCGACATCCAGGATATCGTTCTAGTTGCTGGTAAAGGACATGAGTCTACTCAAGAGATCAATGGCAAGAAATTTGATTTTTCTGATCAAGAGCATATTCGTTTGGCTGCAGGGGGTAGCGTATGAGTACGCCTATGACTACTCTCGCCCAAGTTCATGCCATGTTGCCGGGCAGTCAGTTGATTCATGCTGATGCAAAGTCTGCTGAAGGAATTTCTATTTCTCATGTTGGCAGTGATAGTCGTCAGATTCAATCCGGCGAATTATTTATTGCTTTGTCTGGCGATCGTTTTGATGCGCATGATTTCTTGGGTGATGTGGCAACAGCGGGAGCAAGTGCAGCGCTTATTAGCCATAAAGAAAAATGCCCTTCAAGCTTACCTGCAGTGTGTGTCCAGGATGTTAAACAGGGCTTGGGTGAGTTGGCAAAGGCATGGCGTGCACAGTTTTCTATCCCAGTAGCTTTAGTAACTGGATCTAATGGTAAGACCACTGTAAAAGAGATGATTGCTTCGATCTTCAAGGCTGCTGCCGGTGAAGGACAGACTCTAGTTACTAAAGGTAACTTCAATAATGATATTGGCCTACCTTTAACCTTGTTACGCATGCGATCAACCGATCGCCTAGCGGTGATTGAGTTGGGAATGAATCATCCTGGCGAAACAGCGGAGTTAGCCCTGATTGCTCAAGCCAATATTGCCCTTATCAACAATGCCCAGCGTGAGCATCAAGAATTTATGGCGACTGTAGAAGCGGTTGCAAAAGAGCATGCAACTGCTTTGAGCGCACTTCCTGCGGATGGTGTTGCAGTATTTCCAGCGGACTCTGAATTCTCTTCGGTTTGGCATCAAGCTGCCGGAGGACGCAAGGTAATTGACTTTGCTTTATCTGCGGATTCGGCGTTAGTCAAAGCCTCTGTAACTGGAAAGTTATTAGCTAGCGGAAGAATTGAAATTTCAACTGAACTTGGCAAGCTTGAGGTTCAACTCAATACCTTAGGAAACCATAATGTGCGCAATGCTCTAGCGGCTAGCGCAGTTGCTTTAGGTGCTGGATTGAGTTTGGATCAAATCAAAGCCGGTCTGGAATCTTTTGTTCCGGTAAATGGACGCATGCAATCAAAGCCTTTGAATGCGGGTCGCACCTTGATTGATGATAGTTACAACGCGAACCCAGATTCTGTAAGGGCTGCTATTGATGCGCTTAAACAGTCTGGCAATGCTTCTTGGTTGGTATTGGGTGATATGGGCGAAGTAGGTGATCAAGGTCCTGCGTTCCATGAGGAAGTTGGAGCCTATGCTGCTGAGCAGGGAATAGTTAAGTTATTTGCGCTCGGAGAGCAGTGCAAATTTGCGGTGCAGGGCTTTAATGATTCAGGAAAGACTCAGTCTGCTAGCAGTGCTACTCACTTCACCACGTTAGATCAGTTGCTTGAAGAGCTTAATGTGGCGCTCGCAGATCAAGAGTCAGGTAAGCAGTTGCACTTAGATATTTTGGTTAAGGGATCTCGTTTTATGCGTATGGAGCGTGTAGTACAGGCCTTATTAGAGGAGGCTAAAACATGCTCTTGATATTGGCGCAATGGTTGCAGGATGATTTTGGATTCTTCCGAGTCTTTAACTACATCACTTTTAGAGCGGTTATGGCAACAGTGACTGCTTTGCTGATTGGCTTGGCGGCTGGTCCATGGGTTATACGCAAGTTGACTGCATTGAAGATGGGTCAAGCGGTTCGTACGGATGGCCCGCAAACCCATTTAGTGAAATCAGGTACCCCAACAATGGGTGGCGTATTAATCCTTTTAGGTATTTTTATCTCCTGCATGTTGTGGGCTGATTTGAGCAATCGCTTTATTTGGATTGTGATGATTGTGACCTTTGGATTTGGTTTGGTAGGTTGGGTTGATGATTACCGCAAAGTAGCGCGCAAAGATCCCAAAGGAATGGCCTCACGGGAAAAATTCTTTTGGCAGACTTTGATTGGATTATTTGCCGCTATTTATTTAGCCTTCTCCGTATCTGAAGTAAATAACCTCAAAGTCTTGCAATTATTCTTTGAGTGGCTCAAAAGTGGCTTCGCTTTGGATCTGCCGGCCAAATCAAACTTGCTCATTCCTTTTATGAAAGAGATTAGCTACCCACTGGGCGTAATGGGCTTCATCATTTTGAGTTACTTAGTTATTGTTGGCAGTAGTAACGCTGTGAACTTAACTGATGGTCTTGATGGCCTAGTCATCATGCCAGTGATATTGGTTGGTGCCGCTCTAGGCGCTTTTGCTTATGTGATGGGTAATGCAATTTACGCAAAGTATTTGCTATTCCCATACATTCCTGGGGCAGGTGAACTCATGATTTTCTGTGGTGCTATGGGTGGTGCGGGATTGGCATTCCTTTGGTACAACACGCATCCTGCTCAAGTATTTATGGGTGATGTTGGCGCACTCGCATTGGGTGGTGCACTCGGCACTATTGCGGTGATTGTTCGCCAGGAAATTGTGCTCTTTGTTATGGGCGGAATCTTTGTGGCAGAAACACTGTCAGTGATGTTGCAAGTCTTTTGGTTCAAATTTACCAAGAAGCGTTTTGGTGAAGGCCGTCGTATTTTTAGGATGGCACCACTTCATCACCATTTTGAATTGGGTGGCTGGCGCGAAACACAAGTAGTAGTTCGTTTCTGGATCATCACCATTTTATTAGTTCTCATTGGCCTCTCCAGTCTGAAATTAAGGTAAGCCAAAGAATATGCATAACTTAGATCAAGCCTTCGCTAATCCAGCTCTCATCGCAGATGAGGGCTATCAAGCGCCTCAGCATTTCTTAATCTTAGGATTGGGGGAGTCTGGCTACGCAATGGCTAAGTGGTGTTTGCGGAACGCTGCTAAGGTTAGCCTAGCTGATACGCGTGATCGTGAAAAGCTAAATGAGCGCCAAAAAGCCTGGTTGGCCGATCTTGAATTTGCAGGGCTTCAAGAGGCCTTCTTTGGACCTCTTGATGACATTAATTTAAAGAATATTGATGTCATCGGAATTAGCCCTGGCTTATCTCCACTTCAAGAACCAATAGCTTCATTCTTGGTTAAGGCGCAAGAATCTAGCATTGATATCTGGGGAGAATTGGAATTTTTTGCCAGAGCTATTGCTGCATTAGATCGCATGGCTCAAGTCGTAGAGTCTGACTATAAGCCAGCCTTATTAGCAATCACCGGAACAAATGGCAAGACAACTACGACTGCACTGACAGGTCAGTTGTGCGAGCGTGCCGGCAAGAGGGTTGCTGTTGCTGGAAATATCAGTCCAGCAGCTTTAGATAAGTTGATGTCTTGTCTAGATGAATCTGATCAGGTTGCTGATATGCCTGAGATTTGGGTGCTAGAACTCTCTAGCTTCCAATTGGTTTACACGAGCACCTTTAATGCAACGGCGGCAACTGTATTAAATATTACGCAAGATCACTTGGATTGGCATGGTGATATGCAGGCCTATGTCGCTGCAAAAGCAAATATTTTTGGGCAAGACACTATCTGTATTCTGAATCGTGATGATTCACTGGTAATGAACCTCCTGACTGACGAGCAAAAAGCAAATAAATCAGTTATTACTTTTGGCGCAAGCCGCCCTGATGAGCAGGGTGCCTTTGGCATTGAGCATGATCTTCGCGCCGGTGGTATTGATTGGCTAGTCTGGGCTGAGGTGGATGAAGAGCTTGAGCCTCAACCTAAGCGTCGTCGTAAAGCTGCCGCTGTAGAGGAAGAGCCATTAAGACTAAAGCGTTTAATACCTGCTGATGCTTTACGGATTCGTGGCCGCCACAATGCTTTAAATGCATTAGCTTCATTAGCCTTGGCACGCGCAGCTGGTTTGCCCATGAATATGCTTTTACATGGTTTGCGTGACTACCATGGTGAACCACATCGTGTTCAAAGTGTTTCGATTGTGTCGAATGTTGAGTATGTGGATGACAGTAAGGGCACCAATGTAGGGGCAACTGTAGCTGCGCTAAATGGTTTAAGTGCCAATGAATCTGGCAAGCGGATCTGGTTGATTGCTGGTGGTGAAGGTAAGGGCCAGGACTTTAGCCCCTTACGTGATCCTGCACTGCGTTTTGTAAAAGGCGTTTTCCTGATTGGTAAGGATGCGCCAATTATTGCCGAGGCTTTGGCTGACTCAGTACCCTGCGTAATGAGTGAGACTCTCCAAAACGCAGTGGCAGAAGCTGCAAAACATGCTCAGTCTGGCGATATTGTTTTACTTTCACCAGCTTGCGCTAGTTTTGATCAGTTCAGCGATTACGTGGCACGTGCCGAAGCATTCGTTGCTGAAGTTCAAGAGCTAGGAATGCAATTCGAAGGAGTCCATGCATGAGTTTGAAGGAAAAACTTTTTCCTGAGAATCGTTTGGGCCTTGGTCGCTTCTGGAATTTCTCCAGAGGCGGGATTGATAATTTCCGTAGCGGCTTGAGAGATGCGGTTTCTGGTGTTGAGCAAACTCGCTCACGCATGATGGACTATGACCAGTTGTTAGTTTGGGCGGTACTGTCTTTGGCTTTGATCGGTTTGGTCATGGTCTATTCCGCATCCATTACCCTGGCTGATGGTCCTAAGTACGCAAATTACAGTAGCAACTTCTTCTTAATTCGGCATTGCATTTCATTGGCAATTGCCATTGGTGTTGGTATTTGGGCATTCAAGATCCCAACCAAAGTTTGGGATCGTTATTCACCAGTCATTTTTGGCTTTACGGTTTTACTCTTAATTGCTGTTCTTATCCCTGGTGTGGGTAAGGGTGTAAATGGTGCGAAGCGTTGGATTCCATTGGGACTCATGAACTTCCAGCCATCTGAATTAATGAAATTTGCCGCGGTGATTTTTGCCGCAAGCTACACGGTGCAGCGCCAAGAGTATCTACACTCATTTGTTAAGGGCATGTTGCCAATGGGCATTGCGGTTGCATTGGTTGGTGGCTTATTAATGGCTGAGCCAGATATGGGCGCATTCGTAGTTGTGGCTTTAATTGCATTTGGAATTTTGTTCTTAGGCGGTATTAGCGCTAAGTTATTTGGTGGTCTGATCTTGGTTGGCTTGCTGAGTGGTGCCACGATGATTGCCCTTTCACCATTCCGTCGTGGTCGCATGCTGGCGTTTATGGATCCATGGCAAGTCGACAATGCAGCAAATAAAGGTTATCAATTAACCCATTCACTCATGGCATTTGGACGTGGCGAATGGTTCGGCTTAGGCCTAGGTGGCAGT
Organism: Polynucleobacter sp. MG-27-Goln-C1; assembly: GCF_018881905.1. Taxonomy (GTDB): domain Bacteria; phylum Pseudomonadota; class Gammaproteobacteria; order Burkholderiales; family Burkholderiaceae; genus Polynucleobacter. Next base: position 646,081 of record NZ_JACVPM010000002.1, read on the forward strand.
GTTGAAAAATTACATTACCTTCCTGAAGCGCATACCGATTTCATCATGGCTGTGATTGGTGAAGAGCTTGGATTCGTTGGCGTAGTAGTGATGATCTTCTTGTTCTATTGGATCGTACGTCGTGCATTCCTCATTGGCCGCACAGCGTTGCAATTGGATCGCAGTTTTGCTGGCCTTGCTGCTAAAGGTGTGGCGATATGGATTGGTTGGCAGGCATTTATCAATATGGGTGTGAACTTAGGCTTGCTGCCTACCAAAGGCTTGACTCTTCCTTTGGTCAGTTATGGTGGTTCAGGAATTTTGATGAATGCAGTTGCGGTCGCTATGCTTCTGCGCATTGATTATGAGAACCGAATCTTGATGCGGGGTGGTAAGTTATGACTAAGCCATCTATCTTGATTATGGCCGGCGGTACTGGGGGACATATTTTCCCGGGCCTTGCTGTTGCTGAATATCTACGCATCTGTGGCTGGAAAGTTTTTTGGCTTGGCAATCAAGGCGGTATGGAATATCGCCTAGTAAAAGCTTGTGACTTCCCATTCGAGGCAGTTGAGTTTGGCGGTTTGCGTGGTAAAGGCATCAAAGCAAAATTGATGCTGCCATTTAATCTCGCAAGGGCGAGTGTTCAGAGTTTGAAGATCATGCGCCGTATCAAGCCAAATGTCGTTTTAGGTATGGGCGGGTACATTACATTCCCTGGCGGCTTGATGACGAAGTTTTTGAAGAAGCCATTGGTTCTTCATGAAGCAAATTCTGTAGCGGGAAGTGCTAATCGCGCTCTTGCCAAAATTGCTATGCGTACATTGACTGGCTTCCCAGATACGATGGCTCATGCTGAATGGGTTGGCAATCCAATCCGTGAAGAATTTGAAGATGTGGGCGCACCAGCAAAGCGATATGAAACACGCACTGGACCTTTGTCGATCCTAGTAGTTGGTGGCAGCTTGGGTGCGGCAGCTTTAAATGAAGCAATTCCGGCAGCCTTGGCATTGATGGATAAAGACGCACGCCCTCAGGTGATTCATCAGGCGGGCGATAAACATCTCGCAGATTTACAACAGCGTTATGCTGACTTAGCCGTTACTGCTGACATTCGTCCTTTTATTGACGACATGCCAACTGCTTACGCTCAAGCAGATTTAGTGATCTGCCGCTCTGGAGCAATGACTGTTTCAGAAATCGCAGCGTGTGGTGTTGCATCCTGCTTGATTCCATTCCCATACGCAATTGATGATCATCAGACTGCGAATGCGCGATTTTTATCGGATGCAGATGCAGCAATTCTGCTTCCACAACAAGATCTCAATCCGCAGGATCTCGCATCCATGATTCAAAACTTTAGCCGCCAAGATTTACAGGCGATGGCTGAACGTGCCCATACTTTGGCTAAGCCTCATGCAACTCAGCGTGTGGCTGAGGTATGTGCAGACTGTGCAGGAGTAGGTATATGAAACATATCGTTCAGCAAATACATTTTGTTGGTATTGGCGGCGCAGGCATGAGTGGTATTGCTGAAGTGCTTCTGAATCTGGGTTATCAAGTATCTGGATCTGACTTGGCTGAAGGTGCTGCTACTAAGCGTTTAACGGATTTGGGCGCAGTCATTCATATTGGGCATGACCCTAAAAATATTGGTACTGCAGAGGCTGTAGTGATTTCTACTGCAGTTGCAGGCAACAATCCTGAGGTACTTGCTGCTCGCGCAGCTAAGGTGCCTGTGATTCAACGTGCTGTCATGCTCGGTGAACTCATGCGTTTGAAGCAGGGCATTGCGATTGCAGGCACACATGGCAAAACAACCACAACCAGTTTAGTTGCCTCAGTATTGGCTGAGGGTGGATTGGATCCTACCTTTGTGATTGGTGGAAAACTAAATTCCGCAGGTGCTAATGCACGCTTAGGTCAGGGCGACTTTATTGTGGTGGAAGCGGATGAGTCTGATGCCTCATTCCTGCAATTATTCCCAGCGATGGAAGTAGTCACCAATATCGATGCTGATCATATGGATACCTATCAGCATGACATGGCAAGGTTGAAGCAAGCGTTTGTCCAGTTCATTCAGCGTATGCCTTTTTATGGTGTTGCTGTGCTTTGTATTGATGATGCGAATGTTCGCGACATTATTCCATTTGTGTCACAGCCAGTATTGCGCTATGGCTTATCTGAAGATGCGGATATTCGCGCAAGTAATGTGCGCGCTGAAGGTACTCGCATGCACTTTACGGTTGATCGTAAAACTGTACGCCGTCATGGCAATAAGCCAGGTCGACTTGAAGTGCAATTAAATTTACCGGGCTTACATAACGTTCGCAATGCCTTGGCGGCGATTGGTATTGCTACAGAGCTTGGTGTGGGTGATGAAGCTATTGTGAAGGCCTTGTCTGAGTTTAGTGGCGTTGGTCGCCGCTTCCAAAGATATGGAGAGATTCCTTTGGCATCTGGTGGAAGTTTCACGCTAATAGATGACTATGGACATCATCCTGTTGAAATGGCGGCTACCCTATCTGCAGCGCGTGGGGCATATCCTGACCGACGCTTGGTATTGGCATTCCAGCCCCATCGCTTTACAAGAACGCGTGACTGCTTTGGTGAATTTGTACAGGTACTCAAAAACTTTGATGCCCTTGTATTAACCGAGGTCTATCCCGCTGGCGAAGCTAAGATTCCAGGTGCTGATGGTCAAAGCCTCATGAAAGCAGCTCTGACAGTTGATAAAGCTTTAAAGGCCTCTTTAGATAGCTCAGCCGTGGCCTTTGCCCCTAGTGTTGCTGAGATGCCAGAAAAACTCAGTACTTTATTGCGTGATGGTGATGTATTAATCACGATGGGCGCAGGATCTATTTCTGGATTGCCTCATGTATTGGCGGAGGCAAAGCATGTCTAAGCAAAATCAACAAATGCTTTCTTGGGGTGAGCGAGTGAAGCAAGAACTCGCAAACCTAGATGTTCAATCTCTTGGTCGAGTCGGTGTATTGCTTGGCGGTCGTTCTGGTGAGCGTGAGATTTCCTTGATGTCGGGTAACGGCGTATTAGATGCGCTGCTCTCCAAAGGGGTTGATGCGCATCCATTTGACACAGGATTACGTTGCCCAACAGAATTGGCAAGTGAAAAGTTTGACCGCATCTTTATTTCCCTGCATGGACGTTATGGTGAAGATGGCACGATCCAGGGATTGCTTGAGCTATTGGGTTTACCTTATACCGGTAGCGGTGTACTGGCATCTGCATTGGCGATAGACAAAATTGCAACTAAGCTTTTCTGGCTCAGTAGCAGTCTTTCAACTCCAGAATTTCAGGAGCTGAAAGCTGATAGCGATTGGAATGCGGTAGTGAAGCACTTAGGTTTGCCATTGATTGTCAAGCCAGCACATGAAGGCTCTTCACTTGGTCTGACTAAAGTGAAATCCGTCGACGAGTTGCCTGCCGCTTATAAGTTGGCTGCAGGGATGGATAAAAAGGTGATTGCTGAAACTTGTATTGTTGGCGATGAGTTAACTTGCCCATTGGTTGGATTTGGAGAAAATGCTGAGGCATTGCCTGTAATCAAAATCATTCCACCAGAGGCCAATTATGATTTCCACAATAAGTATTTTTCTGATGAGACTAAATACTTGTGCCCAACTGGCTTAGCGCCAGAAGTCAATAAAGCGGTTCAAGATTTAGCCTTAGCTGCATATCGCACCCTCGGCTGTAAGACTTGGGGTCGTGCCGATGTGATGCTCGACCAAAAAACTGGCAAACCATATCTTTTGGAGATGAATACATCTCCTGGCATGACTTCACATTCTTTAGTTCCAATGGCCGCAAAAGCAGCGGGTGTTGAATATGCTGAATTAGTTCTCTGGGTCATTAGTCAAACCTTAAATACCAAAGGGGCTGCGCAAGCATGAGTCGGATGAGCGCTTTCCTAAACGGTTTCGGTGAAGTGTTTGCTTCACTGGCATCCCCACTTTGGAATCATCCAGAGCGGATGCAGAAGCTGAGCCGTTTCTTGATGCGCTGTTTCGCGGTTATGGTTTGCGTGGGAATTTTGGTGTGGTTAAGCCAGCGACCCGTCTTTGCATTGCGCCAAGTAGTGATTGAGCCGGTGGCTGGACAAACGCTCAAGCATATTAATAAGCCTGTAGTGAAGCAACAAGTCTTAGAGACGGTCCAAGGAAACTTCTTTAGCGTGAGATTAGAGGATGTGAAGCGTGGTTTCGAGTCTATGCCTTGGGTGCGTCATGCCAATGTTCGCAGAGTTTGGCCTAACGGATTAATTGTAAGTATTGAAGAGCAAAAACCATTTGGTACTTGGGGTGGGGCTGATAGTCATACCTTAATGAATACCCATGGCGAGCTTTTTGCTGGTCGTGTTTCTGATGTGGGAGACGGAATTCAGTTAATTGATTTCTCTGGACCGGAAGATACAAGCAAAGAAGTGATGCGCTTATATGAAAAAGCGAACGCTTGGTTTAAGCCTTGGAGTGCAGAGGTAAAAAGCTTAACCCTCTCCGAGCGCTATGCCTGGCATGTGAAGTTATCCAACGGCATGAAGGTGGAGTTCGGCAGGGATGAAGAGAACTCCGACAAAACATTAACTGAGGATCGTGTAGCGCGCCTCTTTAAGTATTGGCCGCAGGTTCAAGAGAAGTGGGCTAATCGCGTAGATGCAATTGATTTGCGCTATGCAAACGGTTTTGCAGTGCATCTTGCTTCGGCAAGTTTGAAAAAGAATGAAGCAGATGGCAAGAAAAGTGAGCAGAAGCAATGAGGAATGAGAATGAGTAAAGACAACCGCGATTTATTGGTCGGATTGGATATTGGTACCTCCAAGGTGGTTGCTTTGGTTGCTGAATTGGCGCCGGATGGCCAATTCAATGTAGTTGGCGTTGGCCAAACTGCATCTAAAGGCTTGAAGAAGGGGGTAGTTGTCAATATTGAGGCTACTGTCCAATCCATTCAAAAAGCACTAGAAGAAGCTGAGGTCATGGCAGATCGCCAGATCGTACAGGTCTTTACTGGCATTGCTGGAAATCACATTGTGAGCTTTAACTCCAGCGGTATGGTGGCCATTCGGGATAAAGAGGTCAGTGCTGGAGATGTTGAGCGCGTCTTAGAAACTGCTAAAGCAATCAACATCCCTACGGATCAACAAATCCTTCACATCCTTGTTCAAGAATTCATTATTGATGGACAGGAAGATGTGCGTGAGCCAATTGGTATGAGTGGTTTGCGTCTAGAGGTAAAAGTGCACATTGTTACTGGTGCAGTTAGTGCTGCGCAAAATATTGTGAAGTGCGTGCGTCGTTGTGGCTTGGAAGTAAATGATCTCATCTTGCAGCCACTAGCATCTAGCTTAGCCGTCTTAACGGAGGACGAAAAAGAGCTGGGCGTTGTCTTAGTCGATATTGGTGGCGGCACAACCGACATCGCTATCTATTGCCAGGGCTCCATTCGACATACTGCTGTGATTCCGATTGCAGGCGATCAAATTACCAATGACATTGCGATGGCATTGCGTACGCCGACGATTGATGCGGAAGATCTCAAGATTCAATACGGTATTGCTCGCCAAGATATGGCGGATCCAACCACCATGATTGATGTACCTGGTGTTGGAGATCGCGAACCACGCCCAATGTCTAAGCAAGCTTTAGCGGCTGTCATTGAGCCGCGTGTAGAAGAGTTATTTACCTTGGTGCGTGGCGTAGTTCGTGATTCTGGTTACGAAGATATGGTGTCCTCAGGAATCGTACTAACGGGTGGAACTTCTTTGATGCCAGGCATGGTTGAGCTTGCTGAACAAGTGTTCTTGCGCCCAGCGCGTATCGGTACTCCTGAGTACCGTGGACACCTGCATGAAGTTTTGCGTAGCCCACGTTTTGCTACCAGTATCGGTTTATTAATGGAAGGCCAGGCGCAGTTGTTGCGTGGCCGTCGAGTATCGCAATCAGGCGCGTTGCAAAGTGTGATTTCGCGCATGAAGGAATGGTTCGCAGGAAATTTTTAAGTTTTTCGTCGTCGTCAATGTAGTACTTATTACCTAGGAGGGTATATGGAATTTGAAATGTTAGATCAAGAAACAGCCGGCAAAACCATTATTAAAGTGGTTGGAGTTGGTGGTGCAGGTGGTAATGCAGTTCAGCACATGATTCGTCGCGGTGTTAACGGCGTAGAGTTTATTTGCATGAACACCGATGCTGGCGCTTTACAGCGTTCTGAGGCATCTGTGAATTTGCAACTAGGCTCTAGCGGACTCGGTGCTGGTGCAAAACCTGAAATCGGTGCAGCTTCTGCTGAAGAAGCGCGTGCACGTATTGCAGACACATTGCAAGGTGCACACATGGTGTTTATCACTGCTGGTATGGGTGGTGGCACAGGTACTGGTGCAGCGCCAATCGTTGCTCAAGTTGCTAAAGAGATGGGTATTTTGACTGTTGGCGTTATCAGCAAGCCATTTGACTTTGAAGGCGTTAAGCGTTTGAAGGTTGCTGAAAATGGAGCTTCTGAGCTCGAGTCTTATGTAGATTCATTGATCGTAGTTCTCAATGAGAAATTGTTCGAAGTGATGGGTGAAGATGCTGAGTTTGATAAGGCATTCGCATGTGCTGATGATGTATTGCATAACGCTGTTTCAGGTATTGCGGAAATCATTAACGTACAAGGGTTGATCAACGTCGACTTTGAGGACGTGAAAACAGTGATGGGCGAACAAGGCAAGGCGATGATGGGAACTGCAACAGTTTCTGGCATGGATCGTGCACGTTTAGCTGCTGAAGCTGCAGTTGCATCACCATTGCTCGAAGGTGTTGATTTGTCTGGTGCACGTGGCGTATTGGTGAATATCACTGCTAGCCGTTCATTGAAGTTGTCTGAGACTCGTGAAGTGATGGCAGCGATTCGTGGCTATGCTGCAGATGATGCTACTGTGATCTTTGGTACCGTATATGACGAGAGCTTAGGTGATGCCTTGCGCGTTACTGTGGTGGCTACTGGCTTGAATAATCCACAAGCACGTCAACATCATCAACCAGAAGTAGTTTGGAGACAAGCTACTGGTACGCATGATGCGATGCCAACAATGGCTGACTTGAATAGCTTTGCTCCAGCAAGTGCTTCAGCAGCAATGAGCAAGGTAAGTCTTGATTCAGCTTTGAGCACTAGCGCTGGTTTGGCAATGACAGGTGCTGGTAGTGCGCCTTCAATGGCTGCTCAACCAGCAACCAGCGGAGTCGATTACAGCCAATATGATTTGCCACGCGTATTCCGTAGTTCGCGTGAAGCTACACCAGCCCCTACATTAGGCGCTGATAGCTCACCACAGGCAAAAACCATGTTGGATAAAGGGGCTGATTACTACGAAATCCCAGCCTTTTTACGTAAGCAAGCAGACTAAACCACTGCTCAATACAATATGTAGTTGCAGAATGCCAGCGCGGCGCCCCTCCGGACGACGAATCCCGCGCTAGCGTTGGCATACTCATGACAACTATTTCATTGGAGATCTTATGATCGCAGTCGGACAAAAATTACCAAACGCTACTCTTTATGAGTTTTTAGATGAAGCTAGTGAAGGTTGCGCTATTGGCCCAAACGCATTCGAAGTTGAAAAACTCACCGCTGGCAAAAAGATTGTGATCTTTGCTTTGCCTGGCGCATTTACACCGACTTGTTCAGCAAAGCACGTTCCTAGCTATGTTGAGCACTTTGATGCAATCAAAGCAAAAGGTGTCGATGAAATTTGGTGCATCTCAGTAAACGACCCATTTGTAATGGGTGCTTGGGGACGAGATCAAAAAGTTGGTAAAAAGATCCGTATGTTAGGTGATGGTAGCGCCGAGTTCACTAAGAAACTTGGTCTCGAATTGGATTTGACTGCTCGTGGTTTGGGTGTTCGTTCAGATCGTTATGCCATGATTGTTGAAGACGGTGTAGTAACAACTTTAGATCGTGAAGCACCTGGCAAGTTTGAAGTGAGTGATGCCGCTTCAATTTTGAAGAAGCTTTAAGAAATTATTCCTGAATTTAGATAAAACCATGATGAAGCAACGCACAATCGCCACCCCGATTAAAACCGTGGGGATTGGCTTGCACTCTGGGCGCAAGGTGACTTTGGCTATTAAGCCTGCGCCGATAAATTCAGGAATCTTATTTGTACGTGTAGATACCCCAGAGCAATCGGTTGTACCGGCTACTGCTCTGGCGGTTTGCGATACTCGCTTGGCCTCAGTAATTCAAAAAGATGGAGTGCGTGTTTCCACAGTGGAGCACTTGCTTTCAGCTTGTGCAGGCTTAGGGCTTGATAATTTATTGATTGAGCTTGATGGTGAAGAGGTTCCCATCATGGATGGCAGTGCAGCTTCATTTTTGTTCCTAATGGAATCGGCTGGTATTGCTGAGCAAGATGCGCCAAGACAGTTTGTAGTTATTAAGAAGCCTATAGAGGTGAGAGAGGGTGACAAGCTCGCGCGTCTAGAACCTTTCTTTGGATATAAGTTAGATTTCACAATCGACTTTAAGCACCCGGCAGTAGATAAAACTGGTCAGCGCTTTGTAGTGGATTTTGCAGAACATGCATATCGAAGCGAGATTGGCCGTGCGCGCACTTTTGGCTTTGCACATGAAGTTGAAGCTTTGCGAGAGATGGGATTGGCGCGTGGCGGAAGTTTAGATAATGCGATCGTGCTTGATGAGCATCGCATTCTGAATAACGAAGAGTTACGTTATGAAGATGAGTTTGTTCGCCACAAAATTTTGGACGCTATCGGCGATCTGTATTTAGTTGGTCATCCGATTGTGGGCTCTTATGTCGCTGAAAAATCAGGACATGCCCTCAATAACGCGCTCTTGCGTAAGCTTTTAGAAGACCCCAGTTCTTACGAAGTTAGCAGTTTTCCAGAAAATAAGGCTCCCGCCGCCTATTCCAAAGAGAGTCAACCCCTCTTTTTCTAGGTTTATTTGGGTTTGCTTTGAAGTAGGCGTTCAACCGCCTTACGCAGATCAGAATCTGGTGCCAATTTCTCTAATAAGGATTCCCAGGAAGCCCTCGCTACGGCATTAAAGCCTTTTGGCTTCTGGCTGACCTGCTGACCCTGACGGGGTTTAACGTCCCAAGTGGGTGGCGCTGGCTTGAGGCGTACTTTAATGCTGGCACAAGTCACCCCTTTTTTAGCTAACTCATTGATTAGACTAGGTAAAACCTGTTGAAGACGGGTGGCAATACTTGCCCCATTCACCAATAAAAATAATTCATTCTGACCTCCAGAACGCCAGCCGGCCTCAATTTTGGGCGCCAAGTTATCTAGATCCAGCTCAAATAGGGCCGCTTTAAGGGCAATTTTGAGTTTGGCCAGATCTTCTGTTTTGGCCAAAATTCCACCCAAGCCCTCAGAGTCGCGCAAATACTCTAGCCACTCATGGGCGGCTTTCGTGCGGACAGGTTTAGGGGCAAAGTTCATATAAAAAGAGGGTGCGGGTGATAAACTCAAGGTCTTAATTTACTTCAATATCCCATGGTAATCGGTCTTCTTAAAACCCTGGTCGGCAGTCGTAACGACCGCCTCTTAAAACAGTATCGCAAAGTAGTTGCTAAAGTTAGCGCTTTCGAGCCTAGCCTGCAAGCTTTGGATGATGCCGCATTGCAAGCAAAAACTGCTGAGTTCAAGTCGCGTTTGGCTGCGGGTGAGTCATTAGATGATATTGCTCCTGAGGCTTTTGCGGTAGTTCGTGAGGCAAGTTCACGAGTGATGAAGATGCGCCACTTTGATGCGCAGATGATGGGTGGCCTTGCATTACATCAAGGCAAGATTGCTGAAATGGGAACAGGTGAAGGTAAAACTTTAACTGCCACGCTCCCAGTCTATTTAAATGCTTTAACAGGCAAGGGCGTTCACGTCATCACGGTGAATGATTACTTGGCTCAGCGTGATGCTGAGTGGATGTCAACGCTCTATAACTTCTTAGGTATGAAGGTTGGCGTGAATCTATCTCAGATGGATCACACAACCAAGCAAGAAGCTTATGCAGCGGATATCACCTACGGCACCAATAATGAGTTTGGTTTTGATTACCTCCGTGACAACATGGTGCAAGATTTAGGTCAACGTGTTCAACGCGGCCTAGCTTATGCGATTGTTGATGAGGTTGACTCCATTCTGATTGATGAGGCGCGTACTCCATTGATCATTTCTGGTCAGGCTGAAGACCACACTGATTTGTACATCAAGATCAATGCATTGCCTGCTTACTTAGAGCGCCAAATTGGCGAAGAAAAAGCAGATGGCACTGGTGTGGAAAAGCCGGGCGATTACTGGGTTGATGAGAAGTCACAGCAAGTCTACTTAACAGAGCGCGGCCACGATAAGGCAGAGACAGTTTTAGTTGAGCTTGGCGCTTTGAATGATGGCGACTCTTTGTATGCTCCGCAAAATATTACATTGATGCATCACGTGTATGCAGCATTACGTGCGCACACGCTGTACAACCGCGATCAACAATATGTTGTGCAGAATGGTGAAGTCATTATTGTTGATGAGTTCACGGGACGTCTAATGCAGGGTCGTCGTTGGTCTGATGGCTTGCATCAAGCTGTTGAGGCTAAAGAGGGTGTGCAGATTCAGAATGAGAATCAGACCTTAGCCACAATTACTTTCCAGAACTACTTCCGTATGTACGGCAAGCTGGCTGGTATGACCGGTACTGCAGATACCGAAGCTTATGAGTTCAAGGAAATTTATAACCTTGAGACCGTAGTTATTCCTCCAAATCGCATCAGTCAAAGAAAAGATCGCCAAGATCAGATCTACAAGACCTCGCGCGAGCGCTACGATGCAGTAATTAAAGATATTGAGGATTGCTACAAACGTGGCCAACCTGTATTAGTTGGTACAACCTCGATTGAGAATTCAGAATTAATTGCTGGTTTGCTAGATAAGCGTCAATTACCACATCAAGTATTGAACGCGAAGCAGCATGCTCGCGAAGCGGAGATCATTGCTCAAGCTGGTAGGCCAAAGATGATCACCATTGCCACCAATATGGCTGGCCGTGGAACAGACATTGTTTTGGGCGGTAACGTTGGCAAACAATCTTCCTTAATTGAAATGGATGCAGCTCTATCTGACGCAGAAAAAGCAGCCAAGATTAAGACCTTGCAGGATGAGTGGCAAAGTTTGCATGATCAAGTATTAGCTGCGGGTGGCTTGCACATTATTGGTACAGAGCGTCACGAGAGCCGTCGTATTGACAATCAGCTTCGCGGTCGTGCTGGTCGTCAGGGTGATTCTGGTTCTTCCCGTTTTTATCTTTCTTTAGACGATTCACTACTGCGTATTTTTGCTGGTGATCGTCTGCGCGCAGTCATGGATCGTCTCAAGATGCCCGATGGCGAGCCGATTGAAGCTGGTATGGTGACTCGTTCAATTGAGTCTGCTCAGCGCAAGGTTGAAGGCCGTAACTTTGATATTCGTAAGCAATTACTGGAATACGACGACGTTGCAAATGATCAGCGTAAAGAAACTTATCGCTTAAGAAATGAAGTTCTTGAAAGTGCTGATGTTGGTGAGTTGATTGCCAATTTGCGTGAAGATGTGTTGCGTGGCATTTGTGCCTTATACGTTCCCCTGGAATCGATGGAAGAGCAGTGGGACTTAGTTGGCCTGGAGAAGGTATTGGCTAGCGACTGGGGTTTAACGATTGACCTAAAAAATTGGGTTGAAAATGCTGCATCTATGGACGATGAACAGATTGTTGAGCGTGTATTAGAGGCTGCAAAAGAAGCCTACGATGCAAAAGTAGAGCTTTCTGGACGCGCATCCTTCGCTGGATTTGAACGTTCAGTTTTGCTCTATAGCCTAGATACCCATTGGCGTGAACATTTAGCCGCTTTGGATCATTTACGTCAAGGTATCCATTTGCGTGGTTATGCCCAGAAGGATCCAAAACAAGAGTACCGTCGCGAAGCATTCGAGCTATATGGTGAGTTGCTTAACGTCATTAAGAATGATGTTGTGAAAAGCATCATGACAGTACAGATTCGTAGCGCAAGTGAGTTGGATGAAGCTTCTGAGTCAATGAATGAAGATTTAGCCAAACTCTCAGATGTACAGTATCAGCATGCCGATGCAGATCTTGAGGTGGCTGGGTCGACTGGTGATCGTGGTGCAGCGATTGAAATTGCTCCTGCACCTATGCGCACTGGCCCTAAAGTAGGTCGCAATGATCCTTGTACCTGCGGTAGTGGTAAGAAGTTCAAGAACTGCTGCGGCGCATTAGGTTAAATTTAGCGGGATTAAAAAAGAGCTGCCAGTCCCGGCAGCTCTGCAATGCCTCATCTACAATTGTCAGATCATGACAGTTAACTTACCACTCCCCCAAAAAGACCAACTTAAGCCTGTTAAAGGTTTTCAGATGGGCATCGCCGAAGCTGGAATCAAAAAAGCCAATCGTAAAGATTTATTGGTAATGACCTTGGTTCCTGGCTCACAAGTTGCCGGCGTTTTTACTTTAAATCGTTTCTGTGCTGCGCCGGTTCAGGTTTGCCGTGAGCATTTGGCCTTGGATGGATCTAAGGGTGAGATTCGCGCTTTGGTGGTCAACACTGGTAATGCCAATGCTGGTACTGGTGAGCGAGGCATGCAAGATGCTTTAGCAACTTGTGCTGAGTTGGCTAAAGAGCTCAAACTCAATCCAGAACAAATTCTGCCTTTTTCAACTGGCGTGATTCTAGAGCCACTTCCAATTAATAAATTGATTTCTGCTTTACCGAAAGCCGTGGCTAACTTAGGTGAGGACCATTGGTTCGATGCTGCAGAGGCCATCATGACTACGGATACTCAGCCTAAAGCTACATCTATAACGGTAGAAACTCCAGCTGGCCCTGTGACTATGACTGGTATTTGTAAGGGCGCAGGAATGATTCATCCCAATATGGCGACCATGTTGGGATTCATTGCAGCAGACGCTGGTTTTGCGCCTGGCTTGCTCTCCAAATTAACTCAAGAAATTGCTGATCAGTCATTTAACGCTATTACGATTGATGGTGATACCTCGACGAATGATTCATTCATCATCATGGCGACTGGCCAGTCAGCTGTTCAGATTCAATCTACAAGCGATGCCAGCTATGGCATGATCCGGACTGCCTTAATTGATCTCGCACGTAAGCTTGCTCAAATGATTGTGAGAGACGGCGAAGGAGCAACTAAATTTATAACGATTGATGTGCAAGGCGGCAAGACTGAAGAAGAATGTCGCCTAGTTGCAGAGGCAATCGCCCACTCACCTTTAGTAAAAACAGCCTTCTTTGCCAGCGATCCTAATTTAGGCCGCATCCTGGCTGCGATTGGCTATGCTGGCATTACCGACCTTGATGTTAATCAAGTGCAAATGTGGCTTGGGGATGTGTGGGTTGCCAAGAATGGTGGCCGTAACCCGGATTACCAAGAGGTTGATGGACAAAGAGTCATGCAGGCTCCAGAAATTACCATCAAGATTGATTTGGGTCGCGGATCAGCTCAGCAGATGATGTGGACTTGCGACTTATCGCATGACTACGTTTCCATTAATGCTGATTACCGTTCATAGGAACTCGTTACATGAATGAAAAACTAGAGCAGCTCTTAAGTCATCTTGAGACATTTCTACCTAAAGCGTTAACTGAAGAGCAGTGGAAATCCTCAACTGCTTTCAGATGGCGTCGTCGCGATAGCATCTTTGGAAGTATTGGTTTTTTACAACCAGTTAAACATGTTGCCGATATTTCTTTTGAAGATCTAAAAAATATTGATCGTCAACGCGATGCCATTCGTGACAACACAAAAAACTTTATTCAGAAGAAGCCTGCTAATAATATTTTGCTAACTGGCGCACGTGGCACTGGAAAGTCCTCACTCATTAAAGCGAGTTTGCATGAGTTTGCTAGCCAGGGCTTGCGCTTAGTTGAAGTTGAAAAAGAGCATTTAGCCGACTTGGCTGACATCACGGATTTATTGGCTGATCGTCCAGAGCGCTTTATTATTTTTTGTGATGACCTCTCATTTGAAGATGGTGAGTCTGGCTATAAAGCGATGAAGTCTGCATTAGACGGCTCTGTATCGGCTCAGGTCGACAATATCTTGATATACGCGACCTCGAATCGTCGCCATCTCTTGCCTGAATACATGAAGGATAACGAGGGCTATGTCCACGGTGATGATGGAGAAATTCATCCGGGGGAAGTGGTTGAGGAAAAAATTTCTCTCTCAGAGCGTTTTGGATTATGGCTTTCTTTTTATCCGCCAAAGCAAGATGAGTATCTAGAGATTGTTGCTCATTGGTTACATCATTTTGGTTTAAATGATGCGCAGATTGAGGGCGCTAGAGCTGAAGCTTTGGTTTGGGCCTTAGAGCGTGGCTCACGATCTGGTCGCGTGGCTTGGCAGTTTGCTAAGCACTGGGCCGGATCGCATGCTGCTTAATCATTGACGACTCATGAGTGACTCTAATCGTCCTGTTACAGAAGTTGCTGCCGGAATCTTGTTGGATGAGGAGGGGCGCTATCTTCTGGGGCAACGACCAGAAGGAAAGCCTTATGCAGGTTACTGGGAAGTTCCGGGCGGAAAAATAGAGGCCGGTGAATCCGTTTTCACAGCGCTGAAACGTGAATTACAAGAAGAGATCGGCATTGATATCGAGTCGAGTGAAGAGTTGGTTATCTTAGAGCATGACTATCCACATGCTTATGTCCGATTGCATGTCAGTATTATTCGCAAATGGACTGGAATACCTCAGGGGTGTGAGGGTCAGGCACTGTCTTGGCAGTTGCTTAGTGATGCGCTTCCAACCGTAGAACCTTTGTTGCCAGCTGCATGGCCCATGCTGGAAAAGCTTAAGCTACTAAAGGTTTAGAGCTGGCAGAGTGTGAGTCTAAAGGGCACATCCTCATTTATGACTTGAGGCTTTTTGTCTCCATCCGCCTTTAAAAAACGAATCGATAGTAAATATTTGTTAGCGCTGATTTCTGAGAAAAGAGAGTCATCTTCTACAGTAATGCGCATCAATTGATAGACCTTGCCAGATGGTGCTTGTTGATAAGAGCCTTGATGCGCAACAACATCTTTGGCTTCGCCAGACTGACGCAACAATCTTAAGAAAATTTGACAAGCTTCATGCCATGGCAAAAGTGGGGCAACATATTTTTCTAGTAACTCTCTACGTTGAGTTGAGGGAGTATTTTTCCAAGCATGGTAGCTAGGCAAATCAATCGGGCTAGTGCCACCAGGAATATTCAATCGTGTGCGAATGGCGTTAAGCCATTCACTCTCAGTAATTACTGAATTTGGCTTGCCCATCGATTGATTAATATTGAGTGCGGCTTTATCAATTTCAGATAGTGTTTGTGTCAGCGCCTCTTGGTCAACCTTCTGGGAAGACTTTAAACCGTTCAAGGCATATTTCTGACGCTCAAATTCTTTGAGTAACAGTGATTTGATATCACCGCGAGAGCCAATGTCACCTAAGTCAAATAACATCGCAATCGCATTGTGATGCAGTTCAGGATCATCGGATCGAAGGAAGTGATTAAAGCGGGCGAACAAATACTCCAGTCGAAGCATGCTTCGAACTAATTCATTGAAGGGGTATTCGTAAACAATCACAAGCCTATATTCTATGACGAACTTAAAGGTTCTTCTAAAATTTTGAGTAATTTTTGGTGCAGCTTTAGAGCCTCTAATTTGAGCTCATCCATGCTGCCTTGATTTTCAATAACAACGTTAGCGGCTGCTAGACGGGCATTGCGGCTAGTTTGTGCTTTCAGAACATTTTCCACGTCTGCGCGGGTCATATTGTTGCGGTGCATCACTCTTTGGATTTGGGTTTCCTCTGGGCAGTCCACCACCACAAGATAGTCAATGAGCTTTATCCAAGAACCAGACTCAATGAGTAGGGGGACCACAAAAAGAAGATAGGGCGCTCCAGACTTGGCCAACTCAATGGCTTGCCTGGCAGTTTCCTCTTGAATTAAGGGGTGAGTGATTTGCTCTAGAACTTTGCGGGCACCGGGATCTTCGAAGACTACGGTCCGCATCTTGGGGCGAATAAGGGCGCCTTGGGGATCAATAAAGTCAGCCCCAAATGCCTTTGCAATCAATGGAATGGCTTTTCCACCAGGGGCAGTGATTTGATGGGAAATCAGGTCTGTATCAATAATCCCAGCCCCAAGCTTACCCAGCAAGTCGCTGACTGCAGTTTTGCCAGATCCAATGCCGCCAGTTAAGCCAATTAAAGGAATTTCCCCCCTTAAGGCTTTTAAATCAGCTTGGGCAGAATCAATGTTGGAATGAGTTGAGGCCATAACAATTCAATAATGCCAGCAATCACTAAAAAAGGGCCAAAAGGAAAAGCCTGTTGGAGTTGATGACCCCGCCATTTAAGCCAGATAATGCCCCCCGCGATTCCTGTAGCTGAGGCTATTAAAAGGATGCTGGGTAAAGAGCTCCATCCTAACCAAGCACCCAGTGCAGCCAAGAGCTTGGCATCACCCATTCCAATCCCATTCCGGTTTTTTAGAAGGCGATAGCCGGCATTTAATGCCCACAGTGATGCATATCCTAGGAGCGCACCAAGGAGTGCCGAGCTTGGATCGACTAAGCGCAGGTCCGAGATCCAATTAAAAGCAATACCTAAAATAATCAGGGGGAAGGTAATGACGTTGGGAAGGCGGAGGGTGCGCCAGTCAATATAAGCTAAATAAATCAAAGCCAGCATCAGCAGAGATTTGATGATCCAGAAACTTATTTTGGGATCCACTAAACGATTTGTCCTAAATTAAAGATGGGTAGATATAGGATTATGACTAAACTACCAATAATGGCGCCAACCAGAAGAATCAGTGCAGGCTCCAAATTTTGGCTGAGTGCATTGAGTTGACTACTCAACTGTGAGCCTAGGGTAGCAGCACGCTTATTTAACATCTCAGCCAATGCGCCACTTTCGGCACCAATATGCAGCAGTAATAAAGTCTCTACATCCAGAATTCTTGATTGAGGGTCTGCTCGCTTGAGTGATTCCCCCAAGGGCCAGCCACGAGTGAGGTGTTTAAATATCTCAGCGCTAAAGTCGTGACTCACCCAGTGATTAGATGATTGCGCAGTTACCCTCAGTGCGTCTGGAAGCGGTAAACCAGTCTCCAGAAGATGTCCTAAAGTTCGACACCAATGACTCAGTGTTGCCAGTCTAAATAGATTGCCAAAAAACGGAATGCGCAACAAGAGGGCATCACAGAATTTTTGGAGTGCAATAGATTTGAGCCAGGTGTACACAAAGCTTGCGACTACTACGAGCGCGCCTAGTGCTATCTCTAGATAGTGGCTTTGGACACCTGTGGAGATGAAGATGAGGATTCTAGTAGGCGCTGGAAGTTCCGCGTTAAAGTGCCCAAAGACCTCTTTGAATACAGGCACTACCCAAATCATCATTACCAGCACGAGTAGAAAAGAAGTGGTCAAAGTGATTACGGGATAGGTTAGTGACTGCTGCACTTTTCTTCGTAGCTCAATCTGAGCCTCCAGCTGCTGTGAGATTGTGCGTAGTGCCAAGCTGAGGTCACCCGTTCTCTCGCTCACCCTGATGAGGTTGGAAAACTCTGGGGAAAATTTTCCGCCTTGTGCGCTGAGGCAAAAAGAAAAGCTATTACCCTTTTGAAGTTGCTTACGAATATCTTCCAGCCAAATTTTCCAGGATATTGGCGCGGACTGGATTAATAGCTGGATTGCATTGAGCAAGGGAAGTCCAGCTTGAAGGAGGGCAAGCATTTGTTGCGCAAAATGTAGTTGCTCAGACTTGCTGAGATTTCTGTTTAAAAGCATTTGGGTTAATGCCAAGTACCAAGCTCTGAATCTAGTGATATTTGATCTATTAAGCCGGACTTCAGTAATTGCATTCCTGCTGAGTAGATATCTAGCGCTTGAGCTGAATTAAACAAGTGTTTGCTTCCCAAAACTTCATGGACGCCAATACGACCGAAATATCCCGACCCCTTGCAAAGATCGCAAGATTTTTTGCTTGAGGTTGGATAGCATTGCTTACAACGTTTTCGAATTAATCTTTGAGAGCTGACACAACGAAGACAAGATTCAATAGACTCTTGATCTATGCCGAGACTTTTAAGTCGACATAGGGCGCCAATGGCATTGCGAGTATGAAGGGTGCTGAGTACTAAGTGTCCCGTTTGTGCGGCCTGGATAGCGAGTTGTGCGCTTGCTGAATCACGTATTTCACCAATCATGATGACATCTGGATCTTGGCGCAGAAGGGCGCGAATAATGGTCGGAAAGTCCAATCCTGCTTTTGGGTGATAAGCTACTTGATTCACTCCAGGAAGTCGGATTTCGATGGGGTCCTCGACTGAGCAAATATTACGTTGTACTTGGTTCAGCGCGCTCAAGCAGCTGTACAAGGTCCGTGTCTTGCCGCTACCGGTCGGCCCTGTAACCAGTATCAACCCATTGGTTTGATTTATAGCCTCTCGGATTATCTCTAGTTGGCCTGGTAGCAAACCAAGCTGATCTAAAGCCAACTCTTCGAGGCGGCTTGGCAAAATGCGGATAACTGCTTTTTCACCATGCAAAGTAGGAAGGATTGATACCCGACAATCAATATTGGGATGGCTAAAGTCATGACCAATAGCAAGGCGTCCATCTTGAGGTAAACGCTTTTCTGCAATATCGAGACGTGCCAATATTTTGATACGCGTTATTAATCGTTCATGAAGATCAATGGGATATTGGCTTTGTAATGTAAGGCGCCCATCTATTCTCGTGCGTACTACCGTTTCTTGAGATCTTGCCTCAATATGAATATCCGTAGACCGAGCATTTAATGCATTAACAGCGATTTCATGCCAAGTCCGAATAATGTGAGAGTCATGTAGCAGTTCGCTCAATCTTGATTTGCTTGAGCAAGGGGTCGGTATAGCTTCACTGTTTTTACGCCATGCTCATCAAATTGAACAATATCCATCACCACACCAGCAATTCGAATGCTGACATCGTAATCAGGAATCGCTTCGAGTTTTTCTAAAATGAGACCATTCAAGGTGCGTGGCCCATCGAGCGGAAGATCCAGTTTCAGCAGGCGATTTAAATCTCGTAATGATGCGGTACCGCTTGCAAGATAGGTGCCATCTGCAAGCCAATGAGGGTCATTGGAAAGATTGGAGAATGAGGTAGTGAACTCACCAATCAGTTCCTCAACAATGTCTTCAAAGGTCACCAGGCCAAGCACTTCACCATATTCATTCACAACCAGGCTTAAGCGTTGTTGGTTATCCTGGAAAAATTGCATCTGTTGTAGAACGGGAGTTCCGCTCGGAATGAAATAGGGCTCGTTTAACAACGATCTGAAGTCTTCGTGATGAAGCTCTGCATCACCAAGCAAGGAGAGCACTTTCTTTACAGACAGAATGCCAATGATGCGCTCAGAGTCGCCATCACATACTGGCAGCTTGTTGTGGTAACAAGTTTCTAATTGTTCAACTACCTCACCAATAGGTCTTGAGAGATCCAGCACTTCAATTTTGGAGCGAGGTGTCATCACATCATCAACCAAAATATTTTCAAGATTGAAAAGATTGAGCAAGATATTGCGATGATGAGCGGAAACAAATCGGTTAGATTCCAGAACTAAGCTGCGCAATTCTTCTTTACTCATCACTCTGCTATCAGTTGAGGCCTGTAGTCCAGAGACTTTCATTAGCCCTGATACAAAACTATTAATGAACCAGAGTAGCGGCTTAAGAATGAACGTGAGGGGAAGAATGAGCCAACCAACATTGCTGGCAATTTTTTCAGGAAAAGCTGCGCCGATCACTTTCGGGGTGATCTCACTAAAAATGATGATTAGTAGTGCAACTACTAAAGTGGCAATTGACAATACCAGCCCGCTATCGCCAAAAATATGTAAGGCGATGCCGGTAACTAAGATCGGCAAGATCGTATTGATGAGGTTGTTAGAAATTAGCAGCACTGAAAGTAATGAATCAATGCGCTTTAACAGCCTCTCTGCAAGCGCGGCTCCAGCATTGCCACCAATCGCCATTGCACGGAGGCGATGGCGATTGGAAGACAGCATGCTGGTTTCGGCCATGGAAAAGAAGCCGGAGAGTGCGAGTAAAAATAGGACTAATGCGACTTGGCCAATAAAGGGCCAATCATCAAAAAAGGTGTCCATCAGTTATGCCTGCAAAGAATAAGGAACAACCAATATAGCAAAGTGCCATTTCACTAGCTATAGCCATTTCAGAATCCTGCCTGAATTTATCCCTCAATATGTGTCAGAATCTTCTTCATGCCCACCCCTACATCTACTGAGTATTGCGTGATATCAGCCCCTTTTGGGTGCCTAGGCGTGCAAACGGAGTTGGTCGACGGTAGTTTGATGATTTCAAAAATTGATTACTTGCCTCCGGATACCACTTTAATTTCCCCTGGAAATGCTCTGGCTAAAGCATTCTCAAAACAGTGCGATCAGTATTTCAAAGACGCTTTATCAAGTTTTGAGGTTCCACTGAAGCCTGCAGGAACAGCGCACCAGCAAAAGGTGTGGAACGCCACTCAAGGAATTGGAGTCGGGGAGACAAGCACCTATGGAGAGATCGCAAAAATGATTAAGAGTGGTCCGCGTGCAGTCGGAACGGCTTGCGGCGCAAATCCATACCCCTTAGTAACTCCGTGCCATCGAATTATCTCAGCACAAGGTCTTGGGGGTTTTATGAAGGAGGATGCCCCTGGTTTTTATCGCCAGATCAAAATTTGGCTTTTAAAGCATGAGGGTGCGCTTTAAGGATTTTCTATGGCCAGTTTTCTGAGCTGCTTAGATGTTACGTAAAAAAATGCCTTCATCAGAAGTGGATTACTGGCTGCAATTTTTGTAAAGGCATAGAAAGCCCAAACCGTATTTCTAGAAAGCTTCACCTCAGATTTATTGCTAAATTCTTTTCTTGTAGAAATTTTTTCAAGCGTCATGACCGCAAGACCGAAAGCAAGAAAGCAGAAGCGTCTCATGCCTATTTCATTTTCTGGAATCAGAAGAATGTAGCTCATAGAGTCTTGTAGTTTTTCGTAGGCAATCTTGAGCAGCTCACTTTGGCTCATTGAAGCTGGTTTCCAGGAAACTCCGCGTGCACGATCTTCTGGTGAGTCTTTCAGAATATTGGTCATCTGTAAGGCCTGACCAAATGCGATAGCCAGCTGCTCATGCCCTTTAATTTGCTTTGCAAACTCAATAGAGTAGTTGCTAAAGATGCTAGTGAGTAGTTCACCAACTACGCCAGCCACCACATAGCAATATTCCTCAAATTCTGCGAAGTCTTTTAGTCCTGCTTGCGTTTGTCTTCCGTGGAAATGCGACATGCCATCGGACATGATTGAAACGCAACGACTAATTGCAGCCCGATCTTGGTCGGGGAAGGTATGCAGAATGCGAAGAACGGTGGGGGTGTGCGCAATTAAATCGAGCTCATCGATATTAGAGTAGCCCTTCAGCGCATCTAGGCAGGGGCTTACAAAAGCCTCTACCGGAATCATTCCTAGAACTGCCTCTAAAAATAGTTTAGATAAGCTTTGCTTTTCCGTTGGACTGAGTTCGGCTGCATCTTCGATAGTGTCGACAATTCGACACAGTAAATAGGTATTGCCAACCACGACCTCAATTGCTGGGGGGAGGAGGGGGATTGTGAGCGCAAAAGTACGCGAGACCGAACCCAAAATCGCCTTTTGGTAGGCTAGATCGTTGTTGGTATTCACTTTGGGGTGTATGGCGGAATTCACCCATGAATTATGTCAGACCAGCTCGCCCAAATTTGGCTCTTATTGATTAAATGACATAAGTAACAAGGCCATATAATTTGAGCAAATTCCTGAAGGAGAAATTAGGCGATGTTGATTTGGTTTGTCATCATCTATTGGGTGGTATCTGTAGGCATTGGTCTTTGGGCTGCGCTACGGGTCAAAAATACGGCTGACTTTGCTGCTGCTGGTCATAGCCTCCCTTTGCCGATTGTTACTGCTACGGTATTTGCCACCTGGTTTGGCTCCGAAGCGGTTTTAGGTATCCCAGCCACCTTTCTAAAGGATGGGCTTGGTGGGATTGTTTCGGATCCTTTTGGATCCTCCCTATGTCTTATCTTAGTCGGACTCTTTTTTGCTCGTCATCTCTATAACCGCCGAATGCTCACCATCGGTGACTTCTTTCGGGAGAAATATGGCCGTACCGTAGAGGTTTTGGTAACCCTTTGTATTGTGGTTTCCTATTTAGGGTGGGTAGCTGCGCAGATTAAAGCTTTGGGACTTGTCTTTAATGTTGTGTCTGAAGGTAGCATCACACAAACGGCCGGCATGTTAATTGGCGCTGGTAGCGTTCTGATTTATACACTTTTTGGTGGCATGTGGTCAGTGGCAATTACCGACTTTATCCAGATGATCATCATTGTGGTGGGCATGCTTTATATCGGCGGCGAGATAACAGCTCAAACTGGGGGTGTTGGTGTAGTGTTTGAGCATGCAGCTGCTGCTGGCCAGTTTTCCAACTTCTGGCCCGAGATGAATCTCGCCTCTATCCTTGGCTTTACAGCCGCCTTGTGCACGATGATGCTAGGTTCTATTCCACAGCAAGATGTGTTTCAGCGAATCACATCTTCTAAGAATGTAAACATTGCAGTGCAAGCTGCCTTGTTAGGTGGAGTGTTGTATTTTGTCTTCGCATTTGTTCCGCTTTATTTGGCTTACTCTGCAACCATCATTAGTCCAGATCTAGTGAAGCAGTATTTATATACAGATCCACAAATGATTTTGCCTAAGCTGATCTTGGATCACGCACCACTTATTGCTCAGGTGATGTTTTTTGGTGCACTACTATCAGCTATCAAGAGTTGTGCCAGTGCGACATTACTCGCACCTTCAGTCACTTTTGCTGAGAACATTGTGCGTGGCTTCTTTAAGCACCTATCTGATCAAGACTTGTTGAAGGTCATGCGCATTACTGTGCTCTGCTTCACTCTAGTAGTCACTTTCTTTGCTATTAACTCTAATTTATCGATTTTTAGGATGGTTGAGAACGCTTACAAAGTGACCTTGGTTGCAGCTTTTGTACCACTGGCTTTTGGGGTGTACTGGTCTAGGGCAAATTCCTTAGGTGGATTGTTATCGGTAGTTTGCGGCCTCGTTGTCTGGATTAGCTGTGAAGTGCTCGCTCCTGAGTCTATTCTCCCCCCTCAGTTAGCGGGCCTTATGGCGAGCATTGTTGGCATGCTTTTGGGTGGATTGGTACCCCGTGCCAGATTGGCTGCGAGTTAACTTAAATTGCTTAAATATTAGGCACAATATTTTGTTGCACCGCAAAATATTCTCCTCTAATATGACATTAATTCAAAATTTTTTATCTTTATGGAGTTTTTATGAAAATCTGTGTGATCGGTGGAGGGGGCGCAATTGGCGGTTACCTTGCTGTGATGTTGGCGCGAGCCGGCAATGACGTCACGGTTGTAGCGCGTGGTGCCACATTGGCTGCGATTAAAGAGCGCGGCCTCGCATTAATTATGGATGACCAACCTGAGCCTTTAGTGGCGCAGGTAAAAGCAGTTGAAAAAATTCGCGATGCGGAAACTCCTGATGTAGTGATCTTGGCCGTGAAGGCGCATCAGGTTGAGCCGATCATTGAAGATCTCGCTGCAATCATGGGTCCAGAAACCATTTTGATTCCGATGCAAAACGGAATTCCTTGGTGGTACTTTCAGAAGTTGGGTGGCGACTATCAAGACCACTCCGTTGAAACAGTCGATGCTGGTGGTGTTGCTAAGAATGCAATTAATCCAAATAACATTATTGGTTGCGTAGTTTATCCAGCTACTTTCACCCAAGCCCCTGGCGTGATTCGTCACGTTGAAGGCAATCGTTTCCCATTGGGTGAGTTGGATGGCAAGCAGACCGAGCGCATTCAGAAGATGTCTGAAATGATGTCAGCAGCTGGATTTAAATCACCAATCCTAGAAGATATTCGTTCTGAGATTTGGTTGAAATTGTGGGGCAATATGACCTTCAACCCAATCAGCTCTTTAACTCACGGAACCTTGGAAGGCATTTGCCAATATCCACTCACTAAAGAGTTGGCTCGTAATATGATGGCTGAAGCGCAAACCATTGCTGAGAAATTGGGTGTGACTTTCCGGGTGGATATTGAGCGTCGTATTGCTGGTGCCGAAAAAGTTGGTAAACACAAAACATCGATGTTGCAAGACTTGGAAGCGGGCCGTAGCTTAGAGATCGATGCCTTATTGGGTTCCGTGATTGAGCTTGGCAAGATTACCGAAACGCCAACACCTTGCCTCAACACAGTCTTTGCGTTAACGAAGTATCTTGATGAAAATGTTCAGGCCTCTAAAGGTAGCTTGGCATTGCCATCTGTTTCTGGTTATTAAGAATCTACAGAAATATTTACATTCAACATCTACAGTAAGTAAGCATTAAAAAAACCCTCACCACTAATCATGGTGAGGGTTTTTTGTTTTTCGATCTTAGCTTTAGATCGGAGAAACAAATGGCTTATTCAAAACGATTATCTAAGCGTCCAACGCCATCAATGATGATGCTGACATTGCTGCCGGGTTTCATGGAGCCAACCCCAACAGAGGTGCCGCAAGCAATAATGTCGCCAGCTTGCAGTGGTATATCTTGAGAGATCAGGCTGACCAATTTTGCTGGTGGGAAAATCATGTCGGCAATGGAATAGTTTTGACGTTCTTGCTCATTCAAGATCGTTTTGATCGTTAGCTTGCTTGGATCTACATCGGTGGTGATGTAAGGACCGAAGACGCCAAAGGTATTGAAACTCTTTGAGCGTGTCCACTGTGCGTATCCAGGATCGCGATTCAAAATCTCAATTGCAGTGACATCGTTAATACAGGTGTAACCAAAAATTGCAGCAGCTGCCTGCGACTCATCTACTTCATGGCATGCTTTGCCGATGACGATTCCAAGTTCCCCCTCATATACAACTTTTCCAGAGTAGGACTTTGGAGTGCGAATTACTTGATTGGCTGCCAGGAAAGAGTTGTTACCTTTCAGAAAATACAAAGGCTCAGCTGGTACCGCATGCTCAAGCTTGGTGACAAGCGCATGAAAGTTATCAACCATAGCAACCATTTTTGAGGGAGTGCATGGGATATCAATAGTGACATCAGATAGCTTTACTGTCTCGCCAGTAGATTGGGGGTGATTAAATAGATCGCCTGTATACACAGCAATTTGATCGCCTTGTACTTGCCCCAAGCCGGATTTGCCTTGATGTTGAAACCTGAGCCATTGAGCCATAATGAATTCTCCTGATAGTTAATATTTGATAAGCAATATCTTACAGGGATGGATTGATGACCAAGAATTCTGAATTGCTGTTTGCACCTGAATTGGACCAGCCAGTTCGCTATATTGAGCGTACTCGTAATTACTATCTTGGATTGGGGTATGAGACGCCGTATGTTTGGGCGCATTACCTTGATGTACCTTTTGCTCCACTGCAAAAGCCCCTCAATCAATCGACCCTAGGTTTAGTCACTACGGCAGTACCCTTTGATGCCAGCAAGGGCCCCCAAGGACCTGGGGCAGCATACAACGCTGCTGCGAAGTTTTATGACCCCTATAGTCGATCGATTGATGAGGACGCAGACTTACGTATTGCGCATGTTGGTATTGATAGGCGCAATGCCAACATGCAGGATGGCAATTGTTGGTTTCCATTGGATGCTGCGAAACGCGCTCTTGCAAGTGGTCGCATTCAATCTCTGTCTAAAAATTTTTACGGGCTACCAACTAATCGCAGTCAACGCCATACTCTGGAGATTGATGCACCATTGATCCTCAGCAAGATGCGCGCAGATCAGGTTGACCTTGCTGTATTGATTCCGAATTGCCCTATCTGTCACCAAAGCCAAAGTTTATTGGCGCGCTATTTGGAAGCTGCTGGTATTTCTACAGTCATCATGGGCGCAGCGAAAGATATTGTGGAGTATTGCGGTGTGCCACGTTTGGTCTTTAGTGACTTTCCGCTAGGCAACGCCGCAGCGCTACCGAATAACATTGAATCGCAAGACTCCAATTTTGAATTAGCTCTGCGTTTACTTGAAGGCGCTCCAGGACCACGAACAACGGTGCAGTCGCCTTTAGTATGGTCTTCTGATCCTGTGTGGAAATTAGATTACTCCAATTTGGAACGACTCAGTGCAGAGGAAATTGCGCGCTTGCGTGATGAGGCAGAAAAAGCACGCATCACTGCGCGCGATATCAGAGTAAAGAGTGTTGGTGCTTAGGTCTGTCTAGATAAAGAGTATTTGCACAAGGCATGTAGCGCTGAAGTGGCCTCGTTTGCAGGGAAATCTTTGAGACATTCAAGCGCTAAATCAACCTCTCGTTTCGCGGCGGCTTGGGTGTAATCCAAAGCACCGGAGTTTTGTACTGCACTCAGAATCTGTTGGAATACATCATCCGGCAAGTCTTGATTTTGTTCAATTGCCGCACGAACCAGTAGGCGCTCTTCGGTGCTGCCATTTTCAAGGAGGTAAATGAGCGGTAATGTAGGTTTGCCCTCCCTTAAATCATCACCAGCATTTTTCCCCATTTGGGATGCATCGGCGGTGTAATCGAGAAGGTCATCCATTAATTGGAAGGCGGTACCAATGTGGCGACCAAATGCTGCGGACTGCTCTCTTTGTTTGGCATCAGTCCCAGCCAAAATTGCCCCAAGCTCTGTAGATGCTTCAAATAACTTAGCGGTTTTATAGCGAATAACCCGTAAATAGCTCTCTTCGTCTACTTCAGGGTCGTTCATGTTGAGGAGTTGTAAAACCTCTCCCTCGGCAATCGTGTTGGTTGCATCGGATAGGATTTCCATCACCCGCAGGTCGTTTGGCCCAACCATCATCTGAAAGGCTCTGGAATAGAGAAAATCGCCCACCAGCACGCTCGCAGCATTACCAAAAGCAGCATTGGCAGTCTCACGACCTCTTCTCAGGGTCGATTCGTCGACCACATCATCATGCAAAAGGGTGGCTGTGTGGATAAATTCCACAACGGCCGCTAGTTCTAGGGCATGGGGGGTTTCTTTACCATTGGCCAAAGCCTTGCTGACTAGGAGCAAAAGGGCTGGCCGAACCCGTTTTCCGCCCGCTTGGATGATATAGGTGGAGATTTGGTCGATTAAAGCCACTTTTGAGGCTAATCGTAGGCGAATAACTTCATCTAAGGCCTTGAAATCTAAGGCAATTGGGGCCAATATTTGGCTTAATTCATTGATTTTGACAGTGCTCGTCATGCAAGATATAATAATCGGCTTAGCTCATCCAGGGTGGATTAGCTTAAATGTAGATATTAATTGAGGTTTCAAACCATGTACGCGGTCATAAAAACCGGTGGCAAACAGTATAAAGTTGCTGCAGGCGAAAAATTGAAAATAGAACAGATACCAGCGGAAATCGGCAGCGAAATCACTCTTGACCAAGTCTTAGCCGTAGGCGAAGGCGCTTCACTCAAATTGGGTGATCCATTGGTTAATGGTGCAGCTGTGATGGCCACTGTCGTCTCCCAGGGACGTCACGATAAAGTGACAATCTTTAAGATGCGCCGTCGCAAGCATTATCAAAAGCACCAAGGCCATCGTCAGAATTACACAGAAATTCTGATTAACACGATTAAAGCCTAAGTTAGGCTAACGGCTAAATAGCAGGAGAAAGATATGGCACAGAAAAAAGGCGGCGGCTCGACACGAAATGGCCGCGACTCAGAATCGAAACGCTTAGGCGTTAAAGTTTTTGGCGGCGAGCAAATCAACGCTGGCAGCATCATCATTCGTCAACGTGGTACACGAGTACATCCAGGTATGAACGTTGGTATTGGTAAAGATCACACTTTGTTTGCCTTAGTTGACGGACAAGTGGAATTTGGCGTTAAGGGTGCTTTGAAGAAGGCCCAGGTTTCAGTTCTCCCGCGTTCATAAGACGCCTGACTGAGACACGTTTGATTCAGATTTATTCCGAATTTAACTCTTAGGAACAGGCCTCGCTAAGCGAGGCCTTTTTTATTCATGAAATTTATAGACGAAGCTCGTATTGAAGTCATAGCTGGCCAGGGTGGCGCCGGGAGTGCCTCTATGCGCCGCGAAAAGTTTATCGAATTCGGCGGCCCTGATGGTGGTGACGGCGGTAAAGGCGGAAGCGTTTGGGCTACTGCTGATCGCAACATCAATACGCTGATTGACTATCGCTACGCTAAAACGCACACCGCAAAAAATGGTGAGCCTGGTCGTGGTGCAGACTGCTATGGTCGCGCCGGCGACGATATTGAGTTGCGCATGCCAGTTGGCACAATCATTTCTGATTACGAAACTGGTGAGCCAATTGCTGATTTAACTACCCACGGCGAACGTCTTTGTTTAGCGCAGGGCGGTGTTGGTGGTTGGGGAAATATTCACTTCAAAAGTAGTACGAACCGCGCTCCTCGCCAAAAGACGAATGGCAAAGAGGGTGAGCGTCGTAAGCTCAAGCTCGAATTAAAAGTATTGGCTGACGTTGGTTTATTGGGTATGCCTAACGCGGGTAAATCGACTTTGATTACCGCTGTGTCTAACGCACGCCCAAAAATTGCAGATTATCCGTTTACAACCTTGCATCCAAATTTGGGTGTGGTGCGTGTAGGCGCTGAGCGTAGCTTTGTAATTGCCGATATTCCAGGATTGATTGAGGGTGCCGCAGAAGGTGCTGGCTTAGGTCATCGCTTCTTAAGGCACTTACAGCGCACTGGTGTGCTGTTGCATTTAGTTGATATCGCACCATTTGATGACAATATTGATCCAGTAGCAGATGCTGTTGCTATCGTGAATGAATTGCGTAAATACGATGAAGCTCTAGTTGAAAAGCCACGTTGGTTGGTGCTTAATAAAGTCGATATGATTCCCGAGGAAGATCGCAAGAAAGTAGTTGCGGACTTTATTAAACGGTTTAAGTGGAAGGGTCCTGTATTTGAGATCTCCGCTTTAACTGGATTAGGTTGCGATAAGCTGTGCTACTCATTGCAGGATTATTTAGACTCTATTCGCAAGGATAGGGATGATGAGGATGAGCGTGCCGCTGATCCGCGTTATCAAGAGCAAGCCCAGCCAGAAGATAAAGCCCCAGATTAAGCAGTAGTCATTTGAGATCTACATTTGATATGAATACTCAGAAAGCTAAACGAATCGTAGTGAAAGTAGGTTCAAGCCTAGTCACCAATAATGGTGAGGGTTTGGATCGAGCTGCAATCGGCATGTGGGCAGAGCAAATGGCTGCCTTGTTAGCTGCTGGTCATGAGGTGTTGATGGTGAGTTCTGGTGCGATTGCTGAGGGCATGCAACGCCTTGGTTGGAGTAAGCGTCCTACTGAAATTCATCAACTACAAGCTGCGGCTGCAGTTGGTCAGATGGGCTTGGTGCAGGTTTATGAAAGTTGTTTTGCGCGCTTTAATTTACGCAGTGCGCAAGTGCTGTTAACTAATGCAGACTTAGCGCATGCCGAGCGCAATGCTAATGCTAAGGCAACCCTAGATACTTTATTGAAACTCGGCGTTGTTCCAATCATTAATGAAAACGATACCGTTGTTACGGATGAAATTAAGTTTGGCGATAACGATAGTCTTGCCGCTTTAGTTACCAACTTAATTCATGCAGATTTATTGGTAATCCTGACTGATCAAGGCGGATTATTTACCGCTGATCCGCGTCAAGATACCTCTGCGACTCTTTTGAGTAATGCGATTGCTGGCGATCCTGCTTTAGAAAAAATGGCTGGTGGTGCCGCAAGCCAGCTCAGTAAGGGCGGTATGCTGACTAAAGTGCTCGCCGCAAAGGTTGCTGCTCAAACAGGTGCTGCGACTGTGATTGCTTCAGGACGAGAATCGAATGTATTAACTCGTTTAATGAATGGCGAAAAAATTGGTACTTTCCTGACCACTTGTTGATTGCCTAAATCACGTGGCAATTGACTCAGCAACCTTTCGGCTGGTCACATTACCCCAAATGAATTGGTAGGCTTTGTGCCACCCGTAAATCCGTTCGGATTTAGTGAGTTAATAATGTCTTTGATGTTCTTTTCTTGGGAGGAGAAGTTGCAAAAAGCGCCTTGAGCTAGTGCGGCTTGGTAGCGATTTGGCGTGTGATCTTTAATGGGTTTCCAGCTTGAGAGGGGATTTTCTTTCCAAGCCCCGCTTTCAAAAGTGCCATAAAGACGCCACTGGAAAGAGTCACAGCGAATTCCTTCGTACTGAACTTGGCTGTTGCCATTCGGGCTGGTCAGAATAACGATGTATCTTGTGATGCCATCGTTGCCAATCAAAATGGAGTCAGTGTCGACTGCAAACTTAAAAATAGTTTGCTGTGATACGTAAAAAGGTTGAATAGTTACTGTATTGGGAGGGTTTAGTGGCATTGCCGTCGCACCCTCTTTAAAAATCATTGGGGCAAAAGGATCAAGTCCACTTTCTAAAGGATCGCCAGCACATCCTGCTAAGGCAAAACCCAGGGCTAGGGTGAGGATGAAAAGTCGAAGACCGCAAATAGAGAGTTTCATGATGGCTTACCAGTAGGTTTTGTTTCTTTAGATTCCCCTTCCTCGCCCCCACCATACAGGGATTGAAAGAGATCAAGCGGAGATCCCCAAGCAAGTTCCTGCATTCTCATGCCGCGAGAAAGGTAACGTGCAAGTTCGGATAGGGCTAATTGATAGACTTCGCGCTTGAAATCAATAACGGAGTCTAGTTGAATCCAAAAAGGAATCCAGCGCCAGGCATCAAATTCTGGATGTTCAGTAGCGCGTAAGTGAATATCGCTATCTAGACCTACCAAACGCAGTAAAAACCAGATTTGCTTTTGGCCACGATAGCTTGCGCGATGATTTTTGGAGGCATGTTGGCGACGCAAGAACTCCTCAGGGACGTCGTAACGAAGCCAGTCCCTAGTTCGTCCAATAATTTGGACATGTTCCGGTAGCAAGCCAACTTCCTCATGCAATTCGCGGTACATGGCCTGTTCTGGGCTCTCACCATGCTGAATCCCGCCCTGCGGGAACTGCCACGAATGCTGCCCAACGCGTTTTCCCCAGAAAACCTCGTTATGGCTGTTGAGGAGGACTATGCCGACATTGGGTCGATACCCTTCACGGTCAAGCATGAGATCGTGCCTCAAATCCTTTAAAATCAATGATTTGATTATATCCATACATGAAAGCTTCACAGTCATTTCTCGCCACCCTAAAAGAAGCCCCCTCCGACGCTGAGGTGGTTTCGCACAAACTCATGGTGCGTGCTGGTTTAATCCGCAAGCTCAGTGCAGGTATCTACAACTATTTGCCATTGGGTTTGAAGTCCATTCGTAAAGTAGAAAATATCATCCGCGAAGAAATGAATCGCGCTGGTGCCATTGAGTTGCTGATGCCAATGATTCAGCCAGCAGAGTTGTGGCAAGAAACAGGTCGTTGGGAAAAGATGGGGCCAGAGTTGCTCCGTATTAAAGATCGCCATGACCGTGACTTTTTAATTCAGCCGACCTCCGAAGAGGTGGTGACCGATTTAGCGCGTAACGAAATTAAGAGCTACAAACAGCTCCCGGTAAATTTCTATCAAATTCAGACGAAGTTCCGTGATGAGCGTCGTCCACGTTTTGGGATTATGCGTGGGCGCGAGTTCAGTATGAAAGATGCCTATTCATTCGATCGCGATACCGAGGGATTGAAGAAGTCTTACCAAATCATGTTCGATGCGTACACCCGAATTTTTAAACGTATGGGTTTAAAGTTCCGTGCAGTAACGGCAGATAACGGCGCTATTGGTGGATCAGGTAGTCAAGAGTTTCATGTGATTGCTGATACCGGTGAAGATGCAATTGTGTATTGCCCGAGCTCGGATTACGCTGCCAATCTAGAGGCTGCTGAATCAGTTTCATTAATTGGGGCACGTGGCGCTGCAACTCAAGCAAAGACAAAGGTCGCAACACCAGATCAAACAAATTGTGCTGACGTGGCGAAGTTTTTGAACTTACCGCTAGAGCAAACTGTGAAGTCGCTTCTGTTTGCCGCTGATCAAGAAGATGGTCCAGCTAAATTATTTATGGTGCTGGTTCGTGGTGACCATGAGCTTAATGAAATCAAAGCAAGCAAGATTCCTGGAATGGCGGAATCTCGCTTTGCAAGTGAGGCTGAGATTAAGCAAGCCTGTAATGCACCAGCTGGCTACTTAGGCCCTGTTGGAGTTGCCGCTGATGTAACCATAGTTGCAGATCGTACCGTTGCCAATATGGCTGACTTTGTATGTGGCGCTAATGATGCTGGTTATCACTTTACTGGCGTGAACTGGGGTCGTGATTTGCCAGAGCCTTTGGTAATGGATTTGCGCAATGCTGTAATTGGCGATCCCTCTCCTGATGGCAAGGGTGTTGTCGATATTTGCCGTGGTATCGAAGTGGGCCATGTATTTCAACTGGGTACTCGTTACTCCGAAGCAATGGGCTGCACTTACTTGGATCAACAGGGCAAAGCGCAACCGATGGTGATGGGTTGCTATGGTATTGGCGTTACTCGATTACTGGGTGCTGCAATTGAGCAGGGTAATGACGAGCGTGGAATTATTTGGCCGATTTCAATGGCACCATTTGAAGTGGTGATTTGTCCAATGGGCTATGACAAATCAGAGGCAGTGAAAGCTGCTGCTGATCAATTGCATGTTGAGTTGCTAGCTGCCGGAGTTGATGTGGTACTTGATGATCGTGGAGAAAGGCCGGGCGCAATGTTTGCTGATTGGGAACTCATTGGTGTTCCATTCCGCGTGGTGATTGGTGATCGTGGTCTTGCAGATGCTCAAGTGGAATTCAAAGGCCGTACTGATGCTGAATCAGAAAATATTCCGTTGGCAGAAATTAAAGCAAGGGTGATTGCTGCGGTTGATGCTGCTAAGAAACTGGTTTCTTAAGCTAAAAATTTTTTAACTATTATTTTTTAAAGAGTCCGCCAATACCTTTGGCGGCTCCCTTTGCAGCCATGGATGCCATAGTGCGCGCCATCTTGCCACCCTTGAACTGTTTCATCATGGTTTGCATTTGTTCAAACTGCGCCAATAGGCGATTCACTTCTTGAACCTCGACACCTGCACCAGCAGCAATGCGGCGTTTGCGAGTGGCTTTAAGTAACTCCGGTTTCGCACGCTCTTTTGGCGTCATGCTATCAATGATGCCGCGCATGCGCTTGGTTTGCTTATCAGCAGCACTTAAGTTTGTTTTAGAGGCTGCTTGTGCCATGTGGTTTGGTAGCTTATCCATCAAGCTGGCCATGCCGCCCATCTGTTGCATTTGCGCCAGTTGATCGCGGAAGTCACCTAGATCAAATCCGCCTTTAGAAATCTTACTGGCTAACTTTTCTGCTTTAGCAACATCGACGTTTTGTTGGGCTTGTTCGACCAAGGCAAGAATATCGCCCATACCCAAAATACGGTTTGCCATGCGGTCAGCATCGAATGCTTCGAGACCATCCATCTTTTCGGCAACACCAATGAATTTAAGTGGCACACCAGTCACTTGACGCACGGAGAGTGCAGCGCCGCCGCGTGAATCACCATCCAGCTTGGTGAGAATTACACCAGTCAGTGGGAGTGCTTCATGGAATGCTTTGGCTGTGTTGACGGCATCTTGACCTAGCATGGCATCAACAACAAACAGCGTTTCAATTGGATTGAGATTAGCGTGCAAGGTTTTGATTTCTTGCATGAGTGCTTCATCAATACCCAGACGACCAGCCGTATCTACTAAGAGCACATCAAAATAATGACGACGTGCCCAATCTAAAGCGGCAGCAGCGATTTCACTAGGTTTTTGATTGATATTGCTAGGGAAGAATTCAGCGCCTACTTGTTTGCTGACGGTTTCTAGCTGCTCGATAGCAGCAGGGCGATAGACGTCACAAGAAACGGTGAGAACTTTCTTTTTCTTCTTCTCTTGCAAAAACTTGGCCAACTTACCAACTGAAGTGGTTTTACCTGCACCCTGCAAGCCAGCCATCAGAATTACCGCTGGGGGTTGGGTGGCTAGATTGAGTTCACCACTTTGAGAAGTATCGCCACGCATGACTTGAGCAATTTCACGCTGCACAACGCCTACTAGCGCTTGGCCGGGGCTGAGGCTACCAACCACTTCTTCGCCAAGGGCTTTAAATTTAATTTGTTCTAGTAAAGATTTAACGACAGGAAGCGCAACGTCAGCCTCCAACAAGGCCAGACGGATCTCCCGCAGCATTTCTGCAGTGTTTTCCTCAGTAAGGCGAGCTTGCCCCCGCATTGTCTTAACAACACGAGATAGGCGGTCGGTGAGATTCTCTAGCATTTATCGATTAGACTTTCCAGATGGATATTTTAGGTTACTCAGGCTCGGGATGGCTCCCATCTGCACTTTATTTGCTTCTTTTGGTCTTTTTAAGTTCGCGGCCGAAGGGAAAAATTGAATCCCCAGCTTTTACAGGCTTGGTTCAGGCATTCATCCTATTGATTTTGCTGGTACACGGAATTCAGTTGCACGATTCGGTCTTTACGCCAGAAGGCTTTGTTTTTGGTTTTGCCCAGGATCTGTCGCTGATCGCTTGGGTTGGTCTCGCTTTTTATTGGTTTCAGTCTTGGTTTTTACCGATCTCGAGTTTGCGCTGGCTGGTTTTGTGTTTTGCGCTGATCTGTTCCGCATTGCCCGCCATTTTTTCTGGCACCCTGATTTCCCCAAAGGCTGTCTCTGACCCTTGGTTTAAGGGGCACTTTATTGTTGCCACTATTTCAGTTGGACTCTTGAGTTTGGCTGCGATGCATGCCATGTTAATGAGTGTTCAGGATCGAGCATTGCATCGTCAGCTGGCCATTATTCCCAATAGCCGGATAGCGCATTGGCTGGAGGATTTGCCTCCCTTAATGACAATGGAAAGCCTGCTGTTTAATTTGCTCTACGTGGGTGTTGCGCTTCTCACCTTGACCGTATTTTCCGGTCTACTCTTTTCGCAAACCTTATTTGGAAAGCCGCTTGTTTTTGATCATAAGACCATTTTTGCATTGATCTCCTGGTTCTTATTCTCTGGCCTTCTGATTGCGCGTTGGCGTGTTGGCTTGCGTGGTCGCGTGGCTGTTCGCTGGGTCTTAAGTGCTTATACCGCCTTGCTCCTAGCCTATGTCGGCAGTAGATTTGTTTTGGAAGTTATTCTTCAGAGAGCATGACGTTGTGATTAAGTGGCTTCTACTATTTGCTGGCGCAGGGGTTTTGTACCTTTGGATCAAAGGAAAAAAACAGGCAAAGCTCAATACGGATCAGGCTGCCAAGATCAAGGCTGAACACAGCAAGGTTGCTGAGCCAGAGGTGATTGTCCAGTGTCAGCAGTGTTCGGTGCACCTTCCAAAATCTGAGGCAACCAAACAAGTGGATCGCTTTTATTGCTCTCAAGAGCACCTGAATAGTTTGGATGCTCAGGGTTGGATAGGTTCTGCCGTTTGGCGAAGCTCACCCAATCAAGATGTTCGACCAGAAGGCCTTGCACCGGATCTGGTTGTGATTCATCACATCAGCTTGCCACCTAGCGGTTTTGTGGATCGTAGTTCCACCCACTTTATCGTTGATTTTTTCCAAAACAAGTTGGATTCTTCGCTACACCCTTATTTTGAAGAAATTGCTGACCAAAAGGTATCTAGTCATTTCTTGATTTCACGTAGTGGTGAGGTTTTTCAGTTTGTCTCCACCCAAAACAAGGCCTGGCATGCTGGTGTTTCATCCTTCATGGGTCGCGAAAAGTGCAATGATTTCTCGATCGGCATTGAGTTAGAGGGTGATAGCAACCATCCTTTTGAAGATATTCAGTATTCGGCCCTCGCCAAATTAAGCTCCCAATTAAGTGCTGTTTACCCCAATCTTCAATTTGCTGGGCATAGTGATATTGCCCCTGGCAGAAAAACAGATCCCGGGATTCAATTTAGTTGGCAAAAGTTTCAAACTAAAAGCAACACTCCAGCCAAAAAACTACCCTTTGGTTTAGACCCCCGCTAGATCTCTAAAGTAGTATGTGAGCACCCGCTCACTTTCTTGCCCTTTAGCTAAAAAGGGCTGAAAATTTCGCACCAAAATAGCCCCTAAATTGTTGGAATACCTAGGAAAAATACTTATAAATATTCGTGAGAAATGTCTTACTAAATTCAGAATATTTCCCTATACTTAGTGTCAAATGCACTTCGAGACACTAGATGTAGTGTTTGAATACAGCAATACCCTATTGTTTTTTAACGATTTTTTATCCTAATAACTATATATAAGCAGGAAAAATATGACATATGCCAACCCCCAGACAGCAGGACAGACTGCCGGCACAAATAACCCAGGAATGACACCCTCCGAAGCCATGAACCAAGCCCCATCTGCTGGCTTTGTAGCTGGTGGGGTAGGTGGCGGCCAGGCCACCCAGTTGTCTGACTACAAAATCATTCGCCGAAATGGCTCAGTAGTAGCATTTGAGCCATCCAAAATTGCCATTGCAGTTACAAAGGCATTTTTAGCTGTGAACGGTGGTCAGGGCGCCGCTTCTGCACGCGTTCGCGAGCAAGTAGAGCAATTAACGCACTCAGTAGTACGCGCTTTGTTGCGCAGCCGCCCAAATGGTGGCACTTTCCATATTGAAGATATTCAAGACCAGGTTGAGTTGGCATTGATGCGTAGCGGTGAGCACAACGTTGCTCGTGCCTATGTTCTTTATCGTGAAAAACGTAATCAAGAACGTGCAACACAACAAGGTATTACTCAAGAGACTCAAGCCGCAACTCAAGCAGGTGAGTCAGGTATCAAGGTAACTGACAACGGTGTAGAAAAGTGGTTGGATATGGCTGCCTTGCGCACCATCATCGAGGCAGCATGTGAAGGTCTCGGCAACAACATTGATGCAACTCCGATCATCACTGAAACCATCAAGAATTTGTATGACGGCGTGCCGATGGCGCAAGTGTATGACTCCGCAATTTTGGCCTCACGTACATTGATCGAAAAAGATCCTGCATACAGTCAAGTAACAGCACGCATCTTGATGCATGTAATCCGTAAAGAAATTTTAGGCCGCGAAGTTTTACAAGGCGATATGCAATCCGAATACAGCACTTATTTTGCTAAGTACATCAACGAAGGTATTTCTGCTGAGCTGTTAGATCCACGCATGCGTGAGTTTGATCTCCCGCGCTTAGCTGCTGCTTTGAATGCCAGCCGCGACTTGCAGTTCAACTACCTCGGTTTGCAAACTTTGTATGACCGCTATTTCTTGCACATTGAAGATCGCCGTATTGAAATGCCACAAGCATTCTTTATGCGCGTTGCAATGGGCTTGTCTTTGAATGAGTTGGATCGTGAGCGTCGTGCTATCGAATTCTATGAAATCCTGTCTACATTTGATTTCATGTCCAGCACACCAACCTTGTTTAACTCAGCGACAACACGTCCACAGTTATCAAGCTGCTACTTAACAACGGTAGATGATGACCTTGACGGCATTTACGAAGCGTTAAAAGAGAATGCACTCTTGTCTAAGTTTGCTGGTGGATTGGGTAATGACTGGACTAACGTTCGCGCCTTGGGTAGCCATATCAAAGGTACTAACGGTAAGTCACAAGGTGTTGTACCTTTCTTAAAAGTAGTGAATGACACAGCGGTTGCCGTGAACCAGGGTGGTAAGCGTAAAGGTGCAGTTTGTGCGTACCTAGAGACATGGCACTTGGATATTGAAGAGTTCCTCGAGTTGCGTAAAAACACTGGTGATGATCGTCGCCGTACGCACGATATGAATACTTCTAACTGGATCCCAGATTTGTTTATGAAGCGCGTGATGGAAGGTGGCGAGTGGACATTATTCTCACCTTCAAATACACCTGACTTGCATGACAAATTCGGTAAGGCCTTTGAAGAGGCATACGTTGCCTATGAGAAAAAAGCAGATGCTGGTGAATTGAAGCCATTCCGTCGCATTCCTGCACAACAATTGTGGCGCAAGATGTTGGGTATGTTGTTTGAAACCGGCCACCCATGGATCACATTTAAAGATCCTTGCAATATTCGTAGCCCGCAACAACACATCGGCGTAGTTCACTCTTCTAACTTGTGTACTGAAATTACTCTGAACACAAACGAAAGTGAAATCGCAGTATGTAACTTAGGTTCTGTGAACTTGACAGCGCATATGACTACCGATGCATCCGGCAAGATGATTTTGGATCACGAGAAGCT
Source organism: Polynucleobacter sp. MG-27-Goln-C1 (assembly GCF_018881905.1). Lineage (GTDB taxonomy): Bacteria > Pseudomonadota > Gammaproteobacteria > Burkholderiales > Burkholderiaceae > Polynucleobacter. The sequence continues at coordinate 684,376 of NZ_JACVPM010000002.1, forward strand.
CCAGAAAACAATTCGCACTGCAATGCGTATGCTGGATAACGTGATTGATATCAACTACTATGCTGTTGCTAAAGCGCGTAACTCCAACTTGAAGCATCGTCCAGTTGGTATGGGCATCATGGGCTTCCAGGATTGCTTGCATATGCAACGCATTCCTTACGCTAGCGATGAGGCAGTGAAGTTTGCGGATTCATCTATGGAAGCAGTGTGCTACTACGCTTACCAAGCATCTAATGAGTTAGCTGAAGAGCGTGGCGTTTACAGTACATACAAAGGTTCGTTGTGGGATCGCGGCATTCTTCCACAAGACTCAGTAGCCTTGTTGGCGGCAGAGCGCGGTGGCTACCTTGAGGTAGATAGTTCTTCCACAATGAATTGGGATGGTTTACGTGCCCGCATCAAGCAGCACGGTATGCGCAACTCCAACTGTGTAGCGATTGCACCAACTGCAACGATTTCTAATATTATTGGTGTATCAGCTTGTATCGAGCCGACATTCCAGAACTTGTTTGTGAAATCTAACCTTTCAGGTGAGTTCACCGTAGTAAACGAGTACTTGGTACGTGATTTGAAAGATCGCGGCCTTTGGGATGAAGTCATGATTGCAGACTTGAAGTACTTTGACGGTACTTTGTCCAAGATTGATCGTGTTCCGCAAGATTTGCGTGATTTGTACGCCACTGCATTTGAAGTGGAGCCAAGTTGGTTGGTTGAAGCTGCTTCACGTCGTCAGAAGTGGATTGACCAAGCGCAGTCACTCAACATCTACATGGGTGGTGCATCTGGCAAGAAATTGGACGACACATACAAGTTGGCTTGGTTGCGCGGTCTGAAAACTACGTACTACCTCCGCACAATGGCTGCAACGCACGTTGAGAAATCAACTGTTGCTAGTGGGCAGCTGAATGCGGTATCCAGCGGTGGCGGCGTAAATGGTACAGATGCATCAGCAGCGCAAGAATTGGATGGCCCTGCCTGCACAATGCGCCCGGGTGATGCTGGATTTGAAGAATGTGAAGCTTGTCAGTAAGTATTTGCTTGCTGATTTATAAAAGAAAAGAATTTAGGAGATTGTTATGTTGAATTGGGAAGAAGAAGTTGCACCGGCACTAGCGAAAGCAGGTCTCGCACAGCAACCAGTTGTGGCAGCGCCGCAGCGCCCACAAGCAGACGAGGTCGCAATTGCCCCTCAAGTTGCTGCACCTGCAGCAACTGCGAGCGCAGCTTTATCTGGTGGCGCAGCTATGCGCGTCAACGCTGCTGATAAGCGTGTAATTAATGCCAAGACTGACGTGAATCAGTTGGTGCCATTTAAATACAAGTGGGCTTGGGAGAAATATTTAGCTGGTTGTGCAAACCATTGGATGCCACAAGAGATCAATATGAATCGCGATATCGCGCTTTGGAAAGATCCAAATGGCTTAACTGAAGATGAGCGTCGCATCATTAAGCGCAACCTTGGTTTCTTCACAACTGCGGATTCTTTGGCGGCTAACAATATTGTTTTGGGTACTTATCGCCACATTACCGCCCCAGAATGCCGTCAATATCTATTGCGCCAGGCGTTTGAAGAGGCAATTCATACTCACGCATACCAATATATCGTGGAATCTTTGGGTTTAGACCAGAGCGAAATCTTTAATGCGTACAACGAAATTGAGTCTATTCGTGCCAAAGATCAGTTCTTAATTCCATTTATTGATGTCTTGACTGATCCTAATTTCAAAACCGGCACATTAGAAACCGATCAAATGTTGCTCAAATCGTTGATCGTTTTTGCCTGCGTAATGGAAGGTTTGTTCTTTTATGTTGGTTTTACGCAAATACTTGCAATGGGTCGTCAAAACAAAATGACGGGTGCTGCTGAGCAGTATCAATACATCCTTCGCGATGAGTCTATGCACTGCAATTTTGGTATTGATTTAATTAATCAAATCAAGCTGGAGAACCCGCAGTTATGGACTTCTGCGTTCAAAGACGAGATCAAAGCTATCTTCGAAAAAGCAGTTGAATTAGAGTACCGTTATGCAGAGGATACGATGCCTCGCGGAGTGCTTGGATTGAACGCGCCGATGTTCAAAGGGTACCTAAGATACATCTGTAATCGCAGATGTTTGCAAATAGGACTTGACGCGATGTTCCCAAATGAAGAGAATCCATTCCCATGGATGTCAGAAATGATTGATCTGAAAAAAGAGAGAAACTTTTTTGAGACACGCGTTATTGAGTATCAAACTGGCGGTGCGCTAAGTTGGGAATAAGTAGTTAGTTAAAAGCGCATGGCCGGCTAAATAGGAGATTAGACGGTTGGATAGTTTTAAAAGTCAGCAAAACCAGACTCAAATCCGAAAACCCTTGTCCAAGGGTGTCTGGGCTATTCTCTCCGTTTTTTCCAGCAAATTTAAGAAGCCGTTGTCCTTTGGGGCCACGGCTTTTTTTCCAGGATTCATTAGCGTGCAGCACTTAGTATCAAGCCGCGCGCCGATGAATGGCTCGCTCGTCGGCTCCAAATGGTTGCAAAACCAGGCGGAAATGAATAGGTCGGGTCTTCTTAATCGGTAGTTTGTATTAATCCTCACGTGAAGGAGCATTACTATGGCAATCGCCAAGAAAAAAGTTGCTGCAAAGAAACCAGCTGCAAAGAAAAAAGTAGCTGCTAAGAAGCCTGCTGCTAAAAAAGTAGCTAAGAAGAAGCCTGCTGCTAAGAAAGTAGCTGCTAAGAAGCCTGCTGCTAAAAAAGTAGCTAAGAAGAAGCCTGCTGCTAAGAAAGTAGCTAAAAAAGCTGCTGCTAAGAAGCCTGCTGCTAAGAAAGTAGCTAAAAAGAAGCCTGCTGCTAAGAAAGTAGCTCGCAAAGCTGCTGCTAAGAAGCCTGCTGCTAAAAAAGTAGCTCGTAAAGTAGCAAAAAAAAAGTAAGTAAGCCTGCTGCGAAGAAAGCGGGCAAAGCTGTAAAAAAGCCCGTGGCTAAAAAAGCTGCCGCTTCAACAACGTTGAATCCTGCTGCTGCTTGGCCCTTCCCAACTGGCACACGCCCATAAGCTCTGATTGTAGACGTGTGAAGTTCAAAGGGATCTCTCACGAGATCCCTTTTTTATTGCTACTTTTAAGAATTATTGGCTTTAGAGGGTAAATCCAAACGCTGATTTGAATTGAGCCGCGATTTCATCTTTGCTCATTTGGTGATTTTGTGGTCCCTGGTGGGTAATTTTGATTGAACCCATTAAGCTGGCTAATCGACCAGTAGTTTCCCAGTCCATGCCATTTTCTAATCCAAAAAGCAGTCCACCTCGGAATGCATCACCACAACCGGTCGGATCAACCACTTTGGCTGCTGGTACTGGCGGAATCGCAATGCATTTACCTTCAAAGTAGATGTCTGCACCTTCAGCACCCTTGGTAACGATCAATGCTTTTACTCTCTCAGCCACTTTTGCCAAGCTCAGACCTGTTCTTTGGGAAAGCATTTCACCTTCGTAATCATTTACAGCGAGGTAGCTTGCAATATCTACGAGTTCTAGCAGTTCTGGACCGTTAAACATGGGCAAACCCTGGCCCGGATCAAATACAAATGGAATATCTGCTTCAGCTAATTGATGGCAGTGCTCCCACATTCCTTGGCGACCATCTGGGGCAACGATGCCGAATTTTGCTGCGCCTTTAGCATTCTTGCTACGTTCGGCAACCACAGTAGAAACTTGGTTTAGGTGGGATTCACCCATTGCACCAGGGTGAAAAGCGGTAATTTGATTATTGGCTTGATCGGTAGTAATCATCGCCTGAGCGGTGAATGCTTGTTCAATTTGACGAATGTGCGTTGCATCAATTTTGAGTTGCTTGAGGCGATCAAGATATGGCGCTGCATCACCACCTACCGTTGCCATGATGATAGGGTCGCCACCAAGTAAGCTTAGGTTGTAAGCAATATTGCCTGCACAGCCACCAAATTCACGGCGCATTGTAGGGACTAGGAATGCGACATTCAGGATGTGAATCTGCTCTGGCAGAATTTGATCGGCAAATTTGCCTTCAAAGTTCATGATGGTGTCGTAAGCGATAGAACCGCAGATCAAGCTGGCCATAAATAATTACTTTCTAATAATAATCAATTGGAATGAGTGTGAATTGGAGTTAGGAGTCTATTTTTCAGGGTAAAAAATTCTGACGCGATAGCCTGCTGCATTTTGCGGGAGGGAAATCGGCAATGCAGATGAAAAGATTTCACCAGAAGGAGCGCCTTGACGTAAAAAATCAGGATGCGATTCTTGCCAAGGTGTCGGCAACCATTCTTGGGGGGTAAATTGGATCGTTTTAATCTCCGATTCCTCTGCATCGGTGAGAGAAATTTCTAAATTTGGGAATAAAACAGGGATTGCAAGACGATTTTGTATTTCAACTTGCAGTACGGATTGGTTTAAAACGTTTTTAAGCCCCTCTCGCGCGTTTTCAGGCGAAAGGGTGACTGCAGTTATTTTCCAAGCGGCAAAATTGCTTACAGAGCGATTTACGCACCCTAGTGCACGACACAATTGCTCATCCAACTTCTGTAAAAGAGAAAAACTACTTGTTGCAATCACAGAAGAGCTGCCATCAACACGCGTTGCTAAGGTTGGTAGTAGGGAATTTCTAGAGAGATGCTCGCCGAAAATAATGAGCAAGAGGAAAAAAAGACTAAGAAAGATTAATTTAAGACTTTTTTTTTGAGCCGGCACTGAAGTCTCTGTGTTTTTAGCGGTCAAGCTCGCTTTATCAGTCTGTTCAGCTAGCGTGCCATGCAAGCAGACCCAACCTTCACTTTCTTTCCAAACTGAAAGAGTTAACCACTGGCTATAAGTTGCAATAACTTCCTCTGCTTGACGTGCAAGAACACCTGAGAGAACGATTTTTCCACCTGGACGCATCTTGTTTACCAAAGCTGGCGCTAAAACTTGTAGTGGGTTGGCCAAAATATTCGCCATCACGATGTCATATTTAGTTTCCGCAGCAAGTTCTGGAGCATTTTCATTGGGCAGAACGAAACGAATGGTCGTATTGTTGATTTCTGCATTGCAGCGAGCTGCAACCATGGCTTGTGGATCGATGTCAGTGCCCACAACTGGTTTGCATCCCAGTTTTGCGGCGGCAATGGCCAGAATTCCAGATCCACAGCCGTAATCAAGCAAGCTTTGATTTGAAAGTTGCGTATTTTGTTCAAGCCAAAGTAAGCAAAGGTGCGTAGTGGGGTGGCTGCCAGTACCAAACGCCAGACCAGGATCAACTGCTAAGCAAATTGCATTCGGGTCAGTAGGTGCTTCATGCCAAGAGGGCACTACCCAAATACGCTTACCAATTTGGATTGGGGCAAATTGACTTTGCGTTAATCGAACCCAGTCTTGTTCTTCAACAATTTTTTCTTGCGGAGCTGGAAGACTGAATCCTGCCTCTTTGAGCGATGCGAGGAGCTCGGGGATGAAGTTCACCGCATCCGAATCATCAATCTCTGGATTAAATAAGGCGGTTACTGAAGAGCGATCCCAAGCCTGAACTTCCGGTGAGAGGCCTGGCTCGCCATAAAGTGGATTTTCATCGTAACCACCAGCAGCATCATCTTCAACGGTGACGGAGAGTGCGCCCACCTCCAGCAATGCGTCACCTAAAGGCTCTGCAATTTCTGCGGGTACCGTGAAAACGAGTTCACGATAGGACATGCTGATTCCAAATCGACATCAATTGACCTAGAGCTTAAGGCTTGCCGCGACTGGCGGCTTGCTCTTCGAGGCGATGTTCCAGATAGTGAATGCTGGTGCCGCCCTCTATAAAGTTCGGATCGAGCATGAGTTCGCGATGTAGAGGTACGTTGGTTGTAATGCCATCAATCACCATTTCAGAGAGCGCAATTTGCATACGACGAATCGCTTGTTCGCGAGTATTGCCGTAAGAAATCAGCTTACCGATCATGGAATCGTAATTAGATGGCACAACATAACCACTGTAGGCATGTGAGTCGACACGAATTCCAGGGCCACCTGGCATGTGGAACGAACCAATTTTTCCTGGGCTTGGTGTGAACTTAAACGGATCTTCTGCATTCAAACGACATTCAATGGCGTGACCACGGAAAACAATGTCTTTCTGGCGATAGCTGAGTTTTAAGCCTGCAGCAATACGAATTTGCTCCTGAACAATATCCACCCCAGTAATCATTTCGGTGACTGGGTGCTCCACTTGAACGCGGGTATTCATCTCAATAAAGAAGAATTCACCATCTTCGTACAAGAATTCGAAGGTACCAGCGCCACGGTAGCCAATTTTTCTACAAGCTTCTGCACAGCGCTCACCAATCTTTGCAATCAAGCGACGATCAATGCCCGGTGCTGGAGCTTCTTCAATCACTTTTTGGTGGCGACGTTGCATTGAGCAGTCACGCTCACCTAACCAAATGGCATTGCCATGGGTGTCGGCCAAAATCTGGATCTCTACGTGGCGTGGCTTCTCAAGAAACTTCTCCATATAGACTTCTGGGTTGCCGAAAGCGCGACCTGCTTCTTCTTTGGTCATGTTGACAGCATTTAGTAATGCGGCTTCGGTGTGTACTACGCGCATACCGCGACCGCCACCACCGCCTGCAGCTTTAATGATGACTGGGTAACCCACCTTTTTTGCGGTAGCAATAATTTCTTTTGGATTGTCAGGCAATGCGCCTTCAGATCCAGGAACGCAAGGAACGCCCGCTTTGATCATGGCGCGCTTAGCTGAAACCTTATCGCCCATCAGGCGAATTGAGGCAGCAGTTGGGCCAATGAATGCAAAACCTGATTTCTCAACACGTTCAGCAAAGTCGGCATTCTCAGAGAGAAAGCCATAGCCTGGGTGAATCGCTTCAGCATCCGTTACTTCCGCCGCAGAAATGATGGCGGGCATATTGAGGTAGCTTAGTGGTGAGGGGGCAGGCCCGATGCAGACAGCTTCGTCTGCAAGCTTCACGTATTTGGCTTCTTTATCTGCGGTTGAGAACACCACCACAGTTTTAATTCCCAACTCGCGACATGCGCGTTGGATACGGAGAGCAATTTCTCCGCGATTGGCAATCAGAATCTTATCGAACATGTCGGCTCTGAGTTAAGTAACAGTGGATTGGAGTAGATCTAAGGGAGATCTATTAAGCGATGATGAATAGCGGCTGATCAAACTCAACACCTTGGCCGTTTTCACACAGAATTTGCTTGATGACACCGGCTTGCTCAGATTCGATCTCGTTGAGGAGCTTCATTGCTTCAATGATGCACAGCGTTTGACCAACTTTGACTGTATCGCCAACTTTGACAAAGTCTGGAGACTCAGGATTTGGAGCGCGATAGAAGGTTCCCACCATTGGTGAGCGAGCTACAAAGCCAGTTTCAGCAGGCGCTTCTTCGGCAGCTGGTGCAGCAACAGCTGGTGTAGCTGCAGGAGCGGCTTGCATTGCCTGAACCGGTGCTGGATTAGCGTAAACCACTTGACCGGCAGGAGCTGGAGATCCGGCATTCACAATGCGAACACGATCTTCACCTTCATTCACTTCTAATTCAGAAATTCCTGATTCAGAAACGAGGTCGATTAGGGTTTTTAGTTTTCTCAAGTCCATGGAAAGGCTTCCTCTCTTGTAATTCTTAATTAATCTTTATTTTTGCAAACGCGCAATTGCTGCCTGCAAGGCTAATTCGTATCCAATCGCTCCCAATCCACAGATCACGCCAGTAGCGATATCGGATAGATAAGAGTGTTTGCGGAATTCTTCACGCTGATGAATATTGGATAGATGAACTTCCGTGAATGGGATAGCAACCCCAGCCAAGGCATCGCGTAAGGCAACACTAGTATGCGTAAAGGCACCCGGATTGATGATGATGAAATCCACCCCATCTTGTTTGGCCTTTTGAACTCGGTCAATCAGCTCGCCTTCGTGATTACTTTGGAAGGTGGATAAATCGACAGAGTGAGACTTGGCGATCGTGCCAAGCTTTGTATGAATATCTTCTAAGGTGGTTTTACCGTAAACCTCTGGCTCACGGGTGCCCAACAGATTGAGGTTGGGGCCTTGGATAACGAGAATTGAAGTATTTTTCGACATAAATCGATATTTTTAGAGGCAGTTAGGTTTAATTACGTTAATAAAGTGCTTCTCTAAAACTGTGTACTTCATGAAGAATCCTCTTCACCAAGTACTGGGAAAGTATACCCCCAGACTCTGGTGAGAAGTCCAAAAAATGGACCATCAATCAGCAATTTTTAGGATTTTAAGAGCAGATATTGCAAGGTTTGGGTAAGAAATGCCTAATTCTTACCCATATTCTGAATGCTCAATGGCATTTAAAATATCTTATAAAGCCGATTTAATGGCTTTTCTGAGCTCTTCTTCGCTTATCTTGCCTAATTTGCTGCTTGTAGCTTTACCTTGGGTATTAATGATGATGGTGTATGGAAGGGCGCCTTGGCTATTCCCCATTTGCTTGGATAAATTACTGCCCTCTAGCCCGCCAATGACGATAGGATAAGAAACTGGGGTTTTTTCTAGGAATTCGCGAATATTAGAGGGTGAATCGATACCGATGCCGACAAATAAGACATTTTGAGCCTTAAACTCCGCCTGCAATTTGTCTAAAGTCGGCATTTCTTCAACACATGGAGGGCACCAAGAGGCCCAAAAGTTCACTACCAGGACTTTTCCTCGCCATTGTTCAGTATCAGCTGATTTTCCATCAGGCGTTTGCCATGGGTTGGCAAAAAAGGCTTTGATAGCGGGGTCACTTGCGAGACCTGTTTTGTAAATCCATTGCGAAGTGAGGACTCCCGCAACGAGCGCTGCGAGACTAATTGCGATGATGCTAATCCACTGTCTTCGGTTCATTGCTACTCCTTAGCTAAAATTCCCCAATGCATATTCATATCTTGGGCATTTGCGGTACTTTCATGGGCGGCATTGCCGCAATCGCTCGGCAGGCCGGACATCGTGTAACTGGCTGTGATGCCAACGTGTATCCACCAATGAGTACTCAGCTTGAGGCGCAGGGCATTGAGCTCATCGAGGGATTCTCGCCCGACCAATTATTACAGTTTGAGACGATGCCGGATTTATTTGTAATCGGCAACGTCGTTTCTCGTGGCAATCCGTTGATGGAAGCCATTCTTAATCAGGGACTTCCTTACACATCTGGACCACAGTGGCTAGGTGAGCAAGCATTGTTTGATAGACATGTATTGGCTGTGGCTGGTACGCACGGTAAAACAACCACCTCTGCCATGTTGGCGTGGATTTTAGAATTCAATGACTACAAGCCGGGTTATTTAATTGGTGGAGTGCCATTGAATTTCACGGTATCTGCTCGCTTAGGTGAGAGTAAATACTTTGTGATCGAAGCAGATGAATACGACACCGCGTTTTTTGATAAGCGTAGTAAGTTTGTTCACTATCGTCCGCGCACTGCGTTATTAAATAATCTTGAGTTTGATCACGCTGATATCTTTGCTGATCTTGCTGCAATCGAAACACAGTTTCATCATTTGGTACGTACGGTACCGGGTAATGGTCTTGTTGTGGTCAATGGTGAAGAGCCCGCTCTGGAGAGGGTGATCGCGCGAGGTGCTTGGGCGCCTGTTGAAAAGTTTGGGCAAGATAAAAACAATGCCTGGTCTTTAATTTCTCAAGCGGCGGATGGCTTCATTGTTTTGCAAGATGGCAAAGAGCTTACAACGGTTGCATGGGCTCCGGACTCCGGCGTCATGGGCCGACACAATCAACTCAATGCATTGGCAGCCATTGCATCCGCAAATCACATTGGCATTGCACCGACTGATGCAGCGCGTGCGCTTGCTGAGTTCAAAAATGTGAAGCGCCGTTTAGAAACAATTGGTGTAGCAAATGAAGTGACGGTCTACGATGATTTTGCACATCACCCCACAGCGATTATTACTACGGTAGATGGATTGCGTCGACGTGTGGGTGAGTCCCGAATTTTGGCGGTGCTGGAGCCACGTTCTAATACGATGAAACTCGGAGTGATGAAAGCTCAGCTACCCAATAGTCTGGAGGCGGCCGACAAGATTTTTGCTTATGGCGCTAGTGCCGGTAAAGATTCTTTGGGTTGGGATTTAAACGAAGTTTTAGCCCCATTAAATACAAAGAGTGACGATCGTGCTGCAGCCTTTGATGACCTATCCGCTTTGGTTAAGGCGGTTGCAAATGAAGCAAAGCCAGGAGATCACATTTTGGTGATGAGTAATGGCGGTTTTGGTGGCGTGCACCAAAAAATATTGACCGCAATACAAAAGAAAGCAAAGCAATGAGCATGAGATTAAAAGATAAAGTAGCCATCATTACTGGGGCCGCAAAAGGCATTGGTTTCGCAACGGCAAAGCGCTTTGCGCAAGAAGGTGCGAAAGTCATGATTGCAGATGTGAACCCTGAGGCAGTGAAGGCTGCAGTCGATCTCATTCCAGGCTCAGAAGCCTATGTTATGAATGTGACTGATCGCGCAAGTATTGAAGCGGCTGTTGATCAAATCATGCAACGTCACGGGCGCATTGATATCTTGATTAACAATGCGGGCATCACACAAGATGCCCGCTTAGTCAAAATGACGGAAGCACAATTTGATACGGTGATTGATGTCAATTTGAAGGGTGTATTCAATTGCACGCAATTAGTAGTGCCGCACATGTTGGAGGCAGGCAAGGGCGCTGTCGTCAATGCTTCAAGTGTTGTCGGTATCTATGGAAACTTTGGCCAGACAAATTATTCCGCTACGAAATTTGGTGTCATTGGTTTTACTAAAACTTGGGCGCGTGAATTGGGTGCAAAAGGTATTCGGGTAAATGCAGTGTGCCCAGGCTTTATTGCTACTGAGATGGTCAAAGCCATGCCAGAAAATATTCTGAAAGATATTGAAAGACGCAGCTGGTTAGGCCGCTTAGGTACTCCAGAAGAAATGGCGAACGTGTATTTATTCTTAGCGAGCGATGAAGCTAGCTATGTCAATGGCGTTGCACTTGAGGCCAGCGGCGGGATTTCTCTCTAAGCATGCATCTTTTATATGAAGAGGGTGGTGACATCAAGGTCGCCACAGTCCAGTCCGCCTCGGGTGCTGGAGATGCTGAATCTTGGCAGGCGACGAGCCTGTCCGGGAAAAAGATCAAACTAAAAGCCAAAGAAGTTTGGCTACGCTTTGAAAAGCCAGAACCACAAGCATTAATGGATGAGGCAAATACTTTATCTAAGGAGATTGATCTGCAGTTCTTATGGGATTGCGCGCCTGAAGAAGAGTTTGGTTTGGTTGATGTGGCACATGAGTACTTTGGTGCACAAGCCAGCATCCCGCAACAGACGGCATTAGCTATCGCTCTGCAAGGAGCGCCAGTATTCTTTCGTCGCAAAGGGCGTGGGCGTTTTCAAAGGGCGCCGTTAGAGCAGCTGCAGGCTGGTCTGGCTGCGCTCGAGCGCAAGCAAAAAGAATTAGAGCAACAGGCTGCATGGCAAAAGGAGTTGATAGCGGGCGTGTTTCCAGAAACACTTCAGCCTCAAGCAAATCAACTTCTGTTTTCTCCGGATAAAAATACCACTGCCTACAAAGCATTGATTGCTGCCTGTACTGAATCAGGAGAATCACCTGCCCAATTGATGATCCGTTGTGGTGCGATTGATTCACCTTTGCAATATCACCAGGGGATGTTCTTAAAGGCGCACTTCCCTCGGGGCGCTGAACATGACCAGAGTTTGGTTGTTGAGCAAGCTGCATTAGATGCCGCTATTTCAGAATTACCTTTAGCTGAAGTGACTGCCTTCTCAATTGATGATTCAGGTACTACTGAAATTGACGACGCTTTATCGGTGACTGCTCTTGAGGGTGGTGGGCATCGTATTGGCATTCATATCGCAGCGCCTGGTTTGGTGATCACTAAGGATGACGCTTTAGATAAGGTCGCGCGCACTCGTATGTCTACGGTGTATTTCCCTGGCGACAAGATTACGATGTTGCCCGACACAGTGATTTCGCAGTTCTCATTGGATGAGGGTGCCGCTCGCCCAGCTTTATCGATTTATGTGGACATCGATGCGGTTGGAGTCGTAGACAAAGAGACGCTGCAGTTGCGTGCTGAGATGGTCCCTATGGGAGCAAATCTACGCTTAGAGAATTTAGAGCATCTAGTAACGGAAGAAAGTCTGGCTGATGAATCGTCTGACTATGCGTATCGTCAAGAGCTCGGTGTGCTGTGGGCCGCAGCAAAGCTATTGCATGCAGGGCGCCAGGAGCAACGAGTAGTAAATGGATTGCGTGCGGAGCAATTAGGTGTCTTGGATCCCAGCGCCTTAGCGAGAGACTTTCATTTTCAAATCAAAGAAATTGATGGTTCACAGCGGGTAGAAATTACTCCGCGCCAACGCGGTTCGATCTTAGATACCATCGTTGCTGAGTGGATGATTTATTGCAATAGCGCTTCAGGGCGTTTGTTGGCAGATCATGGGATACCTGGTTTGTTCCGCACTCAAAAGGGCTGGGGTCCTTTGCGTACACGTATGCAGACCACCCCTGGTCCTCATGAAGGATTGGGCTTGGATTACTACGCCTGGTGCACTTCACCACTGCGTCGTTATTCAGATTTAGTGAATCAGTGGCAGTTGATTTCGATAGCTAAGCATGGCATCACTGCCAAGATGGTGGCACCATTCCCACCTCGAGATGCCGCTTTAATGGGTATTGCCGCCGATTTTGAAGCTTGCTATTCAGCTTACGGTGAATACCAGGATCGCCTTGAGAAATATTGGTGCTTGCGCTGGGTTGCTCAGGGTGAAGCTCCTAAGCAAGTCTTTGTGAGACATCTTAAGGAGGGTATGTCCCGAGTAGAGCCCGTGCCATTGCATCTACCGGTTCCAGAGTTGGCTACCCACCCACGTATGACTCGAGCTGAAGTGAGTATTGCTGATGTGGATCTTCTGCAGCTCACTGCGGGAGTACGAGTGCTTCATATCGAAACACCAGAAGTACCTGAGAGTGATGCAAATCCCACCTAAGCTGACTCAGTTAGTTACTCGTTTAGATGGTAGTTGGCGCCGCTACCCATTTGGCTATGCCTTAGGACTCTCGATTTTGGCCCACCTGATCTTTTTATCGTTTCGCTGGGGGATGGGAGAAATAGAGAATCGTCGTTTAAATACGCCCCTAAGCGTTGTCTTAGTCAATGCTAGCAATCAGGTAGCGCCTAAGCAGGCGAATAAATTAGCTCAGGCAGATTTGCATGGGGGCGGCAATACCCCTAACCAGGATGCAAGCGCATTACACCGAGCAAGGCTTGGTGCAGATGCTCGCCTTGAAGTTTTGGAGAAACAACAAAAACAAATGCTGGCCAAGCTCGAAGCAGATCGGGCACTAGCGGGTGGTCGCAAAAGTGGTGATGAGAAAAAAACCATGTCGCAGTTGAATTCTTTAGAAGCTGAGTTAGCGAAGCGTTTGCAAGTCAATGGCCGAGAGCCTCGTCGTAAGGTCTTGACGGGAGCTAGTACGAAGGCGGTTGTCTTTGCGCAGTATTACGATGCTATGCGTCAAAAGATTGAGGCTTATGGAAGCGCATTTTTCCCACGGGCTAATGGTAGGCCGCTGTATGGCAGCTTAGTGATTGTGGTGAGTGTAGATGCGCAAGGACGCATTGCCAATAATGGCCAGGGTAAAGATGGCTTAAGTATTGGGCGCAGCTCTGGCAATCCTGAGTTAGATCGCCAGGCCTTAGCGATTGTTCGAGCTTCCGCTCCCTTTGGAGTTTTCCCTGTGGAAATGCGCAATCAGATTGATATCCTGGATTGGGTGTCGACTTTTGATTTCACAAGAGATGGATCCGATCGCTTGGATTTGCGTCCTTAATTCAGCAGGCATCAATCAATTTCGCTTATCCTGTAGTCACTATGAGTCAAGCTACTTCCGCTGAGTTGCATACCGATCCCACTCAATTTCCTGGTGTGGACGTCTATGCGGTCGCGGGTAATCCGATCTCACACAGCAAATCGCCTGCTATTCATAAACGGTTCGCTGAGCAGTCACATCAAAAAATGTACTATGGACGTTTGCAGCCTGCGCTTGATGAATTTAAAACCGCTGCGCAATCTTTCTTTGCTGCTGGCGGTAAAGGTATGAATGTCACTGTTCCATTTAAGTTGGATGCCCAGGCACTGGCAGATGTATTAACGCCGCGTGCGCAGCTGGCTGGCGCTGTAAATACTTTGCGTATTGAAGATGGAAAAATCTTTGGTGACAACACCGATGGGTCTGGTTTAGTCAGAGACCTATTAGCACAGGGCATTCAGATTAAAGGCTCCCGAATTCTATTATTGGGGGCAGGTGGTGCTTCGCGTGGGGTGCTGGGTCCATTGCTAGAGCAATTGCCGAAAGAATTAATGATTGCCAATCGATCCAATGCCAAGGCTGATGAATTGGTTCGCTTGTTTGGTAGCTTGGCTGGCTCACTGGGTGTTGCATTACGGTCAGTTTCTTTAAGTGATCTTGAAGATGCTGGGAAGACTACATCTCCTTTTGATCTCATTATTAATGCCACTGCTGCTGGTCTATCTGACGCATCACCAATTAGTGATGTGGCGGCAAGCAATATTTTTACTCCAAAATCTTTTGGCTATGACATGGTCTACGGCAAAGCTACTGCGTTTATGCAACAAGCATTACATCGCGGTGCACGGGTAAGCGATGGCTTGGGCATGCTAGTAGAGCAGGCTGCTGACGCCTTCTTGATTTGGCATGGCGCTACGCTTGCTGATGCGATTGATCCTCGCGCCGTATTGGCAGAGCTTCGCACTTCATAGTTTCTAGCTAAGCTTCGATGCGCTGGCTTTCTTATCTTCTGAAATGTTTGCTGGGTGGTTTTGTTGCCATGCAAATGTACTTTGTCATTCAGATTGGATTGTGGGTAGTGCTAGATCCAAGTAGCACTGCATTTCAGAGGGCGGAGCGTTGGCGGCTTTGTGGCTTGTCTTGGTCTTGCCCGGTACAGTCTTCTTGGGTTCCTTACGACAAAATCGCGGCTAATCTCAAACGTGCGGTTTTGGTGAGTGAAGATGACATCTTCTTTCAGCATATGGGTGTGCGAGTGGAGGATATGCAAAAGGCATGGGCTAAAAATTCACAGCTAAATCAAAATGGCGGTAAAGCCAAAACTGCTTTACGTGGTGGTTCCACAATTACCCAGCAACTAGCGAAGAATCTTTTCCTCTCTTCAGAGCAGAATTATTTTCGCAAAGCTCAGGAGCTGATTATTACGGGCCTGCTTGAAGTAATACTGTCTAAGCAGAGGCTGTTCGAGATTTATCTCAATTCAGTAGAGTGGGGTGAGGGCATCTTTGGCATTGGCGCTGCCTCTCAACATTACTATGGAGTGAAGCCAGCATCGCTTGATCGCGAACAGGCGGCAGCATTAGCCTCTGCATTACCAGCTCCAAAGTGTTTCGACAAAGCGCAGTACTGCCGCAAAGCCAATATTCATTTCCCTACAAGACAAGACTTTATTTTGGAAAACATGGATAGAGTGGCTTTAACGCCCACCCCAAAACCAAAAGCGCGATAGGTCTGCCGTAACTTGACCCAACTCCTTTTTATTTACTAGCTGCAGCTCTCAATGCATCTCTCGTTGTGATGGCTACTTTTCTGGCTACTTCAGCAAAATCATTGCCTGAGCTTGCGTATAAGATTGCTCTAGAAGAGTTAATCATCATGCCGGTACCTGGTTTATTGGGAATGCCGCCAGCCTCAATAGTGGCATCGATATCGCCGCCTTGGGCGCCGATACCCGGAATAAGCAAAGGCATCTCACCCACAATCGCACGTACTTTGGCAATTTCTTCAGGGAAGGTTGCGCCAACTACGAGGCTAATTTGACCGGAGCTATTCCATTTCTGTGCGGCCAGCTTGGCAATATGCAGGTAAAGCGGTTCGCCATTGGGGGTCACATTCAAGAACTGAAGGTCAGAGCCTCCTGGATTTGAGGTGCGGCATAAAACAATCACGCCCTTGCCAGCGTGCTTTAGGTAGGGCTCGATTGTGTCAAAGCCCATGTAGGGGTTCACGGTCACCGCATCTGCACCGTAGCGCTCAAAGGCTTCTAATGCATAGTGGTCTGCTGTACTACCGATATCCCCACGCTTGGAGTCCAGGATGACGGGGATATGGGGATATTTATCTTTGAGGTATCGAGTCAGTTTTTCTAGTTGAGCTTCGGCTCTTTGAGAGGCGAAGTAGGCGAACTGGGGCTTAAAGGAGCAAACAGTATCCGCGGTGGCATCAGCGATCTCGCGGCAGAACTCAAAAATCCCCTCAGGCTTACCCTGAAATGCAGTGGGCAAGCGCTTAAGATCTGGATCAAAGCCCACACACAACATACTGCCTTGGGAAGCCCATGCGGACTGGAGTTGTTGGGTAAAGGTATTTGGACTGGAGTTCATTGGGATTAAGCTTATTTTAGTGAAACTGTCATGAGCTATAGGATAAACTAGCGACCATTCCTTAGGAGTTCACCATGATCAACTTGTTCGTCCTGCAAAATGGCCGCCTCTCTCAAGAGCAAGTGGAAGATCGCAATGAATTGTTGCAATACTCCAACCCTATCTGGATCGACGTTGTTGACCCTGAAGAGGAAGAGCTCCTATGGATTAAAGAGGCTTTTGGCGTTCTTTTGCCTGAATTAGATGATTTGGGTGACTTAGAAGCTTCTGCGCGTTATTTCGAGGCAGATGACGGCCACCTCCATATTCGTACCGATTTCCTATTGGATGAAGAAGAAACTTCTCGTAACGTGCGAGTCGCTTTCGTGATGACCAAGCAAGTTTTGTTCTCTATTCATGATGAAGATTTACCGGTTTTCCGCTTGGTGCGTTTGCGCGCCCGTTTGCGCCCAGGTTCAGTGAGTAATGCAAAAGACGTTTTGCTGGACTTGTATTCCACCGATGCTGAGTATTCCGCCGATGCTTTGGAAGAGGTTTATGAAAACCTTGAGCAAGCAGGTAAGCGCGTACTGCAAGATGACATCACTGATAACGATGCAGAAGAAGTGCTCGAAACAATTGCTAAGGAAGAAGATACGAACGGACGCATTCGTCGCAATGTAATGGATACCCGTCGTGCTTTGTCATTCTTAATGCGTAGCAAATTATTGTCCGACGAGCAGCAAGAAGAAGCGCGTCAGATTTTGAGAGACATTGATTCACTGGAAAACCATACCGCGTTCTTGTTCGATAAGATTAACTTCTTGATGGATGCGACAGTCGGTTTTATTAATTTGAACCAAAGTAAGATCATCAAGATCTTCTCGGTGGTATCAGTTGCCTTAATGCCACCTACTTTATTAGCTAGTGTGTGGGGCATGAACTTCCGCTACATGCCTGAGCTAGAACAGACTTGGGGTTATCCAGTTGCCATTATTTCTATGGTGATTTCAGCGATGATTCCATTGGGCTACTTCCGCCACAAGGGTTGGTTAAGCTCACGCTAATTCTGTAGCGCTACCTTGTTAGGCGTTTTTGGGTTTGATCAATTCCAGAAATTGAGAGAGCGCAAAGTCGCGGGCTTGTTCCCGCACGATTTGACGATCACCGTTGAAATGCCTGGTCAGTGTGGCGGTATTGATTACATCATTTCCAATGCTCTCTTTAATTGCCCAGCCAAAGCAGACAGTGCCAACTGGTTTTTCAGGTGAGCCACCTGTTGGGCCAGCGATGCCAGTGATGGAGATGGCGGCATTGACGTTTGCATTGCGTAGTGCCCCCTCAGCCATCGCTTTAGCAACTGGCTCACTTACTGCGCCAAAAGATTCAATTGTTTCTGCTGGAACATCTAAGCATTCGGATTTTGCGGCATTGCTATAGGTGATGTAGCCTCGCTCAAGCCAATCGCTTGAGCCTGCTAAATCCGTCAGGGTTGCGCAGACAAGGCCGCCGGTACAGGATTCAGCTAAGGCAATTTTCCAACCTCGACCCATGAGAAGTAGGGCAACAGCTCTCGCTAGTTCATGCTGAGGATCGTTATTATTTTTCATGAGATATAGCTCAATCCAATAAGTAAAAGCGTCATGGTGAGTAGGGTGAAAAATGCTGCAGCTAAATCGTCGGCAATAATTCCGAAGCCGCGCCAAAGTATTAAACCAAAATTGGATGGAGAGGAATTATCGCCACCTTCTAAATGTTTAAAGTGTCGATCAATCATTCCAATCGGACCTGGCTTGACCGCATCAAAAAATCGGAAGAGTGCAAAAGCCAAAATTTGTATCCATAGGCTTGCTGGCATGATGAAAATCAATACGAGCCAGAATGCAACTATTTCATCCCACACAATGCCACCAAAATCTTTTTTTCCTAACTCCTCACTGACTTGTCCGCAGATCCAACAGCCCAGCAATATTCCAATTCCGATGACCCATAACCAAGCTTCAGTAGATAGAAAATATTCGCCTATCAAGAATGCAGCCCAGGCCCAGAGAGTTCCGACGGTACCAGGTGCAAATGGCGCCAAACCACTACCCATACCGAACGCCAGGGCGCGGCTGGGTTTGCTAAATACCCACTTGAGATTTGGAGTCAACATGGAGGAGTCTGGTGAATTGGTTTGTGTATTCATGCGAAGTGATCAAAAGATTTCAGCAGCAAACCTGCTTGCTGAGAATTTAATTCTTTCCCATCGCTATCGATGATGCATATCTCAGGTGCTGAGTGTTGCATGGATTTGATGCTACCAATTTGAGTGAGTGGAAGATTTAGGTCTGCACTTATTTTGGTAATGACATCCCGTTTGCTACTGGGGACAGTAAAGCACAGCTCGTAATCATCTCCACCACTCGCAGTGTACTGATTCTGGATGGTTTGTGATTGTTTGAGTAGCGTGTTGGATTTTGGAATTCGGTCTAAAAAGATTTCTGCATCTTTGTTTGATTGTTTGAGGATGTGTCTCAGATCGCCCAAGAGGCCATCAGAAATATCTAAAGCGGAATTAGCTACATTTCTTAAGGCAATACCTAAATTCAATCTGGGGGTGGGTTGGTGCATGCGTGCCTCAACAAGCGCTAAATCATCTTTTGATAATTCAATTTCATGACGCAGTGCAGCAAGAGTAAGTCTTGCATCACCAACGGTTCCTGAAACCCAAATGTCGTCACCTTCCGATGCCCCCGATCTTCGAATGGCTTTGTCTCTTGGAATGCTGCCAAAGGCGGTGACGCAAATATTGAGTGGGCCAGCAGTGGTGTCGCCACCAATCAGTGGGCAGTCATATTCATTGGCAATGGCAAATAAACCTCTACTAAAGGCCTCCAGCCAGCTTGGATTTGGGTCTGGCAATGCCAGTGCCAAAGTAAAGCCCAAAGGCTTGGCACCCATGGCTGCCAGGTCTGAGAGGTTGACTGCTAGGGCTTTCCAGCCCAGCCACTCTGGATTAGCATCTGGGAAAAAGTGTCGCCCGGAGACCAGCATATCGCTGGTGATCGCAATTTCTTCAGTGGGGTCGATTTTGAGTAGAGCGCAGTCATCACCAATCCCCAGCTTCACCTGGCCAGGATTGTTTGCAAGCATGAGCTCTGACTGCGTTTTGAAGAAACGCTGAATCAAGTCAAATTCGCCGAGTGGGGATGTTTGAGATTGCATGCCCCATTTTATGGCTCTTGGGAGTCTTCCATCCGAGAGGAATAGAATTAGAAGCTTGAACACGCCTGATTGATGAGTGAACTGATGAGTAAACCAAGTAATAGCAGCAAAGAACAGCAAATAGCGGATTTAAGAGCGGCTGCTCTCCACTATCACGAGTTTCCTACCCCGGGAAAGATTGAGATTGCCCCCACAAAGCAACTAACGAATCAGCGAGACTTGGCGCTTGCGTATACGCCCGGTGTGGCTGCTCCTTGCGAAGAGATTGTTAAGGATCCTGCAAATGCCTTCAAGTACACGGCGCGCGGTAATTTAGTTGGTGTCATTACTAACGGCACTGCAGTCTTAGGTTTGGGAAATATTGGACCATTGGCAAGTAAGCCAGTGATGGAGGGTAAAGCAGTTCTCTTCAAGAAATTTGCTGGCATTGATGTTTTCGATATCGAAGTGAATGAAAACGATCCAGATAAATTAGTTGAAATCATTGCAGCACTTGAGCCTACTTTCGGTGGCATCAATTTAGAAGACATCAAAGCGCCAGATTGTTTTGTGGTTGAGCGTAAGTTACAAGCTCGCATGAAGATCCCCGTCTTTCATGATGATCAACATGGAACTGCGATCGTAGTTGCTGCTGCAATTCTCAATGGTTTAAAAGTGGTTGGTAAAGATGTCGGCAATGTGAAGTTAGTTACCTCGGGTGCTGGCGCTGCTGCTTTAGCTTGTTTAGATTTATTGGTTGACCTTGGTATCCCGCGTAAGAATATTTGGGTTACTGACTTGGCTGGCGTTGCTTATAAAGGTCGTAAAGAATTAATGGATCCTGAGAAGGAGCCATTCTGCCAAGAGACAGAACTACGCACACTAGATCAAGCAATTGAAGGCGCCGATATTTTCTTAGGTCTTTCTGCTGGTGGTGTGTTGAAGCAAGACATGGTTAAGAAGATGGCGCCTAAGCCATTGGTCTTTGCCTTGGCAAATCCAACACCAGAGATTCTTCCTGAAGAAGTAAAAGAAGTTCGTCCTGATGCAGTCATGGCAACTGGCCGTACTGATTATCCAAATCAAGTGAATAACGTATTGTGCTTTCCGTTCATCTTCCGCGGTGCATTAGACGTTGGTGCAACCACCATTACTCGCGGCATGGAAGTCGCCGCAGTGAGGGCTGTAGCGGAGTTGGCGCAAGCTGAGCAGAGCGAAGTAGTGACCTCTGTGTATGGCATTGAGAACTTATCTTTTGGTCCTGAGTATTTAATTCCGAAACCATTTGACCCACGCCTGATTACTGTCATCGCACCCGCGGTTGCTAAGGCGGCAATGGATGATGGTGTTGCTCAACGTCCGATTAAAGACTTTGATGCATACCGCAATCAGTTGCAACAATTTGTGTACCACTCCGGTACTTTGATGAAGCCACTATTTAGCATTGCTAAACGTGTGCCTGCCGCACAAAAACGTATCGTGTTTGCCGAAGGTGAAGATGAACGAGTATTACGTGCCGCACAAATCATCATTGATGAGCATTTAGCTACCCCGATTTTGATTGGTCGTCCAGCAGTGATCGAGCATCGCATCGAGAAGTTTGGTTTGCGCATTAAATCAGGCGAAGACTTTGAGATTGTGAATCCCGAGAACGATCCACGCTATCGTGATTTCTGGCAAACCTATTTAGCCTTGACTGAGCGTAAGGGCGTTACCGAATCTTTTGCCAAGCTAGAGATGCGTCGTCGTAATAGCTTGATCGGTTCGATCATGATCAGCAAAGGTATGGCTGATGGCATGATTTGTGGAACGGTTGGTAATTCAGCTACGCATTTGAAGTATGTAGATGAGGTAGTTGGTCACGAGCCTGGTGCGAATGTTTATGGCGCGATGTCGGGCTTGATCTTGCCCGGCCGCCAAGTATTCTTGGTGGATACCCATGTGAATATCGATCCTACTGCTGAACAGTTGGCTGAGTTGACCTTGATGGCTGCGAGCGAAATGCGTAAGTTGGGTCTTGTACCGAAAGTGGCATTACTTTCACATTCCAACTTTGGCTCAAGTAATGCGCCATCCGCAATCAAAATGCGTGAAGTGTTGGCTTTGATTCAAAAAGCAGATCCAGCACTTGAGGTGGATGGTGAAATGCATGGCGATAGCGCTTTGGATGAAAGTATTCGTGCCAGTGCAGTTACTTCATCTTCTTTAAAGGGTGATGCGAACTTGCTCGTGCTGCCTAATATTGATGCCGCTAACATTTCTTACAACCTGTTAAAGACTGCTGCTGGCAATGGTATTGCCATTGGACCGTTGCTCTTAGGCGCTGCTGAGCCAATTCATATTCTCACGCCATCGGCTACTGTGCGTCGTATTGTGAATGTGACCACTTTAGCGGTAGTTGAGGCAGCTAGTAATGCCAGGGGCGTAGCTTAATCCTTTAAGTAGGGCTTTTATTTATGTTAGTTAGCAATAACTAACATAAATAATTATTATATAAATCAATGGTTTATATAAAATGCACTGTAATTGGGCTTGATTTGATGGCGTGTTAAGGGTAACCTAGCACCCATCATGAATAATCGCTCTGAAAACGGCACTACAGTAGGCTTCGACGAACACAGTCGAGCTGAAAGTTGGGATAGCAACGATCGACTTGAAACCGAGTCATCCGCTGCCAACATCTATGCTGAGGGTGGTTTATCTCGTTTACAAACCTATGCAGCAAATCAAGTTTCGGGGAAAAAAGTGACAGCTTCTTGGCGTGCCGCTTTGGCCGTTCGCGATGCCGGACCGCCGGCAATGTTGCGCAGTGTGCGCCCTAATATCGTGCAATCTATTCGCGCTTTCCGCACTCCTGACCTTCAGGAAGCCGCTACAGAGCTTGGCCAACATTTCATTTACGCCAACTGTGCAAATGCGATGACTAAAGGTGAAGTTTTGGAAGCGATTGCGATTGCCTACACATTTACGAAGCAACAAGCGAAGAATTTCGATCCCTTGTTGGATGCTTTGACGACTACTGTTGATAAATCTGGCCCACAGCCAGGTTTCGTAGTGGTGCTCGAAGGCTTGCCTTGTACTCAGAAGTTTGACAAAGAAGCTCGCGAGACCCTATTAGATGTGTTCCGTGATGCTGTGGACTTCTGGTCTGAGCGCCGCACACCGTATCGCGTGTTCTACTCCTTCGCCTAATCACTCGTTATAAGTAACGAAGCGGTAAGGTAGTAAATCAGCATAAATCGCCTCTATTTGAGGCGATTTTGTATTTCTGGATCCCAAATGCTGTGAACCGCGGTGATTGCCACAATTCCAGCAGTCTCAGTTCGCAATACCCGGTCACCTAGAGAAACAATCTGATACCCAGCGGCTTGAGCTTGAGCCTCTTCTTCTGGCGAATGCCCGCCCTCAGGTCCAATCATCAAAATAATATCCTGCGGCGGACTTTCAATTAATACTGAATACAGGCTTTTATCGCTATCAGGGCTTAAAAGTAGTTTAAGTTTGGCTTTTTGTGGCTTCTGTAGATAACTTTCAAAACCTTGCACAGGTTCTACGGTGGCTAAGACCGTGCGATCACATTGCTCACAGGCCGCCTGAACAATGCCCTCCCAGTGAAGAAGGCGTTTTTGAGCGCGTTCGGCATCGCTAGAGCGCGTCAATTTAATCACTGAGCGCTCACACTGCAGTGGTGCAATGACTTGAGCACCGGTCTCTATAGCCTTCTCTACGACCCAATCCATCTTGTCCCCACCAGCCAAGCCTTGTGCCAAGGTAATGGCATAAGGACTCTCGCGATGGGTGTCTAGACGAATATCACTTAACTCCGCTTCCCCGGATTTATTGCTCAGGGAAAGGAGTTTGGCTTTGGCAACTTGCCCTTTGCCATCAAAGATGGGGAAGAATTCACCCACTTGGATGCGGCGGACGCGCAAGTGATGTGCAAGCTCGGGGGTGAGGGTATTTGGCTTTTGGGTTTCCCATGGCCCGGGAAGATAAAATTGAGGCATTACTGAAATATAGCTAATTAATTTCCTAGAGACCTAATTTACGATGTCAAACCTTCAAATTCGTATGGCAAATGCCATTCGTGCTTTATCCATGGATGCAGTTCAACAAGCCAATTCCGGTCACCCTGGAATGCCAATGGGTATGGCTGACATTGCAGTTGGTCTTTGGAATGAGCATTTGCAACATAACCCAACAGATCCGCATTGGATGAATCGCGATCGGTTTGTTTTATCAAATGGTCACGGCTCGATGTTGTTGTATTCCTTATTGCATCTCACGGGTTACGACTTACCGATGAGTGAGTTGAAAAACTTCCGTCAGTTACATAGCAAAACTGCAGGACATCCTGAATACGGAATTACTCCTGGCGTAGAAACAACTACTGGCCCATTAGGCCAGGGGATTTCAAACGCAGTGGGTATGGCGCTTGCTGAAAAATTATTAGCGCAAGAATTTAATCGCCCAGGTCACGATATTGTTGATCACTACACCTATGTATTTTTGGGTGATGGTTGTTTGATGGAGGGTATCAGTCATGAAGTGTGTTCATTGGCTGGCACACTCAAGCTGAATAAGCTGATTGCGTTGTGGGATGACAATGGCATCTCGATTGATGGCAAGGTGGTTTCTTGGTTTAACGAAGATACGCCAAAGCGTTTTGAGGCTTATGGTTGGAATGTTCTGCGCGATGTGGATGGTCATGATGCAGAAGCTGTATCTAGTGCAATTGCTAAGGCGAAGAAGAGTGATAAGCCAACTTTGATCTGTTGCAAAACAGCGATTGGTCAAGGCTCACCGAATATGGCTGGCAGCGATAAGGTGCATGGCTCTCCATTGGGTGCAGCAGAAATTGCAGCTACTCGCGTTGCGTTGAACTGGCCATATGCCCCGTTTGAAATTCCAAAAGACATGTACGATGCTTGGGATTTCAAGAAACGCGGTCAAGCTGCTGAGCATGAGTGGAACAAAGATTTCCAGAGCTACAAAAATAAATATCCAGAGTTAGCTTCTGAATTACAGCGCCGCATGCAAGGCGACTTATCTAAAGACTTCTCCAAAACTTTAGATGCATATTTGAAAACTTGCGAAACCAAAGCAGAAACCATTGCTACTCGTAAGGCGAGTCAAAATGCCATCGAGGCATTAGCTCCTGCATTGCCAGAGTTCATGGGCGGCTCTGCTGACTTAACGGGTTCTAATTTAACCAATTGGTCTTCATGTAAAGCTGTACGTGGTGACCAATGGGGTAATCACATTAATTACGGTGTGCGCGAATTTGGTATGAGCGCCATCATGAACGGCATCGCTTTGCATGGTGGCTATATTCCATTTGGCGGAACGTTCTTAACTTTCTCTGATTACAGCCGCAACGCATTGCGTATGGCTGCACTGATGAAGTTACGTAGTATCTTTGTCTTTACACATGACTCCATTGGCTTAGGTGAAGACGGCCCAACTCACCAGTCTGTCGAACATGTAGCGAGCTTGCGCCTCATTCCGAATTTGATGGTTTGGCGTCCATGCGACACCACTGAGAGTGCAGTTGCATGGGGTGCTGCGATTGAGCGTAAGCATGGCCCAAGCGCTTTGATCTTCAGTCGTCAAAACTGCCCATTTGTGTCGCGCAATAGTCAACAAGTAAAAGATATTGCACGCGGTGGATATGTTTTGCGTGATCCAAAGAAATCCAAAATTGATGCAGTGATTATTGCTACAGGATCTGAGATTGCTTTAGCACTTCAAACTGCGGAGCGTTTAGAGGGTGAAGGTTTTGGAATTCGTGTGGTCTCGATTCCATCAACTACCGTGTTCGATCAACAAGATGCTGCGTATAAATCAAAAGTCTTGCCGGCAGACATTCCGCGCATTGCTGTTGAAGCAGGTGTGAGTGATTTCTGGTGGAAGTATGGTTGTGCAGCAGTGCATGGCGTTGATACCTTTGGTGAATCAGCTCCAGCACCAGTGCTCTATGAATATTTTGGTTTAACAGTCGATCAGATTGCTAAAACTGTGAAGCAATGCATCGCAAAGAAATAGAACAGACAAGAAGCAAAGTATTTATTAAAGAATTCAAAATTAGTAAGGGGAATGGAATGACAATTCGTGTCGCAATTAACGGTTATGGTCGTATTGGTCGCATGGTCTTACGTGCTTTGTATGAAGATCAAGTCAATGGCAAGCCAAGACGTGATATCAAAATCATCGCAATTAACGCGATGGGTGATATCGACATCAATGCACACCTGACGCAATATGATTCCGCGCACGGCCGTTTTCCTGCTGAAGTAAAAGTGGATGGTGATTGCATGGTAGTCAATGGCGATCGCATCAAGATGTTCTCTACCCGCAATCCTTTAGAAACCCCTTGGGGTGAGTTGGGTGTGGACTTGGTGCTGGAGTGCTCAGGTAAATTCACTT
The DNA here is from genome assembly GCF_018881905.1 of Polynucleobacter sp. MG-27-Goln-C1. Lineage (GTDB taxonomy): Bacteria > Pseudomonadota > Gammaproteobacteria > Burkholderiales > Burkholderiaceae > Polynucleobacter. The sequence goes on from NZ_JACVPM010000002.1 coordinate 710,411, forward strand.
CAAAAGAAAAAGCCATGGTGCATATTTCTCAGGGTGCTAAGAAGGTATTAATCTCTGCCCCAGGTGAAAAAGATGTGGATGCCACAATCGTTTACGGCGTAAACCAGCAAGTTCTCAAACCAAGCGACGTAGTGGTTTCTAACGCAAGCTGTACGACTAACTGTTTAGCGCCGCTAGTTAAGCCATTGCTAGAAAAGATCGGTATCGAGTCTGGCTTGATGACTACGATTCATGCCTTTACTAATGATCAGGTTCTGACTGACGTGTATCACAAGGATATGCGCCGTGCGCGTTCTGCCGTGACCAGCATGATCCCAACCAAGACTGGCGCTGCAAAAGCGGTTGGCTTGGTATTGCCAGCTTTGGCAGGACGCTTCGATGGTTTTGCAATGCGCGTGCCCGTCATTAACGTTTCTGTTGTGGATTTAACCTTTGCTGCCAGCCGCGCTACTAGCGTGGACGAAGTCAACTCCATCCTCAAAACAGCAAGTGAGGGTGAATTGAAGGGTATTTTGGGTTTCAATACTTTGCCTTTGGTTTCCATCGACTTCAATCATGATCCACGCCCAAGTATTTACGATGCTTCCCAGACTCGCGTGTCAGCAGATGGCAAGTTGGTCAAAGTCTTGGCTTGGTATGACAATGAGTGGGGCTATTCAGTCCAAATGCTCAATGCCGCTGAAGCATTAATGGCTGTAAAGTAAGTAATTGATCGGGTTTTAAGGCTAAAATCCCTTAAATTCTTGTTTTAGATGTAAAAAAGACCTCAATTGAGGTCTTTTTTCATTATCTGCGCCTATCTTCTTAAATTAGGGCTTTGTCTTATTCCGGCAACCCTTCTTTTGGCAGTGGCCATACATCGCCAGAGAGTGCTCCTGGAGCTTAAAACCTAGGTTTTTGGCAATATCGCGCTGTCTTTTCTCAATTGCTTCATCGACAAACTCTTCAACATGACCGCAATCTAGGCACACCAAGTGATCATGGTGTTGACCCTCATTCAGCTCATAAATAGCTCTGCCATCACCTTTGCTTGACTCAAAATGACTGCGGAGCAATAGCCCTGCTTGCTCAAACTGGGTGAGCACCCGATATACCGTGGCCAAGCCAATTTCTTTGTCATCCTTGGCTAAGGCCATGAAGACGTCTTCAGCACTAAAGTGCGTGCCACCATTTTGGTGAAAAAAGTCCAAGATTTTCATGCGTGGACCGGTCGCCTTGAGGCCAATGTCGCGTAAATCTGCTGGAGTTGGGTTTTGGTTCATATTCATGGGTTTGGGAGCTAAAATCAATGTCTTAATGATACGGCCTGCCATGCAAAATTGCCCTCAACTTTTTACTCGTCTATTGAACTCCATTTTTGGGGTTTTTGGCCTCGCTCGGTCTGGGCTAGTCATTGCCACTGTTAGTTCAGTAATGATCGCTACTGGCTGCACAAGTGCTGTAGATGAAACCCAGCGCGCCTGGATGAATAAAGTCTTTAGACCTTACGTTCCTGATGTGGTGCAGGGCAACTTTATTTCTAGTGAGCAATACGCCAAGTTGCAAGTCGGTCAGAGTCGCGAACAAGTTCGCCAAATTCTGGGAACACCTTTGCTAGCTAGTTATTTCCATGCCAATCGCTGGGACTACGTTTTTGAATTTAAGCGTTCTGGCCAGGTGATGGGTAAAGAGCGTCGCGTCACCGTATTTTTCGAAGGCGATAAATTAGTTAAGTTCCAGGGTGATGCCTTGCCAACTGAAGTGGAGTTGGTTGCTGAGATTGATGGCTACGCAAAAACCAAGCGTTCGTTCTGGGATGTCATGACGGGCTCGAATAAGCCTCCAGTAACTCCACCCTTGCAGCAGCCTGAGTTGCTAGTGCCTAGTCCAACAGATAATTTACCGGCTGGGACCCCTGTACCTGTCGCTCCCGCTAGCAGTTCTTTTTGGGACTTTTTTAGTTTTTCAAAAAAATCACCAGATGCCCAGCCTGAGCCTCAACCCTTAGGCCCAGGTGCCCTCAATATTCCGCAGGCTACTGAAGCGAAGTAAAGATAAAGTTGTGTTGATGTCGAGTGATTTTTTCGACAACCTTGAATAAGAAATGAAGATATAAATGATGAAAATCGCAATCGCTGGTGCAACCGGCCGCATGGGAAAAATGTTGATTGAGGCTGTGCTCAATTGCGCAGATGCTGAGCTAGTTGGCGCCTTGGAGCATGAGTCTTGCCCGCTGCTGGGTGAAGATGCTGGTGCATTCTTGGGTAAAAAAACTGGTGTAGCTATTACATCGGATATTACGAAGGCTTTGACTGGCGCTGAATTCTTAATTGATTTCACACGACCAGAAGGCACGATGGCCCATTTAGCTGTGGCGCAAAAGACTGGTAGCAAAATGATTATCGGTACCACCGGTCTGAGCCCAGAGCAAATCGACAGCCTGAAGAAAGCTTCTGCAGGTTTAGCCATCGTATTCGCGCCAAACATGAGTGTGGGTGTGAATGCCACATTCAAATTATTAGAAATTGCTGCAAAGATGTTGAACGAAGGTTACGACATTGAAATCGTTGAAGCCCACCATCGTCATAAAGTAGATGCCCCATCAGGTACCGCCCTCAGAATGGGTGAAGTGATCGCGGATGCACTTGGTGAGAAATTAGATGATGTTGCTGTGTATGCCCGCGAAGGTCACACCGGTGAGCGTAAAGCAGGGTCAATTGGTTTTGCCACTATTCGTGGTGGAGATATTGTGGGTGATCACACTGTTTTGTTTGCGGGCGAAGGCGAGCGCATTGAGATCAGCCATAAGTCTTCTAGCCGTCAGTCTTATGCGAAAGGTTCATTGCGCGCTGCACGTTTCTTGCAGGCTCAGAATTCTGGCTTCTATGACATGCAAGATGTTCTTGGTCTGCGTAAGTAAGCGAAATAAGTAAGTGAAGTAAATCGGTTTGGTAAAACAGAATAGAAGAAAAGAGTTGTATTGAATGAGTAAGGATTACGACCACCGCAGTATTGAAGCTGCAGCACGAGCTGATTGGGAAAGTGCGCAAGCCTATAAGGTTTCTGAGAATGCTGTAGACGCTTCCGGTAAGCCGAGACCAAAATACTACGCTTGCTCTATGTTGCCTTACCCATCCGGTAAGCTGCATATGGGGCACGTTCGTAACTACACGATCAATGATGTGATGGCACGGCAGTTGCGCATGCAGGGCTACAACGTACTCATGCCAATGGGCTGGGATGCGTTTGGCATGCCTGCTGAAAACGCAGCGATTCAGAATAAAGTGCCGCCAGCTAAATGGACCTACGACAACATTGCTTATATGAAAAAGCAAATGGCAGCGATGGGTCTAGCAATTGATTGGTCGCGCGAAGTTGCTACTTGTAGTCCTGATTACTATCGCTGGAACCAATGGCTCTTTTTGAAGATGCTTGAAAAGGGTATTGCTTATCGCAAGACTCAAGTCGTGAATTGGGATCCAATCGATCAAACAGTTTTAGCAAATGAGCAGGTGATTGATGGGCGCGGTTGGCGCTCTGGCGCTTTAGTAGAAAAGCGCGAAATCCCAGGCTACTACTTCAATATCACTGCCTATGCAGAGCAATTGCTTTCTGGTTTAGATGGCTTAGGTTGGCCAGAGCGCGTCAAGACCATGCAGCAAAACTGGATTGGCAAAAGTCGTGGTGTGCGTTTTGCCTTCAAGCATGAGATCCAGGATGCACATGGCAATTTTGTTCAAGATGGTCAGTTGTACGTATTTACAACACGTGCCGACACCATTATGGGCGTTACATTCTGCGCAGTCGCTGCAGAGCATCCATTAGCAACATTGGCAGCCACCAATAATCCAGAGTTGGCTACATTTATTGAGAAATGCAAAACGGGTAGCGTGATAGAAGCTGACCTAGCGACTCAAGAAAAAGAAGGCATGTTCACAGGCCTATATGTGACACATCCACTCACTAATGAACCTGTGCCGGTCTGGGTAGGCAATTATGTGTTGATGTCCTACGGCGATGGAGCTGTCATGGGTGTACCTGCACATGATGAACGTGATTTTGCCTTTGCACTCAAATATGACTTGCCGATTAAGCAAGTCATTGCTTTGCGCACTCCATCAGACATGTTCAATACTAGCAAGTGGCAGGATTGGTATGCCCAGAAGGATGACGTCGTTTGTCTGAACAGCGGCAAATATGACGGCCTATCGCATGAAGAGGCGGTTGATGCAGTAGCCAAAGATTTAGGGCAAATGGGTATCGGAGAAATCAAAACCACATACCGTTTGCGTGATTGGGGTATCTCCCGTCAGCGTTATTGGGGTACACCAATTCCGATTATTCATTGTGGCGATGAACACAGTCCTGGTTGTGGCGCAGTTCCAGTTCCCGAAGCAGATTTACCGATAGTATTGCCCGAAGATTGCGTGCCAGATGGTAGCGGCAACCCGCTCAATAAGCGGGCTGATTTCCTAAATGTGAAGTGTCCAAAATGTGGCAAGCCTGCACGTCGCGAGACTGACACCATGGATACCTTCGTGGATTCTTCTTGGTACTTCATGCGTTATACCGGTCCAGATGCGAAAACCATGGTTGATGGACGCAATGAATACTGGATGCCAATGGATCAATACATTGGCGGTATTGAGCATGCGATTTTGCATTTACTCTATGCGCGCTTCTGGACAAAGGTCATGCGCGATCTCAATCTCATTACTTTTGATGAGCCGTTCCAAAACTTGCTAACGCAAGGCATGGTGCTTAATGAGACTTATTACTCTGAAGAAGCATCCGGCAAAAAAACTTGGTTGAATCCTCTAGATGTAGAGCTCGAGTTAGATGACAAAGGCCGCCCTCAAAGCGCTAAGCTGAAAGGCGATACTTCTGGCACCCCCGTCATTATTGGTGGTGTTGAGAAGATGTCTAAGAGTAAAAATAATGGCGTCGATCCCCAGGCATTGATTGATCAATATGGCGCGGATACTGCGCGTCTCTTTGTGATGTTTGCTGCTCCTCCTGAACAGCAGCTCGAGTGGTCTAGTGCCGGTGTAGAAGGGGCATCACGTTTCTTGCGCCGTGTATGGATGTATTCCAGTAGTCAGGCCGATGCAATCCGTGCGGCTAGTGAAGTATTGCCAAACGATTTAAATGATGCTGAAAAAGAATTCCGTCGTGAAGTACACACTATTCTGAAGCAGGCTAACTTTGACTATCAGCGTCGTCAGTACAACACCGTAGTTTCTGCGGCAATGAAGATGCTGAACGTCTTAGAGCCTGTGAAATTAGGTGACAAGACTGTGGTGCGACCCGCCGTATTGCGTGAGTGCCTCAGTATTTTGATTAGGGTGCTTTACCCAGTCGTGCCTCACTTAACGCATGCCCTCTGGAATGAGATTGGTTGCGATCAATCTTTCGGCACTCTTTTAGATGCGCCATGGCCGGTCGTTGATGAAGCTGCACTGATTCAAACTGAGTTGACTATTATGTTGCAAATCAATGGCAAGTTACGTGGTGATATCCGTGTGCCTGCGGATGCCACTAAAGAGCAAATTGAGGCCTTGGCGTTACAAAGCGAGCCTGCTGTGAAAGCATTAAATGGCGCAGCACCTAAAAAGGTGATTGTGGTGCCAGGTCGCTTAATTAATGTTGTTGCTTAGATCCTTGCAAATTACTTTAAATAGAAACTAAACACATGCTCGTAAATCACCTTCGACGTACCATGCTTGGATTTCTGGCCTTGGCTCCAGTCAGTGGTTTGATCGCTTGTGGCTATCGCTTACGTGGTATGGTTGATTTGCCATTTAAGGTTATTGCAATTACCGGTAACCCATCGCCACCATTACGAGCTGACTTGCAAACAGCCATTTTGACTGGCACCGATGCAAAGGTTGCTATTAATCCTAAAGACGCTGACTTAATTCTGGAGATCACCAACGATCTTAACGGTCGTGAGATCTTGGCTTATAACTCGAATGGTCAAGTCTCTGCCTATCGCTTAAACATTCGCGTTGGGTTCAGGGCTTATGACAATGCTGGAGCTGACGTCGTACCTGAAGCTGAAATCTATCTGACTCGCGACATGGACTTCTCGGTATCTACCGTTTTGGCGACTGATGTCCAAATGCAGCAATTCCTGAGTCAGATGCGTAGAGATCTTGCGGTACAGATCCTGCGTCGTGTTTCTGCTTCTGCTCGAGCACCACAGGCTAAAAGCTTTTAAAGAATGACGAGCAAATCGCATGGTTAAGAGCGATGCCCTGCAGGTTCATTTGAAGTCACTTAATTCAGCGGCTTCCTTAAAGCCTCTTTATATTTTTAGTGGAGATGAGCCTCTCCTCATGATGGAGGCAATGGATCAGCTACGTGCCACTGCGAAAAAAATGGGTTACACCGATCGTGAAGTCTTATTACAAGAGCGTGGATTTGATTGGAGCGCTTTGTTAAGTGCTGGTCAGACCATGTCTTTATTTGGAGATAAGCGCTGGGTTGAGTTACGCATACCGACAGGCAAGCCTGGTCGTGACGGTGCGGATGCACTTAAGCAATTCTCTGCTCAAATCGAGTCTCAGTCAGTAGGGCCTGAAGGACCGGACACTATTTTTTGCATCATTCTGCCTAAATTGGACGGCAAGACTAAAACCTCTGCCTGGTTTAGTGCATTGGATGAAGCAGGCATGGCCATTCAATTAGATTCCTTAGATCGCACGCAATTGCCGCAATGGATTGCGGGACGCCTCAAGAAGCAGGGGCAAGAAGTGCAGTCAGGTCCAGATGGACAGCGCGCCTTGGCTTTCATTGCTGAGCAAGTAGAGGGTAACCTTATCGCTGCTCACCAAGAGATTCAGAAACTAGGTTTGTTACATCCTGCTGGTGTACTGACGGAAGAGCAAATTCGGTCAGCCATTTTGAAGGTGGCACGCTATAACGTCTTTGAATTGACTGAAGCGATGCTGGCTGGTGATCTGCCTCGCCTCAATCGCATGCTAGATGGTCTCAAAGGTGAGGGTGAGCCTTTGGTCTTGATTCTGTGGAGCGTAACTGAAGAGCTTCGGATACTATCGAAACTGAAAGCGGCGAGTGATGCAGGGGAATCAGTGCAGAACTTAATGCGTGCTAACCGGATCTGGGGCAATAAAGAGCGTTTATACCCTATGGCTCTCAAACGGGTGCAGCCTTTGAGGTTGCGCAGAGCGATGCAGGTGGCTGCAGGTTTGGATCGTCAGGCCAAAGGATTGTATGCGGCGGAATTACCGGCAGATCCTTGGGATGGCTTGCGTTTAGTGGGTAACTTACTGCGCTAGATAAATCTAGGGTGAAGATTGAAGTTGAGACGAAACAATATTAATTTAGACACAACATAGATATGAGTAATTCAACAAATACTATTCAGCACATGATGCAAGATATTGGCCGACGTGCTCGTCAGGCTTCACGCGCAATGGCGCGGGCATCAAGTGAACAGAAAAATCAGGCGCTATTACATATCGCTAAGTTGGTACGTGATCGCTCGGAGGAAATTCAACGCGTGAATGCACTCGATGTTGCTCGAGCAAAAACTAATGGTCAAGATGCTGCATTTATTGACCGACTCACCATGACTCCAAAGACCATTGAATCTATGGCATTGGGTTTAGAGCAAATTGTTTCTCTGGAAGACCCGATTGGCAAAATAACGCCATTGCAAAAACAGGCTTCCGGGATTGAGCTTGGTCAGATGCGTGTGCCGCTCGGTGTGATTGGCATCATTTATGAGTCCCGCCCTAACGTCACAATTGATGCAGCCGCACTTTGCTTGAAGTCAGGTAATGCGGTGATTTTGCGCGGTGGCTCAGAGGCGATTGACTCAAATGCGTTGTTGGCGCAATTGATTCAAGAGGGTTTGGACGCTGCTAATTTACCGATGGATGCGGTGCAGGTTGTGACCACTACAGATCGCGCAGCTGTTGGTGCAATGATCACCATGACTGAATATATTGATGTGATCGTGCCACGCGGTGGCAAGAGTTTGATTGCCCGCTTGATGGCAGAGGCTCGCGTACCTATGATTAAGCATTTGGACGGCATCTGCCATACCTATATTGATGCTGACGCAGATATCGCAATGGCGATTAAGGTTTGCGATAACGCCAAGACTCAACGCTATGCCCCTTGCAACGCGATGGAAACACTCTTGGTCAATAAAACCATTGCAACTCAAGTTTTACCAGCTCTTTGCAAGATCTACCAAGATAAGGGTGTGGAGTTGCGCGTTGATGACCAAACCCGACTGACTCTTGAGGCGGCGGGTTTTAAAGACTTAGTCAATGCCACTGAAGAAGATTGGCAAACAGAATATTTAGCTCCGATTTTATCGATTAAGACGGTTGCAGATATGGATGAGGCAATGAGTCATATTGAGCAATACGGCAGTAAACATACCGATGCCATCATCACCAATAATCAAGCGCAAGCTAAGCGCTTCTTGCGTGAAGTTGATAGTGCCAGCGTGATGGTCAATGCCAGCACTCGTTTTGCCGATGGCTTTGAATACGGTCTAGGTGCAGAGATTGGTATTTCCAATGACAAGTTGCATGCTCGTGGCCCTGTGGGCTTAGATGGCCTCACCTCTCTCAAGTACATCGTCATGGGTCATGGCGAAATTCGCACTTAAATGCGCACTTAATCTAGCTTCATTACAGAACGGAAATTATTCATCATGGGCAATGCATATTTATGGACCAAGACCCTTCATATTGTCTTGATTGCCTCTTGGTTCGCAGGCTTGTTTTATCTTCCACGTATTTTTGTGAATTTGGCAGATGAGAAGAATCCCGAAGTGTATGCACGCCTTCTTGGGATGGCAGACCGCCTCTTTCGTTTTATGACTATTTTGGCAGTACCGGCAGTCTTATTGGGTTTAACCCTTTGGTTGCATTTCAAGATTGGTGCTGGTGAGGTTTGGATGCATGCCAAGATGTTCTTTGTCATCCTAGTCATTGGTTATCACCATGCTTGTTGGAGCTTGCTGAAGAAGTTTCGTAATGGCGTTAATACCCGTTCAGGTGTTTGGTATCGCTGGTTTAACGAAGTGCCTGTAATCCTTTTATTGGTTGTGACAGCCTTGGTAGTTATTAAGCCTTAACGCTGATCCTCGGCCATTTGTTTAATTCTTCTTACTATTTTTTATTCCCCCTTTTTTAGATTGCTAGCCTCATGAGATTTTTTGTTGTTTGTCCAGGTGGATTGGAAGTGCCTCTTGCACAAGAGCTGGCAAGCATTGCGCAGCGTCCGGACTGTAAGGCTTTGGGCGCTTGGGTAATCGATCCTACGCCTACCAGTCCAACTGGTGGGGTTGGCTTAGCGGCACCTATTTCCGCTGCAATGGCCTTGAACCTGCATTCACGTATTGCAAGCCGAGTCTTGCTGCAAATGGCTGAATCGCCATACCGCCAAGAGGAAGATCTCTATAAATTAGCTAGCGGTTTGGCATGGGAGGAGTGGTTTTCCTCTAAACAAACTCTGCGCGTTGACGTGACTGCCCATCGTTCCCCGCTCAAGAGCTTGAATTTCGCGACCCTAAAGATCAAGGACGCGATTGTGGATCGCCTGCGTGATGTCACTGGCGATCGCCCTAGTATTGATACCGCGTTTCCAGATGTGCGTGTACAAGCTCATCTAACTGCAACGCATGCCACGATCTATTTGGATACTTCTGGTGAGGCCTTATTTAAACGCGGCTGGCGTGATGAAAAAGGTGACGCTCCATTAAAAGAAAATCTCGCAGCAGGCATCCTATCAATTACTGGCTGGAAACCTTCGCAATCCTTATTTGATCCGATGTGCGGTAGTGGTACTTTTTTGATTGAGGCTGCACAAATGGCTTTGACCATTCCTCCAGGAGCTATTAGGGCGGGGATGTATGGTGATGATGCAAAGCCAAGTCGCTTGGCTTATCGTCCGCTGATTACTTCAGCCCATGGCTTTGGTTTTCAAAGACTGAAGCCCTTTAACGAGGCTGCTGAGCAAAAGCGATGGGTCTCTCTGAAAGACGCAGCACATGCTGAAATGATGGAGAGGCGTAAACAGTTCCCAGATTCAGAATCATTAGGCATTAGTGGTGGCGATATTAATGAGCGCCTTGTAGCGATGTTTAAGGGTAACTGGCAGCGCGCTCAATTGCCTGGCCTGCCGGTGACTCGCCAGATTGATGCTTTGGCCAGCAAGCCGCCTGCAAATGCTCAAGATGGTGTGATGTTATTGAACCCGCCTTATGGTGAGCGCTTAGTGATCAAGGGTGGGCGAGGTCAGGATCGTGCTGCGGGCGGAGATATGGAGCAAGACTCCTACGAGCAAGCGGAGGAGCCAGAAGACCGCTATGCTTTTAATCTGGAAACCGGCCGTCAGAGCGCTAAACGTTCTAGCCGTGAGTCTCTCAAAAAGTTGCAAGCTCAAGAAGAGCAAGACCCCAAGTTTGTCGAGTTCTTGAGACAGTTTGGTCAGCACCTTAAAGATGCCTTCGGTGGCTGGAATGTCTTTGTATTAACAGCGGACATGGCGTTGCCGGGGCAGTTGCGTATTAAAGAATCTAAGCGCACCCCTTTATTTAATGGCCCGCTAGAATGCAGGCTGTTTAAGTTTGAGATGCATCAAAAACGCGATGCTGCAGCAGATTTAAAATGAAAAATATATAAGGGAGACGGCGATGGAATTCAAAACATATATGTGTTTAATTTGCGGTTGGGTTTATGACGAAGCTGCTGGTTTGCCTGAGGAGGGTATTGCGCCGGGCACGCTTTGGAAAGACGTGCCTATGAACTGGACTTGCCCTGAATGTGGTGCACGCAAAGAAGATTTTGAAATGATGGCGATCTAATCGCTCCAAATTAATTAATTACTAAAAATACTTTAGCGAAAGTAGGGCAGCATCTTGGGACAAAACGACATCTTATTTGAGCGCGCGCAAAAAACGATTCCTGGAGGGGTTAACTCTCCAGTACGCGCTTTTCGTCAGGTGGGTGGCACACCCCGTTTTGTTGCTAAGGCTAAAGGCCCTTATTTCTGGGATGTTGAAGGCACGCGCTATATTGATTTGATTATGTCTTGGGGCCCGATGATTGCCGGCCATGCGAATCCGGAAGTGGTTGAGGCGGTTAAGCAGGCTGCAGAAACCAGCTTTAGCTACGGCGCTCCTACCGAGGGTGAGATTGAATTAGCGGAACGCATCTGCCAGTTGGTCCCTAGTATTGAGCAAGTGCGGATGGTATCGAGTGGAACAGAAGCCACTATGAGTGCACTGCGTCTTGCACGTGGCTATACCGGTCGTGATCTTATTATTAAGTTTGAAGGTTGTTATCACGGGCACGCAGATAGTTTGTTGGTAAAGGCAGGCTCTGGGCTTTTAACCTTTGCAGATTCCACTCAAAATGCACCATCATCTGGTGGTGTCCCACATGATTTAGTGAAACATACTTTGGTATTGCCATACAACGATGTGGCAGCCCTGAAGGAAGTATTTGAGAAGCAGGGTGACCAGGTGGCTGCGGTGATTATTGAGCCGTTTGCTGGCAATATGAACCTCATTAAACCTTCAGCAGAATTTCTCTCGACTCTTCGTCAGCTAACTAGCCAGCATGGCAGTGTATTAATTTACGACGAAGTGATGACGGGCTTTCGGGTGGCATTAGGTGGTGCCCAATCCCTGCAGGGTATTACTCCCGACCTCACTTGTCTTGGCAAAGTGATGGGTGGTGGTATGCCGATGGCTGCCTTTGGCGGTAAAAAAGAAATCATGTCTAAGCTAGCTCCGCTGGGTAACGTTTATCAGGCGGGTACCTTATCAGGCAATCCGGTAGCCGTAGCTGCAGGCTTAAAGACTTTGGAGATTATTTCTAGAGAAGGTTTCTATGAGTGTCTGACTGGCCAAACTGAAAAACTGATGGCCGGCTTAAAGCTCGCTGCGGATGAAGCTGGTGTGCCATTTTCAGTAGATAGTGTTGGCGGCATGTTTGGCTTTTACTTTGCCAATGAAGTGCCAACTTCTTTTGAGGCAGTAACTAAAACTGATATCGAAGCGTTTAAGAAATTCTTCCACTTGATGCTCGATCAAGGGGTGTACTTAGCACCCTCGGCTTATGAAGCTGGATTTACCTCTATCGCTCATGACAATGCCGTACTTGATGAGATCATCGCCGCAGCAAAATCTGCATTTAAAAAGTTATAAGAGGCAGATGTCGAAATTACATTCTGAGTGGATGGTCATAACCATCTACTTGAATAATTTCCAGCCCCTTACTGGATTTACCTGATTCGGGAATTTCCATGGCAGTCAGTTTGCCACCCCAGACGCAGCCTGTATCTAGCCCAATGACATTTCCATGTTGGAGCAACCCTAGAGTTGACCAGTGTCCAAAGTAAATCAGGGAATCTTGCGTTTTTCTCTTGGGGGTTTTGAACCAAGGGATATAGCCCTTCGGACCATCTTCGAAACCTTCTTTACTTTCAAACTCCATGGTGCCTGTTGGAGTGCAAAAACGAATACGGGTTAGCGCATTGGTAATGACGCGTAAACGCTCGTAACCTTTTAGTGAGTTACTCCACTTATTTGGAGTATTGCCATACATATTCGCCAAAAAATCTTTATAGGATTTTTTGCGAAGTACTTTTTCTACTTCTTGTGCACATTCAATCGTTTGCTGCAGATCCCATTGAGGCAGAACTCCGGCATGAACAGTGAGCACTTTTCCATTGCTCAGAGCCATCGGCCTGTGTCTAAGCCATTCAATGAGCTCAGCTCTATCAGGAGCATCCAGGATGGGTTGGACGGTATCTAGCCCCTTAGTTTTACGAATGCCTGCATCTACAGCCAGCAAATGCAGATCGTGATTTCCAAGAATACATTCAATGCGCTTTTCTTCTTGTAATTTCTTTAGATAGCGGAGGGTGCCTAATGAGTAGGGACCTCGATTCACAAGATCACCCAAAAAAATCATCTTAGATTGGGTGGGGAGTTTTTTGACGAGCGCCTTCAAAGATGGTGCACACCCTTGAATATCACCTACGGCATAGATCTTGCTCATGCCCTATCTTAAAGCGGAACTAACCAAAGTCCGTAATTAAGTTGCAGAATCCTCAGAAGTCACTTTTTTAACTACGCTGTAGCGCACCAAGGTCTTTTTGCGTGCCTCATCGTGATTAACAACCGGTAGGGGATAGTCGCGTCCTAAAAGAATGCCTGCCGCTTCTAGCTCGATATGACCGGCTTCCCAAGGTGCATGAATGGATTTCTTGGAAAGCTTATCTAATTGAGGTAAGTAGCGACGGATAAATTTTCCTTCGGGATCAAACTTCTGGGATTGGGTTATCGGATTGAAGATGCGGAAGTAGGGTTGCGCATCGCATCCCGAAGAGGAGGCCCATTGCCATCCACCATTATTGGAGGAAAGCTCAAAGTCATTGAGGTGTTTTGCGAAATACATTTCGCCCCAGCGCCAATCAATTCCTAGGTCTTTGGTGAGGAAGCTGGCAACCACCATGCGTAAGCGGTTATGCATATAGCCACTTTGGTTGAGTTGGCACATGGCAGCATCTACTAATGGATAACCTGTTTTTCCATCGCACCAAGCTTTAAATAATTTCTTGGCAGTAGCACCACTTTCCCACTCGATATTGTCATAGTCTGGTTTAAAGGCTGCACCCTCAGCCAGGCGTGGATGATTGGCCAGAATCATGAAATAAAAATCACGCCAGATCAGTTCACTTAACCAGATTGTTGCACCCATGCTGCCAGCAAGCATGCGGCGATGAGCTTCACGTACCAAACCTCGTATTGAGAGCATGCCAAAGCGCAGGTGTGTGGACAGATAGCTCACACCTTTAATGGCAGGGAAGTCTCGACCGATTTGGTATTGATCAATGCGGTGGAGGAAGTCTTCTAAGAAACTCTGGCCACCCTCTGATCCTGGTGGAAGGTAGGCTTCAATCCCAGTTGGGCTAAAGCCCATGGATTCTAGAGATGGAAAGGGTGTCTGTAGTGATTTGGGGATAGCACCTAACTGACCCTTTTTAGGATCGCAGTCATAGGCAGCAATATCTTTTTCTTGCAACGTCTTGAGCCAATTATTTTTATAGGGCGTAAAGATCGAGAACACGGTGTTGGAGTTGGTGAGAATTTCTTTCTTTTCAAAAATCACTTGATCTTTGAAAGTCTCCAATTCAATGCCAAGTTTCTCTAGAGATGCGGCAACAGAGGCATCGCGTGCAATTGCCGATGGCTCATAGTCATGATTGGTGTAAACGGTATTGACACCCAAAGCCTCTGCAATCTTTGGAATGCACGTGGTGGGCTTTCCAAACTGAACAATGAGTCCGCCACCTAGTTTGCGTAATTGCTCATCGATTTGTTCTAGACCTTGCCAAATGAAGTCGACGCGTCGATCATGTTTAAGGCCGCTTGCATGTAAATCTTCAGACTTCAGTGGATCCAGAATTTCGGTATCGAAGATAAATACTAGCCAAACTTGGTCATTATTTTTCAGGGCATGATGAAGAGCGGCATTGTCATATAGACGTAAATCACGGCGGAGCCAGACGAGAGCTTTTTTCATAGCCCCTATATTAGGGCCAAATAGACGGACTCGCTTGGCTTGCGAGTAATATCCTGCTTATTAAATAGACTGATCGCCAATGGATACTTTATTTTTCATTTTTTCAAAAGTAGTGCAGTTTTGCATTGAGCCACTCAATTGGGTGATCGTTTTCGTGGCACTCAGTCTGTTATTTCTGAGTCTGAGAAAACCCCATCTTTGTAAACGATTCTTGCTTTTCGCTTTGGCAGACTTATTGCTGGTTGGATGGTTGCCAACTTCCGAGGTCTTTTTAAGGGTTCTTGAAGATAGCGTGCCTAAGGTTCAGCTTGCGCAGATGTCAGAAGCAGACTTTGGTGGAATCATTATTTTGGGCGGCGCTATTGAGGGCGGTGAAATCGCTATTGATCGTGGTGAGGTATCAATTTATTCCTCAGCTGAGCGTGTTACCAAAGCCTTTGAGCTCATTCGGAAGTATCCCGATCTACCCTTTATCTTTACTGGCTTTTCTGGGCGCTTATCACCGGTCGGCATGTCCGAGGCAGATGCATTTAAGCAATTGGTTTCTGAGCAGGGTTTGCCAGACAAAAATGTCCATTATGAAAATCAGTCCCGCAATACCTATGAAAATGTCATATTGATGAAGCCGATGATCTTGGAGTTGGGGGCTAAGAGCGCCAAAGAAGCTGATGTGCCCCCAAAACCTTGGCTAGTGATTACTTCGGCATCACATATGTACCGATCACTCAAGATTTTCCAAAACAAAGGGATTGCGGTAATTCCTGTCCCAGTGGATTACCAAACGGGCAATCGATTGCGCTGGGCTAGGTTCGATTTGGAGGATGGTGTCCAAAATTGGAATAAGGCGATGCATGAGCTAATTGGTATTTTGGCCTACTGGATCACCGGAAAGATCTAACTCCGGCATAGAATTCGGTAAAATAAACCCACATGAACATGGCTAAAAAAGCCCCTGTGGGTCAAGCTGCAAAACCCACCCAGACCTCCCAAGCTTCTGCTTCTGGGTCCCCAATTGCTTATTCCGCTGATCATCTAGCAAACCAATTCCTCATTGCTATGCCAGGCATGGTCGATCCCAATTTTGCGGGTTCAGTTATCTATCTTTTTGAGCATACCGAACGGGGTGCGATGGGCTTAGTAATCAATCGCCCAACCGAGCTCGATATGGGTGCCTTATTTGAAAAAATTGAAGTCAAGCTAGAAGCTGAGCCAGTATCTGAACAGCCGGTCTATTTTGGCGGTCCAGTGCAAATCGAGCGTGGTTTTGTACTGCATGAGCCCACCACAGAGGTGGCTTACAGTTCTTCCTTGGCCGTCCCGGGCGGTTTGACCATGACGACATCAAAGGATGTGCTTGAGGCAGTGGCAACAGGTTCTGGACCCAGTAAATTCTTAATGACCTTAGGTTATGCGGGCTGGAGTGCTGGACAGCTCGAGGAGGAAATTACCCTTAATGGCTGGATCAATGTTCCCCTATCCCAGAAGCAAATGATTGAGATTATTTTTAATACACCCTCTAGCCAGCGCTATGAGCGGACGATGGGTCTTTTGGGGTTTGACCCATCCCATCTATCTGGCGAGGCAGGGCATGCCTGAGGGCATTAAGAAGAGCGCAGAGTTGACGGTCATGGCCTTTGACTTTGGGACACGACGTATTGGTGTTGCCGTTGGCAATACTCTGACCAAAGCTGGTCAGCCTTTGAAGGTTGTTGCAGAGCCATCTGAGGATGTGCGCTTTAGCGCTATTCAGGCCCTCATCAAAGAGTGGCAGCCAAATCAGCTGGTTGTGGGACTACCGTGTCATCCCGATGGTACTGAGCATGAAATGAGTGCCAAGGCGCGCCGCTTTGGCAATCAGTTGCATGGACGCTTTCAGTTGCCGGTGGAGTGGGTGGATGAGCGCTATACCTCGGCTGTTTTAGAGGGTGATCCCGATATGCGAGACAATTTGGATGCCGAGTCTGCGGCCTTAATTTTGGAGCAGTATTTTCTTGAAAAGAATTGGATTAGTTGAGATGAATGCAGAGCAGTCCTATCTGAAATTACTAGAGACTTTGAGTCAGCGTAAAAAGGCTGGCGATTCATTTGAGTTGGCTGGTCTTGCAATGGGTGGAGCTTGGATCGCAGAGCGTTTAGCTGCGGATTTAAATCTTCACCACTTTGGCGTGATTAATGTGGCTTTTCATCGAGATGACTATGCCGAGAAGGGAATGACAGCGCTTCGTACTGCCAGCACGATGTCTACCCATCTTCCTTTTGAGGTGAATGGCGCAAACGTAATTTTGATTGATGATGTTTTGCTAACGGGTCGTACGGTTCGTGCAGCGCTAAATGAGTTATTTGATTTTGGTAGACCTGCTCAAGTGGAATTGATGGTTTTGGCGGATCGCGAGAGCCGTGAGCTGCCGATCTCAGCTGACTTTGTAGGCGAGCAAGTGAGTGTTCTAGATAATCAAATATTGGTTTTAGAAAAAAATGACGCTGGCAAGTTCAGCTTCCAATTGGAGGAGCGCGCAGCATGAGCGGAATGAATGGCTTATTAAACGACCCAGTAAATCAATTTAACGCTGCCGGTGAGTTAACTCACCTGTTAACTTTAGAGGATTTGCCGAAAGAGCAAATCCTCCATATTCTCGATACTGCACAACAGTTTGTGAGTGTCACGGATCCTGCGAGAGAGGTAAAAAAAGTACCGCTCCTTCGTGGCAAGAGTGTCTTTAATTTATTCTTTGAAAACTCCACTCGCACTCGCACTACTTTTGAGATTGCTGCTAAACGCTTATCGGCAGATGTGATTAACTTAGATATCTCCACTTCTTCAACTGCTAAAGGTGAGAGTCTTTTAGATACGATTGATAACTTGGTTGCGATGCAAGCGGATATTTTTGTTGTGCGACATGGCGTTTCAAGGGCGCCTATCGAAATTGCACAACATGTGCCACCGCACGTGCACGTAGTCAATGCTGGTGATGGTAGTCATCAGCATCCTACTCAAGGCTTGTTGGATATGTACACAATGCGCCACTTCAAGAAAGACTTTAGTGGTTTGAAGGTAGCGATTGTGGGTGACATTGTTCATAGCCGTGTAGCGAAATCGAATATCTGCGCTTTGAGAACCTTGGGTTGTACAGACATTCGTACGATTGGCCCTGAGAGTCTTTTACCAAGCGATTTAGACATGCTGGGAGTCAAGGTATTTCACAGCATGGAAGAGGGTTTAAAGGGCGTCGATGTTGTGATGACCTTGCGCATTCAGAAAGAGCGCATGGAAGCGGGACAAGTTCCAGAAGGCGATGCTTTCTTTAAACACTATGGGTTAACTCCTACACGATTAGCCTTAGCTAAGCCTGATGCCATCGTGATGCATCCAGGCCCTATGAACCGCGGCGTAGAAATTGATTCTGCTGTGGCTGATGGTCCTCAGTCAGTTATTCTCAATCAAGTGACCTTTGGTATTGCGGTGCGCATGGCCGTTATGTCGATCGTTGCTGGTAACTAGTCACTATTGCGAACTGCTACGCAAATGCAAAAAAAGAACTGGTTAATCCTGTCGCATGGTTTCAATATGGATGGGCGAGCATCTAGCCTTACCATCACCGACAAGATCCCGTATCTATTGGATGCCGGTATCAAGCCGTATGTCTTTAGCGCAATTACCGGCATTAAAGATACCCGCTTCCCACATCGGCAATTTCTAGCTTGGGGCCCAGCAGCTTTCCGTTTTGATTTTCGTCATTGGATTGCAAACCAGTATGGTCGTGGACCATTCTATAAAGTTGCTACAGGTTTAGTTTCTTTATTGCTCGCGCCATTTATCGCACTAGAGAAATCCTTTCTTGGCTACTCTAGTCAGTGGTCTTGGGCGATGCCAGCCTATATGCACGGCTTAAAGCTAATCAGAGATGGTAAGGTTGATTTAATTTATTCGACTGGGGGTGCTTGGTCTGCGCACTTAGCAGGTTTATGGCTCAAGAAAAAAACTGGCCTACCTTGGATTGTGGAAATTCATGATCCACTGGTAATACGCCAAAGTCCAATTGATCCCGGATTTGGCAAGCCAAAAAACCGAGACGCACAATTTCGTCAATATCTAGAAAAGCAGATTTGTAAATATGCAGATTTGGCTTGGTGGTTTACAGATGGTGCTTTGCATTACGCAAAGGTGCGCAATACCAACCTCAACACACCAAATAATGCGCATGGTTTTATGGTTCTTCCGGGCGCTGAGCCACCAGGAGGATTAAGTAAGTCGAAGATGCATCAGTATTCAGACCATCTGAATTTATGCCACTTTGGATCGCTAGCCAATGATCGCTCACTCTCAACCATCTTGAAAGCCCTTGTACCATTATTCAAGAAATTTCCTGAGGCTAGGCAGCGGATTCGGGTTCATGCTTATGGCGCGCCTTTAGATCCATTGACAAGCGAGTCAATTAAAAATCTTCAGTTCGAAGATGTATTGCTAGCCCATGGTAGATTGGAGAGAGATCCAGTAACCGGTAAATCGGGTAGAGAGCGCGTAGTAGAAAAGATGCAGTCAGCTGATGTATTGATTCTTCTGCATGGCAATGATGAGTGGTGTGCTGAGTACATACCTTCCAAGCTCTACGACTATCTATGGACTGGGCGTCCGATTTGGGGTATCACACATCGCAATCCTCAACTTGATCAGATGTTACTGGAGCGGTCGGCTTATTTGAGCCCTCAAAGCGATATCGAGGCCGTTGAACTTGCTGTGGAAAGAATTTGGTTGGACTGGAAAAATAGAAGACTAATTGAGCCTAAGTGGTTGCCAGTGGGTGTGAATCAGGCTGCGTATAGAATACTTTTAGAAGTTCAAGAAAAAACCGAAAGAAGCATTTGAAAGATCTAGTTCTCTATTGCAAGTCTTATAGCCAAGATTTTCTGCGCTTAAAGCGGTTGCTGGCTTCAATTGATAAATACAACGTCGATCGCATACCATTTTATATTTCGACGCCAACTGCCGAGAAGGCATTATTGGAGGGTGTAATCGGTCAGGTGGGTTACATCTGGGTGGCGGATGAGCAAATCGTTGCCTCTAATCCTCGCGCTGATTTAGTTCGTTACCGTGAAATGTCCGGAAGACTCTCCCAACAGATTATAAAAGCAGAATTTTGGAGATTAGGTTTAGCTGAAAACTATCTTTGCTTGGATTCTGATAGCAAATTTATTCGTGATTTTAAAAAATCGGACCTTGTTACAGATGAGAATACCCCTTACACCGTCCTGCATCAAAATAAAGAGCTATTTCAAATTGCAGCTAATCGTGGGCACCTTCAACTGAAGCGAAATCTCGGGATGGAAGCTGAGCGTGTTCAGAAATTATTCAATCGAGTTGGCCCCAGTTTTTATTGCGCGCCAGCCCCATTCAACTGGTCAGCTAGAGTCTGGCAATCTTTGGATCAAGAGTTTTTACAACCCAAAGGCATTGGCATTTGGGATCTCATTACCTCGGATCACCCAGAGTCTTTGATATATGGGGAGGCGGCCTTGAAATATCACGCTATCCCCTTAATTGCAATTGAGCCTTTATTCCGAACATATCACTATGACTGGCAGTTTTTTTTAATGAAGCGTTTGGGTGAAACTGAAACTAAATTAGCAGAAAATTATTTCGGCGTGATTTATCAGTCTGCTTGGGATGTGGATAGCCATTTTGGTGCCTCAAAAAAATCACTGCCATCTCAACTATTGAGACGTATTAAGCGTTTTGCTAGATATTTGCAAAGCTATTTTTAGTTTTATGCATAACTTGCCACCAATCATTCTCACCTCAAGTGTTATTGCGATGGATCAATCGGTCCATCTCAAAGATGAAAAATTAAGGATATTCCATACTTTAGAATCAATTAAAAAGTGGTTGAATATATCCCCTAAAAACAAGTATGTATTGTGTGATGGATCGGGATTTGATTTCTCTTCGTTAGTAGCGGAGCACTTTCCAAATGCAAATATTGAATGCTTATCGTTCAACAATGATCCTGCTTTAATTAAAATCCATGGGAAGGGGTTTGGCGAAGGGGAAATTATTCGTTATGCTCTAGGGCATTCAGAAACTCTACATGAATCCCAATGGTTTGCAAAATGTACTGCAAAACTGTGGGTCGATAATTTTTTGGGATGCACTGAAAAGTGGGACGGGAGATTTCTGTGCCAAGCATTTTTTTCAAATGCATTCTCTTTGAAGAAATCTCGACTTGAATATATTGATACACGTTTTTATTTGGTGGAAAAACAGTTTTATCAAAAATATTTTTTAAATGCCCATATTGATATTGGGGGGGGTAGTGGAATTAGCATCGAGGATAAATTCCTTGATATCGCTAGGGGCGCGCAACTAGAGGGCTTTATTTTTTCTACTCCTCCCGTAGTTTGTGGTGTAGGGGGAGGCTCTGGAAAATATTACAAAAACTCTTCAATTCGAAGAATCAAGGAGAGACTTCGCTCCTGGATTGTTTCTCATCATTCAAAATTTCAATCTCTTTTTTATAGGCCTTAACTAAGTTTTACCCTTGGCTTAAGCCCTTCTTTCTAGCAACAATTATTCCCAATAACATTGCCAACACAAAGGCTTGCATTTCCAGCATTTGATCTCTTTGAACGGAATCCAGTAAACCTCTTATTGTCCAGAGAAAAGAAGTGGCAAAAAGAGCCATTCCATAAGGAGCTATGGGGGAGATATTTGTGTTGAGTGCATTACGTCCGCGGACCATGTAAGTAAGTAGGGTTATGAAAAGTAATGCTGCCCCCGGTATTCCAATCGCTAGAGCGGTATCTATCCATGCATTATGCGTATGAGATATAAAAATAGCTGGTGCTCCATTGCACTGTTTCGTAATGGCCTGTTGGTAGGCTTGTTTAGATTGATCAATTCCCATCGGTGATTGAAGAGTCAATTCTGCGCCTGATCTAGCAGCCATTACTCTGGCACCATCACCATCAACTATGCTGTCTAAAGATTTTTGTATGGAGGTGGTTATTTGGGTGCCCTCGCGCTTAAGGGTATCTTCAAGGGAGCCTATACCCTGACAGTAAATTTCACCTGGATTGCCCTTGAGGCTTAAAGATACTCTTGAGGCTACTCCATTCCAGCGGGTTGGATCAGTATTTACGCCAATTAAGTAGACGGATAGACATAATGTTAACGCTAGTGCGCCTCGTGCTAAAAACTTAAAATACTGCACCTTACCCTTGTTTTGATTTATGGAATCAACTATAAAAATGAAAATAATTGTTGCTATGACAAAGAGTATTCCACCTCTACTTTTCGCTAAAACAGGGGAGACTATGCAAGGAATTAATAGAAAAATCAGAGATAATTTTCTTAAATTAAACTTTTTTTGGTACACGCATAGCGTCATTAAGAAGATAGTTGCTTGGAGGGCTGTATAGCCAAGATCTCCATGTATTTCACTTAAGCCTAAATATCTCCATGGTATTTCGTGGGTCGCAATTGCTTTAATTGCGAAAAGTATTAAATGAATATAGAGCGGAATGGAAAATGCTACTCCTAAAAAGAGCAGGGTTTTATTAGAATCTTTCTTACCCAGAAAAAGTCCTGCGCCGGCTCCAATAATCGAGAAGAGAATAAAGTGCATCCACTCCGCACGAAAATTGCTAAAAGCAGCCTGATAATCTCTGGAAAAAAATATGAGCTGCAAGAATAGATAGGCGAAGAAAAGCGCTAGAGCCTTATTTTCTTGGAAAAATAATTTCCAATTTAATTTATTAGTAAAAACTAAGACTAAAAGAAGCCCTTCGCAAATATATCTTCCGGCAATGGTGTGGGGAATATTCCAAAGGGGAATGAGGATGAAAAGCAGAGAAAATAATGCAGTTGTTTTGAATCGTTCTAAATTTAAGCTCATTTTCTGCTGATCCACAAAATATTCGTATGATTATCACTCAGAATGTAGCCCATTACTTGATTGCTCGCGTGCTGAGGGTAAAATCCACTCATGCTCATAACCCATAGTTAAAGAGAGTATTCATGATATTAGTAACTGGTGGTGCTGGCTTTATTGGCAGTAATTTTGTGCTTGATTGGCTAAAAGTGCCTAGCAATAAAGGGGTGATTAATCTCGACAAGCTGACTTATGCTGGTAATTTAACCACGCTCGAGTCTTTGAAAGATGATCCACGCCATATTTTTGTTCATGGAGACATCGGCGATAAAGAGTTAGTCGCCAATTTATTAAAAGAGCATCGGCCTCGCGCTATTGTAAATTTTGCAGCTGAGAGTCACGTAGATCGATCAATTCATGGACCTGCTGAATTTGTCAGTACTAATATTGTTGGCACTTTTAATCTTCTTGAGTGCGCTCGTGAGTATTGGAGTGGTCTGGATGAGTCCGCCAAGAAGGCTTTTCGTTTTCATCATGTATCTACTGATGAAGTCTACGGATCTCTTTCTGCTGCTGATCCTGCATTTACCGAAACGAATACATATGAGCCTAATAGCCCATATTCCGCCTCTAAAGCCGCCTCTGATCACTTGGTCCGCGCTTGGTTTCACACTTACGGCTTCCCGGTCGTCACCACTAATTGCTCTAATAACTATGGCCCGTATCACTTTCCAGAAAAGTTGATCCCTTTGGTTATTTTGAATGCGCTCAATAGTAAGCCATTGCCAATTTATGGCGATGGTCAACAGATTCGTGATTGGCTCTATGTTGGCGACCACTGTTCTGCAATTCGTGAAGTGCTGGCTAAGGGCAAATTGGGTGAGACTTATAACATTGGCGGCTGGAATGAAAAAGCCAATATTGATGTTGTGAAAACTATCTGCACGATTTTGGATGAGCTAAAGCCCCGTGCCGATGGTAAGCCCTATGTTGACCAAATCACTTATGTCAAGGATCGTCCTGGCCATGATCGTCGCTATGCCATTGATGCTAGCAAGGTCGAACGTGAATTAGGCTGGCGACCTGCCGAAACTTTTGATACCGGTATTCGTAAGACGGTGCAATGGTATTTAGATAACCCAGCTTGGGTGGAGGGTGTCGTTAGCGGCTCTTACCGCGACTGGTTGCAAAAGCAATATAACTAAGGCCAAAATCATTCCATGAATGTCTTGGTATTTGGTAAAGATGGTCAGCTTGGTAAAGCCTTTCAGGCCTCACTCGGTCCCCTGTTAATTAAACCTGCCGATGTGTCTCATATTCAGTATGTAGGCCGCTCTGAATGTGATCTTGCGGATGAGGTGGCATTGAGTGCGCTTTTAAATGTATTTCAGCCAAACCTCATTATTAATGCCTCCGCCTATACGGCAGTTGACAAGGCTGAGACTGAGATAGATCTTGCCTTTGCAATTAATGCCAAAGCTCCTGAGATCATGGCGCAATATGCGGCAAGTCATGGCACTACCTTTTTGCATTATTCGACAGACTATGTCTTTGATGGCGAAAAGTATGGCTATTATCTAGAGAATGACATGCGCAATCCTTTGGGTGTTTATGGCAAAAGTAAAGCCGCCGGAGAAGAAGCGATTGCCAAAGCCTTTGCCAATAGCGGTGCTAATGGTCAATATGCGATCTTCAGAACGAGCTGGGTTTATGGTGATGGTGGCAACTTTATTAGAACCATTTTGCGTTTGGCTAAGGAGCGAGAAGAGCTTAAGGTTATTTATGATCAATCTGGCGTGCCAACGAGTGCATCTTGGTTAGCTCAATTAAGTTTAGATTTGGCTGTGGATGAGAATTTCCAACCTCGAGGGTTCCCGTCAGGGATTTATCATGCTGTGCCTGCAGGGGAAACCACATGGCATGGTTTGGCTATCCTGGCTTCCCAAGCGGCCTTAGATGCAGGGCTACCTCTGAAGGTGCAGCCTCAAGCTATTAAGCCCATCTTAGCTGTTGAATATCCCTTACCAGCCCCTAGGCCTATGAATTCAAGAATGTCGACCGATAAGCTGCGTCAAGTATTTGAGGCTCGAGACGATATGTCAAAATCGGACCTACTCAATCAGCCTTGGGACTTAGCCGTTAAGGCATATGTTTCTCAATTGGCTCAAGATGGACTTATTTAGAAGGTAGGAAATGGCTGCAAATCCCATGAATCGTAAAGGCATTATTTTGGCGGGCGGCTCTGGCACTCGCTTATACCCAGTGACCCAGGCTGTTTCTAAGCAGCTTATGCCTGTATATGACAAGCCGATGGTGTACTACCCATTAACCACCCTGATGCTTGCAGGCATTCGAGACATCTTGTTAATTTCTACGCCGCATGACACGCCACGCTTTGCGGAGTTACTTGGAGATGGTTCTCAATGGGGTTTAAATATTGAGTATTGCGTTCAGCCGTCACCCGATGGTTTAGCTCAAGCGTTTACTCTTGGTAAAAACTTTATCGGCAACAACCCAAGCGCTTTAGTGCTGGGCGACAACATTTTTTATGGTCATGAATTAGTCGATCAACTAGATAGTGCTAATGAGCGTAGTGCTGGTGCGACTGTATTTGCTTACCATGTCACTGATCCAGAGCGTTATGGCGTAGTGGAATTTGATAAAGCTTACAAAGTGCTCTCGATTGAAGAGAAACCGCTAAAGCCGAGAAGTAGTTATGCCGTTACTGGCCTTTATTTCTATGACAATCAAGTATGTGATATCGCGTCATCGATTAATCCTAGTGCACGTGGTGAACTCGAGATTACCGATGTTAACCGCGTATATCTTGAAAAGAATGAGCTCAGTGTAGAAATTATGGGCCGTGGTTTTGCTTGGCTCGATACTGGAACGCACGATTCCCTATTGGATGCTGCGGGCTTTATTGCTACCTTACAAAAGCGTCAAGGCTTGATGGTGGCTTGCCCCGAAGAGATCGCATATCGCCAGGGTTGGATTAGCGCAGAAACAGTTCAGAAGGTAGCCTCACAACTCAGTAAGAACAGCTATGGCCAGTACTTAAGTAGAATTTTGAATGAGCTCAACACCTCTGCTCAGCCTGTTTCCCTTTCTCATAAGAAGATGATTGGATGAGTGAGATTTTGAAATCCTCCAAACTTTTGATAACTCCCACCGCCATCCATGATGTCTTGGTGATTGAGCCCAAGGTCTTTGGTGATGAGCGCGGTTGGTTTACTGAGTCTTTTAACGCTCACGATTTTTCTGAGGCGACCGGTCTGAGTGTTGAGTTTGTTCAGGACAACCACTCCTTTTCTCGTCAATGGACTTTGCGTGGTTTGCATTATCAGTTGGAGCAAGCGCAGGGCAAGTTAGTGCGCGTTGTGGCTGGTAGTGTTTTTGATGTAGCTGTGGATACTCGCGAGGATTCGCCAACGTACGGCAAGTGGGTTGGTGTTGAATTAAGCGCTCAAAATCATAAGCAATTATGGATTCCTGCAGGCTTAGCCCATGGCTTTTTAGTTTTATCGGAGACTGCAGAGTTCCTTTACAAAACTACAGATTACTATCACCCGCAAAGTGAGGCCTGTCTGGCTTGGAATGATCCTCAGGTCAATATCAAATGGCCTTTGCCAGAAGGCGTTAGCCTAAATATGAATGCCAAAGACTCTGCTGGCTTATCGTGGGATGCTGCCCCTAAGTTTTAATTAAATTCAGGGCTTTTTTAAAAGATAAGATAATGCTCGCATGAGCACTTCCTCCAAAATCCTGTTGGTAAAGTTATCCTCTCTTGGGGATGTATTGCATAACTTGCCGATTATGTGGGACTTACGTGCACGTTTACCGGACGCTCAAATTGATTGGGTGGTCGAAGAAGGGTATGTCCACTTACTTGAGCCCTTATTATCTCGAGATGGTTTTCGAGGAATTGATCGCATCATTCCTTTTGGTTTACGCCGGTGGAAAAAAAATCTCCTTAGGCTGGCAACATGGCGAGAGTTTTTTGCGTTTAGAAAAACACTTCAATCTACTACCTACGATGTATTGATCGAAACACAGGGCCTACTTAAGTCCGCCATCGTATGCTCCCTGGCCAAAAAAAGTTCTGGCGCCGTGATCGCAGGTCTTGCTAATGCAACAGAGTTTTCTGGATACGAGCCTTTGGCTAGATTTTTCTATAACCAGTCAGTGCAGGTTCCTATGCAGTGCCATGCGGTCGATCGTTCACGTTGGGTGATGTGCTCAGCATTGGATTGGTCTTTGATAGAACGAGGTGATGCGCCTCAGTTTTATCCCGCAGAATTTATTGCCAGTATTTCAAAAAGTTCCGTTGCAGGTTTGCGCTCTCCTTATGTCCTATGCTTTCATTCGACAGCTAGAGAGGCTAAGCGTTGGTCTAATAACAATTGGATTGCGCTCGGAAAAGATTTATCTGCCAAGGGATATCAAGTAGTTTTCCCTTGGGGGAATGCCGCAGAAAAGGCCGTTAGCCAATTACTTGCCTCTCAGATTCCAAATGCTTTTGTCCCACCAGCTTTTTCTATTGAAGAGGGATTCTCGGTAATTTCTGGTGCGGCTTTAACGGTTGGGGTCGATACTGGCCTGACACATTTGGCAGCGGTACTTAATAAACCTACTGTCGAAATCTACTGTGACTCACCACGCTGGAAGACAGAGGGTTATTGGTCTGATCGAATCTGTAACGTGGGTAATATTCAAAATCCGCCAAGCATTCAAGAAGTTCTTGATGCATCCTTAAAGCTTCTACAGCAAGCTTAACTTCTACAGTTTTTAGCGCAGTAAAGTATTGATGGATATCAGATCTTCATCTGATAGTGCCGCGGCATGTGCCTTCAACTTGATGGCATTCAGAATGGTGTTGTAGCGTGCTTGCTGTAATTGCGAGCGAGTAGTAATTACGGTATCTAATGCGATCAACACATCGATATTAATCAAGGTCCCCACCTGAAATCCCAGCTTACTGGATTCAAGTGCTGAGGTGGATGAACGCTCTGCAGCCTCATAGGCTTTAACACTTGCCAGGCCGCCGTAGAAACCAGTAAATGCTGCACGAGTGCTTTGAGCTGCAGTACGGCGCGCATTGTCATAGTTTGCTTTAGCTGCATCTAGCAATGCAGCGTTTTGACGAATGAGTGAGCTGTTGTAACCGCCGGAGACCAAGGGGATGGTCATCTGCAGGGCAATGGTGTTGTTGTAAATATTGGTCTGTGACGGGGTTAAGCTATTAGCTGTTCCGTTAGACGTGTTGTAACCCGCCGTACCGACAAAATTAAGTGAAGGGTAGTTCAATGCTTGCGAAGCTTTATAAGTACTTTCAGCTAAGCTGACAGACAGCTGGCCAGCAAGTACGTTAAAGTTTGCAGTCTCCGCTTGGTTGATCCAGTCCTCTAGAGTTTGCCCTTTGGGTAACTGAGGATTAACGCTATCGGCAATCGGAATTCCATTGCTATCTTTGGACTTAGTCCGAGGATCTTTGAGAACGCCATCAATCTTGGCTTCTTTGACGAGTGGCTTTATAGCTCCTACAGGGCGACCCACCAATTGCTCTAAGACACCTCTTTTAACAATCAGATCTGCTTGGGCGGCAATTTCTTGAGAGTTTGCTAAATCAAGAGCAGCTTGTGCGGTATTAACGTCGACAATGGTTGCCAGTCCAGCATCAAACTTGGCCTGAGCAATTTCTAACTGCTGCTTAATTAAACCCTTTTTGTTGCGATAGAGCTCAACGTTGTCTTGGCTGGTAAGTGCATCAAAATAGGCTTGCGATACGCGAATGATGAGATCTTGCTGTGCCAAGTAAAAACGCATGTCAGCAATTTTGGTATTCAAATCACCCTGTTTAAAAGCCTCAAATGCTGCCACATTAAAAACAGGCTGAGTAAGGGTGACGGTATAGTTTTTTTGGTCATATACCCGCGAACCTGTATACGAGTTAGCTGGTTGATTGCCTGCTGTGTGTTGGTAGTAGCGAGTCCCACCAGGAACAGCTGTAGCCTGTGGCAATAAGAGGGATAAACCCTGCCAATAGAGTTCTTTACTGGCTTGATAGTTAAAGCGAGCAGCATTCAACACGGGATCGCTAAATGCCGCCTCTTGGTATAGGCGAATTAAATCAGTTGTTTGATTGCTTCCATTTGCTGCATTAGTGCCAAGATTGGATGGCGCTCCATTGTTCTGAATGGCTTGTCGAGGCAAGGGCGCCATCTGTGGCGGCATATCCAGACCTACTAGAGACTGTGCACTCAAAGGGGTTGGTAATGAAGGTTTAGCCCCATTAGCGCTTTGCGCTAACGCGGTCGACGAATGGATCCCGAGTCCGAGCGCCTGACCCAGGATTAAACCAAAAGCGGTTAACTGAGGGAGGCAAAGGCGGGTCGATGTCATCTAATTCGGGTACTTTTCAATATGCCATGAAGTTTAAGGCTTATTTAGCTCAAGCGCTGGATTTAGGCCTTATTTTGCCAAATCCTAGGATCTACTTCATCTATCTATAAAATTGCGCCTATGGATCTAATTTTGCTAGCTAAAGCGGTAGTGCTGGGGGTGGTGGAGGGCTTAACTGAGTTTTTGCCAATCTCCAGTACTGGTCACCTGATTTTGGTTGGCGACTTACTTAATTTCAATGATGAGCGCGGGAAGGCTTTCGAGGTCATTATTCAGTTTGGCGCCATCCTGGCAGTTTGCTGGGAGTTCCGCGAAAAGCTTTGGAAGGTTGCCTCTACAGTTCGCACGAGTCCCATCTCGCGTCGATTTGTCCTTAATCTATTGATCGCCTCCATACCGGCAATGGGTTTGGCTTTCATATTCGGCAAACATATTAAGGCGGTACTATTTGCCCCCATTCCCGTGGCTAGTGCTTTCATCGTGGGCGCTTTGATTATTTTTTGGGCAGAACGTCGCCAAACCAAACTCACTAACTCAGTAGGTAAATCCTACATTCAGTCAGTAGATGACCTTACTCCAATGGACGCCCTAAAAGTTGGTCTTGCCCAGTGCGCCGCTTTAATCCCAGGAACTTCTCGCTCAGGTGCAACGATTATTGGTGGGATGTTGTTTGGCTTACCCCGTGCAGTGGCTACAGAGTTCTCCTTCTTCTTGGCTATTCCAGTAATCGGTGGAGCAACCGCATATGAATTGCTCAAACTTTGGAAAAATCCAGTTTCACTTTCGGGTGATTTTGTTTGGGCCATTGTGATTGGCTTTATTGCTGCTTTTATTTCCGCTTTCGTTTGCGTGCGCTGGTTAATTCATTACGTTGCAGGACATAACTTCATTCCATTTGCTTGGTATCGTATTGTCTTTGGTGTGCTGGTTTTGTTAAGTGCATATAGTGGTTTAGTTGCTTGGTCTCATTGAGATAAATTTACAAACATAAAAAAGATCGACTGGAATTCCCATGGATGTCTCAATAGATGCAATTACCAATAATATTCAACTGGCCTTAGCCCCAGTATTTTTATTGACTGCTGTAGCCACATTAATCAATGCCATCTCTGCTCGCTTAGCGCGCTCCGTAGACCGTATGCGTGCTATTCAGCATCGCATTCAGGAGGGCGGCATTCAGGATCCAGAAATGCTGGCTCATATGATGACAGAGGCGAATGAGGCAAAGGTCCGGGGTCGTCTTTGTACGGCTGCGATTTTCTTTGACGTATTGAGCGGCGTCTTTATTTCCTTAACTGTTCTTGAGTTATTTTTCTTTCAAGCGGGGGCGGTGCGGTCATTGCAGGGCACGTATGTGATTTTGACATTTGTACTTGGCTTAATGTCATTCATGACATCGCTCTCAATCGTATTGGCCGAGGTCGTTTATGCCTATCGCTCGGCTGGTTGGAATACACCTTTTCCAAAGTAATTCTTCATAAAGATAAGTATTTCGTGAATATCTCAAGAACCGACCGTATTCGCTCTTTTGTTTTAAGGGCTGGTAGAACAACTGCTGGTCAACAACGCGCCATTGAGGAATTAGGTCCTCAGTTTTTGATTCCGTTTCAGGAATCTGTCCTAGATCTTCCGCAAACGTTTAATGGGTCTTTGCGCCCCAAGATATTAGAAATTGGTTTTGGTATGGGCGAGACAACTGCCAAAATTGCTGCCTCTCGTTCTGAAGACGATTTCTTGGCAATTGAGGTGCATCCTCCAGGGGTGGGTGCCTTGCTGAAACTGATTGGCGAGAATAATCTCACTAATTTACGATTGATTCGCCATGATGCTGTTGAGGTTCTGGAGAAAATGATTGCGCCAAATTCCTTGGATGGTATTCATATTTACTTTGCAGATCCATGGCATAAGAAGCGTCACCATAAACGTCGTTTGATTCAAGCGGAGTTCGTGCAGTTGCTGATTGCTCGTTTGAAGCCCAGAGCGTATTTACACCTTGCTACCGATTGGCATAACTACGCTGAACAAATGCTTTTAGTCTTAAATGCCGAACCCGCTTTAGAAAATACCTCTACTGAGCAAATGAGTATTGAAACTTTTTCAGCTGCTGATATTGCTAGCGAGAGTGAACTTACTAAAGAATCCTTTAAAGAATTCAAGCCGACCCTTGAGCAACTCGATGCCAAGCATCCTGGATACGTTGATAGACCTGCTTATAGACCAACCACGAAGTTTGAAACCCGCGGCATTAAGTTGGGACATGGTGTTTGGGACTTGGTCTACAAGAAAAAATAAAGTAGGGATTACAAAAATAAAGCCACTCTTTTAGCTTAAATGAGTGGCTTTATTAGTTTCTGATCTTGACTTACAAACCAAGGCAAACATATTTGAGCTCTAGATATTCATCCATACCGTAGACACTGCCTTCACGGCCCAGGCCGGACTGTTTAATTCCGCCAAATGGACCAACCTCATTTGAGATGATTCCAGAGTTGACGCCCACAATGCCGTACTCAAGGGCTTCAGCAGCCTTCCAGATACGGCCAATATCGCGGCTGTAAAAATAGGACGCTAAGCCAAATTGGCTATTGTTAGCTAACCTGATTGCTTCCTCATCGCTTTCAAATGGAATGATCGGAGCGACTGGTCCAAAGGTCTCTTCGTGGGTGATGAGCATGTCATTAGTGACATTAGACAAAATGGTGGGCTCATAAAAAGTACTACCTAAAGGAGAAGGCTTGCCACCAGCAACGAGTTTTGCACCCTTGCTAATGGCATCAGCTACATGTCTTTCTACCTTCTCTAGGGCGGCCTTTTCAATCAGTGGTCCTTGGGTGCTTCCAGCCTCCATACCATTACCCACTTTGATAATTTCAATGGCTTTCGCAAACTTTTTGACAAACTCATCGTGCACTTTTTTATGCACATAGAAGCGGTTCGCACAAACGCAGGTTTGACCGGAGTTGCGATATTTAGATGCCATTGCACCTGAAACAGCCGCATCAATATCGGCGTCTTCAAAAACAATAAAGGGGGCATGACCGCCGAGCTCTAGACCCAATTTTTTGACCGTGGGAGCGCATTGCGCCATTAAGATTCGTCCAACTTCGGTCGAGCCTGTGAATGACAGGTGGCGGACGGTTGGCGATGCGCAGAGTGTTTTACCAATCGCAATAGATTCATCGGCATCTGCGGTAAGAATGTTAATCACACCAGCTGGTACGCCAGCGCGCTGTGCGAGTTCTGCCAGTGCTAATGCACTCAGTGGCGTGAGTTCAGCCGGCTTGATCACAATAGTGCAACCTGCTGCCATTGCGGGTGCAATCTTGCGCGTAATCATAGCAATGGGAAAATTCCAAGGCGTGATGGCAACACATACCCCAATTGGCTGCTTCATAACGATCATGCGCTTATCACTCCAAGTTGTACTTGGAATGGATCCAGCAACTCGTTTTGCTTCTTCAGCAAACCACTCTACAAAAGACGCACCATAGGCTACTTCGCCAGCTGCTTCAGTTAATGGCTTGCCTTGCTCCAGGGTCATGAGGGTAGCTAGATCCTGGGTATTTTGAATAATCAGATCAAACCATTTGCGCATAACATGAGCACGCTCTTTTCCGGTTTTGCTCTTCCAGCTTTGAAAGGCATGCTCGGCAGCTTCAATCGCTCGCTCAGCATCTTTTGGCTCAAGATTGCTCACATCTGCAATCAACTCACCAGTAGCGGGATTGTGAACCGCAAAAGTTTTTCCTGAATTAGATTTAAACCATTCACCGTTAATGAAAGCCTCTTCTTTAAATAGACTTGGATCTTTGAGTAATTTGCGGATGTCAGTTGTCTGCATGAGGGCGTCTCTTTAGTAAAAAAGTTATTTTTATTTTATCCCTCAGTGTAATTTGGATTGCCTTCTAAGGCTATGCACAAAAATAAACCCCCTGGACCTCTTGGAGGCGCAGGGGGTCGAGTCTTGAGGATATTTTGTTAACTAGCTTGAACCTCAGTGCTACGTAACTGTTGAGCCAGGAGATCCAATACGCCGTTGACGTATTTATGACCATCAGTGCCGCCAAAAGTTTTCGCTAATTCCACAGCTTCATTAATAGCTACTTTGTAGGGAACGGCTAAATCAATAGCTAGTTCGTATGTGCCAATCAGGAGCGCAGCATGCTCTACGGGAGATAGTTCATTAATAGGGCGATCGAGTGCTGGGGTAATAAGGCCCTCTAGCTCATCGGTACGCTCTAGAACGCCAGCAAAAATACCTTGAAACAAATCAAGTTGGCAGCGGCGAAAGCCAGGATCTTCAGCTAACTGCTTGGCGATTGCCGCAGCATTAGGGAGGCTACCAGCGCGGCGCATAACTAGACTTTGATATACACCTTGTAAAGCATACTCACGGGCGCGACGACGTGGCGTGAGTGAGCGCTTAGGTGCGCTGGGTGCACTCGGTGTGCCAGGTACTACCTGTGGATTGGGGGCGTTCTTATTCATTTTGGAAATTACTCTTCTGAAGGATTGATTTCAAAATCAATGTCGGGAGTAAGGGCTAAAGCCAAGTTAGCCATTTCAACAACAGCTCTTGCGCAGTCCGCACCTTTTACCTGAACGCGTACCTGAGCTTGCTCATCTGTCTCGCAGGTGAGAACACCGTTGGCGATTGGCAATCCAGACTCAAGGCAAACGCGGGTAATCCCAGCACCAGATTCATTCGACACGAGTTCAAAGTGATAAGTCTCACCACGGATGATTGCGCCTAGTGCAACTAAGCCATCGAACTCACCTGTTTCAGCTAACTTTTGAAGTGCGAAGGGGATTTCAAGTGCGCCTGGTACGGTTACTAGTTTGATGTCACTTTGGGAGACACCTAGTTTGATCAACTCTTCAATACAAGCATTAGTCAGTGCAACACAATGCTCTTCATTGAAGCGCGCCTGCACAATACCTACGCGGAGATCTTGACCATTGAGATCGGTGGCGAGTACGCCTACTGCAGATTCGTCATTGCTTGTGTTCATATTTTTTGAAATTGCTTATTGATTAGATTCAAATGGGGTATAGCCGGTCACTTCGAGCTTGTATCCAGAAAGGCTTGGTACTGGGTTTGGATTGGCGAGTAAGCGCATTTTTCCAACGCCGATATCTTTGAGGATTTGCGCGCCAATACCATAGCTACGAAAATCAGTTTTGCGAGCCAATGGCTTTTCAGCTGCTTCAGTATGAGTGCCATTCAATTTATGAAACTGGGCTAACCAATCCGCATCATTAGGGGCTGCAATACCGGAAGCGTTCAATAAAACCGCCACTCCCGAAGGTGCGGCTGCCAACTTCTGCAAAGCTTGGGCCAAAGGCCAGGAGTGCGTACTGACATTCGAGTCCAAGAAATCCAATACTGTGACGGGCTCATGAACGCGTACTAACGTTTCTTCAGTCTCTGAAGGCTTGCCATGAACTAGGGCTATATGCATGCACGAGCTTGGTGTATCGCGGTAGATGATTCCCTGAAACTTACCCCAGGGAGTATCGAACTCGCGTTGACCTTCGCGAACCACAATACTTTCATGTTGGCTACGATATTGGATGAGATCAGCAATACTGCCGATTTTTAATTGATGTTCTTTTGCAAACTCGAGCAAGTCAGGCAGTCGCGCCATGCTGCCATCATCTTTCATGATCTCGCAAATGACGGC
Source organism: Polynucleobacter sp. MG-27-Goln-C1 (assembly GCF_018881905.1). Classification (GTDB taxonomy): domain Bacteria; phylum Pseudomonadota; class Gammaproteobacteria; order Burkholderiales; family Burkholderiaceae; genus Polynucleobacter. The sequence goes on from NZ_JACVPM010000002.1 coordinate 744,923, forward strand.
GGTGGGTGAGCAACCAGCCATCGCAGCCAAATCACATCCAGCCTCTGTGTGACCAGAGCGAATTAATACGCCACCGGGTTGCGCCATTAATGGAAAGATATGGCCCGGCTGGACCAGATCATTCGGTTTTGCGTTTGCAGCAACTGCTGTCTTGATGGTGTGAGCACGATCTGCCGCTGAGATACCAGTAGTCACACCGCTGGCTGCCTCAATCGAAACAGTGAAGTTGGTGCCCATGGAGGTGCCGTTATCTCTCACCATTAAGGGAAGGTTGATTTGTTGGCAGCGCTCACGCGTCAAAGTAAGGCAAATCAAGCCACGACCATGCTTGGCCATGAAATTCACCGCCTCTGGAGTGACGTGATCGGCAGCAAGCACTAAGTCACCCTCATTCTCGCGATCTTCTTCATCGACCAGAATGACCATCTTGCCGGCTTTGAGCTCAGCAACGATTTCTTCTGTGGAGGCGAGGTTATTTTGCATAGCCCTCTATTTTAAGCTGAGGAGGGGGTTTCGGGCTTTAGCCTGGCATACCGTGGTCAATATTGGAGCAATATCCAGTTTTTCTGACAGTGAGTGCCCATGAAAGGCCTATTTTTGCAGCTCCAGTCTCGAGAAAATGCCCTGTGCACTCTCGAATTCAAAAATCCCCAGGCCAGATTGATTTAAATCCGCGGGCGAATGGATTCATCTTATTGGAGGTTCTGGTGGCAATGAGTCTAGTTGCAAGCAGTTGGATGGGTTTGGGCAATACCTACCAGGGGATGATTTTGCGCTTAGGTCAGCTCCAGGAGAAAAGGGCAGAGCTTAGAAAAGAAATGGATCGGCACGAGCTCTCCATATTGAACGCTGCGCAGCTTAATAACCCAAACCAAATTTCACGAAAGCCAGCGAATGAATCTGTTGGAGTGTCTCGTCGGTCTCGCCCTATCCCTAATCTTAGTCGCACCACTCATCAAAAATAGTGGCGAGTTCATCGCTAAGCAAATTGAGTATGAAAAATCACAGTCTATGACTGCAGAAGCAGATCGCGCGATGGAATTAATCGGGCGTGCTATTCGGATGGCTGGTTATCAAAATGCTAATTCAGCGATTGCATCTGTAAGAAAAAATTTCTCCTCGAATCATTACATTCAGATTCAGAAAAATAGTGGATACCGAGGATCAGATTCGCTGATGGTGAAACAGGAGATTTCTCAAGGAGTGGATTTTGATTGCATTGGCAATACTTTGTCAAAAGAGCGCACTAAAAATAATTTAGCGCAGCAAGGATTTTTGGTAGATCGGCAAGCATCCGCACCAAAAGGTGCAAAGGTCAATGGCGGGTCGTTAATCTGCCAATCGCTTGATCGCCAGGGACGTATCCAAAACACAACCTTGATGAATGGCATTCACCATCTTTCCTTTGAGGTACTTCCAGCTAGTGCTGGCAAGGCTTTTAAGGTAATGCTGGAGATGACTGATGACACGTCTATTCACCAGAAGTTTGAGCGAACATTTACTGCCCGTAATCTGCTGTGAGTCTATTGTGATTATTGCTTGGGTCCTATCGCTATTGACGCTACTCTCAATGCTGGTCATTCAGTTGGAGCGCTTAGCTGCACCTGAAGTCATGAGTGTCAATACGTACGCGCAATCCCATAAAGAATTTATTGCTGCCGAACAAGCTCTAATTGAATGTGAGCAACATATTTCTAATATCACTGTCTTAGAAAATCCTACTTGCCAAATACAGTCTGTCGGTAAAAATCTTTGGTTGATATCAAGCAGGTCAAAACCTAGATTGGAGGTTCTCGTATTTCAAGATGAAAAAACCAATATTGCTACACGATTAAATTGGCGGCAGAAATTTGAGTAAGCAAGATCAAGGATATAGCTTGTTAGAGTTGATGGCTGTTGTGTTGATCATTGCCATCATTGCAATATCGACATTACCTTTATTGCATGAGCAAATGGCTGCACGAGAAATCGATAACATTGCGAGACGTTTTATTGCGCATGCTCAATTTGCAAGAGCTCAAGCATTTGTATTGGGTGCGCCTGTTCGCATTACTCCTTTGAATGGGGGTCTTTGGGAGGAGGGTTGGGTGGTTAAAAATGTTTGTGATGAACGTCAGCCAAAATCAACGTGTATTGAACGGCAGTGGATTTCCCAAGGTGATCTTGCGCAGGTCTATTTCAAGGGTGGGGGTAAGCAGTTTATTGACCCTCACACATCCAAGAGGGGCATTTTGTTTAATGCTGCTGGTGCCGCTAAAACGGCCCAAGGTGGCTTCGTAGCTAACCGCCTGATATTGGGTCACGACCGAGATTCTGGGCTCGAGCGGCACCTCATCTTAGGCAGTGGGGGTCGCTGGAGAATTTGCGATCCAAGCAAGGACTCCAAAGCCTGCAAGTAGGAAAGGCAAATTTGCCGCTTTTACCCACAATCGGTTTTAATAGACCCATGTATACCGCAGTCGACCATCAATTTATGAGCCAGGCCTTAGCTGAGGCTCAAAACGCCCTATACCTATCTAACCCCAATCCACGGGTCGGATGCATCATTGTGAAAGATGGAGAGGTAATTGGGCGCGGGCATACCCAAAGGGTGGGCGGACCCCATGCGGAAGTTCAAGCTTTAGTTGATGTGAGGTCAAAAGGATTGGATCCCGCTGGATCAACGATCTATGTCACTTTAGAGCCCTGTAACCACACTGGTAGAACGCCGCCTTGTGTCGACGCCTTAATTGCGGCCAAGCCAGTCTTAGTGATTGTGGCAATGGCAGATCCCAATCCCCTGGTTGGTGGCAAAGGTCTTGAGCGATTAAAGGCTGCAGGCATTGATGTACGTTGCGGTTTATTGGAGTCTGAAGCCCAAGCATTAAACCGGGGATTTATTTCTAGGATGACCCGGGGTTTACCTTGGGTGCGTATGAAGATTGCAGCCAGCTTAGACGGCAAGACGGCTTTACCTAGTGGCCAAAGCCAATGGATTACCGGTCCTTTAGCCAGGGCGGATGGCCATCATTGGCGTGCTCAAGCTTGCGCCATATTGACTGGTGTTGGCACCGTTAAAGAAGATGATCCAAGTCTCAATGTTCGCGATGTCAAAACTGAGCGCCAGCCTTGGAGAATTATTGTCGACTCGAAGCTCGAGACGCCTCTGAACGCGAAGGTATTGAATAACCCCAAATCATCAGGCGTTATTTTGGTTTGCGCCTCATTAGATTCTCGAGAGAGTCAAGATAAGGCGAAAGCATTTGAGGCTCTTGGCGTTGAAGTCATTGCGATGGCTAACGCTAATGGCAAGGTGGATTTACCAAAACTCTTTGCGTATTTAGCAAAAGAGCGTCACATGAATGAAATCCATGTCGAGGCTGGATTTAAGCTCAATGGATCTCTACTGAGGGAGGATTGTGTTGACGAGCTCTTGCTGTATTACGCACCCTTCTTTATAGGTGAGGGAATAGGCATGGCTAACATTTCTCCATTGACAGCCTTGGATCAACGTCAAGATTGGCAAGTCATCGATCAAAGTCTGTTTGGCTCTGATCTTCGTTTGCGCCTGAGTAAGAAATAGCAAATAAGAAGTAACAAGAAAAAACAAGAAGCAAAGATTCAAGAAAATTACAAAACCTATTTAAGATCTCACTATGTTTACTGGAATTATTACTGCAGTTGGCCAAATCAAAAGCGCTCAAGCCAAAGGCGACGGCATGCACTTGGTAGTTGAGGTGCCCTCTGGATATCTCGATGATGTTGCATTGGGAGATAGTATTGCTATTCAGGGTGCATGCATGACCGCTACTGAATTTACAGAGAATACTTTTGCTTTGGACATCTCACGTGAGTCTTTAAACAAGACTATTGGTTTGGACAAAGTGGGTCCAGTCAATTTAGAAAAAGCCTTGCGATTAAATGATCGCTTGGGTGGCCATTTGGTAAGTGGGCATGTGGATGGCGTTGGTAAGGTGGCGCATTTTGCAACTGTCGCTGACGATGCCTATGGCTCTTGGCTTCTACAAATTGAAGCCCCTAAGGCATTGGCGCCATTCTTGGCATACAAGGGATCGATTGTGGTGAATGGTGTTTCATTAACAGTTAATAAAACACAAGACAGTCAAGACGCTTGCTTGGTCGATATCAACATCATTCCCCATACCCTTGAGAACACAACTTTGGGCAAATTAAAGCAGGGTGATGCAGTGAATCTAGAGGTGGATTTAATTGCGCGTTATGTTGCGCGGATGCTAGAGACCCAGAATACTACTTCAGTAAAAAACTGAATTACTTCTTCTGGTAGCGTGTTGGATCGCCTAAGTTGGCTTGTTTGAAGCCTGCCTGTCTCAAACGGCAAGATTCACACTCACCACAAGCTTCACCTAAATCATTCGCCTGATAGCAAGAAACAGTTTGCGAGTAATCGACGCCTAAAGTCGTGCCAAGTTGAATGATTTCCGCCTTGCTCATGCTGATGATGGGTGCATGCACCCGAAAGCGATTCTCATTATTGAGCGCCTCAACACCGGCTTTGGTGGCTAGGTTCGCCATCGTCTCAAACGAAGCGACATATTCTGGGCGACAGTCAGGATAGCCTGAGTAGTCAACGGCATTAGCGCCGTAAAAAATATCCAATCCACCCAATGATTCAGCCCAGCCTAAAGCGAGGGATAGCAAAATCGTATTACGAGCGGGAACATAGGTAACGGGGATTTCTAGATCTTTACCCGGGGTAATTGGAATGTCGATGGATGAGTCTGTCAGAGCGGAGCCGCCAAAGCGCGTGAGGTCTAAATTCACGACCTCGTGACGCACAACTCCCATTTTCTTGGCAATGTGTTTTGCTGCCGCTAGTTCAGAAGAGTGGCGCTGACCGTAACCAACTGACAGAACATAGGGCGCGTAACCAAGATCTTTTGCTAAAGCTAGAATCGTGCTCGAATCCAATCCGCCTGAAAACAAAATGACGGCAGGCGCATTCGGTTTGCGTGGAGCGATGTTCTGAAAGGCAGCAGACAACGATGACATGGCGAAACGTTTCTTTACTTAGCTTATTGAATTACTTCGTTGCAGCGATGAGTTGCTGCGCGTCTTTTGCCGCTTCAGTATCTGGGTACTTGCTGATGATCTCGCCAAAGGTTTTCTTGGCAGCTGCTTTATTGCCACTTTCCAATTGCGCATTACCAAGCGTCAACATTGCTGACGGAATGCGTGGGTGTGTTGGGTAGCGCTTAATGAGACTTTGCAGTTGCGCAATCGCGCCGGTGTAATCCTTATTGGCGTACTTGCTATTACCACTCCAAAAGAGTGCTAGCGGCACGTATGGGCTCTTGGGGTAGCGGTTCACAAAGGCTGAGAAGCCTTCGTCCGCCTTCTTGAGATTGCCTGCTTGAAATGCTTTTAAGGCTTCGTCATAGGCTTTCTTTTCGCCGGGTTGCATTGTGCCGCTAACCCCTTCGATAGTCGCAGTACGAGGCTCAAAATTACCTAAGCGAGTATCAAGATCTTGATAATAGGTCTTCTGGCTGGTGCTGATATCTTCGCCTTGCTTCTCCAGATTTTCAATCTTCCCGCGAAGCTCCGCATTATCTGTCTTGAGTTTCTCAATTTGATTCTGTAAATCCATTTGTGCAGTCGCAAATGATTTACGTAAATCTAGAATGGCTTTGCGTGCATCATCATCTGCGAAGAGCGCCCATGCATTGCTGGAAGCACTTAAGCAAAGAGCCGCTGCACTTAAACAAAACGCTCGTGAGAGCGTTTGTTTAAAAGAGTGTGGAAGAGTGCGCATTAGTTAGTAATGTAAACAATGTCAGCACGGCGATTTTCTGCCCAAGCTGCTTCGTTGTCGCCTTCAGCCTTAGGCTTTTCTTTGCCAAAACTAACGGCTTCCATTTGGTCCTCAGAAACGCCCATCAAATTGAGTGATTTACGCACTGCATCTGAACGACGTTGACCTAAGGCCAAGTTGTACTCTGCGGTACCGCGCTCATCAGTGTTACCTTGGATGATGACTTTTTGCTTAGGGTTGGCTTTTAAGAAGCTTGCATGAGCAGAAAGTTGTTTTTGATATTTAGTTTGAACGGTGTATTCATTCAAATCAAAGTACACACTACGTTGGAAAAGTGGGCTGCTTGGATCATTCCATGGCTGTGAGCCAAAGTTACCGCTACCACCACCATTAGCGCCATCTACATCATCCAATTTGACGCTGGAGCAAGCGGCCAAAAATAATGCTGTTACACCAACGAGGGTGAGGGTTGCGGCACGACGTGCGATAGAAATCTTCATGATCTTTCCTTTTTCCTACAAACTAAGTAACTAAATAAGCTAATAGCCAATATTATGCCCCTAAGAGCCCAATATTGGCTATTTCGCCAGAAAGATCTGGCTGCCGAACCATTGCCTGGTGAGGCTTAGTCCATAAACGGACCCCAGGACGGCTGACGTACATCAGACCCTGGAATGCTTAATATCTGCTTAGAATTTCCGTCTACCGATACCGCTGCTAAGACCCGTTTGCCACCTACTTTGGTGGAATACAGGACATAACGACCGTTTGCCGCAAAAGATGGGGACTCATCAGTAGTGCCATCGGTGAGCGCCTGGGAGTCACCAGTAGCTAGATTGAGAATGTAGAGGCGGAATGCGCCACCAATATTGGCGATATAGGCCAGATACTTACCATCCGGTGAAATGCGTGGTGAGGTCACAAAACCTTGCTTGTAAGTAATGCGCTTAGCCCCTTCGACTTGCTCACCTTCAGCGCTCATCCGGTAAATCTGGGGATTGCCACCGCGATCACTCGTGAAGTAGATGGAGCGACCATCCGCTGAATATTGAGGTTCAGTGTCAATGGTGTAGCCACGGGTAAGGCGATGTAAGCCTGTTCCATCCGCATTGATGCTGTAGATCTGGGTATTGCCATCCTTAGAAAGAGAGATCGCAAGTTTTTTTCCATCAGGTGACCAGGCTGGAGCGCTGTTATTTCCTTTCTGGTTTGACAGGGAGATACGGCGACCAGTTGCCAGTTCGTGAACGTAAATAACTGGTTTGCGATCTTCAAAAGAAACGTAAGCTACTTTCTTGCCATCGGGTGACCATGATGGAGAGATAATTGGCTCTCCGCTATTCATGGCATTGCGAATATTTTGACCATCCGCATCGGATATCACGAGGCGATAGCGTTTACCTTCTTTGATAACGTAGGAGAGGCGGGTTGAGAAGATGCCGCGCTCGCCCAGTAGTTTGAAGATGATGTCATCAGCAATTTTGTGGGCTGCTGCGCGTAAATTATCTGCGCTGGAATTAAGATTCAAGCCACCAAGACTTTCAGATTTACGAATATCAAAAAGCTTGTAACGAATCTCAAACTGACCTGTGCCAGTCTGCACTACAGAGCCTACAGCTAAAGCATCTGCACCGCGAGCTGCCCAGGATTTGTAATTTGGTGTGCCTTCATCGCTTTCGCTGGCATTACCATTTTCAGTATTTTTAAAATATCCACTGCGCGCTAAGTCTTGGCGAATAATGTCAGTCACACTAGTCGGCAGCTTGTTCTCATCCTTAAAGCGCATTACGGCGATGGGATAGAGAGACTGACCTACGCCAGTAATTTGAATATTCATTTGCGCTAGCGCAAAAGAACTTAGGCCAGTCATGGACAGCATCATTACGAATATTGATGCCAACAATGAAGAACCTTGTTTATAGGCAATACGCTTAATCAATTTGGCTACTTGCAACATGCTTTAGTCCTTGGGTTTAAAGGTCAGCTTAACTTCTCTTTGAGGAATTTTGCCATTGTCGTCTTTCGGCAGGCTTTCTGCGCGAGTCAGTGCGAGTAGTACTGCGCGATCCCAACCGGCATTGCCGCTAGAGGTGACAAGCTCTGTACTTAAGATTGCACCATCTGGTGCAAGGTTTACTTTAACGACTGCCGCTGGATTGCCGCTGATAGATTCTGGGTTAAATACGATGAGCGGTTTTACTTTCTTCACCACTTTATCTGTCCAGCCAGGAGGCGCATTACCGCCACCGCCAACGCCGCTACCGCTAGTACCACCGCTACCACCTTCAGCACCAGCAGCTGCGCGTAAGCGCGCCAACTGATCTGCACGTACTTTTTCAGCGGCAGCATTTGCTTTGGTGTCTGCAGGAGTCGCCGCTTTAGGGGCCTCAACTTTTTTAGCAGGCTCCGTCTTTTTGGGCTTCTCTTTTTCCTTCTCCTTAGGCGGAGTCGGTTTTACTGGCTTAGGCATTTCCTTCACAACTTCTTTTTTAGGTGGCTCTTTCTCAACCTGCTTTTTCTTGATCGCGATGTCGGCCGCCTCTTCCTTCATCTCGGTTTTCACTTCAGGCTCCACCGGTGCTTCAACTTGTTGACTCGCATCCCAGAGCTCAACCTCAACACCGGAGGGTGTGGAATTATTCCAGCTAATACCGATGACTAAGAAGGCAAGCAAACCTAAGTGCGCAGCCAGTGAAAAACTAAAAGCACGTTTAGTGCTTTCGTTTTTAGTTGGGCGTCCTCGAGAAAAGTTCGAGTGAAAAGTTTGCGCGCTATTCATGTATGCGGTACAAAGAGGCTTATTGGCTCTTCACGGCAAGGCCAACACGTTTCACGCCATTTTCTTTGAGCTTAGACATGACTTCCATCACAACTTCATATTTGATGGACTTGTCTGCAGCAAGCACAACTGGTTGCTCGGCTGATTTTTCTGCTTGCGAGCGGGCAAATGCACCAAGCTCAAATTTATTTAATGTTTGAACAGGATCACCATCTTTACGAACAATGACATTCTCATTGGCATCGATCGTTAAAAAGACGGGCGGCAAAGATTGCACTTTTGCGCCACCGACAGTTGGCAGATTCACGACACCAGGATTGACCATTGGCGCTGTCACCATAAAGATTACGAGTAATACCAACATCACATCAATGTAGGGAACCACATTGATGTCGGCCATTGCCCGACGCTTTGAAGATTTTCTGAGTGAGCCGGCCATGCTTATTTGCCTGAAGCTTGACGTTGCAAGATGTTGGTGAATTCTTCGATGAAGGTTTCAAAACGAATTGCCAAACGATCCACATCAGTAGCGGCGCGGTTATAGGCAACCACCGCAGGGATAGCCGCAAACAAACCAATAGCAGTTGCGATCAGTGCTTCAGCGATACCAGGGGCTACTGCAGACAAGGTTGCGTTCTGGACGTTAGCTAAGCCACGGAAGGAGTGCATGATCCCCCAAACGGTGCCAAAGAGGCCGATATAGGGTGAGACTGAGCCTACGGAGGCTAAGAAGGGTAGATTGGCCTCCAGCATGTCCATTTCGCGCTGGTAGGTTGCCTTCATGGCGCGGCGGGCAGCGTCGATTTCACGGACTTTCATGAACTCCTGCATACCGGCTTCAAAGATGTGTTCTAAAACAGCATCGCTCCGGGTATTGCGCTGGGCGGCGTCCAAAAGGGTATTTAGGTCGCCCCCAGACCAAAAGTCCCGCTCAAAACGCTCGGTATCCCGTCTGACGCCCCGCAGAATGGCAGTTTTCTTAAAAATGATGGTCCAGGAGGCTACAGACATGCTGAGTAATAACAACATTACTAACTGTACTAATAGGCTGGCATTAAGGACTAGGGAGAGGAATGAGAGGTCTTGAGTAGGTGTCATGGTGGATTTTGTATGATGTAGGTTGATTTTACTAAGTTAATTCACTCAGCAATACAACTTCATCAGGATTATGACCATGTTTGACCGCCAAAACACCTTAGCTAAAACCGACCCAGAATTATGGGCAGCGATTCAGAATGAGAATAAGCGTCAAGAAGACCATATTGAGCTGATCGCTTCTGAGAACTACACCTCACCAGCAGTGATGCAGGCACAGGGCTCTCAGTTGACCAATAAGTACGCTGAAGGCTATCCAGGCAAGCGTTACTACGGTGGTTGTGAGTTCGTCGACGTCGCTGAGCAATTGGCGATTGATCGTGTGAAGGCTTTGTTTGGTGCTGAAGCAGCGAACGTTCAGCCGCATTGTGGAGCGTCTGCTAACCAGGCAGTGTTCTTGGCTTTCTTGAAGCCGGGCGACACATTCATGGGTATGAGTTTGGCTGAAGGCGGTCACTTAACCCACGGTATGGCATTGAACATGAGCGGCAAGTGGTTTAACCCAATTGCTTATGGCTTAGATAAAAATGAAGAAATTGATTACGAGCAGATGGAGCGTTTGGCTCGTGAGCACAAACCAAAACTGATTATTGCTGGTGCTTCTGCGTATTCCAAAAAGATTGATTTCGAGCGCATCGGTAAATTAGCAAAAGAAGTGGGCGCGATTTTCATGGTGGATATGGCGCACTATGCAGGTTTAATTGCTGCTGGCGTATATCCAAATCCAGTGCCACATGCTGACATTGTTACTTCCACAACGCATAAGAGTTTGCGCGGTCCTCGTGGCGGCATCATCTTGATGAAAGCCGAGCACGAGAAAGCAATTAACTCTGCAGTATTCCCAGGCCTACAAGGCGGTCCTTTGATGCACGTGATTGCTGGTAAGGCTGCAGCGTTTAAAGAAGCCCAAGAGCCTGGCTTTATTGATTATCAAAAACAAGTAGTTGCTAATGCCAAGGCTTTGGCAGAGACATTGATTGCTCGTGGTCTACGCATTGTTTCTGGCGGCACAGATTCTCATGTGATGTTGGTGGACTTACGCGCCAAGAAAATGACTGGTAAAGAAGCTGAGCGTGTATTGGGTGAGGCGCACATTACTTGTAACAAAAACGGCATTCCGAATGATCCAGAAAAACCAATGGTGACTAGTGGTATTCGTTTGGGCTCACCAGCAATGACTACTCGTGGCTTCAAAGAAGCAGAAGCGCGTCAAGTTGGTAATTTCATTGCAGACGTTTTGGATAACCCAAATGATGCTGACAATATTGCCAAGGTTCGCGCTCAAGTAGGTGAATTGACTAAGCGTTTCCCAGTCTACGGTTAAGCGAGTATCCATTGCGCTGCCCCTTCTGCCATAACGACGATACCCAGGTTCTAGATACCCGGGTATCGGACGAGGGCGATACGATTCGTCGTCGTCGTCGTTGCGCAAAATGCGATAAACGATTTACGACTTACGAACGTGTTGAGCTCGTATTGCCAGCAATCGTTAAAAAGAATGGCAGTCGCGTTGATTACAGTCATGACAAGCTAGCTAGCTCAATCAAGCTGGCATTACGCAAACGACCTGTCTCATCTGATTCTGTAGATGAAGCGATTGCTCGGATTGAAGAGAAATTACTCAGCCTGGGCGAAAAAGAAATCCCAAGTGAGCGTGTTGGTGAGCTGGTGATGCGTGAGCTCAAGCGCTTAGATAAAGTTGCTTATATCCGTTTTGCTTCAGTCTATAGAAGCTTCGCTGATATTGAGTCATTTGAGAGTGCACTCAAGGAATTGAAGTAATTCCCTTATAAAATAACTTCCAATCCTTTTCTCTCGATTAGGGATAAAAGTTTTAAAGATGCCCCACTAGGCTTTTTATCGCCGGCCTCCCATTTCTGTATTGTCGATAGGCTAGTATTGATTGCCAAGGCAAAGACGGCTTGACTCAAATGGGTTTTACTCCGAAGCTGCTTAATGCGTTTGGCAGTCATAGGCTTTACCTCTAGGTGTCGCAAAGCCTCAAATTCTTCCATGCTTTTCTTGGTAATAACACCGGCTTTATGAAGGCCCTTTACGGTATCCGTCATCTCTTCAATAATTCGACTTTTTGTTTTATTAAGCATTATTTGTTAACTCCTTTAGTTCTCCGGCAAGGATTGCATCTTCAATACCTTTATCGGTTAGGTGTAGCAGTCTATTTGCTGCGCCTTGCAAATGAACTAGCTCACTATCATTAATGTTATCTTTTTCATTTTTCACAAAGCCAAAAATAAAAAACCATCTCCTAAAAATTTTTCCCGCTACCAGCGTTCTTGCCCCAGCCCTTTTACCCATACCTGGTAGGGCAATTCTTTTCTTATATACATTCCCACCAAGATCCGCATCAACTAGACCTGCCTCCATTTCCGCAATAGCAAAAAGTAGATCTTCATCTTTTAAGTCAGTTTTTTTCATCCACTTATTAAAAGTTTTTGTCTTGAAGGTACGTTTTTTGGTCATAAAAAACTATACCACTAAGTACGTTAGTTAAATAATACCCCTTTTCCTAGTAAAGAAAAAGGGGCTGCCAAAGCAGCCCCTTCAATTGGTAAATGTGAAATTTATTTCAAGAGAGCAAAAATAGAAGCTGTAATGTCATCAACACTGCCTGTACCGCTGACCTTGCGATAGGCCGGAGCCTTTACTTTGTCAGCTGCGTTGCTTTGTGTTGCCCAAGTGGAGTAGTACTCCACAAGTGGACGAGTCTGATCGTTGTATACCTGCAAGCGCTTACGAACAGTTTCTTCCTTGTCGTCGTCACGCTGAATCAAGGCTTCACCAGTGACATCATCTTTGCCTTCCACTTTTGGTGGGTTGAAAGTGACGTGATAAGTACGACCTGAAGCTGGGTGAACGCGACGACCGCTCATGCGATCAATGATGGCATCAAACGGTACATCGATTTCGAGAACGTAATCGATTGGTACGCCAGCATCTTTCATGGCTTGCGCTTGAGGAATGGTTCTTGGGAAACCGTCAAACAAGTAACCCTTGCTGCAATCAGGTTGGGTTAATCGATCTTTTACTAATCCAATAATGATGTCATCGGAAACAAGGCCGCCGGCATCCATAATTTTTTTAGCAGCAATGCCAAGTTCAGTTCCAGCTTTAACAGCAGCGCGCAACATATCGCCTGTTGAGATTTGTGGAATGGCAAATTTTTCGCAAATGAACTGAGCTTGTGTTCCTTTGCCAGCACCTGGTGCACCGAGCAGAATCAACCGCATTGTTTTCCCCTTAGAAGACCCTCATTGTCCCGTATTTTTTCGGGATCCTTTGTAACTAATTCCTAGGATTATCCCCGAGAACCCCAGGGTAACCAGATTCTGGGCTAGCTGGCCAAGATGCGGCGTACCCGCTCGAGGTCTTCAGCAGTATCAACCCCGGCCGGTGGGGCTTCGCTGGCTGTGTGGACTGCAATACGGTAGCCATTCCAGAGTGCGCGAAGCTGTTCTAGAGCCTCAGCTTGCTCAGGTGGTGCTGGCTCAAGGCGGGTGTATGCCTGCAGAAAATCAGCTCGATAGGCGTAGATACCCAAATGACGTAAATGAGTGACTACTTGCCTATAGTCTGGATCCCGTACAAACGGAATAGTAGATCTAGAGAAGTAGAGCGCCTCATTGGAACGGTTGAGGATTACTTTGACTACATTAGGGTTGCTAATTTCTGCGGCATCAACAATTGGCACTGCCACAGTCGAAATTGCGCATGCAACATTGTCAGCCAAAGTTTGAGCAACCTGATTGATCAACTCTGGTGGAATAAGTGGCTCATCGCCTTGCACATTGACCACCAAAGTGTCGGCTGGAAGTTTTAACAGTTGGGCAACTTCTGCAATACGGTCTGTGCCAGTAGGGTGATCTGCGCTAGTTAATAAACACTCGATCCGATGCTCATCACACGCCGCTTGAATTTCCGGTGAGTCAGTTGCTACTACAACGCTTTGGGCATGTGATTGCTGTGCACGTTCAGCCACACGAATCACCATCGGCTTGCCGCCAATATCAGCTAGCGGCTTACGAGGTAGGCGAGTAGATCCTAGTCTTGCTGGAATCACCACTAAAAATTCGGGAGGCTTCATGCTCATGAACTGGATTTGACCTGATCAATACTTAATTGATTTCATCAGCAGAAAGACTGCGGGCTTCATCAACGATCATGACGGGAATGTCATTTCGAATGGGGTAAGCCAAACGATCTGCTTTGCAGATGAGCTCATGTTTTTCTGCATCCAAATGCAAAGTGCTTTTGCACAAAGGGCAGACCAAAATTTCTAATAAGCGCTTGTCCATATTTAATCTTTGCTATTTCTTATAAGGTGTATTGATTTGGATCGGGTCTTTGCAAAATCGATTGCAACCATTCTGCCAATGTATTTGAAATCTCTAAACTCATCGGAACTACCCAAATGCGTTCGTCCTGTATTGAGTTGCATTTTACGGCATCCTTCTCTGTAATCAGGATGCACTCAGCATGGATAGCAGAGAAAAATTCCGGGCTGTAGCTGGCGTGGTCAGCTAACCCAATGCATTTTCCAGCAATCCCCTGCTTCAGTAAGTCATCAAAAAAGCGTTGTGGATTACCAATTGCAGCGACAGCGGTAATCTTGTTTGGAAGATAGGTGTCTGCAATGGAAGTTAGGGATTGTGTATTGCTGGGATTATTTAGTTGATAGGGTGTGCCCAATTGACTACCCAGTGTGAAAGCACGTCGCCCTAAAAAATATTCATCAATATGATTGGAGGGCGATATAGCCCCAGTCATTAAAGTGGCATCTCTCTCTCGCAGTGTGGGTTCGCGTAAAGGGCCAGCAGGCAGCAAGAAGCCATTACCTTCGCCTCGTTGATCACGCACTACAAATTCAATATCACGACCTCCTTCGCGGGCAGGCCAACGTAGCAGGCTTCGATGCTGTAAGCCATCGTCACTAATGATGACGTTCACCGAGGGATCCTGTTTTAGCAAAGACTGAATGCTCAGGGTTCGTTTGGGGTGGACCCAAATCGGAAACTGATTGTCAGTCCGCTTAGCAATTAAGACGGGTTCATCACCAACTTCTGCAGGATTGGAATCGCTTTTTACTTGGCGGGGTGCGCTTAATGCAGATGCGCCATAACCCCTGCTAATAATTCCAGGCTTCCAACCCATGCGTGCGAGTTGCTCAGCTAAGGCAATGACGATCGGAGTTTTACCAGTCCCACCAACGCGGATATTGCCAACAATAATGATTGGGGTCGGAGCTGGTTTGCGTCTTCCCAGGTTCAGATCATTTAACAAATCTAAGGCTTGATTTATCCAGCCGTAAATCTTAGACAAAGGCCAGAGGATGAGGCTAGTTGGCCCACGCCTTTCCCAAAACCGAGGAGCCTTATTAAAGAAAGAAGATTTTTTTGGCGATGACATTAAAGGCGACTTGTTTTGCTCAATGCTTCTAGTGTGTTGGATTATTTCTTGGTAGTTTGACTGCTAAATACGATATTAGCTAGGTTGGCATCACGCGCTGCCTCTAAAGCGCTCATAACTGCCTGGTGAGGGGCTTTGGCATCCGCATCAATATTGACTTGTATAGCTTTGTCTTTGTTAAGTGCATTAAGGCTATTGCTCAGTTGGCTACGGTCAGTTACCTTGCCGTTAATAGCAAAGCGTCCATCACGACTGACTGCAATATGAATTTGTTTTACCTCTGATTGACTTGCTGCACCATTGGCAGTCGGCAGGGTGATGGCTAACTCTTGGTAGCGAGTAAATGTTGTGGAGATCATTAGAAAGATCAGCACTACTAACAGCACATCAATAAAGGGAATGAGGTTGATCTCAGGCTCTACCGAAGCTGTGTGCATTCCTAATGAAAATTGACCACGATGCTGAAGCTTATTTTCTAACCAACTCATTTTGTATCCGCAGAATGTGGATAGAGTTTTTTAAATAATTGGCGAGTAAATTCTTCGCACTCATGTTGGCGTTGATTGGCCATCGCACGCAGACCGCGCCATGCGGCCAAAGCAGGAATGGCAATCAGTAAACCAAAAGCCGTGTTGTACAGAGCAATAGAGATGCCATGCGCTAGTTGTTGAGGGCTGCCAACACCTTGACTGCCAAAGATTTCAATCATGCCGACAACGGTGCCAAAGAGTCCCAAGAGGGGGGCAACGGTCGCGATGGTGGCCAAGATTCCAAGATAGCGCTCTAGCTTTAACCAAGTGGATTGAGCGCTAGCTTGTAATTCTTCTAAGGCGGAGTCTGCAGAGCTGCCAGAGGCTTTTTCATGAAGCATGCAGGCAAAGAGGCTGCCTACAGGGGAAAGTTGGCTAAGAGCGCTAATTTCAGGTTCTGAGACTGTGTTTTTCTGGGAAATGTCGTTGGCTAGGCCAAATACCGTTTCCAGGCTATCTTTCGGGAATATGTGAATTTGGCGCAAATACCAAGCGCGCTCAATGACAATAGCGAGACCAATTATGGAGATGAGAAGTAGGGGCCAGATAGGCCAACCAGCAGACAGTAAGATTGAGTACATAAGCTCAGTACTTTAGCTGAATTAAAAATGGGTTTTCACAAAGGCATCCTGTGGATAACTCTGTGCAAAACTTTTCAGTAATCGTGCTGTAAGTCCTTGATTGATGGTGAAGGCACCCTATTTTGGGTAAATTCACTCAAAATCAACTGTAATAATTGTTGATATAAATCAATAGGATAGGGATTATCTGTTGGTTTTATGAGACGTTTTGGGTCAGTAATTACTTACTTATAAGGCTTAGACTAAGGGTGAATAAGCTTCTGTGGATATTTATTGGCTGCAAGGCCTGATGCTTGCGTAGAAAAAGAGAAAAAATGTCGGAAATATCAAGGGAAATCCTCAGTGTTGGCGATCTAAACCGCGCCATAGCTAGCTCTTTGGAAGAGCGCTTCGATACCGTTTGGGTTAGCGGGGAGATTTCCAATTTCAAGGCATATGACAGTGGCCACTGGTATTTCTCCTTGAAGGATGAAGAGGGGCAGATTCGCTGCGTGATGTTCCGCGGCCGCAATGGACAAGTCGGATTTATGCCCCAATCTGGGGATTTGGTGGAAGTTGCCGCCAATCTCGGTTTTTATGTTCCGCGTGGGGACATTCAGCTGACAGTGCAAAGCATGCGCCGTGCTGGTATGGGTGGTCTTTATGAAGCTTTTTTAAAGCTGAAGGCCAAGCTCGCTAAAGAGGGCTTATTTGATGCTGAGAATAAGCGTCCCATTCCAACTCATCCGAGATCGATCGGCATCATTACTTCGCCGCAGGCTGCAGCTCTAAAGGATGTCTTAAGTACGCTTGCCAGAAGAGCGCCGCATATACCGATTGTGATTTACCCAACATTGGTCCAAGGACCGGATGCACCCGCTGGAATTATTTCCTCACTCAAGGCTGCTGAAAAAGAAAATGCTGTTGATGTGATTTTGTTGGTACGTGGCGGCGGCAGCATTGAAGACCTATGGGCATTTAATGATGAGAAGCTGGCTTATGCGATTGCAGAATCACCCATCCCAATAGTCAGTGGTGTTGGTCATGAAACCGATGTCACGATTGCTGACTTTGTTGCTGATTTGCGTGCACCCACCCCTACGGGCGCGGCAGAATTGGCTGCGCCACGACGCGATCAAATGTTGCAAGAGTTAGATGCCATCATGCAAGCCTTACTACAAAGGGTAAATCAGCGAGTAGAGCGTGAGGCGCAAACTTTAGATCAATTAGCCTTGCGTCTTAGCCATGCCTTACCTAACCCTGATCGCATGCGTGAGCAAATTGGCGGTTGGCAAAAACGACTCAATCAGGCATGGCTAGTGAGGGTTGAAAATTGGAAGCGTAATCAAGGCCATTTCCAGTCTCAGCTTGAAATGCTCAACCCACAAAGAACGCTTGAGCGTGGCTATGCGGTAATCCTAAGTAAGGAAGAGCAGGCAATGCATGCAGTGCGCAATCCAAATGAGCTTAATACAAAGAGTGCGTTTCAGGTGCGCTTAGCCGAAGGCCAAGTAGAGGTTGGGTTTGCTAAGGTTGAGTTGCTGAAGTGAGGCTATAGAATATTTGGCTCAATCTCAAGTTGAACGCCGAATTTACTCAATACTTCTTCTTGAATATTTTTTGCTAAACCTAGGATATCTGTTGATGTCCCACCGCCATGATTGACTAGGACTAGGGCTTGTTTTTCATAAACACCTACAGGGCCAATCCGTTTGCCCTTAAAGCCGCACTGATCAATTAACCAACCAGCAGCTAACTTGCGTTTCTCCGGCCCATCGGGGTAGGACACTAAATCTGGGAATTGCTGAATCAGTAGATCATGTTGATCCTTATTTACGATCGGATTCTGAAAAAAACTTCCAGCATTACCAATCACTGCAGGATCTGGTAATTTTTTAGATCGGATAGCGCATACCGCATCAAAAATTTGCTTTGCATTTGGGTTGGAATTTGATTCACTAAATTGCTTTGCCAAATCGGCGTACTGCAACCGTGCTTGCCAAGCCTTGGGGATTTTAAAAATAACCTTTGTCACGATAAATCGATTGGGATTTTGCTTGAAATAGCTATCGCGATAGGCAAACTGACATGCCTCTTGCGGGAGAGTGACCAAGGCATGGGCCGCAGAATCAAAGGCCTCGATGCTATCAATGTATTCACCTATCTCAACTCCGTATGCCCCAATATTTTGAATCGGTGCTGCGCCAACTGTTCCTGGGATTAAGGCAAGGTTTTCCAGGCCTGGTAGGTTTTGCTCCAGGGTCCAGGAAACCAATTCATGCCAATTAACACCAGCGCCCACTGAGAACCAGGTGTTGCTGTCATCCGATTTAATAAGCTCTTGGCCGAGAATATTAATGAGCAGCGTTGCTCCAGGCAAAGACTCCGGAAGAATCACATTGCTTCCGCCGCCTAATGCACGCCAGGCGAGTTTTTTGTCCTTGAGCTCTTTCAAGAGGTCTGGCAACTGTTCTGCGGATGTGATCTCGTAGGCTAATTCGGCTGTGGAATCCAGGCCGAAGCTGTTCCGGTGCTTGAGTCCCAGATTGGAGATCAATTTTGCTGGTTTGGGCGCATTTTTCGCGGAGTTCATGCCACAATCTTATTCGTGTTCGAGTTTCTGTTCGTAATTTATGAAAAAACTTGAAAAGTAACAATGCAATGATTGAATTTGCAGAATTCATTACCCAGATTATTTAAGGAGTTTGAGATGCCCTCATTTGACGTAGTGTGTGAGCCTGACATGATTGAGTTGAAAAACGCAATCGAGCAATCTAATAAAGAGATTACGAATCGTTTTGACTTTAAAGGCTCTGATAGCCGAGTGGAGCAAAAGGATGAGACTTTGATCTTGTTTGGTGATGACGACTTTAAGTTGGGTCAAGTTCGTGATGTTCTCTACGGCAAGATGGCTAAACGTAATGTGGACGTTCGCTACCTCAAAGATGACAAAAAAGAGACCATTGGTAGCGATAAGCGCAAGCAAACCATGAAAATCCAAAAAGGCATTACTTCCGAGTTAGCTAAAAAAGTAGTGCGCATCATTAAAGATAGCAAGATCAAAGTACAGGCCAGTATTCAGGGCGATGCTGTACGCGTAACAGGTACCAAGCGCGATGATTTGCAAGAGACTATGGCATTGCTTAAGAAAGAAGTCAGCGAGGCTCCATTAGGCTTTAACAACTTCCGTGACTAATGTAGTTGTGCCGTCCATCCATCCGGCAAGTCAAGAGGCCATTGAGCGCTTCTGTGATGCTTGTTGGTTGGAAGATGGCTTGGCACAAAATAGTTTGTCTGCCTATCGCCGAGACTTATTGCTCTTGGCTCAGTGGCTTCAAAAAGATTCCGGCACCGATCTCTACGGTGTCACTGAAAAAGATCTCACCGCATACATTGCACATCGCCGAGCCGATAAAGCAACTACCGCTAATCGTCGGCTGACTGTATTTAAGCGCTTTTATCGTCATGCTCTACGCATGAACTTAGTTAAAAGCGATCCCTGTATTGGTTTGCGTGCCGCAAAGCAAGCCTTGCGCTTTCCTAAGACCTTAAGTGAGGATCAAGTTACCGCCTTGCTCAATGCTCCTGATGTTGAGACATCACTGGGATTGCGTGATCGCACTATGTTGGAGTTGATGTATGCCAGTGGCTTGCGTGTCTCGGAGATTGTTTCTCTCAAGACGGTGGCATTGGGTTTAAACGAAGGTGTAGTGCGGATCGTGAACGGTAAGGGTGGTAAAGAACGCCTAGTTCCTTTTGGTGGTGAGGCGGGGCAATGGCTACGCCGATATCTAACTGAGTCTAGAACGCCTTTGTTAGAAGGTAAAACTACAGACGCAGTCTTTGTTGGTCGTCACACTGGGACTGGTCTAACGCGCCAAGCTTTTTGGGCATTAATCAAACGTTATGCCACGATTGCTAATATTCCTGTGGCTTTATCTCCGCATACCTTGCGTCATGCTTTTGCCACCCATTTACTCAATCACGGAGCGGATTTAAGGGTAGTGCAGCTCCTTTTAGGCCATGCTGATATCTCAACTACCCAGATTTATACCCATGTCGCTAGAGAGCGTCTTAAATCAATCCATCAACAACATCACCCCAGGGGGTAGCTGAAGACATATTTGCCTTGGCAACCTTCAACAATGTAATAAGTGATTAAGATATCAATATGAATTTAACCCTAGATCTATTGCTCATTCCGATTGCCTACCTGATTGGCTCCATCTCTTTTGCAGTCGTGGTGAGTAAGTGCATGCGTTTGCCTGATCCCCATTCTTATGGTTCTGGCAATCCGGGTGCAACCAATGTTCTTAGAACGGGTAATAAGCTAGCAGCCGTGCTCACTTTGATTGGTGACGCCTTAAAAGGTTACCTTGCAGTCATGTTGGCGAGAGTATTGCTTGGAGATGAATCTTTGACATCGACACTCAGTTCTTGGTTGTTATGTGGTGTTGTGGTCGCCGTGTTCTTAGGACATCTGTTCCCAATATTCCATGGTTTCAAAGGCGGTAAAGGCGTCGCTACTGCCTGCGGCATTTTGTTCGGCATTAATTGGATTTTGGGCGCAGCAACTTTGGGAACCTGGATCATTGTTGCGATGTTTATGCGTTATTCCTCTTTGGCTGCTTTAGCGGCTGCGGTATTTGGCCCAATCTATTTTGTATTTTTGTTTGGCTTTCAGCCCATGGGCATTGCACTACTTGTAGTTTGTCTTTTGCTGATCTGGCGTCATTGCAGCAACATTCACAATCTAATCAACGGCAAAGAAAGTCGTATTGGCTCCAAGAAAAAAGGACAGTCATGACTATTGCTTATTGGTGTGTGCTGTTCATGGGATTATTCCCATACGTAGCAGCAGGTATCGCTAAAAAAGGATTTGATGGTTATGACAATGCCGCACCACGTCAGTGGTTAGCAAAGCAGACAGGATTTCGGGCGCGAGCTAATGCTGCGCAAGCTAATCTTTTTGAATCTCTCCCATTCTTTTTCGCTGCGGTGATCATTGCATCAATAGCTAATGCACCTCAAGGCAGGATTGATTTATTAGCAATCGGATTTGTTGTAGCGCGCATTTCTTATCTGGTTTGCTATGTAGCCGATTGGCCAACCACTCGATCTATTGTGTGGCTTGCCGGATTATCTTGTGTGGTAGCAATCTTCTTTCAGATTTAAAAGAACAAAAAGTAATTTACAAAATTCATCGAGACAATACATAGAATGCCCATTAAAAAAACCCCCGCTAAAACAGCTACTAAGGCTCCTGTCAAGAAAGCCTCTAACATCAAGCCCGCAAAAAAAGCTGTCGCTAAAAAGAGTGATGCTGGCACACCATTATCTGTAATCATTCGTCGACGCATCGAGGCTCAGAAAGCGCGCTTTCATGCGAATGACAATATCTCTAAATTTATTCAGCCTGGTGAGTTAGAGGGCCTGGTAGATGAGGTAGCAGAAAAGATGCAGGCTGTTTTAGAAAGCTTGGTCATCGACACTGAGAGCGATCACAATACTAAGAACACTAGCCAACGTGTGGCTAAGATGTTTGTGAAAGAAGTATTTAATGGTCGTTATATCGAGCAACCAACGTTGACAAAGTTTCCGAATGTCAGCCGCTTAAATGAGTTGATGATCATTGGCCCTATTACTGTTCGTAGTGCTTGCTCCCATCACCTTTGCCCAATCATGGGTCGTATTTGGATTGGCGTCTTGCCAAGCAAAGAGTCTGCCTTGATTGGGTTGTCAAAGTACTCGCGCTTAACAGAATGGGTCATGTGCCGCCCACAAATTCAGGAAGAGGCGGTAGTAGAGTTGGCGGATATGCTTGAGAAAAAAATCAAGCCGATTGGTGTTGCTATCGTGATGGATGCAGATCACTTCTGCATGCAATGGCGTGGCGTTAAAGATCGCGATTCCAAGATGGTCAATAGCGTGATGCGTGGCGCCTTCCTTAAGGACTCTAATTTACGCAGAGAGCTCTTGTCTCTCCTCGATAAGAGATAGGCGTAAGTGATTAAAACCCTGTTTAGCTGCATTGTTCTATCCAATTTACTTGGATGTTCCTTGTACCCTGATGTCAATACTGACCCCGCTAAAAACAATAAAGTGACTTTTCGCCAAGATGCTCTAGATTGCGCGCAAGCATATCCAGAATCAGGGTCAGGTACTCACGTCAAACAGCGTATTGGCTGTATGAATCTAAAGGGTTGGCATTAGAAAATAGTAGTAAATTCAATTTGAGAACAATTCTCAACAAAATAGCTATATAAATCATATACTTATCTTGCCTATAGTCGACTAATTTGATCTGCTCTATGATCCACTCTGATGCAATCTTTGTTCTATTCACTCTCTGGAGAACGTATGAAAAATAGTCGTCGCCAATTTATGATTTTGTCTGCTGCTGGTGCTTGCACATTGGCTTTGAACGGTAAAGTTCAAGCTCAAGCCATGGTTGCTGAAACTGATCCACAAGCTGCTGCTTTGGGTTACAAAGCTGACGCCTCAAAAGTAGATAAGGCAAAGTTTGCTAAGTATGCTGCTGGCCAAAAGTGCGATAACTGCGCCCTTTACCAAGGCAAAGCGGGTTCTGCTGCTGGCGGTTGCTCACTATTTGCTGGTAAGCAAGTTGCTGGTGCAGGCTGGTGCTCTGCTTACGCTAAGAAGGCTTAATGCCAAATTAGTTGGGAGTTCAATAAAAAAGCTGCTTCGGCAGCTTTTTTATTGGGTGCGTCGATTCGGTCGGTTGAGTGCGGGTTTATGATCGATTGCTCATACCAATAGAAAAAGCATGAGACACCAATATAAGAATCTACTCAAGCGCTACTCTTTTTACTTGGGAGGGGATCAGCCTCACGTGCCTTGGGTTGAGAGAATCCGCTCCGTTGTAGGGGCTTTTATTGGCCTAATGTTAGTGCTCACTATGGCCAAGTTCCTTGGCGAGCTGAGTGGTCTTAATGAATGGTTGATGGCCTCCTTGGGCGCAAGCGCTTTGCTGGTCTTTGCTTTGCCTCAGAGTCCCATGGCTCAGCCCTGGGCTGTTATCGCTGGCAATACCCTGTCAGCATTGGTTGGTATATCGATTATTCATCTAGTGCATGAGCCTCTATTGGCCATGCCATTAGCCGCCAGCCTTTCAATCTTAGGCATGTTTGTATTGCGTTGCTTGCACCCTCCAGCAGCAGCCGTAGCCTTAATAGTGGTGCTAGGGCATGTTATGCACTACCGGTACGCCTTCTTCCCAGTAATGGTCGATTCGATATTGCTTGTGATGGCTGGGGCGGTTTACAGCAACCTAACAGGTAAACGCTACCCCAATAGGCCAATTTAATCTTTTAAAAACAAGGACTTGTTACTATTTTTGCTTAGTTGCTGCTATTGAGGCAATACAGTCTTTAATGCCATAGTTGTGATATTTGCCGACATTTTCCTTTTTAAGTGATTGGCCGCACTCTGTAACGGAATTACGTAGGTTGATTTTTGGTGTGTTGCTTACAGTCATAATGAAATCTCCTGATATTTTTTAATTAATGGTGGCAGGCACCTTTTCATATTCTAATAAATATGGATTAACTTCATAAGCCTTTAAAATTACCATCTATTTTTATAAGAGCGATAAGTATTTTCACTACATGACTCAAGTCACCCCAGTTATTCTCTGTGGCGGATCCGGCACTCGTTTGTGGCCTTTGTCACGCTCAGGTTTTCCGAAGCAGTTTTTAGTGCTTTCAGGGGATGATTCGAGCCAGAGTCTCTTTCAGCAGGCCGTTCAAAGACTCCATGTAATTAAGGGCGCCAATATTCAGTTGGGTGATGCCTTAATTGTGACTAATGAAGACCATCGCTTCTTGGCTTTAGATCAACTACGTGAGTTAAAAAACACATTAAAGAACTTCGAGGCTACTTTATTACTCGAATCTTCGGGTCGCAATACTGCGCCTGCTTTAACTTTGGCAGCATTTCAGGCAAAGGGTGGGGAGCATGACCCCATCTTGGTAATTGCACCAGCTGATCAGACTGTAAAAAATTCAGAAGCGTTTACCAAGGCGTTGCAGGATTGCATTGCCTTGGTTGATGCTGATGTCTCTAAACAAACGATTGCGATCTTGGGTATTACACCTACGTCCCCAGAAACAGGGTATGGCTATATTCGGCGGAGCGCCACAATGGGTAATCATCATGAATACACCGTTGAGCAGTTTGTCGAAAAACCAGATGCTAAAACTGCTCAGGCGTATTTGGAGAGTGGCAACTACCTTTGGAATAGCGGTATGTTCGTGCTACGTGCGAGCACATGGCTTAACGCCTTAGAAGAATTTCGTCCTGATATTTTTGGCGCTACGGAAACAGCTTGGCAAGCAAGGTCAACCGATCAATCCGATGCCGCAACTTTTATTCGTCCGGATAAAGCGCTGTTCGATGCCATTCCGAGTGAGTCCATTGACTATGCGGTGATTGAAAAGTGCCCAGGTAGTAAGTATCCAGTCAAGATGGTTGAGTTGGATGCTGGCTGGAATGACTTAGGCGCCTGGGATGCAGTTTGGCAAGTGGGTAAGCAAGATGAGCAGGGCAATGTCACTAGTGGCGATACTTTGTTAAGCAGCACAAACAATTCATTAGTCCACGCAAGTAGCCGCTTAGTCAGTGCAGTAGGTATAGAAAACCTCATCATCATTGAGACGGCAGATGCGGTGTTAGTAGCTGATCGTAAAAATAGCCAGGACGTAAAACATATCGTTAATCAGTTAGAAGCACAAAAACGCGCAGAAAAGAATTTACATCGCAAAGTCGCCAGACCTTGGGGTTGGTATGACTCGGTTGATGAGGGTGAACGCTTTAAGGTAAAGCGTATTCAGGTTAAGCCTGGAGCAAGCCTCTCCCTACAGATGCATCATCACCGCGCAGAGCATTGGATTGTGGTTAAGGGTATCGCCGAGATCACCAATGGTAATCAGGTGATCACACTGACTGAAAATCAAAGTACTTACATTCCACAAGGGCAAACTCATCGCTTGTCGAACCCTGGAAACGCTCCTCTAGAGATTATTGAGGTGCAGTCTGGCGCTTATCTTGGTGAAGATGACATTGTTAGGTTTGAAGATACATACGGCAGAAATTAAGAAAGACATGCAAAGATGAGTATTAAGAAAGTTGCGTTAATTACTGGTGTCACTGGGCAGGATGGTTCTTATTTAGCAGAGTTTTTGTTGAACAAGGGTTATGAGGTTCACGGCATAAAGAGGCGTACATCTTTATTTAATACAGATCGTATTGACCATCTTTTTCATGATCCACATGAGAAGGGTTATGACTTCACCTTGCATCATGGAGATATGACAGACTCATCCTCTTTGATACGCATCATTCAGCAAGTGAAGCCAAATGAAATCTACAACCTTGCAGCCCAAAGTCATGTGGCGGTTAGTTTTGAAGAGCCTGAGTACACGGCGAATAGTGATGGACTCGGTGCCTTGAGGATTTTGGAGGCCATTCGTATTTTGGGGTTTGAAAAAACAACTCGCTTCTACCAGGCCTCTACCTCTGAGTTATATGGCTTGGTTCAGGAAATTCCTCAGAAGGAAACTACGCCTTTTTATCCAAGAAGTCCCTATGCTGTAGCTAAGTTATATGCCTACTGGATAACCGTGAACTATCGTGAAGCTTATGGAATGTATGCTTGCAACGGTATCCTTTTTAATCACGAAAGCCCAAATCGCGGGGAAACCTTTGTTACTAGAAAAATTACACGCGCTTTAGCCCGCATTAAGTTGGGAATTCAGGATTGTTTATATCTGGGAAACCTAGATGCTAAGCGCGACTGGGGGCATGCCAAAGATTACATTGAGATGCAATGGCTAATGCTGCAGCAAGAGATTCCCGATGATTATGTGATTGCTACTGGCATTCAATATAGCGTGCGTGAATTTGTAGATGCTGCCGCTAAAGAGTTGGGTATGTCCGTTCGTTGGGAGGGTACTGATGTAGATGAAAAAGGCTATGACTCTCAAGGAAAGTGCATTGTTGCGGTCGACCCGCGCTACTTTAGACCTACCGAAGTAGAGACTTTGTTGGGCGATGCTACGAAGGCGCATCAAAAATTAGGCTGGAAGCCAAAAATTACCTTTGACCAGCTTGTTTCAGAAATGGCTAAGGCCGACATGATTGAGGCTGAATTTGATCTGCAGGTCAAAAAAAACGGCCATAAAGCCCTTAGGAATCAAGGTTAGTAAGCGTGGTGAGTAAACTGCTTATTCTTATCACCGGTGGCCGTGGAATGGTGGGGCGAAATATTCTGGAGCATCCGAAGGCGAAGCTGTATTCATTTTTGGCCCCCACCAGTGCTGAATTAGATTTACGTGATTTCTCAAAGGTGCAGGAATATATTTCAACTCACTCCCCGAGCTACATCATTCATGCTGCTGGCCGCGTAGGGGGTATTCAAGCCAATATGGCACACCCGGTCGATTTTTTGGTTGAGAATGTGGATATCGGGCGAAATGTCATATTGGCAGCCCGCAATGCTGGGGTGAAAAAACTATTAAATCTTTCAAGCTCCTGCATGTACCCTCGCAATGCACCCAACCCATTGAGTGAGGACCTCATCCTTAAAGGTGAATTAGAGCCAACTAATGAAGGCTATGCACTAGCTAAAATTTTTGCCATGCGCTTGGGGCAGTACATTCATCAAGAAGATCCATCTTTTCGCTGTAAAACTTTCATTCCCTGCAATCTTTATGGGCGGTTTGATAAGTTTGACCCAAAACATTCTCATCTCATTCCTGC
Organism: Polynucleobacter sp. MG-27-Goln-C1; assembly: GCF_018881905.1. Taxonomy (GTDB): domain Bacteria; phylum Pseudomonadota; class Gammaproteobacteria; order Burkholderiales; family Burkholderiaceae; genus Polynucleobacter. Next base: position 771,863 of record NZ_JACVPM010000002.1, read on the forward strand.
AATTATTCATAAAGTGCATCAGGCTAAAGTGGATAAACAGCAGGCTGTTGAAATTTGGGGTGATGGCAATGCTCGCCGTGAATTTATGTATGCTGGGGATTTGGCAGACGCTGTTTTAAGGGGCATTGAATCGTTTGATGAGATGCCCGATTTAATGAATATTGGACTTGGTTCAGACTTTAGTATTAATGAGTATTACCGGGCCGTTGCAAAAGTCATTGGTTGGGATGGGGAGTTTATTCACGATCTATCTAAGCCTGTAGGAATGAAACAAAAGTTAGTATCTATTGATCGCCAAAAGAACTGGGGTTGGACGGCATCCAGCACTTTGGAAGAAGGTATTGCTAAAACGTATGATTTTTATTTAAAGAGTGTTTAATGAGTATTAAATATCCACTAGCTACCGCCACTTGGGATAAGGCTGAATATCAAGCATTGCAGGATGTAATTGCCAGCGGGATGTTTACGATGGGCCCGAAAGTCGCTCAGTTCGAGCGAGACTTTGCTGCGTACATTGGTAGCAAATACGCGGTAATGGTTAACTCTGGATCTTCTGCAAATTTATTGATGGTGGCAGCTCTTTTCTATACAAAAAATTCCCTCCTCAAGCTAGCTCCTGGGGACGAAGTGATTGTGCCTGCCGTTTCATGGAGTACGACCTACTACCCTTTGTATCAATATGGGCTAAAGATTAAGTTTGTTGATATTGATCTTCATACCCTGAACTATGATTTGGAGCAACTTCGTGATGCAGTGAGTCCCCAGACCCGCGCGATCATGGCAGTAAATCTACTTGGAAATCCGAATGATTTTGCGCAAATAAAACAAATTATTGATGATAGAAATATTATCTTGCTTGAGGATAACTGCGAGTCATTGGGCGCTGAATTTGAAGGAAAAAAAGCCGGCACCTTCGGTGTGATGGGTACATTTAGTAGTTTTTTCTCACACCACATATCTACCATGGAGGGCGGCCTCATCGTTACGGATGATGAGGAGATTTACCAGATACTGCTTTCCTTGCGCGCGCATGGTTGGACAAGAAATCTACCAAAAGAGAATTTAGTATGCGGCACTAAAAGCGATGATCCGTTTGAGGAATCTTTCAGATTTGTATTGCCTGGATATAACGTTCGCCCCTTAGAAATGTCGGGCGCACTCGGTATCGAGCAGGTGAAAAAATTACCTATGCTGATTGAAGAGCGTCGTAAGAATGGTGTCTTACTTCAGCAAGCTTTAAAAGATCACCCAGACCTTCTCATTCAGTCGGAAATTGGCGAAAGTAGTTGGTTTGGCTTTAGCTTAGTCATTAAGCCAGGCTCAAAGCTCAGTAGAAAAGAGTTGGTTAAGAAATTAACCGAACTAGGCTTTGAATGTAGGCCGATTGTTGCTGGTAATTTTGCAAAAAATGAAGTGGTGAAATATTTCAACTCCGAAGTTCATGGAGATCTAAAAAATGCTGAGCATATAGATCAAAATGGACTGTTTATTGGTAATCATCACTACCCGATTACGGATGCTATTAAAGCTTTGAATAGAGTTCAGCTGTAAATACCCATTCGGGTATTTTGCTCCACATAGAAATGAAAAAAACTAAAAAACTAAAAGAAAATCAAATTGACTTTCTTTTAGTTTCTTCCGGAAGACTATTGGTTGCATTATTGACGCTTGTATCAATAAGGATGGTGACTACTTATCTGGATCCTGTGCAATTTGGAGAGTTGGCGATATTAATAAGCCTTCAGACCTTCTTTGGACTATTGTTTATTAACCCCGTGGGGCAATACATCAATTTGAAAACTCATCAATGGTGGGAAGATGGAGTAGTTGTAGGGCATTTGAAGTTATTTAGAATTTATTTTTTATTAATAGCTCTTATTGGATTTGTAGTTGCATTTATTGTAGGAGAGCGCTTTAGTGGGTCTGGATTCCATTACGCGATTGTTATTTTATTAATGATTTTGATGGCCTCATGGAACGGAATCTTAATTTATTTATTAAATATGCTTGGATTTCGCTTGGCGTCAACCAGCATGATGGTGATCACCGCTCTGATTAGCCTGTGTGCATCAGTATTTTTGGTTATCAATAAGCCAAGTGCCCCTGGATGGTTTTTGGGGCAGTCTGTAGGGATGTTTGTTGGGGCTCTTGTTGCAATTTTATTTTTGATAAAACAGCAACATCAGCGGACTACAAAAAAAGAGTATCACCCTGTTATAGATAAAGTTGCCTTGTGGCGCTATTGTTTTCCACTGGCAGCAGCTACAGCATTTATGTGGTGTCAGTTAAGTGGCTATAGGTTTTTTATTGAGCATTATTGGGGTTTAGCAGCATTAGGTCTTCTTTCAATAGGGTTGCAGATTCCTAGTCAAATAGCTGCGTTGATTGAGTCGCTGGTAATGCAATATCTATACCCTTATTTCTATAGCAGTCTTAATCGGGATAAGACTCAAGAAGGCCTCGAAAAATCAATGTCTGATTTGATTAATTTAGCAATCCCAATCTATATATTGGTTTGCGGAGGAATAATGCTTGGAGGGCCTTATTTGGTTAAGATGCTTGTTGGGCCGCAATTTTATATCAGCTCTGGCATCCTCTCAATAGGTGCGCTGATTGAGTTCTTTAGAATGTCTGCGAACTTATTTGGTAATGCCGCTCACGCAAAATTGAAAACAGGATTATTGGCGATGCCATATTTTATAGGGGCCAGTACAGTTTTTATTCTATTGCTAGCATCTGAAAAATTTGGGGCTGATATCAGTATTGCTGCAGTTTCACTGGTAATAGGTGGCATCCTCATGTTCGTCACCATGCTAAAAAATACTTGTTCCAATTTAACCATCCACTTAAATAAAAAAACATTAATTACCTTCTTTGTTTTAGCAGTATTTATGGCAATAGGCTCTCTTTTCCTGCCAAGAATTGATGACATCTTCGCAAATTTATTTGCATTGTGCATAGTTGGAATACTGATCCTTTCCATATTATTTGTTTTTTTGAAAAACAATAGCGCACTAAAGAGTATGTTGAGCGGACAATTGAGGGCTAATTAGAGTGGTCATTTCAAACATTATTGGCGGTCTTGGAAATCAAATGTTTCAGTACGCTGCAGGCAGGGCTCTCGCTGTAAATTCCGCTACGGATTTTAAGTTAGATATTTCTGAATTTGAGGGCTATGGGCTTCATCAGGGTTTTGAATTAGGTAATGTGTTCTCGTGCCCAATTAGCATTGCTGATCAGAAGAGCATAAAGTCGATCTTAGGGTGGCAAGAACCTAAATTTATCAGGAGGACCCTGTCTCGCAAGAGTTTCTCTATATTTAGAAAGAGGTCCCTAATATTTGAGCCTAACTTTAATTACTGGAATGGACTAGAGCAAAATGCAGGTAACGCATACTTAACCGGGTATTGGCAGTCGCAGCGATATTTTGAGACTATTGAGAATTTAGTTCGTCAAGATTTCACCTTTAAATTGCCTTTGAGTAATGAAAATAAGATCTTAGCAAGCCGAATTCAGGAAGTTAATTCTGTGAGCATTCACATAAGGCGGGGGGACTATATACATAATCCTAGTGCTAATGCAGTACATGGAATTTGTACATTGGATTACTACTCAAAAGCAATTAGCATATTTTTAAAAGAAGTGGATGCACCTCAGTTCTTTATTTTTTCTGATGATATTGATTGGGTTAGGCTTAATTTAGAGGTACCAGGCAGCCCCACCTTTATTGGTCATAATGTTGGCAAGAATAGCTTTGTGGATATGCAGCTGATGAGCCTATGTAAGCATAATATTATTGCTAATAGCTCATTTAGTTGGTGGGGTGCTTGGCTTAATCCAAATCCACATAAAGTTGTTATTGCCCCTAGTCAATGGTTTAAAAGTCTTATTAATACTGAAGATCTAATACCATTAGCATGGAGAAGAATTTAATTGATTCTCAAATCTTCTCCTGTGGTGACTGTGGCGCTTCCCGTATTTAATGCAGAGAAATATTTGGCAGAATCAATCGAATCCATTCTTAATCAGACTTTCACCAACTTTGAACTCATTGTCATCAATGATGGATCAACCGATAATTCATCAGACATCCTCAGGTCTTATGCTGCAAAAGATGCGCGCATCAGGTTGATTGAAAGAGAAAATGCTGGCCTAAGCAACACGCTGAATGAAATTATTGGGCTCTCTCGAGGCAAGTGGATCGCAAGAATGGATTCTGATGATATTGCGGTTTCAACCCGTCTTGAGAATCAGCTTAGCTGGCTTGAGAGTACATCTGCAGATATTTGCGGGGGATGGATGGATTGTTTTGGCTCTGGAACTTTGACGGTTAGAGAGCAGCCCGAAAATGATGAGGCCATCAAATATGGGCTTTTATTCGGATGCGTATTGGCTCACCCCACTGTCATGATGCGGTCTGATCTCATTAAAACCCTTTGCTACAGCCCCAATTGGGATAAAGCTGAAGATTATGAGTTATGGACAAGGGCGGCGCTTGCTGGAGCAAGGATAACTAATATACCAAGGGTAGTTTTGAAGTATAGGCAGCATCCAGCACAAATTTCATCTGCCTCTAATATTCAGCAAAAAAATCTAACACAATTAGTTAGGCGATCCTACTGGAAGTACTCAGAACTGGTGCGCAACATAGGCGATGATCTTGTGGAAGAGCTGCTAAAGCTTTACGAACCCGTACTATCGCAAATTAATATGGATAAGGTAGATGCCTTGATCTTTAAGATTTTGAGTCAGGCGTCGCAAGAGTCACGGCTTGTTATCTTGGGTTTTGCTGAGATTTTATATTTGAAGGCTTGCCAAGTTGACCAGTCGGCGCCAAAAAGATGGAAACGCATTTGTGTAATTCATAATTATCCTTACACCCTGGGAGTACGTATGATGATGTTTGCCTCCAGTAAATTTAGGATGCTTGAAAACCCCCGACTTTTAGGGTGGGCTAAATATATTCACTCATACTTGGGTAAATAGACTCAATGTTAGATAAAAAAATTATTCCAATTGTGTTACTGCACCATGATCAAGCGGATGTTCTTTTGCGCGCAGTTAAGTTGATTCATGAGAGAACGATTTACCCGTTTCGCATATTTATTATTGATAACAACTCTCCAGATTCTGAGGATCTAAGAAATACATTCCAAATTCTGGAGGCAGAATTTCAAGCCCAGATTATTCATAATTCGAAAAATAACTGGATTTATGGGTTTAATTTGGCCCTTGACCATCCCGCGTGGCCACAATCTCAACTTTATGCTTTCTCTGATGCAGATATTTATGTGCCCTTATCTATCAATGGTGTCTGCTGGTTGACTCATTTGGCTCAAGAAATGAACTCATACTGCGCAATCGGAAAATTAGGGTTAGCCTTAGATCATGAGAATTTAAAGGGCAATCCGAGTTTGGTGAGATCTTTGGGGATTGAAGAGTCTTATTTGAGGGGGCCGAAGATTGGCTCAAATATCGTTGCCCCTGTTGACACCACCATGGCCTTATACAGAAGTGACTATTTCATCACAAAGTTTAGATTTCAGATTGGACATGCTTCGCTTGCTAAGCCTCAATATTTCACTTGCAGAACCGGCGATGATTTTAAGGCAGTGCATGTTGGCTGGGATTACTATCCAAATAATGGGGCACAGTCCTATTCACCTATTAAGCAATGGAATAAATCGCTAGCAATGGTGAGGGCTGGAGCATATGTTGCTCCAGAGTTAATGGGGGAGTTCAGACCCCTTCAAAGAATTTTCTTGCTAGTAATCCAATTTGGCATCCGTTCGCTGCATGCCTTTAAAGTAAGTGCACTAATGTTTTGGTATTTAGCGATGCATTTCCCTAGGCGGATAAACGAAATTCAGGCGGGCGTCCGTAAGTAAGGCCCTCATTATGAAAAAAATTAGCGCCTCTCTTGTTTTGTATAACACTTCAGTTGATCAGATTAAGCGGGTCTTGGATTCTCTTGAGGCATCTGAGTTGATAGAGATTTTATATGTTGTTGATAATTCGCCAAAGGATAGTTTGCAGGATTTATTCGGCGCGAACTGGATTAAATATTCTCACATTGGGAGTAATCCCGGCTATGGCGCCTCTCACAACATGGCAATGAGACAAGCAATAGATTTTTTTGATTACCACCTTGTTTTAAATCCAGATATATATTTTGATTCCGGAGAGTTAAGAAAAGCAATTGAGCGCATGAATCAAGATGAGAAAATTGGTCATCTCATGCCAAGGATACTGAATACGGATGGAAGTATTCAGTGTCTCTGCAAGTTGCTGCCAACGCCCCTGGATTTGATTATTAGACGCTTCTCTTTTTGGCCCTTAGTCAGCTTTTTTAGAAAGCGAGAAGCTCGATATGAGCTGAGATCCTCTGGGTATGAAAATGAAATGAATGTACCCAATCTATCTGGATGCTTCATGTTGCTCAGAACCAGTGCGCTGAAGGTGGTGGGCTTATTCGATGAGCGTTTTTTCATGTACGGAGAAGATGTAGATCTCACACGCAGGATCCATGAAAAATTCATTACTCTTTACTATCCTGGCGCCATAGTAACCCATCATCATGCGAGAGACTCTTATAAATCCCTGAAAATGCTATGGATTCACAGTGTTAATTTATCCAGATACTTTAATAAGTGGGGTTGGTTTTTAGATAAGAGACGCGCTCAAATAAATCGGGAACTATTGAACCACCTTTCATCGAAGGCTGGTAAACGCTATTACCAGACATAGCCTCTTTAAGGAAATCCTACCGTGAGCGGCGCGCCACGATTTCTATTTGGTAGATTTATCTCGACACACGAATTTTGGGAATATGAGGTGATGCCTAGCTTCTGGAGAGCAGTCAATTCAAGGGCGGCCTTGGCCAAATGGGAGGTATAGAGATATGCAATTCTTCTTAGTGAAGAAAACATTTATTCACTAACGTGCTAAAAGCAGGGGATTGCTAATATCAACGAGCCCAGTTCCGCTCCAATGTGCTAGGGATGAAATATCAAGTTTCGGTGATTTGATGCTTCTCCATAAGTCAATCATATTCACAAATCTAATGTCATCAATTATTAGTAATTTATTTTCCTTGGGCTTTAATGCTTGAATAAGTGATAGAAATTTATATTCGAAATCCCCATCTTTAGGCGCATCCATAAAAATAATATTTGCATTATTTAATAGCTCGGAGTGTTTATTAAAGGTGTCAATATCGGATAGGTCTCCCAAGATCTGTATAACTTTTTTGCTATCAATTAATTCTTTATTAAGGTGGCTGCTAAAAAGGTTCCAGGCCTTTATATCAAAAGTATGAATGGTGCCCCCCTCATCTATGCCTTGAGAAAAAGCTATCGAACCCATGCCGGTATATGTACCAATTTCAACTATAGCTTTAGCATGCAAAGTGCAGGCAATGGACTTTAAGAGCCTATAGTGCTCCCCGGGAAGCACATTGAAATAATGCGCATCCTCAAGTTCTGGATTTGGAACTTGTACAGAGCTTTCCCAAGCCAGCTTATAGGCGCTAAGAAATAACTCTACAAGAAATATGTTTGGCCCAATATCATCGTCTACAGAATGAATAAGCGAGGGTTCAAAATGTCGAATCGATTGATTTTTCAAAATTAATCGCGAGATTTTTGAATATAAGTTCCTTGCTATTACTATTTCGTTATCTATTTGATGGGGGTTCAAGCCCTCGGCGCTGAAGTTAATGGCATCAGTGGCTCTTATAAGTTCTTCAACACCCCAGGCGTATGACTTGGAAGTTTCGGTGACTTTATTTAACTTCAATGTATTAAATAATTTTTGCAACATAGTTTACCTACCTTCAAATGAATAGCAGTACCAATATCGATTGGGGTGTTTGCGAGTGTTGGTATTGCGTACATGGCCCTTAGGAAGTCGAATCATTCGATTTAATAATAGCCCTAAGGCGATCGACAACTTGGAGTTTGTATTGTAGTTATTTATTGAGTAAAGGTTTTCGAAGGCTGCCGGAGTTAATATCGTTATCATATGACCGCTAGTAATATCCAGGTCCACCTTGGGAAAAACTTTTGTAGGCATTTTCATTGCTGGTAAATGACTGTATTTATTCACTTTAAACGCTTACTATTATGGTCTATTAGTAGCTGCCATCATTTTTTATTAAATTAGATCGATTTTTCTCCGCACAAGATTGTTATAATAAGAGGTTGAAAAAATATTATTCATTTAAAAGGTATTTTGTCTTTTAATCGCAGGCTACAATTTCTTAGTTTAAAATTTAAGTGACTGATTTCATTGGTAAAAATCTGTATTTAAACGCCCCAGCCATTCCTTTAGTCACGATCTTGTTATGCACCTATAACGGATCCCGCTTTTTGGCCGAACAATTGGATTCTTTGGAGGCTCAAACTCATCCAAATTGGGTGGTGATCGTCAGTGATGACGGATCAACGGACCAAACCCTGGAAATACTGCGAGACTATCAAGGGAGGTGGCCTTCCGGAAAATTGATTATCCGTAGCGGTCCGCAAAAAGGTTTTTGTCGGAATTTTTTGTCGCTAGCATGCGACTCAAGGATCAAGGCTGACTTCTACGCCTTTTGCGATCAAGATGACGTGTGGTTGCCAACAAAAATATCCGTTGCCCTTGAAAATATTTTAGCCAATCACGTTACACGTGTTCCTTACGTATATTGTGGGCGTACGCTGTATGTAGATTATCAGTTAAATCCCTGTGGCATCTCCCCCTTATTTGTTTTTCCAAGAAGCTTCCGTAATGCGCTGGTGCAAAGTATTGCAGGTGGTAATACGATGGTCTTTAATCAAGCGGCCAAATCTTTAATCGAACAGGCTGGAGTATTGGACGTTGCCTCGCATGACTGGTGGGTCTATCAACTGGTTAGCGGTGTGGAGGGCGACGTTTTTTACGACCCTGTTCCGCAGTTACTATATCGTCAACACGAGTATGCGCTTGTTGGCGGAAACAGATCTTTCTCCGCCAGAATGGAACGAATTTGGATGTTGCTGCAGGGACGTTTCCAGGATTGGAATACGCAAAATATTAACGCCTTAAAGCAAGTTAATCACTTGCTAGCAAAAAATCACCAAGATATTTTGATAATGTTTGAGTCATTAAGGGGCGCGCGTATCAAAGATAGATTCCGTCTAATGGAGGTATGTGGCTTATATCGTCAAACAAGGCGCGGCACCTTCAGTCTATTTTTAGCGACCTTAATTAATAAAGTTTAAAAGAGATTATTTGAATTTATAAATTATGAATCCCTTATCAATTAGAAATTTATTTAAAAGTATTGCTACTAATCGAGAACTCATTTATCAGATGACGGAAAGAGAGGTTCTTGGGCGTTATAGGGGTTCGATCTTCGGAATTGCATGGTCTTTTCTTAACCCGATCTTAATGCTTGTGATATACACATTAGTTTTTTCGGTTGTATTTAAAGCAAGGTGGGGATTCTCTACATCGGAGAGTAAGGTTGAATTTGCATTGATTCTATTCACGGGAATGATTGTTTTTAATTTTTTCGCCGAAGTAATAAATAGAGCTCCATTTTTAATTATCCATAATGTCAATTATGTAAAGAAGGTGGTCTTTCCACTGGAAATATTATCAATAGTTAGCATTGGTGCTGCATTAATTCATGCATTTATTAGCTTTCTTATTTTATTTGTGGGATTGGTAGCACTCGATGGACCTACTAATTTAACGATTCTCTATGTGCCTGTAATTTTTATCCCATTTATAGTAATGTCCTTAGGCATTTCTTGGATATTGGCTTCATTAGGTGTTTACATACGTGATATTAGCCAGGTGATTGGAGTGTTTACTTCTGTGTTGATGTTTCTTTCGCCAGTGTTTTACCCGCTGGACTCCTTGCCAGCGGAACTCCGAATTTGGGTAATGCTAAATCCTGCGACTTTTATCATTGAGCAGGTTAGACAGGTAGTAATTGTGGGCGACCTGCCTGACTGGGGTGGGCTCGGGCTATATGCCGTTATAGCAATTTTCCTAATGTATGGTGGTTATGTATGGTTCCAAAAAACAAGGAGGGGCTTTGCCGATGTCCTCTGAAGATTTTGCTATTAAAGTTGAGAGTCTAAATAAATGGTATGAGATCTATTCAAGACCTCATGACCGACTTAAACAATTTTTTGTGAATAGATTAGCTGCTCTTAAGTTAATCAAAAAAAGAGCTTACTTTCATGAATTTAAGGCCCTCACGAATGTTTCATTTGAGGTAAAAAAAGGTGAGACGGTTGGGATTATTGGAAAAAATGGCTCGGGTAAGTCTACCTTGCTGCAGTTAATTTGCCAAACAGTGACCCCTTCTGGCGGAGCTATTGTTACCAACGGGAGAATTGCCGCCCTACTGGAGTTAGGAGCTGGATTTAATCCAGAGTTCACTGGTCGTGAAAATCTCTATTTAAGCGCATTGATAAGTGGTCTTTCAGTCGCTGAGATTGATTCTAGGATTTCTGAGATATTAAGTTTTGCTGATATTGGTGAGTTTATAGATCAGCCTGTAAAAACTTATTCAACGGGTATGTTTATGCGCCTTGCTTTCTCCGTGCAAGCTCATATTGACCCTGAAATCCTAATTATTGATGAGGCTCTTGCTGTGGGCGATGCTTTCTTTATTCATAAATGTATGAGCAGATTTCATGAGTTGAAAAAGAAAGGCGTAACAATTTTGTTGGTCACGCATGATTCAACAGCTATAAAAACTTTATGTGATAGAGCTATTTGGTTAAAAAATGGTGAAGTAGCAGGTATCGGATTTGTAGATGAGGTGGTAGAGGAGTATTTGGCTGATATAAATGGGATGGAGAAGGTCTCAGATATTAATGTTGGATTGAGTAACATTGATACTAATCTGGAATCCATTGTTGAAGAGGCTGTTTCCCATGTCAATCCAACATCAAGACGAGGGACCCAAGATATCTCAATAATTCAGGCTAGAATTTTTGGGGACGGGATTGACTCTAATCTAGTCATTGCAGGTGAGCTATTAAAAATTAGGTTATTAGCTAAAGTTAATGTGCATAGGAGCAACCAAAAAATTATTGTGGGCTATATATTGAGAAATATTAGGGGAATTGATATTGCCAGCAGCAATAATGAGGTGGAGGGATGTATCTTGGATGCCGAAAACATTCAAGACATGTTAGAAGGGAGTATTCAATTTACTATTCCATACTTGCATCCTGGACAGTATTCATTGACCTTGGCTATCACTTCAAAAGATACATCAGGAAAATTAACTTCACTTGACTATTGCGAAAACATTATTCAATTTAATCTGGTATCCGCCAAGGAGTGTCATGTCCTAATGGCCTTACCAACGGAATATAAATTTAAATGAAGAATATTCTGTCCAAATTATTGCGGGGATGGAAAATACTATTTGAGGCAATAAAAAAATTAAGGCGTAATGATGCTTATTGATTCATTTATTTTTTTTAATGAATTGGATTTATTGGATATTCGGCTTAATATCTTGGCTGACAAGGTAGATTTATTCGTATTGGTAGAAGGTAAAAAAACTTTTCAAGGTGCAGATAAACCGCTTCACTTTAGTGAAAATAAAGACAGGTATGGAAAATTTCTAAATAAAATTGTTCATATTGTTGTTGACGATTACCCTGGATGTGGAACTCCGTTTGAGCGAGAGCACTTTCAGAGGGAGGCAATATTAAGGGGTATTGAAGGTATTCCCAGTGATAGTTTATTCATGCTCTCTGATGTAGATGAGATCCCCAATCCAGACGTCATACCTTCAATCGTAGATAAAAATTCAATTGTGCTGTTCAATCAAAAGCAGTTTTACTACAAACTAAACCTTCAGTGTGTTGAGAGAGGTCTTTTGCCAGGATCAGTCTTGATTAATCTTGTCGACCTAGTCTCCCCATCTAAATTAAGAATTGATTTGTTTAATTTTCAATCGAGATATATTACGGGAACATTAGTTGATGCAAATGTTACCCTTATTGAGAATGGTGGTTGGCACTTCAGTTTTCTTGGGGATGTTAAAAAAATTCAAGAAAAAATTGAAGCGTTTTCTCATGATGAATTCAACCTTGAGGAGATTAAGGAGGATAAAAATCTTTCGGAAAGTATCCAAAAAGGGTTAGATATTTTTGGGCGAAATTTCACCTATAAAAGAGTTGAGTTGATGGAGATGCCTTTTTATATTTCCAAGCATTTGGATGAATATGAGGGGTTAGGGTTTTGGAGTAAAGGGCAGCAATCATGCGCCTCAAAAGATATATTTAGCAAAGATGTAAAAAATTCTCTACCACTTGATTTCTCAAGAACCTCTAGCGATAGTGAAATGAATGAGAGAAGGCGGGGGCTAATAAAGTCTTTAAATGAAACAATCAGCAACTGGGAGGCTTGGAATGCCGATCTTCAAAAAATAATTTATCAAAGGGACTCTCGAATTATAGATTTACAAGATAGAGCGCATAATTTATCCGTATGGGGTAAAAATTTACAGACTACTATCGATGCAAGAGATAATCAGATTATTAATTTAATGCAGGATATTGAGCGTGTCTCAAAATGGGCTCTAGACTTACAGTATCAATACGATCAGAAACATTCCGAGTTAATGAAGATGTCTGATTGGGCTGCCAGTATGCGTCTTGAATTAGAAAAACGAAGGTTATCTATTAAATTCCAATTTACATCATTAGCTAAACTTGTTCTCAGGCGATCATTCCAAAAGCTAAAAATTGCAAAACTAGTTGCTCGTATCAAGCAAGCTTTCCTAAGATGGAAAAAAAATACAAAGATAGGCGAGCTTAAGGCAATTTTGAAAGGTGCCAATGGGGGGTTAATAATCGTTTTTCCTGTGATTGTTTGGGATTTTCGTTGGCAGAGACCGCAGCATTTGGTTTCACGTTTTTGTAAGCGTGGGTATGCGATCCTTTATTCGGCCATGTCTCTCATTCCAAATGGAAATCGTTTTGCCTCTAGATCTGAGGCGTCTTCCAAGATGACCTTAGATGAGCTGCAAAAGGGAATCTTTCAATTTTGGCCATCTAGCAAGGAGCATGTCAACATTTATCAGGATCAATTGAAAGACGATGATGTAAAGAACATTGCCGATGGCATTGCAACACTGATTCTGGATCTTAATCCTAAGTCAATATCGTATGTAGTTCATTTCCCGAGTTGGTGGCCTATTGTAGAGAAGTTGCAAAGTGAATTTGGAGGAAAAATAATTTTTGATTGCATGGATGATCATGGGGGATTTTCTACAAACTCAATTTCAGCTCTCGAGGCTGAAAAAATACTCATTGAAAAAGCAGATCTGCTGATTACATCCTCGCAGTTACTTTACGATAAGATGAATGAAAAAAATGGCAACTGTATCCAAGTAAAAAATGGAACTGAATTTGAGCATTTCTACGGATGCATGCCCAATGGTGAGTTGGATTTTCTTGGTGGTGGACCCATTATTGGATATTTCGGCGCCATCTCAGATTGGTTTGACGTGGAGTTGATCGCTCACTGCGCTCGAATGAGGCCTCAATATAACTTTGTATTAATTGGTTCCACATTTGGCGCCGAGATAAATGAGATAGAGGATCTAGAAAATGTATTTCTTTTGGGGGAGAAAGCTTACCAGTCATTACCTGGGTACCTAGCGTATTTTGATGTGTGTTTGATTCCTTTCAAACTTATTCCTTTGACTATGGCAACAAACCCAGTGAAGTTTTATGAGTACTTGAGTGCTGGGAAGCCCGTTGTATCTGTAAGATTGCCTGAGCTAATTGAGTATGTCGATTGTTGCTATCTAGCCGATAATGCCGAGGAATTTGTGGCTCAAATAGATGAGGCATATCAATCAAAAGATGATTTTGAGCTGAAGAATATGAGATTGGAATTGGCTAGAAACAATTCCTGGGACTCCAGGGTAGATGCGATTTTGAAAAATTCTTGTTTTGAGTGAGATTAAGATT
>NZ_JACVPM010000003.1 GCF_018881905.1 Polynucleobacter sp. MG-27-Goln-C1
GACGAATATAGCGCTTTCTTATTTAGAAAAAATTTCAACAGATCTTCGGAAGTATTTTGAGATGGGGAATAATAATTCCCCTGAACTTGAAAGAGTAATTTCTAGGCTTGATAATTTTGAACATTTGCTAGTCCAGCTTCACGCAAAAGAGATACAAATGGATAGCCCTAGTCCAAACCTTAAAAAAAATAATTTTGGAATTGCATCGCGTTCAAAATGGAGAACTAGAGCGTTTAATTTTAGGAGAAATATTGTTAATGGAACAGCTGCCGAGCGGGGGAGGTACATAACATACTTATCCAAAAGAATTTTATTTAGAATTGGGTTGATTGGAGATGGTGAAGATAGAAAAAAAATAATTTCGACTATATCGAATATTAAGAAAGCCGGATTAAAGGTGGTGGTATTTCCAGCAACGGTTGATTATTCATACATGATGCAGCGACCTCAAGGTATGGCAGAGGCATTCGCTAATGCAGGCTTTATGGTGATATACGGTACGTTAAATAGGCAAACTGATAATGTCAAAATTCTTAAGGAGGTTTCAGAGAACTTCTATTTATTGAATGAAAACTACTTTTGCTATCTTGGTGAAATTTATAAGGCGGAAGAGATTATCTATTTTTGCATGTGGCCCAATAATATTAAACATGTAGATATACTGCCTCACTCATTCCTTATATACGACGTAATGGATGAGCTTGAGCTTCTTGAATTAGATCCAGAGTCAAGACAGGAGGAGCATGAAAAATTATTAACTGCTGCCGATCTTGTTACAGTTTCATCTGATAATTTATTGAAAATCATCCCAAATGAATTCAGACAAAAAGTTATATTGGTAGGTAATGGTGTATCAAGCGAGTTTATAAGTTTGGTGCAAAAAGGCTCAGACATTCCACATGAGTTGCAAAATCTGGAGGGTTCAACAATAGTTGGATACTATGGGGCAATCGCAGAGTGGATGGATTTTGAATTAATAGAGTTTTTACTGCAAAATAGCCCTGATATATGCTTCGTCTTCATAGGGCCAATTTCACATGATGTAAGCAGCAAGGTCAATTTTTTGGTTAATAAATACAAAAATATAGTTTTATTGCCGAAAAAAAATAGAAATGAATTAATTCCGTATTTAAATCGGTTCAATGTCTGTATTATCCCATTTGTAAAAAATAAAATTACAGACTCCGTGTCTCCAGTAAAATTGTTTGAGTATTTTTCTGCTCAAAAACCAGTCGTTAGCACTGCTATTAATGAAGTATATAAATACAAAGAAATCTTTATAGCACAAGACTATAATCAATTCTTAGATGGAGTTTATATCGCCGCAAATAGTAAAGAAAAAAATAAAAATTTATTGAATGAGGCCTTAGAAAATACCTGGGAATCAAAAGTGAGACAAATCATTAAATTTATATGTTAAATAAAAAAATATTTTTTACCCCTTTGCTATTTTTATCAATAGCGTTTTGCTTTATTCAATACTGTAGAAGTATTACGATTAATAACTATTGGAATGAATATTTAATGTGGGCTGCAGGGTATGCGATAGCCAGTATTTTATTGAGCAAACTAACAAACATTTCAATACCAAAGCTAACTTTTTTTATAATATTAATTATCGGTGTAATGTCAGGTAATGGAGTAAATTTAGCGATTCTTTATTTTATTGCCGCTGCCTCAATCACATTTGGTTACAGAATAAATCACTTTGTGTCTAGTAGCAACCCTGGAACTCTATATAATTTAATGGCTGGAATAGCATTACTGGCCGCCATGGTTGGTTTAAGTTCCCATTTTCCAATTAATTATGCTGGCTTATATGTATCGGTATTAATAATTATCACTGCTGCCTCTTGGAGGCATTTCTCTGAAATTAATCAAATTTTCATTGGTTTTGTAAAAAATAATCCTGCCTTGGAAAAGTCAACGACAGAGTTGCTTTTAGAGGGGTTGATTGGCAGCCTGGCTATTGTCTATTTTTTAATTGCGTTAATGCCTGAGATCGGTTACGACGCATTGGTATCACATTTGGTAGTGCCCGAAAGGATGGCTTACTACCATAAATGGATTTATGACCCAAAAATTTTGATATGGTCTTTGGGTCCACTTAATGCAAACTGGGTTTTCACAATCCCTTACATGATTACAAATTCTGAAGTTGCAGTGCGCATTACTAGCTTAGGATTCTTAGCCATTATTTGTTATTTGATAAGGGATTTAGTGATCACCTTTAATAGATCAAAAAAAGAATATCTAATTGCAATTTTGCTTTTGTTGTCAACACCACTAACTCTCCTTGAGTCCTCAACTCTTTTTACAGATTTGATTTGGACGGCCTATCTTGTGGGTGGGGTGGTAATTTTATTTAAAATTTCACTGGACTTATCACTCCATAGCCAAAAATTTCTTTTTCTTGTCGGTTTATTTTTAGGCATGGCCATGGGGGTAAAGTTAACCACTCTTTTTATCCTTCCCACTATATTTTTACTATATCTATACAACTTAAAAAAACATGGCTTTTTGATTTTAGAATTCTTTAAGTCAATTTTGTTTTTTTTACTGATTGGTTGTATTTCATATGCATACTCATATTGGGTAACTGGAAATCCACTCTTTCCTTTTTACAATGAAATATTTAAATCACCCCTATATCCCCCTGAGAAATTTATTCATCCATTTAAGCCGGGGATTTCATGGGATTTAATTAATCAAATTACATTCAATTCCAAAAATTTCATTGAGGGTGGAAATGGATCCCCTGGGTTTCAATGGGTCTTGCTATTTCTACCCTCATTCCTCTTAATTTTATTCCTTAGGAATAAATGGGTATTGGCGCTATTGTTATTCGCTTCGACTTTTATTCTGGGTGTCTTTAATACTGTTGGATATTTGCGTTATGTTTATCCGGCATTTGTTTTGCTCACAATATTCATCGCAATTGCAATTGGACAGTCAAATAAATTTGGAAGCACAGTAAAAATTATTTTTTCAGCATTAGTTTGCCTTGTATTTTCTTCAAACTTACTATTTTTTAAAGCTGCATCCGGATATAGCGATGTTTCGTTCCCAGTAATTTTTAATAACACCAAGCGAGAGGCCTACATAGAGTCACGAGTACCAATGCGCAAGGCAGTTGCAATTGTTAATGAGCTTAATTTAAATAATTCTCCAGTTGCAATCTTATCAACTGCGCCGTACATTGCTGGCCTGCATGCGATTCCACTGATTGGCTGGTGGTATAACTATAGTTTTTCAAAGGCTATATTTGAAGTAGAGAATAAGAAGCAATTAGCTCTTCTCTTTTCAAGGCATAAAATGGAATATCTATTGCTAGATGACTCATGGAGCACCCCCGAAAGACGTGAGTTAGTAAAAAATTTAACAAGTAGTGTTGAGAAAATTGGAAATATTTCAGTCTTGAAGGTGGATAATGAAATAAATTTCCAATATGATTTGTTACAGAATATAAAATTCCCACAAGATTGGACGCTCGCAGATGGGGCTAAAGTTTTAGAGGGAAAATATTTAAAAGTTACAGTTAATTCCCCGGCGGTAACTATGGTGAGTGTTGGTGAGTTTGAGAAAGTTAAATACATAGCCGAAGCTAAATGTTCGGATCGGGTTACTGATGGTCGATTACAGGTAAATTGGATGGATTCCAAAGGTCAATTTATCTCAACGAGTATTACGACCTTTGAATGTGAGCGGGATTTTAAAAGCTATTCAGTTGAAATGAGATCGCCTCCTAAATCTTCAAATGCGATAGTTTATGCAACATCACATTCGGAAATACCAGTAATTTTCAAAAAAATTAGCGTATTGGAATGATCAATGATTAGTAATGGTAATGTCGCCGTCATTATTCCTGCATATAAGGTTTCAGCTTATATAGTTGATCTGCTTGATTGTCTGAATGATATGGGTTATCTGATTTATGTGGTTGATGATTGTTGTCCGGAATATTCTGGAAAATTGGTTGAGAGTAAATTCTGCCATTCTAAAAATGTTTCAGTGATTTACCACCGTGACAACCAGGGCGTTGGCGGTGCAGTAATGAGTGGATATAGGAAGGCGATTGCAGATGGAGCGGAAATATTAGTTAAGCTAGATGGCGATGGGCAAATGAATCCACGTTTAATTCCGCGCTTAATAAAACCAATAGAGATGGGTACTGCTGATTATGTTAAGGGCAATAGATTCTATAATTTAGAAAAATTAAAAATGATGCCTGTTAACAGAATTATTGGTAATGCGGCCCTCTCTTTCATAACAAAATTGTCCTCCGGATATTGGAATATTTATGATCCTACGAATGGCTTTACCGCTATAGACAGTGCCTTAGCTAGAAATTTACCTTTTGAAAAAATTAGCAAAAGATACTTTTTTGAAAGTGATATGTTGTTTAGATTAAATACGGTTAGAGCCGTAGTGCAGGACATGCCTATGGACGCCCATTATGGCGATGAAAAAAGTAATATGAGGATAGGTAAAATCATTCCTGAATTTATGTATAAAAATCTCAGAAATCTTTTCAAGAGAATATTCTATAACTACTATCTAAGGGATATGACGATTGGATCATTGATGCTTCCTCTGGGTACAGCAATGTTTTTATGGGGCTTTATATTTGGAATTCTAAAGTGGCAACTGGCAATGACTAGCGGATTAAACACCCCAATCGGCACTGTCATGATCTCCGTTCTACCTATTGTTCTGGGCATGCAATTTATTCTTGCGTTTTTAAACGAGGATATATCCTCAGTACCCGCTAAGCCAATAAGTGTCTTTTTGAAATAAATTTGGCATGCTTGATGTAGTTTGCCGATTAGGGTGTATGTGTACAGTATTAATTGGCAAAGATTTTTTACATAGGATGAGTAAATGAAAGCAGTTATTCTTGCAGGCGGATTGGGTACAAGAATTTCCGAGGAAACTGAGAGTAAGCCAAAGCCGATGATTGAAATCGGGGGAATGCCAATCTTATGGCATATTCTGAAGATTTATTCTTCTCATGGTGTGAATGATTTTATTATCTGCTGTGGCTATAAAGGCTATGTCATTAAGGAATATTTTGCCAATTATTTCTTGCATATGTCTGATGTTACCTTCGATATGGCTAGCAATAAAATGGAGGTTCATCATCGCTATGCTGAGCCCTGGAGGATTACTTTAATAGATACAGGTGCTGAAACTTTGACGGGAGGTCGCCTAAAGCGCGTCTCAGAGTTTGTAAAAGATGATGAGGCCTTTTGCTTTACTTATGGTGACGGCGTGAGTGATATTGATATTACAGAGCTAATTAAGTTTCACAACAGCCATGGTAAGAAGGCAACATTGACCGCCGTTTATCCTCCCGGTCGTTTTGGGGCGATAGATATTAGGGCGGATCAACACGTTGCCTCATTTACAGAAAAGCCCAAAGGGGATGGCGGTATGATAAATGGAGGATTTTTTGTCTTATCCCCAAAAGTTATAGATTTGATTAAGGATGATTTTGTAACCTGGGAGCGTGAGCCATTGGAGATTTTGGCTGGAGAGTCTGAAATAATGGCTTACCAGCATAATGGTTTTTGGCAGCCCATGGATACTCTGAGGGATAAAAATTTATTAGAGGCGTTATGGTCCTCTGGTAAGGCCCCATGGAAATCTTGGTAATGAAATCAGCTAATGTCGAAC
The DNA here is from genome assembly GCF_018881905.1 of Polynucleobacter sp. MG-27-Goln-C1. Classification (GTDB taxonomy): domain Bacteria; phylum Pseudomonadota; class Gammaproteobacteria; order Burkholderiales; family Burkholderiaceae; genus Polynucleobacter. The sequence goes on from NZ_JACVPM010000003.1 coordinate 5,677, forward strand.
CTCTTTTTTGGAAGAACAGGAAAGTCTTTTTGACGGGCCATACTGGATTTAAGGGGAGCTGGCTTTCTCTCTGGTTGTCTTCAATGGGTGCTGATGTAACGGGTTATGCATTAGCGCCTAATACAACTCCAAATCTATTTGATGTTTTAGGAGTTAAATCTTTGATTGAAAGATCTCATATTGCCGATATTCGTGATTTGGCATGCCTTCAGGCGGCTATTTCAGATGCAAAGCCGGAGATAGTAATCCATATGGCTGCTCAACCGCTAGTACGATATTCCTACGTCAAACCAGTGGAAACTTATGCTACAAACATAATGGGTACGGTGCATGTATTAGAAAGTTGCCGTAATGCCGATTCCGTTCGCGCTACAGTAGTAGTGACTACTGATAAATGTTACGAAAATAAGGAATGGGTTTGGGGATATCGCGAGAATGAGGCGATGGGAGGATATGACCCATACAGCAATAGCAAGGGATGTGCTGAGTTAGTTACTTCTGCATATAGACAATCTTTTTTCTCTGGTATAAATTCAAGAAATTCAGTCGCATCCGCCAGAGCAGGTAATGTAATCGGCGGAGGGGATTGGTCTGAGGATCGCTTAATCCCGGATGCGATTAAGGCATTTGAAGCTTGTGAGTCATTAAGGATTCGCAATCCTTTGTCAACGCGTCCCTGGCAGCATGTTTTAGAGCCTCTTTCGGGTTATTTGGTTCTCTCCCAAGCTCTTTATGAGAATGGCTCGACCTTTGCATCAGGATGGAACCTTGGCCCATCTGATAGCAGTAATTGCACGGTGCAAGAGGTGATTGAACTTTTGATTTCTAAGTGGGGGGGCGAAGCCACATGGGAAAAAGAGGGTTTTGAGCAACCACATGAAGCTTGCTATCTGAAGCTAGATTGCGCTAAGGCGCATACACAACTAGGTTGGGCCCCTAAGTGGGATTTGGAAACGTCAATTCAAAAAACTGTTAGTTGGCAAAAATCATTTCAAACTAAGGAAAATATGCAAGAGATCAGTCTTGCTCAAATTAATCAATATATGAACTCAAAATCATGAATACACAAACAATAAGCATAGATAAGCTGGAGCAAGAGAGAATACGCAAACAAATTGCAGCATTGGTTGAGCAATATGCCGCTATCGAGTTTGCGCCAAAAAATTTTGAAATGGGGCTAACAACTATTCCACCATCTGGAAAATTAATTGGCGTTGAAGAGCTAAAAAATATGGTGGATGCTTCTCTTGATGGTTGGTTAACTACTGGTCGATTTAATGAGCAGTTCGAGAAAAATTTAGCCAAGTTTTTGGGGGTTAAATATGCGATTACAGTTAATTCCGGCTCCTCTGCTAACTTGGTAGCATTTTCAACTTTGACGTCCTCTAAGTTGGGTGATCGAGCAATCCAAAAAGGTGATGAGGTGATTGGTGTTGCAGCAGGCTTTCCAACAACGGTAAATCCGATCCTGCAGTTTGGGGCTGTCCCAGTTTTTGTGGATGTAGATCCTATCACTCACAACATAGACGCTACTAAGATTGAGGCTGCTATTTCCCCAAAGACTAAGGCCATTATGTTGGCGCATTCTTTGGGAAATCCATTTAATCTTGATGTTGTTACCGCATTATGTAAAAAATATAATCTATGGTTAGTTGAGGATTGTTGTGATGCTCTGGGGAGTATGTACAGGGGGCAGATGGTGGGGACTTTTGGTGATATTGCTACTTTAAGTTTTTATCCGGCTCACCACATTACGATGGGGGAGGGGGGCGCAGTTTTTACCAACAATCGTGAGTTGAAGCAAATTGCTGAAAGTTTTCGTGATTGGGGTCGTGATTGCTACTGTCCTCCAGGAAAAGACAATACCTGCGGTAAACGTTTTTGCTGGAAATTAGGAAATCTGCCTGAGGGTTACGATCATAAATATACCTATAGTCACTTAGGTTATAACCTTAAGATTACCGATATGCAAGCTGCTTGTGCTTTAGCGCAGCTTGAGAAGTTACCGATGTTTATCCAGGCTCGAAAAGATAATTTTAAATTTTTGAAAGATCGCTTGAGTTCATGCGAAGAATTTTTGCAGTTACCGCAGGCTACAGAGCATACAGACCCATCTTGGTTTGGATTTCCAATTGCGGTTAAGGATAATGCTCCTGTAAGCAGGGATGAATTGACTGCATATTTAGATCAAAGCAAGGTGGGCACAAGGCTACTATTTGCTGGAAATTTAACAAGACAACCCTACATGGCTAATGTAAATTATCGAATTTCTGGGGATTTAATTAACTCAGATCGGGTCATGAATAATGTTTTCTGGGTTGGTGTTCAGCCTGCGCTCACTAGAGAAATGCTTGAATTTGTGGCAATAAAAATTGAAACGTATTTGGGGGTAAATTTTTAAATTTTTGTATGCAAAAAATTAACGAAATTTTGCCAAAAACTTGGTTGGTCAGCTTGGATCGTCTAGATGATTCGCGCGGCACCTTTGTGAAAACTTTATCTAAATCTATGTTGCATGAGCTTAATTTTGATTTTTTAATGCATGAGGAATACTACTCAGTTTCGAATAAAGATGTAGTGCGAGGTATGCATTTTCAAGTCCCACCCCATGATCACGTGAAGATTGTTTATTGTCCAAAAGGGGCAGTTCTTGATGTACTTTTAGACTTAAGACCTGGCCCTACTTACGGAAAAACGAAATCAATGCTACTCGAGGCATCCTCACCTTCATTGCTGATCATTCCTCAGGGCATTGCTCATGGATTTAAATCATTGGCCGATGGGAGTCTATTAGTCTACAAGACTAGTTCAGAATATGCACCCAAATATGATGCTGGGATTATTTGGAATAGCTTTAGTTTTGATTGGGGGATAAAGAATCCAATTTTATCTAGCCGAGACTTATCACATCCTTCTTTTGAAGATTTTCAGACCCCCTTTCCTTGTGTATGAGGATTTTTCTGACTGGTGGGACTGGTTTTATAGGCTGCCATTTTATAAACCTTGCGCATTCTTGTGGCATTGAGATAGTGGCATTAAGGCGTCCGGGGTCTCACTCTAGACTGCCTCTATTGAAGCAGCCCATTTGGGTCGATGGTCATTTGGACGGCGATCTTACAGAACATTTATTGGGTATAGAGGTATTAGTTCATTTGGCCTCTCATACCCCCAACCCTCCTTATGATGTTCTTTCAAGATGTTTGTATTGGAATGTATATGCAAGCATTAGATTGGCTGAACAAGCAAGGCAATGTGGTGTTGATAAATTTATTGTGGCTGGGTCGTGCTTTGAGTATGGAGACTCTGCTGGTAGATATGAGAAGATTCCAGTAGATGCCCCTTTATTGCCAAATTTGTCGTATCCAATTTCAAAGGCCGCAGCTTCTGAAGCCTTTATAGGGTTTGCCACTGAAAATCAGGTTAAATTAACCATACTTCGCTTATTTCAGGTTTTTGGGGATGGGGAGCAAGAGTCTCGGTTCTGGCCTTCGTTGAAACATGCGGCACTCTCAGGAAAAGATTTTTCAATGAGCTTGGGCGAGCAGGTAAGGGATTTTATTCATGTGAGTGACGTTGCCAAAGAATTCATTAAAGCCCTAAGTTTCGAAAATGCAAAACCTGGCAATGCCATGGTAAAAAATATTGGTTCGGGTACGGCGCTGACTCTACGTGAATTTGCAGAGATCTGGTGGAGGGAATGGGGGGCATCTGGGAGCTTAAGATTTGGAGAGGTCCCTTATCGTAAGAATGAAGTTATGCGATTAGTGCCAGAAATTTCCAATTTTAAAAAAGATGAATCAAGTTAACGAATGGCCAGCTAGTTGTGAAAATGCATTAGTAGGGTTTTTAGATAAAAGCATATTCGAGGTGCGTACCTCATTTGTGTTGGATTAACTAAAAAGCAGCAATGATCACGAATAATTTTTTAAAAAAAATCTCTAATGACTAAAATATTATTTGCTTGTTAGGCGAATTAATTTATAGATATCTGTAGGTTTTAGTGTTTTAAATGGAGAGTATTTATTTCTAGGATCCATTAGTTCTTGACGAAGTTAACGGATCTCAATCCTGTGACCTATATATTTCTTCGATAATTGCGGGTTGAGTTAACTCGCGTTCTAAATAAATTCGCCCAATATACTCCCCAATGACCCCTAAAATCAGAAAGTTTATTCCAAAAGAAAACAACACTATAGTGATTGTGAAAGCTACCCCAGATGCGAATGGGGCACCAAGATACAATTTAGCAATAACTATATAAAATACTAGCAAAAAAGAAGTGGCAGAAAATAAAAATCCAAAGATGCTTGCCAATCTTAAAGGCGTAATATTCCCACTTACAAGTCCATCTCTTGCATAAGAAAAATAATGTGGATAATTTACCTTGGAGGTTCCTCGTTTTCTGATTCCTCGATCATATGGCACCCCTTTAGACTTAAACCCTAGGCGTGTTATGAGCCCTGGTAGATAGGGGTCAAATTTTGTTTTTTTAAGCTCCTCAATCACGCACCTATCCAAAAACCAAGAGCCGGTTTCTAGCTGAACTTGATAACCCTTGATGCTATTTTCAATTCGCCTATATGCCTTTCTGAATGCACTAAACAGGCTGCTCTCCACCCTGGTTATTCTTTTTCCATACACAACTTTGAAGCCGCCCTCCCAATAATGCAAAAAATCTAGCAAAAGACTTGGGGGGTCTTGAAGATCGCAGTCAAAAATCACGCAAGCGTCATCTGGTGAATTAATAAAACCCGTATAAATCGATTTCATATAACCAAAATTTCTAGAGTACTTAATTAAAGTTATATTCTTGTTTATTAAACCTAAGCTTTTGATTTTTTCGCAGGTATCATCTTCGCTATTGTTATCAACAAAAATGTAATTAAACTGGTACCTATCTCTATATGGGAGAGTGCATTTGTTAAATTCTAAAAAAAAATCCTCTACATTTTCAGACTCATTGTAGACAGGACATAAAATTGAGACAGTTTTAAGCACTTTATACCTCGCTCTTAAAAACTGATGATTGTGATAGCTTTCCAGAAATCTGAAGCCCTCTTAATATGCAGTCATCAGACCAATAATACTTCCATTGACCAAATCTTCCTGCCAAGATAAGATCCCCCGTTGAAAATTTTCTGGATGCAACTGAGTGCCAATCTTCATTGGGCTCTAAATCATCAGCTTCTCTTAACAAGCCGAACTTGGAAAGCCAATCAAGAACGATTTCTTGGTTGGCTCGTCTATCTTTATTAAAAATTACATTTGCGTAAGGAATATATTTATAAGTTGCCTTATTAATGCCGTCTAGCAACTTCATTTGTAAAACTTCCTCGCAAACCTTAGCCGTTATTTCTTCGTAGCTCATATTGAATGGTTTGAACGTGGATTCATAAACCTCAACTTGTATACCTATTTTATCTGCGGGGGTGTTATTGGGAGATAACTTATTTATACAGTGTAATCGGGTGCTCATTTTATTTTCATCGTACACATACATCCAGTGAAAATTAACATTAAGCTGGCTCGATGCTTCGATATTTATCAACAATACTGACGTGCATGATAGTTTTTTAGAGGCATCCCTTACCTCGGATGGAGCATCAGCCAAATATATTAATTGTGGTAGCGGGATTGTGCTGATTAATTTTTTATAATTATGTGTTTTCCCATTGGAGAAATGTAAAAGTTTATTCTTTAAATCAATTTTAGATACGATATGTTCAAAACTGATATCTGAACCCTCTCTCAATAAGCTCGCATAACTATAGAATCCCCCTTGGTTAGGGTAGGAAACCTCATCAACATAGTGGGCTCCGATAACTTGATTTCCATGATAGCCGTTAAGTACGGCATCGGACGAGGGCTTAAAAACCCTATTACCTATCCAGTCGACATCCAGCTCACTTGGTGCTTGTGTCCAATATTTTTTTGTATATGCCCATGGAAAGTTAACGCTAAAAACAGTTCCAAAAGCCTCCTTTAACCAATCTGCATAGTCTTTAGGGTTCGCTACACTCTTCTGGGCTGATTGATGCATAAAGCTGTTCAAGCACTCGGTTCGCAATGGCTCCGGAACATATCTTAAGTTAGATTGGACTGGGTGGGGTACCAATGAGCCGTTAAAATAATTTAAGATAGTAGTCTGAAATTTTGAAGCGCCGCTGCTGACGCTCTTGGTCAATAGTTTTTTTATGTAAGGGTGCTTTGTAAAAGAAACATGCGGGCCCTCATCCCAATAAAATTTGTTTTCTTCGTGTGTGTAAGCATGCCCGCCTGCGTGATTCTTAGCCTCAAAGATGTGACACAAATCATGCCCAATATGGTACGAACAGCTAAGTCCAGCTAAGCCTGCCCCTAAAATGGTATATTCATTATCCATGAGAAAAAAATTAGCAGAAAAAATGAAATTTGTTCATAAAATTAATCAGCATTTAAATATATTAGTATTTGGATTTTTTTCAATTATTTTTATATGTATAACTTACTTAAGGGTAAATACGCCAATTTCAATGATGGGCGATACTGGTTTATTATATTCATTGCTGGAAAGCATCCATAATGGAAATGGGCAATATACTCAAATCTTTGCAAGTATATCAGATTTGATTTTTACATCTAATTTGCCATCGGCCCCACTTGAAAAAGTTTGTGAAATGGGGGTAAGTAGTTTTTCATACACCGAAGAGCAGATGGATTTTTTCAAATACCACACTTACTATATCCTATACCCAATATCACTATTAGTATATTTATTTAAAACGCCTTATGTAGTGCAGGGTTTAAATATACTTGCGTTTTTTTCATTATTGTTCATATCATTTTTTATATTATCAAGGCTAACTCAATCAAGGCTTATTGCGCTTCTGGGCATTAGTTGCGTTGCCTTACATCCTGCTTGGTCCCAATCTATCATTGGGCAACCATACATCGATAGGTTATTTCTTCCAGTAGGTCTATTGATATACTATTTTGCAGAAAATAATAAATTAAAATCCCTCCTGTTTTCAATCTTAGTCGGATGCCTTATCAATGAAAAATGCATTTTATATATAGCAGTTTTTTTAGTTGCACATTCAGTTTTATTTTTTAAAAAAGATTTTTTAAGATATAGAATATTTGAGTTTATCCTTGGCTTATTATTACTATTATTATTTTATATAATTACAAAGCTTGTAATTAATAATGCTTATTATTCAAGTGCAATACCCAAGGACATTTCATCGTTAATAATGTATTTTAATGATGAAAGATTCCTTAATGGATCTATATCATTAATATTAATTAGCTTCATATTTATAGTGGTACCACTATTTAAGAATTTCAGATATGCATTGATATCAATCATAATGCTACTACCTAACATAATAGGAAATATTGGCGGCGCCGAAAAAACAGGATTTTCTACTCACTATCATTCACTTTACTTCCCATTTTTAGTATATGGCTTTTTAGTTGGATTTGCATCAATAAAAAAATTTAGTATGTCAATAATAAATACATTTATATTATATTTATTTATATTTATTAATATAGCAATTTTTTATTCTACTTATAATATTAACTCTGATCAAATTTTAAGTGTAAAACTTAAATATAATAATTTAACATTATATTCAAGCTTAAAGAATCTTATTATTAGCAGGCAATCTAATGCACATATTCAAAAAATATTATTTGAAAACATTCCAAAAAATGCGAATATTTCTTCTATCGAAGCGGGTATGCCTTATTTATTTAAATATCAAAATGTTAATTATTATCCATTAAATATTGGAAAATCTGATTTTTTAGTGGTCAAATTTAACCCCCATAGTCAGCCAAAACTGATTGAAGGATACTCTAGTTATCAGGGTGAAACCCATCAGAAAAGTGCAAACATATGCCTTACTCAAAGTATTATCAAGCAAAATTTTGACTTAGATAATCCAGTATTTTTTTCAAACTCAGGGCTTGCTCTGATTAAAAAAATACCTTCTAATTAGTTTTGATGCTGAATTAATTAAATCTTATTTGGAGTAATTTTTATCTTGGCTGTTGGCCAATTTCCAAATGAAATGATTGAAGAATATATCTGATTTGAAAATTAACGATGAGGTAAGGGTCGCATGAAAAAAATTCTCTGTATTGTGGGGACAAGGCCAGAAGCAATCAAGATGGCACCTGTAATTAATTTGTTGAAATCTGACAAATCCATTCAGGTCCGAGTATTGGCTACAGCGCAGCATAGACAAATGCTCGATCAGGTTTTAAATATATTTAACATAGAGCCAGACCTCGATCTTGATGTTATGCGCCCAAATCAAGATTTAACGACCCTCACTGCTAGATTACTTAACGGTTTAAATGACGTATTAATTGTAGAAAAGCCAGATATAGTTCTGGCACAAGGGGATACTACAACCGTATTTACTGCAGCGCTTGCATCTTTTTACCATAAAATTCCATTCGGTCACATCGAAGCTGGATTAAGAACCTGGGATATAAATAATCCATTTCCCGAGGAGATGAATAGGGTTTTGGTAAGTAAAATTACTAATTGGCACTTTGCCCCAACAGAGCGGTCTAAGTTAAATTTATTGGCAGAAGGAGTTCAGGAAGATAGGATCTTTGTTACTGGAAACACAGTTATTGATGCATTGTTTAGTGTAATAAAAAAATCAGCAGAAATTTCATCTGGGATAGACCCTATTAAAAGGCTGATATTGGTTACAGTGCATCGCCGTGAAAATTTTGGCAAGCCTTTCGAGGATATTTGCGCCGCATTAATAACTTTGCTAGAAAATAATTCTGATATACAAGTGCTATTTCCAGTGCATCCAAATCCAAATATACAAGAATATGCTAATAAGATTTTTGGAGGTCATCCCAGAATTGTGATGTGCAAACCTTTGGATTACCTGCCCTTTATCAATGCAATGCAAAGAGCTTTTCTGATTTTAAGTGACTCTGGTGGCGTTCAGGAGGAGGCTCCTGCTTTAGGAAAGCCGGTGTTAGTCCTAAGGGAGGCAACCGAAAGGCCTGAGGCAGTTGAGACGGGCGCTGTTAAGCTAATTGGCGTTAAGTATGAAGTTATTGTTAGTGAGGTGCAAAAATTACTAGATGACAATAATATGTACGAATCTATGCTAAAAGGTGGCTCTCCCTATGGGGATGGCCGTGCTGCTAGCAGAATTATTGATGTATTGCATAAATATTTTGACAAGCAAAAGATTGTTGAGGGTTAATTGCTTATTGGAACCCAAGCTGAGTCGAATGTAATGGGCAGGACAATTCTTTACATTATGAATGTGGATTGGGACTGGATAAAGCAACGGCCTCATTTCTTGGCGGAAAAGCTTTCAGCATCTAACAATGTCTATGTTTTCTATCCTTACACGTGGAGAAGATCAAATCTTGTTCGCAATCCGAGAGAAGGCGTTAAGCTGTTTCCATTATTTCGACTGCCCTTTGGTGGAAGATTAAAAATAATAAAGAGGATAAATTTTTGGATATGGAAATTCTATTTTTCGATATTGTTGAAATTCAAAAATTTTGATTTTATTTGGATTTCATCACCAGAAATATTTGAAACTTTACCCATCAATATCACTCCGGAGATAATTTATGATTGCATGGATGATGTTTTAGGTTTTTATAAAAATCAGCATAGCTACGAATATATCTTAGAGGCTGAGGAGAGATTGATAAAGAAAAGTAAGCATATTTTTTGCTCTAGCACTAATCTTGCAAATAAAATACTTAGACGGGGTGGCCATGAAGATAAATATACAGTTGTATTTAATGGCTTTGAGCCGATTAATTCAGTAATAAACAGCCAAATAAACAGATCTAATATTAGATATGATTTATTCAGAATTGGCTATATTGGAACAATATCTTCGTGGTTCGATTTTTCAGTCATTTTAGAGGCTGTTATAAAATTACCTAATGTAATTTTTTATATTATTGGACCCGAAGAAAATCTTATTGAGTCCAAGCCCGATCATGAGAGAATAGTATTTCTAGGGCCTATCCAACATAATGAATTACATCAATATTCGATAGAACTAAATCTTCTAGTGATGCCCTTTATAGTAAATTCCCTGGTGAAATCAGTTGATCCAGTAAAAATTTATGAATATATATATTTTGATAAGCCGATAGTATCTGTTTATTACGCAGGCTTGGAAAAATTTGAACGATTTGTTGATTTTTACATCGATAAAAATGAATTCGTATCTATAATCAAAAAGTATTTAAATGGTAGTGCAAAAAAGAAATATTCTTCATTGGAAAGGGAGTCATTTCTTTTGGAAAATTCATGGGATAAGCGCTGCCTTGATATTTGCTCGACGTTAAGCCGCCTATAAATTTTAAGGTAGTAGACGGATTTTGGTGCGTAAGCCTATGTTTGAAAAATAGATGAGTGGAGAATGAATGAGGCGATTAATAAACTTGTTAAGCGATCCAATGATAAGAGGTATGGATATTGAGGGCGTAAGTCGCTTAGATGCACATCATAAAATGCTCAAAAAAAAACGCATGTTGAGAGAGGTTTTTGATGAGTTTCACCACCTATTTAAGCAATTGAATTTGAAGTTTTTAAATGGCCATGGACTTGAGATAGAGCTTGGGTCCGGAGTTTCATTGATGAGGGATAAATACCCTGAGGTATTGGCAACAGATATTGTTAATGCTCCGCATCTCGATAGAGTTCTAAATGCCGAAAAGATGGACCTAGAAGATTGCTCAGTAAGAGTGCTGTACGGTCAGAATTGTTTCCATCACTTTCTGCATCCAGACAAATTCTTCGGGGAGTTAGAGCGTGTTCTAGTTCCTGGTGGCGGATTTATTATGCTTGATCCTTACCATGGTCCATTTGCTCAATTTTTGTTCAAGCGATTATTTAAAACAGAGGGATTTGATAAAAAATTTCCGTCTTGGGAAACTCCGCTATGTGCGCCAATGCACGGAGCGAACCAAGCATTGAGTTATATCGTATTCGAGAGGGATAGGGTTAAATTTGAACAAAAATATCCTTCGCTGAAAATTGTCCATAAGCAGACTCTTGGCAATTATTTAAAGTATCTATTGTCTGGGGGATTAAATTTTAGACAGATTCTTCCTGATAAATTGACGGGTACGGTAAGCTTCCTTGAAAAAATATTAACCCCCTTTCAGTCTGTCTTAGCTTTGCATCATGTTGTTGTTATCCAAAAGCTAGAACGATGACCTTTCTAAAATATTTAGCGGTGCAGGTATTGGCTTATGTCATCGATATGGGGGGTTTTATATTAATCGTAAGTTTGACATTTATTAGTCCCATTGGTGCTAATGTCCTCTCGAAATTTTTTGCTGGCATCTTCGCATTTACTGTACAAAGAAAATTTACCTTTAAGATTCCAGCTAATTATCAAACGCGTAAACAGGCTGCACTCTACTTTTTAGTATTAATTATTAATATTCCAATTGCTAGTACAGTACTTTTTCTGGCGCTCTATCTAGTATCCGATGCTGTTTTAGCAAAATTTTTATCAGACATAGCTTGTGTTGGGATCTCATATCTGCTGAGTAAGCACCTTATTTTTTCTAAAACCCATAGCACTGCTGATAATTTAGGATTTTTAAAGGGATGAAGATAGCAGTTACTGGATCAACGGGTTATATAGGCAAAAGATTGTTGCTCGCCGCCTTAAAGAGGGGGCACCAAGTTATTTCCCTATCTCGAGTGCCAAGCTCAACATTCGCAACAAATTGGATTAAATATGATTTAGGATCCTACGAACCTCTAAATTTGCCTTTGGATGTTGATGCCATCGTTCATCTTGCTGCAAATACATCATTTAATAGTGGATTAACCGAGCGTGAGGAAATTGATGCTGCCGCACGAGTCATAGATATTGCAAGAGCTAGAGGCATCAGGTGTATCTTTATATCGAGTCAAACCGCACGAAGTGATGCTCCTACCACCTACGGTAGGATTAAATTTCAAATTGAACAAATGGTGATTGACTCAGGTGGTTTTGTTATTAGGCCTGGACTAGTCTATGGCGGCCCTTCCAATGGCCTATATGGAGAGCTTGTGAGATTGGTCAAAAAGTTCCATTTTTTACCTTTGTTTTTGCCGGGCCCGCGAATTCAGCCAATTCATGTTGATGATCTGGTGATAGGTATTCTTAAGGTTGCAGAATGTTCGAATAACGCCATTAATTCTATTGTGATGCTTGGCAGTGTAAATTCAATATCCTTTTCTTATTTTTTACGAAGTGTTGCGAGATATCGTTTGCGTGTATCAAGAATTTATATTCCCTTCCCTTCGATTATTATTCGCTATCTGGCAGGGATCTTTGAGAAAATTGGTGGCGGCCTAAACCGACTAAATTCCTTATTCAATCTAGTCGAGATGCGGACTGAAAATGATTTAAGTTTTCTCGATTTGAATTTGAGGCCATTAGATTCTGGTTTAAATTGCTCTGGATCAAATAGGAGGCGAAAATTACTTCTTGAGGGACTTGCATTTTATTCATATATAGATGGTGCTAAAGCAAAAAATATAAACATACGTTATTACGTCAGAATTATTGAAAAGCTTCGTAATGCAATCGCGCTCGATCTTCCATTGTGGCCTAAAACATGGCCGCTCTGGATTACTCTTCTTGATAGAAAAAAAATAAAGAAATATCCATGGATTGAAGAATTTAAATGGAGGCTTAAGGCTACTACATTATTAGCCGAGGCAAGTACGGATGGCGCTTTACATTTTATTGATCCAAAAGGTGGTGGGTTTATGCGTAGCCTTTTTGGAATTTTTGGAGCTTTATTATGTGAAATTTTGTTATTAATATGCAAATTCCTGTTCGCCCCATTATTGCAGTTAATAATTTTTAGAAAACTTGAATCGAATCATGAGTTATGAATCCTGATTTTGATGTCATTATTGTCGGTAGTGGACCCTCAGGAGTCTCAGCTGCATTTCCATTGCTTAACGCTGGCTTAAGAGTGTTAATGGTTGATGGTGGTGCGGCGCCAACTCAAACTTTTCCTATTGAGGACTTTATTTCTTGGCGTAGTAACGACAAATACCAGTTTAAGCGAATGGTGGGGGATGATTATCATGCGCTCAAGACGCATGATAGCGATTCTCCAAAGTTAAGAATTCCTTCGCTTGGATATGTTTTCGATCAATTTAAAGTAGTAAATAAAATTAATAGCGACGGTTTTGTGGCGGTAGGATCACTTGCTACTGGTGGTCTTTCTAATGCATGGGGATGTGGGGTAGCTCAATATTCAAATGAAGAGTTGGAATCTTTTCCATTCCCAGCATCAGATATCAAGAAATCCTATGAGGATGTAGTCGCCAGGATCGGTATTAGCGGGGGCTGTGATGATGATATGTCATCTTATTTTGGACTTGATCAGTGGAGCCAGCCGCCTATAGATTTGGACGACATTCATAAGCACTTTCTCAGTAGATTCCAAAAGTCAAGAGAGCACTTGCTGGGTCTTGGATTTAGACTTGGCCGTACGCGATTAGCGGTATTGAGTAAAGATTTTAAGGGTCGACAGGGCTGTAGTTTGACGGGAAATTGTTTGTGGGGTTGCTATAGAAAATCAATGTACTCCGCAAGCGATGAATTGCCAGTATTAATGAAGTTTAGTAACTTTAAATACATGCCAGGTTTTGTTGTTTCAGATCTATTCAATAAAAGTGATGACATTACTGGCATCAGAGGAAAAAATATTTCTCAAAATTGTTATGAAGAAATTACAGCTTCAAAAATACTACTTGGGGCAGGTACTTTGGCTTCGACTAGATTGGCGCTGAAGTTGCTTGGGTATCTTGAATCATTTAATTTACTATCTTGCCCAACGGCTGCTTTTATGATGTGGATCCCTCGATATTTTGGTCAAATTAGAAAATCAACATTTGGCTCTGGCCAGCTAGCCTTTAATATTAAAACTGATAAGGGTGTTTCAGCCTATGGGGCCACCTTCCCAACTACCGCAATACCAGTTTCGGAATTTGTGACTCATATGCCGATGGGTGTGAGGGCTAGTATAAGTTTTTTGAGAAACATACTAAGCTCCTGCGTTATTGGCAACCTTTTTTTGCCAGGCAGATTTGGGGGTGCAAAAGGTCAATTAGATAAATTAGGGGAGCTTAACTTAAGTTACTCGAAGGATCCTTCGATAGACGATTCAATGATGGGAGTTGCTAAGGTTTTGCGTTCAAGCTATGCAAAGCTAGGAGGGTTTATATTGCCCGGAAGCTTTACTGTGGGGCGTCCAGGAGGAGATATCCATTACTCCGGAACTATGCCTATGAGTTCAGTACCAAATGTTGGTGAGACCAATCCAAATGGGGTGGTGATTGGCGCAAAAAATATTCACATTATTGATGGAGCTTGCTTGCCGCTGTTGTCAGAAAAGCCGCATACTTTGACGATCATGGCAAATGCGGATCGTATTGGAAAAGTTGTGGCTAATGAATTGAGGAAAAGGGGTGCATAACGATCCCTTTGGTTGCAGTTAATAATTGGAGTATTTTGGTTTTCTTTTGGTGGGGGCATGATGGGTTCAATAAAGTTAGAAAATTTTGATCATGACGGGCTTCAGGAGCAAATTGCTGTTGGTAAAACTGTTTATTCATCGCCAGAAGTTGTAGATTCGGACCACATTAGATGGAAGCACCTTAATGGCCCTTATGGGAAATCTATTGCAATCACCTTAAGGGATGGGAAGGGTATATTACTTGGACGCTCCTTTCTTCAGCCCAGAAAATTTAGGATTAGCAAAACCCTTTCTTGTAATGGAGCTTTGGTTACTGATTTAGTGATTGATCCACTTGCAAGAAATGCATCTACTCTAATAGGAATGACTCGTGCAATAACATCTCCTGCTGGAATTGAATTGGTGGCCCATACATCAAATGAAGTTAGTGATTTGATTTATCAAAAATTATTTAAGTTTCCCGTTGCATGTAAATTAATGGCGTTGGGGCTGCCTTTATATTTTGCAAAAGTCCTGAAGCCGCACTTAAAAAACCTCAGAGCGCTTAATGTCATCGACTATTTATTTGCACCCTGGAGATGGGGTCTGATTGGTATCTCAAGTACTTTTGTAGCCCTAAGTGGGGTGGACTTCATGGCGCGCCCCATGGAGTCTGAGTCGCTAGAAGTGTTTGATGGGTTTCAGGAAATTTCTGGAAGCCATTTTGAAAGAAGTCTTGCATTTCATAGGTGGCGTTTTGGGGAGGGCCCTATTTTTAATGGTGAGATTAAGTGGATTAAATCTGCTGGAATATGCATTGGATGCGTTGTTTTTAAGCAGGTTGAAATAGGCGGGCTAAACGCATGCGTGCTAATGGATATTGTTATGCGCAGGAATTTAACTGGGTTGGAGAAAATGGCCATAAAGCTATTAGCGGTTAAATTTTCCCTTAAATTAACTAGTGATGTTTTATTTACTTTAGTTAATACTGATAATCCTGCATTAAAATGGCTTATAGGTTTTCCATTTATCGTTATTCCAGATCGGTTATTGCCTCACCCAACCCCAATTTTCATTCATTCCTCAGAGGAAATATACCCATCATCAAATCATAAAAGCATTTATTTAACGCTTGCAGATCTAGATTATTTTTAACAGCGCAACTATTGAATTGGAACAAATATGAAAAAATTGGCTCAGAGTATTGTGAGTGAGGCAATCATTGAGGTTAATCTTGATCAGGATCTCGATGGCAAGATAATAAATTCCCCAGAGATTTTATTATTAAATTCCCAAAGTAATGTTGATTCCTTGACTCTCGTTAGGTTGTTGATTGCGGTTGAGCGGTTAATTGAAGAAAAAACTGGAAAATCTGTTGTGGTGGTTGATGAGTCTACATTTGAAGCTGAGGAAAGTCCATTTTCTACCGTTGGCACTCTGATGGCTCATGTTGAAAGATTGTTGATTTAATGCTGGGCTCAAATAACTCTCTGTTAGTAACTGGTTCTAGTCGCGGGCTCGGAATGTTATTGGCTGAAACATATTTAAGTATGGGCATGAAAGTATTCGGCTGTTCCCGTAATGCTTCTACTATTGAGCATCAAAACTATCGGCACTTCGTGCTCGATATCTCTGATGAGGCAAGCATTATCTCTATGTTTAAAGAAATTTCTTTGCTCAAAATTAGGCTTGATTTAGTCATCAATAATGCGGGCATGACTCAATCTAGCTTAGGAATCTTAACGAGAGCTAAAGCTGCTAGCGAAATAATTAATACAAATATTTTAGGCACTTTTTTAATTACTCGCGAGGCGCTAAAGTTGATGCAGCGCCAACATTACGGGCGAATAGTAAATTTTTCATCAATTAATGTACCGCTGGGTAGTGTTGGTAGTTCAATTTACAACGCTAGTAAGGCGGCAATGGAGTCTATGGCTACAACCCTTTCCCGGGAGAATGCTAAGGCTGATATCACCATCAATACTATAGGACTTTCAGTAGTTGACAAGACGGGAATGTCGGATTCCTTGACCCCAAAAGCCCTTGCTGAAAAGCAGCGCCTATTAATAAAACCTGATCTTATAAAGGTTGAAGAAATTATTCATGCAATAAACTTCTTGGCCTCTCCTTTATCTAAAAATATTTGTGCTCAAACTATTTATTTTGGTGGTGCATGAGTAATACTTATCAAGTTGCTGCGGTAGTTAATGGGGCTTGGAAGCAGAATTGCTATCTACTTACTAATGAAAAGCATGAGCTGATCATTATTGATCCAGGAAGCAATGCAGGGGAAATTATTTCTCGCATTAACGATCTTGATGCAACTCCATTGGCAATATTGAATACTCATGCGCACTATGATCATATTGGAGCGGTTTCAGCTTTAGTCCAAAAATTCAGCATCCCCTTTTATTTGCATAAAAAAGATGAGGGGTTAATGAAGCAAGCCAATTTATATAAAATTTTATTTGAGTCCAAGGATAGTATTGCAATCCCACTTTTTGATAAAGACTTGGCTACAGAGGAAAAAATATTTTTTATTGGGGATTTTAAGATTGAGATAATTCATACACCCGGCCATACTCCGGGGGGCGTTTGTATAGTGGCTGATAACAATATTTTTGGTGGTGATACATTGATGTATGGCGGACCAGGAAGCACTCATTTGCCTGGTGGGGATATTCGGGAGATGGAATCAAGTATGGATACTTTGCGCCAATTGCCTGGGGAGTTCTTGGTCTACCCGGGGCATGGGCGGCCATTTACCTTAAATACTTTTTGGAGTAAGAACTTTGCTTCACAGTCTTGATATCGGAATAGAGGGTGTGGAGTTTTGTTTGGGACAAAACTCAGTTTCTAATTCACAACTACAAGAAGAAAATCCATCTTGGGATATGTCAAAAACATTAGAAAGGTCAGGGGTAAAGTCTCGTCCTGTGGCCATCCCAGGAACAACTGCGCTTGATTTGGCATATGAGGCGGCTAATAAGCTACTAAATCAATTGAAGTGTCCCTCAAGCGAGATTGACGCATTAATTTTTTGCACCCAAACGCCAGACTATGTGCTGCCACCAAATTCATCTTTGCTGCATGGTCGATTAAATTTAGCTTCCAATGTAATGGCATTTGATATTAGCCATGCTTGCTCTGGTTTTATATATGGCCTTGGTATAGCTCGTAGTTTGGTTGCTAGTGGCACAGCAAAGAAAGTACTCTTGATCACTGCGGACACATACACTAGGTTGATTCACCCTGCCGATAGATCGATACGTCCACTTTTTGGTGATGGAGCGGCGGCCACTATAGTTTCTTCGGGCAATTTGGTTATGAAGATTAAGGATATGAGTTTTGGAACTGCGGGAAAAAAAGCCGATAGATTCATTGTCGAGGCGGGTGGCGCAAGAAATGAAGCCCCTATTTCTGAGGAAGTTATTCTAGATCGTAGCGGTAGAATTACAAGTTCAAGGCATATTTCGATGGATGGTTTGGGGCTTTTAAGTTATTTCAACAATGTAATTCCTATATCAGTTTTGGGGCTTTTGGAAAAAAATGGTAAGAACGTCTCAGACGTATCCCTATTCTTATTTCACCAGGCTAGCCGACTTGCTTTGGAAGGGATTATGCGTAGTTTAAAAATCCCTGATAATAAAATGATTATCGATATGGAGGAGACTGGAAATTTAGTCTCATCATCTATACCGGTATTACTTTCACGACTGCTTAAGGGTGGCGCTATTCCTGAAGGTGAGCCCGTCATTTTGTGTGGTTTTGGTGTTGGCTTATCTTGGGGAACTGCCCTGGTTGAATTTTAAGGAGTCTCATGTGAGCCATATCAATTTTTTACTAGATAGATTTTCTGCCGAGCCAAATAAAATTGCAGTGGTTCTTCGGGGAATCTCTATAAGTTATGGCACTCTTTCGCAAGAGGTATTTGATCAAATTGAATGGTTGGCTAGTAAAAATATTCAACCAGGTGATGCTGTTATTTTACGTGGAGATTATTCTCCTCTTGCTATTAGTTTGCTTTTGGCATTGATTGAAATGCGTTGCATCTTAATTCCTCTGACTCCAGATGCTTTTAATACCCTGAGAGATTCTTTTGGTGAGGTTGCGCCTTCTTGGGTTATAGATGTGACTGGTTCTATCCCAATCCTAGAGCCCGTTGAAATATTTAATACCCCAACTTTGTATGAAATTATCAGACGCAGAAATGTTCCTGGATTAGTTCTCTTTACTTCGGGATCCTCAGGAAAACCAAAAGCAGTCGTTCATGATTTTTCAAAGTTGCTAGAAAAGTTTCATGTAGTTCGGCAGGCAATGATTACCTTAAATTTTCTTCTTTTTGATCATTGGGGTGGTTTAAATACCTTACTGCATTGCTTATCTAATCTTTGCCTTATTGTAGTTCCAGAGAGGCGTACTCCAGATCACATCTGCGAATTGATTGAGTGTTTCAAAATCGAGCTACTGCCCACAACCCCTAGTTTTTTAAATATGCTACTCATTTCAAAAGCATATATTGGGCGCAATTTAGACTCCCTGAAATTGATTACATACGGGGCTGAGCCTATGCCAGAGTCGACTCTAAGAGGTGCAAGAAAAATATTTCCCAAAGTTGAATTCAGGCAGACATATGGAATGATTGAGCTGGGAGTAATGCGAACAAAGTCACGTTCCGCTGATTCGCTTTGGGTTAAGTTGGGGGGGGAGGGTTACTCAACTAGAGTGGTTGATGGAATATTGCAAATTCGAGCTGATGCAGCTATGTTGGGATATCTTAATTCAGATAGTCCTTTTACGGATGATGGTTATTTAATCACGGGCGATTTGGTTGAAACGGATGGGGAATGGTTTCGTATCTTAGGTAGACAATCTGACATTATTAATGTGGGCGGTCAAAAAGTATACCCGGCAGAAGTGGAAGCGATACTCCTTGAATGCCCAGGTGTGGCTGATGCTGTTGTTTATGGGGAATCCAATCCTATTTTAGGAAAGGTTGTGTGCGCTAATTTAATTCTGGATGTGCACGCTGAAGAATCTATTGTTCGACAAGCTCTGCGAGAATTATGCAAAGAAAAAATGCAAGCATATATGTCTCCTGTAAAAATTAAGTTTGTTCAGGAAATTGCTCAGACTAATAGGCTGAAGCGTTCTCGTGCCAAAGCTTAATTATTTATATGATGTCTATAGCCCTTTTTCTATTTGCTCACCAAGATGATGAGTTCGGCGTATTTCAAAAGATTATCGATGAACTTGCTGATGGACGAGAAGTTTATTGCGCATATTTAACAGACGGAGTATCGGTTGGCTGCTCTCCTAAAGTAAGAAATCTAGAGTCGATTACGGTGTTGACAAAACTTGGTGTCCCTCGAAAAAATATTCTATTTGTCGGCGAGGAATTGATAATTCCTGATGGTAAGCTTGTGAATCATTTAAAAAAAGCAAAAGTATGGCTAACTAGTTGGCTGTCTGAGAATGCTCAAATTGAGAATATTTATCTTCCTGCATGGGAGGGCGGGCATCCAGATCATGACTCGTTGCATGCTGTTGGAGTTATAGTTACAAAGCAATTAAATTTGATAGATAAAGTATGGCAGTTCCCTTTATATAATGGTTATAAATGTAAAGGTCAATTTTTCCGCGTCCTTCTAACATTGGCAAGTAATGGCGAAGTTTTCAATAGGAAAATAAGCTGGCTTAATCGCTGTCGATTCTTAAGTTTTATTTTGAATTACCCCTCCCAAGCTAGTACTTGGGCTGGTCTCGCACCTTTTGTATTGATTCATTACCTGGTTTACGGAACCCAATCTTTGCAACGAGTTTCGTTTTCTCAAATTCAACTACCGCCACATTTAGGGCGGCTGTACTATGAGAGACGAAAGTTCTGCACTTGGCAGGTGATGTCAGAGAGACTTCGGGGGGATTTATTGGTTTCATAGCTCTGGTCTTGCTATAAATAATCGAGGTATACGCCTTTCAAATGTCTTATAACCCTGTCGGTTTTGATCCAGCTCCCTTTATTCACAATAGCTGGCTAGATAGCTCCAGCTTGAAGGAGATTTTGCGCGGCACTATTTCTTTAGGAAGTTTTGCATCTTTAGCTAAACGTTTCTAAATGCGATTAATTTGACTACTTTTCAATTCTTGATTGGTGTCAATTGTATTATTAACTTTCTTTAATAGAATCCCACGTAAAAGCCTTGCTTAATTTCTACAAGTGTAATTACATCGGTGGATCTTTGCGTTATGAATATCCACCTCCCTTAAAGTTTTTGAACGGTTTTACTTATTAGTATTTGGCCTTAATTTGATTTTGCAATCCACCCATTTGGATATCAGCAATTCTTAAGGGGGCCAAATCGCTAAGTCGGCACCCCTGAAGATCCCTAGGCAATAATCACGCTCTCATCCTCTAGACCTCCTCGCTTTGGCGGTCGAAGAGAAGTCTGGGGTAGGTTAATAGCCCTCAGTAAGGCAATTATTTTTTTACAGAGCAAAATCCTTCCCCTTTGAGGATGGACAAGTTTTCCTGCTGGTCTTTACTTTTTTCTACTTTAGGCAATCTATCTAAAGGTACTTTGAAAAAATAAATTTTTTCAAAGATAAATGAGAGCAGAGAATGAGGGGGTAAGAGCGCAAATCCTGTAGCAATCCCTATCTTCTGTTAATAAGATATTCTGGCACTCTATAGCGCACGATACCCCAGTATATCCAGGCATAACTTATCGCAAAGAGTATTACAAAACCTTTGAGGGCTAGGTGATATCGCCAGAAAAGCACTGCAGGTATGACACCCAGTAAGCAGATTAGCCACAGATAGGGGGAGGTCATTGAGTTTCGATAGATCAACATACGCTGATCGTTGTTGACATCATCCCAGCGGACAACTCGGCGATAAATGAGTTGGTGAAGATGAGATGCATCAGGCATGCCGGGATGGACTCTCTTGAGAATGACTCTGCGATAAATTGTGAAGAGCGTTTCAAAGATGGGGTAGATGCAAAGTAATAATGGAAACCATTTTGATACCTCAGGGTGTCTTGCCGTTAAGAGGACTGAAAGCTCCGCAATCCAAAAGCCAATCAGATAAGCGCCCCCATCACCCAGGAAGATAAGACCTCGCGGATAGTTCCAAACTAAAAATCCTAATAGGGCGCCAATCATGGCTAATCCAGCAATCATGATTTGAGTATCACCAACTTGAAATGCTACATAGGCAAGGCCGCCCAAAATAATAATCGCGACCATGCTTGAAAGCCCGTTATATCCATCAATGATGTTAAAGGCATTTGCAACGCCGGCAACCGCAAAGCAGGTAATGCCAATAGCTATAGCAGGGTAAGCAAGCATTAAATTATCTATTCCCAGGAGCTGAACGGATGTGAGCCAGCCGCCTAGGAGATGTCCTGCAATAGCAGCTGCGATAAAGGTGGCAATGAGCCTAACCTTAACCCCAACCTTTTTTGTAACATCCTCTAAAAATCCTGATAGAAAAGCTGGCAGCGAGGATGCTATAAGAATTAACCCAAACTGTCCTACAGATTCATTTTCAAAATAGCGCACTACTAATGCAATACAAAGCCCGAGCAATATTCCAAGTCCACCGATTCGGGGCACTGCATGAGTGTGAAATTTTTGTATACCGCTGATATCTGAGTCAGCACTAAATTTAGAATGTAAATGACTGTTACGAATCACCCAAAGTGTGATTAATAGGGATGTCAGAAAGGAGATGGCTAAAACACTCATAGTCCCTTGGTAAAAATTTACAGCCTTAACGATGCGATCATTTTAATCTATCTTGCATCTGCTCTTATGGCACCAAACTCAAGAATAAATACTCAAAGAAGATAATTAGATGTACAACACCCTGCAATAGGGTCGTTCTACCAATAGCAAGTGTTAGTGCACCAATAAAGAAGCTGAGATACATCAGCGTCATATTTAGTGAGCTAATGCCTAGGCTGAGTGGTAGATTAAAGAAGATGGCAATAGCTGCTACCGTCGGAATGGTTAGTCCAATACTAGCCAAGGCTGAACCCAGCGCTAAGTTCAAACTGCTTTGTAATCGATTAGCTCTCGCCGCCCTCACTGCCGCATAGCCCTCGGGCAAGAGCACCAACATGGCAATCGCGATACCAACCACCGTTTTTGGGGCACCAGCAGCTTTTACTCCCGCTTCGATAGCCGGGCTTAGTGCTTCAGCTAAACCAACTACTATTGCTAAAGAGACTAGTAATAGAAGAGCGCTGATGGTAGTTTTGAGATTGCTCGGCCCCTCCGCATGAATCTTGCTGTCCAATTTTTTATCGACGGCCTTAGGCAGGTAGTAGTCGCGATGGCTCACTGTTTGGAAGAATAGGAAGGCGCCATACAGGGCAAACGAAGCAATGCCAGCAAAAGCCAGCTGGCTCTTGGTGAAGTCTGGTCCTGGTGTGCTGACTGTGACCATCGGCATAACCAAAATAAAGGTTGCCATCGCAGTCAGTACACCCAATGCAGAATTAGTACCTTCGTTACGGAAGGCCATTTCATGATGCTTTAGCCCACCCATAAATATGCACAAGCCCACCACACCGTTAATCACAATCATGACTGTTGCAAATACGGCATCACGAGCAATGAATTCAGATCCCTCATGACCAGCCAGCATCATGGCAATAATGAGGGAAACTTCAATAATGGTGACGCTAATCGATAGCACTAAAGTTCCGTAGGGCTCACCCGTTTTATGGGCAATCACCTCAGCATGATGGACGGCAGAAAGTACCGCTCCAATGAGGGTGACCCCCATCAAGACGATGAACCAAGTTTGGCTGAGAAGATTTGTCATGTGGGTCGATGCTTATAAAAGATGTTGGGCTAAATTTCAGGGTAAGCTTGGGTATTAATATTGATAGTTTAAAAGGTTTGCATGAATATGAAGGCAATTGTTTTGTTTGGTCATGGCGCTCGTGATGCACGATGGCGTGAGCCTTTTGATCGCTTAGCTTCCCTCTGGAAGGCTCAGCATCCCAATACTTTGGTGGAAGTAGCCTTTTTAGAGTTGATGGAGCCTAGCTTAGAGCAGGCAATTGCATCCCAGATTGCTACTGGTGTTACAGAGATAGTGGTTGTGCCAGTCTTTTTTGGTCAAGGCGGCCATTTGCGCAATGACTTTCCAGTATTGCTATCAGCCTGCCAGAAGAAATTCCCTGGAGTGACTTTAAGCGCTACGCCTGCTGTTGGTGAGGATCTTGCCGTCTTGCAAGCTATCATCGATTTTGGTGCTAGAGCTCTGTAACTCTGTTACCTGCTGCTTTTCTCGTAAGGCTTCACCAACCATAATCAATGCTGGAGAGGTACTATCAAACCAGTCATTCGCTTTACCAATTTCGAGTTCACCAAGAGTGCTTGACCAGTGGCGCTCATTCTTGGTGCTGACCGCTTCTAGTATGTGAGCAGGTGTTTTGCTAGTATGTTGAGAATTACCTTCAATTAATTGTTTGGCAATATTGCTAGCATCTTTGCGACCCATGTAATACACCAAGGTATCTGCACTCGGATTTTGCAAGGGTGCATTCTGATTTCTCTCTATTTCACTTGCTACGTTTTCTGTAGCCTCATTTGCTTGTGCCAGAGTCACAAAAGCTACGCTTCTGCTAACGCCTCGCAGGGTGAGCGATTGCTGAATAGCGGCTGCACCAGCTAATGCCGCCGTGATACCCGGCACCACCTCTACTTCAATATGGTGTTTTTTGAGTGCTTGGATTTCTTCATCGGCGCGACCAAACATCATGGGGTCACCACCCTTAAGGCGCACGACAATTTGATATTTATGAGCCGCGTCAACCAGTCGTTTATTGATAAAGTGTTGCGCGGAAGATAGCTTTCCACAACGTTTACCGACAGGCTCTTTGATGGCTTGGGGGCAGAGCTCCAGCATAGCTGGGTCTACCAAGGCATCATGAAACACAATATCTGCCTTTGCCAGTAGATTTGCTCCGCGCACAGTAATGAGATCAGTGGCGCCAGGACCTGCGCCAACCAAATACACTTTTCCGAGTTTGCTTAGATTGCCCATGATCTGCCTATGCTATCCCTGGCTTAGTTGACTTCTTGAGTGCTGCGTTGATCGCGCCAGCTGTTTTGCGTAACTACAGAGAAGAGATTAAATTGCTTGAGAGCGACATCGAGATTCTGATCAGGACGTAGTTCAAAAGCATCAAAGCCTACGCGTGCACCTTGTAAGAGTTGATCAATTAAGACATCCCCAATTGCGCGGACTTCGTCTTGCCACTCAAAGCGATCTCTGAGGAGGGCTGCAGTACTAAAGCTTCTACCATCTCTAAAAATAGGGAAATGAGCTCCTACTACTGGCCAAAGGCTTTTGCTTTCCTCGATGATGTCAGTATGCTTGAGGATGTCATCATCCGCAGCAAACCAAACCCCAATCTCACCTTTATTGGCACGTTCAATAATGTCAGCATTTTTATAGTGCGCAATCCACCAATGAAATGGTACCAATACCTTGTGAAATCCATGCTCTAAATCAGGGATGCCGCCTTCATCACGCTCGCCATCCCACACCTGCCATTCATTGGCAATGATGGTTGGCTTGCCACCTTTTGGAAAAGAAATAATTTGCTTGTTCATAGTTTTTCTAGGATTAGGCTGTCGCCCCTTTGGGGTGCTTGCCATTATTTTTATAGGCAGCTTCTTTAAAGGGAGTTACACCTAGTCGGCGATAAGTCTCGATAAAAGGCTCATCACTTGTGCGTTGCTCTACATAGGTGTTAATCAGACTGGTCATAACATCAGGAATTTCATTGGCATAGAAAGAAGGCCCAATGACTTTGCCAATAGAGGCGTCGTTGCCTTGCTCTCCACCTAGAGTAATTTGGTACCACTCTTCACCATCTTTATCGACACCCAGAACCCCAATGTTGCCGACGTGATGGTGGCCGCAGGAGTTGATGCAACCGGAGATGTTTAAAGTGATATCACCTAAGTCGTGCAGGTAATCCAAATCATCAAAACGCTCTTGAATGGCTTTGGCAATCGGCAGTGATTTGGCATTAGCTAGTGAGCAGAAGTCACCACCAGGGCAGGCAATGATATCTGTGAGTAAGCCAATATTAGGCAAAACTAAGTTGTAGTTTTTGGCGGCGCGCCAAAGATTCAATAACTCCGCTTGCTCAACATCAGCTAAGACTAAGTTTTGTTCATGGGTGACACGTAATTCACCAAAACTGTATTGATCTGTCAAGTCAGCGATGGCATTCATTTGGGCGCTAGAAGCGTCACCAGGTGCAGCGGTGCCATGGGGCTTGAGCGACAGAATGACTGAAGCATAACCAGGCACTTGATGCGGCCTAACGTTGCGCTCTAGCCAGCGAGTAAATGCAATCTTCTCATTACAGCCTATCTTAGTTTCGGCATGAGTCTGCAATTGCACATTGCTCAATGCTGGCAAAGTTTTGTAGTTTGGTCTGGTGAAGTGCTTGGCAACACGCTCCCACTCGGCCTGCGTGAAGTTATCTTTACTCTGTTTGGAGTCATTATGTAGTTGAGCCCATTCGCCTTCCACTTGGCGTGCGAATTCTTCTGGGCCTAAGGCTTTCACTAAAATCTTGATGCGGGCTTTATAGAGATTGTCTCTTCTGCCAAAGCGGTTATACACACGTAGTAGGGCAGTCAAATAGCTTGGTAAAACTTGCCATGGCAAACCTTGCTTAATTAATGATCCCAGTATCGGTGTGCGTCCCATGCCACCACCAGCGTAGATGTCTGCAGTTAATTCTCCTGCAGCGTTTTTCTTGAGTTCAATACCGACGTCATGGCAGAGCAAGACAGTGCGATCTTGTTTCGCGCCATTAATTGCAAACTTAAATTTGCGTGGTAGATGAGCAAATTCAGGATGTAATGTTGACCATTGGCGGAGTAATTCACAGATAGGTCTTGGGTCGATGTATTCATCAGCGGCAACACCAGCAAAGGCGTCGCTTGTAATGTTGCGAATACAGTTGCCTGAAGTTTGGATGGCATGCATTTCAACTTTAGCTAGCTCAGCTAAGATATCGGGAGTCTGCTCTAGCTCTACCCAATTAAATTGAATGTTTTGACGAGTCGTAAAGTGACCATATCCACGATCGTACTTATCCGCAATGAAGGCGAGGGTGCGAAGCTGCTTAGCACTCAATAAGCCATAAGGAATGGCGACACGCAGCATGTAAGCATGGCGCTGATGGTAGAGACCATTCTGCAGACGGAGAGGTCGGAATTCTTCTTCGGCTAAGGTGCCGTTCAGGCGTCGCTCAACTTGGTCTCGGAATTGGATAACCCGTTGATCTACAAGGGTTTGGTCAATATGGTCATATTTGTACATAGACCCATATTGTCTGGGGCTATGCCTATAACTACAAATACTTAAATATTGAATCTATATATTAATTTCTATATATAGATGTAGCAACTATTTTAGATGGATGCCGCAATAAAAGTAACAAAAGTTCCATATAACGGATTCTGTATGATAGAATATAATTACGCATGATCCATTCATTCTCATGTGCGGAAACCCAATCCCTCTTTAACAGCCATATGTCGCAGAGATTTAAGAGTGTTGAGAGGGTGGCTAGACGTAAGTTGTTGCAACTACATGCTGCTACTGAGTTGCAAAGTTTGCGAATTCCGCCGGGCAATAGATTGGAGATGTTGATGGGCGATAGAAAAGGTTGTCATAGCATTCGTATTAATGAGCAGTGGCGTATCTGTTTCATTTGGAAAGCCGATGGAGCTTATGAGGTGGAGATAGTGGATTACCACTGAGAGGAACTTGATGTCAAAACTATTAGATGAAATTCATCCTGGCGAAATATTGCTAGAAGATTTTATGAAGCCGATGGGGATCACTGCGCGCCAGATTGCCGCCGATATTGATGTATCTCCAAGTCGGATTAGTGAAATTGTTAATGGAGCTCGCCCAATCACTGCAGACACAGCAATACGTCTAGGTCTATTTTTTAGGATGGATCCAAAGTTCTGGTTAAACCTGCAGATGGAATATGACATCAGGGTTGCCAAAAGAACCTTGCAGAAAGAAATAGAGCCGCGCATTAGAGTCTTCCAAAGGGAAGCCGCTTAAACAAATAAAGCCCCAATTAACTGGGGCTTTATTTATTGATAGATCAGAAATTCTAGAAGCTAAATTCCCTGTAATGCCGATAGAGGTTGGCAATCGATGCAAAGCCTAGAACTACGATCAGAACGGCAAAAAGGTAGTCAATTGTCAAATAGGTAAAGACGCCTATCTGAATGGCAATAGCTGCGGCAATAAAGGCGGCGATTGCACCGAACACTACTAGCTTGAAGTTTGGGATAAATGCACCCAGGGTAATGGCAACAAAAAGCAGAATCAGTTCAGAAACCAGTTGATCCGCCATGAAGAAGATCCCATTGGTGAACTCTGGGTTGGTGATCTTGCCGACAATCGCAAGAACCAGAATGCTGCCCAGTACCGCAAAGTTGAGCTTTGCTTTCTTAAGAATCGTGAGTAACTGATCATTCATTTTGCGTGGTGTTCCTAGGTTTTTCTTCTTTTAGTTGCTCTTAGTAATTAGGGCTGCCGCTGAAGACCAAGCTGATGCCGATCCACAGGAGGATGAAGGCAACCAAAATAGTGAAGCCAAGTTTCTTGAGGAAATATTCCAGGGTATCCATATAGGCTTCGTCATTACGACCAAAGTATTGGTCAAAGCGCTTCCAGACTAATCGACCCACTACGAGTGGCAATAGCATGGCAACAATGCCAAGAACAACGGTGAGCGTGTTATCCATCTAATTCAATACTTTCTTATGCTGGCGACCGGTGAACTAGTCATATAAAAGAAGTAAGAATACCCGTTTTTCCTACGCACCAATTGCGCTTGGTGGCTCGTTTGACCTGATTTATGCTCTAAAACCCTGACTTTGTTGATACAGTAGAGTCTTTAGCAGTCAATATTTCTTCGAAAGCATTCAATATGACCGAATTATCCGTAAGCCAAATTAAAGAAATCCGCATTGCGGTCCTGGGTGCCGCAGCTAAAGTGCCTGGTGCATTAATTGGTATGGGCGTTCTTTTCATTGCCTTGGGAATGATTGGTATTGCTGGTCAGACATTGTTTTCATTTGTCTCTATTAATGTATTGGGTGCGTTCTTGATCATTGGTGGTGCAGTGCAATTTGCCCATGCCCTTAAATCCACCGGCTGGAAGAGTGTTGGCATTCAAGTGGTATTAGCTGTTTTATATATTGCCGCTGGTGTCTACACTTGGGCATTTCCAATTCCTGCGCTAGAAGCTATTACCTTATGGCTTGCTGCGATCTTTTTTATTACCGGATTTTTACGCTTGATCTCTGCATTTCAGCATCGTCATTTCCGTGAATGGTTCTGGTTAGTTTTGTCTTCTGCGATTTCTATCTTGATGGGCGTTCTCATCATGAATGGCTATCCAGAAAGTAGTTTGTGGTTGCCTGGCTTGCTGATTGCAATTGAGTTGCTTTTGCAAGGCTGGTCATTGTTGTTCTTGGGTCTAGCCGCACGTTCATTAACTAAATAAAAATAGAGCCGTAGAACTTATTTAGAAATGCAAACGTTATGTCAATGAAAAAAACCGATCTCTATAAAAACCTAGCTCTGACAACTGCGCAACGTATGAAGAATGCTGCAAAGACGCCAAAGCCAGGTGCTGCGGAGAGTATTGCAAAAACCAAAAAAGAGCTTGCCAGTAGTAATCCTATGCTGGCCTCTTTGATGGGCAAGACAAAGTCCGAGAAAACCAAATAATTACTCTTTATAGGCACTCTTTATTCATTTGAGTGCCGGTCTATTTCTGTTTTGAAGCGAACCCAACCCCTTTTCTTAATTGACCTTCTTAAGGTCTTCGCAGCGCTGTTAATCATCCTGCATCACCTATCTAGCTACGGCCAGATAGCAGAAGATGCGCGCTTAATATTGCCAGGCTTGATGACATGGCTCTTTGAGTATGGTCGCTATGCCGTGCAAATCTTTTTAGTGATGGCTGGCTACTTGGCAACTCAGTCCCTCACGCGATTCGCTAATGCGAAATTCAGTAGCCAGAATTTGCTGCGAGTGATCATCAATCGCTATCTGCGTTTGTTTGCGCCATACATTGCCGCTTTGATTTTCACGATTCTCTGTGCTTGGATTGCACGCTTTTGGGTGAATGATGAATTCGTTGGTGAGCAAGAAACGCTGAGTCAATTTATTGCCCACCTATTTTTTCTGCAGGGCATTCTGGGTCTTGACTCGATCTCTGCAGGTGCTTGGTATATCGCGATTGACTGGCAGCTCTACTCAGTTTTAGCGGTATTGCTGATTTCTTTTTCTTCTTATCAAGCCTTGATATGGTTGATTAGTATTGTTGCCGTGAGCTCTTTGCTGTACTTCAATCGTTCCGCACAATACGAAGCCTACTTTATTTACTTCATTGGCTCTTATGGCCTTGGCGTATTGGCTTATCTTGCTAAGAACTTTGCCGATCAGAGGGTCCAAAGATTGGCTAGGTTTGCACTCATTGCTATTGGGGTAGTTATTACGATCTCCACATTGCATGAAGTATGGTTACGCAACTTCTTAGCTTGGTTTGTGGCCTTACTATTATTTGTGTGGGGGAGCGCTACTTATCTCAGCACTGGATCCGCAGTTCACGGATTGAAGACATTAACACTGCGTTCAATTGCTTGGGCTAGTCCACGCTCCTACTGTGCCTTCTTAATTCACTTTGCATTTATCTTGCTAGCAAATACGCTCTATATTGCCTCTGGAATGCACGCTCACGAAAGCGGCCTCATTGCAATTGGCTTAATGTTGGGAGTTTTAGTATGTAGCACTATTGCTGCTAGCTACTTATATCGTTTGGTTGAGATTCCTTCAGCGAAGTTAAAGATTTAGAAGATTTTTTTATTTCAGAATTGAAAACCATTTAATGTTTAGGTGAATTCAGAGATCTTCAAAAGGCGTATAATTTATTCACGACTCACCCATTAACCGTTCGGTATATCCGATTGCTTTTTGGGCGACAGACCACCTTCGGGTGGTTTTGTCTTTTCTGGAATGGGAAAATTATCAAAACCACTATTTATATTGATGGTTACAACCTCTATTACGGCTTGCTAAGAAATTCAAAATTGAAGTGGGTTGATATTGTTAGGTTGTTTTCTGAGTACATCTTAGGTAAAAATGCAGAATTAACTCAAGTGCGCTATTACACAGCGCCTGTCCTAGGAAGGATGTCGGATGACCCGATGTCAACCCAGCGACAACGGTTATATCTTCAGGCCTTAAGAAAAATGTATCCCAGTTCTTTGGAAATAATACAAGGGAAAATTTTAGCGACAACACCCTACCAAAGATTGGTGAGGCCGATTAATGAGGCCCCTGAATTAAAAATAGTTCAGGTTTATGACTTTAATGAAAAAAAGACGGATGTTAATTTGGCATCAGATCTAATTACTGGGGCTTGGACGGGAGCATATGAGCAGGCGGTAGTTTGTAGCAATGATTCTGATCTTGAGGGTGCGTTGGCGGCAGTAAAGAGGCACCATGCGCAATTGCGAATCGGTTTAGTTGCGCCAATTCAAAGTAAAGATCACCGACATATTTCGGGTGATCTAGCAAAGCACTCAGATTGGAGGAAGATTCTTAGTGTTTCGCATATTGCCGCTGCGCAGCTTCCATCTAAGATCCCGAACTCAAAAATCCAAAAGCCTGATTCTTGGTAAGAGAGGTGTTTATATTCCCATATCCTTTAAGACGCGGAAGATTTCTCGAAAAGCCTTAGGAGGTTTATTGGTTTCTTTTTCTTTACGCGCATTACGAATAAGAGTGCGCATATTCTGAATGTCCATATCCGGATATTGCTCAATCATCTTAGTGAAGGCTTCATCATTCGCAATGAGACGATCGCGATAAGACTCTAGATGGTGGAGCTTTGCAGTCTCTGCCTTGCTAACACCCTGAATCGCATCCAAGCGTTTCTGAATGGCATCCAACTCTTCCTCATCCAAAAAGCGCATCAGCTTGCCTAGATACTGCTTATGACGACGGATCGCCTCAAAACTCTTAATTTTGTTTGTTTCGGCAATGGAGGTTTTAATAGCCTCATCCATTGGTATGGTCTTTAATGCATCACTACTAAGCCCCGCTAGAACTTCGGCCAGCTTTTGGCGCTCGGTCATCAGCCGCTTTAGCTCAGATTTGCTGGGTCCCTCGTCAAGATCTTCTTTCTTGGGGGTGCGGTTCTTTTCATTGACATGCATGGGGCTATTTTAGACGGGTATTTGCCGTTTCTAGCTGAATCGCCTAATTTCTTCGTAATGGGAGATTTGGTAAATAATAGAGTTTAAAAATAGGCATCTATAAAAGTAGAGACATGAGCACAACAAGCCATCCAAATACCTACGACTACATCATCATTGGCGCCGGCAGCGCAGGCTGCATGCTAGCCAAGCGCCTGACTGAGAATCCCGCTAAACGGGTGCTCTTAATTGAAGCTGGCAAGAACGATAACTACATCTGGATCCATGTGCCAGTTGGCTATTTGTATTGCATCGATAACCCGAGGGCAGATTGGCGCTTTAAGACTGCTGCTGAAAAAGGTCTGAACGGGCGCTCATTGTTATATCCGCGCGGTAGAGTTTTGGGCGGTTGCTCTTCTATCAACGGCATGATCTATATGCGCGGCCAAACAGGCGACTACGATTCCTGGGTTAAGGCAACCGGAGATGAGTCTTGGTCTTGGCAAAACGCATTGCGCCGTTACAAATCATTTGAGGATTATCACGGCGCAGCTAATCAGTGGCACAGTAAAGGTGGCGAGTGGACTGTTTCTAAGCAGCGCTTGCGTTGGCCCATCATGGATATCTTTAGGGAAGCAGCAGTACAAGCTGGTATCCCCGCATCCGATGACTTCAATCAAGGTGATAATTTTGGAGTCGGGTATTTTGATGTCAGTCAGCGCAAAGGTTGGCGACTCAATACCTCTAAAGCATTTTTGCGTGATGCTGCCAAGCGATCCAATCTCACTGTAGTGACTGAAGCTATGGTCAATAAATTATTGATTGATCCAAGTTCGAAAAATTGCTTCGGTGTTCAATATATTAAAGATGGCAAAACCATCGATGTGCATTGCACCGCTTCCGATGCTAGTAATCCAGGCGAAGTGATTTTGAGCGCAGGCGCCATTGGTAGCGTGCAGGTTCTAGAGCGCTCAGGTGTTGGTTCAGCCGCACACCTCACTATGCTAGGCATTCCGGTGGTTACCGATTTACCTGGTGTAGGCGAGAACTTACAAGACCATTTGCAGTTGCGCATGATCTACAAGGTCAATGGAATTAAGACTTTGAACACCAAAGCGAATTCTTTATTGGGTAAGTTGTTAATTGGTATGGAGTATGTGTTTAAGCGCTCTGGCCCGATGTCAATGGCGCCTTCGCAGCTAGGCGCTTTTGCATACAGCTCGCCCGATCAGCCTTCAGCAAATTTGGAATATCACGTACAACCTCTATCGCTAGAAAAGTTTGGTGAAGATTTACATTCCTTCAATGCAATTACTGCAAGCGTTTGTAACTTACGCCCAACCTCTCGCGGCAGTGTGCACATCAGCTCGCTCGATCCAGAAGCGCCTCCAGTGATCGCACCAAATTATTTATCGACTGAGGAAGATCGCAAAGTGGCTGCAGACTCATTGCGCCTCACGCGCAAGATTGTGGAAAGTCCTGCACTCAAGCCCTACACACCAGATGAGTACAAGCCAGGCAAGCAATATCAAACTGATGAAGAGCTTATTAAAGCTGCTGGTGATATTGGTACGACGATTTTTCATCCAGTAGGCACTTGCAAGATGGGGCGCGATGACGATCCGATGTCAGTGCTCGATTCACAATTACGCGTGAGAGGCATTCATCATCTGAGAGTAGTTGATGCATCTGCAATGCCAACAATTACTTCTGGTAATACTGCAGCGCCGACCATGATGATTGCGCAACGCGCTGCTGAATTGCTCACGAGTGAGTAGTTCAAAAATACAAGGCAGTTCGCAGTCCCATCCTGGGCTTCCAGCAAGTCACTTACTTTTGGCGCTCGCCATTGTTGCGGTATGGGGAACAAACTTTGTAGTTATTAAGATATCTCTCGATAGCTTCCCGCCATTTTTCTTTGCAGCTCTGCGATACATTTTTGCTTTATTGCCGGTGGTATTTTTTATGCCCAAGCCTAAGGTCTCTTGGGGCAATCTTTGCGTCTATGGTCTGGCAACCGGGGTGGGGCAGTTTGGTGTGATGTACTTTGCGATAGATGGACGTATTTCTCCAGGGCTCGCTTCTTTGGTTATTCAGACGCAGGTGTTTTTCACCATTGGCTTTGCAATGTTCTTTGCCAAGGAGGGTCTGAGGCTCTATCAGGCAGTAGCTGTTGCGGTAGCAATGACAGGTTTAGTAATTATTGCGCTGCACACAGATTCCACAACGACTTTCTTGGGCCTTGCTTTGGTGGTATTTGCTGGTTTCTCCTGGGGGATTGCCAATACCGTGAGCCGTAGGGCGGGTGCCATCAATATGCTGTCCTATGTAGTTTGGGCAAGCGCCTTCTCAATACCCCCTCTACTGATCACTTCACTCATCTTTGAGGGTGGCGTTAATCATTTATGGGAAGTCACCTTGGCAGCCCCCGTGGGGGCTTGGGTGGGCGTGCTCTGGCAGTCCTGGGCTAACACCTTATTTGGCTATGCAGCGTGGGGCTGGTTGCTCTCAAAGCACCCAGCAGCCGTGGTAGCCCCTGCACCCTTGCTAGTACCCATTTTTGGAATGGGGGCTTCAGCCTTCTTCCTGGGCGAGGCTTTGCCAAGCTGGAAAGTCATGGCTGCTGGCTTGGTAATTGCCGGTCTTGTGGTCAATCTTTTCTGGCCAACATTGCGAGAGAAAAGTCGTCAGTTTTTTTAAAACGACTTTTATCCTCAAGGGCTAATGTAAAACCCTAATACAAACCCCTTTTTTTGCCCCTACATTAACTGTAAGATGGCTATTCGTTTCAAGTTGTACCTAAAAAAGAATTTATTTAATTAAGCATTTTTAGTCATGGAGACTTTATGAATATTCGTCATCACATTTTTGCAGTAGCTGCTGCTGCAATGTTTACAACCGGCGCATACGCTGCCGATATCAAACTTGGTGTTGCAGGCCCGTTCACTGGCGGCTCAGCATCCATGGGCGTAAGTATGCGTGACGGCGTGCGTCTTGCCGCAAAAGAAATTAATGCTGCCGGCGGTGTTAATGGCAACAAGATTGTTTTAGTTGAACGCGATGATGAAGCCAAGAATGAACGTGGCGTACAAATTGCTCAAGAATTGATTAACAATGAAAAAGTAGTTGCTACTCTCGGTTATATCAACACTGGTGTTGCTTTGGCTTCACAGCGTTTCTACCAAGAGGCGAAGATCCCTGTAATGAACAACGTGGCAACTGGCACATTGATCACTAAGCAGTTCCCTAATGCACCAGAGAACTACATCTTCCGTAACGCAGCAGCTGACAACATTCAAGCACCAATGATCGCTAAAGAAGCGGTTGAGAAGCGTGGTTTGAAGAAGGTAGCTATCTTGGCTGACTCTACAAACTACGGTCAGTTGGGTCGCGAAGACTTAGAAAAGGCTTTGAAGGGCTATGGCGTAACTCCAGTAGCTACAGAGAAGTTCAACATTGGCGACGTGGATATGACTTCACAATTGCTCAAAGCAAAAAATGCTGGTGCAGAAGTGATTTTGACTTACGCAATTGGACCTGAGTTGGCACAAATTGCTAACGGTATGGCGAAGTTGGGTTGGAAGAAGCCAATGATCGGTTCATGGACATTGTCTATGGCTAGCTTCATTGATACTGCTGGTAAGAACGGTAACGGCGCAACAATGCCTGAGACTTTCATTCAGAATCCTGCAACTACACCAAAGCGTAAAGCTTTCGTAGATGCTTACCTGAAGGATTTCAAACCTAAGAACGGTATCATCGCTTCCCCAGTATCAGCAGCTCAAGGCTACGACTCTGTATACCTCTTGGCAGCCGCTATCAAGCAAGCAAATAGCACAGAAGGACCAAAGATCTTGGCAGCTTTGCAAGACTTAAAGACTCCGGTTGAAGGCGTTGTAATTACTTACAACAAGCCATTTAGCGCTACTAACCACGAGGCTATCGCAGCTAAGGACGTAGTCATGGGTGTTGTTGAGAACGGTAAAGTTGAGTTCTTGAATGCTGAAGACGCTACAGCTAAGAAGAAGTAATTAGCTGAAGTGTGCAGGCAATAGCACTAATTATTTTGCACTGCAACATTTGTTAGATCAAAGCGCCGCCCAAAAGGCGGCGTTTTGCTTACAATGTCGAATTCGTTAATAAAACAGTTTTAAGTATTTTCTTTTAGGCCAATAAAAATGGACATGCTTGCACAAATCCTCTCAAGCGGTATCGCGGTGGGGATGATCTATGCGGTAATCGCTTTCGGTTTCCAGCTAACTTTTGCCACATCAGGCACTCTGAACTTCGGTCAAGGTGAAGCACTGATGTTGGGTGCTCTAGTAGGTTTAACCTGCGTAGACACTTTTGGCATGAACTACTGGGTCATGATTCCCGTAGTTTGTTTGTTCGGCATGATTCAAGGTAGCTTTGTAGAGCTCATTGGTGTGCGTCCTGCAATCAAGATTAAATCTGAGTTTGGTTGGATTATGTCCACCATCGCACTCGGCATTATTTTCAAGAACGTAGCAGAAAATATCTGGGGACGCGACGCATTGCCATTCCCTTCACCATTGCCGATGGAGCCAATGGAGTTCCTTGGCGCAAACATTTTGCCAATGGAAATTTTGGTGGTGGTTGGTGCGCTTGTGATGATGCTATTGGTCGAGTTTTTTAACCGTAAAACGATTTACGGTAAGGCTGTTGTAGCAACAGCAAACGATCGTGATGCTGCTGGTTTGATGGGCATCAATACCAGCTTGGTAATTACTTTCTCTTACGCTCTTTCTTCATTGACTGCAGCGTTTGCCGGTGTATTGATTGCCCCTCTGACATTGACGGGCGCAAGTATGGGTGGCGCCTTAGGCTTAAAGGCTTTCGCGGTTGCGATTATTGGTGGACTCTCCAGCGGTATGGGAATCATTGTGGGTGGTTTGATTCTGGGAATCGTTGAGACAGCTACAGGTTTTTATATCTCTACTGGTTATAAAGATGTACCAGGTTTGATTTTGCTGTTGCTAGTGCTTGCATACAAACCATCTGGTCTCTTTGGTAAATCTGCAATTAAGAAAGTTTAATGATGAAGAAGTCTCTAATACCTCTATTAATTGCGATTGCGGGGCTGTTTGTATTACCCCTGTTTATTCATAACCCTTATTACATTCACTTAGTTGAAACGATTCTGATTTACACCATTCTGTTGTTTGGTTTGGATATCGTGGTGGGCTATGTGGGTCAGGTTTCCTTAGGGCACGCTGCCTTATTTGGAATCGGTTCATATACCGCCGGTGTTTTATATTTCCACTTTGGCTTGCCAATTTGGATCAATATTCCAGCATCTATTATTGTCACTGCGATCTTTGGCGGCATCTTAGCGTTGCCAGCATTGAAAGTAATCGGACCATATCTTGCGATGGTGACCTTGGCATTTGGCACAATCGCACAGATTCTGATTAACGAGATGACTTGGTTGACTGAAGGCCCATTAGGTATCAAGATTCCAAAGCCAGAGTTGATGGGCGTACCTATGACCAAAGCAGAGTATTTCTGGTTGGTCTCTGCCATTTTGATCATCTCTCTGATCATCGTTGACCGCTTTGTAAAATCCCAAATCGGTCGTGCCTTCGAAGCTTTGCGTGACAGCCCAATTGCTTGTGACTGTATGGGTGTATCCGTATATCGCTTTAAGGTGATTGCGTTTGTGATCAGTGCGGGCTTTGCTGGTTTGGCTGGTTGCTTGTATGCCTACTCTGAACAGTACATCTCACCAAATACCTATAACAACGAACTTGCTGTTTTGTTCTTGCTAGGCATCATCATGGGTGGACGCAAGTCACGCCTTGGTGCAGTTATTGGTGCGGCGATCATTGTGTTGTTGCCAAAACTCTTGGATGACATCAACCTATTCCGTATTGTTGCCTCTGTCATTGCAATCGTTGTAGTGGTAGGTGCTGCGATGGCTTTGTCGAAAAAGGTCACTACAGTACGCCGCGTTGCAGTTCCGATTGCAGGCGTTGTTGGTTTGGCGGCATTCTCATTCTGGCTCAATAGCATTTCAGATTGGCGCTTGAGTATTTTCGGCTTCATGATTTTGTTAGTTGTGTACTACTTGCAAAACGGTATTGTTGGTTTTGCGAAGAGCTTCTACCAATCCATCGTTGGCAAAACAAAAACTACTCGCGGTGAAGAAGTTGAAGCGGTAGACGACTCCATTAGCTTTATCAGCAAAGTTAGCGATCAAAATTCCGGCGCTGAGCTCCTGAAAGTAGACTCTGTATTGATGCAGTTCGGTGGCTTGAAAGCATTGAACAATGTTGATCTGAGTATCAAGCGCGGAACTATTCATGGTCTGATCGGTCCTAACGGTTCCGGTAAGAGCACGATGATGAACGTGTTGACGGGTATTTATGTGCCTACCGCCGGTAATGTTCTCTATGCTGGCGAGAGCGTAGTTGGTAAAACTTCATCTGATATCGCCTTGTCAGGTATTGCACGTACTTTCCAAAACGTTCAGCTCTTCGGTGAAATGACAGCAATCCAAAATATTTTGGTTGGCTTACACCACACCTTCAGATCAAACATGGTGGAGATTGCCTTAAATCTGCCGCGTTACAAGAAAGAAGAAACCGAAGCCCACGCTCGCGCAATGGCTCTCCTGAAGTTTGTTGGTTTAGATGATTTGGCAAATGAAGAAGCGCGTAACTTGCCATACGGTAAGCAACGTCTCTTGGAGATTGCCCGTGCATTGGCATTGGATCCAGAGTTGCTCTTGTTGGATGAGCCTGCGGCTGGTTTGACAGCGCCTGATATCAAAGAGCTCTTGCGCATTATTCGTAAGATCCGCGATAACGGTATTACCTTCATCCTGATTGAGCATCACATGGATGTGGTGATGTCAGTATGCGATACCGTTTCTGTATTGGACTTCGGTCAGAAGATTGCAGAAGGTAAACCAGCTGAAGTTCAGGCAGACGAGAAGGTGATTCATGCCTACTTGGGTACTTAATCACTAGAACTATATTGAATCGGTAAATACCATGTTATCTATTAAGAATCTTGAAGCAGGCTACGGCAAAGTAAAAGTTCTGCACGGCATCAATATTGATGTGCCTAAAGGACAAGTTATTACTTTGATCGGGTCAAACGGCGCCGGTAAAACAACGACCATGCGTGCTATCACCGGCATGATTAAACCAACTGGTGGTGAAGTAACCTTGGGCGGTGAAAAAATTGATGGTTACGACTCTCATAAAATCGCTCGCTTAGGTTTAGCTCATAGCCCAGAAGGTCGTCGTGTATTTACGACTATGTCAGTCAATGACAACCTCCTGTTAGGCGCATTTCCACGCTTTACAGGTAGCCGTCCAAAGGGTGATATTAAGAACGATCTAGAGCGCGCTCTAGAAATGTTCCCGCGCTTAAAAGAGCGTCGTAACCAATTGGCTGGAACATTGTCCGGTGGTGAGCAACAGATGCTGGCGATGGCTCGTGCTGTGATGCTCAACCCAGAGATCATTCTCTTGGATGAGCCATCAATGGGTCTTGCACCAATTTTGGTTGAGGAAGTATTTAAGATTATTTCTAACCTCAAATCTCAGGGTGTGACGATGTTATTGGTTGAGCAGTTTGCTGCTGCGGCTCTTAACGTTGCTGACTACGGATATGTACTCGAGAATGGCAAGATTGCTACTCATGGTCCAGCCGACAAGCTGATGCATGATCCAGCTGTGAAAGCAGCTTACTTGGGTGGTGCTGGCGGTCACTAAGATTTAGTTGTGTGCTGATTGTTAAAAAGCCCTCGAAAGAGGGCTTTTTCTATTGAGGTGCAATCAAACCACTTGCCAAACTAATTCTGAAGCAGTGAGATCGCCTCTCTAATGAGTAGGGCGCGATAACCCATATACATAGCGACACCTACAAAACCAATCAAAAATAACTTAGGTACTAATGCGCCCTCAGCCGCTAGTTCTGAGTTGAGAAGCCCTAGGGCAACTGCTAAGAAGAATAGGGCGCCTAGGCCCAAGACAATCCAATTCTCATGCTTGCTCATCTTCTGGCTCTGATTGACATAAGCGAGCACCTGAAAGCCATTGCCTTTTTGATAGCCGGAGACTGTCACGGTATCACCATCACTCACCACCATAGGTGTTGAGAATTTAGCTTCGATAGCCTGATTGCCTAAATTGAATTTGGATACAAAGAAACGCTGGTAATACACCGAAGAATGATCATGAGTGGGCTTTTCAGGATTTACATATTCCAGGAGCTCATTATTGAGATTACTGACCGTTCCAGAAATAGTGCTCACAGAGTTAGTTAGAAAAGAGCTGGGTTTGAGTGTCATGAGTAGAGCTCCCAACAGTATGAGAGAGAAAATAAGAGGAAAAGATTGAAGCGGTTGTTTCACGGATTCAAAGTTAGCACACCTTTAATGAGCAGGCTAATTGCAATCGCTAAAGTGAAGATCGAGAAAATGAGTTGAGTATGCGGACCGCTTAACTTTTTACCTAAGAGGAGCCCAATCAACAGCCCTCCTAAAGCCGCTAGCGCAAATGGTGCTGCCACCAATATATTGAGACTGCCAGAAGCTGCTGAGAAAATCGCACCTCCACCAGTGATGATGGCAAGAACACCGAGTGAGGTAGCAACAATCGATTTGATTGGTAAATCGGTATAGCGCTTGAGTGCAGGGACGATGATGAAACCGCCGCCAACACCGAG
Organism: Polynucleobacter sp. MG-27-Goln-C1; assembly: GCF_018881905.1. GTDB lineage: Bacteria > Pseudomonadota > Gammaproteobacteria > Burkholderiales > Burkholderiaceae > Polynucleobacter. Next base: position 46,132 of record NZ_JACVPM010000003.1, read on the forward strand.
TAATCCAGATAAGAAGCCAGCGATACTGCCGGCAAACATCAATGCACGTGCGCAGGGCAGGGTCCATTGGAGCTTTCCAATGGCTGGGTTCATTAGGCAAGGAGGTGGCTTTCTGCTGGCTTCGGGAATGCTATTGATTTGATTGCGCGCTTGACTCAATAGCTGGATGGCTACATATAAGAGAATCAAGCTAAACAGAATCTGTAGCGGTGCGTTCGGAATCTGTGGGGCAAGCCAAAGGCCTAAAGGGGATAGCGCCAATCCAAAGAGGGCCATGAACCCTGCGGCCTTATAGCGCAGGATCTTATCTCTCAGTCCTAGAATGGCCCCAACACTAGAAGCGAGGGCAACGGCACACAGTGCAATCGGAGCAGCCTCCGCAATAGGGAGGCCCAGAAAGAAGACCAGCAAAGGAACCGACAAAATACCGCCCCCAGCGCCGGTGAGGCCCATAAGGACGCCCACTAGGATTCCTAGTGCTGGGCTGATAAGGGTTGAGTAGTCCATTGCAATTTATTTTAGATTAATATAGTATATAAATATATATAATATTTATTCAATCGAAAGAATCTCGTGACCACACAGCAAACCCCGCTAATTAAGGACTTTTTTGACCCAGAAACCTGGACCTACACCTATGTGGTCTATGAAGGTGATGGCAGTTCGTGCGTCATCATCGACTCTGTATTGAACTACGACCCTAAGTCGGGCAGAACTAGCACCAAATCTGCTGATGAGGTAATTACTTTCGTTAAAGCGCACAAGCTTCAGGTAAGTTGGATTCTGGAGACCCATGCCCATGCAGACCATCTAACTGCTGCTCCTTACTTGCAAAGTCACCTGGGTGGTAAGTTGGTGATTGGGGATCACATCAAAAATGTACAGATAGTATTTAAAGGTGTTTTCAATCTAGATGATCGCTTTAAAGCTGATGGCACCCAGTTTGACTACTTGCTTAAAGAAGGTGAGTCACTCGTCTTTGGAAATCTTTCCTTGAAGGCGCTTTTTGTGCCGGGCCATACCCCCGCATGTATGGCTTATGAAATCGGTGATGCCATCTTTGTAGGCGACACCTTGTTTATGCCGGATGTTGGTACGGCGCGCTGTGATTTTCCTGGTGGCGATGCGAAGACCCTCTATCGCTCGATTCAGAAGCTCTTGTCTTACCCTGGCCAGACCAAGCTATATATGTGCCATGACTACCCGCCAAACAATCGTCCCGCGTCGGGTATGACTACCGTTGCCGATGAGAAGGCAAACAATATTCATGTGCATGATGGTGTCACTGAGGATCAATTTGTACAGATGCGTACAGCGCGCGATAAAACCTTGGAAATGCCAACATTAATTTTGCCTTCCATTCAGGTGAATATTCGGGCTGGACATTTTCCTGAGCCAGATGCCAATGGCGTTGCCTACCTAAAAATTCCTTTAAACGCGCTTTGATTGGGTGATGACAATGAATATGCCTATCTCTAAAGCAGAGTTAAAGAAGATGCAGTCATCGGCAGATGAGGCTTGCAAGCTCATGAAGGTCTTATCGAACCGTGATCGCATGATGCTCTTATGTGAAATTGGGCAAGCAGAAAAATGCGTTGGTGAGCTGGAGGCAGCATTAGATTTGCATCAGCCAACCCTTTCCCAGCAGCTCACCGTATTACGTAAGGAAAATCTGGTTAAAACGCGTAGAGAGGGTAAACAAATTTATTACTCCCTATCAAGCCAGGTTGCTGTAGCAGTAATGAGCTTGCTATACAAGCATTACTGTAAAAAGTAATTTAAAGAATTGTTTAATCGTTTTTAAAGGGAGTTCATTATGAAATGTAACGTCGGTGGTATCGATCGTATCTTAAGAATCTCGGTAGGTATTGTGCTGGTAGCACTTGCAGCTAACGGTACCGTAGGTTGGTGGGGCTGGCTTGGAGTGATTCCTTTGGCTACGGGCATTTTCCGTTTCTGCCCAGCTTACCCATTGTTGGGAATCAATTCTTGCGGAACATCTAGCGACAAAGATTCTTGCTGTAAGTAAGTTTTCTACTGTGTGATTAAGGCGTATTGAGAGATAAAACTCAATACGCCTTATTTCCATTTGGAGTACCCACTTTTTTAGCATAAACGGCGTGCAACAAAAAGATGGCAAAGAAAGCAATGCCAATCACCCAGTGGGTTGTGATGACGCTATCTCGAATTTCTTCAGGGCCGTAGTACAACAAGGCGCCTGATATCAATAAAGTAGCCAAAAAAGCCAATTGGCTTAATCCGCTCCACAACTTCCTCTTAGACTTGAGGCCCGCTTTTAGGTGAAAAGGTAAGACTGAGCCCAAAGCCATCGTAGCAATCATTGCGGCAATGCCATGCCACATCAGGATAGAGGGAGCGCCCAATACAGGGCCTTGAATGTGAAATTCATGCCCAAGCAAATAGGCTGTACCGGTAAGAGAGCAGCTCAACATGCCAATGAGGACGAAATGTTTTTGCCATGCTGGCATCTTGCCAAGGCGACTAGTGTTGTTCATAGGGTAGTAGCGTGAGGAATTTTGATGGCTTGAGCAGAGAAATGACTCAAGCAGGGATGTTGGGTATTGCCAGAAATGCTGACCACTTTAGTTAGGGCATCCGCATAGACACATTCATTAGCGATGACTGAGTAAGACTCGGAAAACTCTATGTGTTCATGATTAAGGGGATTGACCATATAACTTTTGGCATCAGTGTCGCGTTTTGCAAAGTAGAGGCTACTAGTCGCAATAGAACCTGCCCTCATGCTACCAATCTGAATTAACTCTAGAGGCTTACTCGGATTTCGGACTTGAATGTCTTGTGCTTTATCACCAAAGACTCTCATATCACCTCCTGCATTGACCGAACCAGATACAACGCCTGTAGCCTGTAGAGCCTCAACGGCTTTGTCTACAGCGTAGCCTTTGGCAATGCCACCAAGATCAAGGCAGAGTGGGGGCTTAGATTGAACTAGGTTTGGCTCAATAAATCGAAGATCTTCAATGCCTCCGAATGAGTGATCATTTAAGTTGATATGCCTTGGCAGTAGACCTGCTTCTACCAGGCGGTGACCAACCCCACAATTAAATATGCCTTGAGACTCAATATGAATCTCTTTAGCAATGGCCAGTACCTCGGCTGTCCAGGAGTGAATGCGAATCGGCTCTAAATGGGATCTAGCATTAATTTGAGAAAGCTCACTCTCCGGATCATGAAATCCCATCAAGGATTGAACCTGTTCAATGGCAGTGAATGCCATCTCTATTGCATGCAGGGAGTGTTCTCCATCTTCAGTTGAAATTTCAACAAAGGTGCCTAAGAGTGGTTTGCAGCGAATCATTTTGCTTTGGGCGCTTGGTATTGGTTTTTGAGTGCAATGTCATAAAGCACTGCAATACGCTTGACGCCATCAGTGAGGTGTTTGCAAGAGAGGGTGGCGCCACCAATGTTTTGAATATCTTGGTTAAGCTTAATGGGATCTGCTGCTGTTTTGCCAATAAACTGATTACGCCACTGGGCTTCAGCTACTTCGTACCCATAGGATTCAACATAGTCTAGGATTTCAATGCCGGTGACTGCACCCGATGGGCTTAGTGCTACGGCATAGGTAATCATTTCGTGTTTACCGACCACCTCATCTACGATGAACCAACTTCCGTCAGCTGCTTTCCAAATGCGATCTCCTTGAAAAGCTTGTCGGACACTCGATGCTGAGCGCATTTTGTCTTGCAGTTCATCTGTAATGATGATGGGATTTTTGATAAGCGGTTTATTGGGTATGAGTATCTTTTGTGCTTGCTCCACGGATACGTAAATCTTGGCATGCGCGACCATCGGTATCGTTGTTGCAGCCAGCCCAATAATGAATAGAGGATTAAGTTTCCAGTTCATGTTCTAAATTCTTTTTCTTGAGGGGGATATAAATTAATTTGCCAGTAATGCATTGGCCTCAAAGCAAAGATCATCAAGATCTTCAGTGCTTTCACTTATTTGAGCTAAGGCCTCAAACATCATCAATGCCCGCTCTCTCGCAGTCGCGCAATGAGTAGACTGAAACTTAATCAAATGTATCAGTGCGGCCATTAATAAATTTTGCTTTTCCATAATTACCTTTAAATTAAAAATATGAGAGATCTTGTTTAGTTCAGCGGGAAGCCAACTTTGACGATAAATTCATTAACCGAGTGACTATCCCAAACGCGAGCATTGGAGCATTCTGCGGTTCCGTCACCCATACACGTATTGCCTTTGAGTTGATAGCGCCAAGCACCAGTGACCCACCAGTCTTTTTCTGCGTAATGTAAGTTGGGGCCGACAAAAGTGGCTCTTTGTACTTGGTTTTGTAAGTTGTAGCTAGAGTAGTCATTATGAAAACGTGCCTCAACGCCACCAGACCACTTGGGTGCAAATCGATAGCTTGCACCCACTAGGAAATCCAGCATCGATTCAGGAACATTGCCATTGCCAACAAACTTCAATTGCTCATTTGCAACTACAACGTTGCCGGCTAGAACTAATTTATCGTCAATAAAGTTGGATTGCAGTAATAAACGCGCTTCAATCTCATTCTTGTTCTTACCAATAGTTGGTTCTAAATACAGGCCAACTCCGACTGGAGAGGTGACTGGATTGGTGATGCGATAAATTGCCTCTAGTGAACCACCCTCAATGCCACCTTTTCTGTAGGGTGAGGCAGGATTATGTGATTCAGGGACAGGTTGCCCACCAGTGCAGGATGCGGCGCCATCGCATGCATCTGAGTTGGTGTAATTTTGATTTGCATTCACGTAATAGGCATTAAGGTAGCCGGCAAGTTGAAAGTCATTCGTGACGCCATATTCCAATTCCGATCTAGAAAACCAAGCGTTATAAGAACCGGCTGCTTGTTGTTTATTGAGCTGTAAGCGCTGCTCAAACTCAAGCTTTCCTTTTGGCTGTAGATCTAGGGTGTAAATCCATCCAAACGCACCTTCACCCGCATTGGCGAATGAGAAGTGCAAGGCGGTGGCTAATAGGATGCTAAAGGCAACAAGTCTTTTGATAGTCATTTTCATAGTGAGGTGGTCTGGTTAGTAAAAGTAATTAAGAATCATTCGCAATATACAGTAAATGAGAATAATTCTCAATTGAGAAAATGACCCTATGTGCTTTGGTGTTGAGATTTGACTGGGTTGACTGCCAAGCTTGTAAGATCCGTAGCTATGGATTCAGAAGCCCTTGTGAAGCTGGTCACTATGAAGATGCCTTATGGCAAGCATGCTGGTCGTGCGCTTGCGGACTTGCCTGGTAATTACTTGGCCTGGTTCGCTCGTGAAGGCTTTCCTAAGGGCGAGCTTGGACAGCTCCTGGAGCTAATGCATACCCTTGATCACAATGGATTACGAGGCTTATTGGCGCCCATTCAGCGGGCCCATGGAATTTCTCCCCGCACTCGGGAGTAATAATTTATTTGGAGTGCACTATCGCGATGACGCGATGACGTTCATAAGTCACACTGACTGAATCCGGCGGACTGCTTTGCGAGAGTGTGACCACGATTGAGCTCTGAGCTTCAATCTCTTTCGCTAAGCTTTGAGCCAAATTGAGGTTGCGGTCATATTGAAGCTCTATGCTGGCAACCCTTCCTGACTTGATGTTGGAGATGAGTGCCGCCACCTTCTCAGGTGAGTATTGGTCAAAAAAGACCGGATACCAACCGCCCACTACTTGCCTGGGTGCTGATGCGCTCTTCGTAGTCGATTTGATTGATTTACTTTCGGCGCTCTCTACTGGCAAGTGAAAGTCGATACCGGTTTTCTGAATCAGATCAGCGTAAGAGATTGGCGCGCTCATTTGCGCATCATCAGCATTCTCAACCCAATAAGCCCAAGCCAATTTTTTGTTGGGGTCGTAGACCAGCTTATATAGATGGCTTGGAATAGTGACCTTGCTTTTACCTATGCTGCCAGCATTGCCAACTGATCCTGTAAAGACGTACACATCGCCTTGCGCGCGTTTGATATACATCCTCGTAGGTTCTTCAACCCGTTTTGCCCAGATACCCTGATTGTTTTGCCTGGCTTGCGGCATCATATTTGCCAGGGAGAATGACTGCGCCATCCCCTTTTCACTTGTCATGTCCCCAGCTGGCACGTTGTGGCCACGGTCATACCCACTGCCGCGATAGTCTGCCAGTAGGGCGCGCTCATGAAAAGGCAGTCTAGCCTCTTCATAAAACTGATTGGTGCGGCGTGGGTGAGGCGCTTGGAGCTGCTCGCCATTGAGTTTCTCAATGGTGTAGATGGGCTTTTTATCTGAAGGTGAGTAGTAGATCGCAAAATCGTCGAAGCAAAGGTCTCGTCCTACCTGAGTCGTTGTCGGTATTTGCTGGGCCGGGAACAGATCTTTACATTGATCGAAGAGGGCGAACGCACTGAGCGGTAGCCAAAGTAGGCTAAGTAAGAATGGTTTGACCAGGAATTTCATTGCATGTCAGTGTAATGAGTGGTGCCATGAGGATGTAAAAGTTTTTCGTCTACTGGGCATTTAAGTTAGCTCTAGAGCTAGTGTGGACGGGGCTTAAGAAGCATTTTGTGCAGCTGCCTTACGTCACCGTAAGGCGTAAATAATGCAAGATCCTCAACTGGCAGAGAAGGCCATCAGAACACTACCGGTAGAAAATACAGTCCGCCGGAATACTAGATGTATGGGTCAGACAGTGCTTTTGAAGTTGAAAAATAGTAAAAAAGTTGGATTTTGAGCACTTTTTTATTATATGAAATAAGTCCTCACTAACTTATTTAAGTCATTGAATTTAAAGAGTTAAATATAAAAATCAGGGGCCTCATTAGGGATCATCCTTATTTCAAGACCTAAAAGTTATCGAAACAGAGTTCTTTATTCTTGACTTGATATAAGAACCTTCTTAGGATGACTCATGTTTTTTACTTATTGCATCGCAACATAAATCAGAAGCTTGATTTTAGGTGTGCTGCAAGACCATGAATGATTAAATGTTTTTCTACCAATTCGAGTGACTTGCAACTAGCGCAACCAGCAACGGTTAACGCTAAAGAGTTGTTAGCTCACGCACTATCGCCTGTGTATCGGGTGATGAATGGTTTGGTGATCGTGACTATTTTCATGATCGTGGGGCTCTGGCTCTCCGGCAATGGAACTCAAGCAGGTGCTTTTGATTTAGCTCGCATCCTGGTTCCCGATGAATCGCGCCATATGGTGTGGCAAAACGGTTTTGGAATGCTTGATCAGTACCAAGAAGAAGCTCCAAAGGTCATCGCAGATAAAGAGATTGCCAATGTGATCTACGGGAAAGCTTCGGTCAGTCCTAGTAGCGGCCTCATGAGCGCTAAGCAACAAACAGTTGCTCTCTTGATGCCTTCAGTGGCTCATGCCCAAGTAAAGCCGATTTCTCATCTATCAGATCGCATCCCCGCTTCAAAAATCGATCCGCAGGCGCTCGATTCAAAGTTGATGGTGTCGATTCAGAATCAACGTGCTGTCGCTGACTTCTTTGAAAAGAAGTACAAGTTAGATCGTGCCAAGATTGAGGAATACGTTTCCAATACGGTGTTGATCGCAAAAGAAGTCAACATTGATCCAGTTTTGTTGCTTGCCGTAATTTCAGTTGAGTCGAACTTTAATCCCCTGACTAAAAGCCAGGCTGGTGCTGAAGGTTTGATGCAGGTGATGACCACCATTCATAAAGATAAATATGCTTTGTACGGTGGAGCTACTGATGCTGTGAAGCCTGAAGTAAATATTCGGGTAGGCGCTTATATTTTGAAATATTTGATTGCCACCAGTGGTTCATTACGCAATGGCTTGAAATATTACGTCGGCGCTGCAAATGCGGATAACGATGGTGGCTATACCGATAAGGTAATGGCTGAAAGAAATCGTTTGATTGGCTTGTGTCAGCCAGCAATGCAAAATAAATTAACCTTGAATGGAAAAGACTTGCGTTCGTAAGATCGGCAGTTTTTCTCTGGTAAAAAATAAGGCCACTCATCGAGTGGCCTTATTACTTGCAGATGCTAGCTTGGAATTAATTTACTCCGTGTAGCTCTACGTCAAATACTAGGGTTGCATTTGGGGGAATGACGCCACCAGCGCCGCGTGCGCCATAGCCCATTTCAGAAGGAATGATGAGAGTGCGTTTGCCGCCGATCTTCATGCCTTGTACGCCTTGATCCCAGCCCTTGATTACATGCCCAGCACCCAAAGGGAAGCTAAACAGTTGGCCGCGGTCCAGGGAGCTATCAAACTTCTGACCTTTGTGATCTGGCGCTTTGTCATCAAACAACCATCCGGTGTAATGCACATCTACATGATTGCCGGCAGTCGCTTCTTTGCCATCACCAACAACGGTATCTATTTTTTGGAGTTCGCTCACGTTTATCTTCCTCTTTGGCTGAAATTGAAGGGCTAGTATATTCTGAGCGTAATCTTTTTGTTCGAGCAAACTAACATGACAAACTTTTGGCCCCATTCTGCGTATAAAACCCTTGCGGTTGGCTCGGACAATCAACTGCAGGTGACGGATGATTTTCTGCGCACCTACTTATTGCGCCCAGAGTTAAACCTCGTTCCTGAATCCTGCGATGCAGAGCGTGCTCTGCACCAGCGCTTAAGTGAGAACCCCCGAGCAACTATTTCAGAGCAAGAAGTAGCTGCCATGGCGGATCCAGATATTCAGGTCAACTATCAAGTTTGGTTGAGGTATCGAGCCAAGCTATTGGCAGCCAGCTCTTTAGAAAACTTCTATATGAGTTTGTTTAAAGGTGATGGCGTTGATGTACCGCCATTATTTATTTCTCAGCTGGCGGAAATATTTATTCGACACATCTTGGGTGAGGATTGCCACCCCTTGGATGCGCGTATGGGCGAGATTTTTTTCCGGACTCAAAAGATCACCGTACTAGAAGACGGCGTTGTGATGGGCGCGGATGATGAGGTGGTCACTCGCAATGCGCAAGCTGGTGAGACTGGAAACATTCTGGATCTTCTGAAGAGTAAGTCGATGTCCATGCGCTCGATCGATTTAGATGTCCTGCATGAAGAAAATGCTGATCTGTATTGGGAGAAGAATGAAGATCATGATTTTGCAGTTCAGCTCAATTTTGGTCAGCCACCCATCAATCATTTTTGCCGCGTTCTCGAAAAATGGGTGCAACACTTTTTAGGTGCCCAAGTGCGCATTACTCCAATGCAGCAAATTTCCGATCCTAAGTGGTCTTGGCATGTTGGCCTAGATGCTGCTGCAACCGATATCTTGAATAAGCTCTACAACAAAGAGTCAGTCGATTCTGACGAGCTTGAGAAGGTGATTTGTTTATTCCGCCTAGACTTTATTGATGAGGCTGCTGTTACTCAGTCTCAGGCTGGCAAGCCGGTATATATGGCTATTGCCATGAATGATGAAAAGCAACTCAAACTCAAACCGCAAAACTTACTCTTCAATTTGCCCTTAGCTAAAGCTTCCTAAGTAGCAGAGGCTGCGCCAGTCTTCTTACGATTGGCGCTCAGCCAAATCAAGGCACCCGCTGTGACGGCGACGGGGAGTAGTGATCCGAAGTTCAGGATGCTCCAGCCCTGCGAAGTAATGAGCGCACCCGATCCAAATGAAGTGAAGGCCATGGTGCCAAATACAAAGAAGTTAATTGCTGCCTGAGCTTTGTCACGCTCTTCTGGTCGGTAAGCGGTCATCGCTAGTGAGGTGGATCCTGTAAACAAAAAGTTCCAACCAACACCCAATAAAAATAGTGCGATTAAGAATTGATGCAAGTTGGTGCCGGAAAGTGCGATTGCAATGCAGATGAGATTGAGGATTACTCCAACGCCCATGATCTTGAGTGTGCCAAAGCGCTGAATGAGTGAGCCAGTAAAAAATCCGGGTGCGAACATACCAATCACATGCCATTCCAATACCAGTGCCGTCTCGGAAAAGGGTAGTCCACAAATCTGCATCGCCAGTGGCGTTGCTGCCATCAGGAGGTTCATGACGCCATAACCCAGGGAGGCGCCAATCACAGCAACCATAAAAACGGGTTGGCGAAGAATAGTCTTAAGATCTCTGCCATCAGAAAGTGAGTGTTGGGTTTTGAACTCTTCTGGGAAGTGGATGAACTGCATCACGATGATCCCGATAAAGCCGGCTATCGAGAGGGTGAGGTAAGCCCCCAAAAAAGCAGTGTCAAAGAAGTCTTTAGTCCAGGAGGCGAGGTTAGGTCCAATGACAGCCCCAAGGATTCCTCCGGCAAGCACCCAGGAGACCGCCCTGTCCCTCTGGCTGATAACGGTTAGCTCAGCAGCTGCAAATCGATATAGTTGCCCATTGGCGCTGTAATAGCCCGCAATAAAGGTGCCTAGCACTAGAAGCCAGAAGTTCTTGGTAATGGCGGCATAGGCGCACAGAAGCGCTGAAAAGACGGCTACCAGGAGGCCTAGCTGAAAGGAAATCTTCCGGCCAAAGTAATTTTGGGTTTTGGCCACAATCGAGGTGGAGAATGCGCCGCCTACAACGTAGCCCATCACTGGCAAGGTAGCCATCCAGGCAACCGGGCTCAAACTAAGCCCAACTAGGCCATTAATGGCGATAAAGGTCACATTATTGGTTAAAAACAAGCCCTGGCAGAGAATCAACAGTACGAGGTTTTTGTTGAGTAGGGGGTGCTTGTTGGTCATGCACAGCAGTTTACGATGTAAGTAAGTTCGATATTGGCTTGGTGGATTCCCTTAAATTGACCGACTTCAGCCAATTTGGTGCCTAAAAGCCCTTAAATTGCTGGGGTCGATGATTTAAAATAGATGTCTCGGTCCAGTGCGTGAAATTACACCCAAGACAGCCAAAAGCGCCTGAAGTGTTGCGTGCGGAATGCGAGAGTGGTTCGGTATAAGACCGGGCCCTAATATTTATCCATATCGAGGAAAAATCAATGGCTTCAGAGAAATCAAAGATCATTTACACGCTGACAGACGAAGCGCCCTTATTGGCGACCTGTGCATTTTTACCAATCATTCGTACTTTTACAGCGCCAGCTGGAGTACAGGTTGTAGAAAGCGACATTTCTGTTGCGGCACGTATCTTGTCAGAGTTCTCTGATTGCTTAACGGCCGAGCAGAAAGTTCCTGATAATTTGGCTGAGCTTGGCCGCATGACTCTATTGCCTGATACCAACATCATTAAGCTGCCTAATATCAGTGCTTCAGTTCCGCAATTGCTCGCTGCTATTAAAGAGTTGCAATCGAAGGGCTACAAGCTCCCTGATTTCCCAGATGATCCTAAGGATGATGCTGAAAAATCAATCCGTGCTCGTTACTCTAAATGCTTGGGTAGTGCTGTAAACCCAGTATTGCGTGAGGGTAACTCTGATCGCCGCGCACCAAATGCTGTTAAGCGCTATGCCCGTAAGAACCCGCACTCGATGGGTGACTGGAGCCAGGCTTCCCGTACGCATGTATCCCACATGCATGGTGGCGACTTCTACGCAGGTGAGAAGTCAATGACCATGACTAAGGCATGTGATGTGAAGATGGATTTAGTGACGAAGAGCGGTAAGACAATTGTTCTTAAGCCAAAAGTCTCTTTGCTCGCTGGTGAAATTATTGACAGCATGTATATGAGCAAGAAAGCACTTTGCGAGTTCTATGAAAAAGAAATCGAAGATGCTTACAAGACTGGCATGATGTTGTCCTTGCACGTGAAGGCAACCATGATGAAGGTGTCACACCCAATCGTGTTCGGTCACGCTGTAAAGATTTTCTACAAAGATGCTTTTGAAAAGCACGGTAAGTTGTTTGAAGAGTTGGGTGTTAATCCTAACAACGGTATGAGCAGCTTGTATGACAAGATCAAAACTTTGCCAGAATCCAAGCGCGAAGAAATCATTCAAGATTTGCACGCTTGCCATGAGCACCGCCCAGCATTGGCGATGGTAGATTCTGCTAAAGGCATTACCAACCTCCATTCACCAAGCGATGTGATTGTGGACGCATCTATGCCAGCGATGATTCGTGTAGGCGGCAAGATGTGGGGTGCTGACGGCCGTTTGCATGACACCAAGGCGGTTATTCCGGAAAGTACTTTTGCCCGTATCTACCAAGAGATGATTAACTTCTGTAAGACTCACGGTAACTTTGATCCAACAACGATGGGTTCTGTGCCAAACGTGGGCTTGATGGCTCAGCAGGCAGAAGAGTATGGTTCACATGACAAGACTTTTGAAATCCCTGAAGCTGGCGTAGCCCGTATTGTTGCGGATGACGGCACAGTATTGCTTGAGCAGAACGTTGAAGAGGGTGATATCTGGCGTATGTGTCAGGTTAAAGATGCGCCAATTCGTGACTGGGTTAAGTTGGCAGTCAATCGTGCGCGTTTGTCTGGCACTCCAGCGGTATTCTGGTTGGATGAGTACCGTCCACATGAAGCTGAGTTGATCAAGAAGGTTCAAACCTATTTGAAAGATCATGACTTAACTGGTGTGGATATTCAGATCATGTCTCAGACTCGCGCAATGCGCTACACCTTGGAGCGCATCATTCGCGGTAAAGATACGATCTCAGTAACAGGTAATATTTTGCGTGACTACCTCACGGATTTGTTCCCAATTATGGAACTCGGTACCAGCGCCAAGATGTTGTCTATCGTGCCATTGATGGCGGGCGGCGGCCTCTTTGAAACTGGTGCGGGCGGTTCTGCTCCTAAGCACGTTCAGCAATTAGTTGAAGAGAACCATTTACGTTGGGATTCTCTAGGTGAGTTTTTGGCCTTAGCTGTTTCATTGGAAGATATCGGTGACAAGACTAATAATCCAAAAGTGAAGATTTTGGCTCGTACCCTAGATGAAGCAACTGGTACATTGTTGGACAACAATAAGTCACCATCACCACGTACTGGTGAGTTGGATAACCGCGGTAGCCAGTTCTACTTGGCGATGTACTGGGCTCAAGCCTTGGCAGTGCAAACCGAAGACAAAGAGCTACAAGCCCACTTTGCTCCGATTGCAAAAGCACTAACTGAGAATGAGCAAAAGATTGTTGCTGAGTTCAAGGCAGTGCAAGGCAAGCCAGCCGATATTGGCGGCTACTTTATGCCTGATCAAGCTAAGTTCAAAGCGGTAATGTGCCCAAGCACTACGCTTAACGAGATCTTGAAAAAAGCTGCAGCTTAAGCTGAGTTAGCGTCACAAAAAAGGCAAACCAAGCGGTTTGCCTTTTTTCTTATGCGGCTCTATTTGCTGGAATTCAGCAGTTCAGCAAGAAATTGGTAGGCGTAGGAGAATGGTCGGTATTAGCAATGTTGGCCTATATCCATTGAGGAGAATTGAATATGCGCGCAAATGAACTGAAGCGGCTATCTCAGGAGGTAACCCCCAAGGCAGTTTTTGAGGGACGTCGTGACTTGATTAAAAGTGCCGCTGCCGGCGCTTTTGGGCTTGCACTTGCTCCCTGGTTCTCGCGCGAGGCGCTTGCCAGTAATCCACAGAAGTTACTCGCTACACCGAACCCAAACTTTGTTCTGAAGGACGAGTCGACTAGCTATAAGTATGTGACCAGCTATAACAACTTCTATGAGTTTGGTACGGATAAGTCAGATCCCGCCGCCTATGCTGAAAGCTTGCAGACGCGTCCGTGGACAGTAACGATTGAAGGTTTAGTTAAAAAGCCAATGACCTTGGATATGGATGCATTGCTCAAGCTTGCCCCGATGGAGGAGCGCATCTATCGCATGCGCTGTGTTGAAGGTTGGTCGATGATTATTCCATGGGATGGTTACTCTTTATCCAAGTTGCTGAATCAAGTTCAGCCTTTAGGCTCCGCCAAGTATGTCGAATTTATTTCCTTGGCGGATCGCAAGCAAATGCCAGGACTCAAGAGTCAGATTATTGAATGGCCTTATCGCGAAGGTCTGCGCTTGGATGAGGCAATGAATCCATTGACTCTGCTTACCTTTGGTCTTTATGGTGAGACTCTGCCAAAGCAAAATGGCGCCCCAGTACGCATTGTGGTGCCTTGGAAATATGGCTTTAAGAGTGCTAAGTCGATTGTCAAAATTCGTTTGACAGAAGAGATGCCGAAGACTAGCTGGAGCCAGTTCGATGCAAGGGAATATGGCTTTTATTCCAACGTGAATCCTTTAGTAGATCATCCACGCTGGAGTCAGGCGACCGAGCGGCGTATTGGCGATCCCAAAGGTGTCTTTGCTCCCAAAATCAAAACCCAAATGTTCAATGGATATGGTGATCAGGTAGCAAGCATGTACTCCGGGATGGACCTCAAGAAGTTTTACTAAGGTCATGTGATAAGTACAGCTTGATGAAGTTACTGATTTTCCTGTTGGCGCTACTGCCTTTAGATCGTTTGATCTGGCTAGGCTTTACTGATAGCTTGGGCGCTAACCCCATTGAGTTCATTACGCGTTCAACTGGCACATGGTCACTAGTTTTTCTATGTTTGACACTGGCGATGACGCCATTACGTTTACTCACAAATTCAGTTGCATGGATTCGGTATCGCAGAATGTTGGGCCTATTTAGTTTTTTCTATGCCTGCCTACATTTTGGTATTTGGCTTTGGCTGGATCAAGACTTCGATCTAGCGGGAATGATTAAAGATGTGGTGAAGCGGCCATTTATCACCATGGGCTTTATTAGCTTTGTGTTGCTCATCCCATTAGCTTTGACTTCGACTCATTGGGCTCAAAGAAAGCTAGGTCGTCGTTGGGCACAACTACATCGACTTATTTATCTTATTGCTTGCACCGTGATCCTGCATTATTGGTGGCACAAGGCAGGCAAGAACGATCTAGATACCGTGACAATCTATGCAGTTGTTTTGCTATTACTGTTATGTTGTAGGATTCCTTATATCCGCAAGCTCCTGAGCAAGCAGTTCATTACTTAACATCACCTCATCTCAACTCACCTATGACTTTGTTTTCACATTCTCGCGCTTCACTTACTTCCATATTGGGCGCGCTGCTGATTTGCATGGGATCATCGCAGGCCATAGCTCAGCAGGGTGACCAAGCAGTAAAGACCATAGCGACTCTAGATGTTCCTCGCTATCTAGGAACCTGGTATGAGATAGCGAAGTTTCCGAACTGGTTTCAGAAAAAATGCATTTCGAATACCAAGGCTGTATATACCGCTAAGCCCGATGGCAATCTTCGAGTACTCAATAGCTGTAAAACTGCTGGTGGAGAGACTTCAGAGGCAGAGGGTTTGGCTCGTCAAATTGGCGCTAAGGACTCCCCAAAACTGGAAGTACGCTTTGCTCCGGACTGGCTTTCTTTTTTACCAATGGTATGGGGCGATTACTGGGTAATTGATTTGGATGCGCAATATCAGGTGGCGGCTGTAAGCGACCCGAGAAGAGAATATCTTTGGGTTTTATCGAGAACGCCGCAGCTCGATCCCAAAGTGTATGCCGATTTATTGCAGCGTTTGAAGCAGCAGCAGTTCGACATTCAAAAGCTCGAGCTCACTTCCCAGAAAAATTAACGTGTCTGAAAAGCGAATCGGCAATTACTTGCTACCCCCTGGAATCGATATCTTCGAACGTGGTTGGTTATCGGCAAATAATATTTTTCTTTTCGGCGATGATGATGTTTCCTTGGTCGATACTGGGTACTGCGCTCATCAGCAGATGACGGTTGACTTAGTCGTCAATGCGCTCAAGCGGCATGGCTTAAAAACGCTCAATAAAGTAGTCAATACCCATTTGCACTCAGATCATTGTGGTGGCAATGCAGCTCTATCAAACGAATTTGATTGCGAGATCTGGATACCAGAGGCCGAGGCAATTGCTGTCCAAGACTGGGATGAGAATTTACTCAGCTTTAAGCAATTGGGGCAAGAATGCCCGCGCTTTAGACATCATGCTCTCCTCCTGCCTGGCAAAGAAATTACCTTAGGCCCTTATCGCTGGCAAATTCTTGCAGCTCCTGGCCATGATAATCATTCCATCATGCTGTACCAAGAGGAGCATCAAATCTTGATCTCTGCTGATGCACTTTGGGAGGAGGGCTTTGGAGTTATCTTCCCCGAGCTTTGGGGTGAGGGTGGCTTTGAAGAGGTGGCGCAGACGCTAGAGTTAATTGAAAGCCTCTCTGTTGCCCTGGTTATTCCGGGGCATGGCAAACCTTTTACTGATGTAAAGAAGTCTATCGAGACTGCTAAATCCCGCCTGGATTACCTCTCAAGCGATGCCGATCGCAATGCCCGTCATGGAGCCAAGGTGCTTCTCAAGTACAAATTATTGGAATGGCGCAATCAGGATTTGGCAACGGTGAATCAGTGGATTTCAGGTACGCCCGCACTGGAAAGTATCCGTCAGCAAATGAATCTCGGTGCTGAAGAGTTTCAAGACTGGTTAGTGCAGGCTTTAGTGAAATCGAAAGCGGCAACTATCGAAAAAGATTACCTGGTAAATCTTGATTAACTCTTTTAACTAGAAATTAAATGAGAGCTTTCCATAGAAAGACCAGTCGTAAACAGGATAGCTCTGCACTACCTGTTTGCTAGCCCCTACCGCAAATAAGAAGTGTTTATTGAGTCGATGAGTCACCATGGCATCAATTGGCACAAACCAGCCACCACCCCCACCAGTATTCCACGCAATCCCGTTTTCATCCCAAAAACGAATTTGAGTATCGGGAAAGATGTTAAATCCTAGCGTTGGAAAAATATTCAGATTGCGAACTAAAGGTGGCTGGTTGGAATTATTGGCAAAGGAATTGCCTTTGGTGTTAAACCCGTACATATATCGCAAGAGTGGTGAAAAATCTGAGAGCCGTGAGTCAGATCCCTCTTTGGGAACATATACGGTCCCTATCTGAGGTCCAGCTGCCCACTGCCCATAATTACCAAATGGAAAGATGATTCGACCGCCCAAAGTGCCTTCCCAATTTTTTAGAATGCTAGGATGGTTTCCCCAAACGGTAAGCATGGTGTTACCCGCGCTATAGGTTCCAGATGATTGCTCTGGAAGTTGTGGTCCATAAGTAGATACATAGGAGGTATCTAAGCGCAATGTGCCCCGCCATTGATCAAGCTGTAGAGGTTGGTAGTAGCGCAGTTTCAGGGTGTCGCTTTGAGTTTGCTCTCCGAAGGTATTGTGATATCCCCAAAATTCGAGCACCCGTTGACTAGAGTACTGATCAGACGCTTTCTCAAGATCTAAAAATCCGCCTGAGAATTTGCTTTCATCGGCCAAAGCTGACCCCATTAATCCCAGAAGAGCCATGGAAATCAGATGGTGAGTAAAAATCCGCAGCAATGTCATATAGGCATTAATATAAATGACTCAGTCAATTAAAAAAGATAAGCAGAAAGAATATGGAACATACAGTTTTAGTAACTGGCGCTACCGCTGGCTTTGGAGAGGCAACTGCTAGACGATTCCTAGCGAATGGCCATAAAGTGATTGCTGTAGGCAGAAGGGTAGAGCGCTTAGAGGCTTTAAAAGCATCCCTTCCGGCGGAGCAGCAGAAAAAATTACTGACTTTAGCTGTGGATGTATGTGACAGCGCCAAGGTTGATGGTCTTGCGGCAACATTGCCGGCAGACTTTGCTAAGGTGACAGTGCTAGTGAATAACGCTGGCTTGGCTTTAGGCTTAGAGCCAGCACATCAAGCATTTCTCTCTGACTGGGATCAGATGATTGATACCAACATCAAAGGCCTCGTGCATATGACGCGTGCTTTCTTACCGGGAATGGTGGAGCGTAAATGTGGGCATGTGATCAATCTAGGTTCCGTGGCGGCAAACTATCCCTACCCAGGCGGCAACGTTTACGGTGGTACTAAAGCCTTTGTGCAGCAATTTAGTTTGAACCTCAGAGCGGATTTAATTGGCACACCAGTACGCGTTACTTGCGTTGAGCCTGGCATGTGTTCTGGAACCGAGTTTTCCAATGTGCGCTTTAAGGGTGATGATGATAAGGCGGGTCAGGTCTATAGCGGTGTTCAGGCATTGAGTGCGGATGATGTTGCTGAGGCTATTTACTGGTCCGCCAACTTGCCAAGCCATATGAACATTAATTTAGTTGAGCTGATGCCAGTGCAGCAAGCCTTCAACGGCTTTAATGTTCACCGTGGTGAGTTTTAAGGAAACCTAGACTGTAGGTTTCCACTTGTAAAACTTGGGATAGACGCGCATCACTACTGGTCCGTCAAAGTCCCAAGATTTACAGGTCCCTAAATAGAGCGGTGGCTTGTTGTCATCCGGATCAAATAAGGCTCCGGGAATAGATTGGAAAGCTGCTGTTGCAATATTGCTCAGCAGTTCTCGCAAGTGCGTGCACCCTTTAATTCCACCAAGATGTTCATTGATGGTTTTTCGCCAACCTTTGCCAATGCGCGCTCCAATCAGCGCATCCATTGGAGGTATCACTTGGGGGCACTCTGGGTGCGGATGACTATCCATTGCTACCTCAATCGCCTGAATGACTAATTCCGTATTGACGGTGATGCGAACCCACATATCGTGAAAAGCCTGGCCAGGCTCCCAGGTTTTTCCACCGGTATTAAAAGGCTGAAACTTGAAATCCCGTAAATGGGCTTCAATGTCCCAAAGGCCATCATCTCGGGCATAACCCTGAAAAGTAATTTCACGGGTATGTAAGGGGTTTCTAGGGGCTGGGGCGGAGAGCATGGTGACAGTAAGTAAAAATCTAAGAGACGGTGTATGTCAATCATAACGGCTTCATTTCGCGGTCGCGTAGTCGGTCTGCTTTGTAGTATTCTCGGCAACATATGGCCAAACCAATTTCTCTCGAAAAAATATTATTCAGCCAAGGATTTGGCACAAGGCGCTTTTGCAGTGATTTAGTCTATGCCGACCTAGTCAAGGTCAATGGCGTGTTAGCGGAAGATCCTGAGGAGCGCATTGCTACAGAGGGTTTAATGCTCAATGTAGAAGGCAAGGATTGGGAGTTTCATGAAAAAGCCTATATCGCCTTTAACAAGCCCCCAAACTACGAGTGTTCTCACAAAACTACGCATCATCCAAGCGTCTATAGCTTGCTGCCTAAGCCTTTTGTAGAGCGGGGTTTGCAATGTGTTGGCCGCTTAGATTTTGATACCACTGGCTTAATTTTGATTTCAGATGACGGTCAGTTTATTCATAAGATGACCACGCCAAAGAAGAATATTGGTAAGGTATATGAGATCACCACTCCGGAACCCATTACCCAAAAACAGATCGACCACTTGCTCAAAGGCGTTGTGCTAGATGATGATCCCAAGCCTTGTTTTGCCACAGCATGCAAACAGCTTGGCGAAAATGTATTAGCAATGACTATCGTTGAAGGTCGCTACCATCAGGTGAAGCGAATGATGGCTGCAGTAGGCAATCATGTCGCCAAACTACACCGTACTGAAATCGGTCAATATGTTATGCCTGCGGATTTAGCTGAAGGTGAGTGGCGTTGGCTATATCCAGAAGATTTACAAAAGTTATCTAAGAGCGTGGATGCCCCGAGTGCCTAAGCCAAAACTAGTTGCAAGCGATTTTGAGTTTGAAAAAATACTACCCGAGTGGCAGGTGAATCTTAACGCTCAAGAGTTAACTCGAGTATTTGAATTTAAAGACTTTAAAGATGCCTTTGAGTTTATGACGCTCTCTGCAGACTTTGCTGAAGAGCTGGATCATCATCCAGATTGGTCTAATTCTTGGAATAGAGTATCGGTGCGCTTGAGTACCCATTCGATGAAGGCCTTAACTGAGCTAGATATCACCATGGCAAGCGCCATGGATCAATTTGCCCGTCAAGTCTTAGCCTAATTTCTTTACTGAACTTCCTCGTCGTCCTCATCTTCGGAGGTAATACTCATGAGGATAGTTGCTAGCAGGCCATAAACAACTTCGGTTGCGATCATGCCATCTTCATCCAGCTCGTCAATCAGATCATTCAAGCAATCTTCTGTCGGCTCATTTAAGAGTGTCATGGCGCATTCGCACCCATAGTCAAAATCTTCGTCGTTTTGGGTTTGAGTGTCGTTTGTCATATAAATCCTTTAAGTGATGATGCAGAATAGCAAATAAACTCTCGCTAGCCCAGCCCTATTATTTGAGCAGCGCAAGAACTTCTTTGAAGGCTGGATTTTGAGCACTCTTGAGCCACTCAAATCCCAGCATCTCCCCAGTGATTAGTCGGGCTCCGGCGGTTTGTAGTCGGTCTAGTGCGACTTGCTTATCAAGCGCTCTGCGTGAGCCAACTCCGTCCACTACTACCGACACGTCATAGCCTTCGTCGATAAGCTTGAGTGCTGTTTGCAATAAGCAAACATGGGTTTCACATCCCATCAAAATGCATTGCTGGCGATTGCTAGGAATTGCTTCGGTAAGGCCATCAGCGCAGGCATTGAAATGCTCTTTGCTAATGGTGGTGCTGCAAAAGGACTTAATGGATTCGGCATTGCTCCCTAGGCTACTTGGGCTCTGCTCGGTGCCGATAATCGGAATCTCGAGCAGTTGGGCAATTTTGGCGGTGCGGATACATTGATTTAGCACTGCCTCGCCTTGATCTATTGCGGGCATCAGACGCCCTTGTAAATCGATCAAGATTAAGATGGATAACTCTGAATGAATGTGATTGGATGTATTCATAGCTATTGGTTTCATAGAAGAAGGCTCACAGTTTTAAAGTCGGGATCATCATCGAGATTGGTAATTTGAAAACCCAGATCAGAAACTAGGTGCAACATTTTGAGATTCTTACTTAAGACATAACCTAATATTTCTTGCAATCCATTTTCTTTTGCATGTGCAATGAGGTCAAGCATTAGATGCGTACCAATACCATGGGTAGCATGGCTATCACTAACGCTTAGAGAAAATTCACAACTACTTTTTTTGGGTGGCGTCACATAACGTGCAATTCCAACAATCTCATCCGTGCCTGAATGATTTTCAATGACTGCAACTAGAGCCATTTCTTTTTTGTAGTCTAAGTGCAGGATGTCATCTAGAAAATCATCCGGCAACTTAGAAATGGCATGTGCAAAGCGCAGGTAGCGGCTTTCGGGTGAGAGGTGATTAAAGAGCCCAATGATTCGCTCTCGATCATCCGGCTGGATAGGGCGAATAAGGTAGTTCGACCCACCGTCAAGCGCATATGTCTTATTGGAAAATGAAATCGGTGTCTTCATCAGCTAGATATGGGCGAGGCTCCTTGCTTCAGAATACCTTTTTATAGCTACCCCCATCGTGTTTTGGCTCTAAAATGGGTTTTCACCTTATCGCACTTGGCAATTCCCTCATGATTTCTTTGGTTCAGGCTTTTAACGACCATTCCGCACTCTTCTTCGTATTGGCGGTTATGAGCGTCATCATCGTAGGAATCTCTAAAAGTGGGTTTGGTGCTGGCCTGGGGGTTCTTTCCTTGCCTCTAATGGCAAGTCAGTCCAGCATCAATGAGGCCTTAGCAATTCTGTTGCCACTGTTGATTGCAATTGATTTGGTGGGATTACGACGATTTCTCAGAAATGCTGATTGGAGAATACTCAAGCTGGTCCTATTGCCAGCTGCATTCGGAATGCTTTTAGGCTACCTCTTCTTTTCTGCCATTACGCCTAAAATTCTATCGCTCTCAATTGGCATCTTCACCTTACTCTTTTTGATACAAAGTTTGGTGATCTCGCGCTTGAATCTTAAAGAAGCTAAACCATTTCCTTGGCTTGGAAGGCTGATGGGAGGAGTATCTGGTTTTACTTCATTCATTGCGCATATAGGCGGTCCACCAATCACAATCTATATGCTGAGGGAGAAGGTTTCACCTATGGTGTACACCTCAACATTAGGTATATTTTTTACGGTGATCAATTTTGGCAAATTAGTTCCTTATGCCTATCTTGACTTGCTGAACTTTAATCAGTTGGCTACCTCAATACTCTTGCTGCCATTAGTGCCTGTCGGGGTATATCTAGGTTTTTATTTAGCCAAGAGGATTTCAGCTAAGTGGTATTACATCATTGTCCAATTTTTCTTATTAGTGGCTAGTATTAAATTAATTGCTGATGGCTTGCTGGCCTAGGCACAATCTAGAAAGATGTATGAATTATTCCATTCGACTTAAGACGTGTTTGATTTTCGGGATTACTTTTAGCTTTGCATTTCCCGTCGCTATTCATGCGCAGACATTCTCACCCTATACTCCCGAGCAAATCCAAGAATTTAATAATCAGCCTATTGCGCCGATGGAGACTCCCTCAGGCCCGGTTTACTTAGACCCGCCCCCCGTTAGTCAAAAGCCCAAAGTGCCTTTTGATTCACGCTATGTCAAAAATCCAGATGGTGAAGAGCAGGCTGAAGCGCAGGAGACCGAATCCGCTGCGCCCTTTGAGCCAATACCTGCCACCTTTACCTTCTAGCAAGGTCTAACTGTTAATATTGCTTCTACATTTTAGAAAAGAGTTCCCATGAAATTACATTCCATTCGTTTGCTTACAAGCGCTGTAATAGCCTTAGGTTTTGTTACGGCTGCACATTCCCAAAACTCGCTACCGATTAACGCGGCCGCCTCTGTTAATGGATACATTATTTCCAACGATGTTGTTGAGCAAGGTATTCAGGCAGCTTTGTCTCAGGGTCAAAAAGATTCTCCAGAGCTTCGCAAAGCAGTTTTAGCAAAGATGATTGAAATTTCCCTCTTGTCACAACAAGCCGACAAAGATGGTCTTGCAAATTCTGATAGAGCCAATAGTCAGTTAGCTATGATTCGTCAAAATTATTTAGCAGATCTAGAGCTATCTACTTATATGTCGAAAAATCCTGTGAGTGATGCAGATGTTCAAGCGGAGTACAACCGCGAGATTGCTTCTTTAGGTTCGCAGGGCATGATCGTGGAATATAAGGTGAGTGATATTGCTGTCGCTACTGAAGCGGATGCACAAGCTGCCTTGGCCAGAATTAAAAAAGGTGAGTCTTTCGATAAAGTGGCTAAGAGTGTTTCATTGGCCCCAAATAAGGTTCAGGGCGGTGCTGTAGGTTGGGTGCAGGCGGGCCAGACCTTGCCACAAATTGCCAGTGTTCTGACAACCCTGTCTAAGGGTCAGGTTTCTCCAGCGCCAATTCAGATGCCGCAAGGTTGGTATTTAATTAAGTTGGAAGATAAAAAATCCAGCAAGCCGCCAACTTTTGAGCAGGCTAAAACAGCCATTCGTAATGGTTTGATGCAGAAGAAGCAGTTTGAATTCTTGTCCCAATTGCGTCAGGGCGCCACTATCGTCGTACGTTAAATCAAGTTAAACGATGAAAAAGGGCGCCTGAGGGCGCTCTTTTGCATTTCTGCCAGTCTCTAGTGGTATTTCTCTATCTCCTTGCCAATCATTCGGGAGTAGATTAAAAAAATCACTGATTAAATAAGGGAGTGCAAATGAGCAAGAATCCATTTGATTTAGGTGCAATGGCAAATCAGAACAAGGGTATGAAAGCCGCCCAGGCGGTTGGCCAAGCCGCGCTGACAAGTGCTCAGGAGATCGCCCAATTAAATCAACGCGCTGCACAAGAGCTATCTTCTCGCTTGCAGGCCAAAGTTGCAGAGCTCATGAAAACGCAGGATCCAAAGGCGGCTTTTGATTATGTGCATGCCGAGGTGTTGCAGGATGCTGCAAAAGAGGTTGCCGACTATCAAGCCCAACTTTTTCAAGCTTTCGCCAGTGGCAATAAAGAGCTTGCAAACATTGCGGAAACGATGATTAAGGAATCGCAACATGATTTAATTCATTTTGTGAATGAAGCTACTCAAAATGCTCCGGCGGGAACTGAGCCCTATACCTCTGTATTCAAAGCCTCATTTAACAATGCACTTCAGAATTTTGAGTTGATCCGAGCGGCAATGGCAGACTCATTTGTAAGTTTTGAGAAGAGCGTAGAAAACATGAGTCAGTTTTCGTCAGCACAAAAAAGTAGCCCTGCCGCAAAGTCGAAAAAGAAATAAGGCTATGCATTTGAATTGGTAGACTATGGATTGCAGTGCTCACATAGGGAGGGGTTGGCAAATTGAAGTACTTTCATCCCCTCCGTATCCCTGTATTCGCACTTAAGGCATCCCCATATTTTTGCAATCTCTTGATTGGTAGGCATGCCGCAAGCGTTGCAAGGTAATCCACGCTGAATATCCTTAATCCAGTAGCCAGGCGTCTTACATTCTGGGCATAGAGAATTTAATTTGTTTGCAAGATCGATGGTTGCTAACCGTATATGTTCCATTCGTGTTGGGTTGGCAAAGGCTCTGAGGTCATTCTCAACATAAACAATCCCCTTTGATGAATGTGCACAGGCCCATTCAAAAGCATCCCTCAGTTGCTTTACGTTGCTAATATTTTTTATTGATTGTGGATGATATTCATCGGTTGGTTTTATAACGAGATGATGGGATGGAAAAAGTGCAGTATGTGCAAATTTCTCCAACTCCTCCCAGTGGCTGATATAAGTATGGGCGTTTTGAGCGGGGCCGCTATAAAACCCTGTAATTTCTAGCTGGTTCGCTTGGTCAATGAAGATGACTAATTCATGATTCCATGACAGCATCCCAGTGTATGGGTCAGCGACAAAGGCACCCTCATTTGCTAACCCGAGGTCGGTACCGATAAGCTCCATGCCAATCTGAGCTTTCTTGCGTGCGGCATCTAATTGGCTGCCGTATCGGGGCGTCTCTAAAGTAAAGGTTCCCAACAAATCAGTATCGTAAGCATCGGTATGCTTTATCTCAAGTCCAATACTAGGGCTCAGGACATCTCTCAGAACAAGCTCTTTGCCATGCTTTGTTAAAACGCTGGCTGTTCTATTGAAATATATATTCATCAGAATATCTCTACATAGAGCCCGGGTGCTAGCTACATCACCAGTTTGGCAATCATGGCATACAAAGGAATGCCTAAAATAATATTGAATGGGAAGGTGATGCCCAGGGACATGCCCATATAGAGTGCGGGATTGACCTCAGGCAATGCATGTCGTAAAACAGCTGGCACGGCAATATAGGATGCGCTTGAAGCAAGAACCATCAGCAAAATAGTATTGCCAAGTGGCAGCCCAATCAACTTACAGAGCGCCAATGCGATAAGAGCATGTGAGAGTGGAGATGCAATTGCATAGAGCAGGGTGATAGGTGGCTTCCCATGAAGACCTTTGATATTTCTGGCTGCCATTAAGCCCATGTCCAGAAGAAAAAATGCGAGCATTCCTTTGAAAAGATCAATAGAAAAGGGCGCCATAAGTTTCTGGCCCGCATCGCCACTTACTAGACCAACTACCATTGATCCAAGCAGCAAGAGTTGTGCGCCATCGGTAAAGGACTCATGTAGTATTTTTGAGATCCCCGTTTGTTTAACATCAGTTTGAGTTTGTTGTGCGTGTGCGGCCCTCGCTTTGTTTGCCAGAACTATTGCGAGGATGATCGCCGGAGATTCCATCAGCGCCATCGCTGCTGCCATGTGGCCACCATAGCTAATATTGAATTGATCTAAGTATTGGGTAGCCGTGATGAATGTCACTGCACTGACAGAACCATAAGTAGCAGCAATCGCTGCCGCATCAAATGTATTCAGTTTAGTTCTGAGGATTTGATAGCCAATGATAGGAATTAGAATGGCTAAAAATATTGCGAGGCCCAGAGAGAGGGCGATTTCTGTTGTAAAGCCGGATTTATGTAGTGCGAATCCGCCCTTGAGGCCCAATGCCATTAATAGATAGAGCGATAGAAAGCGAGCAATGGGTTGCGGAATTTCTAGGTTCGACTTCACGGCGCCAGCAAATGCGCCAAATATGAAAAACAGGATTGCGGGATCTAAAAAATTTGCCATAACTTAACGCCTGATAATTGCTTCTACTAGTGGATGCTGAATCTTCTTCTCTGAGCGAATAGCGTAAAAATATTCGTAGATATCCTCGCACTTACCAATCATTTCGATGTGATAGGTCTCTTTTAAATCCTTTTGGATTATTTCCCCGGCTGGAAATACTCCAAGACCGCTAGCTGCAAAGGTTTTTAGTAGGGCGCTATCTTCAAACTCCCCTGCGATATTGGGGTTGATGCCATTTTGAGCAAACCATTGGTCTATCAAATGGCGAACCTTCGAGTGAGAGGTTGGTAGCAAGATGGGCAACTCATTCAGGCATGCGGGAAAGGCTTTCTTGGATTGTTTGAGTAGTTTCTTGGGCCCAAACCATGCAATAGATGACTTGATTAATTCTTCACTGTAGACGTGAAGATTTTTGTTGATTGGAGCGGGTCTGTCAGCCAGCACAATATCCAATCTATGTAAGGCTAAGTCTGCCAAGAGATCCTCAAATTCACCTTCATGCGCAATCAGCTGCACATCATTTTTCTCTAAGATGGGTTCTAGTAACTGCCTAGTTACCAGCTTGGGTAGGCCATCGGATACGCCAACTGTAATTTTGGTTTTAGGAGAGCTTGCTGCCTCCCTCACTGCCTCAGGTAAGCGCTCACCTAAGAGAAAGATTTGATCGGCAATTGCTAGGGCAGCAAATCCAGATTCGGTTAGCGCAATACCTCGACCAGCCGGCTTAAATAGTAGATATCCCAATGATTTCTCTAATTCGTGCACTTGAGCGCTAATTGTCTGGATCGCGATATTAAGGCGTTCGGCAGCCTTAGACATGCTGCCCTCTTTAGCCACTACCCAGAAGTAGTAAAGGTGACGATAGTTATAGAGCATTTGATTATCAGGTTTTTACGAAATTACTATCACTATATCTCTGCTTTTACTTAAGTGCAAATCAACCTAAATTAACCACATGGAAATCCATGGAATTCATGGGTAATTAAATGAGGAGATGAAATTGGAACTATTTAGCCCCGAATTTTTTTCGGCTTTGCTGGCAATCATTGTGATTGACTTGGTGCTCGCGGGTGATAACGCCATTGTGATTGCGATGGCGGCTAGAAATCTCCCTGCCCATTTACAGAAAAAGGCAATTATCTGGGGCGCTGTTGGTGCGATCGCGGTCCGAAGCGCTATGACGCTAATGGTTGTCTATTTGCTGAAGGTGCCTGGCTTGATGCTGATAGGCGGATTGCTGTTGGTTTGGATTGCTTATCGCTTGCTAAATCCAGAGCAAGAGAATGATGAGCACGGTCAAGCATCCACCACTTTTTGGGGTGCTATGAAAACCATTGTGATCGCAGATGCCATCATGGGTTTAGATAATGTGCTCGCAGTGGCAGGTGCATCTCATGGCAGTTACGTGCTTGTTGTTCTAGGGTTGTTAATCAGTATTCCAGTGGTTATTTGGGGTTCTACACAAATACTCAAGTTGGTCGAACGCTTCCCTTCTGTTACCTACTTGGGCGCTGGCGTGCTGGCATGGACGGCTGCAAAAATGATGACCTCTGAGCCTATCTCTCAAGAGTGGCTTGCTTCCCAGAGCCCCGCTTTGGAGTACGTGATTCAAGTGGTTGTTGTGTTGGGTGTGTTAGCTAGTGGGTTTATTAGAAGTAGGCGTTCACTTGAAAGTGTGATTGCTCCTTCGGTTGTAGTTACCGAGTCTGCAAGTGTTGTTTCACAAGAGCAGTCCCCTAATTTTGGAGAAAGCAAAATGAATAAAATTTTAATTCCTGTGGATGGTTCAAAAAATTCAGATATGGCAGTAAAGCATGCTGTGAAGACATATGGGCAGGACCCCAGTGCACATTTTCACTTGTGCAATGTACAGCCTACTTTGTATCGCCACATCGGAAAATTCTTTAGTAAACAAAGCATTAATGAGTGGCATGCTGAGCGTGCTGCCCAGGCTGCAGCGTCTGCATCCGCTTACCTCGAAAAGCATGGGTTGAACTTTTCTTTTACCTATGTGTGTGGAGATAAAGGTAGCGCCATTCGTGATGAAGCAGTGCGACTTGAATGCAATCGCATAGTGATTGGTACTGCAAAGAAAAACTCTTTGAGCCGTTTATTTGAAAACTCTACTACCGCTAAGTTGCTTGAAATCAGCGATATTCCAGTAGAGGTGGTCACTGGCAACTCCTTGCCCGCACTTGAGCGTTGGGGTATTCCAGCCCTGGGTGCTGGCGCAGCAACTGCACTGATGGCTGTTGTGATCGATTAGTTTTAATCCAGCTGTTCTCTTTTATGCCCTTGTTCTGAGGGCATTTTTTTTGCCTTTATATATTCAGTTAAATACTGAAATAAAGTCAATTAAATTCTGCTTTATTAGAAGTAAAGATTGCCCTATTCTGAATCTGTGTTTGACAAAGGAGATATGACAATGAATGTGATCTTAGATGCGAAGGAAGAAGTTGAGTCGGAATTAAAGGCCTTCACAGAGAATCGGGTGAAGTTCTCATTGAAGCGACTCTTTTGGATGGTGCGAAAAATCAAGATTCAATATTCTGCAGTGCCGTCATCAAAGTCGACTTGCAATCAACATTGCATGATTAGCTTGGAGACATTTGACCACCATCAAATCGAGGTGAGCATGACCGCGAGAGATAGGCGGATGGCTCTAGAAATGTGCCTTAAGAAAATCTATAAGCTGATTCAGAAGGCGTTTCATAAAAGTCAAAAATATGGGCGATTTTCAAAACATGTTTACGTATGAGAACTTCACCCCCATTTCAATTTATTCATCATAAGTATGATCTAATTACAGACATACACATGGGGAGTAGCCTGCTCAGTTTTCTGAGTCCCTTATGCCGACAATTCGACCTTTGGGTCCGGTGTAAGGGTGATTTAATCTCAAGGCAAGACCATTTTAATTTTTATAAATGGTTATCTTTTGAATTTGCTGCCCCAATCGTTCGTTTGTCCACTCAAAATCGTGCCCAGATCCCTGATTTGGGGAATTTCTCGGCTATTTGCCATCTCAGAGACGGATAATGGGAAGTCACATCTATTTTCTAAAATTGTCGTAATGAATCGCTTAACGTCTGCATCGATACTGACTGTCTGCATCCTCTTCGCGGGCGGGGTTGGTGCGCAGGGTCAAAAGCCACTTACGCTCAATGAGTTGATAGGGATTGCATTGGAATCAAGCCCTCAAGTTTTGGCTGCACGAGATCAGTCTAAGGTAGTCAAAGGCCAGCTCTCTACTGCCCGTGCCATTCCAAATCCTGAGTTTGAATTAAATACTGGACAACAAAGGTCGGTAACAGGTCCATTGACTACAGGTAATGTCTCATCATGGTCGGTAACACAGCCTCTGGATATGCCGTATACCCGCTATCCTAGAGTGAATGCTGCCGAAGCGAATGTCCGTGCCGCAGATGCAACGCGAATTGCATTCGAGATTGAAATGATTTCAAGAGTGCAACAGCGTTTTTATGAATTAATGCGTCGTGATGCAGAGCTAAAGGCTGCTGAAGAAGATTTGGGATTAACGAAGCAAATTCGTGATCGCATGCAAATTCGGTACGATGTTGGTGAGACTGCTCGATTTGAATTAATCCGCGCACAAACTGAGTTCCTAAATGCGCAAATTAATACGGAATCTAGCAAGCTTAGAGTTGAGCAGGCCAAGGGGCAACTCAGACAGGTGGTCGGACATAACTTGCCGGCTGACTATGAGGTGGTTTCTCAAACCTTCAAGATAGAGCCTTTACCCCCCTTACCAACCTTGCTCAGTGAGTTGCACTCGCAGAGTCCCGAGTTACAAAGGGCAAAAGCAGAGGTTGAGGCGACTGAATCTAGGCTTAGTTTTGAGCAGAACTCTCGATTACCAAAGCTGTCTATCAAGGCGCAACAATATAACGACCCCAATTTCACTGATCGCCTCTATGGCTTAGTGGTGAGCATTCCTATCTGGGACTTTAAGGGCGGGCAGATTGCAGAGGCGGAAGCTAATGCATCAAAAGCTAAGAACCAGCTTAATGCACAAAGCCAAAGTCTAGAGCAGCAGTTGGAGACAGCATACAAGCTCTATCAGATGACTAGCTATCAGGTAAAAATTCTAGATCAGGACGTTGTTCAGTTGGCCTCAAGCGCAAGGCGGATTGCCGAAGTTTCTTACCGTTATGGTGAGCGAGGCATGCTCGAGTATTTGGATGCACAAAGAACATTTAGGGTGGCTCGCAATGATTTGATCAAGGCTCGCTTTGATTTGGCTTCGGTTGTTACAGAGATTCAGCGTTTAAGAGCAACTCCAGAATGGATTGCAAAAATTGAGAGTGGAAAGCAATGAAGCAAGAATTCATGGCAGCAGTCGGAAAATTAAAGGAGCTATACGCTCGCTATAGGGCAGTGGCAAAGGTGCATATTCAGAAATGGATTGCCATCGTCATTAAAACTCAGAACGACTGGTATGCGCTGACTCATGAGTGGTTTAGTACGCATTTGCCTCGCGTTGCTCAGCAATACGATAAGAGTCCACAGTGGACTCAGAAAGGGCTTTTTTACTTTCCTTGGTTTTGTTTATTCCTGATCATCTTGAATTACTTCAATGTGTTTGATCGAAGCCCAACTATAAAGTCGGTTCAGGATCCCAATATAGTGATTGTTAATGCTGATTTAAGAAAAATGATTACAGATGGCAATATTTATACGGGCTCATTTGTTGAGGAGCTGCGAGCGTCTGGCCGCATTGATTTCAATGAGCTCTTTTTATCCCGTATTGGTGCCAATGTTACGGGGCGAGTTTCTGATATTTTGGGTGTTCCTGGGCAGGTCGTAAAGCAGGGCGATATCCTCGCTAAAATTACTTCCACTGAATTAACGCAATCCCAACTCGCTTACCTAAAAGCCAAGAGTGCTAGTCAGTTAGCCGATCAAGCTGCTAATCGGGCCAGAATTTTGTACAAAGAAGATGTGATTGCGTTAGCTGAGTTGCAAAGACGTGAGTCAGAAGCTAGTAGCGCAAAGGCAGAGTTTCGTGCGGCCAATGATCAGTTGAGGGTTCAAGGTATGGATCAGCCTAGCATTGATCGACTGGCTAAATCTGGCGTGATTGAATCCACTAATAATGTCATTGCCACTATTCCTGGTGAAATAGTTGAGCGTAAGATTAATAAGGGTCAAGTTGTTCAGCCTGCAGAAGCGCTCTTTACAGTGGCTGACTTGAGTACTTTATGGGCCGTATCTGAGATACCTGAGAGCAATGCCTACTTGATTCACAAGGGGCAAAAAATTACCTTGATTATTCCAGCCCTCAGGAATGCTGAGGTGGAAGGTATAGTTGCTCACGTGGACTCGATTGTGAATCCACAAACACGTACGGTAGTTGTCAGAATGGAAGTGCCCAATAAAGATGGTCTGATCAAACCCGGCATGTTGGCAACAATGATGATTGAAAGTCAACCTACAGAGAGATTATTGGTGCCAGTCAGTGCCGTGATTCGCCAAGATAATCATGATCATGTTTTTGTTCGTGAAGATGAAGACACCTATCGAATGGTCGCTGTTAAATTGGGGCCAGAGGGAAAAGGCTATCGTCCTGTAATTTCTGGACTCAAAGAGGGCCAGGAGATAGCTGTTAATGGGGCTTTTCATTTAAATGCTGAACGTAAGCGACAGTTGAGCGGTGGATAGATCTCATGATTGAGAAAATTGTTCGACTTTCACTGCAACAGCGACTTCTAGTCGTCATTATTGCAATCGTACTGATGGTCGCAGGCTTACTTGCCACCAAGCGTTTATCAGTCGATGCTTTCCCGGATGTCACCAATGTGCAAGTGCAAATTGCCTCAGAGGCACCAGGTCGCTCGCCTGAAGAGGTCGAACGCTTTGTCACGGTGCCAGTTGAGTTAGCAATGACAGGTCTTCCGGGGTTAACGGAAATGCGCTCCCTGAACCGCAATGGTTTGTCTGTCATTACCTTGGTCTTTACTGAAAAAACTGATTTGTATTTTGCTCGTCAATTAGTTACCGAGCGCTTGATTGAGGTTGCCGCCAAAATGCCGGAGGGCATTACTCCGGTAATGGCGCCCCCATCTACAGGGTTGGGAGAGATCTACCAATACACCCTAGACCATCCTTCTGATGGAGATAGGCAGTTATCAGTAGAAGAGCTCGAGGAACGTCGCACGATTCAAGACTGGGTTGTTCGTCCTATGTTGCGATCCATTCCAGGTGTTGCGGAAATCAATACCCAGGGCGGTTTTGCCCGTGAATATCAGGTGCTGGTTAATCCAGAAAGATTGCGTCATTACCAAATCAGTTTGCGTGAAGTATATGAAGCGCTTGCTAGAAATAATGCCAATTCTGGCGGCGGGCAATTGCCTAGCTATGCAGAGCGTTTCCTGATTCGAGGTGTGGGATTAGTTACCAAGCCTGAAGACATTGGAAAAATTATTCTCAAAGAGGTTAAGGGAATCCCGGTTTACGTGAAGAATGTCGCGGAAGTGACTATTGGGAGCGAGGTTAGGCAGGGTGCTGCCATTAAGAATGGTTACACAGAGAGTGTTGCGGGCATCATTCAGATGATCCGCGGGGGGAATGCGCGAGAGGTTGTTAATCGCATCAAACTTAAAGTTGCCGAGATTAATGAGGGCAAGTTATTGCCTGATGGCCTGCAGATTGTGCCTTTTTATGATCGTACGGATCTGGTAAATGCTGCGATGTTCAATGTGGCCAAAGTGTTGATTGAAGGCGTGATCTTAGTAGTGATCTTGCTCTTCTTGTTCCTGGGCGATGTGCGCTCCTCTCTCATTGTGGTGGCAACCTTAATCCTGACACCACTCTTAACCTTCTTGGTCATGAATCGCTATGGGATTTCTGCCAATCTCATGTCGCTTGGAGGTTTGGCGATTGCAATCGGCATTATGGTCGATGGCTCGGTAGTAGTGGTAGAAAACACCTTTGCTAAGTTAGGTGAAAGACTGAAGACTGGTGAGTCAAAGATTCGTATTATCTTGGAGGCCGCTACCGAAGTTGGTACGCCGGTGCTCTTTGGTGTTGGCATCATTATTTTGGTTTTCATGCCTCTGCTATCTCTGGAGGGCATGGAAGGAAAGATGTTTGCACCAATGGCTATTACGATCGCCATTGCGCTCACCATTTCACTAATTCTTTCTTTCACCTTATCCCCGGTTCTGTGCTCATATATTTTGAAGGGCGGCAGTGAAGATGACACCAAAATTGTGGCGCGCTTGCGTGCTCCATATGAACGTTGGTTACATTGGAGTTTGGCTAATCCTAAGTTAGTAGTGAAACGTTCTTTAGTTGCTCTCGCAGTTAGCTTGGTGGGCTTTGTGCTTTTAGGTAAGGCATTTATTCCAGTGATGCAGGAAGGTTCGATTACCCCAGTGATTGTGCGAGCTCCAAATATCTCTTTGGATGAATCGATTAAGTTGGAGTTTGAGGCGATCAAACGCATTATGACAATTCCAGATGTTCAGATGGCGGTATCTCGTTTAGGCAAGGGAGAATCCCCCGCAGACCCGGGGCAGCCTAATGAATCTGACCCGATTGTGACCCTCAAGCCTTTGGGGGATCGTAAGCTCAGTCAGGAAGAGATCGCGCAAGAGATTCGTGACAAATTGAAGACCTTGCCAGGTATTGAGCTCTCGATTTCTCAACCAATTGCTGCGCGTGTAGATGAAATGGTTTCTGGCGTGCGTTCTCAAGTGGCAATCAAAATTTTTGGAGATGATATGGCCACACTCCAAAAGCTGGGTGCTCAGATCAGTCAAATTCTGACCAAGATGAAGGGCAGTAATGACTTGCGCATCGAGCAAGCCACTGGGCAAAACTATCTCAATATCAACATCAATCGCGATGCAATCGCTCGGTATGGAATTAATGTTTCTGATGTAAATGATGTGATTGAAACAGCAATAGGTGGTAAGCAGGCAAGTACAGTGTATGAAGGAGAGAGACGCTTTCCTTTAGTTCTGCGTTATCCAGCCCCATACCGGGACAAAGTGGATGCGATTGAAAACATCATCTTGCATTCACCTGATGGCGCTCAAGTCCTGATGCGTGACTTAGCTGATATTTCTTTGGTTGACGGCCCGGCACAGATTTCTCGAGAGTCTGGTAAGCGACGTTTAGTCGTTGGCGTCAATGTGGATGGTCGAGATCTTGGTGGATTCGTAAAAGAGGCGCAAAGTCTTATCGCTAAGCAGGTAGAGTTACCGCAAGGCTATAGCCTGGAGTGGGGCGGACAATTTGAAAACATGGAACGCGCTATGGCGCGTTTGATGATCATCATCCCATTAACGATTTTGGCTATCTACTTCCTGCTCTTCATGCTCTTTAAGTCCATGCGCTTGGCAGGTCTGATTATTTTGGTCTTGCCGTTTGCCTCGATCGGCGGTGTCTTTGGTTTGTTCATCACGGGTGAGTATTTGTCTGTTCCAGCTGCAGTTGGATTCATCAATCTTTGGGGTATTGCAGTGCTCAATGGCGTGGTCTTAATTTCGTTTATTAAGCAATTGCGCGAGGATGGTTACTCAATGGAAGATGCCTTGCTCCATGGCTGTGGTCATCGCTTTAGGCCGGTCATGATGACTGCTTCTGTGGCGATGTTGGCTTTGGTGCCGATGCTCTTTTCTGGTGGTCCTGGCTCTGAGGTGACTCGCCCATTAGCAGCCGTAGTAATCTCAGGATTAATAACCTCAACCGCATTAACATTACTAGTACTCCCTGTCTTATACAGATGGTTTGAAGATAAAGAGGTGGAAGCATGATGGAAGTGAAGGCGGTCATTCGCCCAAATAAATTAGCCACCCTCAGAACGGCGCTACTGGAGACCCCAGGCTTTCCGGGGATGACGGTGACTAAAGTTGAGGGATGTAGCGCTCCCAATCGCACTGGTAAGTTCAATATCAAAGATGAACTCACGGACTATTCTGCGAAAGTGAAGGTTGAAATTGTTTGCAATGATGAGGTTGCGCAGGTTTTCATGGACCGGATTGTGACTATTTGCCAAACTGGTCAAGTAGGGGACGGTGTAGTTTGGTGTACTGAGGTTCCCAAGGCCTTCTTTATTGCAAAATCCACGCCATAAACGAGCATAAATTCAGCATATTTGAATAATCTGCCGGGAATCACAAAACAGCAGAAATTGTTAGAATGTACATTGCCCAATAAGGGGTAAGTGCATCTAACAAGGATTGAATATGGGTGGTATTTCTCAGTGGGAGCAGCTCAACGTTGAGCTCACAGCAGCTCTTGGAAGCTCTGTTCATTTCGATACAGCCCATCAGGCCGTATATGCCTCCGAAGCCTCGAATTACCGTCAAATTCCGATTGGGGTTGTTACCCCTAAAAATACCGAAGAATTTGTAAAAGGTATCGAGATCTGTCATCGCAATAAGGCTCCAGTATTGATGCGTGGCGCAGGCACCTCTATGAATGGCCAAACAGTGAATAACGCTGTGGTGTTTGATATCTCCAAGTATTGCAATCACATTCTCGCTTTGGATCCAGCTGCTGGTAATGCAGTTGTTGAGCCGGGCGTGATTTGTGACTCCTTGCGCGATGCTGCCGAATTACATGGCCTAACTTTTGCTCCAGACCCATCTACCCATAGCCGCTGCACTTTAGGCGGTATGGTTGCCAATAATTCCTGTGGTGCGCATTCGGTGATGGCAGGTAAGACGCTTGAGAACACTGAAGCTTTAGAAATTCTGACTTACGATGGCGAACGTTTTTGGGTTGGCCCGACATCCGATCAAGAGTTACAAGAAATTATTGCTGCTGGTGGGCGCAAAGGTCAGATCTACCAAGACCTGCTTACCTTGCGTGATCGCTATGCCGATTTAATTCGTGCGCGCTTCCCTAATATTA
This sequence comes from Polynucleobacter sp. MG-27-Goln-C1, assembly GCF_018881905.1. Taxonomy (GTDB): domain Bacteria; phylum Pseudomonadota; class Gammaproteobacteria; order Burkholderiales; family Burkholderiaceae; genus Polynucleobacter. Next base: position 81,824 of record NZ_JACVPM010000003.1, read on the forward strand.
AGCGCCGCGTTTCTGGATATAACTTAGATCAACTCTTGCCTGAGAACGGTTTTAACGTTGCACGCGCATTGGTTGGTACCGAAGGTACTTGTGCACTTACTTTGGCTGCCAAAGTGAGATTGGTGAAGAGCCCTGCTAAGCGCGTGGTCTTGGTGTTAGGTTTCGATGACATCTATTTGGCTGGTGATGCCGTACCTGAATACCAATCCTTTAATCCAATCGCGATTGAAGGTTTGGATTACAAAATTATCCGTGGCTTGCAAGAGCGTAATTTAGCTAAAGCTGAAATTGATTTACTTCCCCCTGGAAATGCGTGGGTGGTTGTGGAGTTTGGTGATGACACGCTAGAAGGTGCTATAGCTCAGGCTGAAAAAGCACAAGAGTATTTCAAGTCTCGAACCAAAGGGCCTCAGCCATCAACTTGGCTCGAGCCTGATCCATTGGTGCAGAAGCGTATTTGGTCTATTCGTGAGAATGGGGCATCTGCGACCCACCTGTCCATTGATCCGAATTCTCCTGACCCAGTAGTAGGTTGGGAGGATGCTGCGGTCGATCCGGCGCGTTTGGGTGAGTATCTGCGTTCCTTCCAAGCGCTCGTAGACTCTTATGAGTACGAGACCTCGCTCTATGGACACTTTGGCGATGGATGTATTCATGCGCGCATTACCTTTAACTTGCGTTCTGCAGAAGGTGTAGCCAAATTTAGATCCTTCATTCGGGATGCGGCAACTTTAGTTGTTGCGTTTGGTGGCTCGCTGACTGGTGAGCATGGTGATGGCCAAGCCAGAGCAGAGTTCCTACCCATTATGTTCGGTGAAGAGCTAATGGGTGCAATGCATGAATTCAAGCGCATCTGGGATCCGCAGAACAAACTCAATCCTGGCAAAGTAGTTCACCCGTATCGCGTAGATGAAAACCTCCGCATGGGTCCGGAATACAAAGTTGTGAATATCAAGACCCGCCTGAACTTCTTGAGCCAAGAAGGTAATGGCTTCCAGAGAGCAGTCGAGCGTTGCGTTGGTATGGGCAAGTGTCGTAGTGAAAAAATTGGTACGATGTGTCCAAGCTATCGCGCTACTAAAGAAGAGCGCTTCTCCACTCGTGGACGCTCACGACTCTTTTGGGAAATGCTCCAAGGTGAAGTGATTAAGGATGGCTGGGAAAGCGAAGAGCTTAAAGATGCTCTCGATACTTGCCTCTCTTGCAAAGGTTGCAAGTCGGATTGTCCTGCGCACGTGGATATGGCTTCCTATAAGGCGGAGTTCTTATCTCACTATCACGAGACCAATAGTAGGCCTCGTCAGGCTCTCACTATGGGGCGGATTGGTGACTGGGCGCCACTAGCTAGCAAGTTCTCTTGGCTGATCAATGGGATGATGCAAACACCGGTGCTATCTAGTCTAGCTAAATGGGTTGGAGGCGTAGCACAAGAGCGTAGCTTGCCTAAGTTTGCAAACCAATCTTTCAGAAAGCAATTTGAGAAATCAAAGAGTGCAAGTACTGGGCAGAAGAAAGTCATTCTCTGGGTAGATACTTTCTGCGAGCACTTTCATCCTGAGGTTGCTAATGCGGCAGTAGAAGTTCTGGCTCATGCTGGCTTTGAAGCAACCCTGCCAAAGACCCCGCTATGCTGCGGCCGTCCTTTGTATGACTTTGGTTATTTAGATCTCGCCAAGCAAAAACTAGAGAAGATTCTGGATGCTATTGGGGATGAAATTAACGCAGATCCAAATTCACCTATCGCCGTAGTGGGTCTTGAGCCTGGCTGTATGTCAGTATTTAAAGATGAACTATTAAAGTTCTTTCCTCACGATCCAAGAGCGCAACTCTTGGCTTCTAGCACTTATTTGCTTGGAGACTTCCTGCATGAGAAGGGCTATACACCACCACCTCTAGACTGCAATATTTTGGTTCACTCCCATTGCCATCAGAAGTCTTTATTTGGTACCAAAGGTGATGTAGCCTTGTTAGCTGCTTTAGGTGCAAAGGTGAATTACATCGATAGCGGTTGTTGCGGCATGGCAGGTTCCTTTGGATTTAATCCTGAGCATGTGGAAATATCTAAAGCGGTTGGAGAATTGGTATTACTTCCGGCTGTCCGAGCTGCCGATCAAGAAACGATCATTCTCACCAATGGCTTTAGTTGCCGAGAGCAGATCGAACAAGAAACTGGCCGCAAGGTAAAGCATTTGGCAGAGCTTTTGCTGATGGCACATCAAGCAAAGTAACAAATTTACAATTTAAGATAAAGAATCCTCCGAGAGCTAATTCGGGGGATTTTTTATTTGTACCACCCAATTAAACGTATTTGCATTATGGGAATCTAGATATTGGGTATGTTGCTCTATCTAAGGCGTAATATGTACTTAAGTTAATTACGTCACCCTCTGGAGCGCCTATGAGCCATGAAATTGCATCTTATTTAGACCCTAAAAATCTTGGTGCTTGGGGCACATACCTCGAACAGATTGATCGTGTAACTCCTTATCTAGGTCCACTGACACGCTGGGTAGAGACTTTAAAGCGACCAAAGCGATCTTTAATTGTGGATGTCCCTATAGAGTTAGATAACGGTACCATTGCCCATTTTGAAGGATATCGGGTACACCACAATTTATCTCGCGGTCCGGGTAAGGGCGGTATTCGTTTTCATCCGGATGTCACGCTATCTGAGGTCACTGCTTTATCGGCATGGATGTCGATTAAAACTGCAGTTGTGAATGTTCCATTTGGTGGGGCAAAAGGGGGCATTCGTGTCGATCCTAAAAAGCTATCGCAATCCGAGCTTGAAAGAATGACTAGGCGCTTTACTAGTGAGATCAATATGATGATTGGTCCTCAAAAAGATATTCCAGCGCCTGACGTCAATACCAATGAGCAAATTATGGCGTGGATGATGGACACCTATTGCGTTAATCAGGGTTACACCACTTCCGGAGTTGTTACAGGCAAACCCATCTCGCTCGGTGGAAGTTTGGGAAGAAGGGATGCGACTGGTCGAGGTGTATTCGTGGTGGCAAGAGAGGCTTATGGGCAAATGAATCGTGAGCTCTCTGGAGCGCGGATAGCGATTCAAGGCCTAGGTAATGTTGGCGGTCATGCAGCGCGTCTATTTGCTCAGGCTGGCGCTAAGGTAGTGGCAATTCAAGATCACTCTGGTGCTTTGTACAACCCCAATGGATTTGATATCGATGCTTTGCTTGATCATGCCTCAATTGCTCGTGAGATTAATGGCTTTCCTGGTGAATCCATTACCAGTCAACAATTTTGGTCATCACCGTGCGATATTTTGATACCAGCTGCATTAGAGTCTCAAATTACGCCCGCTAATGCTGCGAGCATTCAGGCGAAGTTAATTGTGGAGGGTGCCAATGGACCTACTACACCAGAGGCGGATGACATCTTGCGGGATATGAATATCACGGTTGTGCCTGATGTCATTGCCAATGCTGGTGGTGTGACTGTAAGTTACTTCGAGTGGGTGCAAGATTTTTCTAGCTTCTTCTGGACTGAGGAAGAAATTAACAATCGTCTAGATATTTTGATGGTCGATGCCTTCAAGGGCATTTGTGATGTAGCCAAGAGGCATGATGTGAGCTTGAGAACTGCAACCTTTATTGTAGGGTGTGAACGTATTCTGAAGGCTCGGCAGATGCGTGGTTTATACCCTTAATGATGCGTGCGAAGTTACCCATTTGAAATAAAAAAAGCCCCGAGCGATTCGGGGCTTTTCTACATTCAGGGTGCTTTGAAGATCTTATGATCGAATCAAATAGTCAAACGCTGAGAGGGAGGCTTTTGCACCTTCACCCATAGCAATAATGATTTGCTTATAAGGCACGGTGGTGCAATCTCCTGCAGCAAATACTCCAGGCATTGATGTCTCTCCTTTGGCGTCAATAATGACTTCGCCACGAGGGGATAAATCAATCACACCTTTGAGCCAATCGGTATTTGGCAATAAACCAATTTGCACAAAGATGCCTTCAAGGGCAAGTTCATGCATTTGATTATCAGCACGATCTTCATATCTCAGGGTGGTTACTTTGCCATCCGCACCCAACACTTCTTTGCTCAAAGCGTTGGTAATAATGGTTACGTTCGGCATGCTATTTAATTTCTTTTGCAGGACTGCATCAGCACGTAACTTGGTGTCGAATTCAATCAAGGTGACATGACTGACAATGCCAGCCAAATCAATTGCAGCTTCCACTCCAGAGTTTCCTCCGCCGATCACGGCAACGCGTTTCCCCTTGTACAAGGGGCCATCGCAGTGTGGGCAGTAAGCTACGCCCTTGCCTCGGTACTCTTGCTCGCCCGGCACATTCATTTCGCGCCAGCGTGCACCAGTGCTCAAGATGACGGTCTTACTTTTCAGAACCGCGCCATTTTCTAGGGTGATGGCAATTTCTTCACCAGTCTTGCTTAAGCTCTTGGCAGTTTGCAAGTTCATGACATCAACTTCATATTCCTTCACGTGCTGCTCAAGCGCCATCACTAATTTAGGCCCTTCAGTTTCTTTAACAGAAATGAAGTTTTCAATGCCAACAGTATCAGCAACTTGACCGCCGAATTTCTGAGCCACTACACCAGTCCTAATGCCTTTACGAGCAGAGTAGATCGCTGCTGAAGCACCTGCTGGACCACCGCCAATAATTAAAGAATCATAGGCATCTTTAGCGTTCAATTTTTCTGCATCACGTGCTGAAGAGTTGGTATCTAGTTTGGCGGCAATTTCTTCAACACTCATACGGCCTTGGCCAAAGACTTCACCATTCAGAATCACGGTAGGTACAGCCATGATTTGATATTGATCTACTAAACCTTGGAAGAGGGCACCATCAATCATTTCATGTTCGATGTTGGGATTGAGTGCAGCCATGAGGTTCAAGGCTTGAACAACATCAGGGCAGTTGTGGCATGACAAAGAGATAAATGTCTGGAAGCGCTTTTTACCTTCCAACCCTTTAATGCTCTCAATGACGTCTTGCTCAACTTTTGGTGGATAGCCGCTTGATTGCAAAATAGCCAAGATGAAAGAAGTCATCTCATGACCCATTGGCAACCCTGAGAATGCAATACGAGCAAGTTCATCAACCTTAGCGACAGTAAAGCTAGGGATGTTTTTGCTACTACCAGAGGTTTTTACTGTGATCTTAGGAGATTGCTCGGCAACCTCATTTAATAACTCCAACATCTGAGCGGAATGGGCGCTGTCATCCAATGTTGCCTCTAAAACAATTGGGCTCTCAATTTTTTCAAAATAGGCCTTGAGTTGAGCCTTGATGTTTGCATCTAACATGATGTATTCCTTGGTATTTAATCTTGATGAGTCTATTGGGCAGGGCTTCTGCTGCTCATCCTGCCCAATAGACTCTCCGAAGAGAGTCTATTGATTGCTAGTTACTGCTGACTTCGATGATTAGATCTTGCCTACGAGGTCTAAAGATGGAGTCAATGTAGCTGCGCCTTCTTTCCACTTAGCTGGGCATACTTCACCTGGATGAGCTGCTGTGTACTGAGCGGCTTTGAGCTTACGCAACGTCTCAGAGATATCGCGAGCGATTTCATTTGAGTGAACTTCAGCTGTTTTGATAACGCCTTCTGGATTGATGATGAATGTGCCGCGCAATGCGAGACCTTCTTCTTCAATGTGTACGCCAAAACCACGTGTCAATGTATGGGTTGGATCGCCAACCAATGGGAACTTAGCCTTGCCTACTGCAGGTGAAGTCTCATGCCATACTTTGTGTGAGAAATGTGTATCAGTAGTAATGATGTATACCTCTGCACCCATCTTCTGGAATTCTGCATAGTTATCAGCTGCATCTTCAATTTCTGTTGGGCAGTTGAATGTGAATGCTGCTGGCATGAAAATCAATACTGACCATTTTCCTTTGAGAGTCTCATCGGAAATAGTGACAAACTTACCGTTGTGGAAAGCCTGGGTCTTGAATGGTGGAACTTGTGTGTTAATTAGTGACATGGGTTTCTCCTGTAAAAAATGAAATAGTTGATTCACAACAGGTACCATTCTAGAGGCTATTTATTTATTTGCATAATAAATAATTTAGATACTAATTATCTATTTATTAGATCAATACAGTTATCTCAATAAAGGCCCAAAACGCGCTTTTCGCTTATTAAAATCATTTGCGATGATCTTTCGTGCTAACTTGATAAGGCTTAAGTGATTGAACACCCTACATCTTCCCATTTATGAATATTCGCAGCATCTGGGCCCGCATTAAAGCTCATCCCTTAACCCGTGTTGGGCCGGGATTAGTGACGGGCGTTGCAGATGATGACCCAAGCGGAATCGTTACGTATTCTCAGGCTGGCGCTCAGTTTGGCCTCAATATGTTGTGGACTATGCCAGTTGCCTACCCCTTAATGTCGGCAATCCAGCTTTTGTGTGCACGTATTGGTCGGGTGACGGGGCGCGGTTTAGCGGCCAACATTAAAACCACTTTTCCGCCTGCGGTCTTGTTCTGTTTGGTGCTTTTATTACTCATTGCTAATGTCTTAAATATTGCCGCCGATATTGCTGCCATGGGTGAGGTCGCCGAACTTGTAACTGGAGTTAATTGGCACATCATGACAGCCTTCTTTGTCATGCTTACCCTCGTATTGCAAATACTGGTGCCATATCACCGTTATGTTTTTTTTCTGAGATGGTTAACGCTGTCTTTGTTGGCTTATGCAGCGGTTTTATTTACGGTGCACGTTCCTTGGGGTGAAGTTCTCTGGAGCACTTTGTTTCCAAAGTTCAGCTTTTCTCCCGAAGCTGCCGCAGTCATCGTAGGAATTTTTGGTACGACGATTAGCCCTTACTTATTTTTTTGGCAGGCCTCTCAGGAGGTTGAGGAGATGAAAGGTCACCATCAAGTTGATTTACTCTCTGAGAATAGTGCCACCATTAAGTCTGAGTTGCGTCGTATGAAATGGGACACCTGGAGCGGTATGCTGTATTCTAATGTAGCTGCCTACTGCATTATTTTGGCTACCGCTGTGACTTTGCATGCTGCCGGTATTAATGATATCAATACAGCTTCCCAGGCGGCATCTGCGCTAAAGCCTCTTGCTGGAAATTTTGCTTATCTCTTATTTTCTTTAGGAATTCTAGGTGTAGGTTTAATGGGTGTTCCAGTTCTAGCAGGTTCTGCTGCGTATGCTTTATCTGAAGTATTTGGCTGGCCAGCAAGTCTTGAAGATACCCCTTCGCATGCAGTAAGATTTTATGCAGTAATTGCACTCAGTGTATTAGGCGCACTCGTGATTCAGTACTCTCCCATTAGCCCCATGAAGGCATTGTTTTGGAGTGCCGTAATTAACGGCGTCGTTGCTGTGCCATTGATGGTGGCGATTCTGGTTCTGGCTTCCAGGGCCTCCGTTATGGGACCTCATACTGCTGGAAAGATCCTATTATTTTTGGGGTGGTTTGCTACGGCCTTGATGGCGCTCGCGGCAATATTAATGTTCTTAGGTTAGTTATCAATGATGCCAATTTTGTACTCATACCGAAGGTGCCCTTATGCAATGCGGGCGCGCATGGCATTAAAGTATGCTGGAATTCAGGTTGAGCACAGAGAGATTGCATTAAGAGATAAGCCGAAATCTATGCTGCTGGTATCACCAAAAGGAACTGTGCCAGTTCTATGTGTTGATGGGCTGATCTTGGACCAGAGCTTGGATATCATGCGCTGGGCTTTAGAGCAGTCTGACCCTGATGGCTGGGGCGAAGTTGATAAAGAAGTTTCTCAGACATGGGTTGAGAAAAATGATGGTCCATTTAAAGTACTGCTAGACCAGTACAAGTATCCAAATCGATTTCCGGATCTGAACCAAGAGGATGTTCTCAATAGCGCTATAGAGCTCATGCTTAAACCGATGGAGTACGCTCTCCAATCAAGCAAGTATTTGATGGGCGATAAGAAGTCTTTGGTGGATGTAGCCATTTTTCCATTTATCAGACAGTTTGCTGGAGTGAATCCGCAGCGGTTTGAAGGCTTACCATTTTCCTCAGTCAAGACATGGCTAAATCAACAACTTGAGTCAGATCTATTTAACTCAGTGATGATTAAGCATCCGACTTGGATAGATGCTTCCGAGTAAGAGGTGGAGTAGAAGTGAAAAACCATCAGAGGGTCGCTTTTGGTGTTGATGGTGGACCCAGCGAGATTCAAACTCACCACCAACGGATGGAATTAGCCTTCATTGGTGGGTATTAACCAGGATGTATAGTATCTAATAGCCCAATTCCGTTAGAAAAATAATGATTAAAAGTCTCCTTATGGTTGTTTTGCCGGCATTCACATTAAGTGCATGTATGGGCTCCATTACAGTTCTCTCAGTTCCAGAGGGGGCATTGATTAGCAGTAATAATGAGAGCATAGGTATTGCGCCTCATCGAATTGAGTTAACCCCAGATATCAGCAAGGCTATGCTAAAAGCTGAGGGTAGCTGTTACGAAGCTCCCTCATTCACGGCTAGATGGGCAAGTGGCGCTATAGCTTCCTCGCCCGTAACGCCCCTATGTGACGGGCTTAATGGAAATTACCGAATTTTCATCAGAAGGCCAGTGGATGCCCCTGGCTTAAATAAAGATCTTCAGGTGGAGGCTCGTCGAGAAGAGGCGGCAGCAAGAAGGCGGGAGGCTAGGGCAATTAATAATGAAGCAAATTCAGAAGAGGGTGGCCCGAGTCTAATATCGATTGGTGGCTGGCAAATTTATTAAGATCCTGTTGCGTGATATTTACGCATTGATGAGTTACCAGCCAAAAGAAAAAGCCACCCGAAGGTGGCTTTTGTATTACTGGTGGGTCGGGCGAGGTTCAAACTCGCGACCAACGGATTTCAGGAATTTACCTTGTTAATAGCAATATCACCATAGTGGTGCGTGTTAGCAAGGACACGCAGTATTTACTAGTGGTTTAATTAAATAACCTCGTTTAGCTGTTTTAACATTTTGCTAAAACTATCGCACTCGATGGACTCTGCTCTAGCGGATCATTAATGAAAGGTGCACCATGGGCACTCAATTTTTCAGTTTCAAAAGATTGTTTGTATTGCCTTTATTTGGATGTTTATTCGCCACTTGCCAGTTGGCTTCAGCTCAACAGGCGCCAAATTTGATTGGTACTTGGGTTGGCGAGACTAATGATGCTGTTATTGGTGCAGGCACCCACTATCCGAATGGTAAGTCTGGTGAAATTCGTTTTTTGAAATCAGTAGTGACTTATAAGTTTGATCAGCAAAAGAATCGCGCCTTTTCAGGTACCTTTAGTATCGCTGGACATACTGTACCCATCGTTGGCTCCGTGAGCGCTGATATGGTGAGCGGTGCTATGGCTGACCAAGATGGTACTTATAGTTTTAAAGTACTCAATCCTAATCAACTTGCAGTGTGTTTTGCTACCACTACAACTGTTCCAAAGAATAAAGATGCTGGTCCGGTTGCTGATTGTCATGAGGTCACTAGAAAATAGTTGACCGAATAAAGAAAAAGCCACCCAAGGGTGGCTTTTTTATTGCGGGCGTGTCGGGCGAGAATAACTTCATCCACCCATCATTTTCTACTTAATTGGTAATCTGCAAATAAGGCGCATTAGAGATGGAAATCAAACCTTGATAGGGATTACTAAAAGTCAAGGAGATGATGCAAAGCGGAGTGGTGATGGTGAGGGTTGAGATGAGCATGGCTAGCATCAAAGCCTTGGGCTTGGAAGAGTGGGTAAAGGCAACGGTAATCAAAACCAAAACACCTAAAAAGAGTAATGCATACCAACGAATAGGATGGACATCGATAGTGGCATAGGCTAGTCGCGTTTCTCGGGCAGTGTTGACTAAATTGAATGCGCTTAATAACGCTTTAGATTCAGCCTTATCGGGGAGCATGTTTGCGGCTTTAAATGTAGTTGCTCTCAAAGCGATAAATTTTTCATCAGCCTCTGGTGATATGGATCGATTTTTCGATAATGTTTTCCATTCATCATGAATGATGGACTGTGTATATGTCTTTGCAGCTCCAGGCAGATCAATTTCTTTGGGTATTGGGATTGAATTAGCGAGACTGATAATGTTGAGAATGCCCTGACTCTCGTTTTTAATAGCCTTAGTGGCGATACTGTAGTTGTCCCAGATAGATGTTGCCAGGAGGGCGGCAGTTAGTGAAAACAGCACTGCAGGAAGACTAAAGAAGGGGGCAACAATCCCTTCATATTGTTCAACGAAGTGTTTATTCTCTGGGTGGATAACAAGCCAAGTAATCAGAGTTGAAAGACTTGTGAAGCCAATCAACAGGGCGAGGATCAGGGTGGTGTCACTTTGAAAAATTAAGTTTTGCAATTTGCACTCTTTTAAATAAGACAGCTTATGTATGAAACTACCGAATCAGTGTGTGGGAAAGATGACGTTTTTTTAAAATCCCCGATTGCAATTAATAAATCAATAAATTGTCATGAGGGGTTGCTACAGTTGACGGTTAATCGGCTAGTTTCATGGTGAAGTCACCATTGTCGCTAGTTGTGGCTGTCCTATTAGCTTCGTTATAAATAATGCTTCCAGTGCCAACCATGTTGACAATCAAGTCTGGGTTGTTTGGTGAAATAATGAATCGATAGGTTTTACCGCTTGAAAATTCATAGCTCTTAGAAAACATCCCATAAGAATAAGACCAAGGATTGTCTACTTTCAGGGCATGAGTGCCTGACTGGATATTGATCTGGCAACTATCACCATTCGGAATGGCACATACTTCAGTGCTGTCTACATACACCCTTGCATTTTCTCGGCTGGCTAATATCTTATTTTCACGGTTAAAAATGAGGCTAACATCTCCCCCGGGATCTTTTAATGCAGGAACTATTACGGGCGTACTTTGGCATCCAGCGACGAGAGCGAGCAAGCTAGTACTTAGTAATTTTTTGTAGGCCATGTTTACCCGGGCAATGTATTTCATCTTAGATATACATTACCCTAATTTTGCCTTTGTACCCAAAGCGATCTTGAGTCAAAAAAAAGCCACCCGAAGGTGGCTTTTGGTATTACTGGTGGGTCGGGCGAGATTCGAACTCGCGACCAACGGTGTTTAGACCGTAAGTTGCCGCTGCTTAATGAGTTCTGCGGCAGGGATCCGCACTATCTTGCCATCAACGGTAGTTACGATTGCGGTGTTCGTTTGAATTGCTAAGTCAATTGCTGCTTGCCCAGCACGTTGCATGGCGTAATAAGATCCAACAATATCGGGATCAGGCGAATTGAGGATCTGCTCAACAGTGGTGTAACCAACGCTTTTGTTTGGCAGTTTATTTTTTTCCATAAGCGGCATCATGATCTGGTTCAATTAATAAAACCCTTAGGAAATGATCTTCTCTGAAGCCAATTCCCCGGACTGATTTGCTAACTCGAAATGAGTAGAGTGCATCAATGCCTTTTGGTGTGGGAATACTATGAATCTTTTCCCACTTTAATCCCTTATCGCGGTAAACCTGGTTCCAGGTCAATTGCGTGATTTTCTCAAAAGTGGCAAAGGCTTTCTCTTGCTCAGTTGGCTCCAGACTCTCCCAGGTTGATTGGAAGATGGGGTTATTCAGATCAAGCTCAACTAAGGGTTCAGGCTTTGCGTTTCGCGCCATGAGCTTTAGCCATTTTTAGTTTAGAAAGGTCAGTTGCTTTGGTCGGCGATTTTTGTGCCCAGGCTAATGCTGCTGATAAGTCCTTTTTAATGGCTGGCGTATGTATCCAACGCTCATTGTCGGGGATAACTGTTGCGGTACGAATCACCCAAACGCCAGGTTCAGGCGTTTCCACTAATACCTGACGTCCTGCATGCTCTTTCCCAAGCGAGATCTGCCCACTGGATCCAATGGATTTAATAACTTGATGATCTATTACTGCGCCCATAGCATTCTCCTATATTCATGCCGCATGATTACATTATAGCATGAATTTATAAAAAACCGATGTGGAAAGATTCCCCTGGGAAGGGTAAGCCCACATTAGAGTCACTGCTTAATGACCGGCACGTGATTACAGGCAAGCACTTAATTAAGCAACAAAAAGAAGTTGCTCTTGAGGCTGCACGTCAAAAAGCCGTATTAGAAGAAGCTATTGAGTTTGAGCAGAGAAATCGCAGGAGTAGGGCAGAGAAAGCCTAGGTTTTCGGGAAACACGACAATATAGTTTTTTAATTCACAAACAGTTTTTCTAAATACCAGGTTCCAACTACAGCGATGCGTTCAACAGTCTCAAAATCAGTCAATATCGATGTTTTAAAAAGTCGAGGAAAAAGCGGTGCCACCGTAATTAAGTTGATGATGGCGTGTAACGATATGTCTTTAGCAAATCAAGCTCTAGGAGAATGGAGAAAGCCTCAGTTACCGCACAAAACATATCGCCAAAAAGGTGCTGGTATGTATTTCATCAGGACCCAAATGAGTCATCTTTACGAAGGTTTCCAGGTTATAGATGCAATATCAAAAGACCCGCTTCTACTTAAGGTGGTTGAGAATTGCGATATAAGAACCAAACAATCATTTGATCAACTGATTAGATTTTTGCCAAAAGGTGATAGAAGGGCTGAATTAGAGGGCTTGATTGGCATCATAAGAAATACTATGACCTTTCATTATGATGAGTCGAGCAAGTTGATAACTAGAGCTATTGAGGATTTGGCAAGCCAGTCATCAACAAGGATTTCGTCAATTACACGAGGAAATAGAGCGCATTTCTGGAACTTTAAAGTTGCAGATGAAATAGCCAACAATGTAGTAGTTCATCAAATATGGAAAATTGACAAAAATTCTGACATTGATGAAAAAGCAGATGAAATGGCAGATAAGATGGATGAGGTATTTCTCTGCTTTATGGACTTTGCCGGTGAGTTCATTTGGAAATACTGCAGTTCTTAGAGCCCCCCACGGCCCTCCACGGTAACCCAGCGCCTTCCATCCCCACTCGAAACGTCCAATAGATTGCCTATTGTTCCGAACAGTCCACACATTTCACCAACCTAGAAAGACAAAACCCCCACTATTGCTAGTGAGGGTTTCTTGATGCTGGTGGGTCGGGCGAGATTCGAACTCGCGACCAACGGATTAAAAGTCCGCTGCTCTACCGACTGAGCTACCGACCCAGTAAGACAGAAATTATAGCAAGAACTTGGTTGGCCTTGCCTCGGTTTGCTGAGTTTTCCCTCTACGCCTTGTAGTTACAAGAGCGCTACGCGTTTGCCCGTCTAGCAACTGGTGGATTTTTTGAGAAATAGTCCTTAATTCCCCTCAAAATAGCCTCTGCAATACGGTCTTGGTAGGCGTCGTCATTGAGGCGAGCCTCTTCCTGAGGGTTGCTAATAAAGGCAGTTTCTACCAGGATAGATGGGATATCGGGGGCCTTGAGAACCGCAAAGCTGGCTTGCTCAACTTTCCCTTTGTGTAGCGGTGCAAATCCACTAATTTGTTTGAGGATCGATGTGCCTACTTGAAGTGAGTCTTTGATCTGGGCAGTTGTAGACATATCCAGCAATAGATTTGCTAATTGCTTATCTTGGGTTTTGATATTGATGCCACCAATGAGGTCGGAGGCATTTTCTTTATTAGCCATCCAGCGGGCGGTAGTGCTACTGGCACCCATTTGAGATAAGGCAAAGACTGAAGCCCCTTTTGCTCTTGGCTCAATAAAGGCATCTGCATGAATGGAGACAAATAGATCTGCTTCTACTCGACGTGCTTTTTGTACGCGAGTATGTAGCGGTACAAAGTAATCACCATCTCTAGTGAGGAACGGACGCATATAGGGATCATTTTCAATCTTGTCACGCAAGCGTTTGGCAATTGAGAGCACTACATGCTTTTCTTTGGAGCCCATAGTGCCAATTGCGCCTGGATCTTCTCCGCCATGACCAGCATCGATTGCAATAGTGATGAGTCGTTTATGTTTTGCTAGCGCAGGAGGCTCCTTCACATCTGGGATTGCTTGAGCTACCGGAGCCCTTGGGGCATCCTTTTCTTTTTTGGTAGCGAACTGTGCAATCAGGTCAATCTCTTCGTTGGCTTTTTCTAGAGCACTTTCTTTGCGGGCACTGCTCTTCACTAATTCCATTAAAGGATCGGGCGGGATCGCGGGGTAGAGATCGAGCACCATACGGTATTGATACTCGGCAATGGGATCTAGCGTAAAGAGCTGAGGTTTGACTGGCTCCTTAAGATCAAATACCAAGCGCACCATGCCAGGCTGGAATTGACCTACTCGAATTTGTGAAACATAAGGATCGTTCGGTTTGACTTTGGCAACTAAGTCTTTCAGGGTGGAATTCAATTCCATACCTTGAACATCGACCACTAAGCGATCGGGATTGGTAAGCAGTTGCTGGGTAATCGGTAATGCTTTATCTGACTCTAGGGTGATGCGCGTGTAATCCTCTGCGGGCCAGATACGTACACCCAAAATCTTGGATCCCCAAGCGATCTCCGCCTCACTGAAGAAGAGGATAAAGCCCAACATCTTTGCTGAAGTCTTGAGATGCTTTCTTCTGGAGGAATTAATCAGGGGTTTGCTCATCTCTATTGGGTTTGCATCTTTTCGATAACAACTATTCCTTGGGTGGAGTTGGCTTTGAAACTAATATCTCTTGCATTCTCGTCATCACCAGTAAGAAGATGAATTTCAATATCAAAAGCGGGCAGGGTGCCTTCGGCTTTTTCTGGCCACTCCACTAAACAGAATCCGGGCTCATCAAAATGCTCTGCAAAGCCAGCTTCTTGCCACTCTAGCGGATCTCTCATGCGGTAGAGATCGAAGTGGTGTGCTGTGACATTTGTAGCAGTGGATGGATTGCTGCGATTCATTTGAATGGGGTAAGGCTCACACAAAGTGTAGGTGGGACTCTTGACTCGACCCTCATATCCCAGCGCTTGTATTAGATGGCGAGCAAAGGTGGTCTTGCCGGCTCCCAGATCACCCTCTAGGGAGATATTGAGGTGAGCGCTTTGATCTGCTTGGAAAAGATGGCTAAGGCTGCTGGCAAGCTTTTGCGCTAAAGCAGTGGTATCCGCTTCTTGCCTACAATATTGATTAAATGAATTCTGAGCCATTTGCCTAGTTTATTCAATTATTGAGCTACATTCTGTATTCCTAATGACTTCTTCTCAAATACCGAACTCTGTTGATCAAGCCAATCTGCGTGAATGGCTAGATGAGCAATCTCGTGTGCTCGGTTTTGATGGTTTGCGTATTACCGATACCCATCTTGGATCAGCTACAGATAGGCTGCATGAGTGGTTAGAGCAGGGTCGCCATGGTCAGATGGAATATATGTCTAGGCATGCCAATGTTCGCTCTGATCCGAGCATGCTAGTTCCAGGAGCCGTCAGAGTCATTTGCGTCACCATGAATTACCTATCACCCACCATTGATTTTGACAATGAGTGGGATAGATTGAAGGACTCTACTCAAGCTGTGGTCTCAGTGTATGCAAGAGGGCGCGACTATCACAAGGTCATGCGTAATCGTTTACAAGAATTTGCGCAACTGATTGAAAAGAAAATTGGATCGTTTGGTTATCGTGTCTTTACGGATTCAGCGCCATTGATGGAGGTTGAGTTGGCTCGTAAGGCAGGCTTAGGCTGGCGAGGTAAACATACACTGCTGCTAAATCGTGAATCCGGATCGACATTCTTTTTAGGTGAAATCCTAGTCGATGTTCCACTACCGATTGACCAAGAAGAAGAGTCCCATTGTGGAACCTGCCAAGCCTGTATTGATATTTGCCCAACACAGGCCATTACTGCGCCTTACCAATTAGATGCGCGACGCTGCATCTCGTATTTAACGATTGAAAATCCGGATGCCATTCCGTTAGAGTTTCGTAGGGCGATGGGTAATCGCGTTTACGGATGCGATGACTGCCAATTGATTTGCCCTTGGAATAAATTTGCGCAAAGATCTACCTTGCCAGATTTTGCTGAGCGTCATGGCCTTGGCAGAGCAAGTCTCTTGCAACTTTGGTCTTGGGCTGAGGATGAATTTGAAAAGCGCCATGAGGGCAGTGCCATCCGCCGTATCGGTTACTCCCGCTGGCGCAGAAACTTAGCGGTGGCTATGGGCAATGCTCTAGCTGATAGCGCTGTACCTAAGGCAGATAAAGACTTGCTGCGAAGGGCTCTGAGCGATGCTTTGCCCGTGGCAGACGCCTTGGTCGCCGAGCATATCCAGTGGGCGTTGGGTTCTTAAGCTCGGTTTGGAAATGTTGCCCCCATCTCACTTACAATGATTTCATGTCATCAGCCGATCAACCGTATATAGACCCTAGCGAAATTGCTCTAGAGGGTTCAGCAGCACAGCGTTTTAAAAATCGCAGTGAGGCTTTCTGGACCGGCATTCGGGATGCTGCAGGGGCGCCAGCCATGGTCTTGTTTGCTGGCATGGTGGGCTTTGGGGCGATGGGCAAAACCAATGGAATGGATGCTTGGTTCACTGGAGCCACCAGCTTCTTAATGTTTGCCTTGCCTGGCCAGGTAGTTTTGCTGGAAATGGCGATTACTGGATCATCAGTCTTGGCAATCATTTTGGCCGTATCACTGACGTCTACTCGCTTCATCACGATGACAGTAACCCTCTTTCCGCAGTTCCATGAGAAAGATCGCAATCATCGCCTCTATGCTTCGGTGCATTTGTTAGCAATGACCGCTTGGGCGATCTCGATGCGCGAGTTTCAGACGATGGAAGCAAAACATCGCCTGAGTTATTTTGTTGGCTTGGGATTGTTATGTTGGCTCATCTCTATTCCCGGAACTATCTTGGGATATTTTCTAGCCGGTATGGTTCCCGCTGCAATTACGCTTGGCCTCGTTTTCATCAACCCATTATTCTTTTTGCTGACCTTTACCGAGGTCAAGCCTTGGATTAATCGGATTGCAATTGGCTTGGGCTTTGTGCTCGGACCTTTTTTCTTCATCTTGGATCGCGATACTAGCTTGCTCACTACTGGCTTGGTAGCAGGTACAGCTGCTTACTTCTTTGATCGCAAGGTATTGCGTAAGAAAGCAGGGGTCGTCAGCTGATGAATGCCGCTCTTCAAGGATGGGGTTTATGGATTGCCTTAGCTGGCGCCACAATCGGGACCTACTTCTGTCGCGCGATTGGTGTCCTTCTTGCAAAACGAATTAATCAAGATAGCGAGATCTTTCGCTGGCTCGCAGCAGTAACTTATGCGATGGTTGCTGCCTTAGTGGTCAGAATGATTTTGATGCCGATTGGCCTTCTGGCAACCGTCCCTGTATGGATTCGGATTCTGATCTGCGTTCTCAGTATTGGCGTGATGGTGTCTAAGCCAACACGCCGTCTCGTTCCAGCCTTATTGACTGGAACACTTTTGATGCTCGCTTACGGCGTAATGCGCTAAGTCAATCACCCTAGTAATTTGGTTTAGAGATGGGCTGCCAGAATTTTGGCAATATGCACAGCATCTCTTTGTGTGCCATCGACAATTTGGTGGCGACAGCTTGTTCCATCCGCAACCACCCAACTATCTGGCGCTTTACGTATTGCAGGCAATAGGCTGGCTTCTGCCATTTGCTTTGACACTTCAATATGTTCGGCTTCATAACCAAAGCTACCCGCCATGCCGCAACAAGAGGACTCAATAAGCTTAGGCTCAGCATTGGGGATTAGCTTTAAGAGTTCCATTGCTGGCGTAACAGCAGCAAATGATTTTTGATGGCAATGCCCATGAAATAACACGGGGCGCGAAGCAGGTTTTAATTGCAGCTTGAGCTTCCCACTCTTTACTTCGCTAGCTAAGAACTCCTCTAAAAGCTGTACATGCTGACCTACCGTCACTCCGCGTTCACCAAAACCCATCACCAATGCTTCATCCTTTAAGGTAAAGAGGCAAGAAGGCTCGAGACCAATTATCGGGATATCTTTTTCAGCAAACGGGGCAAGATGATTTACTAATTCATCTAAGCTGGCTTTAGCCTTATCCACCATACCGGCGGCTAGGTAAGTGCGACCACAGCAGAATTCTTTAGAGCAGCTATTTGGTGTTGAGCTTGCTTGTGCGTTTTGCTGATCCAAGCGCTTCTGTGGAATATGTACACGATATCCAGCAGCCTTCAGAACAGCTAATGCGGCTTGTAAGTTTTCATCTTCAAAGTAAGCATTGAAGGTGTCGGCTAACAGCACCACACCCTTATTGCCATTTGTATCGGCCTTACTCAGCTCTGCCGGGGTAAATTGATAGGATGTAATAGCGCTCTTATCGCTCCAGAATGTTTTGGATTTCCAGATCGGTAGACTTCTTTGAGCAGAGATTCCCATGACCCATTCTTGCAATTTAGCAATCGGCGCAATGTGATTGCGAAGATTGAGTAGGGCAGGAAGGCCTGGAATACTGCTAATTATTGGGGCGTATTTAGGTAGGTAGGCAACTGCTAAATCGCGCAGCGTATGACCGGTTCGCTTCTTATAGGCTGACAGAAACTCAATTTTCATCTTCGCCATGTCTACGCCAGTTGGGCATTCACGACGGCAGGCTTTGCAACTGACACAGAGCTCCATTACTTCTTTAATGGCATCGCTTCCGAGTGGTGAGCTTTCATCTTTGATATCCAGTTGATTGGAGAGTGCGAGACGCAGGGTGTTGGCGCGACCACGGGTGAGGTGTTTTTCATCGCGTGTAACGCGATAGCTTGGGCACATCACTTCTGCATCGAACTTGCGGCAGTGGCCATTGTTATTGCACATCTCAACGGCTTTGGCTAAGCCCATTGCAGGGTCGCCGCCAGTACCAGGCGCACTCGTTTCTTCAGTAACGGGATTGTTTTGTACGTTCCAGGCAGACCAATCTAAAGCCGGTTGCAGTGGAATCACTTTATAGCTTGGCGGAAAGCGGAAGTTGCTTGCATCATCCATCTTGGGTGGATCAATGATCTTGCCGGGATTAAATAATCCATTGGGATCAAACGCATGCTTGATTTCTGCGAGAGCTTCAGTAATCTTGGGGCCAAACTGCCAAGAGATCCATTCGCCACGGCACAGTCCATCGCCGTGCTCGCCGCTATAGGCGCCTTTGTATTTTCGAACGAGTGCTGAAGCTTCTTCTGCAACTGCACGCATCTTTTGTGCGCCATCGCGACGCATATCTAAGATCGGGCGGACATGGAGGGTGCCAACAGAAGCATGCGCATACCAAGTCCCACGCGAGCCGTATTTAGAAAATACATCTGTCAGTGCTTGGGTGTATTCAGCAAGACTTTCTAGTGGGACTGCGCAGTCTTCAATGAAGCTGACTGGCTTACCGTCACCCTTCAGACTCATCATAATATTTAAGCCGGCCTTACGCACTTCCCATAAATTCTTTTGTAAGCCCGCATCAGGCATTGCAACTACTGAACCCGGAAGTCCCAAGTCGCTCATGAGGCTTTGCAAGGATTTGAGTTTCTCGAGCAAGGGCGCATGCGCTTCTCCTGAGAACTCTACTAATAAAATGGCTTCAGGCGTTTGAGCATTAGCATCAATCAGCGCTGTCTCAATGGTTTTCTTGAAACTCGGGTTGTGGCGCGCTAAGTCAATCATGGTGCGATCCACTAACTCAACAGCAGTAGGCCCCAGTTTGACAATATGCTGCGCGCTATCCATCGCTTTAAAGAAGCTGGCGAAGTTCACTACTCCAAGCACCTTGTGTTGCGGTAATGGCGCTAGTTTGAGTTCAAGCGATTTGAAGTAAGCCAATGTGCCTTCGCTGCCCACTAAGAGGTGCGCTAGATTGACACTACCGTCTTGAGTGTAAGGGCGCTCGCTTTGCGGATGGAACACATCGAGGTTGTATCCAGCAACACGTCGCAATACTTTAGGAAAGTTGGCTTCGATTTCAGGTTGGAGTGTATTAGCAAGACCTTTTACAAAGTCACCGAGTTGTTTTGCAGCGCCAGAGCTATGCGCATAATTACCAAAGCTGGCGATCTGCCCATTTGCTAACCAGGCATCAATTCCTAAAACGTTGTGCACCATATTGCCGTAAGCAATCGAGCGGCTACCGCAGGAGTTATTACCCGCCATGCCACCGATCGTTGCCTGTCCTGCAGTGGAGACGTCTACGGGATACCAAAGGCCGTGGGGTTTCAGTGCAGCATTAAGATGATCTAAAACAATGCCAGGCTCAACTACTGCAGTCGCCTTTTTTGGATCTGCATGCAAGAGTTTACGAAAGTATTTGGTGTTATCAATGACGAGTGCTGTACCAGTGGTCTGGCCACACTGACTAGTACCTCCGCCACGCGGCAAAACTGGGACACCCAGATCCGCTGCAATTTGGATGGCAGTCGCAATATCTTCAGCGGTTTTAGGTACAAAGACGGCAACAGGCATGGCTTGATAGATCGAGGCATCGGTTGCGTAACGTCCGCGACTAGCCACGTCTGTCATGACTTCGCCAGAGGTTTCTTGTTTCAGGCGCTTTGCTAGCTCTGCCTTATTGGCAACGAATTCCGGTAAGGGCAAATCCAGTGGCTTGTTCATGCTGCAACTTTCTCTTGAGATTCTGAGTCAACTAATTGAATCACCACATCGCGCTTATTCATAACATGCTGCATCATGACTTTGCGCATACGAACGCTATCGCGTGCCTTTAATGCATCCAACATTTCTTGGTGTTCCCCAACGGCTTTTTCCCATTTCACGCCATCTTGGTTGGAGCGAAAGCGGAGCGCCTCGATGCGCGCGTTAACCTGAGTAAATAGCTGGCTTAAGACGGGGTTGTTCGCTGCGTGATTAATTGCTTGATGAATTTTGAGATTAAGTCGGTAGTAGCTAGAAAGATCTCTACGCGCGTAAGAGGCCATCATTTCGTATTGAAGTGCTTCAAGTTCGATGAGTGCTTGATCACTAATGTTTTGCGCTGCTAACTCCCCAGAGTAGCCCTCTAAGTTTGCGATCACATCAAATGTGTGAATGATGTCGTCCCGAGTTAGTTGCACTGCGATTGCGCCCCGGTTAGCAATCAATTCAACCAATCCATCGGCGGCTAAGCGACGAATCGCCTCACGAATAGGGGTACGCGATACATTGAGTTGTTCTGCTAGCTCACGTTCATTGAGTTTGCTGCCGGGAGTGATCGCACCCTCCACCAATAAAGATCGGAGCTTTTGAAAGGTCGCTTCGTGTAAGTTTTGGGTATTTGGGGGTGCCGTGAGCATCATTTGAAATGCCTTAAATTTGTATACATATTTACTATAACCCATCAATAAGCATAAATAACGCTATAAAAGCCTTATTTTTTACTTATTTGATAAATATTTTGCATACAAAATTGTCAATTGCCAAAAAGTAACTTACACTGGCTTGCAAGATTAACTACAAAAACCAAGCGAGACTCAGCATGCTAAAACTAGATAACCACCTCTCAGGACGTCATTTCTTACACATTCCCGGCCCAAGTCCAGTGCCTTCACGCATTTTGCGGGCAATTAGCTACCAAACGATTGACCACCGCGGCCCAGAATTTGGCGCATTTGGCCTCAAGGTTTTGGATGGCATTAAGAAGATTTTTAAGACTGAGCAGCCTGTGATTATTTATTCCGCTTCTGGAACCGGTTCTTGGGAAGGTGCTTTAGTTAATGTGCTCAATCCTGGCGATAAGGTGCTCTTTTATGAAACCGGCCACTTTGCAAACTTGTGGCGCGCTCTGGCCAAAAAGATTGGCATCGAGGTTGAGGTCATTGGAAAGCCTGGTCAAGATACATGGCGCTGGGGTATAGATGCAGCGGTAATTGAAGAGCGCTTACGCAAAGATACTCAGCATGAAATCAAGGCAGTTTGTGTAGTACACAACGAAACTTCAACTGGTATGACATCCAATATTGCTGCGGTTCGCAAGGCGATTGATGATGCAAAACATCCAGCGCTATTACTCGTGGATAGCGTATCTGGCTTGGGTTCGGCCGATTATGAGCATGACAAATGGGGTGCTGACGTAACCGTTTCCGGCTCACAAAAAGGTTTGATGTTGCCTCCAGGGATTGGCTTTAATGCTTTGTCACCAAAAGCGATTGAAGCAAGTAAGCACAGCAAAATTCCAAAAGCCTATTTAGCTTGGGATGAAATTTTAGAGTCGAATAAAACAGGTTACTGGCCAACTACTCCAAGTACTAATTTGATGTACGGTTTGCATGAAGCAATCGATATGATGCAAACCGAGGGCATGGATACGATTTTTGCTCGCCATCAACGTTTGGCAGAAGCTTGTCGTCGCGCAGTTGCAGCCTGGGGTCTTGAGAACCAGTGTTTAGACCCAAATGCCTATTCACCAGTATTAACAGCGATTGTGGTTCCAGAGGGAATGGATGCGGATGTGCTGCGTAAGCATGCCTTAGAAAAGTTCAATCTTTCGCTTGGAACCGGCTTGGGCAAGCTCAAAGGCAAGATTTTCCGTATCGGCCATCTTGGTGATTGCAACGAATTGAGCCTGATGGCCGCATTAAGTGGCGTAGAGATGAGTTTTAGCTCTATTGGGTACAAACCTAAGGCCAGCGGTGTTGTTGCAGCCCAAGAGTACCTAAAGTAAGGCTTGGTCGGCAGACTCAACCTATAATTCACCATATATATCAATAGCATTAGAGACAGAGAGATTAATCATGTTGGCAACTAAACCGTATTTAACCCAGGCTGATGTTCAAAAGATTTTGGATGCAGCGGATAAGCATGCAGCAGCAAATAACTGGGCAGTGACTATCGCCGTTTGTGACGATGGTGGTCATCTGTTGGGTTTAATTCGTCGCGATGGTTGCGCTCCTGTCTCAGCTTACATTGCCGAAGAAAAAGCGCGCACTGCTGCAATGGGTAAGCGCGAGAGCCGTGTCTACGAAGAAATTATTAATAACGGACGCGTTTCCTTTTTATCTGCCCCACATATTTCGGGCATGTTGGAAGGTGGCGTCAATATCGAGGTAAATGGGTTTACCATCGGCGCAGTCGGCGTTTCCGGCGTTAAATCGACTGAGGATGCCGAAACCGCGAAGGCCGGCATTGCAGCCATTCTGTAAGTTACCTTGACAAATACTGTTCCTGAAATAAATTCCCCTACCGGCGCTACCGAGAGTAGCGCCACCCCAGCAACAATTACCTTTGCTGACTTTGGATTAGATCCAAAGATTCAAAAAGCGGTATCTGAGCAGGGTTACAACACCCCAACTCCGATTCAAGCGCAATCTATCCCGCACGTTTTGGCGGGAAGCGATTTGATGGGCGCTGCCCAAACGGGTACTGGTAAGACGGCGGCTTTTGTGTTGCCGATCATTCAAAAGATTCTGCGTCACGCTAGCAGCAGCGCGTCTCCTGCTCGCCATCCAATTCGTGCTCTGGTATTAACGCCGACTCGTGAGTTGGCTGTTCAGGTTGCTGAGAACGCAGCGAGTTATTCCAAGCACACCGATTTACGCGCTGCTGTAGTTTATGGCGGCGTAGATATGAAAGAACAGGTAGCAACATTGCGTGGTGGCGTAGAGATTTTAATTGCCACTCCAGGTCGTTTGCTTGATCACATTGGCTCTAAGGTGGCCAATCTTTCACAGGTGGAAATTCTCGTATTGGATGAAGCGGATCGCATGCTCGATATGGGCTTCTTGCCTGACTTGCAGCGCATTATTGATTTGATTCCAGCGCAGCGCCAAACACTTTTGTTCTCGGCAACGTTTTCACCAGAGATTAAAAAATTAGCGCAAAGTTATTTGCGTACACCGGTCACTGTTGAAGTGGCTCGTCAGAATGCCGCAGCAGATACTGTCAAGCAAGTGGTGCATATGGTTTCTAGTGCTGACAAGCAGCGCGCGATTGTGAAAGTGCTTGAAGCGCGTACGCGTCAAGGTTTATCTCGTCAGTGCATCATCTTCACTAACAGCCGTTTAGGTTGCGCTCGATTGGCGCGCTCATTGGAGCGCGATGGTATTAAAGCGGGCGCGATTCATGGTGATAAGAGTCAGGGTGAGCGCACTTTAACGCTGGATGCATTTAAGTCTGGTGCGATTGAAGCTCTGGTTGCAACTGACGTAGCTGCACGTGGTTTGGATATTCCTTCGATGCCATGCGTGATTAATCATGAGCTGCCATTTAATGCGGAAGATTTTATTCACCGCATCGGCCGTACTGGTCGTGCAGGCAGCAAAGGTGATGCGATTGCATTGGTCGATGCCAGTGAAAAGCGTTTGCTCGACGATATTGAAAAGTTGATGAAGCGTAAGTTGGATATTCAACCGCTACCTGAAGGTAGTCCTAGCTCTGCACCAACTAGAACTTCGTCAAGATCAGATGCGCCGGTAAAAATGTCAGATCCATTTTTCTATAAGCCGTATGAGCCTAGCGCTGCTGCACAGCCAAACGCTAGCGCTACAAATTCAGAAGAGAAAAAAGTGGGTATCACTCCCGCAAGGCCAGCTGTCGGCGCCTTACTCGGTGGATTTAAGAAGAAGTAATTTTTCTATCCCAAGCCTGGGTGGCTGCTAAAAGCCACTCAGCAATCGAAGTATCTTTTCCGTCCGGAAGATCTCTTAATCCTAAATGTCCTGCAGCTTTACGTAATTCTTGTAAAGCCTGCTGCGCACTCTCAGTATGTATGGCACTTGCTAAAGTTTGCTTGCTCAGTTTTTCACCATGCGCATCGAGCACTAGTGGTAGATGCAAGTAGTTCGGTGTTGCATATCCTAAAACGTGTTGAAGATGAATTTGTCTTGCCGTGTTATTGAGTAAATCTGCGCCACGCACGATGTGCGTTATTCCTTGTTCGGCATCATCTACCACTACGGCAAGTTGATAAGTAAATATCCCGTCTCGACGCCGCAGTACAAAATCTCCTACTTCTTGATTCAGATCCTGACTTTGCCTGCCTAGGGCTATATCTTCAAAATGAAGGATGAGTTCTGGGGGGAGGGCGAGTCTCCAAGCCACCCCATCCAAGAGAACGCTTTCATCCTTGTATGTGAGTATGTCCTGGGGGCGGCAGGTTCCGGGGTAGACCATCTCTTGGTTGCGAGGGGTAATGACTCCGCAAGCCTCTAGGGTGTTTGCAATGCTTTGCCGGGAGCAGGTGCATGGATAGACGATTTGAAGCCGATTTAAGCTCTCCAGAGCCTTTTTATAGCCCTCTTGATGCCTGGATTGCCAAGTCGGCTCCTCGTCCCAGGTGAGGCCGCAGGCAAGCAATTGGCGCAAGATTTCTTGATCCGCCCCCGGAATGCAGCGGGGGATGTCTAAATCCTCGATTCTAAGCAACCATTTCCCTTGATTTTGTCGGGCATCCAGCCAGCTTCCCAGGGCCGCAACTAGCGATCCCGCGTGAAGCGGGCCGGTGGGCGAGGGGGCAAAGCGCCCGCGATAGCCGTCGGCTGGGGATGAGGGGTTTTTCAGGTTCGGCACAGCTAAAATGATCTCATGGCTTCACCCCGTTTTGTTCATCTGCGCGTCCATTCCGAGTTTTCTATTACGGATGGCGTCGTTCGCATTGACGATGCGGTTGCTGCGGCTGAAAATGACGGGATGGGGGCCTTAGCGCTCACTGATTTAAGTAATTTATTTGGTTTGGTTCGTTTTTACAGTGCCGCACGCTCTGGTGGAATTAAGCCAATTGCGGGCGCGGATGTTTGGGTGAGCAATCCTCAGGACCCAGATCAACCCTATCGTCTATTACTCTTGGTGCAAAACCACTCTGGCTATCTCAATCTATGTCAGTTGCTGAGTAAGGCCTCCCTAGAAAATCAGACACGCGGTCGTGCTGAGGTAGATCCTAAATGGTTTAGTGAGCCCGCTTCTAAAGCAGAAGATAAAGCTGTAAAAAGAACGCTAGCGTACGGATTGATTGCGCTTTCGAGCGGACGTTGGGGTGATGTTGGTGCTGCGCTGTTGGCTGGTCAAGAAGATCAGGCCAAAGAGGCCGCTAAACACTGGGCGACATTATTTCCAAATTCTTTTTACATTGAAGTTCAACGTGGCGGTCATCCCCAAGATGAAAAACAGCTGCAGCTTGCCTGTCACCTAGCCAGTGAATTAGATTTACCGATTGTTGCTACGCATCCTGTGCAGTTCATGCAACGCAGTGATTTCACAGCCCATGAGGCGCGGGTGTGTATCGCAGAGGGTGAGCTTCTAGGCAATCCCCGTCGCACCAAGAAATTTAATGAAGAGCAATATTTCTTATCCCAAGAGGAGATGGAAAAGCGCTTTGCAGATTTACCTGTTGCACTCGCTAATTCAGTTGAGATTGCCAAACGTTGCAACCTCTCGTTGACCTTAGGTCAGCCACGCTTACCGGATTTTCCAACGCCGCCTGGAATTACGCTCGACGATTATTTGTTGCAGCAATCGGAGATTGGCTTGAAGCGCCATATGGAGCGCAACTTCCCCGATCCAGAAGAGCGCGCCAAGGAAGAGGCTCGCTATCACGAGCGCTTAGTCTTTGAGGTGAAGACGATTGCTCAAATGGGCTTCCCAGGTTACTTCTTGATTGTTGCGGACTTCATTAACTGGGCAAAAAATAATGGTGTACCTGTAGGCCCAGGTCGTGGATCTGGCGCTGGCTCTTTGGTTGCTTACTCACTCGGTATTACTGACCTAGATCCATTGCGCTACAACCTCCTCTTTGAGCGCTTCCTTAATCCTGAGCGGGTGTCTATGCCCGACTTCGATATTGACTTTTGTCAGCATGGGCGCGATCGCGTTATTCAGTACGTAAAAGATAAATACGGCAAAGATGCGGTTAGTCAGATCGCTACCTTTGGAACAATGGCTGCGCGCGCAGCAATTCGTGACGTGGGTCGTGTGCTCGAGCAAGGCTATAACTTTGTGGATGGTATCGCTAAGTTGATTCCAAATAAGCCAGGTCAGTACATGACTATTGAAATGGCGAAGAAGGAAGAGAAGCAATTAGGTGAACGTGAAAAGAACGAAGATGAAGTTCGTCAACTGCTGTCTCTTGCCCAGCAATTAGAGGGTATGACCCGCAACGTCGGTATGCATGCGGGTGGCGTATTAATTGCTCCAGGCCGTTTAACCGATTTTTGCCCGCTCTATACCCAAGAAGCAAAAGACTCTAAAGATCAAGAGAGTGGCTCCGTCATTAGTCAGTTTGATAAAGATGACGTAGAGGCAATCGGCTTAGTAAAGTTTGACTTCTTAGGTTTAACAACGCTGACGATTTTGGCGGCTGCTGAAAAGTGGATTAAGACGCTGCATGCTGATCGTAAAGATTGGAATATCGGTGAGATTCCACTCGATGATGAAAAAGCTTTTGAGGTTTTAAAGAATGCCAATACGGTCGCCGTCTTCCAGTTAGAAAGTCGCGGCATGCAAGGCATGCTTCGTGAAGCCAAGCCTGACCGCTTCGAAGACATTATTGCGCTCGTCGCGCTGTACCGTCCAGGTCCAATGGACTTGATCCCGGACTTTATTGAGCGTAAGCATGGACGTCAAAAAGTAGAGTATCCAGATCCGCGTATTGAGCCAGTTCTGCAAGAGACCTACGGCATCATGGTCTATCAAGAGCAGGTGATGCAGATGGCCCAGATGATCGGTGGCTACTCACTCGGTGGCGCGGATATGTTGCGTCGTGCGATGGGTAAGAAGAAGCCTGAAGAGATGGCGCAGCATCGCAAGATTTTTAGTGATGGTGCAAAAGCAGGCGGCATTACCGAAGGCAAAGCCAACGAGATTTATGACTTGATGGAGCGTTTTGCAGGCTATGGATTTAATAAATCCCATGCTGCTGCTTATGCACTCCTAGCATATCAAACTGCTTGGCTAAAGGCTTATTACCCAGCTGAATTTATGGCGGCCAACTTATCGCTCGCAATGGATGACACCGATAAGGTGAAGATTCTGTATGACGATTGTTTGGCAAATAATATTCGCGTGTTCTCACCTGATATCAATACTGGTGTTTATGTGTTCACACCATTGCGTGCGCCAGATGCTGCACCAGATTCACCAATCAGTCATATTCGTTATGGCTTAGGTGCCGTAAGAGGTACTGGTGAGGCAGCAATTGAAGTAATTGTGAAGGCGCGTGAGTCTGGCGGACCGTTCAAAGATTTATTTGACTTCTGTGCCCGCGTCGATCGTAGACAGGTGAATCGTCGTGCGATTGAGGCATTGATGCGTGCTGGGGCTTTTGATGGCTTATATAAAGACTCCATTCCTGCAGGTGGCAATCCTTACGATATTCGATCTACTTTACTGGCTTCTTTGGCTCGCGCAATTGAGGCGGCTGAACAAGCCGAGGCCTCTATAAACCAAGTCAGTTTGTTTGAGGTAGCAGGCGAAGAAGATCGCCATCTACCTGAGTTAGTGCGCGAACCAGTCTGGTCTGAGAAGAAGCGTCTGCAGGATGAGAAAAGTGCCCTAGGTCTTTGTTTGACTGGCCACATGTTTGATGCCTATCGCGACGAGACTGCGCATTTTATTCGCCAGCCATTGTCTAAGGTGACTGAGGGCAAAGATCAGTTGATCGCCGGCATTATTACTTCTGCTCGCATGCTAACTGGTCAGCGTGGCCGTATGATGATTGCAACAATTGATGATGGAACTGCTGCAATTGAGGTGACTCTCTACAGCGAGGTGTATGAACCGAATCGCTCTTGGCTCAAAGAAGATGAATTGCTGGTAGCCAAGGTAAACGTCACGCCCGATAAGTTTTCTGGTGGAATGCGTATCGTGTCAGAGGCGGTGATGGATATTACGGGTGCCCGCATGCGTTTTGCGCGCAATGTACATCTATCGATCGATTCAGCAATTGATCTTAAATCCTTGCGTAGCCAAATTGGACCTTACTTAATGAGCAATCGCGTGCGAGATCCTAAGTTAGGGCCTGCAGCAGCCTCTATGCCAAGCGCCAGTGAGGGGCTCAAAGGTTTAATGCTTACGGCTGCAGTCACTACCAGTGGCGGCGCCTGTCTAATGCAATTCCCAGAAGAGTTGCGCATCTATCCTGATGATGCTTGCTTACATAGCCTGAATCAAATTTTGGCTGCCAAGCAATCCAATACCGTTCAGGTTCAGTACCACTAAATCATTAGTAGTCAAACTACCCAGATAGAGTTATTTATTTGTAGCGGCTTGAAGCGCTGTAATTACTTGATTTGGCTCTAGGAGATCCAAGCATGCGCTATTGCTGCTTGCGCGGTCTTCGCAGCCTGCTTTACGACAAGGAACGCATTCGCCAGGCCCTTGCAGAATCGTGACATTACCAACGGTCTGCGAACGCGCTCTCAATTGATAAGGTTGCATGCCAATAAAGCCATTAGGCCATGGGCCAAAATTGGTGGGTGGTGTTGGACCAAACAATGCAATAGTGGGTGTGTTGCATGCTGCCGCAAGATGGGTAATCGAAGTGTCGACGCCAACATAGGCTATCGCTCCGCGAATCAGGGTGCCTGCTTGCGGAATAGAGAGTAGGCCTGCGGTATCAATAACGTGGCTGCGCGCTTTTTCATCAAGTAGAGAAAGAATATCTTTATTAAGTTGTAGATCTTGCTTGGCTGGTGACGCACTCAGCACAACTTGCCAACCTTGTTTCGTAATCCACGTCAGCAAGGATTGCCAATAGGCCAGTGGCCAGCGCTTGTAGGCGGTTAAAGGCCCAGGATGCACCACGATATACGGCGAGTGAAGTTGACCCGCAATCGTCGGGGCGATAGGATCACCTGCTGGAGCCATCACTGAGATCGGTTTACTAAATATCTCTCGAGGCCTCTTATAAAAAATTTCAAGCAGACGAAGCTTTTCGGTAATGACATGCTGTGCAAAATAATCCACATCAATCGTATGTAAGCTAATGGCCTTCTTCCAGGCATTTTGCTGATTACTTTTCTTAGCTTTATCTTGCTCTGTGAGGCCTTGAGGGTGTCCACCCAATACGCCTACGCGTTGATGAGCTGCTACTAAGCCGTAGAAATAGGCGCGATCGCTCGGTTGCGTAACCACTGCTAAGTCGTAACGTTGAAAGAGCTTAAAAAATAAGGAAAGATATTCTTTTAGTTTAGGTCGATCTGAAGTTTCGATTTTCTGGGCAATATCAGGATTGCCCTTGAGCATGTCGAGCTTACCGCGGTAGCCCAAAAAGTGAAACTCAGCATCAGGCCAAAGCTCGCGCGCTTGTGCGATCAGTGGCGCAGTAACAAGGACATCTCCAATCTGGCGAGTCGCAATAAATAAAACTTTTTTTGGCTTTAGTGCTGAGGATGCAGTCATAGGGTTAATGTAACTTAATCCTACTGAGCTTTAGCCAGAATTTTTTCACGTACGCGACGTGCATTTTCTGCGGCATTCGATTGGTCATTGATGCGGTGATAAAGGTGGAGCACTTCGGTTGACCATGACCCAGATTTACGAATCAAGCCCCTGTTCTGCAGTCTGAAAACAAAATCAGCATCCTCATGCCCCCATCCTGTCATAGTTTCATCAAAGCCACCTATGGCAAGGGCATCTGCTTTCCAGCAAGCCAGGTTGCAACCCTTAATGCGACGCCAGACAAATTTTTTAT
Organism: Polynucleobacter sp. MG-27-Goln-C1; assembly: GCF_018881905.1. Lineage (GTDB taxonomy): Bacteria > Pseudomonadota > Gammaproteobacteria > Burkholderiales > Burkholderiaceae > Polynucleobacter. Next base: position 112,344 of record NZ_JACVPM010000003.1, read on the forward strand.
AGTCACGCCAGGTTCCATCACCCAGCTTGATTTTGATGGGCCAATACTTATTGATGCCGCCAGATAACCGATAGCTCAACAAGTGGCTGATGAATTTCTTGAAATCCCATCGTGACCAAGAGAGGATATCTTTTGTTAAAGCCTCATTCAGCAAGACTCGACTGCCGGTAGTGAAGTAACCTTTTTTCGCTAGCTTTCGATGTTGCGCTACAAAGTCGGGCTGAACTACGCAGTCCCCATCTAAAAATATGAAGTACTCACCAGAAGCCTCTGCACTTGCAAGGTTGCGAATGAGGGCCAAACGAAATCCTAAATCTTCATGCCAAACATGTTTAATCTGCAGTTTAGATTTGAGCTTAAAGGAGTCAATAAAGTCTTTGGTATCCGGTTTTGAGCCATCATCGGCGATCAGGATCTCAAAGTTGGAATCGGTTTGAGTTTCTAGGGATTGCAAAACAAAATCGAGGGCATCGATTCTGTTGTAAGTTGCAACGATGACGCTGATCTTCATTTTTCTGTTTGGTTTTGAATGAGCCAAATTTTCATGTAGCGGTAGTAGCTACCCTCAGCATTTGAGAGGGCTAATGCAAGGCCCTGATAACCATCTAGGAATCCCGCTCTAATGAAGTAGGTTCTGATGAAGGCCCACATGCCGTGCAGAATTGCTTTAAGGGGATTGCTTCGCCTTCCCTTAGCAAAAGCTTGTTCAGCTGATGCTGTTGAATAACGATCAATTTTTTGGAGCACTTGTGAGAAATTCATAAAACTGAAGTGCAACATGGGATTTTCTAGTTTCGCTACTTGCCCATTTGGAATTAGACGTTCGTGAACTAGGTCATCTGAGAATCGAGCTGTGCCACGTTTAAATAGTCGATCCACATAATCAGGGCTCCAGCCGGAGTGTCGAATGAAGCGACCGCAATACCAAGAAAGGCGTGGAATCGCAAAACAGTCAACATGAGCTGAATGATGAATGGCAGTCAGAATTTCACTTCTCAGTGCTGGGGTAAGTCGCTCATCCGCATCCAAGGAGAGAACCCACTCACCAGTTGCCAGGTCCAGAGCGCGGTTCTTTTGGGGTCCAAATCCGGGCCAATCAGTCGGTTGGCTAATGACTGCACCATGGTTTTTGGCAATTTCTAGGGTGCTATCGGTGCTATTGGTATCGACCACCACAATTTGCTGGGCAATCCCCTCCAAGGAGGCCAAGCAATCGGCCAAATTGGCCTCTTCATTGCGAGTGATGAGTATGACGGATAAGGTGGGCATAATTCATTATATGAATGCTCAAGACCGTACCGCCCTAAATCGCTTAATTCAGTACCTGAAGCCCCATATCTGGACGATTATTGGGTCTTTACTGGCCATGGCGCTAGTAGCAGGCGCTGAAACCTCTATTCCTGCCTTAATGAAGCCATTATTGGACCGCGGCTTTACTGGACAGCTCAACAGCAAGCTCTGGCAGGTACCGGTCTTCTTGGTAGGTTTGGCGCTAGTTCGTAGTTTGGCCCAGTTCCTATCAAATTATTTACTCACTCGCGTCATTAATTCGGTGCTACTTAAATTACGTGAGCAGATGTTCCAAACGCTACTAAATGCCTCAACTACTTTTTTCCAAAAGAACTCCGCATCCAATTTAATTAATGCAGTTGTTTTTGAGGTGAACAATGTCCTCTCTATCATGGGCGGCATGTTGATTAGCTTGGTAAGGGATTCGCTCACTGTAGTAGGTTTGATTGGTTATCTCATTTATTTGAATTGGCAGCTGACTTTAGTGGTTTTGGTGATCTTTCCTATCATCGCCTTCATCATGAGCAAGATCAACAAGCGCCTGCGTACTTTAAATCGTGAACAACAGACTCTGACAAGTGAATTGGCCTATATCGTTGAGGAGTCTGCGGCCGGGTACAAGATTGTGAAGGTGCATGGTGCGGAAGAGTACGAGATGCGACGCTTTATGGATAAGGCAGAGCGCTTACGCCAGTTCTCACTGAAAGCAGCGGTAGCGGGGGGTCTAAATCAGCCTATCACTCAGCTCATCGCTTCTATGGCGCTATCGATCGTATTGGTAATCGCCTTGATGCAGTCAGCCTCTGAAGGCACTACGGTTGGTGGTTTTGCCGCATTTATTACCGCCATGATGTTAGTAATTTCGCCGATAAAACATTTGGCGGATATTAATCAGCCTTTGCAGCGGGGTTTAACTGCTGCAGAAATGATCTTCTCTCTCATGGACCAGCCTTTTGAGGAGGATGAGTCCCGCAAAGAGAATATGAAGTCCTTAGCTAAGGCTAAAGGCGGAATTCGATTTGAGGATGTTGGCTTCTCTTATCAGCAAGAAGCCGGCCGCAAAGATGCGCTTACTGGCGTGAATTTAAATATCAAACCTGGTGAAGTAGTTGCCTTTGTCGGCCCATCTGGCGGTGGTAAATCTACTCTGGTTAATTTATTGCCGCGTTTCTTTAAGCCCACTAGCGGACAAATTTTCTTGGACGATATTCCTCTTGAGGATATTATTCTGGCCGATGTACGCAAGCAAATTGCTTTTGTAAGCCAGGATGTCATTTTATTTAATGACAGCATTGCAGCAAACGTTGCATATGGTGCTGTAGGCCCAGAGGGCATCGATCGAGGGCGCGTGATGGAGGCGCTCGAGGCGGCAAACTTAAGCACTCTCATAAAAGAAATGCCTGAAGGTATTGATGCCCAAATTGGTGATAATGGCAATCGCTTATCTGGTGGCCAGCGCCAGCGTTTAGCGATTGCGAGGGCGATTTATAAAGATGCACCTATCCTGATCTTGGATGAGGCAACTTCCGCTTTGGATTCTGAGTCTGAGCGTCAAGTACAAGATGCTCTAGAGCGCCTGATGGCTGGACGAACTACTTTAGTTATTGCGCATCGCTTATCGACAATTGAGCATGCCAATCGAATTGTGGTGCTGGAGCATGGTCATGTGATTGAGAATGGCTCGCACGAAGAATTGATTGCTAAGGATGGTTTGTATGCGAACCTGCATCGCATCCAGTTTTCGAATGCTTAATTCTTTCTAGAATTTTTGATCCAGAGCCAAGAGCTATTGCAAATATCCGATAGCTTCTGCTTGGTTTTCCACCCCAGGACTTTCTCTGCTTTATCTGCCTTGGCGTAGTACTCCGGAAGATCGCCTGGGCGTCGACCAACTATCTTGTATGGAATTTTATGGCCACTAGCTTTTTCGAAGTGACGTAGGAGATCCAGAACGCTATAGCTATCACCGCTACCTAGGTTAAAGGTATGGCACCCGGCATTGTTCTGAAGCCAGATGAGCGCAGCTAGATGGCCTTCAGCCAAATCCATGACATGGATGTAGTCGCGCTTACCTGTGCCATCTGGGGTGTCGTAATCATCTCCAAAAATATTGAGTACTGGCAGCTTTCCATTCACAACTTGCCCAATGACTGGCATCAAATTATTCGGAATTCCATTGGGATTCTCGCCAATCAACCCCGATTCATGAGCGCCGACTGGATTGAAGTATCTTAGACAGGCAATTTGCCATTCCTTGTCACTTACGCTCAGGTCACGCAGTATTTCTTCTATCTGAAGCTTATTGCGACCATAGGGATTGGTTGGGCTGGTGGGATGGTTTTCATCGTACGGTAGATAAATTGGATCGCCATAAACGGTGGCGCTACTACTAAAAACTAGAGTCTTAATGCCAACCGCTTGCATTGCTTGTATTAGGCTAATGCTACCTTGTACATTGTTTGCATAATATTCAATTGGCTTTTGGGATGATTCGCCGACAGCCTTTAATCCAGCAAGATGAATCACTGCCTCAATTTTTTTATCATGCAGTACTTTGGTGAGCTTTTCGGTATCCCGAACATCACCCTCAGTAAATCCGATGGTCTTGGAGCAAATCTTCTGAACGCGATCTAAAGTGCCAATATTGCTATTACAAAGATTGTCATAAATATGAACCTGATGACCAGCATTTGCCAAGAGGAGTGCTGTATGGCTGCCGATATAACCCATGCCGCCAGTAAGTAAAATATTCAAAAGAGCCTCGTAAGGGATGATTAGCTTAGAACGATATCGTACTGCTCTTGGCGGAAGCTACCTTCAGCTTGAAGCTTGATGGGCTTACTAATAAAGTCGCCCAATTGCGCTAAAAATTGATTTTCTTCTTCAAGGAAGAGGTCAATTACATCGGGTGCAGCCACAATTCTAAATTCACGAGGATTAAATTGGCGATGCTCTCGCACAATCTCCCGCAAAATCTCATAACAAATAGTCTGCGCTGTTTTGACTTCGCCTTTACCTTGGCAAGTAGCGCAAGGTTCACAGGTGATGTGGGCTAGGGATTCTCGAGTGCGTTTGCGCGTCATCTCCACCAAGCCCAGTGAGGAAAAATCACTAATTGAAGTCCGCGCATGATCACGCTCTAAATTGCGATTGAGTTCGTGCAAAACAGATTCTTGATGGTCCTTGCTCAGCATATCAATAAAGTCAATGATGATGATGCCGCCGAGATTGCGTAAACGGAGTTGACGAGCAATAGCCTGAGCAGCCTCAAGATTCGTTTTAAAAACGGTGTCATCGAGATTGCGGGCGCCGACATAACTTCCAGTATTGACATCAATCGTAGTCATAGACTCCGTTTGATCGATCATCAGGTAGCCGCCCGATTTGAGGTCAACTCTTCTGCCTAAGGCCTTATTAATTTCAGCATCAACATCAAATAAATCAAATAGAGCGCGCTCACCACGATGTAGGGTTAACTTCTCCAAGAGGTTAGGCATATAGAGCGTAGCGAAACCTTTGAGCTTTTCAAAGTTCTCAGCGGAGTCGACTCGGATTTGGGTAGCTTCTTCGCCAGCAACGTCACGCAATACACGTTCAGCTAAGCTGAGATCCTGGTAAAGCAGGCTAGGGGCAGCCTTGTGGTTCACAGCTTCTCGGATCTTCTCCCAGGTGGTGCGTAAGTAAAGCATATCGTGCTCAAGCTCGGTATCACTAGCATCTTGTGCGCTGGTACGCACAATGATTCCGCCTTTTTCATCGGCTGGCATCAGTCCAGCAAGGCGCGTCTTAATTGCTTCACGCTCTTCTGGCTGATCAATTCTTTGAGATACGCCAATATATTTCTCGGTGGCTGCATCGGTACCAGCTGGTGGTAGATAAACCAAGTTGCGACCTGCAATACTGAGCTGGGTTGTAAGGCGTGCACCTTTAGTTCCCAAAGGATCTTTAAGTACTTGGACCAAAACATTTTGCCCTTCAAAGAGCAGCTTTTCAATTTGAGCTTGAGGATTGTTTTGGGTGATATCCGCAACATGCATAAATGCAGTGCGCTCTAAGCCGATCTCAATGAAGGCAGATTGCATGCCTGGTAGTACCCGTACTACTTTAGCTAAATAGATATTGCCGACGATACCGCGTTGACGTGTGCGCTCAATCTGAAGTTCTTGAACGGCGCCTTGCTGAATTAATGCCACCCGTGTTTCTTGGGGGGTGATGTTGATCAGAATTTCTTCATTCATATGCGGGCAACTTTAGCGAAATCCAATAATTGGTTAACTTCGAAAATAGGTAATCCCATGATACCGCTATAGCTGCCTTTAATTGAGGGAATAAAAGCTCCCCCAAGACCCTGAATGCCATATGCTCCAGCCTTGCCAAAAGGCTCACCGCTCTGAATGTAGCTATCAATTTGCGCTTCAGTTAAGTGGGCAAATTCCACTTCGGATACTTGCACCAAACAAAGGGGGGTAGTTTGGGGATCGACCGTGAGAACAACTGCAGTGAGTACCTCATGCACTTTACCGCTGAGCATTTTCAGAATGCGTGCGGCATCGGCGGCATCGTTAGGTTTTCCGAGGATTTCACCAGCGGGATTGTCCTGTAGGCTGACAGTGGTATCTGCGCACAAAATAGGCGCCCATGGTTTTCCGCTGTTTTGCCACCTTGCTAATGCAATAGCGCTTTTGGCGAAAGTGACCCTCTCAACATATTGACGGGCTTTTTCATTCGGGAGTGGCACTTCAAGGGTCTCTGTATCTTCACCTGGTGCAGCAATCAGCATCTCAAACTGGATACCAATCTGTTTGAGCAACTCTTGGCGTCGCGGGCTTTGTGATGCAAGATAAATATAAGAAAACATCAATGGATTACTCGCGGTGGTAGGGGTGGCCTTGCAAAATAGTCCAAGCTCGATAAAGCTGCTCGACCAATAAGACTCTTGCCATGGCATGCGGTAGCGTCAGGCTCGACAGACGCCACATTGCTTGCGCATTTTCTTTGAGGCTAGCATGAAGTCCATCGGCACCACCAACTAAAAAAGTGATGTCAAAACCTTCTTGACGCCAGTTTGCTAACTGCGTAGCTAGATTTTGTGTAGTTTGATCTTTGCCGCGCTCATCAAGCGCAATGACACGGGAGCCTTTTGGAATGGCTGCGGCAATTTTTATAGCTTCTTTGGCTGGGGTGAGATCAGGTTTGATCTCTTTAATTTCAATACTGCAATCTGCTGGCATGCGCTTAATGTAATCATGGGTTGCAGTTGCAACCCATTCTGGCATTTTGTGACCAACAGAAACAATCGTTAAGCGCATTACTAAAGCATTACTCTTCGTCGTCAGGTTCGCTTGCTTTCACAAGTCCCTTGTCTGCTGCTAATTTGACACGCACTGGCTTAGCGCCCCACATGCCTTCAAGTTGGTAGTACGCACGCAGTGCAGGCTGCAAAATGTGAACCACGATATCGCCACAATCGACGAGTACCCATTCACCAGTCTCCAGGCCTTCAACGGAGATCACTTCGCCACCTTTAGCATTGACAGATTCCTTAACGGAGATAGCCAAGGATCTAGTCTGGCGATTAGAGGAGCCGGTAGCAATGATGACGCGATCAAATAGTTCGCTGAGTTTGGTGGTGTCGTAAACACGAATATCCTGCGCCTTGACATCTTCTAGGGCATCGATCACGACGCGTTGTAATTTAGTTAAGTCCATAGTTTCTTTAATATTTTTCTAAGATTTTTGTATATAGGGGTGATCTTAGCCTGATTACTTATACAGGCCTAGATTTGTGATGATTTCTAAAGCGTGAGACGGAATATGCTCGGAGGCAATGGCGCTACGAGAGGTGCTTTTAAGCTGATTTCGCAACTCGGTTGATGAAAGGTCTACTGAAAGACTGTTATCTACATAGATGCGGCCAAATTGGCTTTTTTCAAGGGTATTTGGGTCTGCGCATTGATGATTTGCTAATAAAGCCTCAATTTCAGGGCTCTTCTCTGCTGAAAGCTCATGGTGTGGCCTGCTGGCTACTGCGAAATTCACAAAGCTTAGCAATTGATCCCAGGAGTTCCAGGAGGGGAGGTTCAGAAGGGAGTCTGCCCCCATTAGCCAGATCAAGCTGACATCAGGCCCAAAACGCTCTCTTAGGGCTTTTGCAGTATCAATGGCATAACTCGGCCCTGCACGATCAATTTCGATGCGATCAACGCCAATTTGAGTGGGGATTTGCAAATAGAGAAATGCTCTCGCTAGATCAATACCCGCAGCTTCAGTAAGTTGTAAGCGGATTTCTGCAGGGGTTATGCCGGAATTTTTTTGCCAAGGTTCCCCACTGGGAATGAGAAGCAGCGCGTCGAGATGCAAGACCTTTGCAAAATGTGTGGCCAACTTAAGATGGCCAAGATGTGGCGGATCAAAAGTACCACCTAAGATGCCAATTTTTTTTGGGGTATCCAAACGCGCTGAGCTCAAGTTAGGCTAGCCAGTCACGCGGCTGAAGGTAGTAATCGTAAAGCTTTGCTTCAGGTGTTCCTGGCTTCGGCTGCCAGTTGTACCACCACTGCACTACCGGTGGCATGGACATCAAAATAGACTCAGTACGTCCACCGGAGTGCAAGCCAAAAATGGTGCCACGGTCAAATATCAAGTTGTATTCCACATAGCGACCACGACGGTATTCTTGAAATGCTTTTTCTTCAGCGGTAAAGCTGTCCTTATAGCGACGCTCCACAATCGGCAAGTAAGCATCAATAAAGGCATCGCCAACAGCGCGCGTCATGGCAAAGCTTTGTTCAAAGCCAAGATCATTAAAGTCATCAAAAAAGACGCCGCCAATACCGCGAGGCTCTTCACGATGCTTCAGGTAAAAATATTCATCGCACCATTTTTTGAAGCGTGGATATAGCTCTTCACCAAATGGATCCAAAGCATCTTTTGCTGTTTGATGAAAGTGTTTGCAATCTTCATCAACGCCGTAATAGGGCGTGAGATCAAAGCCGCCACCAAACCACCAAACTGGCTCCTTATCAGGAGCTTGCGCAATAAAGCAGCGCACATTCATATGGGTGGTTGGTACCTTAGGATTGTTTGGATGAAAGACCAAAGAAACGCCCATGGCTTCGAAGCTGCGCCCCGCAACTTCTGGGCGATGGTGTGATGCTGAAGGCGGCATTTGATCACCGCGGACATGCGAGAAGCCCACACCACCTTTCTCTAAAATATTGCCGCCATCCAGGATGCAGGTACGTCCATAACCCTTTAACTTACTATCCTCAGGCTTTTCCCAGGCGTCCATCACAAAGGCTTTGCCATCGAGCGCACTCATTGCGCTCGTGATGCGATCTTGCAGGCCTAAAAAGTAATCTTTTAAGACTGCAATATCAATTTGAGTATGTTCAGTGGATGACAAGGTTCAGAGATCTTCGTATTGGATGTTATGAATTATTGAAGTTATTTAACAGCGCGATAGCCAATATCTTTGCGATATTGCATGCCATCAAACTGGATCTGAGAAATAGCGTCATATGCTTTTTGTTGTGCGCCACGAACAGTATCTGACAGGCCCACTACACACATAACGCGACCACCCGAGGTAAGAAGCTTGCCATCTTGAAGTTTGGTACCGGCATGGAAGGTCAATTGATCTTCAGTATCGGCTGGTATGCCGGTGATGACATCGCCATTGCGCGGGGTATCCGGATAGTTATGCGCTGCCAGCACAACGCCTAAAGCGGTGCGACGATCCCAATCTAATTCCACTTCATTGAGTGTGCCGTCAACCGCGTGATCCAATGCATTAACAAGATCGCTGCGCAGGCGTGCCATGATTGGTTGCGTTTCTGGGTCACCCATGCGGCAGTTAAATTCCAGGGTCTTGATCTTGCCGTCGGGAGAAATCATGAGACCTGCGTAGAGGAAGCCGGTGTAAGGAATGCCATCAGCTTCCATACCCTTAACGGTTGGCATGATCACTTCGCGCAAAGCGCGTGCATGAATCTCTGGAGTGACAACTGGGGCAGGGGAGTAAGCACCCATGCCGCCAGTATTAGGACCTTGATCAGCATCGAGCAAACGTTTGTGATCTTGGCTAGTAGCCAAAGCCAAAACATGTTTACCGTCTACGAGCACAATGAAGCTAGCCTCTTCCCCAGTCAGGAATTCTTCAATCACGACACGTGCACCCGCATTACCGAGTTTGTTATCGGCGAGCATCATATCGACAGCCGCATGCGCTTCTGCTAAATCCATAGCTACAACCACACCTTTGCCGGCAGCTAGACCATCCGCTTTGATGACGATCGGTGCACCTTTAGTATCAATGTAAGCATGCGCCTCTAATGCACTTGAGAAAGTTTGGTATTCCGCTGTTGGGATGCCGTGGCGTTTCATGAACGCTTTAGAGAAATCTTTTGAAGACTCCAATTGAGCGGCCAGTTGAGTTGGTCCGAAGATGCGCAAACCATTGTTGCGAAACACATCTACGATACCTGCGGCCAATGGGGCTTCAGGACCCACTACGGTGAGATGAATTTTTTCACGCTTGGCAAAGTCTGCTAACTCTTGAAGACCGGAGATGGGGAGATTTTCAATTCCGGCAGCAGTCTGTTTTGCTGTGGCGGTACCGCCATTCCCAGGAGCTACATAGACGGTTTGAACTTGTGGGGATTGAGCCAGCTTCCATGCCAATGCATGTTCACGACCACCGGATCCAACTAAAAGAATTTTCATGACGAGCTAAGAAATAAGTTAATAAATAGAATTTATAAATTCGATGGCTTACAAGGATGCGTTCGTAAATACCTCTTGAACATCATCTAAGTTTTCAAGTGCATCCAACAGTTTTTGCATGCTTTCAGATTGCTCACCTTCGAACTCAGTTTCGGTTTCTGGGCGCATTGTCACTGTGGCAAGCTCAGCTTTTAAACCTGCTTGGGTGAGCGCGTCTTGTACCTTAGAAAAGTCAGGCACTGGTGTGAGCACCTCAAGTGATCCATCATCATGGGTAATAACATCTTCAGCGCCAGCATCTAGCGCGATCTCCATGAGTTGATCTTCATTCGTGCCCGGGGCAAATAGCATTTGGCCACAGTGCTTAAACATGAAAGCAACAGAACCTTCAGCGCCCATATTGCCGCCATTTTTTGCAAACGCATGGCGCACTTCTGCAACGGTGCGGGTGCGGTTATCAGTTAAGCAATCAACGATGATGGCAGCTCCATTGAGGCCATAACCTTCGTAACGAATTTCTTCGTAGTTCACACCCTCGAGTGAGCCTGTACCACGCTGAATGGCGCGCTGCACGTTGTCATTCGGCATATTGGCATCTTTAGCCTTATCGATTCCCAGACGTAAACGCGGGTTCGTGGCGATATCGCCGCCGCCTAATTTAGCTGCAACCGTGATTTCTTTGATGAGTTTGGTCCAAATCTTGCCGCGCTTTTCGTCTTGACGTCCTTTGCGGTGCTGAATATTGGCCCATTTCGAATGGCCGGCCATACGGGTAAGTCCTTTTGAGTAATGTGGCTTGAAGACCTCATTTTAAAGGCTTCTCAGGTCAAGAATGGGGGTAGTACAACTTTTTTGTTACACTCTCACCTCTTAGTAAGCTTCAATGCAGTTTTTCCACTGCAAACACCTGCCCCGGTGATGGAATTGGTAGACGTGCCGGACTCAAAATCCGGTGCCGCAAGGCGTGGCGGTTCAAGTCCGCCCCGGGGCACCATCTCAAATAGGTTGTTATTGACGCCTTGAGATGCTCCAAATCTTAAATCTCGTAAGTTTCCGATTCGCTGTTCATGGCTTGCTCCACAATTTTCTTTGTGAGTGTTGGTGAGAATAGTTCGATGAAGGTGTACACAAAAGAGCGCAAGTAAGCGCCTTGCTTAACTCCCAAATGCGTCACGTTATTACCGAACAAGTGCCCAACTGGAATCACTCGGAGATTGCGATCTCGATCTGCATCGTAGGCCAATCCAGCCACAATCCCAACACCCATTCCAGTTTCAACGTAAGTCTTAATGACATCCGCATCGATTGCTTCCAAAATAATGTCTGGACTGAGATTGCGTTGCCCAAATGCGGCATCAATCTTGCTGCGACCCGCAAACGCTTTGTCATAGGTGATGAGCGGGTACTTCGCAATTTCCTCTAAGGTAATTGTTGACTGATTAAGCAGGGGATGACTTAACGGCACCATGACAACGTGTTGCCATTGGTAGCCTGGAAGCGCCAGTACACCAGGGGTATTGGCGATGCCTTCCGTTGCAATTGCGATATCCGCACGATCATGAATTAACAACTCTGCAATTTGACCGGGGCTTCCCTGTTGAATGCTGACCCGAACCTTTGGAAAGCGTTTAGTAAATTCAGTAAGTACCTTTGGTAAAGCATAACGCGCCTGAGTATGAGTAGTAGCAATCACAAAGTTGCCTTGATCTTGACTGGCAAAGTCTTTACCAACTCTTCTTAAAGTTTCTACTTCGTCCAGAATGCGCTCAATCGAGGTGAGGATGCGTTTGCCTGGCTCAGTGAGCGAGCGAATGCGTTTGCCGTGGCGTCGGAATATTTCTACCCCCAGCTCATCTTCTAACTCAATAATTGCCTTAGAGACCCCAGGCTGGGAGGTGAAGAGCGCTTTAGCAGCTGAAGTCAGGTTGAAATTCTGTCTTACAGCTTCGCGAACAAAACGAAATTGGTGAAGATTCATATGGATTCCATTCTTTATATCAAATGCGATATATGAATGACATTCTATATGATTTTGAGGTATTAAGCCCTAGATACCCAACGTAAACCCACAATCGCCAAGATGAAATAAAGCAATGGCGGTGTCAGAGCGGTAAGCAGCGCGGGCCAAGAGCCTAGCAGGCCAACATTCGAAAAGAGTGAATTAAAGAGCTGAAAGCTCATGCCCAGCATGATGCCGCCAAACACCTTGATGCCAACGCTACCCGCGCGTACCTTGAGGTAAGCAAATGGCAGTGCTAAGGCCAGCATCACGAAGATCGTAAATGGGTAGATGACTTTTTTCCAGAACGCAATAGAGTGACGCTGAGCATCCTGTTTGTTGTCTCTTAGATGAGAAATAAAGCGCCCCAAACTAAAAATAGACATCTTTTCTGGGCTTACCAAAAGCACGCTCAAGATTTGAGGTGTGACTTCAGAATTTAGGCTAACAATTGGATGAACAAAAGTCTGCGCCGAATAGACTGGGTTGAGTGGATCACTCTGTTTGGTTTCTTTAAAGCGAGTTTCGGTGACGTCATCCAGAATCCAGGTCCCCGTATGATCAAAGCGTCCCGACACAGCGCTTCTAATAGAAAGTAGGCGATATGCATCATCAAATTCGTACATGCGAATATTTTTGATTTCGTTATCTTGTTCGATCTTGCCAACGTTGACATAGCGAACTCCCGGCCTAATCGGCCCACTACCATCTTCATCTCGCAAACGATCTTTTACCCAGACCCCAGTTTTAAATTGGGAGCTATAAGATGAACCTAAAGCCTTCATGCGAATCTGCTCTGACAGATTCTCTGTATAGGGTCCTAGCCACTCACTCATGACGAGCGTCAGAACAATTAGCGGTAATGAAATTTTAGCTAGAGTAGTCAAGCCTCTGCGCATATCCAATCCAGCAATACGCAAGATCGTGAACTCAGACTGGCTTGCTAGCATGGCAAATACATAAATACTTCCAATCAAACCAGCGATTGGAATGATCTCGGAAATGCGGCTGGGGGCCTTCAATAAAACGTGTAGAAGCGCTAATGGCAGAGTGTATTGACCCTTTACCGAACCAAGCTCGCTGAGGATGTCAAAAAACAAAAACAGTGCCACCAAGGCAAATAGGATGAAGCCAAAGGCAGCATAGATCTGCCTAGCCAAGTAGCGTTCAAAGATGTATGGAAATAGATATTTCATCTATTGGCCAAGAATGAAGGTAGTTGACGGCGCCACCATTTCAGTGAGGGGTTGATGCGATTGCGGATGAGTAAAAAAGCAATACTAAAGGCGAGGGCGTGTATGGGCCAAGCTGCTACAAAAACATTTACCTTACCTTGCGACACAAAGTTTTGCGTGAGGTTGAGAAGGTTGCTATAGATAAGGTAAATCAGCACGGCATAAAACATCGCAGTGTAGTTACCAAGCCTAGGGTTGACGTAGGCAAGTGGTATGGCAATTAGCACTAGGCCTAAAGCCATTAACGGTAAACCGATACGCCAGAGTAATTCAGCGCGATTGGGGTTGATTGTGTCGGCGCTGGAATCGTTCCAAAGTTCGGAGACTGTTTTTTCACGATCACGTGGGGCTGGATCAAGAACGCTTTTGCTTTGAATGTGCGTGCTGTACTCAGCAAACTCTAGAATTCTGAAATCAGGTTGTGTGGGCACCCCCTCGTAGCGGCGACCATTATTGAGCACGATGGATTTGCCACCCCCTTTTGCACCCTCAATAAATCCAGTAGAGGCAACGGCGACGCTCAGTCGACCATTCTTAGTTTCTGCGGCAAAGATATTTTTAACTTCACTTTTATCAACATCCAGTTCCTCAATGAAAAATACGCGCTCTGCCTTGGCGGATTCTCTAAATTGACCAGCGGCAACCATGGAAACGTCACTGCGTTGCTGAAATCTTTGGCTAATCAGAGTGGATTCACGATTAGCCCAAGGCCAAACAAAGAGAGCCAGTAGGGCGATGATGATGATGAGGGGTGTCGCAAAACGCAGGATTGGTCTAATCAGACTGGCAATACTGAGGCCGCTTGCAAACCAAACAATCATTTCAGAATCTTTGTACCAACGCACCAGCACAATTAAGACAGCCACAAATAGAGAGACCGTGAGCAAAACGGCCATATAACCGAGAGTAGCTAGGGCTATGAGAACTAGGGCATCCTCTGGGTTTACTGCGCCATTTGCTGCAAAGCCCAGAATTCGGATGACCAGGGTGGTAATCATGATGGTTACCAAGACCAAAAAAACACCGCCAGTCGTAAAACTGAGTTCGCGGCGAAGGGCTTGGTGAAAAATCATGAATTAATAGTGAATTGGCTGTTATGGGCTCACTCAAGATGTGAACCTGCATCTCGGAGGATAATGGATAAACACCCATTTTTTCCCTTGAATTGACTTAAAAATACCGTAAGACATTATGACTATTCAATTTAGCACCAAGATTTTCGCGCAAGCCGATCTAAATAACCCCAAACAACTTAAGGCGAGCCTGAGTACTCTGTTGGCGCAGAGCTCTGATTGCCTGGTTTTGGCCTACTCAAAGGCGGATTTAGATGCTTTGACGGCAAGCAAATCCAAGTCTGGACTTTTAGTCGAGTTGGATCGCTTGCTTGGTGGCTCGGTTACCCATGCAAATTTGGTGGGCGATCTCGACAGTCAGTCAGCCTCTACCTGTGTAATTCGTGCTGAAAAATCCTGGGCAACTTCTGGCGCAAAGGTTAAACGCATTCTTTTAGTGTCCCTGGGAGATGTTGCTCCTGCTAGCGCGCGTAGCCTCAATGCCTACTCAAAAATTGCTCGCGCTGCATTAAAGCAGTTAAGTGGTGGCTCGATCCAAAGTGCTTTGTGGTTTATCCCTAGTTTTGCTTTTGGACACCGTGCTGAGTTCATGGCCGAAGAAGTGCGCTTAACAATTCAATATGCTGGTGATCAGGCTTATCGCTTTGGAGTGCGTCAACCTGCCATGAAATTCAAAGCTAAAGACAAAGCAGATACTTTTACTCATCTCACCTTTGCAGGTAACGATACTTGCGCCAAGGAGTTGAAGGCTGCTGTGCCAGAGGGTGCGGCAATGGTGGAGGGTATGAACTTAGCCAAAGACTTAGGCAATCTACCTCCGAATATTTGTACCCCAACTTACTTGGGTAAAGCAGCGCAAGGCCTGAGCAAAAAGAATGGTCTCAAGGTTGAGGTCCTAGGTCGTAAGCAAATTGAAGCCTTGGGTATGGGCTCATTTTTATCAGTAGCCAAGGGTTCAGATACGCCGCCACAATTTATTGTGATGCGTCACCAGGGTGGTAAAGCGGGTGAGGCTCCGATTGTGTTGGTGGGTAAAGGAATTACTTTTGACACCGGCGGAATCTCTCTGAAGCCTGGTGAAGCTATGGATGAGATGAAGTACGACATGTGCGGCGCTGCATCTGTGATTGGCACTATGTATGCAGCTGCCTTGATGAAGTTGAAAAAGAATGTCATCGGTGTCATTCCAACTTGTGAAAACATGCCATCTGGCCAAGCTACTCGTCCAGGTGACATTGTGAAGAGCATGTCAGGGCAAACAATTGAAATTCTGAATACGGATGCTGAAGGTCGCTTGATCTTGTGTGATGCCCTAACTTACGTAGAGCGCTTTAAGCCTAAGGCGGTGATTGATGTGGCTACTTTAACGGGTGCTTGCATCATTGCATTGGGCCATGTGCACAGCGGTGTGTTCTCTGATGATGAAGGTTTGGTCAGTGCACTTACTAAGGCGGGCCATGCTTCTTTAGATACCGTGTGGCGCTTACCTTTGGATGCGGCATACCACGAGCAACTCAAATCTAATTTCGCAGATGTGGCCAATATTGGCGGACGCCCAGCGGGTAGTGTTACTGCGGCCTGCTTCTTGTCGCGCTTTACTGAAAAATATAAATGGGCTCACTTAGATATCGCTGGTACTGCTTGGAAAAGTGGCGCCGCTAAAGGTTCAACTGGGCGCCCAGTGCCATTGCTCGTAAATTACTTGCTAGAACAAAAGTAGAAGACAGCGCTGATGGCCCGCATTGATTTTCATAGCAATGTTAGCGATAAGCTGGAATACGCCTGTCGCTTAACACGCAAGATCTGGAGTGCTACACCCGCTGGCGAACCCGTGCGTCATATCGTGATGGTGGGTGAGAAGGCGGATCTCAAAAAGCTAGATGAGCTTCTATGGGCATTTAGTGCGGTGGATTTCTTGCCCCATTGTTTTATTGATGATGAGGCGGCAATCGATACACCTATTTTGCTGACAGATGATTTCTTGTCACCAGCTTTATCTCAGCTACCACATGCAGACGTTCTGATTCATCTGGGGATGCGTATGCCTTCTGATGTTCCGGGATTGCTTGCACGCTTTCCTCGCATTGTTGAGGTTGTGACTATCAATGAGGCGGAGCGCCTTGCAGGTCGCGAGCGCTATAAAGCCTATCGCGACTTAGGTCATGAATTGCATAACTTTGATCAATCTAAAGCGTGATCATTAACCATCTCCAAGTATGTTGATTCATCCAGAATTTGATCCTGCCGCAATTCGGATTGGCTCGTTTGCCATCCATTGGTATGGCTTGATGTATCTCTTAGCTTTTACTCAATTTTTATTGTTAGGTCGTCTGCGTATACGCGCTGCGCAATATCAATCTTTAGGTTGGTCATACAAAGATCTTGAAGATCTTCTGTTTGCCGGTGTTTTGGGTGTCGTGCTTGGCGGGCGTTTGGGTTACACCCTGTTTTATATGCCCGCTTACTATTTTGCAAACCCCCTGAGTATCTTCAAGATATGGGAGGGCGGCATGTCCTTTCATGGAGGACTGCTCGGCGTTTTGCTGGCATTGCTCTGGTTTGCTTATCGTCGTAAGGTTTCATTCTTTGTTGTGAGTGACTTAGTTGCGCCACTAGTACCTTTTGGTTTGGCATTTGGCCGCTTGGGTAATTTCATCAATGGGGAGCTGTGGGGTAGGCCGACAGACTTGCCTTGGGCCATGGTGTTTCCAATGGTTGACTCCATTCCCCGTCACCCTTCTCAGATCTATCAGTTCTTTGGCGAAGGCATTTGTTTGGGCATTGTTCTGTGGATCTATTCCAGCAAGCCACGTCGGGTGGGGCAGGTTTCAGGATTGTTTTTGTTGGGCTATGGACTTTGCCGCTTTTTAGCAGAATTTGCCCGTGAGCCCGATGCCTTCTTGGGCCTCTTGGGTCTTGGCCTGTCCATGGGGCAGTGGCTTTCGGTGCCCATGATAATTTTCGGAATTTACCTTATAGTGAGAGTAAATACGAAAAACGGCAGCTATCAGTAGTTAAAAAACGGTTTTTCTGGGTCTTTTGTAGCCAATTCCTTAAAATTGGCCAGATTCCCCATGAAAACATCAGCTATTTGATGAATTTGCCCGATTTCTGACTATTTCCACCTCAACTGAAGGATATTCATGCTGGAGAAGCTAACAAAAGCTCGAAATTTGTCTAAGGCAAATAACGCCATTAAGCGTTTGATATCTGAGCGAGGCGAATCGAATGCCCTCAGCATGGCTGATGATGTGGTTAATAACTACCGTAAATTAACTAAAGATCAGTACGTATCTTTTTTCACTTTTCTTTTTGAAAAGCTAAATCCTCAGGCTGATGCGGTGCTGAAAGCGGCACAAAATTTTGTTGCTGATTCCAGTGCACGTAATTACATTCAGCTGCAAAAAGTTTCTGAGTCTCCTCGCCAAGAATTTTTTCGCCGCCTCAATCGCGCTAGTCAGGGCACTGCTGCCGTAGTGGAAATGCGCCGAGATTTATTGCAATTACTTGATAAAAAACCAGAGTTAGCCGCAGTCGATTTTGATTTACGTCATCTCCTATCTTCATGGTTCAATCCGGGTTTTCTAAAAATGCATCGGGTTGACTGGAAGTCCCCAGCTGAGGTGCTCGAGAAGCTCATTAAGCATGAGGCAGTGCATGCTATTGATGGTTGGGATGACTTGCGTCGTCGCCTCCAGCCAGATCGTCGTTGCTTCGCTTTCTTTCATCCTCAACTTCCTAGTGAGCCTCTGATTTTTGTTGAAGTTGCGCTATTGCCTGAGATTCCAACGGTGATTACTCCGTTAGTGGACAAGAAGGCGGATGTAGTGGATCAAACCTCTCAATACAAGGTTGCAGTTTTTTATTCCATCAGTAACTGTGAGCCCGGACTTCGCGGTGTTTCGATGGGTAACTTTTTAATTAAGCGGGTAGCAGAGCAGTTGCATGCTGAATTCCCTGGAATAAAAACCTTTGTAACTTTATCCCCAATTCCAGGGTTTATGGATTGGGTTGCCGCAGGTGCGAATTTAGGTGAGGGTGTTCCAGCTGAAAGATTGAAGCCAAATCTCAAGATCGCAAGAGATGCTGCTTTGGCAGTACTAAAGCTCGAGAGTCAATCTTGGAGCGAGCGCTTAGCAGGTGGCTGGCATCCAGATCTTGCCTCTGAGAAAGAAAAAGCAGCTTTATTGAGCTTGGCAAGTATGTATTTAGGTCTTGCCTCCACCGGGCGTGATGGTAATCCAGTGGCGAAGTTTCATTTGGGTAATGGCGCGAAGTTGCACCTAGTGAACTGGGCGGGTGATTTATCCCGTAAAGGATTGCGCCAGTCTGCTGGCCTGATGGTGAATTACCTGTATGACTTAGGAAGCGTGGAAGATAATCATGAACGCTTCGCCAATGGTGAAATTGTGTATTCCAAAGCCGTAGGTCGCTTAATGGCGCCCTAGTGTTAACGCTAGGGCTAACTTCTGCTGAAAAGCGGAAGTCCCCTTAGAATAAGGGGTTAATAGTTAGTTGTGAAAACAAAAACCAACGCAATAGTTGGTAAAAGATAAAGGAGACAAGCATGTTTACTAAAACAAACAGCAATTCTGCATTCTCATTAAGCACTTTGAAAAAAGCGCTGTTTTTAATTTGCGCTGCCCCTCTTGCCGTGATGGCTCAAGAGTGGCCAAACAAACCAATTACTTTTGTTGTGCCTTTTCCTGCTGGTGGTGGTACTGATGCCTTTGCCCGTCCTTTGGCTGCGCAACTAACAAAGCAGTTGGGCAAGCAAATCATCATCGATAACCGTGGCGGCGCTGGCGGTACATTGGGTGCATCCTTGGCTGCTAAAGCGGCTCCAGATGGCTACAGCTTTTTTGTTGGTGCGGCTCATCATGCAATCGCTCCCTCCATGTATCCAAACTTGGATTACGACATTGAGAAAAGCTTTATCCCGGTTGCAATGATTGCTAGCCCACCTCAAGTCATCGTGGTGAACCCAAAGAATGTTCAAGTTAAAAACTTAAAAGAATTTATTGAACTCTTGAAAAAGAATCCAGGTAAGTTCAACTACGCTAGTGCTGGTAATGGCTCTTCACATCACTTGGCTGGTGAGCAGTTTAAAATGTTGACCAAAACCTTTATTACTCACATTCCTTATCGCGGTGCAGGCCCGGCTATGCAAGACCTGATTGCAGGCCAGGTCGATGTGGAGTTTGATGGTTTAGGCTCATCAGCAGCACAAATCAAAAATGGTTCAATCGTTGCTTTAGCGGTTGCATCTCAGAAGCGTTCTGCTGCATTTCCAAATGTACCTACAGCGGCTGAGGCTGGTTTAGTGGGCTACGAGGTGTCAACTTGGTATGGCCTGTTTGCTCCTAAGGGAACTCCTCAGCCTATCGTTGACAAGATGATTGCTGAGGTGCAAAAAGCACTCAATACCCCTGAGTTGAAAACAATTTGGACCAACAACGGTTCAGATACACCAACTTTGACTGGTGATGCTTTTGGCAAATTTGTATCCGCTGATATTAAGCGTTGGGCTGCAGTGGCTAAGGCCTCTGGCGCAAAGCTTGATTAACAATTTGATTTAATTTACTGGTTTGGATTTGAGGCTCTAATGAATTTATATTCCTTATTGGAAAAAGGTTTTCCAAAAGATAAGCAGGCATGTGCACTAGAAACGCATGATGGGTTGTATTACTCCTGGAGTGATCTAGAGCGCGCTACTGCCAAAATGGCGAACCTTCTCAAGAGTCTCAAACTACCCGCAGGATCTCGTATTGCGGTGCAGGTTGAGAAATCTCCTGAAGCGCTCTTTCTGTACCTCGCTACTATTAAGGCGGGCTACGTTTATCTGCCTCTGAATACCGCTTACCAAGCAGCAGAAATTCAATACTTCTTAGAGAATGCTGAGCCTGCAGTCGTAGTTTGCAGCAGCAAGAATTTCTCTTGGGTATCCAAGGTTGCTTTTAAGGCTGGCACTAAACATGTCTTTACTTTGGATGAAGATCGCAAGGGCACTCTATTAGAGCGCTCTGCTGGTCAAAGCGATCAGTTCAAAACAGTCGCCGTTAAAGATGATGATTTGGCGGCAATCTTGTATACCTCTGGCACAACTGGTCGCAGCAAAGGCGCAATGTTGACCCATAAAAACTTGGGAAGTAATGCGCAAGTGCTACAAAAGTTTTGGGGTTGGAAAAAAGGCGATGTTTTATTGCATGCACTCCCGATCTTCCACGTTCATGGATTATTTGTGGCTGCACATGGCGCATTAATTAACGGCAGCAAAATGATTTGGTTGCCACGCTTAGATACTGCGCAATTAATTCATCACATGCCAAACTCCACTGTGATGATGGGTGTGCCAACCTTCTATGTACGTTTGTTGGCGGATAAAGGTTTTAATAAAAACGTTGCCCGCAATATGCGCCTGTTCGTTTCTGGTTCTGCACCGTTGCTGACCGAAACATTTAATTCTTTTAAAGAAGTGATTGGCCAGCCGATTCTTGAGCGCTATGGCATGAGTGAGACCGTGATGTTGGTTTCCAATCCGTATAAAGGCAATCGCGTAGGTGGATCCGTTGGTTTGCCTTTACCGGGCGTCAAAGTTCGCGTGGTGAATGAGGGTAATAAGCCATGCGGTGTTGATGAAATCGGCAGCATTCAGGTTAAGGGTCCAAATATATTCAAGGGCTACTGGCGCATGCCAGAAAAAACCGCTGAGGAATTTACCAAGGACGGCTGGTTTAAGACTGGTGACGTCGGTCGCTGGGGTGGTGATGCCAATGGCGGTAAAGCGCCTAAAGACTACCTCTGCATCGTTGGTCGCAGCAAGGATCTGATTATTTCTGGTGGCTATAACGTCTATCCAAAAGAAATCGAGAGCTTTATTGATGATATGGACGGCGTAGATGAAAGTGCTGTGATCGGTATTCCACACCCAGACTTTGGTGAGGCGGTAATGGCGGTGGTAGTGCCAAAAGCAGGCGCTAAATTAGATGCGCAAGCAATGATCGCCACACTCAAAACTCAAATTGCGAATTTCAAGATTCCAAAGCGTTTAGAGATTGTTTCTGACTTGCCCCGTAACGCTATGGGTAAAGTGCAGAAGAATATTCTGCGTCAGCAATACACCAGCTAACAGCAGAAAATACTGACTTAGAAACCGAATGCCTTGCGGCTTTCATTAAACATGAAGGCCGCAAGCATAAATAGCATCACACCAAAGATGCGTTTGAGTTGAGCTACATTGAGTTTTCTGGCCATTTTTGCGCCAAGTGGGGCGGTGAATATACTGACCGCCACAATGCAGAGTACCGCTGGAACATAAACAAATCCGAGTGAGCCAGCGGGAAGATTGGGGTTGCCCCAACTTCCATACATATAACCAATTGTGGCTGCAGCCGCAATCGGAAATCCTAAGCCCGAAGAACTTGCCATAGCGGTATGCGGTTTTACATTGCACCAAAGCATAAATGGCACGGTAATAAATGCGCCGCCTGCGCCAACTAGACTGGCAATCACCCCTGTCAGCGCTCCGAATGAGAAAAGTCCAAGGGTTCCTGGCAGCTCTCTTCCGGCTGTAGGTTTTTTATTGATGATCATTTGGATCGACGTGTAGACGATAAAAATGGCAAAGAATAGAGATAGCCAAGAGGTATTAATTGCTTCAAAAATTTCACTACCGCCTACAAGGCTGCCAATCACTAGACCTGGGCTAAGTGATGCCACTAACTTCCAATCGATTGAGTTGTGTTTGTGATGCGCCCAGATGGCTGAGGTAGTTGTAAATAGGATGGTTGCCATACCGGTTGCGATGGCCATATGTACGATGACATTTTGACCAAACCCTAAATGGTTAAAGACCACAATCATGAATGGCACCAAAATCATTCCGCCACCAATACCTAGGAGTCCGGCTAGAAAGCCCGATATGCTCCCACACAACATCAACATTGCGATATCGGTTATTGACATGAATTCCCCGCCTTAGCCGCTAGGCCGTCATCCTGAACCCTAAGGTTCAAGGTGGAACGGCTACTCTGCTTCGGGTGCATTAAGAAGTTCAGGGAGTGAACAGCGCGAAGCTGCCACTGTGAAGATTCAAAACGCTCACGCCCACAGTGTAAAGATCGTTCCTGATGCTTGCGCATCGGTTCAAGGAACTATTGGCCTTGGCGAACCAGGCAGGGAAAGGCTTTGCATCAGAGCATCCACTTGATCTTCCAGGGTATGAATTTCATTCTGGAGTCGAGCAATCTCTTCAGGATTGGATGAATGACTCTGAGCAGGAATTTGCTCGGAAGCGGTTTGTAATTTAATGAGGTCACCAGCGATCTTTAGCGCAGCCATCATGCTGGCGCGCTCAATGCTGCGATTGCCACCGTTAATTGCTAGTTGAATTTGTTCATCGACTAATGTGCAGGCCGCACGAAGTAAAGACTCATGCTCAGCGCTAGTTGCTAATGTGATCTTTTGACCGGCGAGGGTTACTTCAATGCGTTGTTGGCTCATTGTCATCCTCTGGATTGGTTGGTGTCACGGGCTCACCGAGCAAGTTCAATTGACGTCCGTCACTTTGTTCTGGCAGACGACTCAAAATATGCTGAATCCGTTTTTGTGCATCTTCAATCTTATTTTCGAGTTGCACTCGATTTTGATTTAAGTTCTGAACTGCTTGGGCAATGGCGTGAATTTTTCCAGTCACGCGATTGATGGAAGCGCATAGCCCATCCATATCTGATGCCTGGTTGCCAGTGGAAAGAGGGGGAGTCTCATTCATAATGGCATTGTAGTCTGAAAAAAGGGCTTATTTCATGGCGTAACGCAGGCCCACAAATACGTTTGAGCCCGGGGTGTTGTAGCCATAGCTTAATTGGTAGTTCTTATTTAAAGCATTATTCCAGCGGGCAAAGACACTCAGGTCCTTCGCTAGATCATAGTTGGCATAGAGATTAAAAATGGTGTAGCCCCCCATGCCGGTATTGGCGCCCTGAAAATCATCTCTTCTTCCGGAGAAAGTGGCGCCAACGCCGGCAGTCAGTTTGAGGTAGAGGTATTCAGCAGCCAAATTGCCATATTGTTTTGCTTGCTTAATAAGGACGCTATTGGTGCTCTCGTTGACTGGATTTTGTTGGGTAAACGAGCCTTTGAGGCTAAATGATGAAATTTGTGCGGCCCCACTCAAAGTCCCACCGGTAATTTTGGCGCTAGCTACGTTTGATGCGCAGCCAAAAATACCCGTTCCTACTGGGCATGTATCGGAATTGCTGACTTGAATCAGGTTTGAGATGGAGTTGCTATAGACTACGAGGTGTCCATCAAGGCCTGGTTTTTCGTAGTGCAGACCTGCTTCCGTGTTCTTACTTTTCTCGGGAAGGATCGCTGTATTTCCATAGCCCGGGTAATAGAGGTCATTGAATGTTGGCGCTCTAAAGCCAGTGCCATAGTTAATATTTGCGCGCCATTGTTTAGTGAAGAAGTAGCCGTAAGCTGCTGCGCCTGTGGTTTGAGGGCCGTAGCCTGAGATGCTGTCATTACGGAGTGAGAAGTTTGCGATGTGCGCTTCTCTTTTGAGTTGATACGCAATTGCCCCTGAATTCGTATTGCGGGTTTGACTAAAGCCTAAAAAAGGATAGGGTGCAGTCAGATTATTAAAGTCACCGTTGTTGTAGTCGAGTTGATTGCTCGATATCTTTTGGGTTTTACGTTCTGCCAATACTTGCAAAATATCGGTGCCGATAGAAAAATCATTTTGCCAAGTGTAAGTATTTTGTCTCTGATTTAGAGTGCTGTCGTATGCAGGATTATCAGGTGTGTTGGGAGCATGAGTCAAAGCAGTCCCTGTTTGCGCAGATGCTTGCAAGAGACTGCGCCAGTTTTCCATCACTTGATTTTTAGAATAGAGGGAATAGGTCCCTAATTGAGAAACTTGATTTTGAGTTTGCTGATATAAAAACTCTTGTGGGTCATATCCTGGTAGCTGATTATTCAGTCGGCTATTTAGAAACTGCAAACCAATCTCTTGTCCGTTGCTCCATTCCTGCGATAGCCTGCCGGTAATACTATCTTGAACATACCCAGTTCTTCCTGATGCAGTAAGTCCATCCTTGTTGTTGGTTGCTATGGTATTGAAACCCATAGAGAGGGTTTGACTGGCTGCCAGAGCGTAGCGAATTTTTTGATCGCCTTGAGTTGAACCATTGATGCTGACTTCGCTAATGCTTGTGCCATAGCTGCCGTATCCAAAGGAAGCGCCTACCTTGGCAGGACCATCACCTTTCTTTGTAAAAATTTGCACTACACCGCCTATGGCATCAGATCCATATAGACTGCTTTGAGGTCCGAAAACAATTTCAATATGATCGATGATCGTTAGTGGGATTGCTGACCAGTTGGTGCCGCCATTAATGGAATCATCAATGCGTACTCCATCGATTAATACGAGAGTCTGATTATTAGTAGTGCCGCGTAAGAAAACGCTGGCATTAGATCCGCCAGTTCCATAGCTAGAGATGGTCACTCCTTTTTGTCGTTGGAGCAATTCCACTAAGCTGGTTTGCCCTGCTTGCTCAATTTCTTCTGAGCCAATGTAAACGTTATCGGCCAGTACATCACTGGCTTTAGTTGGTGTCCGAGTCGCAGTGACGATGATGGGATTAGTGGAATTGTTGGCGCTTGCTAAAACTGTGGGTGAGTTGTTTTGCGCAAAGGCACTGATGCTAGTAAGTACACCCATAAAGAGGGTAACTTTAGTTTTGCTGAACTGCTGTTTCATGATGAACCTTCTGCCTTCGAATCACCTAGCTCACTTCCCCGTAAGCTGGGTCGAACAGAATTTCACTTTGTGAGAGTTCAGGCGTCAATTGGGCATCTGACCAGCTTGACTGGGGATGCTTCATCGGCGCGCGAAGGTCCCCGTCCGCAAAATTCCACCTGTCTTGGCCGGTATCCGGGCTAGTAAATCTCAGAATCTGGCCTTCCCATGCAATTGACGCGCACAGTGGCTTACTCAGACTCCTGACACCTTCACTTTGAAGTTAGGGTGTATTTACTTACCGTTGCGGGGGCAGCACACGTTTTGTGTTTCCCGTTTAACTTTATTGCACTGCAATAAAGCACCACGACCCTGCAATTCTATCCCAGGCCAGCCTCGGATCGGCTTAAAAAGCTAAAAAAGCCTACAATAGAGCCTCTAGGATTAAGGATTCATGACCGCATTAGACAAGC
Source organism: Polynucleobacter sp. MG-27-Goln-C1 (assembly GCF_018881905.1). Taxonomy (GTDB): domain Bacteria; phylum Pseudomonadota; class Gammaproteobacteria; order Burkholderiales; family Burkholderiaceae; genus Polynucleobacter. The sequence goes on from NZ_JACVPM010000003.1 coordinate 137,882, forward strand.
ACCCCGAAAAAAACCTGATTCGTTTGCAGCTGAGCCAAAACTCGGTGTTGAAAAGCTTGGATCCTGAAGCGATGGCTGATTTAGAGCGCCATTTAGTCATTTCAGACCTCAAAAAATCAGAAATCCTGCTTCATCAAGGTGATCACCAGATGGAGCAGTACTTTGTGCTGGACGGAATCTTGAAGCGCATTGTTTCTAGTGCGGATGCAAAAGAGATGATTTTGCGTTTTGCCATCGAAAAAGATATTGAAACGAGCTATGCAGCTTGGCGCCTCAAGACGGCGGCCCCATACAGCATTGCCTCGGTAACCAAAGCCCGCGTTGCCCGTATGCCGCTCAAGAAGTGGGCTGAGTTTTTGGATGCCCACAAACCTCTCAAGGAAAGCTTTGAGTTTGAGGTTATGCGCCTCATGAGCGAGATCATGGCCCACACAATCACCTTGCATATGCTCGATGCCCCGGGCCGAGTAGAGCGGTTTTTACGTAAATACGAGGACTTATTCGAGCTTCTCCCCAAAAAAGAGCTGGCTGCCTACCTGAACCTCTCCCCAGAGACTTTGAGCCGCCTCAAAACCAAGCATAAAGAGCTCTTTGTCTAATTAGAAACCCCCGGTTGCTTCTAGATTTCAGGGGAAATTGACCGAAGTCAATGATGAACACCGGCCCCGAGCCTAAGATTCATCTCAGCCTCAACGGGTATGTTTTTAGTTGCCCGTGGCACTACTAATAACTTAATTGGAGACAGTTAGCGAAAGCTAAATTGCACTGAACACCTTTACGTTCGGGCGGTGTAATTAACTATAAATTTCTATGACAACAGATAATCAAAATACCCAAGTCACCGATGGCTTCCATCTCGTTATTGATGCTTTAAAAGCAAATGACCTAGATACTATTTTCGGTCTCGTTGGTATTCCAATTACCGACTTGTGCCGTTTGGCTCAAGCGGAAGGATTGCGCTTCATTGGTTTCCGTCACGAACAGCATGCAGGTAACGCCGCTGCAATTGCTGGTTACATGACTCAAAAGCCTGGTATCTGCATGACTGTGTCAGCGCCTGGTTTCTTGAATGGTTTAACAGCGTTGGCAAATGCCACAGTGAACTGTTTCCCAATGATTTTGATTTCTGGTTCAAGCGAACGTGAAATCGTTGACTTGCAGCAGGGTGATTACGAAGAGATGGATCAGCTCAATGCTGCTAAGCCATATTGCAAAGCTGCATACCGTATTAATCACATCGAAGATATCGGCATTGGTTTTGCGCGCGCTATTCGTGCAGCCGTTTCTGGTCGTCCGGGTGGTGTTTACCTGGACTTGCCTGCACAACTATTGGCTCAGACAATGCCTGTGGAAGAAGCTAAGAAGTCCATCTTCAAGGTAATCGATCCAATTCCACGTCAAATCCCTGCGGCCGATGCTATTGAGCGCGCCTTGAATGTATTGAAGGGTGCTAAGCGTCCATTAATTCTCTTGGGTAAAGGCGCTGCATACGCTCAAGCCGATGCGGATATTCGTGCATTGATTGAGAAGTCTGGTATTCCTTACTTACCAATGTCAATGGCCAAAGGTTTGTTACCAGACAATCACCCGCAATCTGCTTCTGCAGCACGTTCATTTGTATTGGCTGAAGCCGATGCGGTGATGTTGGTTGGTGCGCGTTTGAACTGGTTGCTTGCACACGGTAAGGGTAAGACATGGGGCAAAGATCCTAAGAAATTTATCCAGATCGATATTCAATCAAACGAAGTTGATAGCAACGTACAAATTGATGCTCCATTGATTGGTGATATCGGCTCTGTTGTTGGCGAGCTCCTCAAAGGTATTGCTGCTGTTCCGAAGCCAAGCGCTGAGTGGATTGGCGCAATCAATGAGAAGAAAGATAAGAACTTGGCGAAGATGGCTGAGACTCTTGCTAAAGAAGCTTCACCAATGAACTTCCACGGCGCATTGCGCGCTATTCGTGATGTGATCAAGAAGAACCCAGATGTGAACTTGGTTAACGAAGGCGCAAATACACTCGACTATTGCCGCGCAATTGTGGATATGTATAAGCCACGTAAGCGTTTCGATTCCGGTACTTGGGGAATTATGGGTATTGGTATGGGCTACGCCATTGGTGCTGCTGTAACTAGCGGCTTGCCAACTGTAGCAGTTGAGGGTGATAGCGCATTTGGCTTTAGCGGCATGGAGTTGGAAACAATTTGCCGTTACAACCTGCCAATCACTACAGTTGTATTCAATAACAACGGCGTGTATCGCGGTACTGACGTAAACCCAACTGGTGGTGCAGATGTTGCCCCAACAGTATTCGTTAAAAATGCCCGTTACGACAAGATGATTGAGGCGTTTGGTGGCGTTGGTTACTACGTAACTACTCCAGCTGAATTGGAAGCGGCTTTGACTAAAGCGATTGCCGAAGGTAAGCCTGCTTTGATTAATGCCGTGATTGATGAGACAGCTGGTACAGAGAGTGGACGTTTGACTAACTTGAACCCATCAACTGCAGCAGGCAAGAAGTAATCCGAAAGCAATTAATCAGTAATTTTTTAAGAACAAATTTAGCAATACACAAGAAAGACTTTAAGGAGAATCAAACATGACTAAACCATTAGACGGCATTCGTATCATCGACTTCACACACGTACAAGCAGGTCCTGCATGTACTCAGCTATTGGCTTGGTACGGCGCGGACGTGATCAAGGTAGAGCGTCCAGGTTCTGGCGACGTAACTCGTAGCCAGTTACGTGACATCCCAGGTGCGGATGCTTTGTACTTCACTATGTTGAACGGTAACAAACGTTCTTTGACTTTGGATACTAAGACTCAAGAAGGTAAAGAAGTTTTAGAGAAGATGATCAAGACTTCTGATGTGATGGTTGAGAACTTCGGTCCAGGCGCTTTGGATCGCATGGGTTTTAGCTGGGCACGTATTCAGGAATTGAATCCAAAGATGATCATGGCATCCGTAAAAGGCTTTAGCGATGGCCACTCATATGAAGACTTAAAAGTGTATGAGAACGTTGCTCAGTGTGCCGGTGGTGCCGCTTCTACAACTGGTTTCTGGGATGGTCCTCCTACAGTTTCTGCTGCCGCTTTGGGCGATAGCAATACAGGTATGCATTTGGCAATTGGTATTTTGACTGCATTGATGCAGCGTCAAAAAACTGGCAAAGGTCAAAAAGTATCCTGCTCAATGCAAGATGCTGTATTGAACTTGTGCCGCGTGAAGTTGCGTGATCAACAGCGTTTGGACAAAATTGGCTACCTCGAAGAGTATCCACAGTATCCACACGGTACATTCTCTGACGTAGTTCCACGTGGCGGTAACGCTGGTGGTGGCGGTCAGCCAGGTTGGGTATTGAAGTGTAAGGGCTGGGAAACAGATCCTAATGCTTATATCTACTTCACTATTCAAGGTCATGCTTGGGAGCCAATCACTAAAGCTTTGGGCAAACCAGAGTGGGCAACAGATCCAGCCTACATGACTGCTGAAGCGCGTCAAGATAAGATTTTTGACATCTTCGCAACAATTGAAGAGTGGCTCAAGGACAAAACTAAATACGAAGCTGTGGACATCCTCCGCAAGTTCGATATTCCTTGTGCACCAGTACTCTCAATGAAGGAATTGGCTGCATCTCCTGATTTGCGTAAGAGTGGTTCTATCGTTGAAGTTGACCACAAAGTTCGTGGCAAATATTTGACAATTGGTAGCCCAATCAAGTTCTCTGATTTGGAAATCGAAGTTGGTCCATCACCAGTATTGGGTGAGCACACCAATGAAGTATTGACTGACCTTGGCTATAGCGCTGATGACATCGCTAAGTTACATGCAGCAAAAGCGGTTTAATAATAATTAGTATTACTTGTTTTAGTTTTGAAGGCGCTCCTTGTGGGCGCCTTTTTTATTTGCCTGGATCAAACTAATGTCTATAGACTGACAGTATGAAAACGAATATTGATTTAAACCAATTAATTGACTGTATTGGTGACGCGGTAGTGGTTGCCGATGCCCATGAAAAGATTGTTCTTTGGAATGCCGCTGCCACCAGAATTTTTGGCTATTCGGAGGAAGAGGCGCTTGGCAATACCTTGGATTTGATCGTTCCCGAGCGTCAACGTCAAAGGCATAACGAGGGTTACAGCAAATCCATGGAGACAGGAACTACCCGATACGGTACTTCATTATTAAAAGTCCCAGCAAAGCACAAAGATGGACGTACTTTATCCATCGCCTTTAGCGTGGGCATGTTGTTTGATGAGAAACATCAGGCTAATGGGGTGGCAGCAGTGATTCGTGATGAGACTGAGCGTTTTACTGAAGAAAGTGCTCTTAAAAAGCGACTTTCTGATCTTGAAAATCAATAAATTTGCGCCCAAATAGCTAATATGGGGCATCCATTGCTAGATGTGCCCAATAAGTAGGCATGCCATGTTGCACCGCAATCCGTCGCTGGTAAAATTGGCTTAATTCAAAATTTCAATCTTATTAGGACTTTAATCATGGCAAAAGCATTAGAAGGGGTGAAAGTCCTCGACTTTACGCACGTTCAATCCGGCCCAACTTGCACTCAGTTGCTCGCTTGGTTCGGCGCGGATGTAATCAAAGTAGAAAAATCGGGTGAGGGCGATGCTACTCGTGGTCAATTGCGCGATATCCCTGATGCAGACAGTTTGTATTTCACGATGTTGAACCATAACAAGCGTTCCATCACTGTGAATACGAAGACTCCAAAAGGCAAAGAAATTCTTGAGCGCTTGATTAAAGAGTGCGATGTTCTGGTTGAGAACTTTGCTCCTGGCGCATTAGATCGTATGGGTTTTTCTTGGGAGCGTATTCAAGAGCTCAATCCAATGATGATCATGGCTTCTGTAAAAGGTTTTGGTCCTGGTCCTTATGAAGACTGCAAGGTTTATGAAAACGTAGCGCAGTGTGCTGGTGGTTCAGCATCGACTACTGGTTTTGATGACGGTCCTCCAATGGTAACTGGTGCACAGATTGGTGATAGCGGTACCGGCTTACATTTGGCGCTTGGTATTGTGACTGCGCTATATCAACGCACGCACTCTGGTCGCGGACAAAAAGTATTGGCAGCAATGCAAGATGCGGTATTGAATTTATGCCGCGTGAAGTTGCGTGATCAACAGCGCTTAGAGCGTAACGGCACGATGCAAGAGTACCCACAGTTTCCGAATGGCGAGTTTGGCGATTCTGTACCCCGCGCTGGTAATGCCTCTGGTGGCGGTCAGCCTGGTTGGATTCTGAAATGCAAAGGCTGGGAGCAAGACCCCAATTCCTATATTTATGTAGTGGTTCAGGCTCCAGTATGGGAGGCGATTTGCAAAGTGATTGGCCGTGAAGATTGGATCACTGATCCTAATTACGCGTCTGCAATGGCTCGATTACCCCGCCTGATGGAAATCTTTGCAGAGATCGAAAAGTGGACATCCACATTGTCTAAGTTTGAAGTAATGGATACTTTAAATAAGTATGACATTCCATGCGGTCCAATTCTGTCAATGAAAGAAATTGCAGAGGAGCCTTCACTGCGTGCAACTGGAACGGTTGTTGAAGTGGATCATCCAATTCGTGGCAAGTACCTCACTGTGGGTAATCCAATCAAGATGTCTGATAGCCCAACTGATGTGACTCGTTCACCATTGCTTGGTGAGCATACCGATGAGATTCTTAGTGAGCTAGGCTTTACTACTGATGAGTTGATTGCTCTTCGTCACGATAAGGTAATCTAAGATGCGGGTTGCGTTGATTGGAAGTGCGGATTTTGGTAAGGCAGCATTAGAAGCCTTTTTAGATCGCGGCGATGAAGTTGTTGCCGTGTTCTGTCCGCCCGATAATCCGAAATCAACCAAGCCTGAAGTCCTTAAAGAGGCGGCGATTGCTAGAGGCTTAACTCCCTTGCAATTTGCCTCTCTTAAAGGCCCTGAGGCGGCGCAAGCAATGATTGATAGCAAGGCTGACATCTGTGTGATGGCCTATGTGCTTCAGTTTGTACCGCAAGAGCTTTGCAAGATTCCAAAGCACGGCACTATTCAGTATCACCCTTCGCTTCTACCTAAGTATCGTGGCCCAAGCGCCATCAATTGGGCGATTGCATTGGGTGAGGAGAAAACGGGCTTAACGATCTTCCGCCCATCCGATGGTTTGGATGAAGGTGAAGTCATTTTGCAAAAAGAGGTCGCTATTGGCCCTGATGACACCTTGGGTAAGATTTACTTTGATCATCTTTTCCCGGATGGCGTGAAGGCTTTGCTTGAGGCTGCTGATCTCGTAGTTGCCAATAAACATCAAGAAGTTGTTCAAGATGAATCTCAGGCAAATTATGAAGGTTGGTTGGGTGTTGATGCAGCTCAAATCCATTGGACTACTCACATTACCCAGATCTACAACTTGATTCGTGCATGCAATCCTGCGCCTGGCGCTTGGACTAAGTTTGGCGAGCAAAAAGTGCAGATCTACGACTGTCACAAGCATGTGGCGGCTACATTTGGTTCGGTCAAGGGTAAGCCTGGTGAAGTCACTCAAATTACCCTAGATTCTTTCTTTGTCACCTGCCATGGTGGACAAATCGAAGTCCTGAAGGCAAAAGGCGCAGCTGGAAAAGTAACTGGCGCTGAATTAGCCAAAGAGTTGAACTTGGAAGTGGGACAGTTCTTCGCGCTGTAAATCGCAGCGTAAATCAAATACCTAGAAACTAGATTTCTAGGTTATCAATCAAGCGCGTTTTACCAAGCTTGGCAGCCGTCAGAATGACGAGCGGTTCGCCAGTCTGCAGGCTTTCATTGGAAGCTGGGGCTAAATCACTTTGCTGACGAATAGCAATGTAGTCCGGTTGCCAACCACGGCCAGTGAGAAGATCTACCGCGATTTTTTCAATCTCGATCAGTGAGTGCATATTGCGCTGACTTAAATCTAGCACTCGGGCACGAACTTCTTGTAAGACTTTCTGTAGTTCAGGTGCTTCTGCGCGCTCTTCAGGAGAGAGATAGCCGTTGCGAGAGGAGAGGGCTAGGCCATCTTCAGCACGCACTGTTTCGCCCGGAATGATTTCTACAGGCAATGCAAACTGCTTAGCCATTTGACGAATGATCATCAGCTGTTGGTAATCTTTTTTTCCAAACACTGCGACTTTAGGTTGTACACAAGAAAGTAGCTTGAGTACAACTGTGCAAACACCTTTAAAGAAGCCGGGGCGGAACTCACCTTCAAGGATGTCACCTAATTGCTGTGGCGGATCTACTCGATACTCTTGGGGCTGTGGATATAAGTCGCGCTCAGTTGGCGCAAACAAGATGTACACACCTTCTTTTTCTAACTTATCAATATCTGCCTGCATGGTTCGCGGGTAGCTATCAAAATCTTCATTTGGGCCAAACTGCAGACGGTTAACAAAGATGCTGGCCACCACTGGATCGCCATGTTGTCTCGCAAGGCGCATGAGCGATAAATGACCTTCATGGAGGTTGCCCATAGTCGGCACAAAGGAGGCGCGATTTTGTCCACGTAAGTGGTCACGCAACTCTTGTATATCGCTAATAATTTTCATGCAACAGGTGTGTAGGCGAGGCGCACATAAATCGGTGCATACGGCTCTGCTTGGGTAATCTCCACTAACGCTTCACGTGAGAGCTCAAGCATGGCAATGAAGTTGACGATGACGACCGGAATGCCTTTGCCAGATTTAATGGCTTCTTCAAACAGCTCGCCGAACTCTACGAATTTAGTGCTTTGCAAGCGGCGCAAAATACGTGTCATAAAGTCACGCACAGACAGCTCTTCGCGAGTAATGGTGTGGTGCTGGTTTAGTTTTGCGCGGTGCAGGACATCACGCCAGGCCATCTGTAAGTCGTCTTGATTAACGTCTGGCCAGGTAACTGCAACGGTTGTATCCACATGGCCATGGGCGATCTGGAAATCACGCCCTTGCTGTGGAATTTGATCGAGCTCTTGAGCGGCTAATTTCATACGCTCGTACTCTAAGAGGCGGCGAACCAGTTCTGCACGTGGATCCTCAACCTCTTCATCGCTATCAGCCTTCTTCATTGGCAATAGCATGCGAGATTTAATCTCGATCAACATAGCAGCCATCAGCAAGTATTCAGCTGCTAACTCTAAGTTATGGTGGCGGATTTGATCGATGTAGCTCAGGTACTGTTGAGTCACCTGCGCCATCGGAATATCGAGGACGTTGAAATTCTGTTTACGAATCAGGTACAGCAGAAGATCCAGAGGACCTTCAAATGCTTCTAGAAAAACCTCTAGTGCATCTGGCGGAATATATAGATCTGTAGGAAGCTTAAATAATGGCTCGCCATAAAGTTTGGCGAATGCGGAAGACATTCCATCGGTTACCGATGGGGTGCTATCTAATAACTCAGATTGAGCTCCTGGCTCGGCTCCCAACTCAGTCATTCGAGTACACGTAAGCGCGCTGCTTTAATTTAGCTGCCTTAGCGCGACGTTGATCTTCAGTAGTCAAAGGCTCTTTATCCCAAAGGAGTGCGCGACCAGCTTGCTGGCCTGCTTCGAGGTCCGGTTTCTCGGATTTGAGCTCATTTAAGAACTGGGTGAATTCGGATGTATATCTAGCCATCATATTTCCTAAAATTCTTAATTAATTCAATAGCTTGCAAAAATTACTGTGGGGCAACTGTCTGCCTAGCCCATCATTATTAACGATTTTTCCTACAAAGCTGCCGACTTTTTGCCTAATTCCTGGAAATTAGCCTATTTGGGGTCGTTTTTAGAGGTTTGCTGCCAATAAAGCCTCGATTTGAGGCGCTTCGACTCGGGTCATGAGGTGTTTATAGGCTTTGATCGGATTTTGACTGGAGAGGGGTGTTTTAACGTCACTCCAGGTCATGGCTGGGACTGAGAGGAAGTCCTCAACTCCAGCCGTTACTTGCGGCAGTACTGGCTTGAGATAGAGACTCAATAAACGGAATGCCTCTAAGGTGATGCTGCAGACTCGCTGTAAGTCAGCTTCACGCTCAGGATCTTTAGCGATTTCCCAAGGCTTGTTTTCATCAACAAAGGCATTAACCTTGTCGGCTAGCTCCATGATCGTGCGCAATGCTTTGGCATATTCACGAGCTTCATATAGCTCAGCAATTTTTTCACTGGCAGATGCAATCTCAGCCAGCAGCGGATTGTTCATTGCCGCATCAGAAACGACCCCACCAAAACGCTTCACTAAGAAACCGGCACTGCGACTCGCGATGTTGATGTACTTGCCTAATAGATCGCTATTTACTCGAGCAACAAAGTCTTGAAGATTTAAATCTAAATCCTCCATGCTGTCATTGAGTTTGGTTGCAAAGTAATAGCGGAACCATTCAGGATTAAATCCAGATTCAATCACGCTATGCGCAGAAATTAAAGTACCACGTGACTTACTCATCTTCTCGCCATCAACGGTGAGGAAGCCATGAGCAAATACATTGGTTGGTGTGCGATAGCCTGCAAAGTGCAGGGTTGCTGGCCAAAAGAGCGTGTGGAAATACAGAATATCTTTACCGATGAAATGGTACTGCTCGGTAGTCGTATCAGGTCTGACCCATTCCTCAAAGTTCAAGCCTTTGCTCTGGCAGTAGTTGAGGAAGCTGGCGTAATAGCCAATTGGCGCATCAAGCCATACATAGAAGTATTTGCCTGGCGCATCAGGGATTTCAAAGCCAAAATAGGGTGCATCACGGGAGATGTCCCAGTCCCCAAGCTTGCTATCTCCAGGCTGTCCAACCCATTCCTTCATTTTGTTGCGCGCTTCAGGTTGCAATGGAGTTTTGACTTGTGTCCACTCGCGTAAAAATGTCTCGCAGCGCGGATCGGATAATTTAAAGAAGTAATGATCGGAAACTTTTTTAATCGGTGTTGCGCCACTCACTACCGAGAATGGATTCTTTAAATCGGTTGGGGAATAGGTTGCTCCGCACTTTTCGCAAGAGTCACCGTACTGATCCTTGGCGCCACACTTAGGACACTCGCCTTTAATAAAACGATCCGGCAAGAACATTTCTTTAACAGGATCGTAGGCTTGCTCGATTGCGCGTTTTTCAATCAAGCCTGCATCACGAAGTTTGAGATAGATGCTTTGAGATAGCTTTTCATTCTCAGGACTGTCTGTCGTGTAGTAGTTATCAAATGAGATTAAGAAATCATCAAAGTCGCGTTTGTGCTCTTTCCAAACATTGGCGATCAGTTCTTTAGGGGTAAGACCCTCTTTTTCAGCGCGCAACATGATCGGCGTGCCGTGGGTGTCATCAGCGCCAACGTAGTGCACTTCGTGACCACGCATTCTCTGGAAGCGAACCCAAATATCCGTCTGGACGTATTCCACCAAATGCCCAATATGAATCTGGCCATTGGCGTAAGGCAGGGCGGAGGTAACTAGCAGGCGACGTTTAGGGCTACTCATGCGTACTTAAATAGAAATAATTTCAACAAATGGGAATACAAGATTATGGGGCTTGGGGCCTTACTTCAGCAGCAATTTTAGTCTGCGGTTAAAGTTAATACCGATTTGAACCTATTTAAGAGGCGTTTTATGGCTTTGCCCCACAACATTCAGATGTCTCACGCTTCCGTGCCTTTGGTTCACGAAGTGCAGGTCATGGATGAGGCAGGGCGTATTAAGACCACCCATATTCCTGGGGAGCGTCCTTTAACCATTTACCTGGATAAACGGGAAGTTGTCACCCTGATGACCTTGGGAAGCGCTCCTGAAGCCCTAGTGCTAGGCTATTTACGTAATCAGCGCCTAGTAGAGTCGCCTGACGATATTGCCAGTATTCAGGTAGATTGGGAGACTGATTCGGCGGCGGTCAAGACCTATCGCAGCACGGTAGATATTGATGCCCTCACCAGCAAGCGCGTAGTAACTACGGGTTGTGGGCAGGGCACGATGTTTGGCGGCTTGATTGAGGAGATGGCGGAGATTAGATTGCCAGATGGCCCTCAATTAACCCAAGAGGCAATAGTCGCCCTCATCGACAGTATTCGAGTTCACGACACCATTTATAAGAAATCTGGCTCAGTACATGCTTGCGCTGTATTTGAGAGGGAAGGTAACGACAGCGTCCGCCTGCTTCACTTTATTGAGGATGTTGGACGTCACAACGCCGTTGACTCTATCTCCGGTCTCATGTGGCTCGCCGACAAGCCAGGCAAAGATCTCATCTTCTTCACTACTGGGCGCCTAACCTCAGAGATGGTCATTAAAGGTGCTCAGATGGGCATTCCTTTCTTGATGACCCGCTCTGGCATGACCTTGATGGGTCTGGAGCTTGCCCGCAAGACTAATCTCACCTTGCTATCTCGCTGTTCTGGGAAGCATTTTGAGATCTTCAATGCCCCTGAGAGGGTGATTTTTACCTCCCCGCCTGCCACCTCGTAAATTCGTGGGCATATGGCCTGCGATGGTTTTACAATTCGGCCATGACTATTAAATCTGACCACTGGATCCGCCGCATGGGCGAGCAAGGCATGATCAGCCCATTTGAACCTGGGCAGGTCCGCCAAGACGCCGCCGGGCAAAAAATTGTGAGCTATGGCACTTCAAGCTATGGCTATGACATTCGTTGTGCTGATGAGTTCAAGATTTTCACGAACATTAACAGCACCATCGTTGACCCTAAGAATTTCGACGAGCAATCGTTTGTGGATTTCAAGGGCCCGGTTTGCATCATTCCTCCAAACTCATTTGCTTTGGCAAGAACCGTTGAGTATTTCAAGATTCCACGCAGCGTATTAACTGTTTGCGTTGGCAAGAGTACTTACGCACGTTGCGGAATTATTGTGAACGTGACTCCTTTTGAGCCTGAGTGGGAAGGTTATGTCACACTCGAGTTTTCTAACACCACACCATTGCCTGCAAAGATTTATGCCGGTGAAGGATGTGCGCAAGTTCTATTCTTTGAAAGCGATGAAGTGTGCGGTACATCGTACAAAGATCGTGGCGGTAAGTATCAAGGCCAAGTCGGCGTAACTCTGCCGAAGACTTAATCTGCTTAATCTGCTTCATCGCCATATTGGCGACTCTAAGGGGTACTCATGAAATTTCGTTTTCCAATCATCATTATTGATGAGGACTTTCGCTCTGAAAATATTTCAGGTTCGGGTATTCGCGACCTAGCGGAGGCGATTGAAAACGAGGGTATGGAGGTTATTGGCTTAACCAGCTATGGTGACCTAACATCCTTTGCCCAGCAGGCCTCCCGGGCTTCTAGCTTTATTGTGTCGATCGATGACGAGGAGTTTGTTTCTGACTCTGAAGACCATGACTTACCTGCATTAAATAACTTACGCGCATTTATTACAGAAGTGCGCAAGCGCAATGAAGACATTCCAATCTTCTTGTATGGCGAGACTCGTACTTCACGTCATATGCCGAACGACATCTTGCGTGAGTTGCACGGCTTCATTCACATGAATGAAGATACGCCGGAGTTTGTGGCGCGTCACATTATTCGTGAAGCAAAAGTTTACCTAGATTCATTGGCCCCACCATTCTTCCGCGCACTGACTAATTACGCCTCTGAAGGTTCTTACTCTTGGCATTGCCCTGGACACTCTGGTGGCGTAGCTTTCTTAAAGAGTCCAGTGGGACGCATGTTCCACCAATTCTTTGGCGAGAACATGCTTCGTGCTGACGTTTGTAATGCAGTGGAGGAGTTGGGTCAGTTGTTAGATCACACTGGCCCTGTATTGCAAAGCGAGCGTAATGCTGCCCGTATCTTTAATGCCGATCACTTGTTCTTCGTGACTAACGGAACATCCACATCAAACAAGATTGTTTGGCACTCTACTGTTGCTCCTGGCGACGTAGTGTTGGTGGACCGCAACTGCCACAAGTCCGTGATTCATTCCATCACGATGATGGGCGCGATTCCGATCTTCTTAATGCCAACTCGTAATCACCTTGGCATTATTGGCCCGATTCCAAAAGAAGAGTTTGAGTGGAAAAACATCAAGAAGAAAATTGATGCCAACCCGTTCATTAAAGATAAGAACGTGGTGCCTCGTGTCATGACGCTTACGCAAAGTACCTATGACGGCATCATCTATAACGTCGAGATGATTAAAGAAATGCTCGACGGCAAAGTAGATTCATTGCATTTTGATGAAGCTTGGTTGCCACACGCTGCCTTTCATCCTTTCTACAAAGACATGCATGCGATCGGATCTGATCGTAAGCGTACTAAGAAGAGTTTGATGTTTGCCACCCAATCAACCCACAAGTTATTGGCCGGCCTCTCACAAGCTTCTCAGGTGTTAGTGCAGGATGCAGAGGATACGAAGCTTGATCGTGATTGCTTCAATGAGGCCTATTTGATGCACACCTCGACTAGTCCACAGTACGCCATCATCGCCTCTTGCGATGTGTCTGCTGCCATGATGGAGTCCCCTGGCGGCACTACGCTGGTTGAGGAATCTATCGCTGAAGCGATGGACTTCCGCCGTGCGATGCGCGAAGTGGATGATAAGTTCGGTGCGGACTGGTGGTTTAAGGTTTGGGGCCCAGATCACTTAACTGAAGAAGGCATTGGTGAGCGTTCAGATTGGATTCTGGAGCCTAATGCCAGCTGGCATGACTTTGGCAATGTGGCCAAAGACTTCAACATGCTTGATCCAATCAAGGCTACCGTTGTAACCCCTGGTTTAGACATCGAAGGCAACTTCGGCTCTATGGGCATCCCAGCAAGCATTGTTACAAAGTATTTAGCTGAGCATGGCGTGATCGTAGAGAAGTGCGGTTTGTATTCCTTCTTCATCATGTTCACTATCGGCATCACCAAGGGTCGTTGGAATACCTTGGTAACTGAGCTACAGCAATTTAAAGATCACTTTGATAAGAACGCTCCCTTGTGGAAAGTATTGCCAGAGTTTGTTGCTAAACATCCTCGCTATGAGCGCGTTGGCCTGAAAGATATCTGTCAGCAGATCCATGAGTTTTATAAGAGTCGTAACGTAGCTCGCATGACTACAGAGATGTACACATCAGACATGGTGCCGGCGATGATGCCTTCAGAGGCTTGGGCGAAGATGGCGCACAAAAAAGTAGATCGTGTTCCTTTAGATCAGCTTGAAGATCGTATTACTGCGATGTTGGTAACCCCATATCCTCCAGGTATTCCATTGCTGATCCCGGGCGAGCGCTTTAATAAACGCATCATTGACTATCTCTACTTTGCTCGAGACTTCAATGAGCGATTCCCAGGTTTTGAAACTGATATCCACGGCTTGGTTAAGGCCGATATTGATGGACGCAGCGAGTACTACGTTGATTGCGTGAGGCAAGAGCCGGATATCACCCTGTGATCCAGCTTAAGTAAACCATCCTCCAATACCCTGCAAATGCAGGGTATTTTTTTACTTGTGTCTAAATAAGGCTTTGACTATACTTGTACGATATATTGAACAAGTAAGGCTGGACCATGAGAGTAATTAATTTTTCTGACGCAAGAAACCAATTCAAACAAGTAATCGATCAAGTGGTGAGTGATTGTGATGTAGCGATCATCTCTCGCAGGGATGCTGATGATGCTGTGGTGATGTCTTTAAATACCTATAACAGCATGATGGAAACACTCCATTTATTAAAATCTCCAGCTAACGTAAAACATTTGGAGAAATCATTGGCGCAATATCGCAAAGGGCAAACCAAAGAAAAGGCTCTTGTAGATGCTGAGTAGGGTTGTTTGGACAAGCGCTGCATGGTCTGATTACGTTTACTGGCAAGGGCAAGATAAAAAAACTTTAAAACGCACTAACGCACTCATAAAAGATGCCATGCGAAATCCTGAGGATGGAATTGGAAAGCCTGAGGAATTAAGGGAAAGTTTATCGGGATTTTGGTCAAGGCGAATTGATGATGTTCATCGTCTTGTTTATGCCATCGAGAAAAATCAACTTGTGATTATTGCGTGCCGATACCACTATCAATGACCATGATTCAAGGCTTGCTACTTGCCTGGCTTATCTAATTGAAATACAACCGGTGCATCTTCATCCACTTTGCTTGAAGGCGTCTCCGATTTAGCGTCATCACTTCCAATGAAATTAAAGTCCTGGCTCTGAATAACTGCTGCAGGCTTATCCAATAGGGTAGTGACCAATGCTGGGAATGCAGCAACCACCACAACCATGATGAGTTGAAGCGCCACCCAAGGTAACGCACCCCAGTAGATATCGCTACTTTTGACTTCTTTCGGTGCAACTCCACGCAAATAGAACAGCGCAAATCCAAATGGCGGATGCATAAATGAGGTTTGCATATTCACGCAGAGCATTACGCCGAACCATACTAGTGCAGCGCTAGCTGCAGCTTGAGGATTGCCATTCATGGAGGCAAGCAGCACCGGTGAAAGCAGCTTCACTGCAACTGGTGCCAGCATGGGTACAACGATGAAAGCAATTTCAAAGAAGTCCAAGAAGAATGCCAAGAAGAAAACAAACAAGTTCACAACCACCAAGAATCCAACCCAGCCACCTGGTAGATTAGAAAATAACTCTTCTACCCAGTGACCACCATCAACACCTTGGAAGACAACCGAGAAGCAAGTTGAGCCAATCAATATGAAGACCACCATCGCAGTAATACGCATGGTGTTTTGATAAGCCTCTTGTATTAACCCTTTAAGGTTAGGAATACTTGCTCTGCGTATCCAAGCTAAGAGCAATGCACCCATTGCACCCATGGCGCCAGATTCAGTTGGGGTAGCGATACCGGTCATGATGGTTCCCAGTACCAAGAAAATCAGCACTGCCGAAGGAATGATTCCCATGAGGCATTTTTTCCAGAGTGCCCAGCCTGTCAGGGTGAGTTCATTCTCAGGGGCCGCGGGTAGGTAGTCGGGTCTAAAGCGAGAGAGGAAAAAGGTGTAAAGGGCAAAAAGGCCAATTTGCAGGAGGGATGGACCCCAAGCGCCTAAGTACATACTGCCTACATCGGCGCTGCCACTTTGGGTTTTTAACTGGTCAGCCAGCACAATTAGCACTAAAGAGGGTGGTACTAACTGGGTAATAGTCCCAGAAGCCGCTAAAACGCCCGTAGCGTAGCGCATGTTGTAGCCGTAACGCATCATCACCGGCAGAGAGATCATCGCCATAGCGATCACCTGAGCTGCTACTGTGCCGGTAATTGCCCCCAGAATGAATCCCACAATGATTACTGAGTAACCAAGACCACCCCGAATGCGTCCAAAGAGCTGACCCATCGAGTCCAGCATTTCTTCGGCAAGGCCGCAGCGCTCCAGAATGGCGCCCATGAAAGTGAAGAAGGGAATTGCTAGTAGTAGGTCGTTAGCAAGGACGCTGCCAAAGATGCGTTGAGGGATGGCTTGCAAAAACGGCAAGCCAAAGAAATTCTCGGCAATTGAAATACCAGCAAAAAATAATCCCGCAGCCATTAGAGAGAAGGCTACCGGAAAGCCGATCAACATAAATACGATGAGTCCGCCAAACATGAGCGGTGGCATCCATTCAAGTGGAATCATTGCATGGGCTTTCCATAATGGAGATCAGCAGCGGGCAATGTTTCTTTGCCTCTGAGTGCGCCAATGCGTTTAATGATTTCGGATAAGCCTTGCAGGCTCAGCATGAAGAAACCAAAAGGCACAACAAACTTAATGGGGTAGCGCGACAAACCCCCTGCATTGAGTGAATGCTCTGAGACTAACCATGAGGGATAAAACAAACTCGTCCAAGATAGCCAGGTAAATAATATGCACGCTGGCATTAAGAAAACAGTCAAGCCAAAAAGATCAACATAAAGGCGACTGCGATCGGAAAGCTGCGAGTAAATTAAATCTACCCGAACATGTTCATTGCGTTTCAGGGTATAAGAAGCGCCTAGCATGACAGCAGCAGCAAACAGATACCACTGTAATTCCAGTGGCCAGTTATTGCTCATGTCTAGGCTATAGCGGAGTACAGCGTTGACAGCTGACACTACACAAGACAGCAAGATCATGATGCTAGCAATCTTGCCCAGGAATTGATTTAGGCGGTCAATTCCTGTTGAGAGCGTTCCCCAAAAGCCCATGCAGTTTAGAGATCTGCACGACCCCGTTTGATCGCAGCAAGCACTTGCGCTGGAGCGGTGCCACCAGCATGTTGACGAGAGTTAACAGAGCCATCAACAGTTAAGAGGGCAAAGACATCGTCACCCATGAGTTCGGGGCGATTGTCTAGGCCACAAGCAAAGCGCAATTCAGGAAGTGTTAGATCGTTGAGCATACAGTTACGACCAACACAGGCCTTAACAGCATGGGCTACTGCTTCATGGGCATCACGGAACGCTAAACCTTTTTTAACCAAGTAATCGGCTAAGTCAGTTGCTGTTGCGAAGCCTTCTTCAGCCGCAGCTTTCATGACATCTGCTTTGACCTGAATATGTGGAACCATATCGGCGAAGATGCGCAATGTATCTTGCACGGTATCGACTGCATCAAATAAAGGCTCTTTATCTTCTTGGTTATCTTTGTTATATGCCAATGGCTGACTCTTCATCAAAGTTAACAAAGAGATTAAATCGCCATAGACGCGACCAGTTTTTCCGCGAGCTAACTCAGGAACGTCTGGGTTCTTTTTCTGCGGCATGATCGAGCTACCAGTGCAGAAGCGATCTGGCAAATCAATAAAGCCAAAGCGTGGGCTAAGCCACAGCACTAGCTCTTCAGATAAGCGGGAGACATGCATCATCAAGATGGATGCAAAGGCGCAGAATTCAATCGCAAAGTCGCGATCAGATACGGCATCAAGTGAGTTATTGCAGATGCCATCAAAACCAAGAGTCTTGGCAACTTGCTCGCGATCGATCGGATAGGTCGTTCCGGCCAATGCGGCTGCACCGAGTGGCAGGCGATTGAAGCGGGCGCGTAAATCAGCTAAGCGGCTAGCATCGCGACTAAACATTTCGTAATACGCCATCAAGTGATGACCAAAAGTAATGGGTTGCGCTACTTGCAAATGAGTATGTCCGGGCATGATCGTTGCAGAGTGAGTCTCAGCAAGATCGAGCAGGGCGATACGTAAGGTTTTAAGAGTGGCTGCGATTTGATCAACGCTGCCACGTAACCACAGGCGTAGATCAGTAGCTACTTGGTCATTACGTGAGCGACCAGTATGAAGACGCTTGCCGGCGTCACCAACTAATTCAGTGAGGCGAGCTTCGATATTGAGGTGCACATCTTCTAAGGCGAGTTGCCAGTTAAATTCACCAGCTTCGATTTCGCCTTTGATCTGAGCCATCCCCTTTTGAATATCTGTCAAATCTTGGGCGCTAATAATCTTTTGGGTAGCCAGCATTTCAGCGTGAGCCAAAGATCCAGCGATATCAACCAAGGCAAAGCGTTGATCAAAGCCAATAGAGGCGGTATAACGCTGAACAAGTTCGTCAACGGGTTCGTTAAAACGGGCCGACCAAGCTTGGGCTTTGTTGGCAAGGGAATTTTTTGATGAGCTCATAAACGCAGTATATTGGTGTAGGTCTTTGATTATTTTAAATGTTATGTCCCAAACCCCCATTTCTAGCTCCACATCCCCTGTTTCCCCCACCCCTCAGCGCCTGGTAATTGCCTCCCGTGAGAGTCGCCTTGCTATGTGGCAAGCGGAACACGTCCGGGATTGCCTTAAAAATCTCTACCCAGCTTGCGACGTGCAGATCCTGGGAATGACTACCCGGGGCGATCAAATACTGGATAAGGCCCTCTCTAAAGTAGGCGGTAAGGGCTTATTTGTGAAAGAGCTCGAAACAGCCTTGGAGGATGGTCGGGCTGATTTGGCCGTGCACTCCCTGAAGGATGTGCCTATGGTCATGCCCGAGGGTTTTGATTTGTCTTGTGTAATGGCGCGGGAAGATGCCCATGATGCATTTGTCTCTAACGATTACGCCAGCCTAGAAGATTTGCCAAAAGGCGCAGTAGTGGGCACTTCTAGCTTGCGCCGTGAGTCGGTCCTGAGATCCAAATTTCCACATTTAGTGATTCAGCCCTTACGTGGCAATTTAGATACCCGTATGGGCAAGCTCGATCGCGGTGAATATCAGGCCATTATTTTGGCTGCCGCAGGTCTTAAACGATTGGGTCTAGAAAGTCGTATTCGTGCGCTGTTACCGATTGATCCTTACACACCAGCTGCTGGACAGGGCGCGCTCGGTATCGAAACCCTCAGCAAGCATCCTAATATCAAAGCGTGGCTAGCGCCTCTCAATGATCTGCCAACTCTTTATGCTGTCACTGCCGAGCGTATGGTGTCACGCCAATTAGGCGGCTCTTGTGAAGTACCTTTAGCGGCGTATGCCACTTGGGATCAAGATCACATGAATATCCGCTCTTTTGTTGCTAGCGTTGATGGCACTGCAAGTTGCTTAGCCAGTGCTCAAGGTGCGGTAAAGAGTTTGGAAGACGCAGAGGCTTTGGGGCTCTCAGTTGCGCGTGATTTAATTTCTCAAGGCGCAGAGCGATTGCTGCCTAACGGTTTACCAAAGTAAGTGGTAACAAGGTAATTCGCTAATGAGCAATAAGACCATTGTCATTACTCGTCCAAGTGGACAGGCGCGCCAATTGTCAGAAGCATTGCAGACAAGTCTTGTAGATAGTGGGTTTACGAAAACAACCACCCCCCAGATTATTTCTTTACCTCTACTGACGATTGCCCCGAAGGGTGATGATGTTTTGCTGGGGCAGATTACTGCAGCACTCAAGACTGCAGACCTGGCAATATTCGTTAGTCCAAATGCGATTGAATGCACGATGCGTTTACTCGAGCAATCTTGGCAAGATTTCTCTGACAAGCCCTTACCTGTTGGAGTGATGGGAGGCAGCAGCATGGCGGCCCTCAAAAATCATGGCATTGGTATTGGGGGTAATCCCACGAAAGTCATTCTTCCTCAAAACAACGCGCAATGGGATTCCGAGGGCTTATGGACGGAATTGCAGAAGTTGAAATGGGATTGGTCCACCAAGACAGTAATCATTTTTAAAGGAGAGGGTGGGCGCGATTGGCTGGCTGATACTTTGAAGCATGCTGGTGCGCAAGTTGAAGCATTTTCAGTTTATGCACGCGTGCCTTTAGATCTCAATAGTCCCGCCTGGAACGAAATTCATGAGATGGATTTTGCTAAATCACTTTGGCTTCTCACCTCATCTGAGGCAGTGCGCTATTTGGGTCAAGCAAAATTACCACTCGATCTCGCAACAGCTATTTGCCCGCATCACAACATTGCTGATGCTGCTGAGCAAATCGGTTTTGGTGAGGTGTTTACTTGCGAGCCTGGTGATGAGGCTTTGATTGCCGCATCGCAAGCTTGGCTATCTATTTAATTACTAGTGTAGTTAAGTAGCGCCGGCAGAAATACTTCGCTTACCAGGAGCGGGCGACCTTTAAGTTGATATAGCGTCCGTCTTGCCCAACTGACTGATGGCAGCCCTGGATATTGCTGAAAGCATTTTTTCCACAGGGCACTTTGTTTATCTAGGCGCGCAATTTCTCGAGGTGGTTTCTGTTTGGAGTGCATGCGTGTTTTGGCAAATAGCACTGCACCTAATGGCTTTTTTCCTAAGCGCAAAACCTCATGGTTACTGCCACTTGAGCTGCTGCTAGGGATAATGCTATGCGCCATCACCAGTGGAATGCCGTTGGCACACAGTAATACCTCTCTGATGCGACAACGTTTGATCTTGAAATGAAAATAGCGACTCTCGTCGCTATTTAGGTTTTGACGGCAATCTCGTAAAACCAGAACTTCTAGTTTTTGTCCAATCGCACGTTCAATTTTTTGGGTTAAAGAACCGGTATCACTAAGCCAAGACTGCCACTTGCGTGGCGCTTGATGCAATTCACCGGAATCGACTCGATTCCATGCAGAACGGAGGCGACGACGGTGAACCATTTTTAGCTGCCGCTAAAGTTTCTACGTTGACCACCAGCTTTTGGTTTAGCAAAACGTGGGCCAGCTGACGGACGTGAGTCACCAGAGCGATTGCCACCAGCAGGACGTGAGTCACCAGAGCGTGCAGGGCGTGAATCAGCAAAACGATTGCCACCAGCAGGACGTGAATCGCCAGATGGACGTGAGTCACCGGATGGACGGGAATCGCCAGAGCGAGATTCGAAATGATTGCCTGAGCGATTGCCACCGCCTCCGCCACCAGAACGAGACTCTGAACGAGCACCAGAACCATAACGACCACCGCCACCACCGGAGCGATTGCCACCACCAAAGCCACCACCAGAGCGACCGCCACCTGGGCGACCACCGCCACCACCAAAGCTAGGCTTGGCTTGTGGCTCGAGTCCGGCGATAACAGAAGCAACGATATCTTGCTGTGTAAAGCGTTCGATATTGCGAATCTTGGCGCGATCACGATGTTCAACCAAAGTGATAGCAACACCATTACGACCCGCACGACCAGTACGACCGATGCGATGCGTATAGTCTTCTGGTTTCATTGGTAAGCCAAAGTTAATCACGTGACTAATACGTGGCACATCAATACCGCGAGCCGCTACGTCAGTCGCAACCAAAATCTTGGTGTGACCTTTACGCAAAGACTCAAGACGACGCATACGAACAGCTTGAGGCATTGCACCGTGTAAGGCGCTAGCTTCGTAACCATTGGCACGTAAGGTGTCAGCAATTTTTTCGCTTTCCATCTGAGTGCTTGCAAATACCACCGCTTGATCCAAAGAGGCGTCAGCCAGAATGTGCTCAAGCAATTTATGCTTGTGTGACATGCTGTCAGCCCAGTGGAGCTTCTGTTCAATGTTTGCGTGCTTTTCGCCAGCATGAGCAAGCTCAATACGTTTAGCGTTAGTAGTCAACTCATTAGCCAAAGACATAATCTTCGGTGCAAAAGTTGCAGAGAACATCAATGTTTGGGTGCGAGCAGCGCAACGCTTATCAATCGCCTCGAGATCATCAGCAAATCCCATGTCGAGCATGCGATCGGCTTCGTCGATAACGAGTTGTTTGACATCATCTAAGCGAATTGCTTTGCTGTCGGTCAGGTCGAGTAAGCGACCAGGAGTTGCGACAACTAACAATGCACCTTTCAGCGCTTGGATTTGCTTGCCATAAGGCATGCCACCCATGACGGTTGCAATACGGATACCTTTCATGCCACGAACTAAGTTCACTGCATCTGCGGCAACCTGTTGAGCTAATTCACGAGTAGGGCAGAGCACTAACACTTTAGGTTGTGCGCGGCCTGGTACAGGTGAGCCGTTTGGGTTGTCTTCGATGAGTTGATTAATCAAAGGTAATAAGAAGGCTGCGGTTTTACCGCTACCGGTTTGGCTGCTGACCAATAAGTCACCGCCAGCGAGAGCTGCAGGAATAACCTGAGCTTGCACTTCAGTGGCTTGGGTGTAACCCAGTTCAGCAACGTTTTTAAGGAGTGGCGCCGCGAGGGCGAAATTCTGGAAATCGTTTCCAGAGGGATTAGTTTCTTTAGAAAAAGTCATGCTATTACACATCCCTTTTAAGGGATGTCTCCGTGTATACACTCTCTGTTTTTTATTGAGTGTGATGGTCAAAGGCATCGACCATCAGACAGGCGGCAGCGCGTTTTTTAAACTTCGGTGTTTATGACTTCTAAACGGTACGCTGAAATATAGCTGGGGGGCGATGAATCAAATTGCTTTAAAAAGCCTCCTATTATGGCATTTTAAGAGGCTAATTACAAGGGTTTTCCCGAGTTAATTGCAAGTAATTCGATTAACGCATCCAGCGCAACAAGCGCTCAACACCTTTACCGTAGGGTGGCCTTGCCAATTTGGTGCCGCGTAAGAAATTAAGACCAAAGAAGCCGCGAACCTCTAAAACCGATTTGCGATGGCTAAAAGCCTCAAAACCTGTTTTGCCATGATAGGCGCCCATACCGCTTGCACCGATGCCACCAAATGGTAAATCTTCGATAGCTGCGTGCAATAGCGTGTCGTTGATTGTTACGCCACCAGAGCGAGTTTCATTCAAAATGCGTTGCATCACCTTTTTATCCTTGCCAAACCAGTACAGAGCCAATGGCTTTGGATGTTCATTGATGTAGCGAATTGTGGAGTCGATATCGTTGATTGCCACAATAGGCAGGATGGGTCCAAATATTTCTTCTTGCATGATGAGCGCATCTTCAGAAACATTTAAGAGTGCTACTGGGGTGAATGGCAACTCAGTGTTATCAGCAGAATGGATAAGTGGGATTGCTTGCGCCCCACGATCTAACGCATCTTGAACTAGTTGATGCCAACGCGCCAGCTGATGTTCATCAATCGCACCAGTAAATTCCTCTGGATTGGAGAATTGTTTTTGAGCTGCATTTTGTAACTCTTGAACAAATGCATCGCAATGGCTTGCGTTAATTACCGCGTAATCTGGAGCAATGCAAGTTTGTCCGCCATTCACCAGCTTGCCGTAAACAATGCTGGCAGCAGCATCTTTGAGTTTGGCTGAGGAGTCGACTATCGCCGGCGATTTGCCGCCTAACTCAAGAGTAATCGGCGTTAGGTGATCGGCTGCAGCGCGCATTACTTTCTTAGCAATCTCTCCTGAACCTGTAAAAAAGAGATGATCAAAGGGGAGTGCTGCAAAAGATTCAGCCACTTCAGTGCCGCCGACACTCACGCAAAATTCGCTTGGGTGAAAATATTCTTGGATTAATGTTGCCAAGAATCCAGATGTACGAGAACTTTTTTCTGAAGGCTTTAGCCAAACGCGATTACCTGCGGCAAATGCTGCAATGGCTGGAACTAGCGCCAGTTGCACGGGGTAATTCCAAGGGCTCATGATGCCAACGACGCCCATCGATTGCATTTGAGTCCAGGCGTGAGATGAGCCTAAGAATCCTGGTGTTGTTACCAGTTGAGGTTTCATCCACTCTTTCAGATGTTTGCGAACATGTTTGCATGCTTGATAAATCATCTGAAACTCTAGAAGCTGACTCTCAATCGAGTGGCGAACGCCAAAGTCTGCAGCCAAAACTTTGCAGATTTTTTCTTCATTGGCAGAAATCATTCGCTCAATGCGCCCAATTCGCTCAAGGCGAACCTCTAGCGTAGGGTTAGGTTCTGCAGCATAAGCTGCCTTGATTTCATCTAATTGGAGTGTGAAGCGATTTATCGACATGGGGGTTTTATGTGGGGCAAGCAAACGATTGAATAAGGTATTAGGATAAAGGTATGAACGAATCCATACTCAAAAACCACCCAAGTCTTGAACGCGCCACTTTGGGAGGCGGCTGTTTCTGGTGCCTAGAAGCGGTTTACCAGCAAATCTCAGGCGTAAGCGCAGTGGTTTCAGGGTACGCAGGAGGGGCGACTCCAAACCCTGACTATGACTCTGTGTGCTCAGGCCAAACGGGGCATGCTGAAATTGTCGACGTCTATTTTGATCCGGCAGTAGTGTCTTACCGCGATTTGCTGGAGATCTTTTTTGTCATTCATGATCCAACCACCTTGAACTATCAGGGTAATGATCATGGTACCCAATACCGTTCAGTGATCTTTACTCATAGCGATAGCCAAAGCGCAACCGCTCATGAGGTAGTTAAAGAGCTGGAGGAGGCGAAGATCTATTCCAATCCAGTGGTGACGCAAATTGATGTGGCGCCGGTTATTTATCCAGCCGAGGATTATCACCAAAATTATTTTCGTCAGCATCCAGGGCAGGGCTACTGCATGGCAGTAGTTGCTCCTAAGTTGGCAAAATTTAGAGCAAAGTTTCAATCTCTGATTGCGCCAGAGTTTCGCTAGAGCAATCAGATCAAGCGTATTTAAATCTACGAAGTTAATTTATTAAGGCGCTAGTCGAGCAATGCGCCAATGAGCGCCTTCAAGTTGATAGTGAATGCGATCATGCAGGCGAGAAGGTCGACCTTGCCAGAATTCAATTTCAGTAGGATGTAAGCGATAACCACCCCAATGCTCAGGTCTTGGCGGCTTATCCCCAAAATCAGCTGCGAAACGTTTTTCAGCTTCTTCAAGAAATTCGCGATTGGGGATCTCGGCACTTTGTGGTGAAGCCCAAGCCCCAATACGAGAAGCTGCTGGGCGGGAGTGGAAGTATTCATCGCTCTCGGTGGGGCTGACACGCTCAACCATCCCCTTGATGCGAACCTGGCGCTCTAGTTCATGCCAATGAAATAACAAAGCGGCATGAGGGCGAACAGCCAAATCTTTGCCTTTTTGGCTTTCATAATTGGTGAAGAAGGTAAAGCCTGCCTCATCAGCACCTTTTAGTAAGACAATACGAGCTGATGGATTGCCTGCTGTATCTGCTGTTGCCAAAGTCATCGAGTTGGGCTCAGGACATTCCGCTTTGACGGCCTGATCAAACCAAACTTGAAATAAGCTCAGTGGATTGGGTGGAACCTCAGTCTCTGAAAGCTGGCCAAAGGTATAGTTTTTGCGGAGTTGAGCGATGGAGTCCATTTTTTCAGTATAAAGAGAAGCTATGGCAGAAGACAAGATAGAAGACAGTGTGGGAGATCGTCGCTTTGGGGGTGTAGCTCGGCTATATGGGCCAGAGCTGCGTGAGTGTTTTCGTCACGCCACAGTCGTCGTAGCTGGATTAGGTGGTGTAGGCTCTTGGGCTGCTGAAGCTCTAGCTCGTACCGCCATCGGTCATCTTGTCTTAATTGATTTTGATCATATTGCCGAAAGCAACACTAATCGTCAGTTGCATGCGCTTGAGGGCCAGTATGGCAAAGCAAAAGTACAGGCCATGACCGATCGCATTCGTCAAATTAATCCTGAAATTACGCTCACTAGCCACGATGCATTTTTAGAGCCAGAAAACCTTGATGCTTTGATTCCTGAAAATGCGACTATTTTAGATGCAACGGATTCGGTGCAAACTAAAATTGCTTTGGCGGTTTGGGCCAATAAAAATCAGCGAGCTCTAGTAATGTGTGGTGCTGCTGGTGGGAAATCAGATCCTACCTCTGTGCGATGTGACGATCTTTCTAGAACAGAGCAGGATGCGTTGCTAGCAAAAGTACGTCAGGGTCTTAGACAGGATCATGGCTTCTCTAGAAATCTGAAGAGAAAAATTGGTATTCGCGCAATCTACTCACATGAGCCTCGTGCAGGGGTTGCTAGTGGTGGGCTTGCTTGCTCTGGTTATGGTTCCACCGTGATGGTTACTGCAGCCTGTGGTTTGGCTGCTGCAGCCGAAGTTTTAAATCTGATTGCTGCTCAACAAGCCTTTTCTTCAAATACGCCAGTAAATCCTTAGGGGGAATCCCTGTAGGAAATTACGGATTCTAATGTCATCCCAAATTTATTAATTCGCTATTAGGCTGGCACCTACGTAGCCGACCCATTTCTTAAGCATCACATTTATCTGTATAAATACTTTTCGTATTTTTCTACCCTAGTGCAGATGCGCAGTCCTCCCTAGACTTTGCCTCGTTGGTGACTTACCAACGACAAATCGAAAGGAGGTCTCTTTTGCAGACTGAACAAACTGGTTTACAGCGCCACCTCAAAGTGCGGCACATTCGCCTCATGGCATTGGGGTCCACTATCGGGGTTGGATTATTTCTAGGTTCGGCAAGCGCGATTCAGATCGCGGGACCTTCAATCTTGTTGGGATACCTACTAGCTGGCATCGTTGCCTTCATCGTCCTTCGCGCTTTGGGTGAGATGGCAGTGCATGAGCCGGTCGCAGGTTCATTTGCAGCCTATGCCAATACTTACGTCGGTCCACTCGCGGGCTATATGGTCGGATGGGGTTACTGGACCTATTGGATTGTTGTTGGAATAGCTGAGGTGACTGCCGTTGGCATTTACATGACTATTTGGTTTCCTGACACACCTCAGTGGATCTGGGCATTGTCTTCGATCTTGATGATGGGTTTGATAAATCTCATTGCCGTAAAAGTATTTGGTGAGTTTGAATTTTGGTTTGCTCTTATCAAAGTAGTTGCGATTGTTGCCATGATTGCATTGGGCGGCTCAGTCATTTTCTTTGGCTTTACCAATAACTGGAATCCTATTGGCTTTAGTAACTTATGGCAGCACGGAGGCTTCTTCCCTAATGGCATTAGTGGAATGCTGCTGTCCTTGCAGATGGTCTTATTTGCCTACGTTGGTATCGAGATGATTGGTTTGTCTGCTGGTGAAGCTGAGAACCCACGCAAAACCATTCCGATGGCGATTGATTCTCTGGCGTGGCGCATCTTGATTTTTTACATGGGTGCGATCCTAGTCATTTTGGCGATCTTCCCTTGGAATGAGGTTGGTCAACAGGGTAGTCCATTCGTAGTGATGTTTGAGCGGATTGGTTTGCGTGAAGCCGCTGGAATCATTAACTTTGTAGTGATTACTGCCGCATTGTCATCTTGCAACGCAGGCATCTTTAGCGGCGGGCGACTCCTATATGCACTCTCAGTCAATGGCTATGCACCTTCGCCATTTGCCAAGCTATCCAAGTACGGTGTGCCACATCGTGCGGTGATGGCGACGGTAGCAATTTGCATGACTGGAGTGGTGCTCAACTACTTCGTTCCAGATAAAGCATTTCAGTACGTCATGGCTGCGGTTACCTTTGTTGGATTAATGGTGTGGATTGCAATTTTGCTCACCCAAATTCAATTTCGTCGCTCCCTTACAAAAGACCAAGTTGCTGAGTTGGCATATCGCACGCCTTGGTGGCCCTATTCCTCGTGGTTCGCATTGGCATTTATTGCCTTGGTAGTGGTGTTAATGGGCTTTCATGAGGATGCACGGATTGCATTGGTCTTAGGTCCGTGTTTATTGGGTGTGTATCTAGCTATGTTCTACATCGTTGGCTTGCATCGCAAAACAAAACTGAGTCGTGAATTCAAATAAGGAGACATAAATGATTGTTGGCGTACCTCAAGAAGTAAAAAATAATGAATTTCGTGTTGGCTTAACCCCGGGCAATGTGAGGGGTTTGTGCAAACAGGGTCACTCCGTTTTAATCCAGCGTGGTGCAGGCGAGCAAATTGGTTTGAGTGATGAGTCGTATCGCTTGGCTGGGGCTACCTTGATCAATAGCGCTGCCGAGGTGTTTGCAAAAGCAGAGATGGTGGTGAAGGTGAAGGAGCCTCAGCCACAAGAGTGTGCGATGTTACGTGAAGATCAAATTCTATTTACCTATCTACATCTAGCGCCAGATCCACAACAAACCAAGGCCTTGCTTGCCTCAGGTGCGAGTTGCATCGCTTATGAGACTGTTACCTCCTGTAGTGGTGCCTTGCCGTTGCTAGCCCCAATGAGTGAGGTTGCGGGCAGGATGTCCATTCAAGCAGCGGCTACGCATTTGGAAAAAACAAATGGAGGTTTAGGCATCTTAATGGCGGGTGTGCCTGGAGTAGCACCTGCAAAGGTAGTTATATTGGGTGCAGGCGTAGTGGGGCGTAATGCCTTACAGATGGCGGTTGGCATGGGTGCAGATGTTTGCATTTTCGATCGCAACATTGATTGCTTAAGACAGATTGATATGCTCTTTGGCAATCGTGTGAGAACCTTTTACGCCGACCCACTTTTAGTGGAGTTAGAAGTCTGTGAGGCGGATGTCGTGATTGGTGCCGTATTGTTGCCTGGCGCTGCAGCTCCAAAGCTAGTGACCAGAGAGATGGTACGAAAAATGAAAACGGGTGCAGTGGTAGTGGATGTGGCAATTGATCAAGGTGGCTGCTTTGAGACATCTAGAGCCACTACACACGCGGATCCTACCTTTATCGTAGATGGTGTGCTGCACTACTGCGTTGCGAACATGCCCGGAGCTGTTGCTAGAACCTCCACTTTTGCTTTGACGAATGCAACTTACCCGTTCATTGAGGTCTTAGCAAACAGCGGAATGGTGCGGGCACTGTCACATAACCATCATCTGCGAAATGGATTGAGTGTGCATCGGGGTAATCTCACTTCTGAGCCAGTAGCGAAAGCGCAGAAAGTCGATTTTGTGCCAGCGGAAGAGTTGCTGGCTGCTTAGTTGCTTCACCTAAGTTGTCATGATTGAAAGTCTTGGGAGTCCAGGCTCCCAAGCTTTCCTCTATCATTAAGAGCATGGACTTATCTGCTTTAGCACTTTCTACTGGTGTAGTCGCTCTCGCTGAGATGGGTGATAAAACCCAATTACTCTCTTTGATGTTGGCTGCGCGCTATCCAAAACAGGCGCTTGCCATTATTGGTGGGATATTCATTGCAACGATTGCCAATCATGCTTGCGCAGCCTTGCTGGGACATTGGTTAACCACTTTTATGAGCCCAGATCTTCTGAAGTGGGTCTTGGGCTTGAGCTTTTTAGGAATTGGTCTGTGGCTATTAGTACCCGACCATATTGATGATGCTGGTGGGTCAAAGGTAGCCGATAAAGCCTTTCAAGTATTCATGTTGACGGTTGGACTCTTTTTCTTAGCGGAGATGGGGGATAAAACCCAAATTGCTACGATCGCCTTGGGCGCTAAATATTCTGATGTCTTTTCAGTAACGGTTGGCACCACTTTGGGGATGATGTTGGCTAATGCTCCAGCAGTCTGGATTGGACAGAAATTTACCAAGCGTATGCCCATTAAGTGGGTGCACGCTATAGCTGCCGTTACATTCATTGCCATCGGTATTGCTACCCTCATCTGGGCTTAGGTCGAATTTTTCTAAGGGGCTTAAAATTGCCCTATGAAAACTGATCTGCCACAGAGCTTTCGCAGGCTCGAATACCGCGCTCCCAATTACACCTTTTCACAGGTTGAGCTAGACATTGCTTTAGATCCTGCTAGGACGATTGTGAAGAGTCGCCTAGAGGTTCTCCCTGGTGCTGGGCATGAAGCTGGTATGCCTTTGGTATTGCAAGGTCATGAATTGGAGTTTGTGAGTTTGCGTATTAATGGCGAAGCGCATCGTCAGTTTGAGCTCACTCCAGAAACGTTAACGATTAATGCACTACCCAATGAAGGCAAACAAGCTTTCGTTGTTGAGATCATCTGCGTGTGTGTGCCTGAGAAAAATACCTCACTCATGGGCTTGTATGTCTCGAATGGAAATTTCTTCACCCAGTGTGAAGCCGAGGGTTTCAGGAAGATTACTTACTTCCTTGATAGACCGGATGTGATGGCGCGCTATCGTGTCACTCTCCGTGCTCGTGAGGCAGAGTGTCCAGTATTGCTATCCAATGGCAACCTCATTAGTACTGAAAAGTTGCCTAATGGTTGGCATAGCGCCGTTTGGGAAGATCCGTTTCCAAAACCATCCTACCTATTTGCCTTGGTTGCCGGAAAGCTCGAGTGCATTGAAGAAACTATCACCACTAGTAGTGGTGCAAAAAAGTTATTGCAGATTTGGGTTGAGCCACATGACTTGAAAAAGACCCGTCATGCGATGGATTCTTTAATTGCCTCGATTCATTGGGATGAAAAACGCTACGGCCTTGAACTCGATCTCGAGCGTTTCATGATTGTGGCGGTAGGTGATTTCAATATGGGTGCGATGGAAAACAAGGGCCTCAATGTTTTCAATACCAAGTATGTTCTTGCTCAAGCAGAAACTGCAACGGATGCTGACTTCGCTAACATCGAAAGCGTGGTAGCCCATGAGTACTTCCACAATTGGACGGGCAATCGAGTTACCTGTCGAGATTGGTTTCAGCTTTCTCTTAAAGAAGGTTTAACTGTATTCCGTGATCAAGAGTTCTCTGCCGATCAAATGGGTAGCGAGTCCGGTAGGGCAGTTAAGCGTATTGAAGATGTGCGTTTATTGCGCCAACTTCAGTTCCCTGAAGATGCCGGCCCGATGGCACATCCAATTCGTCCGGACGAGTATCAAGAGATCAATAACTTCTATACGGTGACCGTGTATGAGAAGGGTGCTGAAGTTGTGCGTATGTATCAAACCCTATTAGGTGTTGAGGGTTTCCGTAAGGGCATGGATCTGTATTTCAAGCGTCATGATGGTCAAGCAGTCACCTGTGATGATTTCTTGGCGGCGATGGCTGATGCTAATCACCGTGATCTTTCCCAGTTTAAGAATTGGTATAGCCAAGCAGGTACTCCTAAGGTCAAGGTTCAGGAGTTCTATGATGCGGATAAAAAGCAATATCAAATTACTTTGACGCAAAGTCCTTCAGTAAATACAGCGCACAAGGATAGCAAGCCGTTTCATATTCCATTGAAGATGCGCTTATTAACTCCTGCAGATGATCAGGTCGAAACTTTATTGGAGCTAATTCAAGATCAGCAAACCTGGACTTTTGATCAAGTGACAAGTCGCCCCGTGCTATCGATCAATCGCAATTTCTCAGCCCCGATCAATTTAGATTTTGATCAAAGTGAGGCGGACCTGCTCACTATGTTCTCGAGCGATGACGATGCTTTTAATCGCTGGGAAGCCGGTCAGAAACTGGCAATGCAAATGATTTTGGGTAATCGCTTACCCGATAAAGCCCTGATTGAGGCTTATCGCACTCTCTTGACTGATCCGGAGTTAGATCCGGCATTCAAAGAGCTGGCGCTGACTTTGCCTGCTGAGACTTATTTATACGAACAGTGCGCAAGCGTTGATCCTCAACAGATTTATGCTGCACGTCGTGCTTTTCGCCATGCTATTGCGAGCGAGTTGCGTATAGAGTGGGCGGCTCTCTACCAGCAGATGCAAACACCAGGACCGTTTAATCCTGATGCAGCAAGTGCTGGTAAGCGTGCTTTAAAGAATCTTGCACTCAGCATGCTGCTTGAAGCCGATCCGTTGATCTGGGCACCTATGGCGGTCAATCAATATCAAAATGCTGACAATATGACTGACCGATATGCCGCCTTGGCTGGTTTAGTGATGCATGGATGCAAAGCAGCCGCAGTCTGTCTGGAAGATTTTTATACCCGATTTGCTGATGATGCTTTAGTAATTGATAAGTGGTTTGCATTGCAATCGAGCAGACCTCCAGTGGCGAACGCTGAATCTACCTTGAGTGAAGTCAAACGTTTGCGTGAACATGAAGCTTTCAAAATGAATAACCCCAACCGTGTTCGTAGCGTGATTCATGCTTTTTGTATGAATAACCCCGCTAGCTTTCATCAAGTGGATGGTAGCGGTTATGCATTTTGGGCTGAATCCGTTCTCGCCTTAGATCCAATTAATCCACAAGTTGCTGCTCGTTTGGCCAGGGGATTGGATCGCTGGCGTCAATTTGCCCCGCTTTATCAGGAGCAGATGCTGTCAGCCCTAAGGCGGGTTGCAGCATGCGAAACCCTCTCTGCAGATGTGAAAGAGGTGGTTTCTAAGGCTTTAGGCAATTCAGCTAGCTAGAACAAGGCAAAATAGACCTCATACAGATATAAACCCATCACGGAGAAACTCCTTTTGAGCGCTTCAAGTACTTTTAATACCAATTTCAAGCAATACCTGACTTCTACCAAGGTGAAGGGTGCAGACATTCCTGCGGGCCTACAAGAGTTGCTATTAGCAGTTGCTGATACTTGCTCAACCTTGAGTCATGAAGTTGCTCAAGGCGCCTTAATTGGTTTATTGGGCTCTGCTGGTACTGGCAATGTTCAGGGCGAAGTTCAGCAAAAACTAGATGTGATTGCCAATGACTTATTAATTGATGGTGTGCAGGGATGCAAATCATTGGCTGGTCTAGCCTCTGAGGAGATGGAGTTACCACTCCCGGTTCAAGGTACTGGCGACTACTTGTTGTTATTTGATCCATTGGATGGCTCTTCAAATATCGATGTGAATGTATCTATCGGCACTATTTTTTCTGTGCTCAAAAAACAAGATCCTACGGCGCCTTTGCAAACTTCAGATTTCTTATTGTCAGGCCGCCACCAGGTAGCAGCTGGTTACGTTGTGTATGGTCCACAAACCACCATGGCATTAACTCTGGGTGATGGCGTAGTGATGTTCACCCTCAATAAAGTGACTGGTGAATTTGTTTTAATTAAGCACGCGGTAGAGATTTCTCACTCAACTAAAGAATTCGCTATCAATATGTCGAACATGCGCCACTGGGCTGAGCCTGTGCGTCGCTACGTCGATGAGTGCTTAGCTGGCGTGAGTGGAGAGCGTGATAAAGATTTCAATATGCGCTGGATTGCATCCATGGTTGCTGATGTGCACCGTGTCTTATCGCGTGGCGGTATCTTTATGTACCCCTGGGATCAACGTGAGCCACATAAGCCAGGAAAGCTACGCCTGATGTATGAGGCAAACCCGATGAGCTTCTTGGTAGAGCAGGCTGGCGGCGCGTCGACCAATGGTGATCAACTCATTATGGATATGGTTCCTACAGAGCTACATGAACGTGTTTCTGTCATGCTGGGTTCTAAGGAGGAGATTGAGCGTTTACAGCATTACCATTCTCAGGCCTAATATTCTTACAGCACTTAGAGTGAGTAAGATCTAACAAAAAAGCCCAATCACTGATTGGGCTTTTTTATTTCAGACGATCACTTGAAAATCAATTAAAGAACTAAGGCTGCACTTTCTCTTTAAGATAGGCCAGAGATTCTTCTACTTGGTCAATGAGAATTAGACAGATGTCGCCAGCTGATAAATCATTGAGGGCGGTATCGATAGCGAGAAATTCACCAGTAATTTCTTTAACCTGTTTGGCTTTCTTAGTGCCTACCAAACCTTCTTGTAGAAGTTTAAGAACTTCTCCATCTTCTCGACCACGTTGACACTGATCTTGATAG
The DNA here is from genome assembly GCF_018881905.1 of Polynucleobacter sp. MG-27-Goln-C1. Taxonomy (GTDB): domain Bacteria; phylum Pseudomonadota; class Gammaproteobacteria; order Burkholderiales; family Burkholderiaceae; genus Polynucleobacter. The sequence goes on from NZ_JACVPM010000003.1 coordinate 171,548, forward strand.
AGGATGACATTGTCAAAGCTATTGCCAAGAATGCGTGTCAGATCACGAATATCTTCATCGCGACGATCGCCGGCACCGCTAATGACTACGTGGCTCTTCTTAGGCTTCATGGCCTCGATAGCGCTTGCTAAAGCACGCATTGCGTCTGGGTTGTGACCATAGTCAGCAATCACAGTGGCGCCTTTATGCTGGAATTGATTAAAGCGTCCCGGTACCGAATTAGCTGAGCTCTCAAAAGAATGAAGTCCACGTGCAATCTTTTCGGCATCAAGGCCTAAAGCCCAGCCAGCACCAATAGAAGCCATAGCATTTTCGATCTGGAAACCTAAAACACCATTTTGAGTCAGCGGAATCTCGCTTACGGGGAAGCGGAAGAGTACTCGCGCTCCCTTTGAGCAGACGATATAGGTACCATCAAAGTAGATTACTTTTTTATTCTTTGCGCGATGAGCCGCAATTACAGGATGATGTTGATTCTGTGCAAAGAAAATCACGCGACCAGTGCAAACATCACCCATCTTCACGACTATCGGATCGGCAGCGTTCAGAACTGCTGCGCCGGTTGGCGCGACGTTCATCACAATGACCCGCTTCAGAATCGCTAAGTCTTCTACGCTGGTGATGTAGTTAAGGCCTAAGTGGTCACCTTCACCAATATTGGTCACAACGGCAACTTCACAGCGGTCAAAGCCAAGACCTTCACGCAACATTCCGCCGCGAGCTGTTTCTAATACGGCAGCATCGACATCAGGATGCATGAGGACATTACGTGCACTCTTAGGGCCACTGCAATCACCGGAATCAATTAGGCGATGGTTGATATAGACGCCATCAGTAGTCGTCATGCCCACGCGTAAACCAGTCTCATTCAATAAATGAGAAATCAGGCGAACGGTAGTGGTCTTACCATTGGTGCCAGTGACAGCTACCACTGGAATACGGCCATCCTCACCCAATGGATACATCATATTGACGATATCTTCACCAACAGGGCGGCTCTTGCCGTACGAGGGTTTGAGATGCATGCGTAGGCCTGGTGCAGCATTGACTTCAACAATGCCACCACCTTGAGTCTCTAGAGGTTTGTAAATCGCCTCACAAAGAATGTCGACACCAGCAATATCTAAGCCAATCATTTGGGCGGCTGCAATTGCGCTGGCAGCTACATCTGGATGAACATCATCAGTCACATCGGTCGCTGTACCACCAGTGCTCAGATTGGCGTTATTACGAAGTAAGACGCGCTCACCAGTCTTGGGAACATATTGAGGGCTTAAGCCATTGCTGGCTAAGTGTGCAAGGGCAATGTCATCAAAACGAATTTTGGTTAATGCGGTTGCATGGCCGTCGCCGCGCAATGGATTTTTGTTTTCTAGTTCAACCAGCTCAGAGACGGAATGTTTTCCATCGCCAACCACTTGAGCGGGTTCGCGGCGAGCTGCAGCGGATAGGCGATTGCCTACCACTAGCAGGCGATAGTCAGCGCCAGGTAAGTAGCGCTCAACAATGGTTTCACGACCAAAGGCTTGGGTAACTACAAAGCCTGCGCGCACCTCTTCTTCAGTTTGAATGTTGGCAACAACACCTTTGCCTTGATTACCGTCTTTAGGTTTAAGAACAATCGGGCCACCAATCTTTTGGGCAGCGCGCCAAGCATCATCAGCGGTAGTAACTACTTCGCCGATCGGAACGGATACTCCCGCAGCTGCTAATAGATTTTTAGTGAGTTCTTTATCTTGTGCAATAGCTTCAGCAATTGCGCTGGTGTCGCTGGTCTCAGCAGCTTGAATACGCTTTTGCTTGCTACCCCAACCAAACTGCACCATGCTGCCCTCAGTCATGCGGCGATAGGGGATATTTCTTTGTACGGCAGCATCGACGATAGATCCGGTGCTTGGCCCTAAGCGTACATCTTCATACAAAGCCTCTAATTCAGAGAGGGCGGCTGCTAAATCAAATGGCACATCATTGAGTGTTGCCTGGATTAGCCCAAAAGCAAAGTCAAATGCCATGCGCCCAACAACTTCTTCGGTGTACTCCACCACTACTTGAAATATGCCGACTTCAGTAGTTTGTACAGTGCGGCTAAAAGTTACTGGACAGCCTGCTTGAGACTGAAGACCTAAAGCGGCATGTTCAAGAGCGTGTGCGAGGGAGAGGATTTCATTATGTCCACCACGACGCATGCTGCCCAACTGAGGGAAGCGTTCGCGAATCTTGATTTCAAACTGCGGGATTGATTCAATGGAGCGTTCTGTTTCATCGCAAGAAACAATTGCCTCTAGGGCTGTGTGGCGGCTCCATAAATTTGGGCCGCGCAACATGCGAATACGGGTGATTTCCAATTAAGCCCCTGCTGGAATACTGGCATCAGAAACAAAGGTTTCAGCACCAGCTTCGATTACGTTGAACGGAATATCTAATGCCCAAGCTGCAGCAATCGCAGCACCAAGATTCATTGGTTTCCATGGCTCAGTGGCACTAGGCTCAGAGTTACGCGGCACCGGAATACTTTTTTGATCATGTTTGGCAGATTTCAGAGTGATTTGTTGGTTGCCAATCATCACGACACGACCACCATTCTTGAGATGCTCTTGAGCAACAGTAGATGCAGAGTCTTGAGTAAAGAAGATCACCTCACCATCGCATAACTCTGCCATGTTCACAACCATCGGGTCATCCGCATTAAGAACGGCAACGCCTGTTGGCAAAACCACATCCACTTGAGTTCTGACGATGCTAAACACTTGGTCTTCATCGTAGATGGCGTATTGAGGGAAGTTGGCTGTTGGATCTACGTTCAAAACAACACCTACTTGGCAGCGGTCATAAGCCAAGCCTTCGATCAACATCGATAGATTGTTGTTCTCAATGACGGCTGCTTCAACCGCACGATTCAATAAAGTACGACGGGCATTTTCCCAGTTGGCAGCATTGCTCTTTTGAATTGAGCGATGACCAAAAAACAAACCCTTGCTGCAAGATAATCCAACATACAAATTGGTGAGTCGCAAGAAGTGGGCAATCATTTCAGCCACTGGAGTTTTGCCTCTAGAACCGCAGACGCCAACTACTGGAATGCGGAAATCAGTTCCTGGTGGGAAGAGATGATTTGCAATTTCTTTCCCAACTGGTTGAGGTTTGCCGCTGGCAGGTTTCAAGTGCATCAATAAACCTGGGCCAGCATTCACTTCAACAATGGCTGCATTCTGCACATCCAATGGTTTGCTAATGTCTTGTGCAACTAGATCAACGCCAGCAATCTCCAGCCCCACTACGCGGGCGGCCAAAGCAACTTGGCTAGCAACTTCTGGATGAATTAAATCGGTCACATCAAATGCAACGTTGCCATTACTTTGAATGAGTACTTTTTGATCCAAAGCTGGAATACTTGCACCAGTAAGTTTCTGGCGTGCAAGCTCTAACTCCACCGCAGAATCAATGCGTACTGGATTGAGTGGGCACTCTTCGGTAGTACCTCGACGTGGGTCAGAATTAATTTGGGTCTGAATGAGTTCAAGCACGGTATGTTTGCCATCACCAGTAACCCAAACAGTTTCGCCTTTGGCTGCTGCAACTACTTTGTTGCCAACGACTAGCAGGCGATGTTCGTCGCCAATGATGTGACGCTCTACTAAAACTTCGCTACCTTCATCAATTGCAACCGCATAGGCAGCTTCAATTTCTTGTTGGGTGTACAGATTGATAAAGACACCACGACCATGATTGCCATCAATTGGCTTAACCACAACTGGCAGGCCGATATCTTGCGCGGCTTCCCATGCATCATCAGCGCTAGTAACGGTGCGGCCTTCAGGTGTAGGGACTCCGGCACTAGATAAAAGACTCTTGGTAAGATCTTTATCGCGAGAAATCGTTTCTGCGATTGCGCTGGTTTGATCGGTTTCAGCAGTCCAGATGCGACGCTGCTTGGCGCCATAACCAAGTTGTACTAGGTTGCCTTCAGACAAACGGATAGAGGGGATGCCGCGCTCTTCTGCTGCATTCACGATGCAGGCAGTACTTGGTCCAAGTAATAGATCGTCACCCAGCTCGCGCAGTTCTTCAATGATCGTGCTTACAAGAGCAACAGGATCCTTGGTGTCTTGGGCTAAAGCAAGATAGAGATCGCGGGCGTACTTGAGGGCGGTGAGAGTTACTTCTTCATTGATTGCGCTCACCATGACTTTGTAAACACCGCGACGATCGCCATCACGTGCTTTACCAAAGCCGCCAGGGATGCCAGCTAAATTTTGTAATTCCAAGGTTAGGTGCTCAAGGATGTGAGCTGGCCAAGTACCTTCTTCTACTCTTTTGAGGAATCCACCAGCTTCGCCATAGCTGCAGCGGTGTTCTTGAAGGCTGGGGAGTGCTTTGACGAGTCGGTCATAAAACCCAGGGATGAGGTTAGAGGGGAAATCCTCTAATTCACCAATATCGAGCCAAACCTCAATAACAGGATGGTAAGTCCACATATTGGGGCCGCGGAGATGCTTGACACTCAAGATCTCAATGGTTTTATCTAGTAATTGGGGCATATGTGGAATGGGGGGTCTCAACGCCGCTTCAGAAGGTGAGGGCGGGATATCTCAGACTGTCTCTCTGGTTTTAGTAATTATTCAAAATCCACAAAATTAGCAAAAATACACAAAAAAGCTTACTTCAATAATTTAACGGCTTTCCGTCCACTAAAGTTGACAGAGTTAGTAAATCTAAAAAATCTAGCTCCACTATACTTTTAGGACTAATGAAGCCAGAAATCTCCCCAACAGCTCCCCCTTTCCCAACCCATTGGGCTGGCGCTTTAGAGGCACCCCAATCTCCAGTAAAAGACGCTAACTCAATACTGGCATGGGTTGAGCTGGATCTCGATAGTGAAATGCGCTTTGAAAAAAGCCTGCTTTGTTTGGCCCCAACGGGCTTATTTTGGACCGATGGCACTCACTCGGAATTCTGGCCCATTAGCCCTGGGGCTCATCTTTTGCATGGAGATCATGCTGGAGTAGGGCACCTCAAGCTGGAGTCTGAGAATAGTCTGCTCCGGCTTTGGTACTTCACCTTAGCTGTTAATCCTCAGGTATTGCGCCTACAGAGTGGTTTTAAACGGTTAATCCGAGGTGACCAGGCCACTAAAGAGCCTGAGGCTTCTGAGTACGACAAACAGGTTTGTCCGGTGTGCTTGAGTCCTAAGCCTGCTAATTCAGATGCTTGCCCTACTTGCGATCCAGAAGAGGATGCCCCTCCATCAACTTGGACTTTATTTAAGTTGTGGCGTTTTGCGCGTCCTTACAAAAAACAGCTTTTACTAGGTTTCGTGCTGACCTTGCTCTCTACTGGCGCTACGCTCATACCGCCTTATCTGACGATGCCCTTGATGGATCACGTGTTGATTCCCTATGAAAAAGGTAACCCGATTGATTTTGCTCTGGCCACCAAATACCTTTTGGCTTTATTTGCTGCGGCAATCGTGGCCTGGGGTTTGGGTTGGTGGAAAACCTATCTGCTTGCATTGGTGAGTGAGCGTATCGGTGCAGATCTGCGCAATACAACTTTTGAACACTTACTCAAATTATCTTTAGAGTATTTCGGCGGCAAAAGAACGGGTGACTTGATTGCGCGCATTGGTGCTGAGACTGACCGCATTTGCGTATTCCTATCCCTCTACGCTTTGGACTTTGCGACCGACGTCATCATGATTACGATGACCGCAGCAATTTTGGTATCAATTGATCCTTTGCTCGCATTGGTTACTTTGGCACCTTTGCCATTTATCGTGTGGATGATTCATGTAGTGCGAGACAAACTCCGTTTTGGGTTTGAAAAGATTGATCGTGTTTGGTCTGAAGTAACCAATATCTTGGCCGATACGATTCCGGGTATTCGGGTAGTGAAAGCCTTTGCTCAAGAAGACCGTGAGCTAAAACGTTTCGTTGATTCCAACAAACACAATTTACAAATCAATGATCGCGTCAATCGCGTATGGGGATTATTTTCCCCAACCGTCACGCTCCTAACTGAAACTGGTCTCTTGGTAGTATGGGGTTTCGGTATTTGGCAGGTGGCACATCAAAAGGTCACCGTTGGTGTATTAATTGCTTTCTTGGCCTACATTGGACGCTTCTACATTCGACTCGATTCAATGAGTCGCATCGTTTCCCATACGCAAAAAGCAGCTGCTGGCGCTAAACGTATTTTTGATATTTTGGATCATGTCTCAAGCGTTCCTGAGCCAATTAATCCAGCACCTTTGGGTGAGGTTAAAGGCCGCATCTCCTTGCGTGGTGTGGGTTTCCGGTACGGTAACCGTGCGGTTTCTAAAGGCGTCGATCTAGATATTGCCCCTGGAGAAATGATTGGTTTAGTTGGACATAGCGGCTCTGGTAAGAGTACTTTGGTGAACTTGATTTGCCGCTTCTATGATGTGAGTGCTGGCTCAATTGCATTGGATGGGCGCGACATTCGTAGCATCGGCATTGCTGACTATCGCAAGCGTATTGGATTAGTTTTACAAGAGCCATTTTTATTCTTTGGCACGATTGCAGAAAATATTGCTTACGGAAAACCAGACGCTACTCGTGAAGAAATTATTGAAGCCGCACGCGCCGCACATGCCCATGAATTTATTCTTCGCCTACCACTAGGTTATGACTCATTGGTGGGTGAGCGCGGTCAATCCCTCTCGGGTGGCGAGCGTCAGCGTATTTCAATCGCACGTGCGTTATTGATTAATCCAAGCATTCTGATTTTGGATGAAGCCACCTCATCAGTAGATACCACCACTGAAAAAGAAATTCAACGCGCTTTAGATAATTTGGTTAAAGGCCGCACTACGATTGCGATTGCCCATCGACTTTCCACTTTAAGAAAAGCAGACCGCTTGGTTGTGCTTGATAAAGGTGAGATTGTGGAGATTGGCTCGCATGATGAGCTCATGGATGCACAAGGTGCTTACTACGCCCTGTATCAAGCCCAACTACGCCATGCTGCCGAGTTGGTTGAGGGCGGCGCTATTGGTGAAAGCATTGAAGAAGGCAAAGATGAGCGCGAAGAAGAGCACCTGCAAGTAATTGCCAAAGAAACTGGGGGCGGGGTATGAGTCATCATCAACAATCGCACACGCTAGAACGTGATGCCCTTGGCCGCTTAGTATTTATTGATGCTGCTGGCACTCGCCATACAGGGGTCTATCCAGTCAGAGCCTTCCCGATTACCGCTCCAGGCGCTGGAATCTCCATCATGGATCAGTCGGGTAAAGAATTGTGTTGGTTTGACGGCGTCACCGCCATTCCGGAGGGCGAATTAGCTCTGATTGAGGAAGAGTTGGCTGCTCGTGAGTTCATGCCTGTGATCGAAAAAATCACCAAGGTATCGACTTTTGCCACCCCAAGTATTTGGGATCTCGAAACTGACCGTGGCCCCACCAGAATTCGCCTTAAAGGTGAAGAAGACATTCGCCGAATTGCTGGCAATACGCTTCTGATTGCCGACTCTAATGGCCTCCAATTCTTGATCAAAGATTCCACTCAGCTTGATAAAGTCAGTAAGAAGCTTTTGGATCGATTCCGCTAAGAATTTTCCCTGCAAAATCCTTATAGGGTTAGTACTAATAAGCTAGTGTTACCCCTAACTGTCCATTTGGTAATTATTGATGGCAATCAAGTATTCATGCCCCGATATGGATAAAAATCCATGCATAACAAAGAGAAGCCAAAGTAATATTGGTATTCAAAATTTTTTGGAGGAGCGTTCATGAAGATGAAGTTAAAAGGGGCATTGATTTCCACCGCATTAGCCCTCGGTGCTGCTGCTGTTTCACCTGCTTTCGCTGCTTGGGAACCAACCAAGCCAGTTGAGTTCATCATTCCTGCCGGTCCTGGCGGTGGTGCTGACCAGATGGCACGCATGATCCAAGGAATCATTACAAAAAATAACTTGATGAAACAGGCAGTCATTCCTGTGAACAAGGGTGCAGGCGCTGGAGCTGAAGGCTTCTTGGCAATGAAAGAAGCTAAGGGCGATCCAAATAAGATCGTGATTACGCTCTCCAACTTGTTTACAACTCCATTGGCAACAGGCGTTCCATTTAACTGGCAAGACATCACTCCAGTAGCCATGTTGGCACTTGACCAATTCGTTTTATGGGATAACGCTGACAAGCCTTACAAAACTGCCAAGGAGTATATCGATGCAGCCAAAGCGGCTGGTCCTGGCAAGTTCAAGATGGGTGGTACTGGCTCTAAGTCTGAAGACCAGATCATTACTGTAGCGATTGAAAAAGCAACTGGCGCTAAGTTCACATACATCCCATTCAAAGGGGGTGGCGACGTTGCTGTGCAACTCGTTGGTAATCACATCGATTCTTCTGTGAACAATCCAATTGAAGCAGTTGCTCAATGGCGTGCAAACAAATTACGTGCATTGTGCGTATTTGATGACACTCGTATGCCTTACAAAGAAAAGATCACTGCAACTCAATCTTGGAACGACGTTCCAACTTGTAAAGAAGCTGGCGTGCCAACTGACTACGTGATGTTGCGCGGCATTTTTATGGCTCCTGGCGTAACTCAAGACCAGGTTGATTACTACATCAACGTGTTCAAAAAAGTACGCGAGACAGCAGAGTGGAAGAAGTTTATGGCTGATGGCGCATTCAATCAGACATTCATGACTGGTAAAGAGTTCAGAAATTGGCTCACATTAAATGAAGCATTACATAAGCAATTAATGGCTGAAGCTGGCTTCTTGGCTAAGTAATTTTCGAGAAACTAAATAGGGCCCCACTAGTAAGGGGTCCTATTTTTTGAGTGGTTGTGTTTATTAAATTTATTAAAAAAGTATAAAAATGTCTGAACATACAAACAATACAAATCAAGACTCAGTCATTAGCGTGAGAGCGATGGACATCATTACATCGATCGTGTTCCTGGCAATAGGTCTGACAGTGATGATTGGTAGTCTGAAGTTGGGTGCTAGCTGGGGTGTTGATGGCCCAGAGGCTGGTTATTTCCCTTTCTATATCAGCTTGATCATCATGTTATCTAGCACGGTTACTTTGTATCAATCTGCAATCGTGAACAAGAAAAAGAAAACCGAATCCTTTGTTGATAGTGAGCCCGCCAAGCAGGTGATGGCGGTATTGTTGCCAGCGATTGTGTTTGTGCTTGGTGTGCAATTGATTGGCATTTATGTTTCTTCAGCTCTCTATATCGCGGTCTTCATGGTGTGGCTGGGAAAATATCCAATTTGGAAAGCTGTTGCTGTTTCTGTTGGAGTGAGCGCGGCTCTTTACCTCATGTTCGAATACTGGTTCCAAGTTCCATTGCCACACGGTGCATGGTTCAATCCACTCGAGTTTGTGGGCGTAAATTAAAAAACAATAACTATTAAAAAAGATTAAAAAAGGAGTCTAAGTTGGAAGAAATTAACGCTCTATTCAGCGGCTTTGCCGTTGCAATGACACCCTTTAACTTGCTATTAATGCTTGTTGGTGTAACTCTTGGTGTGATTATTGGTGTATTGCCTGGTTTAGGTGGCGCGAACGGTATTGCGATTCTGTTGCCTTTAACCTTCACAATGCCGCCAACATCCGCAATCATCATGTTGTCCTGTATTTACTGGGGCGCATTGTTTGGTGGTGCGATTACATCCGTACTCTTTAACATCCCTGGTGAACCATGGTCTGTTGCGACAACCTTTGACGGTTATCCAATGGCTCGTAATGGTAAAGCTGGCGAAGCATTGACTGCAGCGTTCACATCATCATTTGTAGGTGCGTTCTTTGCGATTGTGATGATTACCTTCCTGGCACCATTGGTTGCGAAGTTTGCTCTGCAATTCGGTCCGCCCGAATTCTTCTCGGTCTACCTCCTGACCTTCTGTAGTTTTGTGGGTATGAATAAAGGTTCGCCATTCAAGACAATTTCAGCAATGATGTTGGGCTTTGCTTTGGCTACCGTTGGTATGGATACGGTTACAGGTCAGTTGCGTTTAACTTTTGGTAACCCAGAGTTGATGCGTGGTTTTGACTTCTTGATCGCTGTGATCGGCTTGTTTGGTATTGGCGAGATTCTTCTTTCAATGGAAGAGGGCTTGGCATTCCAGGGTGCTGCAGCGAAGATTCGCGGTAAGGTTGTTTGGGAAACTTGGAAGCAGTTGCCTAAGTACTGGGCAACTTCATTACGCAGCTGCCTGATTGGTTGCTGGATGGGTATTACTCCAGGTGGCGCTACTCCTGCATCATTCATGGCTTACGGTGTTGCAAAACGCGTATCTAAGGAAGGTGACAAGTTTGGTACTGGAAAAATGGAAGGTATTGTTGCTCCAGAAACTGCAGCCCACGCTGCTGGTACAGCTGCCTTGTTGCCAATGTTGTCATTAGGTATCCCAGGATCACCAACAGCTGCTGTATTACTTGGCGGTTTGTTGATCTGGGGCTTGCAACCAGGCCCATTGCTCTTCGTTGAGAAACCAGACTTTGTTTGGGGCTTGATTGCTAGTATGTACTTGGGTAACTTGGCAGGCTTGTTTGTTGTATTAACTTGCGTTCCATTGTTCGCCTCAATCTTGAGAATTCCGTTCTCCATCATTGCTCCAGTCATCATCGTGATTTGTGCGGTTGGTGCATACACTGTCCACAACGCGATGTTTGACGTTTGGTTGATGTTGGGCTTCGGTGTGTTGGGTTACGTCTTCAAGAAACTTGATTACCCAATGGCGCCTATGGTCTTGGCCTTGGTGTTGGGTGACCGTGCAGAAGACTCATTCCGTCAATCCATGTTGTTCTCACAGGGAAGCTTAGATATTTTCTTCTCTAACCCATTGGTAGGCGGTATTACAGGTCTTGCATTGCTATTACTATTCTGGCCATTGATTGGCAAGTTTGTAGGCAAGAAAAAAGCTGCTGCAGCATAAGAGTGAAATAAGCTAGAAATAGCGATTTCATAAGGGAAAAGGGGCGCAAGCCCCTTTTTTCATGCAAAAAGCAAAATTCCGATAAAATCTCCCCATCATGAATTTCCACAAAAAACGCCTCATTCACTGGATTGCTGCTCTAGCAATCGCAATGAGTGCGCTTGCGCCAACGGTTTCTCAAGCGGTATCGCTAGCGAAGCATGGCCAAGGTTTTGCAATGGAAATCTGTTCTGCTGATGGCGCTAAAGCCCAGATTAATATCCAGAGCGAAGATCAGGCAGACCGGGCAGAAGCGCAGCCTTGCCCATATTGCATCGCTCAAACAGCCATCACACCAGCATTCAATACCAATCTCACATTCCAAGCGCCGCAAACACTTGCTTTGCTGCCACGGCTTTTCTATCAATCACCCAAGCCTCTCGCTGTTTGGGTAACACCCCCTTCAGCAGCACCTCCTACACAAGCCTAAATCTTTTTAGGGCATAGCTTAGCTATGTAGTTGGCAACCCAGTTGCCGTGATGTTGTGTGGAGAATTACATGTTTTTATCTGAAAAAATTTCATTACGCCTAAAGCGCGTCTATGTTGGCATTGCTATGGGCTTAGCGATTTGGCTCTTGTATGCCAGCTATCTCATTCTGTCAAATGCAGTCAATTCCAATACCCCATTGCCTAGCGCAGAGTTTGTGCTCACGCCAATTACATCCACTCAAAAGTAAAAAATTCACATTAATTTATAGACATTAAATATCTCGGAGCAGAAATGAATGCATTAAAAATAACGCCAATAGCCTTAGTAGCATCTTTGATGATTTCTAATGCATACGGTCAAGCAGCCCCTATTTTAGATACCCTCACTGTGACGGGCATTCAGGATGCGCCAGCAACCCAAACAACGCTTACTGGTAAAGAGCTTAACCAATCACGTGTAAATACCAATAACACTGCGGCGATGTTGCTCAACATTCCTGGTGTCAGTATGTACACCAACGGTGGCGTATCTGGATTAACATCGATTCATGGCTTAGCGGATGATCGTATTGCAGTTAAGGTTGATGGAATGGATCTTTTATCCTCCTGTCCAAATCACATGAACTCACCGCTGTCCTATATCAGCCCATCTAATGTTGCTAGCGTTAAGGTGATTACCGGCCTATCGCCAGTAAGCGCTGGTGGTGATAGTTTGGGTGGAGTAGTTTCTGTTCAGTCTTTGCCACCAGTATTTGCCAATAAGGGTGAAACACTGCAACAGGGTGAAGTCGGTGCGTCCTATAGCAGTAATGCCAGCGCGATTGCTGGTAACTTAAACATTACCGCTGCTGGTGATGAGTTCAGCGCTAATTACACGGTAGATTCCGCAAAGGCAGGAAATTACACTGCCGGTGGAAACTTCAAGCCAGCTGGAAATGGAATATCTCCAAGCACGGTGGGGGCCTCAAAATACATCGCTACAAATCAGCAGCTATCTTTAGCTTGGAAAAAAGATAATCACTTAGTTGAATTTAAGACCAGCTACCAATTTGTACCGTTTGAGGGCTATTCAAATCAGCGTATGGATATGACTAAAAACATCGGTGCGCAATTTAATTTGAAGTACACCGGCCAATATGATTGGGGACAGCTTGAAGCGCAGGCTTATAACCATATAGTTAATCATCAGATGGATGACAACGTTGGCGCGAGAACGAATGCTAACGGTACGCCACAAATGCAAATGCCTATGTTGACTGCAAGCGCAACAAACGGCGTCAACGTGAAAGGCACTTTACCGCTTTCGGAAACTGCTTTAGCTAGGATGGGCGGTCTATTTCAGACTTATAAGCTGAATGATTGGTGGCCTGCCGTTCCTGGAAGCATGGGAATGATGGGCCCCAACACGATGCAAAATATTAATAACGGTACGAGGGATCGTGCTGGTTTATTTGGCGAGCTAGAGCAGCAATGGACGAAAGAGTGGATGGGGTTGGCTGGTTTACGTGTTGAGCAGGTGGCCTCGAATGCGGGGAATGTTCAGCCATATAGCAATACAAACAGTATTGGCATGGGCATGATGTCTATGTCAACAGATTATCGTCGTGATTCAAATGCATTTAATGCTCAGCAACATAAGCAGACAGATTACAACTGGGATTTAACTGCCTTATCAAGATATAAGCCTGATGATAATCAAAACTATGAGGCAGGCTACTCACGTAAGACTCGTTCACCTAACTTGTATGAGCGCTATACCTGGTCAACAAACTCCATGACATCGATTATGAATAACTTTGTTGGCGATGGTAACGGTTACTATGGAAACGTTAGCTTGGCGCCTGAGGTTGCAAATACATTCAGTTTTGCCAGCGACTGGCATGATGCTAATAAGGAGCGTTGGGGCTTTAAGACAAATCCTTATTACACCTATGTAAGCAACTATATTGATGCTGTATGCGGTTCTGCTGCCTATACGGCGCCATGTAAAGCAAATCAATTTAATGTATTGCAATACGCCAATCAAAATGCACAGCTTTACGGCATTGACTTGTCAGGCTTTACCGCCCTTGGTAGCCATCCTCAACTTGGAAAATTCCAGTTAAATGCGCAAGGTTCATATACACGTGGACAAAACGTAACGGCTGGAACTAATCTATATAACATCATGCCACTCAACGGCACAGTCGGGTTGGTGCAGTATCTCGGTGCACACTGGACCAATACGATTCAAGGTCAATTTGTTACATCAAAAACTAATGTGAACTCAGTTAGAAATGAAGTGGCAACTGGAGGATATTCATTATTTGCTCTCCGATCATCGTACGATGATAAGAAGTACCGAGTGAACTTGGGTATTGAAAACTTATTCAATAAGCTCTACGCCTTACCGCAGGGCGGGGCATACCTTGGTCAAGGGCCATCCATGGGAATGAATTCTGTTCCTTGGGGCGTTGGTGTCGCTGGCATGGGCAGAACATTCTATGTCTCCGCTAATATGAAGTTCTAACTGCCGATTTAATTGAAAAGAAAGGGCAAATGATGATCTCTAGAGTTTTCAGATTATTGGCCACGATAGCGGTCATCTCTCTGCCTTTATCTGCTTTTGCGGCTAAAGAACCTATCTACATTAACTTAGCCACCAATGATCCGGCCAAGGTTTCAATGGCATTAGACGCGGGTCGGCGATACGCAGAAAAAGGGTATCCGATTGTTATCTACCTCAATGACAAGGCGGTTATTCTTGGGGTAGAAGTTAAATCAGGAGGCATTTCCAAGGAACAAGAGGCGATAAGGCAAGCAATTGCAAATGGTGCAACCATCATTGTTTGTCCAAGCTGCTTAGAGAATAATAGCTTTACCCAAATGAATTTAGTGCGGGGCGCGATGCTCGGAGCAGATCATCAAAATACTCGATAAGATTAATTAGGAGGTAGTAAACATGAAAAGAAATACTTTATTAAATGCTTTATTAGTTGCTGCAGTGGGCTTTGGTTTGACGGCTACCGCACAAGCCCAAAACGCTAAAGTTGGTAGCGTACAAATTGAGAATGCATATACACGTGCTACCGTCCCCGGGCAGCAGGTAGCTGGTGGTTTCATGAAGATTGAAAACAAAGGTGGCGTAGATTTATTGGTATCCGCTAGCTCTCCAGTAGCTGGCGAGGTGCAACTGCATGAGATGGCTATGGAAGGCAATGTCATGAAAATGCGTCAAGTGAAAGATATCCCTGTGCCAGCAGGTGGTGCCGTTGAATTAAAGCCAGGCGGTATGCATTTAATGTTCATGAATATCAAGGCGCCATTAACTGCAGGCGAGACTGTTCCGGTTAAGTTGAAGTTTGCTAAAGCGGGTGAAGTAGAGGTGAAGATGCCTGTGAATGCTATGGGTAATCCTGGGGCTATGAAGCACTAAGTACGCAGTTTTCTACATTCAGATTCAACATTAAAAAAGCCCCTAGTTTTACTTAGGGGCTTTTATTTTGATGCTTTAGATTTGTTGCTGATGCTTAATCCAAATTAAGATCGGTTACTGCACCTTTACTTGCAGTGCTTGCAAGGTGAGCATACTTAGCAAGTAATCCACGGGTATAACGTGGCTTAGGTTGTATCCAAGCAGCGCGACGCTTCGCAATCTCTTCATCGCTCACATTAAGTTGAATGAGAAGCTTATGTGCATCGATCGTCACCGAGTCACCTTCGTGAATCAGGGCAATCACGCCACCAACAAATGCTTCAGGAGCAACGTGACCAACTACCATGCCCCAGGTGCCGCCAGAGAAGCGTCCATCAGTGATCAGACCCACTGTCTCACCTAAGCCTTGACCAACAAGGGCAGAGGTAGGGGCAAGCATCTCACGCATGCCTGGACCGCCTTTAGGGCCTTCATAACGAATCACCATGACGTCGCCGTCCTTGATCTTTTGCGCCATGATGGCGGCCATTGCATCATCTTCAGAATCAAATACGCGTGCAGGACCAGTAATCGATGGGTTTTTGAGGCCAGTAATCTTGGCAACGCAACCCTCAGGAGAGATATTGCCCTTCAGAATAGCTAAGTGACCTTGCTTATACAGTGGGTTATCCAAAGTGCGAATCACCTTTTGATCGGCTCGCGGTACTGATGGAACATCTTTCAATGTTTCAGCAATGGTCTTGCCAGTGATCGTCATGCAATCGCCATGCAAGAGTCCGCCATCTAGCAAGATCTTCATGACTTGCGGAATACCGCCAGCTTCATGAAGGTCGGTTGCCAAATATTGTCCAGAAGGCTTCATATCGACGATGACAGGCACACGCTTACGAATGCGCTCAAAGTCATCAATAGTCCAATCAATTTCAGCAGCGCTAGTGATGGCTAAATAATGGAGAACAGCGTTAGTGGATCCACCAACGGCCATGATCACGCTGACTGCGTTCTCAATCGATTTTTTGGTGATGATGTCGCGTGGACGTAAATTATTCTTAATTGCCTCAACTAGCACTAAAGCTGAGTCATGCGCACTGGCAACCTTCTCAGCATCTACATTGGACATAGTAGAAGAGTAGGGCAGGCTCATACCTAAAGCTTCAAAGGAGGAGCTCATGGTGTTTGCGGTGTACATACCGCCGCAAGATCCGCTACCTGGGCAAGCATGTTGCTCTACGCCCTTGAGGTCTTCCTCACTCATGCGGCCTGATGTGAATTCACCAACAGCTTCAAATGCAGAAACAATGTTCAGATCCTTGCCTTTAAAGTGGCCCGGTTTGATCGTTCCGCCGTAAACATAAATGCTGGGTACGTTAGTGCGTGCCATCGCCATCATGCCGCCCGGCATGTTCTTATCGCAACCGCCGATGACTAGAACACCGTCTTGCCATAAGCCATTGACGCAAGTTTCAATACTGTCCGCAATCACTTCACGTGAGATGAGGGAGTACTTCATGCCTTCAGTACCCATGCCGATTCCATCGGAGACAGTGGGTGTTCCAAACATTTGCGCTTTTGCACCAGCTTCTTCAAGGGCAGCTACCGCTGCGTCTGCCAGTTTTTGCAAACCGCTATTGCAAGGGGTGATAGTGGAATGACCATTTGCTACACCAACCATCGGCTTAACAAAATCCTTCTCTTCATAGCCCATCGCGTAATACATTGAGCGATTGGGTGCGCGAGCAACCCCTTCGGTGACATTGCGCGAGCGTTCATTGAGGCGTTTCATGCTGATATTGACTCCAGAAAAGAATTTGTCGAAAAGCTCTATTGTGCCGTGAGACTAGGCTGAACGCAGGGGTTTATGCAGTCTTTCCTGTGTTCTTGTCGTGCACTGCAGCAAGCAGATTTCTCTATTGTATTTGGTGATTTGAGCCCATCATTAGCTTGAGAGCTAATATCCTTCGTAAAAAAGCTGCGGTACATTGCCTTATCTACTACTTTTCCTTTTAAATTCAATGACTAAAGTTGGCCATATTTACTTAATCGACGACGATGAGTCGATGCGTACCTCTTTAAGCAGAATGCTCAAGGATGTGGGTTATATCGTGGAAGATTTCTCCTCTGCTGTGACATTTTTAGAACATTCAGTGCCCGTAGCGCCAGCCGTCATCTTGCTGGATATGCAAATGCCGGATATGACCGGCCTGGATTTACAGGAAAAATTAGTCCAACTGGGCCGTAAAACCCCGATTGTGTTTGTTAGCGGCCAGAGTCACCCTCATCAAATCGTCAAAAGCCTCAAACGCGGTGCTCTCGATTTCCTCTTTAAACCATTCAATTTAGAGGATTTATTAAAGGCTGTTGCCGATGCCTTGGAGTTCGATAGACGTCAGCTCAAGCGCGTTTCTAAAGAGGTGGAAACCAAGAAAGACTATGCAACCCTCACGCCTAGAGAAAAGGAAGTCTGCTTTTGGCTGGTCAAGGGATTGCTTAATAAGGATATTGCCGTCAAACTGGGCACGACAGATGCTACGATTAAGGTCCATAAGGCCAGAGTCATGGACAAAATGCATGTGGAGTCAGTCCAAACATTAGTTGCAAAGTACCTTGAATCCGATTTAGAAAACATCCAGAAAAGCTAGCTCTTGAGCTAATTTCCCTGGTGTTATATAGACACTATTATTGGGCATCATTTCGACAGATAAATCACTTTAAATACTTTCGTGACTGCTAACACTAAAATACCTGAGATTCGTAAAGAGGCATTTGCTCAAGCCAGGGAAACGCTTGGTCTTAGCACGAAAGATCTTGGTGGGATGGCCTGTCTTTCGCACCATCAAATCTCTCAAATTGAAAATGGCGAGTCCAGTTTTTTCTACGGAGCCCAGAATAAATTTACCGCTGCTAAGAAAGTAGCAAAGCTTCTGAACTTAAGTGATGAGGAAGCATTCGACTATGGCTCTCAAGCCCCAGTAAAAATTGTTGAAGAGTCAAAAGTTGAAGAGCCTATTAAAGCTCCAGCAAAAAAAGCACAGTCAAAAAAAGAAGCTGTAGTAGTTGAAGAGGTAGCGGAGGAGACTCAAGCTCCCATATTGGTGGCTGAAGAAGAAAAAAAAGATCCAGTCCAAAAAGCAGAAACTACAAAAGTAGAGCCTACAAAAGTTACCTCAAAACAAATTCCTTTTTCTGCGACTTCATCAAGCTCAAAGCCTACCTCATCAAAGAAGTTGTTTCTTTGGCTCAGCGTATTGGCTGCGCTGGTGTTCTCAGTAATTAACTTGCGCCCACTCTTTTTTGCCGACAAGCCAGAAGAAATCGTTGTTGTCAAAGAAGAAATTATTGAACCGGCCCCTGCAGCAACTCCAGTCGAGCCTGTACCAGTTGCTCCAACCGCGGCTCTGCCAGCAGCAGTTCCTGCGGCTAGTGCTGAGGCCTCAACAGCTTGCCCCGCTGAGGAAGGCATCATTAGTTATAAGCCTGATGCGCCTCGTAAGGCTGCGGATATGGTTTATGTGCAAGTTAAAACCAAGCAAGTGATTTGCGTAAGTGATGCTTCTGGAAAGATGCAGAACAAGATGGTTGAGCCTGGTGTGGGCGCATCCTTTTATGGCAAGCCGCCGTTTAAAGTGCTGACTGGTGGCCTTGCTCAGGCAGATGTATTTTTTCAGGGCGCAAAAGTGCGCCTGACAAATTCGAATTTCAAAACCTTAGTATTGGAAGCTGCTGAAGTGGTGGCTCCACCCGTAGACCGGACAGATTCTCAGCAGCGCTAACCCCTTGGGGATTAGCGCATTAAGTGCTGATGCTTAAACTGCTGAGTCGTTCGTTTCGCCAGTGCGAATACGAATAGCCTGTTCGATTGGGCTAACAAAAATCTTACCGTCACCAATCTTGCCAGTGCGTGCAGCTTTAGTAATTGCTTCGATTGCTGAATCTACGCGGTCATCAGCAACAACGACTTCAACTTTTACTTTAGGCAAAAAGTCGACCACATACTCGGCACCACGATAGAGTTCGGTGTGACCTTTTTGGCGACCAAAACCTTTAACTTCAGTAACAGTCAGTCCGGTAACGCCTACTTCAGCTAAGGCTTCACGAACTTCGTCAAGTTTGAACGGCTTAATAATGGATGTGATTAGCTTCATATATTCCCCTTAATACAGTAATCATACCTAGAACTGAAAACGAATGCCCGGTTACGCCCTAAATTGGGACGTAATAGGGTAGCGCCAGTCACGCCCAAAGGCTCGGGTAGTCACACGAACGCCTGGAGGCGCTTGGCGACGTTTGTACTCGTTGAGCTTAATCAGGCGGGTTACTTTTTCTACGCTTTCGGCATCAAAGCCGGCAGCAATAATCTCGGCGATGGATTGGTTTTGCTCCATATACCGCTCTACGATGCCATCTAGCACTTCATACGATGGCAGGCTGTCTTGATCAGTTTGATCAGGGCGCAATTCTGCAGAAGGGGCGCGAGTCAAAATCCGCTCCGGAATGATTGGAGAAATACTATTGCGATAAGCGCACAAGCGATAGACCAAAGTCTTGGCAATATCTTTAATCACAGCAAAGCCGCCAGCCATATCTCCGTAGAGAGTGCAGTAGCCGACAGCCATTTCACTCTTATTGCCTGTTGTTAAAACTAGGCGACCAGTTTTGTTAGATAGCGCCATTAGAAGAGTGCCGCGCACTCGTGCCTGAATATTCTCTTCAGTAGCGTCGAGCTTTAAGCCTTTGAATTGCTCAGCCAATGCCTGCTCTAAAGCATCCACAGGTTCGCTAATAGGGATCTCATCGTATTGAACGCCTAGATTCTGAGCCATTTCTCTAGCATCAATCCAAGAGATGTCAGCGGTATAGCGTGAAGCCATCATGACGGTGCGTACTTTATCCGCACCCAAAGCATCCACCGCAATCGCTAGTACCAATGCGGAATCCACTCCACCTGAGAGGCCAATGATGACTCCTGGAAAACGATTCTTCTGAACATAGTCGCGCACACCCATAACAAGTGCTTGGTATGCCTGAGCTTCTACAGTAGATGGAGTGACCAAGGATCCTGGCTCTAAATCGGCTGCCGCATTGAGATCGACATAGCCAAGAGCAGTTTCAAACTGCGGCATAGTCATAACTACTTTGCCCGCACTATTTAAAGCAAATGATCCGCCATCAAATACCAATTCATCTTGACCGCCGACTGCGTTGACATAAACCAACGGCATCTTGGTTAAGGCAATCTGTTTGCGTAGCACCTCAATACGTAAAGATTCTTTTTGGAGGTGATAAGGCGAAGCATTGAGAACTAGCAGTACTTGGGCGCCGGCAGCATGAGCCTGCTTAGCGGGACCCTCATGCCAAGCATCTTCACAAAGAATGAGCCCATATTTGACTCCGGCATTTTCAAATACACAGGCTTCATTGCCTGGCGTGAAATAACGCACCTCGTCAAACACTTCATGATTGGGTAATTCTTGTTTGGCATAGCCAGCAATGACTTTGCCATCACGAATAACGGAGGCATAGTTTTGTAAGCCAGTGACAGTCTTTTTAGGGTGACCAATAATCACGGTCAGCCCTGGAAATTTTTGGAGCTCTAGCATTAAACAACTGAGCTCGCGATCAGCAGCCTCAATAAAAGCAGGGCGCAATAACAAATCTTCTGGGGGGTAGCCGGTGAGCGAGAGCTCTGGCGTAAGAACTACTGTGGCGCCTTGTGCATAAGCCTCTGCGGCGGCTTGAGAGATGAGCTGCGCGTTGCCAGGCAAATCACCCAAAAGAGGGTTGATTTGCGCTAAGGCGATTTTTTGCGAGCTCACTCCCAATGACTACTAAATTACTTCTGTGACTTAGCGTAACCTTCGATGCCGTCCAAGATTTCTTTATGGGCAGCAGCTACACCAGTCCAGCCTTTAACTTTTACCCACTTACCTTTTTCGAGATCTTTGTAGTGCTCGAAGAAGTGTTGAATTTGGGCGAGGAGTAATTCGTTTACATCTTCAGGTTTTTGCAAATGCTTGTAGATTGGCAAAATCTTGTCTTCTGGAACTGCCAACAACTTTGCATCCTGTCCGCCTTCATCTTCCATTTCTAACATGCCGATAGCGCGGCAGCTAACAACTGAGCCTGGAACCAATGCGAATGGAGTCATGACGAGAACGTCCACAGGATCGCCGTCACCAGCAACTGTTTTAGGGATGTAACCGTAGTTGCATGGGTAGTGCATTGCTGTCCCCATGAAGCGATCTACGAAGAGGCAGCCAGTTTCTTTGTCCACTTCATACTTCACTGGATCCGCATTCATTGGGATCTCAATAATGACGTTGAATGATTCTGGGATTTTCTTACCTGGGCTGACCTTGTCGTAACTCATAAATACTCCGGTTAGTGATTAATGTGCGCTTCGATCTTAGCAAAGAGGCGGACCCTTGCTGTTGAAGATCGAATCTATTTCCTGCAATTAAAGCCATGAATGCTTTATGGACTCTAGTTTAAGGCTTTCTGCAGCAACACCAATAGATGGGTGCCCTAGGTTGATTGACTAATGGTAGGCCAATGGCCTACAATGGAGATAATGGATTTTGAATGGGATATGGCTAGAAGTGATTTATGCCAGAACTCCCGAAATTTTGATTTCACATATGTGATATCAATTTTTATAGATTCAAATTTGTTGATAGAAAGAGATCAGCGCTGGGATTATGGGGAAGAGCGATTTCGGGCATTGGGCTTGCTGGATGAAAAAGTATTTGTAGTGATTTAGACAAAGAGGCCTACAGCAATTAGGATTATTTCAGCTAGGCGGGCAAATCGTAGGGAGGTTAGACGTTATGAAGAAAATCGTTCGAGTTAGCGTGGATCTAAATGATCCTAGTAGCTTCCCTAAAGGATTCATCGATAAAAAATTGGTTGATGTGACATCAGAGCGTTTGATTAAATTGCATCAACAGCAAGATGATGCAGATGCGATGTTAGATGCTGCTAAGTATGCAAAAGGCGTGCGCGAGAGAATTGGTTTATCCCAGCAAGAATTTTCTAAGCGTATCGAAGTTTCCCTGGAGACAATTCGAAACTGGGAGCAGGGCAAGCGCAGTCCCACTGGTGCGGCCAAAGCTTTGTTGAAGATTCTGGATAGGGCTCCTGAGATTGCATTGCTTGCTCTCAGTGTTTGATTGATTCCTTAGAAATAAAAATGCCTAGCAATGCTAGGCATTTTTATTTGATACTTTGATTGCCCCTATTAAGCCAAAGTCTCCAAATAGCGCTGCGCATCTAGTGCAGCCATACAGCCTGTACCTGCGCTAGTGATCGCTTGACGATAGATATGGTCTTGTACATCGCCCGCTGCAAATACACCGGGGATGTTGGTAGCGGTGGCGTTACCTTCCAAACCAGAGTGAGTCTTGAGATAGCCGTTATTCATATCCAACTGACCAACAAACAACTCGGTATTAGGCTTGTGACCAATTGCAATGAAGGCGCCAGTCACAGCGATATCTTCTTTGCTGCCATCGGCTTTCTTAATGCGCACTCCAGTAACACCTTTTTCATCGCCAAGTACTTCGTCAAGAGTTGAGTTCAATTTGAGTTCAACTTTGCCCTCAGCAACTTTGGCCATGAGGCGGTCATTGAGAATTGGCTCTGCGCGGAATTTATCGCGACGATGAATCACAGTTACCTTCTTAGCAATACCCGTGAGATAGAGTGCCTCTTCAACAGCAGTGTTACCACCACCGACTACGCAAACATCTTGATTGCGATAGAAGAAGCCGTCACAGGTTGCGCATCCAGAAACGCCGCGACCCATAAATGCCTCTTCACTGGGGAGGCCAATATATTGAGCAGATGCGCCCGTAGAAATAATTAAGGCATCACAGGTGTAAGTGCCTGAGTCACCCACTAAACGAATCGGTTTTTCAGTCAGCGCAGCCGTGTGAATATGATCAAAGATCACTTCGGTATTAAAGCGTTCAGCATGCTTTAAAAAGCGATCCATGAGCTCTGGTCCTTGGACGCCATCAGGGTCTGCTGGCCAGTTTTCTACATCAGTAGTGGTCATTAATTGACCGCCTTGGGCTAGGCCAGTAATGAGGGTTGGGCTCAAATTAGCGCGGGCTGCATATACGGCTGCTGTGTAGCCGGCAGGGCCTGAACCTAGAATAAGGACTTTGGAGTGTTTTGGAGTATTTGTAGTCATCTCCAAATTATAGGATTGCTTGATTACAATCGGTAGAACATGGCAAGAACCGCATACCCGAAGTCCCAAACCCCTTTAAGCCCCCAGCCCCCTGAGAATCAAGGGCAGGGTAGGATGCCCCGCCTCCTTTTAGAGGCCCGTTGGTTTATCTCCTGCGGCCTATGTTTGGGCTTATTTGCCATTTTGTTGACCTATTCCAAGGCTGATCCAGCCTGGTCACATGCCAGTTTTGAGGTTCCCAAGAACCTAGGCGGCCGTTTTGGAGCCTATTTGGCTGATTTATTGCTCTATATCTTCGGTATTTCTGCTTTTTGGTGGGTAGTACTCTTTGGCCGCCGTGTTCTGAGTGGTTGGCGCGAGCTTTGGAGCATTCCTTTGCCGCCAGATCCAGATGCCAAGCCAGACTCCTTATTAATGCGTTGGCTGGGCTTTGGGCTCACTTTGCTCAGCAGCATGGGTCTTGAGTCTATTCGGATGCATTCGCTTACCTGGGAGCTTCCAAGGCCTCCTGGGGGCATCTTAGGGGAGTTGATTGGCGATCCCTTGCAGATGACCTTGGGTTTTACTGGTTCCACCCTGGTTTTGCTCTTTACGCTGTGTGCTGGACTGTCCTTATTTCTTCATTTTTCTTGGTTGGATGTTGCTGAAAAAGTAGGACGCTCCCTTGAGCTCGCCTACAACCGCTTGCGTGAACGTCGCGATAGCGAAGAAGATCGTAAATTGGGTGAAGCTGCAGCTGAAGAGCGCGAAGAGTTTGTTGAAGAGTTTCGTGGACGCGTTGAAATTGCTAAGCCGGTACAGATTGTTCGTGCCCCAGTAGAGGTAGTGAAAAGCGCTCGAGTGGAGCGTGAGAAACAGCAGCCACTATTTGTGGATATCCCGGATTCAGAATTACCTCCGCTGGCATTGCTTGATCCTGTGCCTGAAGCGAAAGAAACGATTTCTGCAGATGTATTGGAATTCACTTCCCGTTTAATTGAACGCAAGTTGGCTGAGTTCAATGTGGAAGTGAAAGTCATTGCCGCCTATCCAGGCCCGGTAGTAACCCGTTACGAAATCGATCCTGCTGTAGGTGTGAAGGGCAGTCAGATTGTGAATCTCTCACGTGACTTGGCGCGCTCGCTGGGCGTAGTGAGTATGCGTGTGGTGGAAACTATTCCAGGTAAAACTTGTATGGCTTTGGAGTTACCAAATCCAACGCGTCAATCGGTTTACCTTTCCGAGATTTTGAGTTCTCAGGTTTACAACGACAGTCATTCCAACTTGACCCTCTCTTTGGGTAAAGATATTTCAGGTAGCCCGATCGTTGCCGATTTGGCGAAGATGCCGCATTGCTTAGTTGCTGGTACGACTGGTGCTGGTAAGTCTGTTGGTATCAACGCCATGATTTTGTCCATCCTCTTCAAGGCCAAGCCTGATGAAGTGCGTCTGATCATGATCGATCCGAAGATGCTCGAGATGGCTATGTACGACAAGATTCCGCATCTCTTATGTCCAGTTGTAACTGATATGAAGCAGGCGTATAACGCGCTCAATTGGGCTGTAAATGAGATGGAGCGTCGCTACAAACTGATGAGTAAGTTTGGTGTGCGTAACCTGGCTGGCTTTAATAAAAAGATTTTAGAAGCGGAAGAAAAAGGTGAGAAGCTCACCAATCCATTTAGCTTGACTCCGGATGATCCAGAGCCAATTTATAAAGCGCCAGTGATCGTGATCGTGATCGATGAGTTGGCTGACTTGATGATGGTTTCTGGCAAGAAGATTGAAGAGTTAATTGCACGTATTGCGCAAAAAGCGCGAGCTGCTGGTATTCATTTGGTATTGGCAACTCAACGTCCAAGCGTCGATGTGATTACTGGTCTGATTAAGGCCAACGTGCCAACCCGTATTTCATTCCAAGTAAGTTCAAAAATTGATAGCCGCACTATCCTAGATCAACAGGGTGCTGAAGCACTGCTCGGTATGGGTGACATGCTTTACATGGCACCGGGTACTGGTTTGCCAGTTCGCGTTCATGGCGCCTTTGTTTCTGATGATGAAGTTCATCGCGTGGTGGAGTGGCTTAAAGAGAAGGGCGAAGCCAATTACATTGACGGTGTTCTGGAAGGTGCCGATGAATCTAATATTGATGCACTAACTGGTGAGGGTGGCGGCGAAGCCGATCCTTTGTATGACCAAGCAGTAGCCATCGTTCTAGAAAACAAGCGTCCATCTATTTCCTTGGTGCAGCGTCACTTGCGCATTGGTTATAACCGTGCAGCCCGCTTGCTCGAGGATATGGAAAAAGCCGGTTTAGTTTCGAAGATGGGTAACGGCGGCAATCGCGAAATCCTTCATCGTCCTTCTGAATAAGGCGACTCCATTGCGTAGAATTTTCTCAGCAGCAGCTTTAGGGCTCACAGTTCTTTTATCTTCAGGTTTGGTATTTGCGGATGGTGAGAGTGGTGCAGAGCAGTTGCGTCAGTTTGTACGTAACTCTAAAACCGCTGAAGGTGAATTTGTGCAACAGCAGTTGCGTGCACCCAAAGCAAATGAGCCGCAAGACAAAGGTTTAAAAGTAGTTCGGCAAACACAAGGGCGTTTTGTGTTTCAACGCCCAGGCCGATTTATTTGGGATACGCAAAAACCGTACGAGCAAAAATTGATTGCTGATGGCAAGCAACTCATTTTGTGGGATAAGGACTTAAATCAAGCAACCTTCAGACCTGCAGGCCAGGCTTTGGCTGCCACTCCTGCTGCAATCTTATTTGGCGAGACTTCACTAGACCAGCATTTTGATTTGGTTGAGGGCGAAGATCGCCTGGGTATGAAATGGGTTGCCCTTGTTCCTAAGAAAAATCCTAATGCTAAAAATGGCAACGACTTGCCGTACACCAAGATCTCCGTCGGAATGGTCAATGGCCTCCCTAAAGCGCTAGAACTCATTGATGGCTTAGGTAGCGTGGTATTGGTCACTTTGGATAAGATCCAACTCAATGTGAATCTACCCGCCAATCGCTTCACATTTGTTCCGCCCGCCGGAGCAGAGGTCTTACGCTTAAACTAGAGCTTCAGTGGCACCCTTACATCCTAACCAGTAGAGCATTACATGATTGATCCGCAATTACTCCGTAAAGATATCGCAGCTGTTGCTGCTCGTTTAGCTACTCGCAAATTTCAATTGGATGTTGAGAAATTCAATACCTTGGAGTCCGAGCGTAAATCTTTGCAAACACGTACAGAAGAATTGCAAGCTAAGCGTAATCAATTGGCCAAAGCTATTGGTATGAAAAAGGGTAAGGGTGAAGATGCTGCTGCTGAGATGGCTGAAGCAACGCAGATTAACGTGGATATGGAATCAGGCGCAGCTCGCTTAGCGATTTTGCAGGCAGAGATTGCAGATTTCTTAATGGGTATTCCAAACTTACCGGATGAAGCAGTTCCAGTGGGTAAAGACGAAACCGAGAATAAAGAAGTGAAGCGTTGGGGTGATGCTCCAATATTTGATTTTGAGATTAAAGACCACGTTGATCTTGGCGGTCCTTTGGGTCTAGACTTTGAGGTGGCAGCGAAGATCAGTGGCTCACGCTTTGTAGTTCTGAAGGGGCCAATCGCTCGATTGCACCGTGCCTTAGCGCAGTTCATGCTCGATACCCACACTACACAACACGATTACCAAGAGGTCTATGCACCTTATATGGTGAATGCCGCTTCAATGCGTGGCACTGGCCAGTTGCCGAAGTTTGAAGAGGACTTATTTAAGGTGCCTCGTCAGATGGGCGGCGAAGATGGATCAGGCGAAGCAAAAATCGAAAACTTTTATTTGATTCCGACAGCAGAAGTGCCGGTAACCAATTTAGTGCGCGATGAGATTGTTAATGCAGATAATCTGCCAATGAAATATGTTGCACACACTCCATGCTTCCGCTCTGAGGCAGGTAGTTATGGGCGCGATGTGCGTGGCATGATTCGTCAACATCAGTTTGACAAAGTGGAGTTGGTGCAAATCACTAAG
The DNA here is from genome assembly GCF_018881905.1 of Polynucleobacter sp. MG-27-Goln-C1. Lineage (GTDB taxonomy): Bacteria > Pseudomonadota > Gammaproteobacteria > Burkholderiales > Burkholderiaceae > Polynucleobacter. Next base: position 198,529 of record NZ_JACVPM010000003.1, read on the forward strand.
CCTGAAGATTCGATGCAGGCTCTAGAAGATTTAACCGGTCATGCAGAAAAGATTTTGGAGTTACTTGAGCTGCCTTACAGAAAAGTATTGCTTTGTACTGGCGACATGGGTTTCGGAAGTGCCAAGACATATGACTTAGAGGTATGGGTGCCATCACAAAAATCCTATCGTGAGATTAGCTCTTGCTCCAGCATGGGTGACTTCCAAGCAAGACGCATGCAGGCAAGATTTAAAGCGGGTCAAGGTAAGCCAGAATTAGTTCACACATTAAATGGCTCTGGTCTTGCAGTAGGAAGAGCATTGGTTGCCTTGCTGGAAAATAAACAGCAAGTAGACGGCAGCATTGCTATTCCTAAAGCGCTGCAGCCTTACTTGGGCGGCTTAGAAGTGCTCAAACCAATTTAATCTTAGAGCAAATGAAAAGTGGGCTCACTCAAATGAATAGATGCTCAGTATTTTTATGCCTGATTGCTACGGCATTGATGTCTCAAGGTGTTTTCGCTGCTGAAAAATTCTATCGCTGCGAGGTATTAAGTGATGCCTACATTAAAACTAATGGGGAGTTAGCGGTAGTTCAAGACAGCCCTAGAGTTGGTCTGGAATTTGTGGTGATCAAGAAAACTGGGGAAGTTTTTGGAGATGTAATGGATACTCTAAAAAATCCCAAGGTGCTGGCTTCCGGAAGTGCAAGCAATTCTTATAAAGTCATTTGGACTCAAAAAGCTGAAGGTAAGAATGGCTTTTTTGTGGAATACCTCAGCATCGAAGAGTTTGTAAAAGGTAGTAAGAAGCCCTTTGGGTTCTTTTCTGGCGGACTTCTTATGACAGGCGTCTGCGAGCAATAGATTGCAGGGCTTCAAGTGGGGATAGCGTTTAAGTTCTATCCTGTAGTTAACGGAGAGGTGGCAGAGTGGTCGAATGTACCTGACTCGAAATCAGGCGTACTGTCAAAGGTACCGAGGGTTCGAATCCCTCCCTCTCCGCCACCAGCATGGGTTTTATGGCGATTTATAAAACACCTAAACGTGAATCGTTTCCGCAACTATTGAATCGTTTCCGCAGATAGTTCGTATTACGCTCAAAAGAATCGCTCATGATGATCTAAACGGACGATTCAATCCATATTTGGAGACTCCTTTTTTACCCATTGCAGACACTCAAAAGAGACTATTTCTAGGGTTTTGACCGACCGAGTCCGGCCATTAAGAGACCTTCATTAGTTTTGATGCGACCTCTTCTACCAAGTCAATAGTTATCACAAGGATTTATAGGGATACAGCACCTTTGTTATCAAAGCCATCCCTCGGGGTAGGGGGTATTTGAATATATTTTAAAAATCACAGACTTTAATTCATATGTCTGATACCAGACAGACCAATCATTTTATTATTTCTAGACTAATTTCTAGTTAGTTCAATTAATTAGAAAGAGATGGTAGTCTATGAAAAAAATCACAATGCTTATAGCTTCATTATTAGTTTTCTCTGGGATTGCAATAGCTGCCCCAGATGGCACTAGGGCAATTAGTACGCAAGAGTTAGCGGGTGTTTGTGGAGATCAGTCTAGTCCACAGCCACAAATTTATTGTGATGTGTATGGTCAGGGTGTATTTGATGGCTATCTTGTTACTCGCCATCCTAAAAAGGCACCAGACTTCATTTGTGTAGTTCAGCCAGCTCCTTCGCGTCGTGAAGTAATGAATCAGTTTATTGATTGGGTTAAACAAAATCCTCGATATAACACCGCTCCTGCAGCAGATACATTGTTGAGATTTTTGGCTGTTCGTTTTCCATGTGAATCATCAAACATGTCCCCTGGAAAAGCAGTTAACAAAATCATTCGCTAAAAGCAAAAAGGAAATACTATGAAAAAGATTCTTATCGTTTTATCGGCAACCTCAATATTAACTTTGTCTGCTTGCTCAAATATGAGTGATACGCAACAAAGAACTTTATCTGGCGCTGCAATTGGTACCGCGGCGGGAGTGGGTATTGGGGCTCTTACTGGTGGAGGTCTTTTATGGGGCGCGGCAGGTGGGGCTGCTATAGGCGCTGTAGGTGGTTATGTATATGATCAGCATGAAAAGAATCAAAGTAAATCTCCATCTAAATCAAATTCCTCCAAGTCAACCATTAACTAAAGAATTGGCGGTCAACAAAAAAGCCGCTGATGCGGCTTTTTTGTTAGCTCTAACAAATAATTAGTTTGAAACTACAAGCTTACTTTTTACTGACTGAACTCCATCTACTGCCCCAGCCAATTTAATAGCCTTATCAATTTTTTCCTGAGTATCGGCTGATCCTGTAAGTCTAACCATTCCTTTTTCAGTGACAACAGTAATTTTCATAGACTGCATCCCTGGCTCGTTTAGAAGTGCTGCTTTTATCTTTGCAGTGATCGTAGAGTCATCAATTGCCTGTCCGGTAGTATTTGCTTGTTTTGTAACGACCTTATCAGCCTTATCAGCAGCATTGGATACAGAAGTAGATACATTCTCTGTAACCTGATCAATTTTCTTGCCAGCCTTTTCGGCTGGACCTGGATTATCACAAGCCGCTAGGCCAGAAACAATCATCATTGATGCAAATATTGCTTTAAAACTATTTTCCATTTTCATGAGATTTCTTTCTTAAGGATTTAAATTCTGCCGGTCAAAAGAAGGATGAGTAGGATGATTACTACAATACCCAATCCCCCACTAGGTGCGTATCCCCAATTTCTACTGTGGGGCCATGCAGGTATGGCTCCTAGTAACATCAAAATCAAAAGTACTAAAACGATTGTTCCCAACATATCAATTTCCTTTACTTTAATTACTAAGGACTAATTTACTTATTTAGCAATTTTTTGACTGTTCGCTATCAGACATATGGTCAAAATTTAAGTAATTTTTCTTGTGTGCGGAATCGTACTAATAAAAATCTTATAAACAGGTACGATAAATTTTCACTCAGCAAAGGAAATTATTATGAATTGGGATATCGTTGAAGGTAATTGGAAGCAATTTAAAGGTAAGGTTCGTGTTCGTTGGGGTAAGTTAACCGATGACCACTTAGAACTCATCGCAGGCAAAAGAATTGAATTAGCGGGAAAAATTCAAGAAGCCTACGGTATTACTAAAGACGAAGTAGAGGAGCAAATTAAGCTGTTTGAAGAGCAAAATAAAGACTTTAAACCTTTCGAAGTGAAGTAAAACGAAATAGGCGCTGTGAATTGGATTTAGTTTTTAGTGATTTCTAGGTCTTACAGCGCCAACCTTCTATACATTCATTAAGGTGATCAATAAATTTTCTAGGCAAACGGCCTCTGTAATCCTTTTGCTATTTCTTGCTAGTAGCTGCTTTGCGGATTCGTATGGCCCAATTGACTTTATTGAGCCAACTGAGAAAAATGAAATTTGGTTAAATCCCGGGTTATTGTCATATCACTTTGATCAAAGCAGGAATTTCAATGCCGTTAATTATGGGTTTGGGGCTGAATATAAATTTTCATCTGTCGCCTCTTTGACAGCTGGGACTTTCCGAAATAGTAATTACCATCAATCAAACTATATTGGCGCGTACTGGCAGCCTATTGCAATTGGACCAATAAATATTGGAGTGGTTGCTGGAGGCTTTAATGGCTACCCTAGCAATAACAATGGCGGGTGGTTTCCTGCAATCTTGCCTGCTTTTACGGTGGAAGGTAAGTGGGTTGGATTAAATCTAATAGTGATTCCAACTATTGGTGATCGTGTATCTGGCTCCCTATCATTCCAATTGAAATTCAAGGCTTTTGACTAATGCCTGTTTAACCAATTAAGGAAGAGTAAATTTTTCTATTTTTTATATAACAGCTACAGGCTTCAGCCTTCAGAGCAGCTCGATTGAGTACCTTCATTTCCCCACGATGATATTCAATTAACCCTCTTCTCCTAAAATCTGCTGCTGTAGTCGTAACTCCAACACGCCTAACGCCTAACATCAGTGAAATAAACTCATGTGTCATTAGGAAGGTGGGAGATTGAGCGCGATCTTGACTCATTAATAACCACTTAGCTAAACGCGGTCCAATTTGGTGAAAATGCTCACAAGCTGCTGATAGCCCAAGTTGATTAATTCGTACTGCAATATAAGCATTAATGATGTCCTTAAGTTCTGGATCATTTTCAATTTGGTTTGTGAAAAATTGGGAATTTATTTTCCATGCGCTTCCCGCCCCCTGAACTAAAGCTCCAAATGGATTGGCGCTGACACCAAGAACAGTTTCAGCGCCAAGTAAGCCTTCTCTGCCAATCATCCCAATTTCAATTGGAGGGTAATGATCAATTCCTTGGGTGATAGAAATAAAACAATTAATTGGGAAGAAAATATGAGTGGTTGGCTCGCCAACCATACAAATAATTTGAGATAAATTTAAATTAACCAATTCAGCACTATATAAAAGAGCCTCTTGATTCTTATGTGGCAATAAATTGATTAGAGCATTTTTATTCATTTGCCAAGCCTTGGGGTTGTATTCATAAACCTTACTTGGGCAATAGGGCTCTAATAATCTATACGGTAACTATCCCAGTTGGAGTATGTGCATATACTTTGGATTGCTCAGTCTGTTATCGCACTTAAATGGCCATTTTTTCTGGTAGTAGGCGATCGTACTCAGATTTAACTACTTGATAGCACTCGCAGGTGCGTCTCTCCAATCCTAATCGATCTAAGACGGATATATGTCCGCGAGCGTACTTAATAAGTCCAGCCTTTTGGACTTTTAGGGCTGCCTCGGTGACACCTTCTCTGCGAACCCCAAGCATGTTAGCAATTAACTCTTGGGTCATTAGCAGCTCATTACTTTGCAATCTGTCTAGACTCAAAAGTAACCAGCGGCAGAATTGCTGGTCTAGAGTGTGATGCCGATTGCATACTGCGGTTTGAGTCATCTGGGTAATTAATGCTTGGGTATAGCGTAACAACAAGTGCATTACTGGCCCTGCGCGATTAAATTCTTCAAGAAGAATGGATGATTTGATGCGGTAGCCTTTACCTGCACTTTGGACAACAGCTCTACTGGATGTAGATTCGCCGCCCATAAAAATAGAAATTCCAACAACTCCTTCATTTCCAACAATCGCAATTTCAGCTGACGAACCATTTTCTAGTGCATATAGCAAAGAGACAATGGCTGTTGAGGGAAAGTAAACATGACTCATTTTCATGCCAGGCTCATACAAAACTTTGCCCAGCGGGAGCTCGGTTACTTCAATATGAGGAAGAAGTCTTTCCCACTCAAGCGTGGGTATTGAATGGAAAAGATGATTTTGATCTTTAAGTAACTTTGTTTCCATGATGCGCCTAGGTATGAATTATCGTTTTGAGACAACTCAAATATATTTTCTGGAACCAATTGAGTATGTGCGATACCGCACATATGATCAGATTACACGATAAAAACCCACCACAGGGTGGTGGGTAGGCTCTTTTATTTGAGTATTCTTGCTTTTAGCAGAATTTATACCCTATAAGGTCGCCAGATCGTATTACTTCATTACAGGGGCTGAATTCGCGGCATTTATTAAAGCGGCTTCACTATGCTCGTTTGCTTGAAGCGCATGACCCTGCGCAACAGCGGCATGATATCCAGCTTGCTTGGTATCGCCAGTAGCGCAATGTTTAGCGGCTTCTTTGTGAGCCATTGAGGCAGCATCGCAATGTTCTGCAGCTTTAGCATGAGTTTGTTGTGAGGTAGGTTGCATAGTGCTAATTGATTTTGGGTCGATTGTCATATATTTCTCCTAAAAATATGAGTAGAGATATCTCTAATCATGTGAGCTAAAAAATTAACTCATAGAACACTCTAGCGGCAATTATTGACTGCATTTGTCTGATATCCAACATATAAAAAAATAATTTCTTATGTCTGATAGCGAACATGAAATTAATTAATTGGGGAATACGCTCAAGTCTTGCATGAGGAACTGTCGGCACCAAAAAATAGTCGACCATCAATTTATACGAAAGAAGCAAATGAGTCTAATTAATAAAATTACTGCATTAGCGTTTACTGGCATATTAATTTCGTTATCAGCTTGTGCTGCAACTGACACCAAAGAAAGCACTGGTCAGTATGTAGACAACAGTGTTTTAACTGCTAAGGTCAAAACAGCTATCTTTAACGAGCCTACATTAAAGTCCTCCGAAATAACCGTTCAGACCTTTAAGGGTGAGGTGCAGCTGAGTGGTTTTGTTAGCAGTATTGATCAAACCAATAAAGCCGTAGAGGTTGCCAGGGGTATCCCAGGCGTGACCTCAGTGAAAAATGATATGCGGGTAAAGGGTAGTAATAACCCATTTTACAAATAGAAATTATGTGAGAGAAGAGCTCATGTAGTAGTCGTTCTGTTGTTAAACGTAATACTAAGGAGTTAGTTATGAACAAAGATCAAGTAAAAGGCCGCGTCGAAGAAGTTAAAGGCAAAGCGAAAGAGGTTGTTGGCAATGTAGTTGGAAATAAGTCTCTTCAAGCAGAGGGGTTAACTCAGCAAGTAGTTGGGAAGATTCAAGCTGGTTTGGGTGATGTTAAAGCTGACCTTAAAAGCAAGCTCTAAGTCCTTCTAGTTGTTTTATGAATTGATCCCCAGGATTGATATTTAAACAATTTTGGGGACTTACAAAAAGGTATTGATATGAGCATTATTAAAAAAATTGGAATTGGATTGCTTGTGAGTATTTCTTTGATAGCTTGCGTTTCTATGTCAGCAAGTCAAAGTATTGTGAAAACAAATGATGGAATTTTGGTTGGCACTAATAATATGACCTTGTATACATTTGATAGTGATCAGGCAGGATCCGGTAAGTCAGCATGTTATGGCGATTGCGCTATTAATTGGCCTCCATTATTGGTGGACAAAAATGCCACATCCTATGGAAGCTACTCCATCATTACTCGCGATGATGGCAAGATGCAATTTGCCTATAAAGGCAAGCCTTTGTATTACTTCAGCATGGATAAAAAGCCGGATGACCGTAACGGAGATGGCTACCTCAATGGGGCTTGGCATATAGTCAGGATGTAACTTGCATTGAGAAATTATTAGGGCTGCCTCAGCGCGGCCTTAATTTTTCTTAATACGTATTAATAGAGTTGTTTAAAGGATTCATATGTTTTCTCTTTAGACTTCGACAATGTCTGATAGAAGATGGGTTAATAATCATAGGATTGTTAGTCTAGTGGCTGGTTAGTTCACTTAAGAATAAGGAATGGATGATGATTAAAATTCTCATTGGTTTAATTTTTTCTATGAGCGCATTAATGGCAATGGCTCAATTGCCGCCGATCCACACTGATAACGGCATGAAGTATATTTAAGGCGGTGTTGGACTTGGGGAGTCTGATGCGATCAAGGCTGATTCGAAAAACTGGCCTTTAGAGCTCACTTTTTCCAAGGCTAATGGCCAGCAGTCTGAATGGGTATCGAATGTATTGCTGGTAATTAAAGATACAAAAGGAGAGCTAGTTCTTTCACATCAAATTAATGGCCCTATAATTTTGATCGGACTGAATCCTGGAAAATATTATATAGAGTCAAGTTATGAAGGGCAGGTTAAGAATACAAGCTTAACTATTAAAAATGGCGTACATCAAAATATTAGTATTCAATGGAAATAACCCCATGAAAGCTTTAATTTATTATTTTTTGGGTGCCTCTATTGGGTAATTCATTTTTCCCAAACTCTGAATCTACTCCGGATGAGGTTGAGCGTAGCCATATAAATCAAAACATAGATGCCGTGCTTGATTTTTATGTTCGCGAAGATGAAAAGATGAGCTACGCTCAACGTCTAGTTGAAAAAATTAGCAGCTTTATAAGTGAGCCAATCTTTTTGGTATTAATTTTATTTATTGTATTTACCTGGATTGCTTGTAACATTTTGATGCCGTATTTCTCTTTTAATCCATTTGATCCTGCTCCTTTTCATTATTTGCAAGGAATCATTGGTCTAAGTGCTTTATTAACGGCAACTATTGTTTTGTCAAACCAAAATCGCTTAGCAAAAATTGAGGAGCAAAGGGCTCATCTTGATCTTAAGGTGAATTTATTAACCGAGCAGAAGACTGCAAAAATGATCGATTTATTGGAGGAGTTACGCGTTGACCTGCCTAATGTTCGCAATAGATCGGATTCTGAGGCGACTGAACTAATGCATTCCCTTAATCCCGTTCAGGTATTAGCGGCACTTGATGAACGGGTAGATGGTGCCATATTGCAAGCGTCATCCGTAGTCTCGGTTGTTGATGTGGACGGACAAAAATTGATCCAGGCTACTGACTAATTTGACTATTTAAAAGATTCTGTAGTCTCATTACTTAACCAAAGAGGTTTGCACGCGAATGCTAATTAGAAACATCATGCTTGCTTCGTCTTTAGCGCTTTTTTATTTTCTTTAATGTGCTCAAGTAATGCAGATATGATTGGTGTGCAATCTGCCGATATCCTCCAAATGATGCTGTAGAAGCTGCGGTTCCCAATGCTTCTGCAGTTAAGTCAGACATCAGCAAACAGTAACAAACAGCAACAGTCCAGATAGATGCCATTGCCTGGGCAGGCCAACGACGATTCAAACCTGGATCCCGATACGATGCAAATAAACCATAAGTCATAATGAGGGCTGAGGGTTTATAGACGTCCGTCATGGGTCGATAAGTGACTATTCGATTAAAGCAACCTGGATGGCTCAAATCGGCCAGAAACGGCCCTTACTCAGAGAAGTTGGATCCCAAAACACTTCATCACAATGGCAAATAATCCATAGCAAATAACCGTTACCACTACGCATGCACTCATGGTGATCCAGAACCCCAGCTTTGGAAGTAAGTATGGAAATAATAGAAACATCGGCAATGTTGGAATCACATACCAAAAAGTGTAATAAGCGTGATTTGCAATCTTTTCTTCAGATTGGTTCTCGATATAGAGCCAAACTAAGGTGAGTAATGTCATTAGCGGTAATGCTTGAATGAAACCGCCTAACCTATCACTTCGTTTGGCAACTTCAGATATGAATACAACCATACCTGCTGTAAGTAGGTACTTAGTAATGATCCAAGCCATTTGTGCCTCTAAATAATATGCTGCAGTCCAGTTTATAGAAACCTAGACATGCTGCCTAGATAGGCATAGGATGAAACTAAGCACTTAACCTAGTGGAGGTTGATATGAATCAATTCATGGATGGCTCAATGATGGGTGGAATGGGATTGGTCAGGGTTTTGGTCTTAATTACCCTCATTCTTTCGATAGCAGCCCTATGTAAGTACTTGTTTTTTACAAAAAAGTAACCATATATAGATATAGATAAAGTAAAGGGGGGTGCTATGCCTCAAATCAATTTAAGTGTGCAGGGTATGACTTGTGGTTCATGTGTAAAGCATGTAACCAAAGCTCTCGAAGTGTTGGATGGTGTTGAAAGTGTTCATGTGGATTTGCAGTCTGGTCGTGTGCAAGTTGGTAGAACGACAGATCAATCTGGTGACCTTATCCATGCCTTGGATGAAGAGGGCTACCCATCTAGCTTGGACTTGGATGAACAATCTGCTGCTCCCGCCCAGAAAAAGAGTGGTGGCTGCTGTTGTGGCTAATCCCCAAGCTTAATTGGCTATTAGGGCTTAAAATAGGTATATGAAGAAGATTGCAGTAATGCTCTTTCTGAGTTTCATAGTTGGCATGGTTAATGCCAGCACAATGCCTATTGCATCAGGCGAATCTTCCCATGCCCTGCAGACTGCTTCTCATAGTCACTGCGAGGAGGCAGTTGCTTCTGCATCCCATGATGAATCTCAGCCAGTTAGCAAGTTAAGTGTTAGCCACTATTGCTGTTCATCTATTGCGGTTTTAAATAACCCAGTTACTTTTGCACTTAACGAATCATCTGACGTCTATTTGCTTGGTGAAACACCCAAGTCTATCTCTAACATTACTGAATCGATCTACAAGCCACCAAAACAATATCTGTAATCACTTCTGATTGGACGACTTTTGTCGTTTTGATAATTTATGTTTTGGAGATTTAGTAATGAATATGACTCACTATATGCAGTTATTGGCAGACAACCAGCCTTGGAATCTGCTCATCTTTATGGCTATACCGATAGTGCTTGCTGAGACTTTGGCAATTACTGAGCTGTATATCCTCTTTACTCGCAAGTTTGATGGCTTTGTTTATCACCTCAACCGCTTTTCGGGCACAACCGTTGGGCTGTACTTTATTGGCATCATTGCCTATTTGATGACTACCGCAGTTGTTCCTCTTACCAAAGGCGGTGAATGGAGAACGGCAATTGATGTGGTTGCTGTGGGTAGTTACCTCATTGGTGGCTTGCCATTAATTTGGATTGCCTTGCAAGAGTTTGGTTTTGTGAATCAAAAGCTAGACCAAATGGGTAAGTTAAAGATTCACGCAATCTGCGTTGCCTTATTCCTGGTATTTGGACATGTAGCAATGATTTCGGGGATGTTAGACCCATCGCTACTTGGCTATAAAGATGCTGACACTCATCAAATGAGTGGCAATGCAAGGTATGAGCAATGTGATCCTGCAATGCATTCACAAATGATGCAAATGCACCAACAGATGATGGGCAACATGACTCCTGCACAAATTAAGCAGATGCAAAAGCAAATGCCTATGAATGGTGGGAATATGCCAATGGGCGGCGGACAAATGCCCCAGCAGATGCAACAAAATATGCCCATGGGTAATTCAGGGTATAACCATTAATCAAATTTGCGTCAAATTTAAACCGCCTTCGGGCGGTTTTTCTTTTTATGGCTGCTTAGGTTCGCTAGCGGTCATTTAATGTTCGTCGAATCAGCTATCCGTGGATTACAGATCCCGATGGTCCGCTATCGG
>NZ_JACVPM010000004.1 GCF_018881905.1 Polynucleobacter sp. MG-27-Goln-C1
TTTTAAATCTGCTGTGTCTACCGATTTCACCACTCGGGCTCGCACGAGCAATAAAGCCGTACTAAATAAATCAAGACAAGCAAAATTTTAGCATGTGGGGCCACTTGGAGACTGGAAGCCTGTTTTCATCTCGCTTGGGCTCACGTTATGGCAAACCCACTAAACTATTCCCATGAAAATTCCTACGCCGAGCTCAGGTCTTAAAACCCTATTTAAAGCCATCTTTTGGCTTGGTTCTGCGACTTTGGTATTGATCATTGCAGCCGGAGTCTTCTACTTAGTCTCAGCCCAAACCAATCCTTCTGGCAAGCGGATTATCAAATCCCTGGGGGATTCGGTTGCCATCACCTTTGATGAGAGTGACATTCCTCATATTCAGGCAAAGAGCTCTTCTGATGCGCTATTTGCTTTGGGCTATTTGCATGCTAGCGAGCGTTCCTGGCAAATGGAAATTAATCGTCGCCTATCTAGCGGTCGACTCTCTGAAATTCTTGGTAAAGAAACTGTAGCCATTGATCGCTTTATTCGCACCTTAGGCATTAAGCATGCTGCTGAAAAGCAGTTTGATCGCTACCCTATCGCTACCAAACGATTGCTGCAATCCTATGCGGATGGAGTGAATGCTGGCAATGCTCACTTAGGTTGGGCCTTACCAGTGGAATATTTTTTAACCGGCTCCAAACCAGGTCATTGGTCGCCTACGGATAGCGTGGCATGGATGTTAATGATGGCGCTGGATCTTGGAGGTAACTGGCATAAAGAATTGCAACGTCTCGAACTCTCGCAGTTTTTAACAACGAAGGAAGTATGGGAAGTCATGCCGGCATACACGCCTGGCGAACCAGTGAGTAATGTTGACTTTGCCAAAATGTATCGGGATATCAATGTCTTTAATCCAAATCCACTCGCTCGAGATCAAAAGTCGAAGAAGTTGCCTGCAACTGAGTTGGCCATCAATGAAGTGCCAGGCGGCAAAGACGGTATTGGATCCAATAATTGGGCGCTCAGCGGGAAACTGACAAGCTCTGGCAAGCCCTTGTTGGCCAACGACCCACATCTTGGCTTATCAGCGCCTGCGATTTGGTATATGGCTCACTTGGAAGCTCCGGGCATCAACGTCATTGGAGCAACTCTTCCCGGCATTCCGGCGGTAGTTCTAGGTAGAACCGATAAATTTGCTTGGAGCTTTACGAATACCGGTCCTGACGTACAAGATTTATATATTGAACAGCTTGACCCTAAAAATCCTGGTGTCTATCGCGGACCAGATGGTCCGCTTGCCTTCAAAGTACGTCAAGAAATCATTGATATCAAAGGTGAACCTCCCCTGCGCTTCTTAGTCAAAGAGACTCGGCATGGTCCAGTGATCTCCGAATCCTACGCACGAGCAAAACGCGCAATTGATACTGATCGCTTTGTCTTAGCATTGCGCTGGACTGCATTGGATGTTGAGAATCAATCCGTTGCTGGTTTGCTCGATATGAATCACGCCAAAGATTTGGATACATTCAAGCAAGCACTACGCAAAAACTATGCGCCAATGCAAAACGTCGTGATGGCAGACGTAGATGGAAATATTTCGTTTCAGGCGGCCGGTGTTGCTCCTAAGCGCACCTTACATCAAGGGCTCTATGGGGTAGCACCAGCACTCGGCTGGGAGAAGCAATATGACTGGACTAGCTATGTTCCTTTTGATCAACTACCCAATAGCACCAACCCCGATGCAAACTGGATTGCCACAGCAAACCAAAAAATATTGGCCAATAATGATCCAAACCCATTGACTGGTGATTGGGATCTACCAACCCGCTACGACCGTATTGTGGATCTCATTAAAGGCAAGTCAGTACACGATCTTGCCTCCATGAAATCCATGCAGGCTGACACCCTCTCCTTGGGTGCCACACCATTACTAGAACTATTTAAGTCCGCCCAGTCAAAACATCCTCTCGCGCAGCAAGCTATCGAGCTCAGCAGAAACTTTGATGGCGATATGAAAATCGACAGCACTGGCGCTCTCATATTTAATGCCTGGGCCGACCAGCTATCACGCAAACTTTTTGCGCGTTTAGGGTATTTGTTCACAGAAAATTATGGTGCACGTAACTTTAGACAGTCTTTGATATTGCAATTACAAAATCCTAATAGTCCTTGGTGCAACGACCCCCTAACCGAACAAAACGAGAGTTGTGCTGAAGCCTCAAATGCGGCATTTGATAAGGCACTAGAGCAACTGAGCGCGCAGTTTGGTAATAATCCTAAAAATTGGGTTTGGGGTAATGCCCATATTGCCGTCTCTGAACATCGTCCTTTAAGCAAGGTTCCATTCCTTGGAAGCCTCTTCAATTTGACGCAGCCTTTTCCTGGGGATAGCTTTAGCATCAACGTGGGGCGCCTCGAACTCCTCAGAGCCGACAATCCTTTTGAAACTAAACAGGCCCCCAGTCTGCGGACGCTCTATGACCTCTCTGATTTAGAGCAATCCCTCTTTATTTACCAAACTGGACAATCTGGCTGGGTACAGAATAAGCTTTACCGAAACATGAGCGCACTCTGGGCTCGCAATGAATACCTCCCCTTGCAAATGAAACCCCAAAAGATTGGCCGGCAACTGGATCTGAATATTAAGGAAAAATAAGCTGGGGAGTTTAGAATGGTGGGTACAGACCCTGATTGGGTTTAACCCATTTAATGACAACGTTACCGATTATGAAAAAAATACACGCACTCACCATCCTTACTGCCCTTACCTTATTACCCCTCTCCAGTAGCTTTGCTGCCTGGAAAGAATTGGGATCCAATGAAGTCATGGTGGTTTATGTAGATCTGGATACGATTAGCGACTTAGGTGAAAAAGCACAAATTATGTCAATGCTAGATTTCAAAAAACCTGGCGTGAATCCAAAGACTAAACAGCCTGTTAGCTCAATCATTGGCATTAATGAATATAACTGTCCGGCCATTAGCTATCGCCCAATCGAGTACAAAGAGTTTGCAGGTAAAAAAGGTACTGGCAAATTAGTTTCGGATAATAAAACTCCCAATAGTGAATTTGAGCCCGTTGTAAATGAATCTTGGGCGGCTGGAGTATTTAACGTTGTCTGCCAGCGCAAATAATCAGCGCCTTTTGACTAGTCAGCTCAGCAGACCAAGCCTATCGGACTGGTCTGCTTTTTGCTTTTATTGGGGGGTTATTTTTGGAGGCATCTTTCTCTGCCTCAATTTAACCGGATGCGCAGCACCCTTAATGGCCTTGGGAAGTTCTGCTACTAGCGTGGCTAGCTCAGCTGGAACTGCCGCCGTATCCGTAGCGGTAGCCAACCCTTCAACAGCGGCTAGCACGATCTCCACGGTAACTACCGGAAAATCTCCTCTTGAACACGCAGCTTCGGCAGCAACTAAGCAAGATTGCAATTTCTTGAATGCCTTAGGACCAAAGCCTATTTGCTCGGATATTCCCGTTCCCACAATCAAAGATATGAGCGAGCCATATCCAGGGCTAGCGGATAGCATCCCCGCTTCTAAATAAGCAGTCTAAAATTACCTTTGTTAAGCAATCCTTTTTCCTATTGAAACCATGACTACAGAAAATTACTACCTCACGCTAACCTGCCCTAATCGACCAGGCATTGTTGCTGCCGTTTCAACCTATATCTTTGAATTGGGTGGCGACATTGAAGAAGCTCAGCAATTCGATGACAAAGCTTCTAAACGCTTCTTCATGCGTGTGAGCTTTAGCTGCAGTGCCGATAGTAAAACTCTGAGAGCGGGCTTTGTAGAAATCGCTAAACGCTTTGACCTCACTTGGGATTTACGTGCTGTAAAAGATTTAAAACGTGTATTGATCATGGCCTCCAAGCTGGATCATTGCCTCGTAGATTTACTGTATCGCTGGCGCATCGGTGAATTGCCAATGATTATTTGTGGAATCGTTTCTAATCATCCGCGTGAGGTTTACTCCATCATTGATTTTGCAGATATCCCGTTCTATCACCTGCCAGTCACAGCAGAGACCAAGCCAGCACAAGAAGCAAAGCTCTTGGAAATTGTTGCTGATTCAAAAGTAGATATGGTGATCTTGGCACGCTACATGCAGATTCTTTCAGATGATTTATCTACCAAGTTATCCGGGCGCTGCATTAATGTGCACCACTCATTCTTACCAAGCTTTAAAGGTGCCAAGCCTTACCATCAAGCCCATGCCCGTGGCATTAAATTGATTGGTGCAACAGCACACTTTGTTACTAGCGATTTGGACGAGGGTCCAATCATTGAGCAAGACGTCACGCGCGTTACCCATGGTGACACTCCTGAAGACTTGGTTCGTAAAGGCCGAGATTTAGAGCGTACCGTGCTGTCACGCGCCCTTCGCTATTACTTGCATGACCGTGTTTTGATTAACGGCGCTACTTCTGTAGTCTTCTCAGACTAAGCTGTACCTTAAGGGCGGACCCCTGGGGTTTCCAGGGGCATTCCTCTTGCCCTCCACATCAGGAACAACTCTAGCTGAGCCATCTCTTGCGAGCCGTATTCAAACTGCTTGGCACGCACCCCACTCATACAGTTACGCAGGCGTCTCTGCAAAGATCCCATAGTCTGCCATTCGATGCGATAAATTGGGTAAGCATTTGGATGCCCCTGAGGAATGAGACTTCCCCCCAACTTTAATCCAGCACGATCTTGGTGACATTGGGCGCAAGATAAGTTCAGCTGACCCACTCTTTCATTAAAGAACAGACGACCTTGCTGTAAGTCTTTTTTATTCTGAGGCGTTTCTTTAATGGCAATCGGCAAACCTTTAGATTGGGTTGCTACAAATGTCGTTAATGCCAGGAGCTCCTTGCTCTCATAAGCGAGTGCAGAGGCCCCCTGCTTTGATGTACGGCATTGATTGATTTGCCCCTCTAAGGTCTGTAACTTTCCTTTTTGCACCTTGGGGAACTGCACTGCCACTCCAGCCATCTTCTGACCGCTATCGCCGTGGCAAGATGCGCAAGAAACATTTTGTTTGCCAGCTTTTTCTTTCCAGAGGCTATGACCATCCATCACCCAAAACATGGCAGGGTTGAGATTGGGATCATCTTGCATTGCTTGATTCTCTGGAGTCATCAGCTGATAGCTAGATTGCTGAGCATCCTTCGGGGGTTCAAGCGCTAGGCTGGAATCGACTCCAATCAGGATTGCCAATACCGGCAATAAGCGACAGCAGAAAATCAAAAGACTCACGAGACGGTAATTTGCGCTTGATTTACCGCTTCATAACCATCATCCCCCACCCATTTGAACTCGAGCGTTCCTGAGGCCACTGCCACGGTTGTAAAGATGATCAGAGGGTTGGCACCAATGCCAGGATAAAAATCCGCCCTGAACACTTCCTCACCGTTGTACTGGCAAGTAAAAAAGCGAATGATGTCGCGGGGTATCCGCTTGCCATCCTCGGAATAGCGATAGCCCGTTTCCATATCGTGCTGCGCAATTGCCCGAATCTCAATAATAGAATCTTTTTTTGCTTGAGTTGGCATGGTGATGCCGGTGCGGGAGGTCTTGCTCATACCAACTCCGTACATGCAGAAAGGGTTACCAAGGTATCAGCATAGCCTTGCCAAAAACTGCCATCACTCATTTGGGCAACTGCCCATACCCTTTGCGAGTCAGCTAATCTCACACGAGTAGTTAACTCAGCGCGACCAGATCGGGGCGTGAAATACGCAGTAAAAATATTGGGCAGTGGATTACCTTCTGCAATCACATGCACTGCTTTCACATAATCATTTGCCGTCATCGGGCTCTCTATAGACAGCTTAAGCACCACTAAGTTGCCACTTTCCACCAAAGGTGGAATTACCAACTTCACTCGACCATCTCGAATGGAGTTTGAGCCAACAATTTTTGCAATTGCTTCCATTGCTTCTGGCTTTTTAGCCATAGTCAAACTCGGAGCTATCCAACTTGAAATACCTAAAAGACCAAGTACAGATAAGTACGTACGTCGACTTAGCTTTAATTCCGTCATATTCATTTCGTCATCTTTGCTGAGTTATTGAAGGGGTTTAGATTGAAGGCTAACTAGGAAGGCGACAACATCCTCAATCTCTTGACCAGTGAGAATGGTTTGATCGACAAACTTAGGAGCCACCCGATTTAATCCAGTAGTACGGTAGTACGCAGGCATGATGCTCGTTGGATTAAAGCGACCCGGGTCCACTAAGCGCGCCCGTAATTGAGCTGGGGTGGAATGGCCCACGCTGGCACTCAAATCTGGCGCTAGATTGCCCTGAAAGCGCTCCTCCGGAAATGGCCCGCTGTGACACAACAAACATAAGCCCACTTGACGACTAACCACGATGGCACGCCCCCTAGGAACATCACCCGGAGAAGAAGTAAGGGGATTCACAATCGAATCCCCCACCCAGGTTTGCGAGAATGCTGAGGAAGGCAGGAAAAGAGTTAATGTCCCTAGCAATACTGCTGCTAGCGTTCGCCTCATTCCTGCTTGCCTCGCTTAAACCAACTTGATGCCACTATTTTTCAATGGAACAGTGCGCAAGCGCTTACCTGTCGCACGGTAGATCGCATTCAGAACAGCTGGTGCTGCAACCGCAATCGTTGGCTCACCAACGCCACCCCAGTCCTTACCGCCACCTTGGATGATGATGGTTTCTACCTTAGGCATCTGAGACAAGCGAATAGAGTTGAAGGTATCAAAGTTCTTCTGCACGACTGCGCCCTTCTCAATCGTAATTTCTTCTTCAAAGAGAGCGGACAAGCCGTATACAAATGAACCTGAAACTTGACGAGCAACCTGTGCAGGGTTAACAACATAACCTGGATCCGTTGCAGCCACAATGCGATGAATTTTTACCTCATTGCCATTGGTTACGGAGAGCTCGCAAGCAGCGGCAACATAACTACCGAATGAACGCATCTGCGCAAGGCCGCGGAACACACCAGGTTTGGCAGGCTTAGTCCAACCAATACCATCAGCTACCGCATTCAGAACGGCAACAGCACGAGGATATTTCTCCATATGCTTGCGACGGAACTCTACTGCGTCCATGCCGGCTGCTTCAGCCATTTCATCCATAAACGTTTCCATGAAAACGGCGTTTTGGTTGACGTTAACACCGCGCCAGAAACCTGGTGGCACATGTGTATTACGCATTGCATGATCAATCATCAGATTGGGGAAGCTGTAGGTAATGCCATGCTCACCTGTCGGATCTAAGCCCTGGAACACCAAAGGATCTTTACCTTTATTGGCAGCAACTACTGCTGGTCGCACAGCCGCCAAAATAGATTGGCCCGACAAACGCATATTGAGACCAGTGATGTTTTTCTTATCATCTAAGGACGCAGTCATTTTGCACATCATGATTGGGTGATAGCGGCCCTGCGTCATATCTTCTGCACGAGTCCAAATCAATTTGATTGGAGTGCCTGGCATTTGCTTAGCAATGTTGACTGCTTGGGTTGTGTAATCCTGGAAAGCACCACGACGACCAAATCCACCGCCAAGATTTACCTTGTAAGCATTACATTTTTCTGCAGGCAAACCAGAGGCTGCAATCACAGCCGCAAGCGTAGCTTCACCATCCTGCGTAGGAACCCATGCCTCACAAGAATCTGGAGTCCACTTTGCAGTTGCAGTTTGTGGCTCTAGAGTTGCATGATTCAAAAATGGATAGAAATAAGTTGCTTCAATGGTTTTGGAGGCTTTAGACATCGCTTCACTAGCATCGCCATTGGAGTTGCCCACAAATGCATCATTTGCAGTAAGACCTTCTTCCAACATCTTCTTAATGGAAGCGCTAGATACATCGCCATTAGCACCGTTATCCCAAATAATATTGACTGCATCCATGCCCATCTTGGCCTGCCAAAAGGTTTCTGCAACTACAGCTACTGCAGAGTCACCCACTTGAACAACCTTCTTCACACCCTTCATGCCAGAGGCTTTAAGGGCATCATAGCTCTTGACCTTGCCACCAAATACAGGGCTCTCCTGAATAGTTGCAACTAACATGCCAGGCAACTTCAGGTCAATGGCGTAGATCTGCTTACCAGTGACCTTATCGGCAACACCATCAATACGGTTCACTGACTTACCAATCAAAGTCCACTCTTTAGGATCCTTCAATGGAACTTCTTTTGGTACTTCTAACTGAGAAGCGGCAACAGATACTTTTCCGAAAGTTGTTTTACGACCAGATGGTGTGTGTGTAATCACGCTATCTTTAGCAACACACTCTGATGCAGGAACATTCCATTGATTTGCTGCAGCTTGAACCAGCATGATGCGAGCAGCTGCGCCACCCTTACGAACATACTGTTCAGAAGTACGAATACCGCGACTGCCGCCAGTAGAGTAACTACCCCAGGCCTGCTTACGCTTCAGACTATCAGCTGGTGATGGATATTCATAGGAGACTTTTTTCCAGTCGCATTGCAATTCTTCTGCAACCATCTGGGCTAAGCCAGTAATAGTTCCTTGGCCCATCTCAGAGCGCACGATGCGCACAACGATATCGTCATTTGGCTTCACAACCACCCAAACACCGATCTCTGGTGTCGCTAGAGGCGCCATCGATGTTGTGCCAGTTCCCATTGCAGCGTTTGCTGCAGAGATGAACGATAGATCAAAGCCAATTGCCAATCCAGTTGCAATAGCACTAGATCCAACAATAAAGTGGCGACGAGAGTTGTTTGTAGTTTCTGTATTAATAGTTTTAGTCATGATTGCCCCTTATGCCTTGCTCACAGCATGAATAGCATCACGCACTTGTTGGAAGGTTCCGCAACGGCAGATATTCGTTACTGCAGCGTCAATCTGAGCATCAGTCGGTTTTGGAGTATTACGCAATAAGGCGGTAGTTGCCATCACCATCCCAGACTGGCAGTAGCCACATTGCGGCACCTGATTGTCGACCCATGCTTTTTGCACTTTTGAGAGTTGGCCATTTTTTTCCAAGCTCTCGATGGTTTCAATTTTCTTGCCCTCAGCTGCGCTCACTGGAATCATGCAACTACGAATTGCCTGGCCTTCAAAAAGTACTGTACATGCGCCGCATTGACCAACACCACAACCATATTTAGTGCCCGTCAAACCAACGTGATCTCGTATCACCCACAACAAAGGGGTTTCTGGATCAACATCCACCTTGTACTTTTTACCGTTGACGTTTAAGTCAGCCATGAGCGCTCTCCTTAGTGTTCTTGTAATGAAGTCTCATCCATCAGATAAAGACCCTGCTTTTGTTGTGTTTATCTTAACCAAGAAATAATTTATTGCTATGCAACATATATTGCGGAGCAGTAAGATCAGACGATGATCTCCGGCCTTGTCCAAATCCTCCTATTCCAAAGCCTGGGTGAGCTAGTCTCCAAGTTCGCTCTACCCACCCTTCCAGGCCCTGTTATCGGCTTAGTGCTACTGATTATTTGGCTGGTTTTGCGCAAGGGAATCAATCATGAGCTCGCCATGGTGGCAGACGGCTTTAGCCAGTACCTTGGGCTTTTATTTGTGCCGGCAGCCGTGGGGGTAGTGCTATTTCTACCCCAACTCAAGGCAAATGCCTTAGCCATTGTGAGCGCCTTGGTCGCCAGTGTGATTTTGACGATTGGCACTAGCGCAGTCGTTGTCCGCTTTTTGAGTGCAAAGCCCAGTGAGGCTGATCAATGAACGAAAAGCATTCCATCGTCGAAATTTGGGTTTACCTCTCAGGCAGCCCTTTATTTGCGCTCTTTATTACTTTGGCCGCGTATCAAATTGGTCTGACGATTTACAAGGCTAGCAAGCAAAATCCCTTAGCCAACCCAGTAGCAATTGCCATCATTCTGGTGGCCAGCATTATTCAATTTATTGAAATGCCCTATTCCACCTACTTTGAAGGTGCGCAATTTATTCACTTCTTGCTGGGCTCAGCAACAGTCTCTTTGGCAATACCTATTTACAGAGGCTTAAGTAGTTTGAAGGGTCGATCACTTCCCTTACTGGCATCTTTACTTGCGGGTGGTCTGATATCAATTATTAGCGCTGTAAATATTGCTAAATTATTCGGGGCGGACTCTAGCATTACTGGTGCGATGTATCCGAAGTCTGTTACCGCACCAATTGCCATGGGTATTGCTGAGCGGATTGGCGTATCTCCAACCTTAACGGCGATCTTTGCTGTCACTACCGGAATTCTTGGGGCTATTTTGGCGCCGTTTATTTTGAATGCGCTAGGCATGAAAGCCTGGTGGCAGCGTGGCTTTGCAATCGGTATTGGCGCGCACGGTATTGGCACCTCACGTGCATTTAGCATCCACCCAGAGGCAGGCACCTATGCCAGTCTTGCTATGGGTATGAATGGTGTTATCAGCGCAGTAGCCATTCCGATTCTGCATCACGTCTTTAATTAACAAAGCTAATGCAACTTTATAGGGATATAGTTGGGCGCAGTGCACCAAGAAGGCTCATCTGCTCCCTTATTAGCCCCCTTATTAGCCCCATAACTCAGAGCAAAAACACGAGCTTGCTTTAAGCTGACTTTATTAGCACCCCTTTTTTACCCAACACCAAAGAACACTGACATGAAAACAATTCAATACCGACTTGGCCAAATCCTAATAGGAGCGCTCTTGGCAACTGGTATCTGCACTTCAATAGTGGCTGCATCAGATGCTGATTGGCCTAAGAAACCCATCGTAGCTATCTTGCCCTTTCCTGCCGGTGGCTCTACCGATGTGTTTGCCAGATCAATTGGCGTTCCTCTTGGTGAGGCCCTAGGTCAAGCAGTAGTTATTGACAACAAGCCTGGTGCAGGCGGAATGATTGCGCTAGGCGCGGCGGCTAAGGCTTCGCCCGATGGCTATACCCTTCTCTTTAGCGCACTAACCAATCAATCGATTTCTTATTCACTCTTTAAAAATCCTCCAGCAGATTTAACTAAAGACCTTGTACCGGTTGCATTGGTGGGAAGCATCCCGCACCTCATTGTGGTTAACCCATCGGTACCAGCAAAAAATTTACCGGAACTCATTGCGTTTATTAAATCCAAGAAGGGTGATTTCAATTACGCCTCTCAGGGTAATGGCAGCCTCTCTCATTTGGAAGCCACTCTATTTATGCAACGTATTGGCGCCACTGGTACACATATCCCTTACAAGGGGAGCGCGTTTGCCTTACCGGATTTAATCGCTGGCAACACACTCATGATGTTTGATAGTGTTACTGCATCACTGCCACACATTCAAAGTGGTAAGTTGCGCCCGATTGCAATTGCTGCGCCAGAGCGCTCACCATTAATGCCTAATGTTCCAACTTTAGGTCAAGATGGCATGAAACAGTTTGATGTTGAAAACCTCTATGCTATCTACGCTCCCAAAGGAACTTCCCCGGCAATTGTGGCGAGACTCGAAAGAGAAATTCGGAAGATTTTGACTAATCCAGACTTTAAAACTCGCCTCGCAAATCAGGGTATTCATCCGCAGTTTGCTAATTCAGAGCAGTTAGCCATCATCACCCAATCTGAGCAAGATAAATGGGCAAAGATTGTCAAATCTGCAAACGTTAAAATCGACTGACAACACACTGACCCTGCACACACACTTTTATTGAATAGATTAGATCCATGTTGATTTCTCCACCCTTTGGCGGCGGTCGCGCCCCAGTCTTAGCCAAGAATGCCGTTGCTAGTTCTCAACCTTTAGCCACTCAAGCCGGTATTGAGGTTTTGCAAAATGGTGGCAATGCGGTTGATGCAGCTTTAGCTACAGCAATCACACTAACCGTGGTTGAGCCCACTATGAATGGCCTTGGTGGTGATGGCTTTGCACTCATCTGGGATGGCAAGAAACTCCATGGCATGAACGCCTCTGGTCGTGCTCCAGCAGCTTGGACTCCAGAGTACTTTTCTGGCAAGGCAGCAATGGATTTAATTGGCTGGAATACAGTAACCGTGCCAGGCATGGTTTCAGGATGGATTGAGTTATCTCGCAAGTTTGGCAAGCTGCCTTTTGCGCAACTCTTTAAGCGCGCAATTGACTATGCGGAAAATGGCTTTCCAGTTTCACCCGTCATTGCTCGTCAATGGCGTGAAGCGATTCCGATTCTGAAAAATCAACCGGGGTTTACTGATTCATTTTTAATAGATGGCAAGGCTCCTACTGCTGGCCAAATTTGGCGCTATCCAGCGCAAGCTAAAACGCTTCGCGAAATCGCTGACACAGAAGGTGAATCTTTCTACACCGGCAAGTTAGCTCAAAGCATGGTTGACTTTGCTCAAAGCACTGGTGGTTGTTTCACCATGGCTGACTTTGCCAATAATCAAACCGAATGGGTTGAGCCTTTAGCTTTTGATTATGGTGACTATACTCTCCATGAAATTCCCCCCAACGGTTCTGGCATCGTCGCACAAATGGCCCTCGGTATTTTGCAAGCTGCCAATGTCAAACAATACCCAGCCAACTCAGCGCAGCGTATTCATCTGCAAGTAGAAGCCATGCGTATTGCCTTTGCTGATGCCTATGCCCACGTATCCGATGCCAGTTCGATGAAGGTGCCTACTAGCGCATTGCTTGATAGAGATTACTTGGCTAGTCGTGCTGCACTGATTAATCACAATCAAGCGGGCAGCTATGGCGCCGGAGATCCCCATGCTGGTGGCACTGTTTATCTCTGTGCTGCCGATCAATCCGGCATGATGATTTCTTATATTCAGTCCAATTTCAAAGGCTTTGGTTCAGGTGTTGTTGCCCCAGGTGGCATTGCATTCCATAACCGCGGCATGAGCTTTAGCTTAGTTGATGGCCACCCCAATCAAGTTGCACCAGGTAAGCGCCCTTTTCACACCATCATTCCGGCATTCCTTACCAAAGGAGCTCAACCGGCCATGGCATTTGGTGTGATGGGTGGCAATATGCAACCTCAAGGACATATTCAGTTTGTGATGCGCTTTGTGGATGAGTATCTCAATCCACAGGCTTGCTCAGACGCACCGCGCTGGAGAATCGATGATGTGGGCAAACTCACTGTAGAGGCTTCTATGCCAACTGCAGTAGTTGAAGGGCTTAAAGCCATGGGTCATGAAGTGACTGTGATGCCAGCTAATAGTTTGGACTTTGGTAGCGCTCAGGCGATTGCGCTATTGGGCGAAGAAACTAAAGATGCTTATATTGCTGGTAGTGATCATCGCCGCGATGGACTAGCGGCAGGTTTCTAGATTTCCAACTACGGCGTAAAAGTTGCCTGCAATATATCGAGACTAGCTCCCAATGTTTTATTGCTGACTGCGCCCAATCGTTTGACTAGGCGGGCCTTATCTATTGTGCGAATCTGATCCAAGAGGACTAAACCTTTTTTTCCATCGTGCGTAATCGGCACGCGATAGGATGCTGATCTTCCTTTTGTGGTCATTGGCGCAATAATCACGGTTCGCAAAAAATCATGCATCTCTTGCGGAGATACAACAACGCATGGTCGCGTCTTTTTAATCTCACTTCCCATGGTTGGATCTAGATTAATTAACCAAAT
Organism: Polynucleobacter sp. MG-27-Goln-C1; assembly: GCF_018881905.1. GTDB lineage: Bacteria > Pseudomonadota > Gammaproteobacteria > Burkholderiales > Burkholderiaceae > Polynucleobacter. The sequence goes on from NZ_JACVPM010000004.1 coordinate 13,514, forward strand.
ATCTCCGCGTGAAACGATACTTTTTACCAAACCCAATCCTCATCAGCTTCATTCATAAAGTCGCCCAACACTAATTCGTCTTCACCAGCCTCGGCAATTACTCTTGAATCCTCAGCCCAACCTTCACGGGGATTTTTTTTGGGTTTACTTAATACAAGTCTGTCACCCTCAATCACCAAGTCAGCCTGATCATCAAATCCTATCTGCTCAAGGATAGCCTTAGGAATAACCACTCCACGAGAGTTACCTATTTGACGGATTTGAAGGTGCAACTGTTTTTTCATAGTAATAACAATGTTATAACTATTTCATTACCAAGTCAAGGCCTGATAGAGATTAAGCAGGCAAACAATTGAGATAGAAGCGCTTCACCTCTTGGTCGCAGCTCACATCTTTGGGCTGGATTGGGCGCTCAAGGGTGATGCCTTCAATCGAGGTGCAGCGGCTTAGTGCGACATACACCTGCCCCGAAGCAAACGCTCCTGAAGATAAATCGACTTTGATCTTATCGAGGGTCTTGCCCTGACTCTTATGAATAGTTACCGCCCAAGCCAGCATTAGCGGGATCTGCACAAAGGTGCCAATAATATTTGGCGAGATCTTTCCAGACATCATGTCATGGTCGTAGCGATAAGATTCCCACTGATGGCCTTTGACTTCAACTGTATTTGAAAAAGGGCCGTTCTGCACCATCACCTTCACGGTATTTGGAAGTAGTTCACGAACTACCCCGATGGTGCCATTCACCCAGCGCTTAGGAAAGTTGCTGTCGGTTGCCGTAAACATCACCTTAGCACCAACCTTCAGGGTTAAATGATTAGGTGACGGCAAATTACGATCATCCACATTGAACTTACCAGTGCTATTACCGGTATAGACCTTGGCATCAGCAGTTAATGCTCGCAAGCCTGCACCATTAATTTGGTCTGCGCGCGCATTAGTTGTAGTTAAGGTAATGGTTTGATCATCAGCCTCTTTTTTGGTTTCATAACAAACCGCATTTAAGGTATCAAGCGCTTCATCAATATCTTGATTGATACGGATTTGATTGAGTAGGCCTGCAAAATGCGCATCTTTTTGGCGGAAGATCTTGGATAACTCCACCATGGTCACATCTTTACGATGCAAGGCCATGGCACAGAAGAAGTATGGTCCTTCGTATCCGCGCTCAGCGAGCACTTGCATATCAGCATTGGAAACCACGGGAGGTAACTGGAATAAGTCACCCACAAACATCACCTGAATGCCGCCAAAGGGTTGGCTCTTGTGCGGGCCATTGGCGCGCAGGAATAAATCCATTGCATCGACTACATCCGCTCTCACCATGGAGATCTCATCAATGATGAGCAGGCGGATGTCTTTATAGAGGCGCTTGTCTTTTAAGGGCTTGATATCCTCTTCTGGGAATATCAAGCGTGGCGGTAAGCGAAAGAAAGAGTGAATCGTGACACCCTTCACTTGTAGTGCAGCCACACCAGTTGGCGCCACTACCACTACATTGCCGGGAATGTTCTCTCGCAGGTAACCAATTAAGGTTGTCTTGCCAGTACCCGCCTTACCGCTCACAAAAATATAAGGGTCATGACGCTCAATGGCGTCGATTACGTCCTGGTATTCAGGAATAATTTCAATGGCGGATGGATCGACTACGGAATTGGTCATCCCCTATTGTTTCATGGGATTAGCTAACGCAGCGAAAGCCTATATAAACCACCCCAATATCAGCTGGCTTAGACTCTACATCAGCCTCTTTTTGTCTTTCTGGACCATACCACCAAGAAGCACCACGAGTAATGAAGCCGCCATTGCGCTCAGTAGCAGTCCACTCCCAAACATTGCCACCCATATCCAGCAATCCATTCACACCAGGCTTAGTAGTGCCTGCAGGCACATGTCCAGTGCCGCGGTTTAATGCACCCGCTGGCGCCACACCCTTGTAGTCACCACATCCACTTAAGCAATGCGAGACCTCTGGAGTAGCTCCACCAGGAAACGGATAAGCCTGGCCTTTGGTGAAGCCAACTGGGGGTGTCTCTCTTTGCTCAAGAAAAGCTGCAGATGTCCATTCCACATCAGTTGGTAATCGTTTGCCGTAGAAGCTACAAACAGATGCTGCTTCAGCTTGATTAAGATGAACCGCAGGCTCACTCGCTTTTGCGGGAACGCCATAAGGCGTCCTCCAAGTCCAGCCAGGTTTCTTCACAAAGCCTGCTTCATAAGAAAGTCCGCCGCCGTTTTTCTCTGCCTGACTTACAAAGCCAGTAGCATCAGCAAACGTTTTGACATCGGCAATCGTCATCTCGGTTTGATCCCAAGACACAGTGCCGACTTTTACAACAGGAATGGTTGATGCAGGGGCACTCGTCGCAGTGGATGGCCGCAACATGAAATACAGCGCAATAACCGAGAGTAATAAACCAAAGAGAATAGAGAGAAAGTCGAATTTTTTCATAACAGGAATTCCAAAGCTTAGGGCTAGTTATGCCAAATCAATTAGTGCTGATCTTAGGACATCATCACCAAATACTTTAATTTGATTGCGGCCAGATGATTTTGCCTCGTACATAGCTATGTCGGCATTATTGATGAGATCAGTTTCGTTTTGGCCATGATCGGGATACAAGGCAATACCAATACTGGCGCTAGTACTTAAACTTACGCCTTCGACATCAATTGATGCGGTTAAAGCTAGACGAATTTTTTCCGCTATCTGGAATGCTTGAGTTTCTGAGTCTACGCCGGGCAATAGCAGCACAAACTCATCTCCCCCCAAGCGCGCAACAGTATCCGAGTCACGGACACAGCCCTTCATCCTGCCGGCAACCTCCTTCAACAAAGCATCGCCAGCATTGTGACTATAAATATCATTGACTGTTTTTAAATTATCCAAATCGACAAACAGAATGGCTAACTTAGATTGCTGACGCTTGCTAACCGCTAGAGCTTGCTGCAAGCGATCAGAAAACAGTGTTCTATTCGGTAGTTCAGTTAATACATCATGATGCGCACGATATTGTGATTCTGCATTTCGACGATATGATCTGAGCAACAAAAAGGCACCGATAATCAGCGCAATCAAGCTTAGGCCAGTTGCCACAAAAATCCCGACAGCATTCTTATTCAAGTTTGCTAAATACAGTGACTCAGGAATAACAGTGCCAACGATGAGTGGGTAACCCTTAACCGCCCTATAGGAAACCATCCGCTCTACAGGACTCTCATTTTTACGAGTAAAGCCAGGGCCTGAAGCAAAAATGACACCACCATTCACATCGACGTTCTTTAATGAATCATCAATAAAAGTATTTGGATTGGTTTTTCCAATTAAATTCTCGACCAAGGGCCAACGCGTCAAAAGTGTTTTATCTTTTCGATACAAAGTTAAGGCTGCGCCCTCACCCAAATTTCCACCAATCCGCTCGTAGAGGGAAGAGAATACTTCCACTGAAACACCTACTAATACCACCCCCAAGAACTGATCATTCTTGCCGTTAATCCTACGAGCAAGATAAAAAACCCACTTCCCGTTACCCTTGTTACGCACAGGAACGCTGTAATAGGTGTCAGGATCATTATTAACGCTGAGATATTTGAAATAATCTCGATCAGCTAAGTTAATTGGCGGCGGTGGATAGGAGCGAGAAAAATTCAATACCTTGCCATCAGCCGCTACAAAGGTACTTACATCGAGAATGGAATTAGAGCTTGTGCGCTCCTCAAGTAAATCAAATTGAGCCTTTTTAGAGGCAAATTCTTGATAGGATTTTTCATCGCCAATCTTGGCGCGCTCCAAAACCTCCTGAATACCCAGCAAGGCGGTGTTTGCTGAAAACATCGTCTGCGAAGTATGCTCAGCCAAAATGATGGTTAAGTTGGCAAGTTGATCAGATCGATCTTGAATACTATTTTTACGCAGCAAATAAGAAGAGACCATAGCGTTTGCAAGCAGTATTACTGCCAGCACCAATGCTGCAAATACGATTAATCTCGTATTGCGCTTAATAGTTGAATTGGATTCAAAGCTAATGGTCATGGTGCGTCGCTATACATTTCAGAGATACGCAAAAAGTTTTCCTTTTCCTGTATAAATGCTTCAACCACCAAGGGATCGAAACGCTTTCCTTTAAGGCTGGTTATTTCAGCGCAGGCCTCATCATGAGACCATTCCTTTTTATAGACGCGCTCATTAACTAAAGCATCGTAGGTATCAGCCAAGGACATCAAACGGGCAGCCAAAGGTATTTCCTCTCCCTTAAGCCCCTGCGGATATCCAGAGCCATCCCAGGCCTCATGATGACATCCCGCAATTTGAATGGCGGCATCTAATACATGGGTATGTTTTGCATCCTTTAACTTTGCCGCAGTTAAGACATCCCGCCCAAGGCCAGCATGGGTTTTCATAATCTGCCACTCTTCATCCGTTAGGGAGCCCGGCTTCTTGAGAATGGTGTCTGGTATTCCTACCTTGCCAATATCATGCAAAGGCGCTGCTTTAACAATGTAGTCAATTGCCTTTTCGGAAAGCTGATCCTCATAAACGCCAGTAGCCTTCAATCTCTCAGCAAGCGCACGCACATAATTTTTAGTGCGAAGAATGTGATTCCCAGTTTCATTATCACGAACCATCGAGAGCGCATTTAGGCTATTGAGCATTCCATCTTCAATAGCCCAAGAGCTCCGTCTATATTCATGCAATACCTTTTCAAGGTAATAGTTGGTGATGAGGATACAAATAGTAGCAAGCGCAAGTATTGAGACGATGCGCATAGCAAAGGCCCAACCCCCTTCTTGATAGAAACCCCCAAAAAGTTCAGATTCGCCAAGTGTTAATAGTGACCGGCTTACGCGAGCACCGAACTGAATTACCTCAACCATAATTAACAACTTGATTTGATAGGCGCCATCTTTTTTATGCAACTGGCTAAGAACGGCAATCTGCCAAATGCAGAAAATACCCAGAACAATATTCATCAAATGAATACGGTCTTGCGGTGTTCCAAAAAACTGCAGAGAAATATCCGCTACTGAAGCCGTAGCAAACAAAACTATCGCAAGCACCTTGTTTGATTGCGTGAGGGATTTATTCCAATAACAGAACAATAAAGAAATATTGGCTGCACCGGCAACCAAGAAAATGTTTGCCAAAGCCAAAACACCCTTGCCACCCCATGGTGCAATAGCATATCCCAACATAGAGACTGCTAAAAAGCTCAAACCTGCGGGCCAATAAATTGACTTGAAGTGAGCGCGATCATCGTCCTTACTTGCCAAGAATCGTGCCATCAATCCAACTAGGACGATGAATATGGCGATGTAAAAGGTTTGATTTGCTAACTGCATGTAATAGTAAATATAAATAGGATAATTAAAGGCTGGTACTCCATAATGTAACCCATTCCCCCGGTATTTCTGATCAAACTCCTATGACTTGGCCTACCACCCTTAGAACCTGGCTTTTGAGTTTCACTCTAGTGCTCGCTCACCCAGCGATAGCGCTCGCTAGCGAGGATTGGGTGCAATTCAAAACGGCCTACATTTCAAATGGACGTGTAGTTGATGTTGGCCAGAATGGCATTAGCCATACAGAGGGTCAAGGGATGGCTTTGCTTCTGGCTGTTCAAAATGATGACCCAGCCTCCTTTGCTGAAATCTGGAATTGGACTCAAGCAAATCTACAAGTTCGTGATGACAAGCTATTTGCCTGGAGCTGGTCTCCCAAGGTAGGCGTCAATGACATAAACAATGCTAGCGATGGTGATTTATTTATTGCTTGGGCCTTATCGCGTGCCTACAGTCAATGGAATGAGCCCCGCTATTTATTTGCTGGGATTCAAGTAAGCCAATCCATTCGAAATAAGCTCTTGCGTAAAACGAGTAAGGGGACCGTTCTACTCCCCGGAGCCGTCGGCTTTGAGAAAGAAGATGTCTTAAAACTCAATCTCTCCTACTGGGTCTTTCCTGCAATTAAGGAGCTCTCTATTCTTGATCCATCCCCAGACTGGGAGGACTTAAGAGTGACCGGCCTACAGCTGATTAAAGAGTCTCGATTTGGGAAGTGGCATTTGCCGCCAGATTGGATAAGTTTGCAAAATAACGTCATTAGCGCAGTTGATGGCGATCGATTTGGCTACGATGCCGTCCGCATTCCTTTGTATTTGATTTGGGGTCAGGAGGCCACACCTTCTTCTATAAATCCTTTTCAAAGCTTCTGGGGCTCATTTAATGGGAAAGCACTTCTACCCGCTTGGGTAAACCTCGATACGGGCGAGATAGCCACGTACAATGCATCTATAGGTTTTAGAAGTATTGCGGACCTTACGCTGGCCTATCCAAATGTAGATTCAACTCAATTACCCAGTTTCAATCCATCTGAAGGCTATTACTCCTCCATGCTGTACTTATTTACAAAATTAGCTCTCGAGGATCTCAAAAAGTAATATGAGAATTTGGGCTTTTTATTTCATCATCAAAATTATCCTGTTTTATACAGGCTATGTTAATTTTCATTTTTTTGTTAATGCTGCTTTTGCTCTAGCTTTAATTTTCTCCAATGCGAATCCTCGGTTATTGCAGATTCGAAAATGGCTGGCTATACCTGTCGGTATCGTTTTATTTTATTTTGACAGTCAACTCCCGCCTTTGCGTAATGTCATTCCAAAGATAGGTCAGCTACTTGACTTTAGCTTTCAGTACTACGTAGAGCTCTTGGCGCGCATTGTGAGCTGGGAAGTCATTGCAATCCTGGTGGGCTTATATATTGCGTACTATCTTCTTTCCAAAAAGTTGCGCATGTCAACAATTGCCGTAATTGCAATTTTGAGTACCCTGCTTCCACTCAAAGCAAATATGTCGCCTCTAGCCTACGATGCCGATGGTCAAGTAATTGGGTTGCCTAGTGATGTCGAACTCACTGAATCACTAGATGGCTTTTTTATTGAAGAATCCTCTCGTACCGCATTTAACCGTTCGCAAAAGGCTAATGGCGCTCCATTTGACATCCTTGTTATCAATGTCTGCTCTCTGGCTTGGGATGACCTGAAATACATCAAAGAAGATAACAATCCACTATTCAAGCGCTTTAATTATTTATTTACCAGCTTTAATTCGGCTTCTTCCTATAGCGGACCGTCAATCATTCGCTTGTTGCGCGGTAGTCGTGGTCAGCAAGACCAACGTGATTTATACAAACCGCCCCTTCAAGATTCTTTGCTATTTAGCAACCTCAACAAAACTGGATATCAAGTACAGCTGGCCTTGAATCATGATGGTAAATACGGGGATCTTCTCAAAGAAATCAGAAATGAGGGCGGTATGTCTGCCCCGCTATTTGATAACACTCACGCTACGCCTTATTTAAAAGGCTTTGATGGCTCTCAAATTTACGATGACTACTCCGTGCTATCTAATTGGTGGGATGCGCGCATGAAATCCCCAAATGAAAGAGTTGCTCTGTTTTACAACACGATTACATTACATGATGGCAATCGTGCACTGGACGGCAGCAAGCTAGAGAATAGCGTTGAGACCTATTCACGTAGAACCCAAAAATTATTAGCCGATCTTGATCGCTTCTATACAAAAGTGAATAGCTCTGGGAAGCAAGTGATGATTGTTTTTATTCCTGAGCATGGTGCAGCGATTCGCAGGAATAAGAATGAGATTGTGGGTATGCGAGAAATTCCAAGTCCCAATGTAACCAATGTTCCAGTCGGAATCATGTTTACAGGTAAGGCGGATGCGCCAGTCAAAACCAACATCATTGAGCTACCGACGAGCTACCTTGCCACATCCGATTTAATCTCTAAATTTGTGGGGAAAACGCCATTTGGAGCAGCGGCTCCTTCACCTGAATCCTACTTAAAAAATATTCCGAGCACGCGCTTTGTGGCAGAGAATGAAGACTCCATCATCATGAAATTTGGGTCTTCCTACTACTTCCGCTCTAACGACATCAACTGGAATCTATTCGAGGCTAACGATTAAGGTTTAGCTGCAGGCCAAAGAGCGGGAACATCTACTCCTTCTTCCGCAGTCACTGTATTACCGAGCGCATCCAGATAAATGGGCTCACCATTGATCTGAATAGGCGCCTTTGCTTGATCAATCTTTCGAACCACCTCTAAATTGGCTTTGATATCAGGGCTATTGGGATTTAAGAGATATGCCCTCTCTAGCAAAATGATCGCAGTAGAGACATCGCCGTCTTTCAATGCATAAAGTGCGCGCTCATTTAATTCCCCGGGAAGGTAGGGATCAAATTGAGGGGTAAGAGTCGACGACTGGGCTCTTAGCAGAGCGCTAGCTAGCAAACCCATTACCAGAAATAAGCAAGAGAGTGAGGTGCGATTGTTCATGATCTACAGTTCACTTAAAAGCGGGATGTTGGGATGACCGGTTGTGTCTGCAAGGCTACAGGCTGCGGCGCAGTGCCATCGAGTGAAATCCGTACATACAACACAAAACTATTTGGGGCGTAATACGGGGAACGCTCTAACTTCAAGCGATTACCAACAAATACCGACGGGGTAACTTGATACTCCCATGCCGCCAAAGCAGAGTAAGCGCTACCCGGTCCAGAACTCGCAGAATAGTAAGGATTTCCTGCGGCAGCCTGATAAGCAGAATTTGTAGGGAAATAAGGTGCAGCATCTGTACGAGACCAGTTACTTGAAACCGATCCACCGATCATGTAGGAGAAGCGTGAAAAACGCTGTGCATAGTTTAAGGGTAGCGTTACGGAGCGATAGCTTTGCGGACTGTAGTAACCACCCTGCCCATAAGTAAACTCACCTGCGTTTTGCTTAAAGCCCCATAACATTCCATTAAGGCCGCTCGAGAGTTGACGATCCGTTTCATTAATAATGCGCCAATTTAATCCAGCCATAAATTGGTTATCACTATTGCTTTGTACGTTTGTTCCAGTGAGGCTACGTGCTCGGTAATAAGTCCAGCCACCCAGAGTGCCGCCTTGATCAAGACTTAAACCTATCGTTCCGCCGGTAGCAACCATTCCACCCCAGATAGACCCAGTAACAGGATCACGAGTTCCAGCATATGAGAGCAATGTACTCGTCATAGGTCGACGAGCAAGCTCTAATGAAACTCCAACAGGACCTACATCCAACTTCTGCTTCACACCACCAATCCAATTTTGCGTGAGAAAACCAAGTGGTGTTGTACCTATATCGGCTTTGAAGTTTTGCTTTTCATATCCAATATTGAGAGCAGTTCCTGAGGCGGACTGATTTGAGAAGCTCGTTGGGCAATTACTTGTACATGCAGCCATTGAACCAAAAGTGCTGACCTGATAAGCATTGCCTGCATTCAGAGTGCCTGCATTGATGTTGACTTGGTCGGCACGGAAAGTAACTCGCTCATCAGAGCGCATCGGCATCTTCCATTCGAGCGGAATCTCGGTAGCGCGGTAATAGGACTGTCCAGGAGTGCCATTAAGTGATAGGTAGTCAACAGCGGAATCAATCCAATTGGTCCGCATATCAATCATGTCGGCCATCTGCTTATATTGGTATGCACTTCCTGAAGCGGCAGCAGAGGGCTCAAAAATGGGTGGTTCGATCTGGAATACAGAGACTCCAGATGGGCTTGCACTTGGCTTGAGCGTAGAGAGGCTGTGATAACTTGAGAGTGGCACTGGAGCTTGAGCAAGCGCGCGCTGCTCAGTGTCGATTGCCTGATCCAAATAACCCTCTCTTCTCTGGATCTGGCTATCCAAATACATCAACTTGTAGTTATTTGTTTTAGGCGCAGCAGAAATGAGGGGCTGTAACTTTTGCTTAGCCGATTGAATTTCACCAGACTGAATCAGTTGCCCAATCGCCCTGAGCTCAGAAGCCTGCTGTAGACCTAAATAGTCTTGTTTTTGAGCTGCGCTTAACTTTACTCCAGATAGCAGAGTCATCTCTTTCTGGAAAGCCTCTGGCTGCTCGTTGTTGAGTAGGTAATTTGCATAGCGTAAATGCCATTCAACCGAGAGATTTGGATTGCTTTGCTCAATATGCTTAAAGAGTGCATCGGCTCGCTTCACATCACCGATAGAACCCCACATTGCAGCAACTAAGGAGGAAAGATCGGGGTCGCTAGATACTTCATTCTCAAGCATGCTGAGCTGAGTCATCGCTTTAGCCTGTTCTCCCTGCGCATACAGCTTCTTGACTTGAGCAAGCTGTAGATCTACCCAAACACCTCTTTGGAAGCGAGTGATCTTCGGAGTGCGTTCAGATGCCGGAATGCGCTCCAATACTTTGAGAGCTGCTTGATTCTGATCTAGACCAGATAAATACAGGGCATAGGCGTATAAACCTTCAAGGCTATTAGGATGCGATTTCAAATACGATTCAAATACGGCGATGCCCTCTTTTGGGCGATGCATTTTTGCATAAAGACGGGCTAAATCTAAGCGCAGCCAGACCTCATCCTGATCGAGCGCAATTGCCTGATTCAATAGTGCTATCGCCTTTGGGGTATCGCCTACTTTCAACGCCTGTCGAATATCGAAATCAAGCTGGATCTGAGTAAGCTTGAGCTTATCACTCGCCGATAAGCGCGTTTTGGACAGCTGCAGCAACACGGGGCTAAGTTCTTCATCTCGCTGCAAACGATTAAGCACATTGGCATACGTTAAACGGAGTGATGTGGCATCAGATGATGGTTTTGCCAGTGCACTGCGCATGAGATTTAATGCATCTTCTGTCTTGTCAGCGCTTAGCAAGAACAATACATTCGCATTGATCATCTCGGGATCATTTGGGGCAAGCCGCAAGCCCTCTTTCATCACGAATAAACCTTTGTCGACTGAACCTGATTCCTCATAAATTCCAGCTAGCTGAAAACGTAACCAAGGATTAAGTGGTTCCAACTTCATGGCGCGCAATAGATAAGGAATTGCTGCCTCACTTTGACCCTTGCTGACTAAGTCATCTGCCTGCGAGCTCAAAATCTTGACTCGCAAATAGTCGTAGCGCTTACCTGCAGGAGTATTTTCAGGGGCTTGTGAATTAATCAATGCTAAGGCTTCATCACTTTTGCCAGCGTTAATTAAAAGTTGAATCAAACCCCGAATAGCAATACCGTTGTCCGATTCAATAGCCAAGGCTGCTCGAAACTGCTTTTCTGCTTCACGTGCATTGCCCCGATCGGCCTCAACTGTTCCCAATACTGCAATAGCTTCTGCACCTTGAGGCTCCAGGGCAATTGCTACCCTGATCTTCTCCATTGCTAATGGATAGTTTTTCTTATCCCTCGCGTCTTCAGCCTGATGAATTTGCATCCAATACTGACTAGTAGCGATAAGACTTTTCCACTTGCCAGCATTCTCGGGATTGAGCGCCAAGGCTTTCTGATAATAAGCAACAGCTTCTTCATACTGCCCTTGCCTCATCCGAATCAAGCCCATGCCACCCAAAGCCAGATAATCCTTTGGCAAGGCCTTCAGAGTCTCAGTCAGTTGCACTTCGGCCCCCGCAATATCACCCTTATCCAATAAATCCAAGCCGATCTGACGACGTTTTAAGAGAGGATCGCTATCGATACGCTTGCGCTCAGCCAGCGTATCCTTCTCCGCCATCCAGCGACCTGTAATTTCTTGATTGTGTGGGTCTACTGCAAGATATTTTTCATAAAACGGGATCAACTCCGGGCTAGCCTCTTGCGCATTAAGCACTTCCCTCCAAACCTGAAGTACTCGCTGCTTATCGACTTTACGCTCTTGGTATAGGTTGGCTAGATTCGCAAAAGCAAGCTCACGAGTCTCCATCTTTGATCCTAATAAGGCATCCAAAGCCAAGGAGTACTGCAAGTTTTTGCGGTCAGATTTGACTAAACCCTCCAACCCCGTTCGCGCCTCATCCCAGCCACCCGGTAAAGCAGCAATGATTTTGTAATAGCCAACCGCTAGATCGCCCGCGGGTGGCCCATTAGGAAACTTTTCCTTGAGTAAAGCATTTGCCTCGGCAGGCTTACCACTTTTGAGAAGAATGGTTGCCTGAGTCAAGAACCTTCTAGCCTCCATACTTTCTTGCCTGCTGAGACCTTTGTCCGAAGCGAAGGCAAGACCTTCAACCCCCACCGAAGAAATCAGTAAGAAGCTGAAGCAGAGATGAAGTGCTTTTGAATTCAAGGGGGTTACTTGCCTACAGTTTTAGATGACGTTGCAAGACTCTTGCGTTCATCAGCCAACTCACCAGCGAGAAAGAGATAGGACAGAATTCGTCTTAAATTCTGAATGGCAAGTGAAAACACCATTTTTGATCCTTGACCATAAACAAAGCTCACGATCTTGAAGAAATTACTGTTATCTACGATAAATTCAGCGCCTAAGATCACCTCATCGCCATCCTTAATGACACGACGAATAATGCAATCCATCCGATGCTGATCTCGTGTGATGCCAGAAACAAAGACCTCAATCAACTCATTATCATTAATCAAAAAGGGTAAATTAACCTTGATGCCCACCCCAGTGAGAGAGATATCAAAAGCCCAGCCTTCCAAAGTAGCGTCTAGCTTGGGGAAATAGACTGTCACCATCTGCCCAGCCTGTAAACGAGGGAATGATCTGGCCTGCTGATGATCCACCAGGCTAATGGTATGAACTACAGATAAATAAAATAAATAAATAATCCAATTCGCCAGCCCCGTAAACGCATAAATCCAGAAATATGGATTGAATAACATGATGACGAAAGTGCCGATACTTTTTGAGATGTACTTAAAGTAACCCGCAGAATTTTCACGAACTGCCCGAAGCCCCAACTTTGTTAATAAATATAACTGAAGCTTTGATTGCTTTAATTGCGCGCTAGCATCCCAGATGCGCTGCCAGCGGCCACTATCACCGTAGACAAAAGCTATCGCCTCTGGGCTAGCAGTTTGTTCGGCAATAAATTGGGTGCCGCAGAAATAATGCTCGCTTTCTTTCTGCATGCGTACCACCTTGGCATCAAATGAATAATGGTTGCCGTAACTATCAGCAGTAGACAATCTCACCAATTCACCGGCTGTCAGTTTGGTATCTAGTGGCAAAGTAAAGCCAATGCCACTAACTGAAACATCAGCCAAGCTTGCCTCAATTGGCGCTTGTTCCGAATGAGCATCACGATGAATTGTGACAGTACCACCACCGCCAATGCGGTAATGAGCTCGAATCTGACGCTTTTCCCAAAAGGCTCCTAGCGACATCAAACCTAGCCATATATTGATACAGCACCATATTGCCGTAATAATGATGTTGTCATGCCAAATAGGTTCGTAATGCCAGCGTACTGCGGCAATGCCTATTGAAATTACGTTAATACTGACCAAAATAAACAGTGGGAATGCATCCCAACTGAGCTGCTCTTTTTCCAATAAGAGACCCTTTGGTGTTACTAAGAACTTCTGCTTCCAAGGGTTCAGAAGAACTGGCATAAGCTCTCGAATCATCCTAAAACCTTTTACGGTCTCGTAAATTTCGGAGAAGAAAATTTGACGTGACCCTGCAAAGAAATAAGAAATCACCACGAGAATACTTAAAGCATAAGGCACCGTGAAATCTACCATCTCATGCCAATTAGCTGAGTAGACATTCAAGCCTAAGATCAAGAAGGCAGAGGGCGCTAAGAAGAAAATATAACGCGCAAATCCAAACAGCCAAGAATAGGATGATGAAAAATAGGCCAGACGCTGAGGCAGACTCAGTCCTCGCATAAATAAGGGGTTGTAATGCATCAAGATTTGTAGCATCCCCTTTGCCCAACGAGAATGCTGAGTTAAGTAATCCGAAGGAGTCTCTGGAGATAACCCACAAACCATGGGTTTATTAATGTAGCTACTGTTATAGCCATGCGCATGCAGAATGAGTGAAGTCTCGCAATCCTCTGTAATGGTCTTAATGGCGATTCCGCCAATCTGCATTAAATACTCGCGACGCAAAAGAGCCGCAGAGCCACAGAAGAAAGCAGAATTCCAAAAATTCATTGCCGGCTGAATTTTCCGATAAAACATCTCACTTTCATCTGGACGGTTAGATATTCCAGTGATCACGTTGTTTACTGGGGTCTCATTGATGAAGAAGTGCGGCGTTTGAACTAAGAACATTTTTGGATCATCAATGAACTGCCCTACCGTATTGCTCAAGATATCTTTTGTAGGAACTTGATCGCAATCCAAAATTAAAATAAGGCTGCCATTGCTATGCTGTAATGCGTGATTGATGTTTCCTGCTTTAGCCTTCTGATTGGTATCGCGCGTGATGTAGTGAACACCAAGATCTTTAGCAAGCCTTCTCAGGCTATAGTGGCGTCTCCAGGCTTGATGGCCAGTCTCTTTGCTACGACGCTTTGCATGAGTTCCCCCATCATCCAAGATATAGATGTTGAGCTTGTCTTTAGGATATTGAATCTGAGTGGCTGCCATCACCGTCATACGGACAATGGCTTCAGATTCATCGTAGGTGGGAATAAAAATATCCACAGAAGGATACGACGACTCATCTTCAGGCAATGGGATGATTTCACTAGACATGGGTGAAAAATTCACAAACATATCCAGCAGGAACAAAGAGAATCCATAGCACTCAGCCAAAAACAATAAGGCCATACCAATGAAATCAAAAAATCCGGTATACATTAGGGTATCAAAAATACGCCATGCCATATAGCGGCAACTAACGAATAGCGCTAAAACAATAAATAGCGATCTCCAAGGTTGATTACGGAAATACTTCACCTTAGACATTAAAAAAATAATACAAAATGATCCCCACCCCAGATATAACTGGCCACCAAAATTGAGTAATTCTTCGGCGAAGAAAATCATCAGGCCGATGCCCAAGGCAAAAGATATGAGACTTGCCGTGATTCTGAAGTGACGATCGCGTAACAACATTATCGATATACCAAATATATGAGCCATGCCCACAGTGCTTCATAACCCACAGTAAGGAGAAGCACCCCAAAGAAAAGCAACGCAATACTGGCCACTAGCTTCAAGCCAAAGGAGCGAATAGGTTGTATTTCCAAATCAATTGCGTTGGGGTCTTTATCCAACTTACCCAGATCTACTTCAGTTGGATTCCAAAATATCTCGTAGGCATTCAAGGCCCTATCTTCGCCAGTTCGTAGAAGCTGCCTTGTAAATCGACAAAGCAGTGATTTTGGATTTTTTAGCAAGGCGTATGCGCCTTCGGAGAGATAAAGTTCTCCAGCACCAGCAGCGTCAGCCAAAAAGTGAGCTAACTGAATTGAACGCTCCTCTTCCTTAAGGCCGGTAAATGGGTTTATCAGGGAGACAATCCCGATAGAGACTAGGCCTATAGGAGTCAAATGATTTTTTGCATTTAACGCATCCACCTCTATTTGAATAGCCATAGCGGCTTGTGTTGCGAAGCTAACTTGTTCAAAAGCAAAGATCATTTTTTCGGAATGCTCTTCAAATGCTACCCCACGAAAATCTTTACAAATCCTTGCGATCAAACTTATCAGCTTCTCGTTAACGGCGTTTTTAGATACCTCATCCGATGACTCCACATCATTCCTAGGAATAATATATGTACAGAAGGCGCTTAAAAAATTTCCCATTAAAAATAGGGTGACAGGTAACGTATAAAAATTAGTCCAATTGCGACAACAATGATCATGACCGCTGCCGCACCAAGATCCTTAATTTTCTTAATTTCCGGATGCTCTTCCAGGGTGATCAGGTCACATATTTTTTCGATGGCTGTATTGAGAGCTTCAACTGCTAGCAAGACCAAGGATAAAACGGCAACTAAGACGGTATAGACATTCGGGCGATAGCAAAAAAAGCCAATGGCGATCGCAGCCAAAACTAGCTCTCTACGTGCAGCCTTTTGCAGTGCGAGCTCTTTGAAGCCATCAACTGCATTGATGGTTGCATGAATAATATTTCTTTTTTTTTGCATTACTATAGTTTTTATTTGGACCTCAAGCTATTTTAAGCCTATTCAGCCCAGATCTCAGTACGATTTCGACCCCCTGACTTAGCCTGATACATCGCATCATCTGACATTTTGAAAAAACGCTTCAGAATGACTGCTGAATTGGTTTCACCTACTAAACTTGGATTAAATGTCGCTATACCCAGGCTAATAGTGATCGATATGGTTTGAGCATATCCAGCGGCTGTTTCAGTGGCTGAAACGTGCTTGCGCAATCTCTCGGCTAACTGAAAAGCATCATGCCCAGAGCTCTCTGGCAACACGACAAAAAACTCTTCCCCACCAACCCTGCCAAAGATATCGATTGCTCTGAGCTGCTCCTGACAGCATTTCACTAGATTAACCAATACAGCATCCCCAATTAAATGCCCATATTGATCATTTACATTCTTAAAGCAATCAATATCCAGCATCAAAAAAGAAATCTCATGTCCAGTTCGCAAGCTCCTTTTGATTTCCATCTCAGCCCTAGAAAAGGTTTCTCGACGAGAGAGCGCTCCTGTTAGCGAGTCTACTTTTGATAGTTGATCAAGAATGCAATTCTTCTCTTGAAGCTCAACCAACATCTTTTTTAGCTGGTACATTCCCAGCAAAAGACAAAGCGAGATCGGCATGGAAAGTATGGCATCAGGAAGGTTAATATGCCCGTTATTTAGAACATGTAATAAAGGGGATATCCGCCTCCCCACCATTAAACCAAGTCCTAGAGCTAAGAAACCGCAAGCTAAGCGATATACTTTCGCGCGAAAAAATAAGTCGGCAGCGTATCCGGCGGTGACCAGCTGAAACAATAAAGAAATGGAGTAAAAGAATGCTGCTAGAGCCATGCTTTATTGCGTCTCAATTAAAGCCTGCAATTCGTTGTCTGAGTTAGGTAGCTCAAAAGCTGCATCCACCACTTTTGCATCTAATTTTGTCCCAGCCTCTGCACGCACTTCATCCATGGCAGCCGACAAACCTCGTGCAGCACGATAAGGGCGGTGAGTAGCCATCGCCTCTATAGTGTCAGCGACTGCCAAAATTCTTGCTTCAGGGCAGATTTGTTCTCCCTTCAGGCCATGCGGGTAGCCACTGCCATCAAGGCGCTCATGGTGTTGCCTCACCATATCTGCAATCGGCCATGGGAATGGAATGTCTTTAAGGATTTGATAGCCCGACTCTACATGGCCCTGAACCATTAGCATTTCTAGATCGGTCAATCGAGTGGGCTTGGTCAGAATTTCTGATGGCACCGCAACCTTGCCTATGTCATGAACCATCGCCGCCATATAAAGCGCTTGAATAGAAGTATCGTCCCAGCCCATTTTCCTAGCAATCGCAGTGGCGATCGAGGCCACTCTCTTTTGATGACCCGCCGTATACGGATCGCGCCACTCCATTGTTCTGGCCATAGCCTCGATGGTTGCTTTGAGAGCATCAGCCAGGCGCTCCTGTGTTTGCTCTTTTTCGTGGATCTCGTCATCCAGCTTATGTTGGCGCTCGATAGACCTCAGGCCAAACCCAATTTCTTTTGCCAGACTTTCAAAGAGCTGAACCTCAGATTCACCAAAAGCATTTGGCACCTTTGAATAGACCAGCAAAACACCGAAGGGATGGAGTTCTCCATCAGGTATTGGGCAACCTACAGCGGAGCGGATGCCAAATTTTCGAGCCAACTCACGCCAAGAGATAAAACCTTCATCCAACTCCGAGTCCACCACAACACTAGACTTTCCAGTACGAATTACTAAGCCACCAGGACCCATTCCAGAAATATTTTGATCCGACCAACTCACGACTATATTTTGAATATAAGTAATGGCGGAACCAGCGCCACCCATTACCGTGATCGTCTTATTGGCATCATCTTCTGCTCTGCCAACCCATGCCAGCACGTACGGGCCTTGGGCCGCAATGGCGCTACAAACTTCTGCAATCAGCAAATCGGTAGAGTCCGCCCTAGCTAGCGCAGCCGCAGCCTCTGATAAGGCTGATAAAGCCCAGCCCCTCTTTTCCAGCTCCCTTTGTATCTCAGGTGTTGGCAGTTCGATAGGCTTTTTATTCTTAGTACTCATGTTTCCATTATGGATCTAAAAATGACTTATTTTCAATTCACTTCAGCCTCGGCGACGCATTTCCTTGTCTTTAGGGTAAAAGTGATGGAATATGACTAATAGGCATACTAAAGAGATCTATGAACGACGACATCGAAAAAATTTATTCCAAATTAATTGCCCTTGAAACAGAGGTGAGCAATTTGCGTAGTGGCTATTTGGTTATTAATGCACGTTATGCCGAAGCAATTGGAAGTCTGAAGATACTGACTGCCAGCGCGCTTGAGGCCGCTAAACGCGCTGCAATAGCGGCCGAAAAAGCCTTGTTAGCAGCTAAGAGTTCTGCAACAGCAGCCAAATTAGCGGCATCAGAATCAGTTATCGATGCTGCAGAAGCGGCGGCAGATGCGGCGGCAGCATCTGCAGAAGCGGCAATTGAGGCAGCAGCAGCAGCATCTGCAGCAGCATCCGCAGCGGCAGCGGCAGTTGCCCATCAAGCAGAGGAATCCTCAATCAGAGCTTCGGCTGAAGCTGCAGAGGCTACCAAGCGTGCTGCAGACGCAGCAGCTGAAGCAGTACGAATGTCTAACCTTGCCTCAGAGTCGGCTCGTAATGCTCGCAAAAATATTCAGGCTCCAAAATAATTAAGCTCTGGACATTGAAGTAAATGGACTGGCAGTAGCCAACTCATACAACTGGGTGGTAGTGCTTAGATCTTGATTGACTGTTTATCGATCCACAACTGCAGTACTGCATAACATCCCTATCTAGCAATGCGCGAATGTATTTAGCTTTAACTAGTGCGTGCAAAATAGTTCCGCACTTCATTGCTATTCCATAGGTGTGCGCTGATTGAAGCCTCTCATCAAGATCCGGAAGGGATCGTGAGTAAATTAGTAGGCAATAAAAAAGCCTCCCGGAATGCTAATTGGAGGCTCTTCAAAATTCAGAATTTAGTGGGGCGAACGACGGGGCTCGAACCCGCGACAACCAGAATCACAATCTGGGACTCTACCAACTGAGCTACGTCCGCCACTGAAGACCTAGATTATAGCTTTTGAGGCAAAACCCTGTCAAAAATGCCCTAGATGCAGGGTTTAGGCGCCCTCAAATTCAAAAGCTGCCCAATCCCCAAGGCACAAGCTCGCGTCGACAAAGAAATCCAAAATGGCGGCTTTGCTTTGAACTTTGGCCAAAGCATGATGGTCTGAGAGGCGTTGGCGCCAATAACGTGATCCAGCCCTACCATGGGCTAATCCTAGAATATGTCTTGTAAACGCGCCAATATAAAAAGGTTTACCTATAGCCTGACATTCATCAAACCAAGCCTGCACCTGTTTCACCAATGCAATTTGAATGCGATGCCACTCAGTTTCACTAAAGAGATATCCAGCTGCATCTCCATCCGTATTGATCATGTCATCCCAACCCAGTAGAAGCGCTGGAAAATGATAGGCTGCCCTACCCACCATAAAACCATCGAAGTCATTCCAGTGACCAGCAATTTGATCATTGGTTTCTAGCCCACCATTGAGTAATACTTTTAGATTCGGAAATTGTTTTTGAGCGTCGAGCCGAAGCTTGGCTGCTACTTCATAACGTAATGGTGGTTTGCTGCGATTTTCTTTTGGGGACAAACCTTTGAGAACAGCATTGCGTGCATGAATAGTCACCTGACTTGCACCAGCATCTGCCACAGCAAGAATGAAGTTCAGGGCAAACTGATAATCCACTTCAGAATTAGCGGCATCCATCGAATCCAAACCAAGACGATGCTTGACGGAGATCGGAGTGTCAACGGCCGCCTTCATTGCCTTGACGCAATCAGCAACAAGTTGTGGCTCCGCCATGAGGCAAGCGCCAAATGCTCCGCGCTGAACGCGCTCCGATGGGCAACCACAGTTGAGGTCAATCTCGTCGTAGCCCCATTGCTGCGCTAACTCTGCGGCCTTAGCTAAATCAGATGGCTCAGAACCACCCAATTGAAGAACTACGGGATGTTGATCTTGTGAATAATCTAAATGGCGTGGCACATCCCCATGAATGAGTGCGCCCGTAGTGACCATCTCGGTATAGAGAACTGCTTCCTTAGTAAGCGTGCGATGAAAGGAACGGCAATGTCGATCGGTCCATTCCATCATGGGCGCAACTGCTAAACGTTTCTTTGGGGGCTTGCTCATAGACTTCAGTAAAAGGAGGAATTAGATGGCATTTTAAATGGATAAGGGCAACCGAAGCTGCCCTTACTGATATCGCTTTAGAGCTAAGTTACTTTGTAAGCTTTGCCTCTAACTCCACCGCGAGATCCAAGGCGCCCATATAGCCGGACTTGAGGTGACTTGGCAAATCAGGGTCACCCACCATAGAGCCCAAAGTTTCCACCAAGCTAAAGACCAAACCCTTGGCAGCACTTGCTGCAATCGTATTGTTTGCTACAGCCTCATCAATGTGATTAACGGCATCTAAGAAATAGTCATGCCCTGGAAGGCCATCTGCCCCTAGAATTTCTTTGCTCATTTGTACTTTCCTATTAAGTGGTTCTTTACAGCATTAAGTCCACTTTATAGAAATCTCAGGGATATGGGTGGAATTTCTTTTGATGAGATGCTTATAGGGGATTGGATTGCTGATCGGGCTGATTGTATTTTTTGAGCTCTGTTTTGTTGCGATACATCTCTAGATCCACGTCGTGCAATATTTCAGAGACTGACTTTGGATTCTCGCTATAGCTTGCCATCCCAATACTTAAACTAACTGGATAACCTGAATCCTTCATCGCCTGATTTACTGTTGCCACAATATCTCCGCAGAGCCGCTTCATCTCTGGCTCGTTTACCTTTGGCGCAACAATTAAGAACTCATCACCGCCCAATCTAAAAAATACCGCCCTATCAGAAGGAAAAGACAGCATCAATTGTGCAATTTTCACAAGAACTTGATCGCCAACCACATGCCCCCGAAGATCATTAATCTTCTTAAAGTCATTGACATCAATTAGAGCTACAGAAAAAGGCTGCCTTTCCCCTTCTAGCGCTGCAATCGCCTGCTCTATATAGATGCGAGCCCATCGTCTATTCCATAACCCGGTCAATGAATCGGTATTTGCCAGAAGATTCACACGTAATTGACTACGCCTAAGCGACCTGGCAAGCCACATGATTAATAGCGTTGCCAGAAAACGAATTGAGATATTGAATATCTCTATCTTCGTAAAATAAAGAGGGAAATAACCGTCTCTTAAAAGAAAATAATTCTCAAATAAGACTGCAATGATCAGGGCTGCAATAACCGTCTTCATTGACTTCGCATTTAATGCAATGATTGCCGCAGGAAATAAGTAGAGCAAAACAAATCGGTAATCATCAGCAGATAGGATGTCGATCATTAAAATCAACATCAGCAAACCAAACCCAAGCATTACCGCTATTTTTGGTTTAATGCCAAACGGACCATCAACACTTCCAATCGCTTGCCTCATTCTCGATCAACCCAAGTGGTGAAATTTTCAGCAGCAGGCGTTAAACGATAAATATAAGTGCTGCGCGGAGCCACCATGGACCCATTGAGATCATATAGAAATGATCTTTTACGGACTACTAATTTGTGTTGCACCAACTTCCCAAAATCACGAATCAGTTGCGGGCAGCGTGGATAGTCATTCAGGCGATAAAGCATCTTTGCCCCAGTAGCCTTGGAATACTCAACAATCAGGTCGGGGCTGCACTCCTCCAAACCACCAGGCTGGCGCCTCAGTCGATTTAACAGCCAACGGTAACGGGGTTTAGACATCATGCACAGGATATTAGCCTAAGGGCTAATATGATTCTAATTTCTATGCCCATTTTTAGGGCATATATTGACCCTATCTAACTTACTATTTCCCTATAAAAATCAAGTACTTAAGGATTTATTGGTCATGAAATGGCGCATGTCACCAGTGACGGGGTCTAGGAAAGCAACCTCCCTAGCTAACAACTGTAAGGGCTTGGAGAAGTCCAATTCATATTCCTGATAAGGGGTCAGAATGGGATAGATCTGGTCATGCCGAATAGGTATTCCAAGGCTATTGAGGTGGCAACGCAACTGATGTTTCTTTCCGCTGCCAGGGGTTAGGCGGTATCTAGCCCAGGGCTTTGATGCTTCAAGTAACTCAATCAAGGTATCAGCATTAGTCTCGCCTGCCACCTCTTGCATCTGCAGAAAGTGCTCAGACTCCTCTAACCTGCTTTGATAAGTCATCGGCAATTTATTGATGAGCTCTTCCGAATACGGTGCGATAGCTTCATAGACTTTTTTGACTACGCGATCTCTAAACAGATTTTGATATTGTGCCCGTTCTTTCGGATTGACTGAAAAAATGACTAAGCCAGCTGTGTCGCGATCAATCCGATGAATGGGACTTAAATCTTGAATACCCGTTTTTTTCTTTAGACGATTGAGTAGGGTTTGATGTAGATAAAGACCGCTTGGTGTGACTGGTAAAAAATGGGGTTTATCGGCAACCAGAATATGCTCATCCTGAAATAAGATGACTTCCTCAAAAGGAATTTCTGGTTCTCGAGCCAGGCGTCTGAAATATAACAAGTGGGTATTCGGAAGATAGACATTATTAGCCTGAACTGGAACTCCGTCCGCAGTCATTACCAAGCCCTCTTCAAAACGAGCTTCCCACTCACTCCCATCAATATGCGGGAAATTGGCAATAAAGAAGTCCAGCAAAGAAGCATGGCTCTGCCCAGCAGGCAAATACACCCTTGATGAGGACACTCCTTCAGAATTGACTTTCATATGAGCTAGATTATCCAATCAATCCAGCCTGAGCACCATTCTGAATGCATCCCAATAAAACCCCTCTAAAATAGGCGGGCACCACTCAGAAGAACTAGAAGAACAATAGACACTATGTTTGAACTCTCCGTTTTCGACCTCAGCTTGTTATTTGCCTGCGCATTATTTGCCGGTCTGGTTGACTCCATCATTGGCGGGGGTGGAATGATTCAGGTCCCAGCACTATTTGCAGTTCTGCCAGGATTTCCGCCGGCTACTCTGCTGTCCGTTAATAAGTTTGGCTCAATCATTGGGACGATTGGCTCAGCCATTCAGTACAGCCGCGCCAATAAGAGTCCATGGGGTCTGGTGATTATCTCTTCAGCGTTTGCCTTCTTTGCTTCGGTTGCTGGAGCATATTTCGTTACCCGTTTGCCGACAGAGTGGCTTAGAGCTGCCCTGCCATTTTTATTGATAGCGCTATTAATCTTTAATATTAAATCTAGCGCCGGTCTGGTTCACGCGCCTAAGCATGATCACCACAAACAAAAAGCGATTGCCTCTACTGGCGCCGGCATCATTGGTTTTTATGATGGCTTCTTAGGGCCAGGAGCAGGAGCCTTTTATAAACTCTTCTATACCCGTGTGCTGGGATTTGATTTCTTAAGATCAGCAGCACCTGCAAAGTTTCTCAATATTGCCTCAAATCTTGGTGCGCTATGTGTGTTTTTCTATCTTGGTTATTTTGACTGGAAGCTCGGCTTACTCATGGCTAGCGCCAATCTTGTAGGTGGTCAAATTGGGACCAAGATTGCAATCAAACACGGGAATGCCTTTATACGTAAAGGATTCTTTATTTTGGTGACCATCCTCATCATCAAAACCTTCTACGATGCTTTTCTAAAATAACCACACAATCAATAGATAAATAGATTAGTAGGTTATTCGTAGATTTATAAGCATTTAAAGAGTAAATTGAACTTATCAAGTTTTGTTTATTTACTACAGAAATGAGGGTGTTATGAAAATTCTATTACCGGTTGATGGCTCTAAATCTTCGCTTAATGCAGCAAAGTACGTTGGGAAGTTAGCCAAGGATTTGCGTAGCAAATGTTCGGTGACTTTGGTTAGCATTCATGACGATATTGGTCTTGGTCACGTAAAACAGTTTGTTGCCAATAGCGTAATTGATGACTACCTCCGCGAAGTCAGCGAGAAAGAACTTAAACCAGCACAGAAAGCGCTAGATATCGCAGGTGTAAAACACAGCATGGTGATTAAGCGCGGCAACGTTGCCAAGGAAATCCTAGCTCTCGCAAATAAGGAAAAATTTGATCTCATCGTAATGGGCTCAAAAGGTAGAACGGGCATTGTTGATGCCATTATGGGTTCAGTTGCTCAGAAGATAAGCAATACCGCCAAGCAGCCTGTTTTATTAATTAAATAAGTACCTAGGTTAATCATCAGATTAGCCTCAATAGGCCGTCCACGTGACGGCCTTTTTATGGATTTCTAAATGAGTATCTTGCTTCTCTTGTTCGCCCCTGGAATTTTTGCCGTGTACTGGCTTATTCGCCTACAGATATGCTTGTCTAGAGCTCGCTATTTAGTCGATACCTATGGCATGGATCGCAAAAAATTACGCAAGCTATCTTGCGGGGAACTCAAGAAGCTCAGAACATCTATAGATGAGCTCAGGCACGCGAATGATGCCTTTGGTTTAGAGACACTGGTTAGACCTTATAGAGCGTAAGCAAGGCTTATTTTGTGTAATAGCGCTCTTTGAACCAGAGCGCCACAGTTACCAAACCAATCATGATGGGCACCTCTACCAGAGGGCCAATGACCGCTGCAAAGGCAGCCCCCGAATTAATCCCAAATACTGCAATCGCTACGGCAATTGCCAGTTCAAAATTATTGCTGGATGCTGTAAATGAGAGTGTGCAGCAACGCTTATAGTCAATCCCCATTCTGCCTGTCACAAAGAACGTCAGCAAGAACATGATGAGGAAGAAAACGAGGAGAGGAACGGCAATGGTGACTACATCCATAGGCAAAGTTAGGATCAAATTACCCTTCAGGCTAAACATCACCACGATAGTAAATAGCAAAGCAATCAAAGTGAGCTTACCGATACGCGGCACGAACTGCTCGTGATAACGGTCTTTAGACATGAATTTCAACATCACTACCCGGGTCAAGATACCTGCAATACAAGGCACACCGAGGTAGATAAACACGCTCTCCGCAATCTGCCCCATGCTTACACTGACATTGGATGCGGCCAAGCCAAAGTAAGGCGGCAACACAGTGAGAAAGAAATACGCGTAGACGCTAAAAAATAGAACTTGAAAGATCGCGTTAAAAGCCACTAAACCAGCCGCATATTCAGTAGAGCCTTTTGCAAGATCGTTCCAAACAATCACCATCGCAATACAAGGCGCGATACCAATCAGAATTAAGCCTGCCATATATTCGGGTTGATCCGGCACAAAGGTAATCGCCAAAAAGAACATTAATGTTGGGGCAATAACCCAATTCATAAGCAATGAAATCAGGAAGATGCGCTTATCCTTAAAAACATCCGGCAAATCCTCGTAACGCACTTTGGCAAACGGCGGGTACATCATTAAGATCAGACCAATTGCGATTGGGATATTTGTTGTTCCCACCTGAAAGGAATGAATGAACCCTTCAGTGCTAGGCATGAAATGACCCAATCCAATACCAAAGGCCATTGCAGCAAAGATCCATACCGTGAGGTAACGATCAAGAAAGGAGAGTTTTTTAGTTAAGGTGTTCATGCTTTGACTTCGATTGATGTATGGATTGCTTTAAGGGTCATTGAGTCTAATTTCTCTAGAGGCATGCTAGCCAAGATATCAATCCGCCTCTTAAGGCCATTCATCACGGTATTAAAGGCGGCCCGTTTTTCTAGATCACTACCCTGCACTTGTGAAGGATCAGCAAAGCCCCAATGTGCAGTAGCCGGTTGACCTGGCCAGAATGGGCAAACCTCACCGGCGGCATTGTCACAAACCGTGATGATGAAATCCATCTTCGGCGCATTGGGCTCTGCATAGACATCCCAGCTTTTAGACTTCAACAGAGTGCGATCCATTCCCAACTCCACCGCAATGTCTGCAGCAATCGGATTGACGCTCGTACCTGGAGTTGATCCAGCTGAATAACCTACAAACTTGCCACTCGGGTGAGTAGATGCCAAAGCTTCGCCCAAGATAGAACGTGCGGAGTTATGCGTACAGAGAAAGAGGATGTTGTAGGTTTTCATATTGACTTAGTCTTGCGTGTGATTTTTTCAGGGGTGCAGGCTTTACCACCACAACAGTTATCAAGAAGGAAGGTGCTGAGGTCTTGGACTAGAACCGCGTTTGGGCTATAGATGAGGTTACGACTTTGACGCTCGACAAGTAGCAGATTAGCCTGCACCAATTCTTTTAAATGAAAACTCAAGGTTGCATTAGGAATGCCCAGCTTTTCAATGATTTGGGTGGGCGTTAAGCCAACATCACCCCTTTGGACAATGAGACGAAAGATATTTAATCGAGACTCCTGCCCCAAGGCCAAGAATGCCGCAACCGCATCTATATTTTTCATATTTCCAATTATATAGAAATATATTACAGTTTAGTGACGGAGGAAACATCAAATCAGAGAATTACCGCCAAGGACTAAATATCTTCACGCCAGAATGGCTGAAATCAGAAATATTTCTGGTGACGATTGTCATGCGATGCTCAATTGCAGTTGCAGCAATCATGGCATCTCTTTCGGATTTAGGGTTTGGGACGTGAAGGCTGGCACATCGTTGTGCAACTGGCAAATCAACGGGCAATATCCTTTCTGAGAAAGCTGGCAGAACATGTTTACTCAGCCACTTTCTTAGGACTTGTCCCTGCTTTTTATCCCTTCTTTCAACCTGCAGGACTCCAATCTCTAACTCCAGGATTGATATAGCAGAGAGAAACATGAGCTCAAGATCGGTTTCCTCGGCCCACCCTTTCACGTTGGAGTTGATTTGACCGCTTCCTAGCTTTCTAAACTCTGAAACTACGTTTGTATCAAGCAAATACATTAAAGGAGATCCGAAATTGACTTTATGAGGCTAGACATTTTCGCAGGTTCAAAATCAATCTCTCCAGCACCCTTCATGCCCACAAGATCTAAGATGTTTTTCTTTTTTCCAGTCACGCGTTGATACTCAGTGAATGTCATCAAGACATGCGCAGGCCTACCACGATCGGTGATAAAAACAGGGCCTGCTTCTGTAGCTTTTTTTACCCGACCAGTATCCTGATTAAATTCACGGCTCGAAAAGGTAGTAATCATCTAACCCCCAATAAAATATTACCAATGTATAAATGTTACTACATTATTGAAGGGAGACCTAATAACCACTCTAGGCATGAGTTAACCCTTTAATTTACGCAAAGCTTCAGCCATCGCGTTGTTCATTGGGGGCGCAGATCTTCTATCTTCCTGAGGCTTTCTAGCCTCTGAGGATCTTGGGGCGCCCGGACGATTTGCCCTTTGCTCTGGCTTTGCCCCTAGGGCAGATTTAGGCGCTTCATCAGAGAGTCGCATGGTCAGCGCAATTCGCTTACGCTTTTCATCTACTTCTAGCACTTTGACCTTAACAACCTGCCCTGCCTTAACTACAGTGTGCGGATCTTTTACAAAGGTATTGGCTAGCGCGGAAATGTGGACCAGGCCATCTTGATGAACGCCAATGTCTACGAATGCGCCAAAAGCTGCAACGTTAGTCACAACACCTTCCAAAATCATATCGGCCTTAAGGTCGCTGATTTTTTCTACGCCGTCTTTAAAGGTTGCCGTAGTGAACTCAGGACGTGGATCGCGGCCTGGCTTTTCTAATTCTTTGATGATGTCGGTGACTGTTGGAACACCAAACTTCTCATCGGCATATTTTTCTGGGCTGAGACCCTTCAGAATAGTTGCATCACCAATCACTTCTTTGACGCCCTTCTTGATATCTTTCAGAATCTTCTCCACCAAAGGATAGGATTCTGGGTGTACCGCTGATGCATCCAGAGGATCTTTGCCATTCATGATGCGCAAGAAACCAGCGGCCTGCTCAAAGGTCTTATCGCCTAAGCGTGGCACGCTACGTAGATCCGCCCTCGTCTGAAAAGCGCCATTGCTATCTCGGTAAGTCACGATGCCCTCTGCAACGGTGCTGCTAAGACCTGAAACCCGTGCTAGCAATGGTGCTGAAGCCGTGTTCACATCCACACCAACCGCGTTTACGCAATCCTCTACAACCGCAACCAGTGACTTAGCCAACTGAGTCTGCATCACATCATGCTGATACTGACCGACACCAATCGACTTCGGATCAATCTTCACTAATTCCGCCAACGGATCTTGTAATCTTCTGGCGATGGATACTGCTCCGCGTAAAGACACATCCATACCAGGCAATTCTTTTGAGGCGAACTCAGAAGCTGAATAAACCGATGCACCTGCTTCTGAGACTACGATCTTGGTGAGCTTGAGCTCAGGCTTAGCTTTAATTAAATCTTGCGCTAACTTGTCAGTCTCGCGTGAAGCTGTACCGTTACCGATCGAGATTAAGGTTGCCTTATGTTTCTCAGCCAATTTCGCAAGGGTATGCAATGAACCATCCCAGTCATTCTTAGGCTGATGCGGGTAGATAACATCTGTATCGACCACCTTACCAGTAGCATCCACAACAGCAACCTTCACACCCGTTCTCATGCCAGGGTCTAGACCAATAGTGACCTTTGGTCCTGCAGGTGCAGCTAGTAAAAGGGCTTTTAAATTACGAGCAAAGACATTAATTGCTTCAGTCTCAGAACGCTCACGCAAAGCACTCATTAGCTCGGACTCCAAATGCATGGAGCACTTAATGCGCCAAGTCCAGCGCACTGTCTCTGCCAGCCATTGGTCTGCAGGACGACCCTCATTCTTAATCTTGAATTGGTTGGCAATGCGCGACTCGCATGGATTGTGGGGCGCATCCCATTTCGGTTTTTCTTCTTCGGTATCCAGGCGCAAATTGACCATCAACATCTGTTCACGACGACCCCTAAATAAAGCCAGGGCACGATGCGAAGGGATTGCAGCAATAGGCTCGGAGTAATCGAAGTAATCCGCGAATTTCTCACCCTCTTGCTCTTTACCAGCAATGACCTTAGATTCCACAACGCCATGCTCTTGCAAATAGGTTCTCAGTGATTGCACCAAGCCAGCGTCTTCTGCAAAGCGCTCCATCAAAATCTGACGGGCACCCTCAAGAGCGGCTTTGGTATCAAGCACGCCAGGGTTCTCACCCTGGTCGGATGTAAATGCTTCTTTAAGGTATTTAGCTGCCTCCACCTCTGGATCCAGCGTGGGGTTTGCCAACAAATCATTTGCGAGAGGCTCTAATCCGGCCTCTAAGGCTATTTGGGCTTTAGTGCGACGCTTAAGCTTATAAGGGAGATAGAGATCTTCCAGGCGCGTCTTATCCTCTGCCAACATGATGGCTTTGAGTAACTCAGGGGTCATCTTGCCCTGCTCTTCTATTGAAGAAACAATCGCCTTGCGTCGCTCTTCCAGTTCACGCAAATACCCTAGACGGTCTTCTAGTAAACGCAGCTGCGTATCGTCCAAGCCACCTGTCGCCTCTTTACGATAACGCGCAATAAAAGGAACTGTTGCACCCTCATCCATCAGCGCTATAGCGGCAGCTACTTGAGCGGGTTTAGCAGATAACTCTTGGGCAAGGCGTTGTTCAATAGATGGCAGCATGAAATAAATAATTTACTAAGGTTTTAAGAGGATTGGCATGAAGGAAAAATAAGAGCCACCCAAAGGTGACTCTTATTTTCCAACTGAAGAACTCCGCAATTACTCGCGGGAAGCTTTCTTACGGTCATGCTCTTTCAAATGACGCTTACGGATTCGTACGCTTTTCGGTGTTACTTCAACCAATTCATCATCGCTAATGAATTCAACTGCGTATTCCAAAGTCAAATCGATTGGCGTTACCAAGCGAACCGCTTCGTCAGTACCTGAAGAGCGCACGTTGGTTAATTGCTTACCCTTAATTGGGTTCACAACCAAGTCATTGTCACGACTATGAATACCAATCACCATACCTTCGTAAACAGGGTCACCATGTTTTACGAACATACGGCCACGATCTTGCAGCTTCCAAATAGCGTAAGCAACTGCTTCGCCATCATCTTGACTGATCAATACGCCGTTATGGCGCTCACCCAAGATGCCATCCTTTGCAGGAGCATAAGAATCAAATGTATGGCTCATCAAACCGTTACCGCGAGTCATAGTCATGAAATCGCCTTGGAAGCCGATCAAACCACGTGCAGGAATGCGGTACTCAAGACGGGTACGACCTTTTCCGTCGCTGACCATATCCTGCAACTCACCCTTACGCTTACCCAAGTCTTCCATCACGGAACCTTGAGTAGCATCTTCTACGTCAACCGTTAAGTTCTCGTACGGCTCCATCTTGACGCCATTCTCTTCGTGGAACACTACGCGTGGACGGGAAACCGCCATCTCATAGCCTTCACGACGCATGGTTTCAACCAAAATCGTCAAATGCAACTCACCACGGCCGGACACTTCAAATACGGTGTCATCGTCAGTCTCTTTAACGCGCAAGGCCATGTTGGCTTTCAACTCACGATCAAGACGCTCACGAATTTGGCGGCTGGTAACAAACTTACCTTCACGACCAGCTAATGGGCTCGTGTTCACCATGAAGTTCATGGTTAAAGTAGGCTCATCAATCTTGAGCATTGGCAATGGATCTGGTTTATCAACCGCGCAAACCGTTGTACCGATTGCCAACTCTTCAATACCGTTAATGAGAGCGATATCACCAGCAAATGCCTCTTCTACGATTTCGCGTTCGAGACCTTTAAATTTCAATACCTGGTTGATACGACCTTTGAATGGCACGCCATCAGGACCGTTCATGCAGACTACTTCCATGCCTGACTTCACACGTCCACGGTTAATACGGCCAACACCAATCTTACCGACATAGCTGTTGTAATCGATTGAAGAAATCTGGAACTGCAAAGGGCCATCTGGATCGTCATCACGTACAGGTACGTATTTCAGAACAGCGTCAAACAATGGGCGCATATCGCCTTCACGCACATCTTCTGTAGTGCCTGCATAGCCGTTCAAGCCTGATGCATAGATGATTGGGAAGTCGAGCTGCTCTTCTGTAGCACCTAGCTTGTCAAACAATTCAAAAGTCGCATTGATCACATAGTCACAACGTGCGCCTGGACGGTCAACCTTGTTGATCACAACAATCGGCTTCAAACCGAGAGCCAAGGCTTTCTTGGTTACGAAACGAGTTTGTGGCATTGGGCCTTCAACCGCGTCAACCAAGAGCAATACACCGTCAACCATGGAGAGCACACGCTCTACTTCACCACCGAAGTCGGCGTGTCCTGGTGTGTCTACGATGTTGATGTGTGTGCCGTCATACTCCACCGCACAGTTCTTGGACAAAATAGTAATGCCACGCTCTTTTTCCAAGTCGTTTGAGTCCATGACGCGTTCGGTCATTTTTTCATTAGAACGGAATGTGCCTGCTTGGCGCAAGAGTTGGTCAACCAAAGTAGTTTTACCGTGGTCAACGTGGGCGATGATGGCGATATTACGAAGTGCGCGTTTAGTCATGTGAAGCTTCTGAAGTTAAGAATAAGGTTAATAAACAAAGGGGTTAAATGGATTTAATGTGCCGAAGAAATCAAGCGCTTAGGATGTAGAACCCCAGAGCGCCAATCTCCAGTACCAATAAAGTTATGCGGAGCAGCGGTTGCACGATAGATACGCACTAGCGCCTCTATCGAAGGTAAATTGAGTGGGACTCGTTGACCCATCTCCAAACGTTTTGCTTGTTGCTCATCCACAGTTAAGTGCGGCAATGTCTGCAAAAGTGCGTCGACTGGCAAGATATAGCTTGAACTATCTTGTAAGCCTTTTTGAATGGATTCGATAGTGAATGACTGATCGAGAGTGAGGTGGCCTACTTCAGTGCGGCGCAGGCCAACTAAATGGGCGCCACATCCTAATGCCTTACCAATATCTTCCGCCAATACGCGAATGTAAGTGCCTTTGCTACAACTCACTTCTAAAGTGGCTTCTGGCCAATTGACATTAGTCCAACGAATTGCATGAATCGTGATATCTCGTGGTGCGCGCTCTAATTCAACACCAGCACGAGCATATTCATATAAAGGTTTGCCATCACGCTTGAGCGCGGAATACATTGGTGGAACCTGACTGATTGGACCGCTAAAAGCTGGCAACAAAGAATCTAATGCCACTTTAATAGCAGCATCATCTGCAAATACAGGCACAGGTAGCTCTTCAATCACGAGACCTTCAGCATCACCGGTGTCAGTACGCTGACCGAATTTCACTTGAGCGATATAGGTTTTATCAGCTTCCAATAAATCCTGAGAGTACTTAGTTGCTTCACCCAAGCAAATCGGGAGTAAGCCAGTAGCCATTGGATCTAAGGTGCCAGTGTGTCCTGCTTTTTCTGCATTGAAGGCACGCTTCACGGCAGTGACTGCGCCTTGCGAGCTCATGCCAGCAGGTTTATCAAGCAAGACAACGCCATCGATACGTACAGACATAGCTATTTACGCGTTCTCGTCTTTGCGATCACTATCCACTGCTTGATCAATTAAGCGAGACATTTCAATGCCGTGCTCAATAGAACTGTCATAGTGGAAATGCAAGGTTGGCACAGTATGAATGTGCAAACGTTTAAACAATAAGGAATGCAAGTAGCCTGCCTTGTCCTGCAAAGCCTTCAATGCCACTTCAGGCTCAGCACCTAAGACGGTAAAGAAGACTTTTGCATGAGCCAAATCTGGCGTGAGTTCAATACTTTGTAAAGTAATCAAACCTAGACTTGGGCTACGCAATTCACGAGGAATCAGCTCAGCCAGGTCTCGCTGAATTTGATCGGCAAGACGCTGGTTACGATGAGGACTAGTTTTATGCATTAACTGGGTAGCTCTTAAAGAGTTCTAGCGACTTCAGTAACTTCAAACGCTTCAAGTTGATCGCCTTCTTTGATGTCGTTGTAGCCTTTTAATGACAGACCACACTCAACACCGGCGCGAACTTCTTTCGCATCATCTTTAAAGCGCTTCAGAGAATCCAGCTCACCAGTCCAGATCACTACGTTTTCACGCAAGAGACGAACACTAGATGTGCGCTTAACAACACCATCGAGTACCAAGCAACCAGCAATAGCGCCAACTTTAGATACCAAGAAGACTTGACGAATCTCCACCATACCGGTGATTTCTTCTTTCTTATCTGGTGTCAACATGCCGCTTAAAGCTGCTTTTACTTCATCTACAGCGTCATAAATAATGTTGTGATAACGAATATCGACACCATTGTTCTCAGCTAACTTACGTGCTGCACCATCCGCACGAGAGTTAAAGCCAATAATGACTGCCTTAGAAGCAACCGCTAAGTTAACGTCAGTCTCAGTAATGCCACCCACTGCTGCGTGAACGATTTGAACCTTCACCTCTGCAGTAGATAGTTTTTGCAATGACTGTGATAACGCTTCTTGAGAGCCTTGTACGTCCGCCTTGATGATCAATGGCAACAACTTCGCTTCAATCGCGCCCTCTTCCATGTTTTCCATCATGGTTTCGAGTTTGAATGCTTGCTGTTTAGCCAACTTCACATCACGGAACTTACCTTGACGGAAGAGTGCGATCTCACGTGCTTTACGCTCATCAGGAACAACTTGTACTGACTCACCAGCTGCAGGAACTTCGGATAAACCTTGGATCTCTACAGGGATAGATGGGCCAGCTTCGTTACATGGCTTGCCGTTTTCATCCAACATCGCACGAACGCGACCGTAGGTTGAACCCGCCAACAACATATCGCCACGCTTGAGCGTGCCAGACTGAACCAAAATAGTGGCAACAGGACCGCGACCTTTATCCAAACGCGCCTCAATAACGAGACCTTGCGCAGGAGCATCTTTCGCTGCCTTGAGTTCCAAAATTTCTGCTTGTAAGAGTACGTTCTCAAGCAAGGCATCAATGCCGTCACCTGTTTTAGCAGAGACGCCAATAAATGGCACATCACCACCGTACTCCTCTGGAACTACTTGCTCAGCAACTAACTCAGTTTTAACGCGCTCTAAGTTCGCTTCTGGTTTATCAATCTTATTAATTGCTACAACAATTGGAACGCCACCAGCTACTGCGTGAGCAATAGCTTCCTTGGTTTGTGGCATCACACCGTCATCGGCTGCAACAACCAAGATCACGATATCCGTTGCCTTAGCACCACGAGCACGCATTGCCGTAAAGGCTTCGTGACCCGGAGTATCCAGGAAGGTAATCATGCCGCGTGGGGTTTCAACGTGATAAGCGCCGATGTGCTGAGTAATACCACCGGCTTCGCCAGTAGCAACCTTAGCTGCTCGAATCTTATCGAGTAAAGATGTTTTACCGTGGTCAACGTGGCCCATCACCGTAACTACTGGTGGACGTGGCAGTAACTCTGCATCGTGACCAGCAATACCGAGATCTAAATCTGGATCATCCAACTTAGCAGCATGGGCTGTATGGCCCATTTCTTCTACGATGATCATTGCAGTATCTTGATCCAAGATCTGGTTGATTGTCACCATCTGACCCATGCCCATCAAGAGCTTGATAACTTCCGCACTCTTCACGGCCATTGCATGAGCTAACTCTGCAACAGTAATGGTTTCCGGAACATTGACATCGCGCACAATAGCTTCAGTAGGTACCTGGAAATTGGTATCGACATTGGCCTCAGCAATTTGACGTTGTTTTCTTCTGCCGCCACCTGAACGCCAACCATTGATGCCACCAGAACTATCACCGCGAGTCTTAATGCCACCCGGCTTCTTGGCACCTTCTTCTTGCCAAGTAGATGAAGTCTCAGCAGACTTAATGGTTTTGCCACCAACCTTAGCAACTGCTTTTTTCTTGTCATCCGCACCTTCAGCCTTAGCAGGCTTGTGCAAGGTGCCTTTTTTAGCTTCTTCAGCAGCAATTTCACTTGGTGCTTTGAGAACACGTGCGGGCGCACTCATCATGTCGCGAATCGCCAAAGCCTCAGCTTCAGCAGCGGCACGACGTTTTGTAATATCAGCTAACTGTGCCTTATTCGCATCCGCTATGTCTTTGGCAGCTTTATCAGCTTGAGCTTTCTTGTCGGCAGCTTTTGCAGCAGCCTCTTTGGCAACAGAAGCGTCATCATCTGACTTGGCTGCTTTCTCAACAACAGGCGCAACTGCACTTGCAGCAGCTAAAGCATCAGCTTCTTTTTGGCGAGCATCTTCTGCCGCTTTCATTTCCGCTTCTTGACGAGCCAACAACTCAGCTTGACGTGTCGCTTCAGCTGCGCGTTTTTCTAACTCTTCAGCAGAAAGGATTGGTTTAGCAGGCTCTGCAGGGGCAACTTCTTTGACCGCTGGAGCTGGAGTCTCTTCAGGAGCTTTATCTCCCGCTTTAACTAGCACGCGCTTTTTACGAACCTCAACCTGAACGGTACGAGTGCGTCCAGCAGAGTCTGCCTGACGAATCTCTGAGTTTTCGCGCTTGATTAAAGTAATCTTTTTACGACTACCTGTATCCGCACTGCCATGCTCTTTTTGCAAATGCTCAAGCAGGACAGTTTTGTCCTTTTCGGTAATGCTGTCGTCCTCAGAACCTTTTTCGATACCGGCCGCCTTCAATTGCTCCAGAAGGTCTGGCGCGGTACGTTTTAATTCTTTAGCGAGTACTTTTACTGTTGTTGCCATGCACTACTTCCTCTCATGAAGTAAACCAATGTTCGCGCGCTTTCATGATGAGCGTTTTCGCGGTTTCTTCGTCAATTTGTGTCGCCTCAACTAGCTCATCAACAGCCAGTTCAGCTAAGTCGTCACGTGTGTGAACTTGATTGTCAGCAAGCTTGGCAACCAACTCAGTAGTCATTCCCTCGAGGGAACGTAAATCTTGTGAGACTTCGCCAACGCGCTCTTCTTTAGCCAATTCCATGGTCAAGAGGGAGTCACGCGCACGAGTACGCAATTCATTTACTGTGTCTTCATCGAAAGAATCGATTTCTAACATTTCAGAAAGAGGTACATATGCAACCTCTTCCAGTGTGTTGAAACCTTCTTCAATCAAGATGTCAGCAACTTCTTGGTCAACGTCCAATTTGTCCATGAACAATTGACGTACAGAAGCAGCTTCTTTTTCAGTTTTCTCAGCAGACTCTTCTGGAGTCATGATGTTGATCTGCCAACCAGTCAATTCGCTAGCTAAGCGAACGTTCTGTCCGCTGCGGCCAATCGCGATTGCCAAGTTCTCTTCATCAACCACCACATCCATGGCGTGACGCTCTTCGTCAACCACGATAGAAGATACTTGAGCTGGAGCCAGGGCACCAATTACAAACTGCGCTGGATCTTCAGACCACAATACGATGTCCACTGCTTCGCCAGCTACTTCGTTACGAACTGCGGTAACGCGTGTACCACGAACGCCAACGCAAGTACCGATTGGATCGATACGCTTGTCATAAGTAATCACGGCAATTTTTGCGCGGATACCAGGGTCACGAGCTGCGCCCTTAATCTCTAATAAACCTTGCTCCATCTCTGGAACTTCGTTCTCAAACAACTTGATCAAGAAATCAGGGCAAGTGCGTGAGAGTTCAATCTGTGGGCCACGGGCTTCACGATCTACCTTCAGGATGTAGGCACGAACGCGGTCACCAGAACGGAGGTTCTCTTTTGGAATCATTTGATCGCGGCGCAACAATGCTTCGACACGGCCAGATTCAATAATCAAACCATTCTTGTCAGCACGCTTCACGGTACCGGTCATGACTTTTTCACCACGCTCAAGGTAGTCGTTCAAAATCTGCTCGCGCTCAGCATCACGAATGCGCTGCAAGATCACTTGCTTAGCGGCTTGTGCACCGATACGGCCAAAGGCTAAAGATTCGATTTGCTCTTCGATGAATTCGCCAACTTCCATGTCAGGAAATTGCTCGAGCGCTTCAAAATGGAGGATTTCTTTATCCGGCTCTTGGAGACCCGCTTCATCAGGAACAACCAACCAGCGACGGAAGGTTTCGTATTCACCAGACTCGCGATCAATCGATACACGAATATCCACATCTTCTGTCGGATAACGTTTCTTAGTGGCTGATGCCAACGCCATTTCTAGCGCCTCAAACACAATCGCTTGATCTACGTTCTTTTCACGCGCTAAGGCGTCTGCCAACATGAGAACTTCTCGGCTCATGACTTTCTTCCTTTGAAATCAATAACAGGGACCAACCGAGTCTTATCGACCTCGGCTAAAGAAAACTCCAATTGAGATTCAGTGCCATCAGCACCTTCAAACAACAAACCAAATTTCGCATCGGGCGAGTCCAACTCACCACTCAGCAAACCTTGCAACACACCACGAAACTTCTTGCGATCACCAGCGGCAACACGCAACTTCAAATCCACTTCCATTCCGGAAAAGCGCTCGTAATCAGCCGCGGACTTCACAGGGCGATCCAGACCAGGAGAGGAAATCTCTAGACGCTCAAAGGGAATGTTTTCCACTGGCAATGTATAGCTCAGTTGGTGACTTACCTTTTCGCAATCCTGGACGTTAATCAGGCGCTCGTAATCCGGGTTTTCAATCGTGACACGCAGCAAACCTCCGGCTTCACGCTCGATATCGACTAGCGTGTACCCTAGGTTTTCTACTTCTGCAGAAATAATCCGCTGATCTTTCACGAACACCCTTCAATCCAAAACGGCAAAAAAAAATGGGCTTCAAAGCCCATATTCTCGAAATTCAGAACAGGCCGACTTACGTTGATCGCAACATCAGTCGGTAACAACTCAAAACAGCAGCGAACTGCTGTAAGACCAAAATTATAGCCGATTTAGAGGAAAACTCATCAAAATCAGAAGCTTTCGCCTGGATTTCTCGGTTTTCTAGGGCCTTTATTGAAGGGTTTGCGCCCTTTTGGTGCCGCCCGTTTAGGACCATTTCCGGGACTTTGAGGGCTTGCCGTCACAAAAGCAGACTGTCCGTGGTGGACTTTCTTACCCTTGTTGCGGTTTTGGCCTTGGCCACCCTGACCGCCACCCTGACCACCTGCGCCTGGACGACCGCCCTGGGTACGACCCCGGAAAGGACCGCGACCTTCGCCCGAACCACCGCCACCAGGTTTAGCACCCCTATTTTGATGGGTTAGAGCACCATGGCCACTGGCCTGGGTCAAAGCATCCCGTGAACCCCAGTAAGAAACTGAGGTTTGCATTGGATCAGGCTGGAAGTCCTCACTAGCTGGAGAATGGCGATCACGACCTTGTGCATTTGGATTGCGACCCTTATCTTGTGGCTGAGGCATTTTTAAGCCTGCAAACTTCATTAAGTTATAGATGCCGCCAGCCTCAATCTCTTCCCATTTGCCCCGTCTCAAACGTGGAGGCAATAAGAAAATGCCGTAACGCGTACGAATCAAGCGAGAGACGACATGTCCGACGGCTTCAAACATGCGGCGCACCTCACGGTTGCGACCTTCAGTCAAAGCAACGTGGTACCAACGGTTTGCACCTTCACCACCACCCATAGAAAGACGTAAGAATTTGGCTTGGCCGTCATCCAAGGTAATACCGCTCTTTAATTGAGCTGTATTTTCCTGACTCAGATCACCCAAAATACGGACAGCGTACTCACGCTCAACACCGTAACGAGGATGCATCAAGCGATTGGCCAACTCGCCAGAAGTGGTGAACAACAAAAGACCTTCAGTATTAAAGTCCAAACGCCCTACTGCAATCCAGCGTCCTTGACGCGGCTTTGGCAAGCGATCAAATACGGTTGGACGACCTTCAGGATCGGACTGACTCACGATCTCGCCAGAAGGCTTGTGATACATGATCACGCGTGGTGGCTTAGTCTGAATTTTGCGATGAACTGGCTTGCCGTTAATGCGTACCTGGTCGGTCGGTCCAATACGTTGACCGATATGGGCTGGCAATCCATTTACAGATACGCGCCCTTGAATAATCAGGTCTTCCATATCGCGACGCGAACCCATGCCGACATCAGCCAATACCTTGTGTAACTTCACAGTATCTTCGTCGTCAGCGTCGTCGTCTAAACCATCTAAGTCTGACCAAACCTCATCACGCAAGCTAAGCGGCAAATCATCGATGTTTGCAAATTGCAAACTACTCATCTCATCGTCGCTAGGCGTATCCGCATCTTCGTCATGACGCACACGTTGTGCACGACGCTCAGCACCAGTCTGATGAGAAATCTCATTTTCATTTAGGCCGTCAGGATTTTTAACCTCAAGGACTTCGGGCGCATCTAATGCTGCATCGAACTCACCAGAAACTACTGACGCAAATAAAGCTTCGCTCTCAGCTGGATTTGGTGCGAGCTTAGCGGAAGCATTGTTACCACCCTCGCGCTGACCACCAGACTCACCACCCTCGCGACGAGGCCGGTCTTTATTGAATGGGCGTTTCTTATTGAAGGGATGCTTGCTAGCGCCTGCACCCTGGCGGCGTGGGCGACGCTGGCCGCCTTCACGCCCTTCGCGCCCCTCGCCCCTATTTCCCTCTGCAGAATTAGGTGCAGACTCAGAGCCGGGGGAATTGTCCGATTTAGGTTTAATCGGAGATGAATCGTTTTCGTTGTGACTTGTCATTAATAATTATTTTTGTTCGTCTGATTTGTCTTCAGACTCTGGAGAAACTTCTTCTACTTCTTCACTTGTCTCTTCGCTGATGACATCATCAGCAATCTCAACAGCAACTTCTTCGCTGATGGATTCTTCGTTTGTTAATTCTTCACTTGTCGGCTGAATGATCGGCTGGCCGTTTTCATCCAATTCAATAACTGTTTCAACCGTCGCACTTGGATCAAACTCCATTACCGCTTGACCTAATTGTTCTGCGCCAGCCATCGGCGCAGCATCTTCCAACATCGGCAAGCTTTGTAAATTCGTGAGACTCAAATCATCTAAAAATTGTTTGGTAGTAGCGTATAAACCTGGGCGACCAATGGTCTCTTTATGACCGATAACCTCAACCCAACCGCGATCCTCTAACTGCTTCATCACATTGCTACTCACAGCAACACCACGAATCTCTTCGATTTCACCGCGAGTCACTGGTTGACGGTAGGCAATAATCGCCAAAGTTTCCATCACCGCACGAGAATACTTTGGCGGCTTTTCTGGAGTCAAACGATCGAGATACTCGCGCATCGCTAAACGGCTTTGGAAACGCCAGCCAGTTGCAATGTGCACTAACTCCATGCCTTTGTCTTCCCAGGCTTTTTGAAGCTCCAATAGAGCATCATCAATTTCGCCAGCGGCAATGTCTTCGGCAAATAAGCGCGTCAGATCAGCAACAGTGAGTGGTTCTTGCGCGCACAAGAGGGCTGTTTCAATTACGCGTTTATTGTGATAATCCATAAAATTCTGGCTATCAGGCTATGACCTGATGAGGCTATAAAAAATGTATTTCAGTAATGGGTTGGTGGTGTTCTGGTGGCGCTATTTAGCTACTATGGGCAAATCATCTCCGAAAATCTACTTGGGAGAGCTGCCCATGCTGAAACGAAGTCTTTTTCGCTCACCATTTGGCCATTATAAGGGAGGCTCAATACAATAGCCACATGCACGAAAATACAGCCCTAACCCTAGATTTACCCTTTGAGACTGACTCAAGACGCCGCTTTTTAGGCTTGGGTCTTGGTTTGGGAGCCCTAATTGGAGGCTCAACCCTAACTGGGTGCAGCCTCATGAGTAGTCGCAAGCCCATCGTTGGTTTAGCTTTAGGGGCGGGAGCGGCCAGAGGTTTTGCCCACGTAGGTGTCATCAAGGCATTAGAGGCCCAAGGCATTCGACCTGACATCGTGGTGGGCAGCAGTGCTGGCAGTGTTATTGCCGCATTACTTGCCTCAGGTGCTACTGGAAATGATTTGAACCGACTGGCCTTAAATCTCGATGAAGCCACTATTGCCGACTGGGGACTTCCTTTTGCAGGAAGATTTGGTGGCCTCATCAAAGGGGATGCCCTGCAAAACATGGTCAATCGTGAAGTGCAAAATAAATCGATCGAGCAAATGCGTATTCCCTTAGGAATTGTGGCAACTGAATTGCAATCCGGCAAAGGCGTTCTATTTCGCTCTGGCAATACTGGTTTGGCAGTGCGCGCTTCCTGTAGTGTTCCAGGAGTATTTCAGCCGGCCGTTATTAGTGGCAAAGAATATATTGATGGTGGGCTAGTAGCGCCAGTACCCGTCAGCTATGCAAGACAAATGGGCGCGACTCTCGTGATTGCCGTCAATATCTCTTCAGAGCCAGCCTATCAAGATGCGAGCGGCACATTTGGCGTTATGCAACAAACCATATCCATCATGCAACGAAGTATTAATCAGTACGAACTCAAAAGTGCCGATATTGTGATTACCCCCCATCTCAAGCAAATGAGTAGCGGTGACTTCAAATCTAGAAATGCAGCAATCCTCGCTGGCGAAGTGGCCACACAGGAGCAAATGGGATTAATTAAAGACAAGCTAAAAGGTTGAAGTACCTTAGCTTAGTCTCAAAGACTGCGGGATTTTCGCTTGAGTTTATTTACTTCATTTAACAACTCTTGACGCTCTGTATCGCCCAAGTTGTCGCTGCCATCTAATCGGCGAGCACCATCAAAACGTTTATCCCAGTAGAGACTACCAAGGTCATCAACGCGCACGCTAGTGCCTTTCGATGGGGAGTGAATAAATTTATTGTCGCCAACATAAATGCCGACATGAGAAAACGTTAAGCGCATGGTGTTGAAGAAGACTAAGTCACCAGGCTGCAATTCTTCGCGAGTAATAGGCTTACCAACACGACTCATTTGAGTGGATTTACGTGGCAATAAAAAACCTAATTTGTCTTTGAAGACATAGCCAACAAAACTGCTACCGTCTAAACCAGATTGGGGCAACTCCGCATCCCAGCGATAACGCACGCCAATCACTTCCATCGCGCGGTTAATCAATTCATCCGATTTACCAGTAACTGAATCTGCTAAGCGATCTGATACACGAGCAAAGTAAGACTTACCCGCCTGGAACATGCTTTCTTTGGGCGTCTCTTTGGCTAACTCAGCAGGAGCTTCTTTTGCAGCGTCAGGACCAGCGTCCACCGCCATGACTGGATTCATGGCAAGCATGAATGCAGTCAGCAAAGCCAATGGCACTTGCTTCGCGATGCGTGGCAGGAGGTCTTTTTGAAAGGACATCCTTCCATTCTAACAAAGAAGGCCTATTTCACCAAGCGCTAGCCCAAGGGCTAACTCATTGTTTTGAATGGAATATTTCGTATTTCGGTGCATGAATGCACCACTTTAGCGCTTTGCTGAACCTGCCGGAAGAAGGCTTTAGGTCAGCTCAGCAGCCGCAAAAAGCTCTTTTGTGTAGATCTGGCGAGGATGCTTAATCAGAGTCTCGGTATCACCAAACTCCACCACCCTGCCCTCTTTAAGCACCATGACTTCATGAGACATTGCCCGAATAACCGCCAAATCATGACTAATCATCAGGTAAGCCAAGTTATATTTTTTCTGCAGCTCAGTCAGCAAGGCAAGCACTTGTTTCTGAATCGATACATCCAAAGCTGAAGTAGGCTCATCTAAGACCAAGATCTGCGGCTTCAGAATCAAAGCACGCGCAATCGCAATGCGCTGCCTTTGGCCACCAGAAAATTCATGGGGATAACGTGTAAGAGCAGAACGATCAATTCCGACCTCTCGCAAAATATCTAAGACGCGGGACTCACGCTCCTCTGCAGATAAATTTGGAAAGTGCACATCTAAACCTTCCGAAACAATTTGCATCACATTCA
Organism: Polynucleobacter sp. MG-27-Goln-C1; assembly: GCF_018881905.1. GTDB lineage: Bacteria > Pseudomonadota > Gammaproteobacteria > Burkholderiales > Burkholderiaceae > Polynucleobacter. Next base: position 56,237 of record NZ_JACVPM010000004.1, read on the forward strand.
TGCGTGGAGAGAGTGAGCCAAACGGATCCTGAAAAATGACCTGCAAACTAGATCGCATAGCTCGGCGCTTTACCGGCTTTAACTTTTGCCAATCATTTCCGAGCACATCTACATCACCAGTAATTTCTGCAGCGGAGTCACCCAATAAGCCTAAGACCGCCATACCTAAAGTAGTCTTGCCAGAGCCAGACTCTCCGATGACACCAATGGTTTGCCCCTGCTTGAGCTCAAAACCAACCTTACGCAAGACCTGATGACGTGAAGATTTTTTAAACCAAGATGTAGCTTCAGTGCCCGGATAAGAAACAGATAAGTTCTCCGTCTTTAATAACACTGGTGCCAATGGCATCACGGGAGCTAGATCGCGCACAGGCTCGCTATTGACCAAAGCTTTTGTATAAGGATTATCTGGATGCTCGAACACTTGCTTGGTTGGTCCGACTTCCATCAGATTGCCTTGATTTAATACAGCAACACGATGCGCAAAATGCTTTACTAAATTGAGATCATGGGTAATTAACAGAATCGCCATGCCGCCATGATCCTTGGACTCTTCCTGCAACTCTTTAAGCAAATCCAAAATTTGCAAACGCAGGCTAACGTCTAAAGCAGTGGTTGGCTCGTCTGCAATTAATAATCTGGGTTTACACGCCAATGCCATTGCAATCATGGCGCGTTGACGTTGCCCACCCGATAATTGGTGAGGGTAAGAATAGAAGCGTTTCTCTGGCTCCGGTATGCCCGTCTTCTTGAGAAGATCAATTGCTGCAGACATGCAATCGGCCTTGGAGATTAAAGGCTGATATATCTGCACGGCCTCAACAATTTGATTGCCGATAGTAAACAAAGGATTAAGCGCAGTCATGGGCTCCTGAAAGACCATCGCAATCTCACGACCCCGAATCTCACGAATATCTTGTATGGGTAGATCCAATAAATTGACTGGTGGATTGCCGGCATGGGCATTCTTGCCACTCCACAGAATGCGACCAGATGTTTTTGCACCCTCAGGCTCAAGGCGTAATGGGGCTAAAGCAGTCAGCGTCTTGCCTGAGCCAGACTCCCCAACCAAAGCAACCCTCTCCCCTACCCCGATGTCAAGATCAAGATGACTAACGGCAAATTTCTCACGCCGACCTGAGCCAAAAGAGATTGAGAAATCTTCATATCGCAGCAAGGGCGTCAATATATTTGAGTTACTCGTTGAACTCATAAGCGCCCTCCAGTCATTGCGCCCGACTTACGAGAATCAAACGCATCGCGCAAGGCCTCGCCCATAAAAGTCAGTAGAAGCAAGGTGGCAACCAATACAACAAAGGTGGATAGTGAAATCCACCACGCATCTAAATTACTCTTACCTTGAGAGAGCAACTCCCCAAGGCTCGGCGTTCCCGGAGGCACACCCAAACCCAAGAAATCTAAACTCGTGAGCGACAAAATGGCCGCACTCATTCTGAAAGGAAGAAAGGTAATCACTGGAGTCAAGCTATTGGGCAAGATATGACGGCGCATGATTTGCAAATTCGTTAAGCCCAATGCTCTAGCAGCGCGAACGTACTCTAGGGCGCGATTGCGGAAAAACTCTGCACGCACATAGTCAGATAAACCCATCCATCCAAAAGCAGCTAACAAAATAATCAGGAGCCAAATGCTCGGGTTGAAGATGGAGGCAAAGATGATGAGTAGATATAACTCTGGCATCGCTGACCAAATCTCAATCAAACGCTGAGAAACCAGATCAAACTTGCCGCCAAAGAAACCCATTAAAGAGCCGGTGATGATGCCTACGCTGACCCCCACAATAGTGAGCGCCAAACCAAACAAAATCGACAGTCGAAATCCATAAATTAAGCGTGACAAGACATCGCGACCACGATCATCCGTGCCTAGCCAGTTATCAAATGATGGCGGCGCAGGATTGGGTGCTTTTGAAAAGTAATTCAAAGTCTCATAGCTATAGGGAATGGGTGGGTAAATCGCCCAATTACCATTACTCGTAATGTTGTGACGAATGTCGGGATCCAAAAAGTCTGTTGGTGTCGCAAAGTCACCGCCGAATACTGTTTCAGGTTGGGATTTCACAATGGGGAAATAAAACTTACCCTGATAGCGCACGATCAAGGGTTTGTCATTCGCAATGAGCTCGGCACACATAGACAGGCCAAACAGAATCATAAAAATCCAAAGGCTGGCATAGCCCATGCGGCTGTTTTTGAAGCGATGCCAACGACTCATGATCCACCCCCTGCACCAAACTGAATGCGTGGATCAATATAGACATAGCAAAGATCAGAAATCAATTTAGTAAACAAACCAATCAGCGTGAACAGATAGAGTGTTCCGAAAACTACTGGGTAGTCACGTCGCATCACGGACTCATAGGAAAGCAAACCTAATCCATCTAAAGAAAACAGAGTCTCAATCAGCAGTGAACCAGTAAAGAAGGCGCCGATGAATGCTGCTGGGAAGCCAGTTACCAAAGGCAAGAGCGCATTGCGGAATACATGCTTCCAAAGAACCTGTTTCTCCGTGAGGCCTTTGGCTCTCGCAGTCAATACATACTGTTTACGAATCTCTTCTAAGAAGGAATTTTTCGTCAACATCGTGATTACTGCAAAGCTACCTAAAACCGAAGCGGTGATTGGCAAAACTAAATGCCATAAATAATCCATCACCTTACCCATCATGCTCAACTCACTCCAGTCATCTGAAGTCAGTCCGCGCAGTGGAAAGATTTGTAAGAAACTACCGCCACCAAAGAGGACAAGGAGGAGCACTCCCAATACAAATCCTGGAATGGCGTAACCGACCAAGATGATGCTGCTAGTCACCGCATCAAAGCGAGAGCCATCGCGCACTGCTTTCGCAATACCTAGTGGAATCGAAACCAAATATGTGATGAAGAAGGTCCACAAACCAATGCTGATCGATACGGGCAGTTTAGAAACCACTAAGCCCCAGACACTTTCATGCTGGTAATAGCTTTGACCCAAATCGAATCTAGCAAAACGTCCCAACATCATGAAATAACGCTCTACTGGCGGCTTATCAAATCCGTAGAGCGCCTTAACCTCTTCCAAGCGTTGTGCATCGACACCTTGGCGCCCGCGATAGGTTGCTCCAGCACCCGATGACTCTGATCCACCTGTTGCTCCAGCACCCTTACCCTTTAATTCCAAGACCATCTGCTCTACTGGGCCACCGGGTACAAATTGCACCACCGCAAAGGTCAAGGTCAATACGCCCAATAAGGTAGGAATCATTAACAGTAGACGTTTAAAGATATAGGCGCGCATTTGACCTTGCATTATTTAGCCTCCTCTTTCCACCAGTTTTGAATAATCCAAGGTTCTGCTGAATAGTACAAGGGAGGCTCTGGATAGCGCATCTCTTTGCGATAGGCAACACGGTGCGTTGGGTTGTACCACTGTGGAATGACGTAATAACTATTCCAGAGTACGCGATCTAAAGCTCTCGTAGCGGCACGTAACTCCTCGCGATTTTGCGCTTTAGTAATTTCCTGAATCAAGGCATCCACTACTGGTGACTGAACGCCAATCACATTATCCGATCCTTTTTCTTTGGCAGCCTGACTACCAAAGCGATCCCATAATTCATTCCCAGGATTTTGTGAATCCGAGAAACGGACTGTTGTCATATCAAAATCAAATTCGTTCATCCGCTTTTGATGAAGGGCAAAGTCGCTAGTTCGAATATCTACCTGAACTCCCAACTTCTCTAGATTGCGCACGTATGCCGAAATTACCCTAAGAAAGAATCCGCCATCTTCCACTATCTCAAAACGAAATGGCTCACCCTTTTCATTACGCAATGCGCCATCGCGAAACTGCCAGCCAGCATGCATCAATAGTTCGCGGGCTTTCTTTAAATTCTGACGCAGGCTGTCAGGTGACTTAGTGGATGGAGCTGGAGGCATTGGGTCAAATACTGCATCAGGCACCCATTGTGGGTACTTTGCTTTTAATGGTCTTAGTAGTTTTAGTTCTGCTTCAGTGGGCTTACGCGGTCCATCAAAGTTCGCACTCAAATCGCTATTCTGAAAGTAGCTATTGATACGACTGTATTGATCATAAAAAATTTGACGATTGAGCCATTCAAAATCTAGGGCGTAACCCAAAGCTTCACGTACTCGAGCATCTTTAAAAATGGGGCGACGAAGGTTCATTGCAAAACCTTGCATCCCTGCCCCATTGTGATTGAGGAATGCCTTCCTCAATAGGGTGCCGTTATCAAACTTGGAGCCCACATAACCCTTAGCCCAAATCTTGGCGCGGTATTCAACGATAGCGTCGAACTCCCCCGCCTTGAAGGCCTCTAGACGAACAGCATCATCACTATAGAGTTTGTATAGCACGCGATCAAAGTTATAAAAACCAACACGGACATTTAAAGGCTTGCTTAATTGATCAGCCCAATATTGCGGGTTTCGCTTATAGACAATGGATTTACCAGCTTTAAAGGATTCAATGAGATATGGCCCACTGCCCAATGGCGCTTCAAAGGCAATCTTCTCAAAAGGAATGATTGTGCCGTCCGGCTTCTTTCCCCAGTGACGAGAAAAGATGGGAAGTGTTCCCGCCAAAATAGGTAGCTCTGTGTTGTTGTTTTTGAAATCAAAACGTACTGTTCGATCCGATAACACGACTGCTTCTTTGATATCTGCGAAGGTAGTTCTATAGCGTGGATGCGCTTTACCGCTCATCAAAACATCAAAGCTATGTTTCACATCAGCAGCTAACACTGGGCTACCATCAGAAAACTTTGCTTCAGGACGAATGCGAAACGTTACCGACTTATGATCTTGAGCGACAGCAATATCTTCAGCAAGCAAACCATAAATGCTTGATACCTCATCAGCACTTCCCTCAGCCAAAGATTCAAACATCAATTCAATTCCGGGCGCCGTTACACCCCGCAAAGTAAAAGGATTGAACTTATCAAAACTGGTTCTTTGCCCTGGGTTGGGTAAAATCAGGGTGCCTCCCCTAGGAGCTTGAGGATTCACATAATCAAAATGGGCAAATCCTTCAGCATATTTAGGCTTGCCATACTGGGAAATCCCTTGAGCTGCCTGCGCTATATTGGCCCCAAGCCCTACTAGCATGGCTAGTAGCAAGAAATGGGCTATTTGGCGAATGGGGTTTAGGGTGGGCATATATGCAACAATTGTAGATAGCTAATCATATTTGAAGTAAAGGAAACAACATGGGCTTTCTCGCTGGCAAAAAAATTCTGATTACCGGCCTTCTTTCTAATCGCTCCATTGCCTATGGCATAGCCAAGGCATGTCACCGCGAAGGGGCTGAACTGGCCTTTACCTACGTTGGTGAGCGCTTTAAAGACCGGATTGTCGATTTCGCTAAAGAATTCAATACCGACTTGATTTTCGACTGCGATGTTGGCAGCGATGAGCAGATTTCCGCCCTGTTTAAGGATTTAGCAAAAACTTGGCCTCAGTTTGACGGCTTTGTTCACGCAATTGGCTTTGCACCGCGCGAAGCGATTGCTGGCGACTTTTTAGAGGGTCTTTCTCGTGAAGGCTTCAAAATCGCTCACGACATCTCTGCTTATAGTTTCCCAGCGATGGCAAAAGAAGCCCTCCCAATGTTGCGCGACAAATCCTCTTTATTGACTCTGACTTACCTCGGTAGCCTGCGCAATGTTCCTAACTACAACACCATGGGTCTTGCAAAAGCCTCACTAGAAGCCTCGGTACGCTATATCGCTGGCTCAGTGGGACCTAAGGGCATTCGCGCGAACGGTATCTCTGCTGGTCCAATCAAAACTTTAGCTGCTGCTGGCATTAAAGGTTTCGGCAAGATTTTGGAAGCCGTTGAACAAACTGCCCCAATGCGTCGCAATGTAACTATTGATGATGTTGGCAATACCGCTGCATTCTTGCTATCTGATTTAGCAAACGGCATTACCGCTGAAATCATTTATGTAGATAACGGATTTAGCCAAGTTGTTGGTGGAATGGAAGAAGTTTGAGCGTTCCGCTGCGCGAGGCCCTGAAGTTTTGGGCCAAGCTAGGCTTTATTAGTTTTGGTGGGCCTGCAGGACAAATCGCAGTCCTACACCAAGAGCTAGTTGAGAAGCGTCGCTGGATTTCCGAGCGGCGCTTTTTACATGCGCTCAACTATTGCATGTTGCTACCAGGGCCTGAAGCTCAACAGTTGGTAACCTATATTGGCTGGCTCATGCATCGCACCTGGGGCGGCGTCTTAGCAGGCACCCTCTTTGTCCTGCCCTCTCTTTTTATTTTGATTGGCCTATCTTGGGTCTATCTCACCTTTGGCCAAGTGCCTTGGATTGCCGCAATCTTCTTTGGCATCAAACCCGCAGTCACTGCTATCGTCCTCCATGCTGCAGTCCGCATTGGTAAGCGCACGATTCATAATCAAGCACTACGTTGGATTGCGCTCGGATCCTTTCTAGCGATCTTTATCTTTAACCTGGCTTTCCCAATCATTGTTATCTTTGCAGCCTTAATTGGTATTTGGGGCGGCAAACGCTACCCAGAGTATTTCCAGCAAACCGCATCTCACAACAAAGCGAATGGAACGCACGGTGCCGCACTAATTGATGATCACACCCCAACCCCAGAGCATGCCAAGTTTTCCAAAAAGAAATTGGCATTGCAGAGCTCAAGCTTTTTAGCGCTCTGGTTGATTCCGTTTTTTGCCCTAACACTAGCGTTTGGCTGGAAAACACTGTATCCACAAATTGCCTGGTTCTTTACTAAAGCTGCTTTCCTCACCTTTGGTGGTGCATATGCAGTGCTACCTTATGTCTACCAGGGTGCAGTGGATCAATTTCATTGGCTCAGCGCCGGTCAAATGATGGATGGTTTAGCGCTTGGAGAAACTACTCCGGGACCACTCATCATGGTGGTGGCTTTTGTTGGTTATCTGGCTGGCCACATCCAACATCTGATTGGCAATAGCAATCCATTTTGGTTTGGCGTGCTTGGGGCCTGTGTTGCCACCTGGTTTACCTTTTTACCTTCTTTTTTCCTGGTGCTGGTCGGCGGCCCTTTGATTGAATCCACACATGGCAAATTGAGCTTTACTGCGCCCCTCACTGCAATCTCTGCCGCAGTGGTTGGAGTCATCGCCAACCTAGGTCTGTTCTTTGCGTATCACGTCTTTTTGCCACATGGTCTAGGCGGCTCAATTTCTTGGATTTCAATAGCGATCACTCTGCTTGCGGGTTTAGCGCTGTTTAAGTTTCAAAAAGGCGTGATTAGCGTATTAACTGGTTCGGCGCTGGCGGGCTTACTTAGTTATTTGCTGGCGAGTTTATTGACCTAGCTCCACCGCATTTGAGGTTGGAATTGGCATAATGGAACTTATGCGAATCGAACCTCAAACCATCACCCATCTCCAAGAATGGCTCGGCAAAACCGAGACTCTTCAAGACATCGTCACTGCGGCACCTGTCAGAGCTCTCTCGGCAACGCTCGATAGACCCGATCCTGCTCCGAATGACGGAACTTTTCTTCCGGAGTTGTGGCATTGGCTTTATTTCTTACCGTGCGCCCTTCAATCTGAAATCGGTCCTGATGGTCACCCTAAGCGTGGCGGATTTTTACCGCCCGTTCCGCTGCCACGTCGAATGTGGGCTGGCAGTCGAGTTCAATGGCTAGCGCCTCTTTCTGTAGGCGATGAAATCGAACGCGTCTCTAGAATTGAATCCGTTACGCACAAAGCAGGTCGCACTGGTGATCTCATCTTCGTATTAGTCAAACATGAAATCTCCAATCAAAATGGCTTAGCTTTAATTGAAGAGCATGACATCGTGTATCGCGATGCACCAGGCCCGGATGACAAACCAGTTGCGCCAACTCCAGCACCCACTGGAGCTACGTGGTCCAAAACAATTACCCCAGATGATGTTTTATTGTTTCGCTACTCAGCCCTGACATTCAATGGTCATCGCATTCATTACGATCGCAAATACGTTACTGAAGTAGAGGGTTACCCAGGCTTAATTGTTCACGGCCCTTTAATTGCAACCTTGTTGGTAGATCTTGTGCGTCAGAGTATTCCAGGTTGCCAACTGAAGAGTTTTGAGTTCCGAGCTATACGGCCTACTTTTGATATCAACGTGTTTAAGGTGAGCGCTAAGCCTGATCTAGAGAAAGATCCTTCCGGAAAAACAATTTCCATTTGGGCCGAAGACCACGAAGGTTGGCTCACCATGCAAGCCACTGCAGTTTTAGCTTAGGAAATTTTTACTCAATGACTACCCCGCATTTATCTAAAGCTTTAGCAACATTTGCTGCTGAATTAAAAATTGGCGACATTCCCGACGAGGTGATTGCGCGCACCGAAGATTTATTGGTTGATTGGTTTGGCTCAGCAATCGCTGGCAAAGGATCACGTCCAGTAGAAACGATTACGCAGTTTGCGCAAAACATGGGCGGCTTTAATGCTGCTAATCCTGGCTCTGCTGAAATTCTGATTAACCGAAACAACTCAAGCCCCTTCTTAGCCGCACTCGCTAATGCAGCAGCATCACATGTTGCCGAACAAGATGATGTTCACAATGGCTCCGTATTTCACCCAGCTACCGTGGTGTTTCCTGCGGCACTAGCGACAGCACAAACGATTGGCGCCTCAGGTGAAGATCTGTTGGTTGCTGCTGTTGCTGGCTATGAAGTCGGTATTCGGGTTGGTGAATTTTTAGGTCGCTCGCATTACAAGATATTTCACACTACAGGTACCGCAGGCACCCTGGCAGCAGCTGCAGCCGTAGGTCATTTACTCAAATTGAACCCTACCCAAATGTTGCATGCCTTTGGCTCTGCGGGAACGCAATCGGCCGGTCTTTGGGAATTTCTGCGGGATGCCGCTGACTCTAAGCAACTACATACTGCGCACGCTGCCTCTACTGGTTTGATGTCTGCTTACTTGGCACAATCTGGTTTTACTGGTGCAGAACATATCTTAGAAGGCAAGCAAGGTTTGGCTGCCGGCATGTCGAGCGATGCAGACCCTAGCAAGTTGACTGATCGACTGGGTAGTCGCTGGACTATTGCGGAGACTAGCTTTAAATATCACGCCTCATGTCGTCATACCCATCCTGCTGCAGACGCCCTGTTGCAAGTCATGCTCGCGCATCACCTCAAGCCTAGTGATATTGCTAAAGTAGAAACGCTGGTTCACCAAGGTGCAATTGATGTGCTGGGACCAGTCACCGATCCCGCAACGGTTCACCAATCCAAGTTTTCAATGGGTACTGTGCTCGCTCTGATTGCCCATTATCAATTTGCTGGCCTGCAAGAATTCGATCAGCACTTTCATGATCAGGAGATTTGCGCCTTCCGCGATCGCGTCACCATGACTCTGGATGCAGAAGTAGATGGTGCCTACCCTCAACGCTGGATTGGCAAAGTGAAAGTCTATTTAAATAATGGCGAAGTTTTAGAGGGCCGCGTTGATGAACCTAAAGGCGATCCTGGTAACACCCTCAGTCGCACTGAAATTACAGATAAGGCAATGCGTCTTGCTGCATTCAGTGGTGGCGCAACGCCAAGTGAGATGAGTGCCGCCATTGAACGCTTGTGGAATATTCGTAAGCAGTCCAAGATTGGCCTGTTGATCTCATAAATTCTGAGTTGTTTATTTTTTCGCTTCACATTCAATAAAGCCACAAATATGAACCCACTTGATACACCTATCGGCTTTAGCAGCACCTTCTTATTTGTTCCGGGGACGCGCCCAGAACGTTTTGTAAAAGCATTGGATAGTGGAGCTGATGGCGTCATCATCGATTTAGAGGATGCGGTAGCCGAAGAAGATAAAGAATCTGCCCGCGCAGCTATACGTGCTGCTTGGACTACTTTTACTGCGGAACAAAAAAAGCGCTTGATTATTCGCTCGAATTCTCCCGGCACTAAGTTTTACGCAGCTGACCTTATCTTGGTTCAAGAATTGGATGCTGCCTGCTTACTTATTCCGAAAAGTGAATCGCTCGATCAAATTAATGGTGCAGCACAAATTCTGCCAAATACAGCAATCATTCCGATGATTGAAACTGCTGTCGGCCTTAATCATCTCAATGAGATTGCAAACTCTGATCAGGTATTGCGCTTGGCATTAGGCAACATTGATCTACAGGCCGACTTAGGAATGGTGTGTGACGCACAAGAAACTGAACTGCAAACTGCGCGCTTTCAGATTGTGCTGGCCTCACGCTTAGCCCAGATTGCCCCTCCAATTGATGGGGTTACTCCTTCTACAGACAATATTGAGTGCATTACTGATGATGCAGAGCGCGCCAAAAGAATGGGGTTCGGAGGCAAGCTGTGTATTCATCCAAAACAGGTTGCTTTAGTTAAGGATTCCTTTATGCCTACGGCTGCGGAGGTCTCCTGGGCACAGCGCGTGATTGAAGCGGACAAGGCATCCAAAGGTGGCGCTGTGAAATTAGACGGCCGCATGATTGATCGACCAGTTGTCTTATTAGCCCAAAGGACGCTGGCGGTTGCTGGTAAACCCTAAAGCCGACAGTAAATAATGGTGGCAAAATTAGCTCGCATTACACATTAACGGAGACATATATGAAATTACAAAAAACCCTATTCGCTGGCATTGCTGCAGTAGTCAGCGCCGGCACTTTATTGGGTAGCAATATTGCTTCCGCCCAAAAGGATTGGCCTACTAAATCTATTCAGTTGGTTGTGCCATTTGCAGCTGGTGGTCCAACTGACACAATCGCGCGTTTGATCGCCGTACCTATGGGTCAGGCTTTAGGTCAAACTGTTGTGGTTGAGAACGTTCCTGGCGCTGGTGGCACGATTGCCTCTACCAAGGTAGCTCGCGCGGCTCCAGATGGCTACACAATGTACATTCACCATATGGGTATGGCTACAGCAAACGCGCTGTACGACAAACTCCCGTATGACCCAATGACTAGCTTTGATTACATTGGCCAAGTAGCTGATGTACCAATGGTACTGCTGGGCAAAAAAGATTTGCCTGCTAATAACTTTAAAGAACTTGAAGCCTATATCAAGGCTAATGGTTCAAAAGTAACGATGGCTAACGCTGGTCCAGGCGCAGTGTCACAGTTATGCGGCTTATTATTTCAAAGTCGTATGGGCGTGAAATTGACGAACATCCCTTACAAAGGTACCGGTCCTGCTTTGACCGACCTCTTGGGTGGTCAAGTTGACCTCTTATGCGACCAAACTACACAAACTATTCCTTACATCAAGGATGGTCGTGTAAAAGCATTCGGCACAACAACTATGAAGCGTTTGCCAGCAATTCCTAACGTACCAACTTTGAACGAACAAGGCCTCAAAGGCTTTGAAGTGAAAGTTTGGCATGGTGTGTATGTTCCAAAAGGTGTTCCACAGCCAATCCAGGACAAAATCAATGCCGCCTTGAAGAAAGCATTGAATACGCCTGATGTGAAGAAGCGCTTGGAAGATGCCAACATTGATATCGTGCCAGCAGATAAGATTTCTGCAAAAGGCCTCAAGGATCACCTTGAGAAAGAAATCAACGTCTGGGGTCCAGTCATTCGCAAAGCGAATATTCCAGATTAATTTCGGTATAGCAGCAAACAAAAAAGCCAGCGATCTGCTGGCTTTTTTGTTACCTAAAATTCACTAGATAAATTAGACAGCAATAATCAGCCTGCCCTAAAGAGGTAGCCCGACTGCGCCTTCTCACGACGCTTCTGATAAATCGCACTGGGGATGGCAAACAGAGCCCATGTAGCTAAGAAAGGATCCAAGAGATAGTCCCAAAGATTTGCTGATTCGTGCCAATGCGCTGCCCAGGCAATGATCGCAAAAGAAATAATCCAAACACCCTTAGTCCAACCAGCAAGACCGCAAACAATGGCGAAGAGAACGACAGCAATCAAGAGGCCAATGGAGCCATAGCCCCACGCATAAGGATCCATCATGCCAAAGCCAAGCGCCAAGGGATAAAACGCAATTGCAATGAGTGCCAGTGGCACCTTAAATCCAAGCGGCGTCTTTTTAGCAGCAGGAAGTATGGAGCTCCACAACAAGAGCATTGTCACAATACTAAGATCACCAGTAACGCCGCGTACATAAGCAGATAGAGGTAATTCCAATGACATTCCTAGCGGCCAGAAAAATAAGTTGATCAATAGCAGAGCCAAGATAATGCGCACTGCAAATGGAATCTCTTTTGAGCTTAACTTTTCTAAAAGAACAATGAGCACTACTGCGCAAGTAAGCGACATCTCCAGCAAGGCAATGGGCTGTAAATATGAAGTCATCATTGCGCTTCCCTTTCTTTAAGACTGCTTACAGCATGCTTAAACCAAGCGGCCGGAAAATACACATGCCTAATCTTTTTCCTATCCCAGGTATAGGCAAGGTGCGCATCTTCACCATTGGCAGAAATTAAGTATGGATAAGAAAACTCTCGATGCTGATCATTAGCTAAAGACTCATCATCTTCGAGAACTTGTATTACCTGCCATTGAGCAGAATTAGATTCACGCATTACCATCACCAAACGATAGCGACCTGCCTCAATATTATTAAGAACCATCAATCTCGTACCATTAGCCAAAGTCAGCGCAGCAAGAGCAGAGTTCGGATTTGGGATCTCAAGATCCTTTGTTACCGCCCAGGACTGCCCAGCATCGTTGGTCTCGCTTACGGGGATTTGCTTTGGCTGAGAACTGGATCGAGTTTGACGGAAAAAAGCACTTGCATCTTGCGGTCCATCACTAAAGACAACAGGCTGAATCGCACCCCTACCGGAACTCATACGTCGCTTATCAATCACCTGACTCGCATCAATTCTGAGGAACTCTCCAAAACGACCAATCCACTCGTGATATGCCGGCAATCCTAGTCGCCCATCCGCAAATAGCATGGCCGGTGACTTTACCAAGGTGCTGAGGTTAATCAATGGTGAGCTAATAAGTCGCTGTGGTCGACCCCAAGTTAAACCCTCGTCATCTGAAATCACCGATGAAATTGAGCTACCTGCCCAACCACCAATAGAAACAGTGACAAAAAATAACTGCATGCGACCATCGGCCATTCTTGCTGGAACGGGGTTACCCAATTTGGCAATGTAGCGGGACAAACCTTTTTCCGCACTGACTCGATCCATTACAACAGTTGCAGCACTCCACCTAGACGCCTGCGGGTCAAAGACAGCAGTATTAATAACTACATCAGGCGCACCTTCACGACTCCCCGCAAACCAGAAGGCTCTCACTCCACCATCCTTTAGCGCGATTAAAGATGCTGCATGTACTGATGGAGCTCCAGTATCGGGCAGCCAGTCCATCCGCAAACTAGGTTGAGCCAGCTTCACTGGCGCAGCATTTTTTAAAGTCTTTGCTGGTTTATTGCTTTCAGGTGTCTCAGGAGAATCCTCTGATTGATGTGCACTATCGACTGTGTAAGGGACAGCAAAAGGCGCCCATGCTGGGCGACTATCAATATGGAGGTAGCCCAATACCGAGGCAAGTAATAAAAAACAGAGGGCAATTACACGGCTCATCGACAAGCATCCTTACCCACCACTGGCAACGCAATTGCTGCAGGTGTAGAAACTAAATATTCATTCACAAATAGGTGCTCTCCAATATGACCTTTGAGTATCGCCCGAATCTCCGCATCAGAATGACGGGCTCTCATCTCCATACGTTTGCCTACAACCTTGCAGGAGTCACAAAGCTCAGGCTCTACGCCGATCGGGGATTGCAGCGCAACTAATGGGTAAGTGCTACTCAATACATCGACTTGGTTGGCATCTTTTGCTAAATAGCCGTGTAACTTTGCACCCGGCAATAAGAGCCGATACTCCTCATCCTTAGCGCGATAGTCGCAAGGCACCCAAACATCTTGCCCGACAACACCTTGGATGGTGGATTGTGAATATCGACCCAAGGTACCTTCCAGTGGAGCCAAGCTACTGGTAAGCGCACAGTAGCAAAAAAAGCAGGCCGCCAAAGCAATGGTCTTACTGCGCTCTCGGCTGAATAGACCTAACAACACTAAAGCGATCGCAACTCCCATAAAGGCCCAGTGCCACGGTGAGTAATTCCAGATACCGGGCTGACCTAAGAAATTTGATAGCTGCAAATTTCCGCCTACCCAAGCAAGAGCGGAAAGCAATATCAACTGCAATATCAATGCAATTCGGAATCCCCATAAAGGCAATCGATCCCAGTACATTGCAATCAAGGCGGCAAATGCTGGCATCACCGGCAATAGGTAGCGACTGGAGCGCTGACTTGGCAAGCTAAATACGATAAAGAATGCCAATACTAAAAGCAGCAATAAGCCCTCTTCAAGCGATATGAAGCGCCGCTGTTTCCAAGATTGAATCAATGCGGAGATCAATACGAAAGTAAATAGTCCAGCATTGGCTAAGGTGGTTAAAGCCAACATCCAAATACTGTCGCCGCCACGCACCAGATCTAAAAGGTAGTTAGAGCTACGCGCCTCGAACTTGCCGGCATTCTCACCCAATACAAATTCTTTCCAGACCGCCTCCGGAAATGGGTCCAACAAAAACCAGAGTGCAAATACACCCAAAGCCAGAACAGCAATCAATATCACTTTATATAAGTCCTGCAACAAGACCTTCGGAATGCTCCACTCACGCCAGCGCCAGTAAAACAAGCCCAAGGCAAATGTGGCGGGGGCAATATAGGCAAAAGACTTTGAGAGTAAAGCTATGCCAAAGCAGGCACCCGCCATCACCGGAAAAAATAGCTTGGATTCAAATGCAGTTCTACCCCAATAGAGCAGCGCAAAGAATGGCAGGCTCAACCAAAACACTTCGGGGGGATCTGTCAAAAATGGTCGGCCATAGCGATAGGTCGCAAAAAAGGAAAGCCATACCAAAGCCGCCAATAGGCCAGTCTGTTTTTTGCCGCTATACCGAGCTACCGCCAGAAATAAGAACAATGCTGTTAGGCCGGTATATAAAACACTGGGCCAACGCAGCGCCAAGAGCGTCCAGTCACTACCCCACCCTGTACTAGCAATACCCTCCCAAAACACCAAAGGCGGCTTGGTATTTTTAATGCCATCCATCTCGGATTGGAGGGGCAACCAAGCTCCAGCATCAGCTGTCATCCGGACGATGTGCATATAGGGATATTCATCCCCATTCTTTGGGGCAAAGCGACTATCCAAACCATACAGATAGGTAAATACACCTAGAAGTAGGATGAAGAATGCATTTCGGTAAGTAAAGGAGCCACGCATACCGCTAGTTTATAGGTCTTGAGGGTGCAGGCTAAAAAACCATCATGAGCAGTACCCTTGTATTTGGTTCTGAGCATATTGAAAATCAATCTAAGTAAAACCACCAATCCCATCCCCATCTGATTAAGATAGAGTCAATCAGCATCATCCTAAGAACAGCTGTATGTAAGACGGAGATTATCCCTATGCAAGTGAAGTATTTAAAACCCATTCTGGTGGTCAGCACCCTCATTGGCTTAAGCCAGTGGAGCGGACTCAGCTTCGCACAAACTGCCGACCAACTATATAAGCGTGGTCTGGCTGCAACCTGCGCCAACTGTCACGGCACAGATGGCAAAGGAGTGGTTGATGGCGGTATGCCGCTGATCAATACCCTTACAAGCGAACAAATGCTGACCCAGTTAAAAGCATTTAAGTCTGGCGCTCGTGAAGGCACGATCATGCCGCAACTTGCCAAAGGTTATACAGACGAACAACTCACCACTATTGCCAATCAACTTGGCAAGAAACAATAAGGAGGCGCCATGGATCGTCGACATTTTATAGGTCAGAGCGCTGCAGCAGTAGGTCTACTTGCAGGTCTTTCCAGTCCAGCAAAAGCAGCGAATTTACAAAAAGCAGAAATCTTAGTCATTGGCGGTGGATATGGCGGCGCTACTGCTGCTAAATATTTGCGCCTGTTCTCTAATAACACTGCACGAGTGACTCTGATTGAGCCAAACACCGCATTTGTTTCCTGCCCAATGTCCAATTTGGTTATTGGTGGTTCGCGCACTCTAGCCGAAATTACATCTCCGTACGACACTCTCAGCAAGCGTCATGGCATCAAGATTATTCAAGACAGTGTCAGCAGTATTGATCCAGACAAGAAAACGGTAACGCTCGCCTCAGGCAAAACTTTGCGTTACGACAAAGCGATCGTGTCTCCCGGTGTTTCACTGAATTTCAAGAGCATTGAGGGTCTTGCGCAAGCTAACAAAGATGGTGTCACTCTCCAGGCCTGGAAAGCGGGTCCAGAAACTGTTGCTCTGCATAAGCAAATTGCTGCTATGCGTGAAGGCGGTACTTTTGCCATTAGCATTCCGGAAGCTCCATATCGTTGCCCTCCTGGGCCATATGAGCGCGCCTGCCAGGTTGCCAACTACCTCAAGACCCACAACCCTAAAGGCAAGGTCGTCATTTTGGATGCCAATCAAGATGTGACATCCAAGGGCGCCTTATTCAAGAAGGTATGGGCTGAACAGTATGCTGGAATCATTGAATACCGACCAAAGAGCAATGTAGTTGGCGTTGATGCAAAAACCAAAACGCTCAAGCTCGAAGTTGAGGATGATGTGAAAGCTGATGTACTGAACGTTCTCCCACAAATGTCTGCTGGTGAAATCGCCATTAAAACTGGCTTAGCTAATTCCAATGGCCGCTGGGTAAATGTTAACTTCCTGAACTTTGAGTCGACTGCACGCAAAGATATTCACGTACTTGGTGACTCTATTCAGATTGCGCCAGCAATGCCGAAATCTGGTCATATGGCCAACCAACATGCCAAAGTTGCGGCTGCAGCCATCGTTGCAGAGTTGAGTGGCTGGGAAGTCAATCCAGCACCAGTCCTGACAAATACTTGCTACAGCTTTGTAAATGATCGTGAAGTGGTTCACGTTGCTAGCGTTCATCAATACAACGCTGCCGAGAAAACCTTCAAGACTGTTCCAGGTTCTGGTGGCTTATCACCTGCACCATCCACCCTTGAGGGTGTTTATGCTTGGGGTTGGGCGCACAACATCTGGGCCGATAGCCTAGGTTAAGGAGTATTTGCGTTCATTAAAAAAGAGGCCTCGGCCTCTTTTTTAATGTCTACAGAGATTTACCCATCTCAACAATTTTCTTACGTCGTCGCTTGCTAATGAACAAGAAGATGATAGCTACCACTGGAGCAGCAATTGCAGCAACAATTTCCGGATGAATAGCAAAGCCTGCCTCTTTGCCACCCTTTGCGACATAGGCTAATAAGCTCACAGCATAGTAAGTCAATACTAGAACTGATAGGCTCTCCACAGTTTCCTGTAAGCGCAATTGAAGACGTGCACGCTGGTCCATACTAGCTAGCAATTTTTGTGTCTGCTCTTCATTCACAAACTCAATACGAGTTCTCAAAGTTTGTGTTGTTCTCGAGATGCGATCGGATAATTCTTTTAATCTACGCTGAGTCCAAATACAGGTACCCATAGCAGGCTGAAAACGTCGGTCCATAAACTCAGAGAGAGATTGCACACCCGGAATTGGAGACTCTGCTAGCTCATATAAGTTTTTGCTGAGTAATTGGCTATATGCCTCAGCAGCAGTAAAGCGCAAGCCATATCCCGATATCCACTGCTCTGCTCTTGACGCCAAATGAGAAAGCTCTCCTAAAAACTGCCCATCTTTTTCGGTATGTACGCCTGATTCAGTTTGGAGTTGAGAGATATTTTTAGATAACTCCGCTAATTCCGACTCAGCAGTTCTCAGCGGCATGGAGAGACTCTTGGCAACCGGGAAAGCAATCATTGCAGCCATTCGATAGGTTTCAGCTTCAGCAATCGCTCGCGCTACGCGACCAGCCTGACGTGAGCCCAAAATATCATGAGGAATGAAATAAGAGATGTAGCCATCCTCATCCAAATATAAGTCTGTCCAAAGCTGCGCCTTCTTGCTTGAAAGAATATAGCTACCCAATACAGTATGTCCGCTAAAAATAGCAGACACCTCTTGAGCCTCTGCAAACAAAGGGCGATGCTCAAATGCCAGATCTAGCGCAGAAATTCTTTCGCCGCCTGCCTCAACAATGGTTGGGCAGCCCAGGCTGTGAAACAAACCATCTAAGCTCTTCTCTAGGGCGAGACGGGAATCCAGTAGTGGTCCAGTAATTTTTGCGGGGTTATGCACAATGGCTGCGATAGTTGCAAACTCGCCATGTAGCTCCCACTTAATTAGCACCCTCTCTGGCTCAGGTGCCAGAGTGAGCATCTTGAAAGAGTGATCTTGCTCACCGTCATTAGCAATGCCTAATGCAGCACTGAGTTTTTGAATCCACTTAATTTGAGACTGACGAGAATCTGCATCAAGCAAGAAAGACTGAGACAGCACCCTCTCATTTGGCCAAAGCGCGATAGGCGGTCGGGCATGCACTTCTTCATGCAACTGTTTTCGAGCAGGATGGTCGTAAGGTTTCATAAGCATTGCGTATTAGATTGGTATTAGCAAACTATACGCCACCATTCTCTTCATTGAATTGATAGGGATGAACGCCCCGATTCAGGCAATTGCGAACATAGTCAATGCTGGTACGCAGGGAGTAGTAATCACCGGACATATTCTTAGAAACCTTTAACTGAAGAGCTTGATACTCCAATAGGTCTAACTTCTTGAGATACTCGTCTTTATTTTCTGGCTGGAAGTTATTGATCAACTCCTGCTCATAAGTCTTTAGGATTCCGTAAAGCTGATTAATCTTTCGAAGCATGCGCTTATTACGATAGCCGGGCAATGTCAGCAGAACTGGATAAGCCAAGGCACAGAATGGCAGGAGTACAAAAATCAAACGATTGACTAACTCAGCCAACCAAAAGGGCAAATAGGTCATCAATAATGGGGAGCCATTTTTTTCGTAATGCAAAGCAACTGGGCTTTGCGGTAAGCCAGTATTTTTGAAAGCAGGAAACTCACCACGCTCCGAAAAGAAGGTGGCTTTTCCATTGATCTCGCGAGCGGCCTCTAAGAATAAAAATTGTAGTGCTGGATGCATTCTGTCATCAATCAGCAAATTGGTAGTTGACGCCATCAGCTGAATGTCTCTAGAAGGAAAATTGCGTATCAAACTAAATCCACCAGCTGGAACCTTGAGAATTTGCATATAAGGCAATAAACGGGCATAGGCTTCCGCCCTGGGGAACGCAGATAGATGCAAACTTGGATCCGCTAAGAGAGTCTGAATATTAGGGGCTTCGTAAGCGTCAACAATAAATGCCGCATCAATCTCGCCTTTTTGCAAAGCCTCAACTGCTTTTGCTCCCGAAAGATAAAGAAAGTTAGCTCCCTCCTCGAATCCATTCTCCTTCAGAATTTTCATCGCCTGCGCATGAGTTCCGCTACCCTTTATACCTACCGATATTTTGGAGTTGAGAAAGTAACGAGATCGCGCTTTTATCTCCTGGTAATCATTCGTGTTGACCTCAGTGCCTCGATAAAATAACCAGATCGGGTCATACGATATTGTTCCCAGAGATTGAACTCCAACGATGTCATGGGGTTTAAACGCACCAGCCTGTACAAAGGCTGCTTGCACAGGATCCTTTCGGTCAACTAAATGCGCAACATTCTCTTCGGCGCCCTTCGTTGGCAAAAGCTCAAGGGTGATTCCTTTTTTCTCAAAAAAGGCAGCATATTTCTCTCCTAGAGCATGGTAGGAGCCTCCGAGTTGCCCCGTTGCCATCACAACATGTCTTGGTGGCGGTGGATCGGCATACCACCAAACCCCCATTAAACCCAATAAAAGGATTGCCAATATAGGCCATGCCTCTACCAAAAACTGGGTAAAGTCACTCCACTTTTCTTGGGCAGTCTCGTAGACGCCTAAGTAGGTTTCTTTAATGTCTTGTTTGATACTTCCCATGGAAGGCCAATCAGCAAATATGTCAAAAGCTAATCATAATGGGCTTATCCCCTTTCAGAAAAGACCTTCATCATGCTAACCCTCAGAAAAGCTCAAGACCGTGGCTACGCTGACCACGGATGGCTTAAAAGCTATCACTCCTTCTCTTTTGCCGGGTATCACGACCCTCAATTTATGGGCTGGGGCAATTTAAGGGTGATCAACGAGGATCGGGTGGCTGCGGGCATGGGTTTCGGTAAGCACGGCCACCGCAATATGGAAATCATCAGTTATGTTTTGTCTGGTGAATTAGCTCACGAGGACAGCATGGGGAATATCAAAGGCATTCCTCCCGGGGATGTTCAGCGTATGAGTGCTGGAACTGGCGTTACCCACAGCGAGTTCAATCACGCTAAGGATCAAACCACCCACTTCTTACAGATTTGGATTGAGCCAAATGCAATGGAAATCCCTCCGAGTTATGAGCAAAAAACTATTTCACCTGCAGATAAGCATGGCAAGCTGTGCTTGATTGCTTCTCCAGATGGATTGGGTAATGCGGTAAAAATTCATGCGGATGCCAGGGTGTATGCAGGTCTATTTGATGAATCCCAATCCCAGAAATTGGATCTGGATCCTGAGCGTAAGGCCTATGCTCACCTTGTGAAGGGTTCACTGCAGATCAATGGCATCCCTCTAACTGGTGGCGATGCCCTGCTGATAGAAAACGAGGCTGAATTACTCATCAGCAACGGTAGTGATGCTGAAGTGATTATCTTTGACCTGAGTCATTAAAAATTTGCTGCTTGCGTCTTACGATGATCTTCTAACTGACGAACCTATCAATTTGAATACATTCCCATGATCGAGATTTCAGAAAAGCGCCTAATAGGCCCCATTATTCGCCTTCATCCAAACGACAACATCGTGGTTGCACGGGTTGATGTGGCTATTGGCGAAGTGGTACCAAGCGAAAATTTCACGAGCCGCAGCCAGGTTCCAGCAGGCTACAAAATTGCTGCCAAGAAAATTGCTAAAGGCGAACCCATCCTGAAATACAACGTGACCGTGGGATTTGCCAATACCGATATTGAAGCTGGCACGATGGTGCATAGTCACAATACCGAGTTTCGTGAATTCGATCGCGACTATGCCTATGCCAGTGAATACAAACCCACCGCCCTACTACCAGAGTCTGAGCGCGCAACATTTCAAGGCTATGTTCGCGCCAATGGGAAAGTAGGCACTCGCAACTTCATTGGCATCCTATCCACAGTCAATTGTTCTGCAACAGTCGTCAATAAAATTGCGGAATGGTTTACGCCTGAACGCCTGAAAGACTTTCCCAACGTTGATGGTGTTGTTGCCTTTAGTCATGACATCGGCTGCGGCATGGAAATGAGTGGCGAACCAATGCAACTACTGCGTAGAACGATGGCGGGCTATGCTCAGCACCCCAATCTCGCTGCCGCCCTCATCATTGGCCTAGGCTGCGAACGCAATCAACTCAAAGGATTGATGGAGCAAGAAGCCTTACAAGAAAACTCTACCTTGCACACCTTCATCATGCAAGAAACTGGTGGCACCCGCAAAACAATTGAAGCAGGTATTGAGGCTGTAAAAGCACTCCTTCCAGAAGCCAATAAAGTGAAACGGCAGACCGTATCTGCAAGTCACCTCTGCGTTGGTTTACAGTGCGGCGGATCAGATGGGTTCTCTTCGATTACTGCAAACCCAGCCTTAGGCGCTGCGATTGATATTTTGTCGCGTCATGGTGGTACAGGCATTCTTTCTGAAACACCTGAGATTTATGGTGTTGAACACACTCTCACTCGTCGAGCAGCGAGTAAGGCCATTGGTGAGAAATTAATCCAACGTATTCGTTGGTGGAAAGATGAATACTCTGTTGGCCGTGATGTCCAAATCAATGGGCAAGTTAGTCCCGGAAATCAAATCGGCGGTCTAGCCAATATTTTTGAGAAGTCCCTCGGTTCTTCCATGAAAGGCGGCACTGGGCCCTTAATGGAGGTCTATCGATATGCAGAGCCAGTAACGGCTAAGGGTTTTGTATTTATGGATACACCCGGTTTTGATCCTGTCTCCGCAACTGGTCAAATTGCTGGGGGCGCAAACCTAATTGCGTTCACTACAGGGCGTGGCTCCATGTTTGGATCAAAACCAGCTCCTTGCATCAAGCTTGCTACCAACACACCGATGTATGAGCGACTTACCGAAGACATGGATATCAATTGTGGTGAGATCTTAGATGGCACGGTTTCAGTTCAGGAGATGGGGCAACGTATATTTGAACTCTTCCTCAGAACAGCCTCCGGAGAGGCCTCTAAAAGCGAATTATTAGGTCTAGGGGATTACGAGTTTGTACCTTGGCAAATTGGGGTAATGAGTTAAGCGTGGCTGCAGCTCAAGATCGCTAAAAGCGGGCAAGACGCCCGCTTTTTCTTTGCCCAAAAGAAGCCAGAAATCACCGCCGGGGACTGTAGAATTGAACTTATTGATTTAATCAGGAATTCATTGGAATTATGAAATTCAGGGACTACTACGAAACACTCGGTGTGGCGCGCGGCGCAACCGAAGCAGAGATTAAAGCGGCTTACAGAAAGCTAGCTCGCAAATATCACCCAGACGTGAATAAAGAAGCTGGCGCTGAAGAACAATTTAAGGCGGTCGGCGAAGCCTATTCCGTTCTCAAGGATACAGAAAAGCGTGCTGCTTACGATCGCATGGGTGCCAATTGGAAAAATGGTCAAGACTTCACTCCACCACCAAACTGGAATGAAGGATTTGAATATTCTGACGGCAACTTTGGCGGTGGTCATGGTGGATTTGGCAACGGCTATGAAGGCGATCAAAGTGAATTCTTTGAATCCCTCTTTGGCAGAGGTCGACATCGCCAAGGTGGTCGTGGTGGGAACCCACGCCAAGGCATGGACTTCAAAGGCCAAGATCATCACGCCAAAATATTGATCGATCTAGCTGATGCCTACAATGGGGCCAAACGCACTATTGCCCTGCATATGCCAACTCAAGATGCCAATGGGCATGTCAGCACTCAAGAGCGCAAACTCGATGTCAGCATTCCTAAAGGCATTAAAGCCGGACAAAATCTACGCTTAGCAGGTCAAGGTGGACCGGGTATGGGCTCTGGTGCTGCCGGCGACCTATATCTTGAGATTGATTTCCATCCAAACCCGATTTACCGTGTAGATGGTAAAGACGTTTATCTTGATCTGCCGCTAGCACCATGGGAAGCTGCTCTCGGGACAACCGTCAATATCCCCACTCCTGCAGGCTCTACTCTGGAATTAAAAATTCCGGCTGGAATAGCTACGGGCCGCAAGATGCGACTCAAGGAAAAAGGAATCCCCAGCAAAGAAGCTGGTGACCTATATGTAGTGCCCAATATTGTTTTGCCTGGCGCCGATACCGATGCGCAGAAAGAAGCTTATCAATCACTAGAGAAAGCTTTTGATTTCAACCCCAGAACCCACTTGAAGGGATGATGAACATGACGCAAACACAAATCACCTGGATTGAAGGTAGTCTTGTTGAAGAAGAGGTGCATATGAGCATTGTGGAAATTTCACAAGCCACACGCGCACCAGAGGATCTCATCATGTCTTGGGTAACAGAAGGTGTGCTGAGCCCCACTGGTTCATCACCAGAAGACTGGCGCTTTAGTGGAGATTCACTACAGCGAGCAAAAACTGCAGCACATCTTGCTCATGACTTGGAGCTCAATACTCCTGGGGTCGCATTAGCGCTCGATCTCTTAGATGAAATCACCCGCTTACGTAGCCAACTACTTCGCACAAATGTAGGTTAAACACCATTGAACTCAGGCTTACTTAAACGCAACCCCAAACAAGCAAAGCACGTTAGTCTTTTTTCTGCGACCGCGCTAGGCATCGGCGGAATGATGGGTGCAGGTCTCTATTCCCTACTTGGCTTGGCAAGCTCGCATGCGGGCACCCACGTGCCTCTAGCCTTTCTAATTGGCGCTATTGCAGCTTCTTTCTCGGTCTACTCTTACGCAAAACTCGGTGCCGCCTATCCAAGCAGCGGTGGAGCAGCCACTTTTACAGTAATGAGTTTTGGACCTGGTTTTATTTCTGGCGGCATCAATCTATTTCAATACATTGCCTACTTAATTGCTGCTGCTCTATACGCAGCCGGTTTTGTTGAATACACCAATACACTTTTTGGCGGCGATCTCTCACCCACTCTTCTGAAATGCATTACCGCAGCAATCATTTTGATTTGTACATTTCTGAATCTTCTCGGGCCTAGTCTGGTTGGTAAGGCTGAAACATTTGCCATTGGTCTAGTTGTGATTAGTCTTCTAGTGTTTTCGGCGATGGGGTTTAATCATGCGGACTTCAAGAGTTACCACATGGCAGGAGGCTCCATAGAGGGGATTGCGGTGGCTGCCGGCATTCTCTATATTAATTTCCAAGGCTTTGGTGTAGTGACCAACTCTTCATCAGCCATGAAGAGCCCGCAGAAAGAATTGCCTCTAGCAATGTTTTCTGCACTGATCTTAGTGACGATTGCCTATTTAGCCGTGAGCATGGCTGTTGTGATGCTCCTGCCCTTGAACGTCATGCAATTAGATAATGGGCACGTACTAGCTGATGCAGCAAAATTGGTAGCAGGCCAGCTTGGATTTATTCTCATTAGCATTTCTGCATTACTAGCCTGTGCTGCGGCGGTCAATGCTACTATTTTTGCAGCTTCTAACATTGCAGCCGACCTTGCAGAAAAGCATGAGGTCTCTAGCGTCCTAGGAAATACAGTTCTTAAAAATAATCTTCATGCACTGACCGTCTCATCGCTTGGCGTAATTGTCCTAGCCCTAATCTTCCCCTTAAGTGAAGTGGGCCAAATGGCTAGCCTAGCTTTTCTATTGGTTTACGCGGTAATTACCTACGGACATCTTCGAGTACACAAACATACTGGAGCGAATCCAAAAATTCTGTGGTGCGCGATCGTAATCAATCTGAGTTTATTCACTGCACTACTGATGAATACAATCAAGACTGCGCCATCTAGTGCTATCGCCCTGCTTATTGCCCTTGTGGCATCTTTTGGACTTGAGGCATTTTCACGACTCAAATCCAAATACCTCAAATCACATTAAGATTCTGAGCGACTTAACAGTAGTTCCCAGCGCTGTAGTTTGATATCAAGATCGGCAGTGATCTCCGATAAGCGTGCTTGCATGCTGGCAGCTAATTCAGGCTCATTTTTATAGAGATCGGGGTTGCTCATCGCAATCCCAATATCCGCCTGCTCTGTCTCCAAAGTTTCGATCTGCAAAGGCAAGACTTCTAACTCCTGACGCTCTTTGCCATTTAGTTTTTGCACCCCAGACTTAGCAGCTACAGGCTTTGATTCAACTTTAGACTCAGTCTTTACCTCTTGTTTTGGTTCGGCCTTAGCACCACCATTGGCTGCGCGAATCTTGTCTGAGCGCGCCTTCTGAATCTTCCAATCCTCGTAACCCCCCTCATACTCGCGCCAAAATCCATCGCCCTCATTAGCAATGATGCTGGTAACTACGTTATCCAAGAAGTAACGATCATGACTGACCAAGAACACGGTGCCCTTATAGTCCTGCAATAGCTGCTCAAGTAAATCTAGGGTATCGATATCTAAGTCGTTCGTTGGCTCATCCAAAACTAAGACGTTTGCAGGACGGGCAAATAAGCGCGCCAACAATAAGCGGTTCCGCTCACCACCAGACAAAGTACTTACTGGTGAATTGGTACGCTCTGGCGCGAACAAGAAATCACTTAAATAACTCTTAACGTGTTTCTTATTGCCATTAATTTCAATCCACTCGCTACCTGGGCTGATGTAATCCTCAAGTGAAGCATTGAGATCAAGACCTTCGCGCATCTGATCAAAATAAGCCACCTCAATACGAGTACCCATGGTTGCCGTACCTGAATCTGGCGCAATCGTTCCGAGAATCAATTTAAGAAGCGTCGTCTTGCCAGCGCCGTTAGGACCTAGCAGACCCACTTTATCGCCACGCAAAATCGTTGCTGTGAAATCCTTCACAATTGGGCGATCGTAAGACTTAGAGACATTCTGAAGGTCGGCAACAATCTTGCCACTTCTATCACCTGCTGAAACTGCGAGCTTCACCTGCCCAACCGCATCACGTCTTTGCGAGCGTGTTGTACGAAGTGCTTCAAGGCGCGCTATACGGGCAACGCTACGAGTACGTCTTGCCTCAACACCTTTACGTATCCAGACCTCTTCTTGGGCAAGCAACTTATCGGCGCGTGCATTAGCCAGAGATTCGGAATTCATCTCCTGATCTTTTAATACTTCGTATGCTGAGAAGTTACCTGGATAGGTCCGCAAGATACCGCGATCGAGCTCTACGATCTGTGTGCAGACGTTATCTAAGAATGCGCGATCATGGGTAATCAAAATTACAGAGCCGTTGTACTCTTTTAGCAAATCTTCCAACCAAGAAATTGAATCTAAATCCAAATGGTTAGTAGGCTCATCTAATAGCAAGACATCTGGCATCTCTACTAGAGCGCGAGCTAAGGCAACACGCTTCTTAGTTCCGCCCGATAAAGTATTAATCTTCACTTCAGCATCTAAATGCAGACGGTCTAATGTTTCATGAACGCGCTGTTCCCAATTCCACCCACTTAAGGCCTCTAACTGGGACTGCACTTCGTCTAAGCGATGGTGGGCTGCATCATCCCACTCCCCAACGCTGAGAGCCTCATACTCTTCACGCAGAGCCTTGGCTTGAGCTACGCCTTTGGATACAGCATCAAATACCGTCTCCTCAGCCTCAAATATGGGCTCTTGCGGAACATAGGCAATTCGGAGGCCTTGCTGATATTGCAGCAAACCATCATCCATTTTTTCTATGCCGGCCAAGATCTTCAATAAAGAAGATTTGCCTGTGCCATTGCGGCCAATTAAGCCAACACGCTCCCCAGATTCCAATGAGAAAGCAGTATTTGCGAGGAGGTCAACGTGGCCAAAAGCCAGTTTTGCATCAGTGAGTACGATTAAAGCCATGGCGACATTATCGTCACTTCACCCAAAGTGGGGATATTTCCAATAAACATGGGATTGAGAAGTAGAATTTACTCAAGCAATACCTCCAAATAAAGAGATAAATGACCTGCAAGCTCAGCCCCAGTGCTCCCCGACTCATCCTCTTTGCCGGCCATGCAGGCACAGGTAAAACTACTTTGGCTAAAAAGGCGCTACCCCTCATTATTGAAAAGACTGGGGAGGACTTTTTCTTTTTGGATAAAGATACGGTGTATGGAGCCTATAGCGCGCACGTAATGGAGCTCACCACTAATAATCCTAATGATCGCGATAGCCCCTTCTATCTTCAAAACCTCAGGGATTGGGAATATGCAGGCCTGATCGCCATTGCCAAAGAAAATCTACAGCTGGGAGTCAACGTCATCCTAGTGGGTCCGTTTTCAAGTGAAATCCAAAGTGGTCGAATGTTCAATCCCGAAGAGCTCGGAGTACCCAGTGTCTCGAGTGTCAGAATTGCCTGGATAGATCTTGATGAGGATGAAGCAAAAAGCCGCATGCAGAAGCGCGCAGATCCTCGAGATGAATACAAACTCAAGCACTGGGATCAATATACCCAACGAAGGGTTGAACCACCAGAGCACATCGCTATAAAGCGCTTTGACAATCTGCACTTCGATGAAGCCAAGTTTGAGAAATTAATCGATCACCTCATTCAATAAATAGCAGACAAAAAAATAGAGCCCCTCAGGGGCCCTATTTCAAGAACTAAGAACTGAATTCTTAGAACTTATATGTAACACCAACAGCTGGCATCCATGGGTTCAAAGTCAATTTACCGAGGTTTGCGCCGCCATCCACCGCCTGAACATTAGTAGCCATGGTTGCGTATTTGACATCAATATTAAGGCCCCAGTTTTTATCCAACATATAGTCCATACCAACCTGGCCCACAAATCCAACACTTGATGGCTGAACCTGAACGGTATTTCCAAGAGCTGGAAAGTTCTGACGGTTACCGAAAATAGTGTAGTTAATACCAGCACCAACGTAAGGCTTAAATGCCCCTAAATCAGTAAAGTGGTATTGAGCCAATAAAGATGGTGGCAAAGCTGTAATTTTTCCAACATTACCCATGTTTGAGTTGATGTTTACCTGTTGTGGCCAAGTCAACACCAACTCAGCAGCAATATTTTTAGTAAAGAAATAGGAAACGTCAAACTCCGGAATCCATTGATTCTTAGCCTTTAGATTCAAATCAGATGCAACGCCAGTTTGACCATTTTGATATAAGACATCAACTGCGCGCACACGAATCATCCAAGGATTTTCTTCTGCTGCTTGTGCATGAGCAGCGATTGGAGCCAATGAGGCTAATGCTGCCATTGCGGCTACTAAAGTTTTAATGCGCATGATGTACCCCTTTTTGTTATCAATTTGATGTATCTATTTTCAAATTGAAAAAGAGGTAGCCATTTGATACACATCAAATGCAAGGGCTCCTGAAATATTTTATTGGTTTTAAAGCAACACTGTTTTGATGAGTTTTTGATCCATATCAAATAGATCAATTTTTGGCTCTTATTTGATTAAAGAACTTTGGAATAAGTGCCCTTAGCCTGAGATTCCCTCAGATGGCGATCAAAGGTCATAGCCACTCGTCTAGCCAAGAGCCTGCCCTTGATAGGAACGACCATCTTGGCGCCCTGCCACTCGAGTAGGCCAGCTTCCTCTAGGTGCTTTAGCTCCTCAATTTCTGTCTTGAAGTAGGCCGGGAAATCGATTTGATGAGCATGAGCAAACTGTTCTGTATCGAGAGAAAATTGGCACATCAGCTCACCAATGAGTTCGCGACGCAGTAAGTCATCTTTGTCTAACTGAAGACCTCGAAGAGTGGGTAAATGGCCATCGTCAATAGCTGCATAGTATTCATCCAGAGTGCGTACATTTTGCGAGTAACTATCGTCAACCTTACCAATAGAAGAAATCCCGAAAGCCAAGAGATCACACTCAGCCTGTGTTGAATAGCCTTGGAAATTTCGATGAAGCTTGCCTTCTTTTTGCGCAATTGCTAATTCATCATCTGGTTTAGCGAAATGATCCATACCAATAAACACATAACCTGCGTCGCCAAGTGTTTTTATTGTGTTCGACAGAATATCTAGCTTATCTGCAGCCCCCGGTAAATCCACTTCAGAAATTCTGCGCTGTGGTTTGAAAATATGGGGCAAGTGCGCATAGTTATAAACCGACAATCGATCTGGATTCATCTTGAGAACCGCATCAACAGTTTCTTTAAAGGTCTCCGGGGTCTGCTTAGGTAGGCCATAGATCAAATCCACACTTCTGGATTTAAACCCATACTTCCTAGACCAATCCATTACTGCCTGAGTTTCCTCAATGGTCTGCACGCGATGCACTGCTTGCTGCACTTCGAGGTTGAAGTCTTGCACCCCAAGACTGATACGGTTAAAGCCCAACTCAGCCAATAAGGCAATATCGGCCTCAGTCACTCGTCGTGGATCAATCTCAATCGAGTATTCACCGCCAGGAAGAAGGTCGAAATGCTCACGCGTGTGGTGCATTAACTCCGTCATCTCTTCATGGGATAAAAATGTAGGCGTACCACCACCCCAATGCAGTTGGGTCACCGGTATTTTTTTCTGAGCACCCATGGCAGCACAAACCATTGCCATCTCTTTGGCTAAATACTTGATGTACTTAGCGCTTCGACCATGGTCTTTAGTAATAATTTTGTTGCAACCACAGTAGTAACAAATATTAGGGCAGAACGGTAAATGGAAATACAGGGATAGTGGCTCATTGACCTTAGCTACACGCTGCAAAGCTCCCAAATAATCGGACTCACAAAACACGTTGTGAAAGCGATCGGCGCTAGGGTAAGAGGTATAGCGTGGCCCATTGATATCAAACTTCTGTAATAGCTCTGGATGAAAAAGTACTTCTTTTTCATTTGGGGTAGTTACAGGCACTACAGAACTCATCAGAAATCAGCTTATTGGATTATTTAGAAAGGTAGTCGAGCGCTACCGCTTCTGCTACTTTAATCCCATCAACTCCAGCAGACAAGATCCCACCGGCATAACCAGCGCCCTCACCTGCGGGATAAAGGCCTTTTACATTCAGACTCTGAAAGTTAGTGCCTCGAGTAATCCGTAAAGGAGAAGATGTGCGGGTCTCAATACCAGTTAATACTGCATCTTTCATTGAAAAGCCTTTGATCTGCTTTTCAAAAGCGGGGATCGCCTCGCGAATCGCCTCGATTGCATAAGCAGGCAATGCATCAGCGAGGTCTGTTAAGTGAACGCCAGGCTTATAGGATGGCATGACAGAACCAAATTCTGTAGAAGCTTTACCAGCCAAGAAGTCCCCTACTAATTGGCCTGGGGCCTCGTAAGTTGATCCGCCTAATTCGTACGCTTTGGACTCTAAAGCCCTCTGAAACTCAATACCTGCTAGTGGGCCACCCGGATAGTCTTCAGGAGTAATGCCAACAACAATACCGGCATTGGCATTACGCTCATTACGAGAGTATTGACTCATCCCATTAGTCACAACACGATTGGGCTCAGACGTTGCGGCAACAACCGTTCCGCCAGGGCACATACAAAAGCTATAGACTGCGCGGCCATTCTTGGCGTGGTGCACTAACTTGTAATCAGCTGCACCTATGAGCTCATTGCCGGCATGTGGCCCTAAGCGCGCTTTATCAATCAAAGACTGAGGGTGTTCAATTCGGAAGCCCACTGAGAACGGTTTTGCCTCCATATAAACACCTGCCGCATGAAGAGTCTCAAAGGTATCCCGAGCGCTGTGGCCTAAAGCAAGCACCACATGGCTAGCGGGCAAATCAGCATGACCTTCAATTTTGACACCCGCAATCTGATCATTTCGAATATCAAAGCCAACTACTTTTTGCGAGAAACGAATCTCTCCACCAAGCTCAATAATTTCTTGGCGCATTCTTTCAACCACGCCCACTAATCGAAAGGTGCCGATATGTGGCTTAGCTACGTAACGAATTTCTTCGGGGGCACCCGCTTTGATAAATTCAGTAATCACTTTGCGGCCATAAAACTTTGGATCTTTAATTTGACTCCAGAGCTTGCCATCAGAGAACGTACCTGCACCACCCTCACCAAACTGCACATTCGATTCTGGATTAAGGACATTCTTGCGCCATAAACCCCAAGTATCTTGAGTACGCTCTCGCACTGGTTTGCCGCGCTCTAATACGATTGGTTTAAAGCCCATCTGCGCCAATACCAAGGCAGCAAAAATTCCACAGGGGCCAAATCCAATGATGACAGGACGCTCAAAGCTTGGGCTCTTCACTTGCGAAGCATTGGCAACGAAGTGGTAACTCGTATCGGGGGATGGCCTGACATGAATATCATTCGCAAACTGCTTAAGCAATTTTTCTTCATTTTTTACCGATAAATCGACGGTATAGATAAATGCAAGAGCGACATTTTTTCTGGCATCGTAGCTGCGCTTAAAAACGTCAACCTGAATCAAGTCTTTAGCCTGAATATTCAAGCGCTTCAAGATTGCCTCTTCCAATGCTTCAGGGGCATGGCTAATAGGCAGACGAAGTTCGGTAATACGGATCATGGGGCTCTACGATACACAGTAAATCAGGGTAATTTTCTAAATAATACTGGGAGATTCGGCTTACCCCCTTTTAAAGGCGATAATGCGCCATGGCTCTACGCGCAACTATCCACAAAGCCGACCTCCACGTCGCAGACTCTGACCGCCACTATTACGGCAGTCACTCCCTCACCATCGCCAAGCACCCCTCGGAAACCGAGGAACGGATGATGATACGTATCATCGCCTTTGCCCTCCAAGCCCAAGAAGATTTGGCTTTTACTAAAGGTTTGAGCGACACCGATGAGCCAGACCTTTGGGTTAAAGACCTTACGGATGCCATCAAGCTTTGGATTGAAGTAGGGCAACCCGATGAACGACGCATCCTGAAAGCCTGTGGGCGATCTGATCAAGTCATCGTCTATTGCTATGGTGGTCACACTAGCAAAATCTGGTGGGATGGAATTGCGAACAAGCTGACTCGCGCTCGCAACCTTCAGGTAATTTCTATTCCAGCAGAGCAAGCTAAAGAACTCAATAAGTTAGTCGAGCGCAGCATGGTTCTACATGTCAATATTCAAGATGGAGAGGCCTACGTTTCTTCAGACATGGGTCAAGTCACCATCACCCCAGAAATCTGGCGTAATCAACAGCAATGAAGCCGGTAGTTTTAGACACCAATATCTTGCTAGATATTTTTGTCTTTAATGACGAGCGAGCCATCAACCTGAAACAAGCAATTATGGATGGCAGCATTACTGCAGTTGCCAGCCAAAAGACTTTATTGGAGTTTGCCGACGTCATCTCGCGCCCCCTCTTTAAACTCGATGAAGTAACTCAAGCCGCAATTATGAATCAATGGCAATCTCTCGCACAGCAGCATGACGATTCAAACCTAGCCGCCGCGCCCTGGAAATGCCAAGACCCGGATGACCAGATCTTCTTAGACCTAGCGTATCAATTAAAGCCAGCGATAATTATCAGCAAAGACAATGCCCTGCTTCACCTTGCTAGTCGAGCCGCTCAAGAAGATATTCTAATTACCAGCGACTACAACGCCTTTAGGCTTTAGAGCTAAAGCGCAATCCCTTGGCCGCTTCAGCAGCGATCTCAAATGATCTCA
Organism: Polynucleobacter sp. MG-27-Goln-C1; assembly: GCF_018881905.1. Lineage (GTDB taxonomy): Bacteria > Pseudomonadota > Gammaproteobacteria > Burkholderiales > Burkholderiaceae > Polynucleobacter. The sequence goes on from NZ_JACVPM010000004.1 coordinate 88,901, forward strand.
AGCGCGCTTGATGATCATAAATTTGGCCAGTGATGATAATTTCATTAGCGCCAGTTTGATCGAGCCAATACTGCATCTCTTTTCTCACCGTCTGCATTGAGCCGACGGCAGAGCAGCGGAGAGCATGAGCAGCGGTAGCTTTTTCGTGTGACTCACAGAAGTCATCTAAATTTGCAATCGGTGGTGGTAATTGACCACGAGTGTTCCGACGCATTCGAATGACATTCTGCTGCAAAGTAGTGAAAAGATGAGCAGCCTCTTCATCAGTATCGGCAGCCACTACATTCATCAGAAATGCACAATAAGGTTTGGATAACTTATCAGATGGCTTAAATAACTCACGATAGGTAGACATTGCATCAAGCAACTGCTCGGGCGCAAAGTGTGAAGCAAATGCATAAGGCAACCCAAAATGAGCAGCCAGTTGAGCGCCATACAAACTGGAGCCTAAGATCCAAATTGGTACTTCAGTATCTGCACCTGGAATAGCCTTTACTGCTTGCCCCTCCTGAACAGGGCCAAAGTAATGTTGTAGCTCTCGCACATCTTGCGGAAAGCGATCATCGCTACCCAACAAATCACGACGCAAGGCTCTCGCCGTCATTTGGTCAGTGCCTGGCGCACGCCCTAAGCCCAACTCAATCCTGCCGGGATAGATAGATGCCAAAGTACCAAATTGCTCTGCGATGACTAGTGGGGCATGATTTGGCAACATTACACCGCCAGACCCAACCAGAATGGTTTTGGTGCCTCCAGCTATGTAGCCAACCAAGACTGCGGTAGCAGAGCTAGCATTACCCGTCATATTGTGATGCTCAGCTACCCAATAGCGTGTGTAGCCCAAAGCCTCGGCATGCTGAGCAACATCCAGCGAGTTACGCAAGGCATCCCCAGCAGTAAATCCCTGTGGGATTGGAGATATATCTAGAATGGAGTACGGGACAGCATTTGTCATACTTAGATCATACCGAGAAAGCACTTTTTTAACATGAGCAAACCAAAAATGGCGGATGCCGATGACGGCCTCTTTAAGCCAGGCAGCAAGCTAAGACATATTAAGACGGGTGGATTTTATAAAGTGGTGTTACTTGCCAATATTGAAGCTAACCTAGAGCCAGCTTACGTATATGAATCACTTCAGTCGCATGACTTTTGGATCAGACCAAAAGCAGAAATGGAAGATGGTCGATTTGAATTAGTCGACGCTTAAGATAAAGACAGAGGAATTGAAATGACGGAAGATCGCATCACCAACCTTGAAATCAAACTCAGCTTTACTGAAGATTTGATTGACCAACTGAATCAGACCATCTACAAGCAACAACAACAGATTGAATTTCTATATCGCGAGCTTAAATCCATTAAGGAGCAAGCCAGCAGTAGTGATGGTGCAGGCAGTGCCAGTCCAAAAGACGAAATTCCTCCTCACTATTAAAGCCCTGATAACATTTAAGGTAAATATCGCAGCACTTTTAAAAAAGGACATTCATTATGGGTAACTTAGTACCGTTTTTACTTCAGTGGGGATTAACCTCCCTATCCCTTTGGGTCGCTAGCTATCTTTTTAGTGGCTTGCGCTTTGCAGATGGTGGCTCACTGTTAATTGCTGCCCTCCTGCTTGGTTTTGCCAACGCCGTTGTGAAGCCTTTATTAATTCTCTTCACCCTGCCACTAACCGTTCTTACCATGGGGCTGTTTCTGCTGGTAGTCAATGCCTTAGTGCTGATGCTGGTCTCTGCAGTGGTAGGCGGCTTTACGATCTCCAGTTTCTGGACCGCTTTCTTCGCCAGCATCTTTATTTCTTTATTCAGCCTCTTTATCAGCGGAATATTGTTTTAAGAATCACTCCGCCCCAGGGTAGATATCTGACCAGGGGTGGAGCGCATCGCGGCAAGGATGACCTTTAGAGGTCATTGATCTGGCGTTCTCAGCCAAAATACTTGCGCCGCCAGTCAAGAATCCAAGTCCAATGGAAACGGCGCTATTGACAACTCCAGCCTGATTTAACACCGCCTTAGGATTACTCAGAGTCCCACCTATTTTCACTAAGCCAGCCAAACCTAAGCCAGTAGTTAATCCTGACTTTTCCTGGGGATCAATAGTAAGGTTAACCGTCTCTGACTTAAGATTCAACGAGCCAGCTACCACTACATTCAAGCGGTCGGTTTCCATGCCGACAGAATTAGCGATATTAATCTGCCCATTACTAATTGGTAGGTAAGCTACTGCACATTCCAAAGTCGTGTTGGTAGTTTTTTTGCGCAGGGGATTCATAGAGTCAAGCACTGTGACAACAAAATCGCCAGCATCATTCAGAAAGTTAGTCCCCATTTGAGCTTGATTAATGCTCAACTGAATTTTTCCATTCGAATTTCCAGCCAGCTGATGCAAGCTCATTCCGGTTGAATTTAAATCAAACGCTAGCTTCATATTGCCGCCGCTTACCTTTGATTGGGGATCAACGCTACCCATAAGCTGCTCTAGGGTGAAATTTTTAGTTACCCCCTTAAGCGCAAGAGCGGGAGCCTGGCCAGTAAATTGGGAAAGTTTTCCCTGAATATCGGCGAGTCCACTACCTAATTGAAATGAAGCCTGAGAAAGTTCAATCACATCACCCTTTAACTGAATTTGCGCAGTCAAGTTCTGCAAGGGCTTGCGTTTAGGCAGGGAAAGTTCGGCGATATTTACAGAGATTGTTCCAGTAGCCTGAGGCAATGAATTAAATGACAAACTCTCATCACTAAACAAATATTTAGAGCTTGGAGCTGGTCGCTGCGAGCTGGGCTGCGCCCCCTTTAAGGAATTGGCAGCTGGAGTTGTAAGGTTAGGCCATTCAAATGCCTTGGAGGTCAACACCATATTGATCGCAGCCATAGATTGCGCATTTTTAGACAGGCTACCTTTTATCTGAAGCACTTTCCCATTTATCGCGAGATTAAGATCAACCGGAAACTCCAGCGCAGAGCTGCCCCAGTCCTTATATACCTTAGACAGATAGCCGACTGAACCAGTTAGCCCAACATCGACCGAGTTGTATTTCATATTGAGCGTGATGACCGACTTATCCCCGCGACCCAATACGGAAAGGCGCTGCACCTGGTAGCTAGATTTCACAGCATTCGCATCTTCATAGTGAATGTTGGCGTTCTGCATAGAAATATTTGTCAAACTCATCAGATTGTCGTTAGCTGAGCCACTATCTGAGGTGCTGGATGCTGATGATGCGGCTGAGCTTGAGTCGACACTCAGGTCCCAATTTGCTTTGCCGGCAGAGTTCTTTCGCAAATAGAGCTCCAAGCCACTTAAGTTAATGCTATTAATCTCAACCTGTTTACTCAAAAGAGGAAGGGTTTTAATGTCTAACTCAATCCGCTGGAGCTTTAACATGTCCGACTCTGTTGCCCACGGGGCGTTACTAAGACTCACCTGCTCAGCGGAAACAGTAATCGATGGAAAGAGAGTTAGTGATACAGGCCCTGAAATTTTGAGATCCCTTCCTGTGGCACTTTTCACAGACGTTGCTAGCAACTTGACCAGTTGAGCTGGATCTATCGCTGTGGAGGCATACCAAACCCCCGCCACTACTAGCAGTAAAAGGCTTGCAATAGAAATTAGAACAATCTTAATTTTTTTATTCATCGTTAGTCGATTCTAACTTTATGCCTACTACCGTGCACTAAAATCGAGACTTAAATTACTTCCATCGGTCACGCCTCATGAATACTTCAGCCAATCTACCAAAATGCCCAGCCTGCCAAGAGGATATGACCTACCCTGACGGTGAAAATTTTGTTTGCGCCCAATGTGGCCATGAGTGGCCAATGGCAGCTAGCGTAGAAGAAGATGAAGGCGCTCTGATTGTGAAGGATGCCAACGGTAACTTACTGGCTGATGGCGATACGGTCACCCTCATTAAGGATCTGAAGGTTAAAGGATCATCCACAACCCTCAAGGTTGGGACAAAGATTAAGGGAATCCGCCTGGTTTCCGGTGATCATGAGGTGGACTGCAAAACCGAAGCAGGCAATATGTTGCTCAAAGCCTGCTTTTTGAAGAAAGCCTAAGTCTCAATTAGAGACCACCAGACCCATATATGGGTTCCGATGGTCCGCCAGTCTTATGCCGCGCTAGCTTTTTTCAAGACAGCGTATAGCTGGTCTTTCAATAAGAGTTTTTCTTTTTTCAAAACCTCAATCTCTTCAGGAGTGCTGGGCTCAGAGTGGGCCTCCATTCTTTGAATCTTTTGATCCAGATTGTTGTGCTTATCAAATAAATGAGAAAAGTGACGATCTGATGTTTTCAGCTTAGTAATTAACTCGCGATATTCAGGGAACATAGATTCTCTTTAGGTTGAGGTTATTCATAACTGCACCGCTCCAGTGTAGCAAGTTAGCGCTCAAATTCAAGCACCCCGCCCTTCTTTAATGCAGCCAAAAAACAATTGGGGATTGACTCTTGATATTGCAAGGTAAATCCCCATATAAGTATCAGCAAAAGTAGATAGAACTGAAGTAATATCGACTAGTGCGCTAAGCACATTAACTACCAATAGGAAGGGTAATAGACCATGGCTACAAAGAAGTCTCCAGCAAAAAAGAAAGTAGCTACTAAGGTGGTAATAAAAGCCCCTGCAAAGAAAGCCGTTAAAAAAGTTGCCGCTAAGAAAGTGGTAGCCAAAAAGGCCGTAAAGAAGGTAGTGAAAAAACCAGCAACTAAAAAGCCTGTCGCTAAAAAGACGACTGCGAAAAAACCAGTAGCGAAGAAGGCAGTTAAAAAGGTAGCGGCTAAGAAGCCAGCAGCCAAAAAACCTGCCCCAAAGAAAGCTGCCAAGAAGTCTCCTAAGGCAGCTGCGCCAAAGAAACTGAAAGTCGATCAGTACGGACTCGAGGAAGATGATGAGTTCTACGGTTTGTACTTTGCCAAATCAACCGATAAGGGTTTAGTTGAAGTTAAACCTTGCACCTTCTCACTGATGTACTGGTGGAAAGGCTTGCTTGGCTACCCTGACATGATTGAAATCTCCAAAGATAGCAATACAGCAATGTTGCAATTTGAGTCTACCTTTGGTGGCGGCGATTCTGGTGAAACTGAGTTGACAGAAAAAGATGTGTTCGATGTTGACCACATCATTGAAGTCGATGAGCAAGAGCAGTTGGTATCCCTCTACTCTTACGTTCCAATTCCTGTACCAGAAAAACTCATTGGCGCACTTGGCCTCTCTATTCTGAATATCAACCCAGAAACTCGCTATGGCAGCTTAGAAATCTGCTCTACAGATAATGAAGAAGGTGAGAATGAACACTTCCTACGCTATCGTGCAGCAACTTATTTACGTGGCGTGAAATCTGGCAAGGTTGAAGCGATTGAAAGCATGGTCACCAATGGTTCAGAATTCTTTGGATTAGCTTTAGATGCAATGTGCGTAAACAAATCGATTAAGAAATGGTTGCTTAGTTAAGAGCCTGTAACTTAATAGGTATTGCACACAAAAATGTAGGTCATAGGAAAGCGGTCGTTTACTGTTTTACGAGTTTCAACGATAGTGGCGCTTCGCTTTCCTAGTTTTTTACACTCCTCCTCCGCAGCCGCCTGAGCTTCCGTATCTTTAGCAGACTTTGGTGCATGCACCCCAATAGTTCCATCAGACTGTCGATAGACACCAAAATCGCTTTTGGGTGTTGAACAGGCCAGCATTGCCATTGAAATGGCAAAAACTAAAATACTCGAGATGATTTTCATATAGAAATCCAGGTCTTTAAAAGAATGGATCCATTCTAGCGATCTTTAGGAGCCAGAGGCTCAGGATATAAATTGCAAACGAGCAGAGACCCTGCTGTTATTTTGAATTCTTTTTAAATATTTTTTGATTTGCTGTAGCCCATTTCTGATTTTCAGATGATCACTGATGTGACCTGGCAACTGCTTTTGAAGATGTTTCTAAGAAGCGTACTGACAGTCTCCACAACTGCGGTAAAACTCTAGTCTGTACGCTTCTTATGCTGAAAGCCGGCTCTCAGCGAAGCACTAATGTAAACGAAAATCCTTTAAAAGTCAAGGGTTTTCCCTAATATATTTCACTTATAGCCAACTCGATCAAGCAAGCGTTGTGCAGCAATTTGATTCTTGCCAATCGCCGCAATTGAAATGTTTTCAGCCTTGAATGGCCCCAACATTTTGAGCCCTTCATTTTCAATCTTGACTGACTTCACCACAGGCCACTCGTTGTTACCGTTAGCAAAATATTCTTGCGCCGAATCGCTAGCCAGGTATTCAAGAAACTGAATAGCCGCTTGTGAATGCGGTGCATTCTTGGCTACACCACCACCCGCAATGTTGATGTGCGTGCCAGTTGTCTGCTGATTAGGCCAAACAAACCCAATCTTAGAAACGATAGCCTGATCTTCCGGCTTAGTTGAGCGCAAGAGTCTAACTAGGTAGTAAGAGTTTGTTAATGCCACTCCACATTCGCCCGAAGCAACCGCCTTGATCTGATCCGTATCACCACCTCTGGGAGGGCGAGCCATATTTGCCACCATGCCCTTAGCCCATTCTTCGGTAGCTGCCTCACCACGACGCTCAATCATGGCTCCGATCAATGACAACATGTATGGATGAGCGCCTGAGCGTGTACACACCTTACCCTTGTTCATGGGCTCAGCCAATTTCTCATAAGTGTCGACGTCTTGTGGATTTACTTTTGCCTTGTTGTAAACCACGAGACGCGCTCTAGTCGAAAATCCAAACCAAGTTGATCCTTCTGGATCAGGCTTTGAGCGCAGGTTTGCAGGGATGCGACTCTCTAAATACTTTGAGTGAATAGGTTTAAAGAATCCGTCAATTTGCGCGCGCCACAATCGCGCTGCGTCGACCATCAAAATCACGTCCGCCGGACTGTTAGCGCCCTCGCTTTTCAGTCTCTCAGCCAGCGCATTGTCATCAGCCTCAATACGATTGATCTTGATACCCGTCTTCTTAGTGAAATCGCCATAGAGCGCCTCATCAGTTTGGTAGTGTCGAGCTGAATAGAGATTCAACTCTTTGGCTTCTTGAGCGTGTAATGGCAAAGCCATAAAGCTGCTTAGCACCAATGAAGTTGCGACTAGGAACTTGTGTATCGCTTGAGTTGCCATTGCTGTATTTACGATCAGAATTAGAGTAAATCTAATTTATCACAAATACGAATGATTATCAATTAAGATTTGGAGATGACCCTAGAAAGCAGCAGTACAGGGAAAAGCCCAACTAAAACAATGGTTAGAGACGGGAGGGCAAGCTCGGCTAGACGCTCATCCGCTGCCAGCTGATAGGTGGCGACAGCCAAGGTATCAAAGTTAAATGGGCGCAGCAACAGAGTTGCCGGCAACTCTTTCATTACATCCACAAAGACAAAAAGGCCAGCAGTGATGAGGCTTCGCTTGAGCAAAGGCACATGTACTCGCCTCAGAATCTGCCCCTTCGAAAGCCCAAGCAGCGCTGCTGAAGCATCCATGGAGGGCGTTATGCGTGCAAGCCCCGCCTCAACACTTTGCAGACTAGAAGAAAGAAAGCGGACCAAGTAAGCGTAGATCAGTACCAACATGCTGGCAGACATCCACCACGCAAGCTGAAAGATCTCTAGGAAAGAGAGAATGCCGATGGCCAATACTGCGCCAGGCAAGGCATAACCAAAACCTAGCAATCGATTTACCCAGGCTAGGCGCGCATTCATTCGCACTGAGTAAGCGAAGAATATGGCGAGCGCAACAGAGATGAGTGCCGTCAGAATCGAAACAGATAAAGAATTACTCAACCAATCAAGATAACGAATATCGATCATGAGGCCTTGTTTGAAAAGTAATTGCAGGAGCGCAAATGCTGGCAACAGAAATCCGCACAAGAGCGTAGCGCCACAAAATGCAAAAGCAAAAAAGGCATTCTTACCCCACAGAGATTTCGCTACCGGCCTCCCCTGCGCTGATGAGGCATAACGCAATTTTGAGCGACTACTTTGCTCAATAAAGAAGATGAGTAAAACAAAACTCAAAAGACCAAGGGCAAGCTGAACTGCTGCTACGCGGTCTCCAAAAGAAAGCCATGCCTTAAAGATGCCCGTCGCAAATGTCTGCACACCAAAGTAGGAGACGGCGCCAAAATCTGCCAAGACCTCCATGAGGGCTAAAGCCATGCCTGCAAAGATCGCTGGCCTAGCCATTGGCAATACCAACTTCATAAACCCTTGAAGCGGACTATAGCCCAGCGTTTCTGAAGCCTCAATCAATCGGCCACTGCGCTCTAAAAATGCAGTACGCGTAATGAGATACACATAGGGAAAGAGGCAAAAGGAGAAAGACCAAATAGCCCCGCTCAGCGATCTCGGATCTGGAAAGAACCAAAGTGAATCCATTCCCAGTAAGGTACGAAGGGTGCTCTGTATGGGTCCTGAAAATTGCAAGAGATCTACAAACAGGTAGGCCATGACATAGGTGGGCACAGCTAAAGGCAGAATGAGTGCCCACTCAAATATTTTCTTACCTGGGAAGTCGTAGCTAGCGATGATCCAAGCATTACCCACCCCAAGAATAAATACCCCTACTCCAACACCAAGAATAAGCACCAAGGTTGAGGCAATGTATCCGCCCAGCACAAAGTTCCAGAGGTGACTGAGAGTGCCGGTAGCTAATAAATCATTGCCGGAGAATAGGAAAGGTGCTGCCAAGCCAAATAGGGGCAAAAATAACAACAGGGCAAGTGGCACGACAATACGATTCATGAAATCGGCAATCCGTTTAGACTCTAGCTATGCATTAAACCACCAGCATTGAATACTAGTATTAATGAGAAAATTATAGGGATGAACTCCGCTCACGCACTGCTTTCCATCAAAGGACTCGAAATCGACTACCCAAGTCGAGATGGTCAGGGTCGCGTCACTGCAGTTAAAGCCCTCCAGCTTGATCTTGCCCAAGGAGAAATTGGCTGCCTACTAGGCTCTTCTGGTTGCGGTAAATCTACTGTCCTGAGAGCAATTTGTGGGTTTGAGCCTGTTAAAGCAGGAGAAATCCTCCTCCGCGATCAGGTCGTGAGCTCTACCTCTATCCACATCCCACCAAACCAAAGAAAAGTAGGCATGGTCTTTCAGGACTTTGCCCTCTTCCCTCACCTCAACGTTTTAGAGAACATTGCCTTTGGCTTGCAACACTTACCAAGCAAGCAAAGATCTTCTGTGGCGCTTGAGTGGCTCAAGCGCGTGTCCCTCGCAGATAAAGCTGATGCCTATCCTCATGAGCTCAGTGGTGGGCAACAGCAACGTGTGGCGCTAGCCAGAGCAATGGCACCAGAACCAGATTTAATTTTGCTTGATGAGCCCTTCTCTAGTTTAGATATTGAACTCAGAGAGCGTCTTGCGGGTGAGATGCGGGAGATCCTCAAAGCTAACAACATTACTGCCCTACTAGTAACTCATGATCAATTTGAGGCCTTTGCGATTGCAGATAAAGTCGGCGTGATGACAGACGGCAAAGTCTTGCAGTGGGATATCCCATATGAGCTGTATCACAAGCCAGTCAATCGCTATATTGCGGACTTCATTGGTCGTGGAGTATTTGTTAAGGGAGTTGTGCAGGCCAATAACAAAGTGAATATTGAGTTGGGTGAACTCGACTTAGAGGAAGATCGCAGTAAAGAGGTCGGAAAAGAAATCGATGTCCTCTTACGGGCTGATGATATTCAGCATGATGACAACAGCACCTTGCTTGCAGAGGTTGTGCGTAAGACCTTTAGAGGCGCTGACTTTCTGTATACCCTCAAACTAGCATCCGGCACTGAGATTTTTGCTTTTGTACCGAGCCACCATGATCATGCGATTGGTGAAAAGATTGGCATCCACTTAGTGGCTGATCACGTTGTGACATTTAGCGACTAAGTATTGCTCTCTTATTAGTAGTATGTCAGCGCAGTAGCTTTGCCCTTAAAGATGCGATAAGAAAATAGGGTGTAGCCCAGGATCGTTGGCAATACCACAATTGCGCCCCAGAAAATAACCCATAAAGACTCAGTTGCAGCGGCAGCTTGCCACAAAGTCATTTTTCCAATAATGACGTATGGAAAAATACTGTAGGCGATACCAAAAAAAGATAGCCAAAATATTGCTACGACACTAGCAAATGGCAGCCACTCTTTTTTAGATTTCCCCTCTTCCAATGCATCAATAAATCGATAGGTAAGCATAAAGAAAATTCCAGTAGCGACAGGTACCGGAGAGAGCCAGATGATCTGAGGCCAAGCAAACCACTTATTCATGATTTCAGGACTGAAATACGGGGTTGCAACGGATACCAAAGCAACACCAAATCCAGTGAGCCATAGACTGATCTTTGCCCATCGAAATGCTTTTTTCTGGAGCTCTCCTTCGGTTTTTAATATCAGCCAAGTAGAGCCGAGAAGCACATAGCCAGCGGGTAAACACAAACCCACTAATAGTGAAAATAACCACCCTAAAGCTCCAGAATCAAAGCCCACGATTAGGCGTCCAATCATGATTCCTTGAGATACAGAAGCAACTAGGCTGCCGATATAAAACAGCAAATTCCACAGTGGCTTTTGTTCGATATTTACTTTGACTCTAAAGTCAAAAGATACCCCTCTCAGAATCAGTCCAAGCAACATAGCAGCAACTGGCAAATATAGCTCGGTCAAAATCACACCATGCGCCAAAGGGAAGGCAACCAACAATAGGCCAACGCCTAAGACGATCCATGTTTCATTGGCATCCCAAAAAGGACCAATGGATGCAATCATCATGTCTTTCTCTGCATCGGTACCACGGTTGAGCAGCATTCCAATGCCCAAATCATAGCCATCTAAAACAACGTAAGAGAGCATGGCAATGCCCATCGCAACAAAGAAAAATAAAGGCAGCCAGACTGAGGCTTGAGTAAGGTCCATGGTGTTCATAGATTAAGCGCCAAAGGGACTAAAAGAGGAGTCTGATTTCTTGGGAGTCAATTGACTTTGAGCATCCTGACTATCAGCCTGGCGGGCCAAATAAAACACTACCCAAATATAGGCGAACAGTAGCCCCACATAAAGCGTCAGATAAGCGAATAGCGTTGAAAAGACCATGCTCGATGGCAAAGTAGTTACTGCTTGAGCAGTGGTGAGCACGCCTGTGACAAGGTAAGGTTGCCGCCCAATCTCAGTGACATACCAACCTGCCAATACAGCCACCCAGCCAGAGAAAGTCATTAATACCAGTACTTTTGCCATCAATCTAGGAAGCTGTCGATCTTGCCGCAACTGCCAACGCGCTAGCCATGAAAATATCAGCATCAATACGCCGACGCCAACCATCACACGAAAAGCAAAGAACACTGGGGCGACTGGTGGGATCTTATCTCCAAATTGGTTCAATCCTTTTACCTCTCCATCCCAGCTATGCGTGAGATATAGAGAGGCCAACTTCGGAATGCTAATCTCGTAATCATTGGTACGGGTTTGCTGATTAGGTATTGCAAAAATGACAGCAGGAACACCAGCGCCACCTTCCCATATACCCTCCATGGCAGCAAGCTTGGCAGGCTGATGGTGAAGCGTATTCAGACCGTGCGCATCACCCAACATGATCTGAATAGGAATTAAAACAGCAGCCACAGTAAGTGAAATCTTCATCACCAGAAAATTGGCCGGTGAGCGGCTATTACGTAAATAGCGATAGGCGGAAATTCCAGCCAAAAAGAATGATACCGTTAGAAATGAAGCCAATAACATATGACCTAAACGGTATGGCATAGATGGATTAAAAATGATCGCCATCCAATCAACAGCATGCGCCCTGCCATCAATCATGATGAAGCCTTGCGGGGTTTGCATCCAAGAATTTAAAGCAATGATCCAAAACGCAGAGAGGCTTGTACCAAAAGCCACTAAAAATGTTGCAACGGTATGCATTAAGGGAGACACTCGCTTGGCACCAAACAACATCACACCCAAAAAGGTAGCCTCAAGAAAAAACGCCGTTAACACTTCATAGGCTAGCAAAGGTCCTGCAATATTCCCAACAGTTTCCATATAGCCAGGCCAGTTCGTACCGAACTGAAAGCTCATCGTGATGCCACTGACCACACCCAAGGCAAAGGTCAAGGCAAAAATCTTGACCCAAAACTGATAGGCCTCACGCCAATAATCCAAACCAGTTCGGATATGCTGAATCTTAAAAAAGAAGAGAAACCATCCCAGCGCAATTGAAATGGTTGGAAAGAGGATATGGAAAGAAATATTCGCACCAAACTGAATACGACTAAATAAAAGGGAATCGAGCACGACTACTCCTAGTAATTGAAGGTTCTGCATTCAATTGTGGCACCAATTAAATAATGCCGCTCACACCATGCGGTTTAAACCCCCTACAATATGCTGATGTTGATACAAATCGCCAATCTCATTCTTCAGGTACTCGTTAGCATTGTTGCGGGAGCCTGCCTTTTACGCTGCTATTTACAGTGGCTTGCCTTCAATTTAGGTGCGGGGCAAAGCAAGTCCATTGGTGCTTATATTCTGCCTTTAAGCAACTGGATTGTTCTTCCACTAAGACGCTTCATACCTAGTATTGGTCGCTTTGATCTAGCGAGTTGCGTCGCAGCCTATCTTTTAATTTTGTGCAAGATTACGATCCTGCTATTTATCTCTGGCGCCACCTCAATAGATGTCTCTTGGTTAGCACTTGCACTGATTGATCTACTTGACCTGACCTTATCGGGTCTAGTTGGTCTAGTTTTTGCCAGCATCATTCTTTCTTGGGTTGGTGCAGGGACTCAAATTCAGTTCTTAGTGTCGCTATTAGTTGACCCCCTACTCACTCCAATTAGGAAAGCAATACCCAACTTTGGCGCCCTTGATTTATCACCCCTGGTATTACTGTTGATTCTGCAAGTACTTCAGATTGTGATGGGCAATCTTAGATAGCTGATTAAGTCTTATTTCATTCTAGGTTTTCCCGAATGACTTTAATGAAGTGTTCGCCATAGCGCTCCAACTTGGCTTGCCCAACCCCACCAATACGACTGAATTGATCTAAGGTAGTTGGCGTAGAGTTAACCATCTCCTGCAAAGTACTGTCATGAAAAATTACGTAGGGTGGCACGCCTTGTTCGCGCGCTAGTTCAGTACGTTTAGCCTTGAGCGCCTCCCACAAGTTTTCATCTGCAATATTGCTAAAGGGGTGTGTAGAACCTTTCTTTACTCCGGACTTTGTAGTCTTACTCTTGGAGTAACTCGTTTCTTTTCGCAGCCAAACCTCTTGCTCTCCACGCAACACTGGCAAAGCAATGTCATCCACTAGCTTTAAGCCACCGTGCAATGCAATATCAGCATCTAAGTAACCGCCTGCTACCAATTGACGATAGACACTATTCCACTGGGCCTGATTGAGCTCTGCACCAATACCAAATGTACTCACTTGCTCATGAAAAAATTGCTTCACCCTAGAGGTTACTTTACCTAAGAGCACATCAATTAAATGGGTTACGCCAAAACGCTGACCCGTTCGATAGACGCATGACAATGCTTTTTGCACTTCATGTGTGGCATTCCAGGTAGCCACTGGCTCTAGGCAGTTATCGCAATTACCACAGCTACCGGCATGCGTTTCTCCAAAGTAGCGCAAGATCGCTTGATGGCGGCATGTCGTGGATTCGCAGAAGCCCAATAGCGCATTGAGTTTTTGGCGCTCTACCCGCTTACGATCTTCAGAAGCTTCACCACCATCCACCATTTGTCGCAAGCTCACTACATCCCCAAATCCGTAAGCCATCCAGGCGTTTGCAGGCAAGCCATCACGCCCTGCCCGTCCAGTTTCCTGGTAGTAACCTTCCATACTTTTGGGTAGATCTAGATGGGCAACAAAGCGGACATTAGGCTTATCAATACCCATACCAAACGCTACAGTTGCGACCATGATGACGCCTTCTTCACGCAAGAAGCGTTTTTGATTTGTACTACGCGTTTCAACACTTAGTCCTGCGTGATACGGCATGGCATCCCACCCACGGTCTTGTAACCATTGCGCAGTTTCTTCTACGCTGCGACGCGATAGGCAATAAATAATTCCTGAGTCATCGGCATGCTCGGCATTTAAAAAGTGCTCTAACTGTTGTTTGGCACTCTGCTTTTGTAGAACTCGATACTTAATGTTGGGACGATCAAAGCTAGAGACAAACTGCTCGGCAGATTCCAGAGACAGGCGCTCTACGATTTCTGCTCGGGTTGGCGCATCCGCAGTAGCTGTTAAGGCGATACGTGGCACCTGAGGAAATCGTTCATGCAAAACAGTTAACTGGCGATATTCAGGACGGAAATCATGACCCCATTGCGAAACACAGTGCGCCTCATCAATAGCGAACAAGGCAATTCCGGGGCCAGCATTGAGTCTATCGAGTATCGATAGAAACCCAGGATTCATCAGACGCTCTGGCGCCACATAGATCAAGTCAAGATCTCCAGCTAGCAGTTGGGTGGTAACTTGTTGAGATGTTGCCGCATCCAGGCTGGAGTTGAGAAACGAAGCCTTAACACCAAGCTGGGTTAAGGCATCCACTTGATCTTGCATTAGCGCAATCAAGGGTGAAACCACTACCCCCACACCGCGGCGAATGAGTGAGGGAATTTGATAGCACAGTGATTTACCGGCGCCAGTCGGCATTAGGACTAAGGCATCCCCGCCCGCTATTACATGCTCAACAATAGATTCTTGAGAACCTCTAAATTGATCAAAGCCAAAAACATCATGAAGTACTTGGCGGCTCGACTGCAACAGTAATGCTCCTTTGGAATAAAAAAGCCCCACGTCATGGCGGGGCTTGATGAATATCTTCTTTGTCCTTACAAACGCAGAATCTGGCTGGCGGAAAGGGTGACTTAACCTTGCATTGTATAGATTTAGACAGTGGTGGATTAAGCAAGAGCCGTTAGATGCACTAAACCTCTGATTAATTAGAATAAATATTCATTACTTAAGTGATGAATCCCATTGGATTGCCTGAATCCTTCCAGTCATATCCAAGCGCTTTCATTCTGTTATGGGGACAAATTTTGGTAGCGCAGCACTTAATGGCGTCCAAGGCACATAAAACCAAGTGGGATGGCGGACGCTACCTCATTCAAAAGCTATATTGGCGTTGTCTGCACTTATGCTACTTAATGATATAAAAAAATCAAAAGAGAAAGCTGATGATTTGAATGAATTAGCAAAAGCAACCTACATCTTTTCAAATAGCTCAGTTAATGACGCTGAGCTTGGTGAGCTCTTACTAATGCCATCTACAAAAGCGTTGGAAGCAATAAAGCAACGTAGAGAGCCTTATGAAGCTGCGTGGAATGAATGGCTCACTACAGATATTGATGTTGATAAACTTGCTTCTATAGTTCTTACTAAATCACAGTAAGAAAAGCATTACTTAAGTAATGCTTGCAATGTAATGAAAGAATTAGTTAAAAACACACTTTGAAACACACCATTTTTAAGTTATTGATTTTAATAGTAATTTACTAGGGTTATGTACTTTTAATCCGTTGGTCGCGAGTTCGAATCTCGCCCGACCCACCAAGTATTACTAAGCCTCGCTCTGCGGGGCTTTTTTATTTCTAGAGCGCTGAGTTTGGGTGAGATAGCATCGGTCAGCTAGACCGTTAGTCGATTGCGCCAGATCATCGGATAACCAAACCGTTGGTGATTGGAATAAGTTGAATAAACAAATAAGTCGCTACCCCCAGGGGTGTCCATCCGGTTGGGGGGGTATAGCGATAGTTATGAGGGCGCTATACAAATGGTTTAGAAATTTCTGACTTGATTTTAAACAGCGTTGAAATTAGAAATATTCAGATTGCCCAACGGACCAACGATCCGTTGGTCTTTGAATGTCTGCTAAAGA
>NZ_JACVPM010000005.1 GCF_018881905.1 Polynucleobacter sp. MG-27-Goln-C1
GAAGTGGTATCTCCCAGATTAGAAGCGAGTGTGGCGGAATCGGTATACGCACAAGACTTAAAATCTTGCGCCCGTAAGGGATTGAGGGTTCAAGTCCCTCCACTCGCACCAAGTAATTAATAGTCACTTGGAAACTGTGTCAATTCGGTGTCTGCCACAAATGGACACAAATGACACAGTTGTAGTAAGTAACACCAGCCCCTGAATCTATATGGTTCGGGGGTATTTCTTTGTCTTTTTACTTTCCAATCCGTAACTATTTCCAAGGAGCTTTATATGTTGCAAAACAATGAACAACCTAACCTCATGCAGGTACAAATTAACCTCGAAGAATCAATGAAGCAGAGGGGTGTTGAAAGTTACTTAAGAAGCGTTAACCGAGCCAAGGCGGGGGTGTCAGAAGATCACACTCAGTACGGCACTAGGCTCATCTCTGGGTACACCAAAGTACTCGCTCAGGCTATCCAGAAGTTCAAGGATGAAGCCTCCTCAGGCAGGGCAGGATCCAAGCACACAGTCCTGCGCTATATCGGGGATCAAATCACCACAGATCAGATAGCTTTCCTAGTCCTTAAGACCATCATTGCGGGTATCTCAGGATCCCAGACGGCTGCCTCTTTAGCTGTCCAAATTGGTACTGTCTTAGAGGATGAGATGCGCCTCGCAAATATCCGTATGCAAGAGAAAAGGGTCTATGACTCCATCGTTACCGGAACCATGAAGCGTGGATCCCAGCACTACAAGCATGTGTATGCCGTGCGTAGGGCTGAGTACTTTAAAGACGGATGGGTGGACTGGAGCAGAGCAAGCAAAGCCCTTATTGGGAGCAAGATGCTCGACCTCGTTGTCGCTAACCTTGAATTGGTAGATCTGGAAGTGAAACAGTCGGGCGTGAAGAGTGTGTACATGATCACAGCCAAGCCTTCAACAGTTGAGTGGATTGAGAAGTACAACATGGCTGGTGTTCGCTCCCCATTCGAGCCAATGGTAGTTCTGCCCCGTGACTGGACTACACCGCATGATGGTGGATATATCACTAGCAACATTACCCCTTTGCACCTTGTTAAACGGGTCACACAGAAGCGTTTAGTTGCCCTGTATGGCAATGCCCCAATGCCTAAGGTTTATGCTACTGTGAACGCTCTACAGCACACTGCGTGGCAGATCAATGCACAGGTGTTGGATGTCATGAGAACCCTGTGGGATAACGGCAGTGGGGTGGGGGGTTTACCTTCCCGTGAAGACTTAGTACTACCTCCTAAGCCACACGATATGGACACCAATGAGGGGGCTGCACTCCAATGGAGACGTGATGCCTCTCAGGCTCACCGTAATCACCTTGAGGCAACCTCAGCCCGTATTGCATTCTCAATGACGATGGATGTAGCAACTCGCTATTCAGAATTCAAGAAGATCTACATGCCTTACCAATTAGATTTTCGTGGTCGTGTCTACGCTGTACCGCACCTCAATCCACAGGGATCTGATTTCCAGAAGTCTCTCCTGAGGTTCTCTAAAGAGAAACCACTGGGCGAGGGTGGTGTGAAGTGGTTAGCTATTCATGGTGCAAACCTAGCTGGTGTTGACAAGGTGTCCTTCCAAGAGCGTGTGGACTGGGTCGAGAACAACGAAGAGCAGATCCTTGCCATTGCTTCTGATCCCTTTACTAATCGTGGCTGGGCTACATCCATTGGTGATGTAGAGATTGATAAGCCTTGGCAGTTCTTGGCATTCTGTTTTGAGTGGGCTGGGTATTGCGAGAAGGGCGAGAGCTATGTATCTCACATGCCAATCGCACTCGATGGATCATGCTCAGGAATTCAACACTTCTCAGCTATGTTGCGTGACTCTGTGGGTGGGGCAGCAGTTAACCTCGTACCACAAGAGAAGCCAGCAGATGTATACGGAACGGTAGCAAACAAGGTACTCGAGAAGGTTCGTGAGGATCTCGTTACTGGTACGGATGATGGGCTCACTGAGGCTGGCACTCTGGTGCAGGGGACTAAGACCCTAGCTGCCCAGTGGTTAGCCTTTGGTATCACTCGGAAGACCTGTAAGCGTAGCGTTATGACTCTTGCTTATGGCTCTCGTGAGTATGGATTCAAAGAGCAGTTGATGGAGGACATTATTAGTCCTGCACAAAAAGTAATGGGTAGTCAGTTTCCCTTTGAAGGTGATGGCTTTAGAGCTGCTGCCTACCTAGCGAAGAAGATCTGGGAGTCCGTTACGGTAACGCTAGTGGCTGCTGGTCAAGCAATGGATTGGATCAAAGCAGTCGCAGCAGTAGCAAACCAAGCAAAGCAAGCAATCACATGGACAACCCCAGCAGGGTTCACAGTAGAGCAGTCCTATAAGAGCATGAAGGATCTCCAAGTGGAGACCGCCATCAATGGGAAGATTCGCCTGTACCTGAAGGAGCCAATTGATAAGCTAGATTTGCGTAAGCAGACCTCAGCTATCAGCCCTAACTGGGTTCATTCCCTCGATAGTTCACACCTCATGATGACTGTATGTGAGGCAGTAGAGCAGGGGATTGACAGCTTTGCCATGATTCATGATTCCTTCGGGACTTATGCAGCAGATACAGACAAGTTGTTTGAGATTGTTAGAGATACCTTCGTGGATATGTACGAAAAACACGATGTTCTCGACATGTTTAAGAAGGGCGTTGCAGCATCTATCGATGACGAGACACTTCAGGAAGAGTTACCGGACGATCTTGTTCGGGGCGACTTGGATCTTGAAGATGTCAAGTACTCGATGTATTGCTTCGCCTAAATAGTTTCCAGTCCGTAACTATTGACCATTAATCAGAAAGAAAACAATGAATCAAATCAACAACTTGCAATTACCTACGACTACAGGACTCAAAAGCCCTCAACCCTTACAGGAGAAACACATGCAATCAACTATCGGCAAGGCAATCGCCCTGCTTAACCAAGGTACTCGTCTTCCCCATTCAATGGTTCATGAACTCCGTGAAGAGGGAATTGATGTCCCTTCGTTTTACCAATTTCATATGAAGAAATAAGGAATACACATGTCTGATAAGAAAACTAAAGCTCAGTCATTCGTCTCCCCTAAGGGAACCTTCCGTTACCCAGCTCTGGTGAAGCCAGACTTTGGTACTAAAGATTACCCAAAAGAGAATGGCGAATACAAAGTAGCTCTGATCCTCACAGAAGAAGAGGCAGCCCCTTTAATCGAGAAGCTCACACCAATTTTTGAAGAAGCTATCTCGGAAGGACAAGAAAAGTTCAAGGAACTTAAAGTAGAGCAACGTAAGAAGCTCAAAGAGTTGAAGGTCAATGACCTGTACTCAACTGAGTATGACAAGGAAACAGAAGAAGCCACAGGCAATCTGATTTTCAAGTTTGCTATGCAAGCAAGTGGCAAGTCTGCCAAAGACGGTAGTGTCTGGAATCGTAAGCCAGCATTGTTCGACTCTAAAGGTAAGCCTTTGGTGGGTGTCGACAACATCTGGGGTGGAACAGTGGGTAAGGTCTCATTCGAGGCTGCTCCTTACTTCATCGCTGGTACTGGTGCTGCTGGTTTGAAGTTGCGTTTATCCGCAGCTCAGATCATCGACTTGGTAGCTGGTGGTAATAAGTCTGCTGAAGGCTATGGCTTCGGTGAAGAAGACGGTTACGAAGCTGAACAACCACTCTTCAAAGACGAATCAACAGGCTCTACTGATGGCGATAAAGAAGACTTCTAAGGAGGTCGGCTTGCAGTATGGGTTTCGGTCGGGGCTAGAGGCAGCAATTGCTTCTAAGCTCCGCTCACAAGGCGTTAAGTTCACGTTCGAGGAAATGGTAATTAAATACACCAAACCTCAGCGTGAATCCAAGTACACCCCTGACTTTGTTCTTGATAACGGAATCATTATCGAGAGCAAGGGTAGGTTCGTTACTGCTGACCGCCAGAAGCACATCCTAGTTAAAGCCCAACACCCAGAACTAGACATTCGATTTGTCTTTAGTAACTCACGTTCACGCATCACTAAGTTAAGTGCAACCACTTACGGTGACTGGTGCAAGAAGCATGAGTTTAAGTACGCAGATAAGGAGATTCCAGAAGCATGGTTGAAAGAGAAGAAAGCAGCCTCATAAAGCACATACCTTGTGACGAGTGTGGGTCAAGTGATGGCAATGCGTTGTACACAGATGGTCACACCCACTGCTTTGTTTGCAAGAAGACAGTGCAGAGTGGGGGTGTCCCTTCAGAAGTTCAATCTAAAAAACAGAAAGCAGGGTTCGCCAGTGGTCAATATCAAGACTTGGTTAGTAGAAAAATTACTGAAGATACTTGCCGTAAATTTTCCTATGCAGTCGGATCCGTATCTGGTTCAACTGTACAGATTGCCCCGTACTTTAACAAAGCGGGGGAGTTGGTCGCTCAGAAAATAAGAGGAGCCAATAAGCAATTCCACATCATCGGATCGTTAGATGAGGCGCAATTGTTTGGTGCAAATCTTTGGAGCAAAGGTAAGAAGATTGTCGTTACCGAGGGTGAGATTGATTGCTTGTCAGTTAGTCAAGCCCAAGGCAACAAGTGGGCAACAGTATCCATTCCTAATGGTGCTGCTGGTGCAGTCAAGGCTATCCGCAAGAACTTGGAATACCTCAATGAGTTTGAAGAGGTCATCTTCATGTTTGATATGGACGAGCCCGGACAGAAGGCAGCTAAGGAATGTGCTGAGTTGCTCGAGGCTGGCAAAGCAAAGATAGCTTCGTTACCCCGTAAGGATCCTAACGAATGTCTTCAAGCTGGAAAGCCAGACGAAATCATTACAGCCATGTGGCAAGCAAAGACCTTCAGACCTGATGGTGTTATCTCAGGTACGGAGCTCTGGGATCAGGTATCCACTGATGAAGTGATAGAGACAATCCTATACCCGTGGGATGAACTCAACAAGATCACTTTAGGTGCTCGTAGGGGTGAGCTAGTTACCTTTACGGCTGGCTCAGGTATCGGAAAGAGTGCTGTGGTTCGTGAGATCACACACCACCTCTTGTCTGAAGGTCAAACAGTAGGACTCTTAATGCTCGAAGAGAACCCCAAGCGTACAGCGTTAGGTCTAATGGGTATTGAGATCAATAAACCATTACACATCTCTCGTGAAGGAGTATCTGATGCAGATCTTAAAGTTGCATTCGACAATACTGTGGGCTCTAACCGCCTGTACTTATACAACCACTTCGGTTCTAGTGATCTCGATAATCTTCTTTCACGCATTCGCTACCTCGCCCGTGGCTGTGGTTGTGATTGGATTGTTTTGGATCACCTCTCTATTGTTGTTAGTGGAATCGAGGGGGGAGACGAGCGAAGACTCATTGACTTAACTATGACTATGCTCCGCACCCTAGTTGAAGAGACTGGTGTGGGATTGTTCTTAGTGAGTCACTTAAAAAGACCTGAAGGGAAATCACATGAAGAAGGCGGCAAGACATCGCTGGCGCAGCTTAGAGGTTCCCATGCTATTGCTCAGTTGTCTGACATGGTTATTGGTCTGGAGCGAGATCAGCAGGGAGATAACCCAAACGTAACAACACTACGAGTATTGAAGAATCGATTCACCGGACAGACTGGTGAGGCTGGTTACTTGAACTACGACAGTGAGACTGGGCGATTGATTGAAACAATACCAACGCCATTTACTAATGAAACTGAAAAGGAATTCTAATGACACAACTCGACATCATCATTCGTCACTTAAAGAAAGCTAAGAGCATCACTCAACGTGAAGCACTCATTGACTATTCAATCCAGTCATTGACCAAACGTATCAGCGAACTTCGTCAGATGGGTTACAACATCGTATCCACTTTCAAGAAGCATCCAACTACTGGACAACGATACGCTCGCTATACCCTAGCGAAGTAATGCTTACCATCAAATGGGCAGGGACTGTTCTCTGCCTAATTGGTATTGCATTAACAGCCTTTAATCATTTTCCAGAGAACGTATGGTTCTCATTAGTCGGTAGTCTTTTATGGACTCTGGCTGCACACCTTCAGAAAGACATGCCATTACTTTTAGTTGAGGCAGTAGCGGTACTAATGTACCTAGCAGGTGTAGTGAAAATATTTTTCTGGTAAAAATTTTTAGGTAATACATGAGGGACATTCCGAAAGGTTTGTCCCTTTTCTATTTTGCGAGTCGAGAGGGACAGCATGGCACACATATTTGACTTAGAGACCAATGGGTTTCTAGAGGATGTAACTAAGATTCATTGCATGGTGATCAATGACACCGACACTGGAGCTATAGATACCTATGTAGGTAAAGAAGTAGCAGCAGGTATTAGACACTTAGAAGAACTGTCTAATAACGGACAGACCATTGTTGGTCACAACGCAATTAAGTTTGACATCCCAGTAATAGATAAGCTGTACCCAAAGAACGCTATCAATCATGCAGCCGTTCAGGATACCTTAGTTTTATCTCGCCTCATCTACGCTCACCTTAGTGACATCGATGCGGGACTCTTACAGAAGGGCAAGATCCCCGGCAGACTCTTTGGGTCACACTCATTGGAAGCTTGGGGCTATCGCTTAGGTTGCCATAAGGGTGACTATGAGGGTGGCTGGGAGAACTTCTCTCAGGACATGTTGGACTACAACATTCAAGATACTGTAGTCACAGCAATGCTTTATGCAAAGCTGCTCAGTAAAGAGTATGACTCCAGATCTACAGACCTAGAGCACCGTGTGGCTTGGCTCATGGCAAAGCAAGAACGTAATGGCTTTGTCTTTGATGTTAAAGCTGGAGCAGAACTCTATGCCAAATTAGTAGCCCGTAAGGCAGAGCTCATGGCTCAGTGTGAAGCACTCTTCCCAGCTTGGGAGGTACGCCTTAAAGACTTTGTCCCTAAGCGTAGCAACAAGGCTAAGGGATGGGAGGCTGGAGTTCCTGTACCAAGGTTCAAGACCGTGGTATTCAACCCATCGTCTCGAGATCACATCGCTAATCGACTCATCACGTTATACGGATGGAAGCCAGAGGTTATGACCGATGGTGGAAAGCCTAAGGTAGATGAAGTAGTACTTGCTGGTTTGAACTATGAGCCCTGCAAGTTACTAAGTGAATTCTTAATGGTGCAGAAGAGAATCTCTCAGTTAGCTGAGGGTGATAACGCTTGGCTTAACTTAGTTAAAAACGGAAAGCTGCACGGATCTATCAACACTAATGGTGCTGTGACAGGACGAGCAACTCACGCACGACCCAACATAAGCCAAGTGCCTAGTGGATCTAGCCCCTATGGTGAAGAGTGCAGAAGCTTATTTACTGTACCTAACGGATGGATTCTAGTTGGTGCTGATGCTTCTGGATTAGAGCTGCGCTGCCTCGCCCACTACATGGCTAAGTATGACGGTGGTGCATATGGAAAGATCCTTTTAGAAGGTGACATCCACACAGCAAATCAACAAGCTGCCGGACTCGACTCACGCCCACAGGCAAAGACATTTATTTACGCATTCTTATATGGAGCAGGTGATGCAAAGATCGGATCGGTTATATCTGGTAGCGCAGTTCAAGGTAAACAACTCAAAGCTAAATTTCTTCGCAACTTGCCAGCACTTGGAAGACTCGTTGAAGATGTTAGAGAAGTGGCGAAACGAGGCTACCTTATCGGGCTGGACGGACGACACATTCATGTACGGTCTGCACACGCTGCACTAAACACACTTCTACAGGGAGCAGGTGCAATCGTATGTAAGCAGTGGCTGGTCATGCTCGAAGATCAACTTCAAGTTCGTGGTCTTAAGCATGGCTGGGATGGTGACTATGCCTTCTGCGCTTGGTCACATGACGAGGTTCAGATTGCTTGCCGTACACCAGACATCGCAAAAGAGGTATCTGAGATAGCTACTAAGTGCGTAACCCTAGCTGGGGAACATTTCAAATTCCGTTGCCCTACTGCGGGTGAAGCAAAGATCGGAACCAACTGGAGTCACACCCACTGATGAACGACAAGATCTATGAAGTAGTACATGAAGCATATCTAAACCAATTCGCAGTCTCCTCTAACTTTGCTCGTGAGCATAGCCAAGAGGTAGCTTCAGCAGCCTCGATTGGACTCATCTCAACACTAGAAGCACCAATGGTATTCGGCAGACACTGGCGTGTCACTGGAGTTGGTCTGCAATTTATACGAAACGGTGGACATTTATGAAGTACAAAAGCGCAAGACCAAAGACCCTTCGAGTAATGGGTCGCAACTACCAAGTTGTATTCGAGAAAGAAGCAACCTTCAAAAGTTCTACAGCAGGTCTTTGCGATAACCAGAAGATGGTCATCACGATTATGGAAGACCAGCACCCAGCAGAAGAGATGGACACCGTGATTCACGAGTTGCTCCACGCTATCTGGCATCACATGAGTATGGGAGAACACCCACCAGAAGAGGAAGTGTTGGTACGCAAATCAGCCGGAGGATTAACTCAAGTGATTTTAGACAACCAACAGTTTGGTACTTACATCAAAGCGGTATACGACCATTTAAGGAAAACAAAATGATTAACGAACACGACATCACAGATATGTTGCCAGAGCTGGCTAAGAGTTTAGTAATGAAGTCCTCTGGGATGGAAGTACCTGATGCTGCTTTGCCTAGCTTAGTAGAGTTCATGCAAGAAGTAGCAGAACACTGTGCCTTTATTGCAGATACCTTACAGCAAACCTTTGTAGCCAAAGAGATCCGCTCTGAGTTTGGCTTGAAGAAGGATGCTCCGTGCATCTTGTTACAACCTAAGAAGATCATTCATGCGGAGTGTGGTAAATGATTGCACTGATCGATGCTGACATCTTGGCATATCAGGCAGCAGCTACCTCTGAGAAAGCCATTAAGTGGGACGATGACATCTGGACACTCCACTCATTTGAATCAGAGGCACAACAGCACTTTGCCAATATGGTTACCACCATTACTGAAAAGGCTGGGTGTGACACTCACGTCCTATGCTGGACTCATTCAGATAACTGGCGTAAGGATGTACTTCCAAGCTACAAGTCAAACCGTGTAGCCACAAGGAAACCATTGGTTCTCTCAGAGATCCGTAAGTGGGGTCAGGAGAACTATGAGTCCCGCATCATTCCTTCACTAGAGGGTGATGACATCCTTGGCTTAATGGCTACAGATCCAACCATGAAGAACAAGGTAATTATCTGCACCATTGATAAGGACTTGAAGACTATCCCCGGTAACCACTACAACTTTGCTAAGGATGAGCTCTTCACTGTATCTCTCCACGAGGCAGACCTGTATCACATGTCACAGACCTTAACTGGTGATGCGACTGATGGATACAAAGGTTGCCCGGGCATTGGTGCCGTGACTGCTAAGAAGATCCTTGATGCTGCCATTGAGGCAGGTACGCCTTGGGCTGACCAGAAGCAGCTTAACGGTCTCTTCTGGGAGGCTGTAGTTAAGACCTATGCCAAAGCTGGACTGGGCGAGGAAGAGGCTTTAGTGCAAGCACGAGTAGCTCGTATTCTCCGCTTCGGTGAGTACGCCTTCAAACAACAAAAGGTAAAGCTATGGAATCCTGCAACGTAAACAATGGAGCATCCGTCATGGAATACTTAAAAAACTACACAGAGGAATCTGACCTAGTTAACTCACCTCCACACTACGCTGATGGCGGTCTTGAATGTATTGACTACATCCAGCAGCGGTTAACTGAAGAAGAGTTCCGTGGATACCTAAGGGGCAACATGATTAAGTATCAGCATCGTCTGATGGCTAAAGGTAATCCAAAGATGGATGCTGAGAAGATTGGTTGGTACTGCAATAGACTGGTTCAGGAACTATGAGTCAGCCAATCATCCCCTACATCTGCCCTAAGTGTGGGCTTGATCGCTACTTCAATGTAGAGCATCGTTGTCAGGAGAAAGCCAATGGCTGACATCACCATGTGTCGAGATGATTCCTGCAAGAAACGTGAGAGGTGCTACCGCTTTACCGCTAAATCCTGTGAGTATAGGCAATCCTATTTTGTAGAAACCCCCCGTAAAGGAAGGGTTTGTAACTACTTTTCGGATAACCAAGATAAAACTAAGCGACTGAGAAAGAACTGCGAATGAGCTTCACAATCATGCAGCATGATGGCATGAAAGTTATTCAATGGTTCTTCACCATTGATGAACTGATCTCCAGCATGTTAAGAAACCCACACGATACCTACCACAGGAACTAATTATGGTATGGAAGTGTCCACCACTACACCTACCTAACTGGAACCACCTATGGAAATGGAAAGAAGAAATGAAGGAAGTACTCCACCGACCTCCACTAGACAAAGAGAAGTTTGAATCCAACTGGGATCTGATCTTCAATAAGAAACCAAAGCCACCTGAGGGTGGTTTTTTAACGACCAAAGAAAATGAACAAGAGCCCATCACTAAGAGCACAACTAATAACTAGACGTACCTATAACAGACCTACAGACGACTCCGGAAAGAACTTTGAATCGTGGGGTGACACCATTGGTCGAGTCATCTCCCACCAATCATGGCTATGGGAAAGAGCTAAAGGCTCACCATTGGTCTATTCAGAATTAGAAGAACTGCGTGAGCTTCGCACCCTCATGCTTGACCGCAAGGTGTCCGTATCAGGACGAACGCTATGGCTAGGCGGTACAGAAGTAGCTAAGACACGAGAAGCTTCCCAGTTCAACTGTAGCTTTACTCACATTGAAACCATTCAAGACATCGTTGATGTGCTGTGGTTACTCCTTCAGGGCTGTGGTGTTGGCTTCCGTCCAATCGTGGGGCAGCTTACAGGCTTCTCTAATCGCATCGAAGACATCGAAGTAATTAAGAGCACACGAACCACTAAGGGTGGCGAAGAAAATAATAAGGAAACATTTGAAGATGGCGTATGGACTATCACTGTTGGGGACTCTGCTGAAGCGTGGGCAAAGTCAATTGGAAAGCTTATGGCACACCCATACCCAGCCAAAAAGCTCGTCCTCGATTTCTCACAGATACGCCCAGCGGGTGAGCGACTCAAAGGCTATGGCTGGATTTCCAGTGGGGATGCAGCAATCACTACAGCGTATCTCGCAATTGCTCAGATTCTTAACAACCGTGCTGGTAGTCTCCTTAGCCGTATCGACATTCTTGATATTGCTAACTGGCTTGGCACTGTCCTATCTAGCCGTAGAAGTGCTGAAATTGCTCTGTTTAATTATGGTGAAGATGAGTGGGAAGAATTTGCAGTTGCAAAGAAGAACTTCTGGGAAGGCAACATCCAGAGGGCTCAGTCCAACAACTCGCTTCTATTCAAAACGAAGCCAACCCGAGAGCAACTAGCAGACATCTTTGATTTGATGGTCGCTTCTGGTGGATCCGAACCCGGCTTCATCAATGGTCAGACAGCAACACACCGTGCTCCTTGGTTCAAAGGTGTCAATCCATGTGCAGAAATTTTATTAGGAAATAAGAGTTTTTGTAACTTAACGGAGATAGATGTTGGAAAATTTAAAGGAGACTCTTCGGGGCTTCGTAGAGCGATGCATCTTGCAGCACGAGCCAACTATCGACAGACCTGTGTTAACTTATCTGACGGCATACTCCAAGAAGGGTGGCATCTCAACAATGCGTTTCTCCGACTCTGTGGAGTGGGGATTACGGGTATCGTACGCAGACCAGACTTGCGAGATTACGACTACTCTGAACTCAGTCGTACAGCAACAAGCGCAGCTTTCGGAATGGCTGACGAGCTTGGGTTACCACGACCTAAAAATGTTACCACCGTCAAGCCTAGTGGAACTTTGTCAAAGATCATGGATACCACAGAAGGACTCCATAAGCCTCTTGGTAAGTATATTTTTAACAACGTCAACTTCAGCAAGCATGACCCATTAGTACCTCTCTGCCGAGCAGCAGGGTACAAAGTGATTGATAACCCTATGGATGCAGATGCAGTCCTGATTACTTTCCCAGTAGTCTGGAATGATGTCCCATTCACCAAGGTAACGATCGATGGTCAAGAGCTTGAGGTAAACCTTGAGACAGCCCTATCCCAACTAGAGCGTTACAAGATGCTCATGAAATCATGGTGTCAACAGAACGTGTCAGCGACTATCAGCTACTCCGTAGATGAGGTTCCGGGCATCGTAGATTGGCTCCTAGAGAACTGGGATAACTATGTGGGCGTTAGCTTCCTATTTCGGGCTGACCCAACCAAGACCGCTAAGGACTTAGGTTACCTCTACCTCCCTCAGGAAGTGGTCACTAAGGAAGCTTATGAGGAATATGCAGCACGACTTCAGCATATCGATATCGACCAAGGAAACTCCTTTGACGAGCTCTCTTCGGATGAGTGCGCCAGTGGCGTTTGCCCTGTTAGATAACGGTAATTTAATTACCTACGACTATAGGAGTCAACTCGATGATTTATAAGACATTTCCAACAGTTGATAAGAAATTTCTTGAGGCTCTAGAAGAGCGATATCCAGACCAGTGTCCACCACTAGGTACTCCCGTTGAGGATATCTATGTGAAGCAAGGGCAGGTGAGTGTCATCGCCTTCTTGAGACATCAATATAAACAGCAAAACTTAAACATTTTGGAGAATTAACTATGTGTATGGGCGGATCCCCTTCAATCGCAGCAGCAGCACCCCCAGCCCCACCACCAGCACCACCAGCACCAGCCGTTCCAATGGCTCCTGCTGCTGACAATGCAGCTTCAGATGTATCTAAGCTTGCTCGTCAGAAGGGTCGTATGGGGTTACGAATTGATAAGACAGCCTCTGTTGCTTTGCCAGCAGGTGGCGTAAGCAGTGGTTTAAATATCCCCGCATAAAGGATTCACATGAACGAGAAGACGGAAGTACATAATTCCGCTCATTCCCTGTACGAAAAGTTGGAGTCAAAACGTGAACCGTTCTTGATCAGGGCTAGGGAGTGTTCTAAATACACTATCCCTACCTTGATGCCCTTACTGGGGCATACATCCACTACTGAGTTTGCAACTCCTTGGCAGGGTATGGGAGCACGGGGTGTGAACAACCTCTCCTCCAAACTCTTGTTAGCCTTATTCCCACCTAACTCTCCATTCTTTAAACTTCAGATTGATGATTTCACTCTTGAAGAACTCACTAAGCAAGAAGGAATGAGAGCTCAGGTTGAGGAAGGTCTTAACAAGATTGAGCGTTCAGTACAAAACGAGATTGAAAAAGGTGCAGTTCGTGTCTCAGGCTTTGAGGCAATCAAGCACCTAGTTGTTGCAGGAAACGTACTTCTGTACTTGCCAGATAGTGGCGGTATGCGGGTATTTAACCTTGAGAACTATGTAGTCCAGCGTGACCAAATGGGTAACGTATTGGATATCGTAGTGGAAGAGGAAGTTTCCCCAGCAACCCTCTCTAAGGACATCCAAGAATTCATTGGGTTTAGTCCAGAGACAGAGAGCACGGACATGAACCGTGAAAAGTCTACTTGCATTTACACCCACATCTATCGTGAAGACGGTAAGTGGGAGGTATACCAAGAGATTAAAGGTAAACAAATTCCCGGATCTTCTGGTACTTATCCTCTTGATAAGACACCGTGGATTCCGGTTCGATTCTCTCGTGTAGAGAACGAAGACTATGGTCGTGGCTATGTTGAAGAGTATCTAGGTGACATTAAGTCCCTCGATGGTCTCTCTCAGGCAATCGTTGAAGGCTCTGCTATTGCAGCAAAGACAGTGTTCTTGGTTAATCCAAACGGAACTACTGATCCTAGAGCTCTCGAGACTGCTGAGAATGGGGCAATCATTGAAGGTATGGAGCAAGATGTCTCCACACTAGGACTCAACAAATACAACGACTACCGAGTTGCATTAGAAACCATCACCACCATTAACGAACGCCTGAGCTATGCATTCTTGCTTAACTCCGCTGTTCAACGTAATGGTGATCGTGTTACGGCTGAAGAAATCCGCTACATGGCTAACGAATTAGAGTCAGCCTTAGGTGGTATTTACAGTATCCTGTCACAAGAACTACAGCTTCCAATCGTGAACCGCATTATGTTCGCTATGGAAAGAGCTAAGAAGCTCCCAGTACTCCCTAAGGGAACTGTGGAACCTGTAATCGTGACTGGTATGGAGGCTTTAGGGCGAGGTAATGACCTGAATAAACTTCAGCAATTCCTCAGTATCCTTACTCAGAGTTTGGGCGCAGAAGCAACCATGTCTCGCTTGAATGTAGGTGATGCAATTACCCGTGTTGGCACATCGTTAGGTATCGATATGAAGGGTCTGGTAAAGACAGATGAAGATATCGCAGCCGAACAACAGGCACAACAACAAGCAGCCCAGCAAGCACAACAGATGCAGATGATGCAAGCAGGTGTAGCCCCAGCTATTAATCAGCTAGGTGGAATGGTTAAACAAGGAATGGCAAACAATGCTCAACAAACCGGACAAGACCCCCAAGGTCAAGCCTGAAGAAGTAGTTAGCGAACCTATTGATCGCTTAGTGACAGAAGAGGAGTTATCCGCTCCTGTTCCTGAGGGTCAAATCGTTACATTCTTGGGTGACAAAAAGAAATACAACAAAGATTCCAATGCAAAGCGGATTACCGTCCTTGCAGATGGAAGCGTTATTTACGAATACTAGGAATTAAATGGCTGAATCTATCGTTATTACGACTCCTGATACTACGGGAGAAGCACCAGCCGACCACAATCAGAAGATGATTGATAAGGCAAATGGTGTAGTCACGCCAGCAGATGATATTACCCCCACGGGTGATCGTCCTGCTTGGTTGCCAGAAAAATTTAAGTCGCCAGAAGACATGGCTAAGGCTTATGCTGCCCTTGAGGGTAAGCTTGGAGGTCAATCAAATGATCCCCCAGCAGATCCTCCTGCGGATCCACCAGCAGACCCAGCAACACCTGATGATAAAACTGTAAATGATGCTCTTGCTAAGGATGGATTATCCCTAGCTGAGTTCTCAGAAGAGTTCAATAAATCAGGATCACTCTCAGAAGAGTCTTATTCAAAGTTATTAGCAGCAGGTTACGACAAGGGATTGGTAGATAGCTACATCTCAGGTCAACAAGCCCGTGCTTCTTTGTATGAGGCTGAATTGAAGGGTGTTGCAGGTGGTGCTGACTCATATGACAAGATGGTCACATGGGCTAAGGCAACAATGACAGCAGCAGAGATTGATGCGTACAACGCTTCAGTATCTTCTTCTAGTCCTGATGCTGCCAAGCTCGCTATCTCTGGTCTTAAGTCTCGTTATGAAGCAGTAAATGGACGTGAACCTTCCTTTGTGAAGGGGACTCCTGCCTCTGCAAGTCCTGATGCCTTTGCTTCACGGCATGAAATCACAGCAGCAATGAAAGACCCACGTTACGCTAAAGACTCGGCTTATCGCCAACAGGTCATTAACAAACTAAGTCGTTCAAACTTCTAAGTTATTCCGATCCCCACACTCGTGGGGGTCACCAACCACACTTCTATATTTAGAGGTGGTTCGCAATTCTTATTAACTGACTTCACAACTAAAGCCCACCGAGGTGGACAACTTTGTGTTCAGGAATTCGGAAAGTAAGAGGACGAAATTTATTTCCTTTTATTTTTATCGAAAGCCCAATCATGGCAAACGCAACTGTTTCAAATTTAGGTCAAGCCAATACATCTGGCGATACCCAAGCTTTATTCCTCAAAGTATTTGCTGGTGAAGTTCTCACTGCATACGAAGAGGCTTGTGTTACTAGCGACAAACATACTGTTCGCTCTATTTCTTCTGGTAAATCTGCTCAGTTCCCAATCACTGGTAAGACTACTGCTGGTTACCATACACCCGGTTCTGAGATCCTCGGTTCCGCTGTTCCAACTAATGAAGTAGTTATCACTATTGATGACCTCTTGATTAGCTCTGCATTCATCGCAAACATTGATGAAGCTATGAATCACTATGACGTACGCTCAATCTACTCGACTGAAATTGGTCGTGCATTGGCTTACACATATGACAAGCACATCTTGAATTTGTTGTTGAAAGCTGCTCGTGGTAGCTCTCCTGTTACTGGCGAAGCTGGTGGTGGCAAAGTTACTGCTGCGACTGCATTGTCAGATACAAGCGGTGAGGCATTGATTGCTTCCCTGTTTAACGCTGCTGCAATCTTGGATGGTAAGAACGTACCTGAAGAAGATCGTTATGCATACTTAAGCCCAACAGCATACAACTTGCTGGCACAGAACACTAAGGTAATGAATACCTTGTGGAACGGTGTGGGTTCTTACAGCAATGCAAACGTATTGAAAGTTGCTGGTATTAACATTGTTAAGACTAACCACGCTCCTTACGGTACAACTGTATCTGGTGCTCCTGCTGCTGGTTCACAGGGTGCTGGTACTGATGTTACTAAGTACGGTGTTGTTGCTACAAACTCTGTAGCTGTAGTAGCTCACAAATCTGCTGTTGGTACAGTGAAGTTGATGGATCTCGCAATGGAATCCGAATACGACATCCGTCGCCAAGGCACATTGATGGTTGCTAAGTACGCAATGGGTCACGGTGTACTCCGTCCTGCTGCTTCTGTAGAAATCGCAACAGCCTAAGTAGTTTAGTTTTTCTCAAAGCCTCATCCTTAATTGGGTGGGGCTTTTTTTTATTTTTAGGAAGCCCAATGATCACCACTACAAATGAACTTTCGGCAGTAAATATTATGCTGGGAACAATTGGTGAATCTCCAATTAATTCTTTAGCATCTATCTCGGGTGTAATTGATGCAGTCACAGCCCGTCAAGTATTAAATGAGGTTGCCGTTGCCGTTCAAACTGAGGGGTGGGCATTCAATACTGAAGACAATTGGACATTCCTCCCTGATTCAACAGGGGCAATTACAGTACCCTCAAACCTTCTACAAGTTGATGCAATAGATCCTAGTAGAAAGGTAGCCCTTAGGGGTACACGCTTGTATGACCTCAAGGCTCACTCATATACCTTCACAGAAGGCGTTACGCTCAACTGCGTATTGATGTTTGAGTTTGATGATCTCCCGCAAGCTGCTCGTTATTACATCGCTATCCGTGCTGCTCGTCTATTTCAGACTAGAGTAGTTGGATCTGACACTCTCAAAGCCTTCACTTCAGAAGATGAGACCCGTGCTCGTGTTGCACTCAAGAAATATGATGCAGACACAGGTGGTTACAACATGCTAACTGGAAGCTACTCAGTTGCTCGAACAGTAAGAAGGTTCTAATGGCTCTGATTTCATCATTCCTACCCGGCTTCATTAATGGTGTCTCGCAGCAACCCTACACACTCCGCTTGAATTCTCAAGGGGAGCATCAAGAGAACGGCATATCTACCATCTCTCAGGGATTGCGTAAGAGACCACCATCAAAGCATTTAGCAAAGATTAGTAGTACTCCGCAGTCGGACGTATTCGTCCATACAGTGAACCGTGATGCCTCTGAGCGTTATGTCTTTATGGTTACTTCTGGTTCCCTGAAGATCTTCTCAATTGATGGCGTAGAGCAAACAGTTATCTACGGAGCAGGGGCAGCTTCATACCTGACTACTGCGCTCCCAGCAGCAGAAAGCTTTGCTGCCGTAACTATTGCTGACTACACATGGTTAGTAAACAAATCAAAAGTAGTAGAAGAATCTACTTCTAATACTCCTGCATCAACAAACCCACACGAAGCCCTGATTAACGTCAAGAGTGGTAACTACGGTAAGACCTATCAGGTGTTAATTAATGGTGTCCAAAAGGCATCCTATACAACCCCTAACGGGACTACCGCTGCTGACTCTCCTAGTATTGCCACCGACTGGATTGCAACCCAGCTTGGCTCACAGTTAACCTCTAATGGTATTAGCTGCTACTACTCAGGTAACTCCATTTATGTGTACTCCAATACTGACTTCACTATTCAGGTGAATGATGGATTTGGTAATAACGCAATGGTTGCAATTAAAGAGAATACTCAGAAGTTTGCTGACTTACCTTTAAATCCAAAGATCAACGGAACCATTATTCAGGTTCAGGGTGATGCTTCTAACTCCTTCTCCAATTACTTCGTTCGCTTTGAATCTGCTGCTGGTGGATCTGGTGGCGTATGGAAAGAGTGTGCAGCCCCTAATATCAATCTGGGATTAAACCCAGCCACAATGCCTTTCACAGTTGTTCGTAATGCAGATGGAACATTTACCATCTCCGCAGCCGACTGGAGAAATCGTAGAGTAGGTGACTTAGAGTCAAGTGCAGAGCCATCATTCGTGGGTCGCACAATCAACGATGTGTTCTTCTATCAGAATCGCTTAGGCTTCTTATCTGATGAGAACGTAGTGATGTCTGAATCTGGTAAGTACTTCAACATGTACCGCACCACAGTTACAGCCCTATTGGACTCAGATCCAATTGATGTGACCGCATCACACACCAAAGTATCTCTCCTGAATTACGCTGTCCCATTTAATAAATCCTTGCTTCTGTTCTCTGAGCAGACTCAATTTATTATTCCCGGTGACAATGTTCTTACGCCCACCACAATTAGCCTTAAGGTATCCACTGAGTATCCCTGTGATAGCAATGTGAAGCCCCTGACGGCTGGTAGTAATTGCTACTTCAGTCTTACTAAAGGTAACTGGTCGGCAGTCCGTGAGTACTTCACCAACGTGGCTGGCTCAGGTAACGAAGATGCGATGGAGATCACCGCACATATCCCCAAGTACATCCCAGCAGGAATCATTAAGATCGCTGGAAGTGCCAACGAAGATACCTTTGCAGTACTCACTAAGGGAGACTCTAAGTCTCTCTACATGTACAAGTACTTCTTTACAGCCTCAAACGAGAAGGCTCAAAGCTCTTGGAGTCGCTGGACATTCGGTGCTCAAGATGTAGTCCTCAACGTAGACTTTATTCAGTCAGTAATGTATCTCATCATTAGTCGTCCAGATGGTGTGTACTTTGAAAGCATTGACTGCTCTGTTGGTTACATTGGTGCTAACGAGCCATATACAGTTCTCCTAGATCGTAAGATCACAATCACCCCATCTACATACAACTCAGCTACAGGCTTTACTGAGATCCCTACAAGCAGCTTCCCGTACCCCTTATCCGATGGTAAGTATTTCATCGTGACTCAGGCTACTGGAATCTCTTCAGCTCTCAAGCCGGGTGAGTTTGCTCAGGGTGAGGTTGTTGGTTCTAATATTCGCTTCCAAGGGAACTTTGCTGGATCAGCTTTGACCTTTGGTCGTCAATACACCTTTGACTATGGCATTAGCACTATCACTTACAAAGTTGCAAATACAACTGGTGGTGGAGGGCAGCGTTCAGATACAGAAGGTCGTCTACAGATTCGCAAACTAGTAGTTAACTATGCCGATACCGGATACCTACGAGCTGAAGTCACCCCACAAGGTCGTGATACAGGTTCATATGTGTTCTCAGGAAAAGTCGTAGGTAACTCTTCAGCAACCATTGGTCGCTATGCAATCTCTAGCGGAAGGTTATTGATCCCCGTTCTATGCCGTAATACAGATGCCGTAATCAACTTAAAAAATGACACGCCCGTTCCTAGTTCACTAATTAGTGCGGACTGGGAAGGATTCTATGTCAAACGCAGCTCCGCAGTTTAAGGGTGTAATACGCCCAGCAACCTATGAAGACTGTCTCACTCTCGCTCCTCATCTTCGCCAAGAGGATAAGGACGAGGTGTGGGAGTCCCACGGACATCTCCCTGAAGAAGCCCTAATCTTAAGCTTTGAGGCTTCGCCCAATGCTCAAGTAGGAACTCTCAATGGGGAGATTGTTTGTATGTTCGGTGTTGCTCCTACAGACGATCCGAACTTTGGCTCTCCTTGGATGCTTGCTTCAGATCTCATTAAAGAGGTCTCTAGGGAGTTCTTAAAGAGAGACAAGGAAGTCCTTAACGGCATGTCTGCTGGCTATGGCTTTCTATTTAATTACGCTTGGTCAAAGAACACAATGCACCTTCGCTGGCTTAAGTGGCTAGGTTTCACTATCGACTACAGCCCCGTCCCTCTTGGAAATAACGGAGAGATCTTCTATGGCTTTTACAAGTTTCAAAAGGAATAAATATGTGTGAACCCACAACCATCGCTGCAATGGCATTAGCTATGGCTGCTGCCTCTGCTGCTGCTCAGGCGAAAGCCCAGCAAGATGCTGCGGATGCACAGTCGCAGTCTAATGAAAGACAACGACAAACCACTCTAGCGACTGCTGCCAATAACAACACCCAAGTGAACTTACAAGGTCAACAGGTTAGAGAACAAACATTACAAAAACTAGCGCAGAACAATCGTGATGCAGCTATTGGTATTGGTAAAGCTACCGCTGCTGGTGGTGTGTCAGGAGTAGAGGGTAATTCTGTAGATGCTCTCTTAGGTGATCTCTCGGGAACCCAAGTTAGATACAACAACTCCGTCACTACAAACTATGACAACTCTGTCGCAGCCTTAGAGAACCAACGCTTGAATGTCTATGCCAACGCAGCAAACACAATTAACGGACTAAAGACTCCAGTACAGCCAGATTACATTTCTGCTGGATTGAAGATTGGTTCCGCTGCTCTTACTTACGGCAGCACCATGAATGATATTAAAGCTAAAGAGGGATAAATATGGCAATCGATAGAGCAAATGTTGGGTATAACCCAGCAGCCGAGCTAGTTCGTGTTACTGCCAGTCCTAACTTGCAAGACACTATTGTTCGCAATGACGTAAACGATTCAAAATCCTACCAGTTGGCAAAACAGCTTGGTGCAAACTTTGATGGTTTTAATAACCTCAATAGAATGGCTAAGGCTAACGTAGTAGAGGATGCTCAGAATACAGCTAACTCTATGACTACAGATGAGCTGGCTGCCAAGATTAAATCTGGTGAGCTTCACTCAACCATCTCCCCTGTATACAACGCAGTCTTAAAGAATACTCACTACGCTAATATTGCTTCTAATCTTCAACGTGAGACGATCATGAAGATTACTACTGGTGAGCTCAACTTCAATGATGATGCAGACACCGCTAAGATAGATCCAGCTACTGGGCAACCTAACTTACAGTGGAAGTCCGGCAATCAGAAGCTTGAGGATTATCTCTTAGAGCAACGTAAGAATGCCTTAGGGGATGCAGATGCATATGGTATTGCTGGATTTGATACTCATTGGAATAGATTTAAGAAACACGCAATTGATAAGAACTTTGAGACCTTAGCTAACAAGCAGGTCGAGTTTGGTATCTCTACAGCTTCTGAAGCAATCCGCATCGCTATTGCCGGAGAGCAATCTCCAGAGCAACTTAGCAATAACTTCTTGGCTGCCTATAAGAAAGCAACACTACCAAGCGGAGCTCTTCTAAATGAAGAAGCCCGTAAGAAAGTATTGCAGGGCGCAGCCTATGAGATTGCTAAATCAGGAAACGTAACAAACCTCAACGCTTTATTTAACACCAAGCTAGATAACGGGCTTACAGTTCGTATGGCTTTAAGTGGTAAAGACGGTGGCAAAGAGGTTGCTGGTATGGAGTACACCGCTAACTCGATTGGTGCTACGAATGCTAATCGTGCTCAGGTTCAGTACTTTAAAGATATGTCTGAGCAGTCAGTCATGGCTAACAACAAGAAGATTGCTGATCTTGTATCTCAGAATAGGGCTTTTGAAGTACCTGAGAATATGGACAAGATTAATCCAGATGGTACTCAGGGACTACAACCAACTACTAACGCTGTCTACAGTGCTATTTCAGAGAAGACTAAAGGTATGTCCTTAGCTGGTCGTATCGAGACTTTCAATCTGAACGGTGTTGAGGATAAGGAAACCAAGAACGTAATTCAGGCAGGTCTAAACAACCTCAATTCGATTACTTATAACGAGCCGGGTAAACCTGCTGGTGAACTTAACGCTAACTTCCAAAAGTCTTTCGATGCCTATTTAGTAGCCAAGGCGGTTGATCCTGCCTATGCAACTAAGCTTGCTGGATCAGAGGGAGCTAAGACTTTAGAGGATATTGAACTGCTAAAGCAGACTATGGGATTAGATCTTAATGGTGCAGCTTTAACAGTAGCACAAGCCAGAAACAATCCTACTTATATTAATGGCAACGATAAGATCACTAAGGCGGTTGATAAGGTTGTCTCTGATTTAAACCCTAGCTGGTTTGGAAGACTGTTTGGTGCTGATGAAATTACAGGCAACATTAGTAATATCCGTGCTGATGTTAAGAGGTCTGCGGAAGTGATGATTGCTGCGGGTGCTAGTGACAAAACCACTTTGGATTCACTTGGTGAGTATGTTCAGAAGAATATAGTCAACGTGAATGGATCTCTGGTATATCTGCGCTCAGTTCCTACAACAAAAGATACCCCCCAAGTCATAGGTGGTTCTGTAACTCAGATTAAACGCCTGATCTCAGAAGTTGGGACAGAGGTTGCTGTGGCTCAGAAATTCTCCCCCGATGAAGTACAGATGTCTGTAAGTAAAGATGGCAACAACTTTACCTTCATGGCTAAGAACCAACTCATCACAAAACCTAATGGCATGCCCCTCATCCTTACAAAGGATCAGGTTACAGACTGGATGAATCGTGACTTTGAGAACTATAAGTTTGATAAGACTCTCGAGCCAAAACGTAAAGAGCTTGATATGGCTCTGAACGACACCTACATGGGTGGTCGTGCATTAAAGCTAACCCCAGTAGACCAGTACCTTGCATCTCCTTCAGGTTATCGCAAGCTGTACCAAGCAGGTCTTGAGACTAAGCCTATTAACGAACTTCGTGCGTGGGCTAAAGAGCAGATCAAACAAGGCTCATCTTGGGCAACACCCGCAACTCCTTTAAAAGACTATTCGACTAAAGGAGCTAATTAAAGGATAAATAATGGCAATATCAGATGCAGAAATTGGTAACCCCAATGTACGCAAGTTTCTAGATTTCATTAGTAAGGCAGAAGGCACTGATAAGTACGGTTACCACACACAGGTTGGTAACACACAGATTGCTCAATTAGATCAACACCCAAAACAATCTACAGTGACAACTGCGGATGGTTCTAGCAACGCTGCTGGTCGTTACCAGTTCATTGGCAGTACTTGGGATGAGCAATCTAGAAAGCATGGTCTTACAGACTTCGGTGCTGTTAACCAAGATAGGGCAGCAGTAGGTCTTATCAAAGACAACGGTGCATATGAAGATGTCGCTAAAGGAGATTTTGGTGTTGCCATTAATAAGCTTGGTGGGGTATGGGCATCCTTCCCATCAAGCAAATATAAACAACCTAAGAAATCATGGGAGTGGGCAAGTGCTCAGTTAGGTATTAATGGTGCTCCTCCTGTAGAGCCGGGTCGTGACTATAACGACTCTGGATTCCAGAAGGGTGGCGCAACGCCATCTGAGCGTGTTCGCACTGAGCTTCAGAAGGACATGCTTCCTCCTACTCCGTTAACGGACTTTGGCACTGGTTTGATGACCAGCCTGAAGAACGACAACACTGCTACTAACTGGTACGCAGCACAGGTGGGTGACTTCATTGAACGCCCAGACTTTAGATGGACACCTGAGTTATCTAAAAAATACACTGAGGGTCTGAACGAGAAGAACTGGGCATTTGTGGTGGATAACGCCACCTCAGAGTTTCATGCTGAGAAGCTTCGCCAACGTGCTTTAGAGTTCCAACAAACAGAAGCTAAGTATGAAGAGGCTGGTATTGGTGCTGGAGCTGGTCGTCTTGTTGGGGGTCTTCTAGATCCAACAAACCTTGGACTTATTGCCCTGACTGCCTATGCTCCCACGCTAGGTGTCCCTGTGGCTGCATCTCGGGCAGCTCGTATTTCCTATGGTGTTGCTGAGGGTGCAGTGACCAATGCTGCTGTAGAAGCACTGACATATAAGAATAGACCGGG
Source organism: Polynucleobacter sp. MG-27-Goln-C1 (assembly GCF_018881905.1). Lineage (GTDB taxonomy): Bacteria > Pseudomonadota > Gammaproteobacteria > Burkholderiales > Burkholderiaceae > Polynucleobacter. Next base: position 23,885 of record NZ_JACVPM010000005.1, read on the forward strand.
TGGTGATTTAACTGATGTTGCTTTTGCTGGATTAATGGGCGTAGCTCTTGGTGGTGTTGGTGGCGAAATAGGTCACCGTGTAGCCACAGGAATAGCCCGTAGAGAAGCCGGAACAATCTTTGATAATGACCTTCGCAATATCCAAGCATGGAGCCTAGAGAGGCTGCACGACACCTCTGCTGAGGACTATGCCAAGATGCGGATGTTCGCTGAGACAGACCAGCTTAAGGGATATACACCAGAGCAGTTGAAATACCGTGAGGCAGAACTCACCCATGAGTACACAATGCTCGTGGAAGAGCGTAAGCGTAATGAGATCTTTGGTACTGGGGACTTTATTCCTCCAAAGACCAATGAACCCCCTAAGGTAAACGAGCCACCAAAAGCTGGTGATGCTCCGCCACCACCTAAAGAAACAAAGCAGACATGGACTGATGAGTGGAACACCCCATCGATCCATAAGGACTCAAATGGTTCTGATGTATTGCAGTTACCCCCTAAGCAATCTCTAGAAGCCCTTATCGCCTACACGCAGAAATTCAGCCCCAATAAGGCTATGGTTGCGTGGATGGATAAGATGCTAGAAGGCATCGATCTATCAAAGGTTAAGTTCTTTGAGATTGGTTCTGGCAAGAGACCTCAGTGGTATGTGAACGGCTCTAAGCTTGGCTCAAGCCACGCAGCCCACATCGTTACCCCTTGGAACTCTTTAGGAACACTTGGTGGTGACAATGCGTACTTTGTATCTCGTGGTCAGTACCGTGGTGTTGATCCTAAGACAGGCAAGCGTGTCAACGTAACGCCAACTCCGGGTGACCGTAGAGCATTACAAACAGGCTTAACCGATAACACATTTATTCACGAGCTCTCTCACGTTGCAGCCGTATATAAGCAACGCCTGTTCCACAGAAATAAAGATGGCAGTATCTCTCAAGCTTCACGCAACATTGTTGGTGATGAGAAGACCTATCAAGCCGTTAAAGGTATTGATGACTTGTACAAGTATGTCCAAAAGATTACTGGTAAGCAAACAAGCAAGCAACACTATGGCATGACCAATGCCTATGAGTTCTTAGCTGAAGGTCTATCCAATCCATCATTTCAAAAATTCTTAAAAGATATTGAATTGCCTGACAGCATCAAACGTACCAACATCTTGTCTGACTTTTTAGATAAGGTAATGGATTTACTCGGTATTGATAAGAAGGGTCAAACTGCATTCCATAAGTTCTTAGAACTTGCAGATGACTTAACTGATCCGGGTGGTATTACCCGTAAGACGGATGTATCTGGTGCTCCTAAAGAGGGGTATCGAATTGCCCCTGACGGGAAAGCTACTGATGACACTGTTCTTGCTGCACAGACTGCTGATATTCCTGAGACCTTCGCTGTTGGCTTAGGGCTTGAGAACCGCCTAGGTAGAAATCGTTTACCTGCTGCGGTACGTTCATTAGCTCAAAGACTCTTTGGCTCAACTACAGGTTATAAAGACAACTCCGTAGTGAAGTCCAATGCGTGGGACGACAAAACCTTATTTGCTGGTGGTTGGAATACAACCCTGCGTAAGGGAACCATGATTCCATTTATGGATTGGTTCAAGGAATCTGGCTATAAGTTTCATCAACGTGGTGAGGCTTTTGAAAAGTTTGGTACTGAGGTCTGGGAATATGTACATGGCTGGGAACGTGACTACGATCCTCGTGTAATTAAAGCTGGTGAGGCTGTTCGTAAGAACATGTCTGAGCGAGTTAAAGACATTAATAACCCAGAGCGTTCTGTAGGTGGATCTAAGTTAGGCTTAACTGAAACTGAAGTTACCTTGCTAGACGGCACAACAACGAAGACAGGAACTCTTGAAGAGAATCCGTACTACTTACCTCGTATCCATGATGCGAATAAGTGGGATGCAATGGTATCTCAACACGGTCTTGAAAAAGTAGAGTCCTTCTGGGCTTCTGCTTATAAGTCTGGTCGTGATGCACTTGAGGTGTCTGATGAGGATGCTAAAAGATTTGCTAAGTGGTATCGCAAGACAGTTGAGCAATCAAAGAATCAAGCATCAAGTCAACACCTAACAGATATGTTGCGTGGACAAGATCGTCCTGCGTTAGTTGAATCTTTAAAAGATAGCCTAGCACTTTCCGATGATGATGCTGCACGATTGGCTGATCAGGTACTAGGACAACGCAGAGGTGAGAACGGTCAGATCGTAGCTAACTTGAAGCACCGTAACACTATTGATGAGCGTTATGTCGGAGCTGTTGGTTCTGATATTGAGGGAATGAGTCTTAAGGACTTTGTTAAAACAAACGCCTTAGAGATTACTGAAAGCTATAACAACCGTATAGCTGGAACTGTATCGTTGGCTAAGAACCTTGATGTCTATACAGCACAAGATATTAACAAGCTGATTGGTGACTCAGTTAAGCGTGAGTTTGGTGACGGCTTTAAAGAGACTGACCTAGCCAATGCTGCTAAGGATCTTCAGTTTGCCTTTGATCGCATCTTAAGTATTCCCCAAGAGGAAGGCTTTAGTCCTGTGCGTAAGGGATTAGAAATGCTCCGTAACTTTAACGTGATCCGTTTAATGAGTGGAGCTGTCTATAACCAGATGGCAGAGACTGCACAGTTGACTGGAACAGTTGGCTACAAAGCTTTACTAAAAGCAATCCCAGAACTGGATTCCATGATGCGTGATATGAAATCAGGTAAAGCTCCGAGTGACCTTCTGGATCACTTAGAGAATTACTTTGGTGGTGCGGGTGGTGAGTACATTAACCGTATGGACTTTAGTGAACGTACAGGTTGGACTGATCATTACGGCAAAGGTTCTTGGCAAGGAAAGCTAGATAAGCTAGACGAAGGTATTTCACGATTTGCTGGTGGCGTTCTTGACTACACAGGCATGACACCGTGGATGGTTCAACAGAAGCGACTACATGCAACAGCATTAGTTAATGGCTTTGTCGATTTAGCTAATGGCATAGATCGTGGTGGTGCTGCCTACCTCACAAAGGAACGGTTAGCATTCTTAGGTCTATCAGAAGATGACTTTAGCAAGCTTAAAGGTGTCCTTAAATCTCTTACCTCAGAAGGTGAGGGCTCTATTAAGGCTACAGCAAATAAAATTGATTGGGATCGCTTTGTTGCTGAAGAACCAGAGATGCACCATAAGTTCATGATTGCCATCATGCGTGAAAGCCGTAAGGCAATTCAAGAGAACGACCTTGCTTCAATGATTCCTATCATGGGATCTACACTGGGCAAGACTGTATTTCAGTTTATGAACTTCCCCATGCAGGCTTGGAATAAGCAACTGATGTTCTCTCTAAATCATGCCGACATTGCTACAGCTAACACAATGATGCAAGGTCTCATGTTTGGTTCTATTGTTTATTCCGCAAGACAGTATCAGCAATCTATAGGACTTAATGAAGAAGACCGAGCAAAGTTCATTGAGGATCGCCTAGATCCTGTGAAGATTGTTGCCAATGGTTTCTCTCGTATGGGTGCAGCCTCAATGCTTCCTAACCTTGCTAGTACATTCATCCCCGGTGCATCAACATTATTTGCTGGTGGTCGTACTACTAGTGACTTATCTGGTTTGATGTCTAACCCAACGCTTGGTCTTGTTAATAGCGTGGTGACACTGGGTAAGAAAGCTGTCACTAATCCTCTTGATGACACGAAGCAATTTACTAAGTCAGATATGAATGCGTTCTTCAAAATAATGCCACTCAATAATCTGATGGGAGTTAATACGCTCCTCAATCATATCTCTTCAGACTTACCAGTTTCTTCCAAAGAAGAATAAAACAAACATATCCCCCACGCCTCTACATGTAAGCGCACTTTGGGGGATCTTTTTACCTAACTAAAGGAGTCCCTCTGTGGCTTATAGTTATATTCGATATACCGGTAATGGAACACAGACAGACTTTACGTTTGCCTTCCCATATTTCAGCACCGCTAATATTTCCGTAACCGTTAACGGTGTTGCTGCTCCCTTTACTTGGGTGAACTCCAGCACAGTTAAGATTACTACTGCTCCAGCCCTTGGTGCAGTGATCTTTATTCAAAGAACAACTCCTAAAGACATCACTCCGGTGAACTTTGTGGATGGTTCAGTGTTACTTGAGGCAGACCTAGATACTCTAGCGTTGTTCTCCTTGTATGCTGCCCAAGAGTCTATTGATGAAGCTAACAAAGCCATTAAGTTGAACTCAAGTGGTAACTGGGAAGCTCAAGGTAACCGCATTAATAACGTAGCAGACCCTGTAAGTGACCAAGACGTTGCTACTAAGAAGTGGTCTGAGACTGGCATGACTGCTCAGTTGTCTATTGCGACTAACCAAGCTACTGCTGCTGGTGCTTCAGCGACTGCTGCTGCTGGAAGTGCTGCTGCTTCGTCTGCAAGTGCTACTAGCTCTGCTGCATCTGCAAGCACAGCGACTACTAAAGCTGCTGAAGCTTCTAGTTCTGCTGGTGCTGCTGCTACTTCGGCAACGAATGCTGCCGGAAGTGCAACAACTGCAACTAACAAAGCTGCTGAAGCTGCCACATCGGCAACTACTGCGACCACTAAGGCAAGTGAAGCTGCAAGTTCAGCTACTACAGCGAGTACTGCTGCTGGTTCTGCCAATACTTCAGCTACGGCTGCTGCTGGTAGTGCCACTGCTGCTGCAAACTCAGCCTCTGGAGCTGCTGCAAGTGCAACTACTGCGACTACTAAGGCTTCTGAAGCTTCTAGTTCAGCAACAAGTGCTGCTAGTTCAGCTTCGACAGCCACTGGTGCTGCATCAACAGCCACAACTAAGGCTAGTGAAGCTTCTAGTTCAGCTACTGCTGCTGCTGGTAGTGCTACATCTGCCTCAACATCGGCAGGTACAGCTACTGCTCAAGCAACTACAGCTACAACTAAAGCATCTGAAGCTGCTACAAGCGCAACTAACTCTGCTGCCTCTGCAGTATCTGCAGCCTCAAGTGCTGCCTCTGCTGCTGCTTTGTTGGATAACTTTGATGATCGTTACCTTGGTCCGAAAGCTTCTGCTCCAACCCTAGATAACGATGGTAATTCTCTATTAGTCGGTGCTTTGTACTTTGATACAACCACAGGCAAGATGCGTGTTTACACAGCTTCTGGTTGGCTTGATGCTTCTTCAGCCTCTGTAGCAACACTCGCAGTATTCAACTACACAGCTACTGCTGGTCAGACTTCATTCTCTGGAGTTGATATTGCTAGTCAGACATTGACTTACACAGTAGGTTCACTCTTCGTTACCTTAAATGGTATTGATCTGAAGCAAGGTGCTGATTACACAGCGACTACTGGTTCTAGCATTGTGCTTGCTTCTGGTGCTGTTGCTGGGGATGAACTAAGGGTGTATGCCTTTGGTAGTTTCTTGGTGTCTGATACTTATACGAGAGCACAGGCTGATGCTGCATTCCAACCAGTTAATAGTAATTTAACTGCGTATGGTGCTACTGGTGTTGGTATGCGTAATCGTATTATCAATGGCTGCATGAGGGTATGGCAACGATCAACCTCAACAACTTCCTTTGGGTACTCTTGCGTAGATAGATTTAATCTCTCAGGTGCTGGCACTATGACAGCTTCAAAATCATCTGCTCCTGATAGCCCATCTGGAAACTATAGCCTTGTGACTACATTTGGTGCTTCTGGTACTTATGTCAATATCTTACAAGCCATTGAAAATCAAAATGTGTATAGCCTTAGAGGTAAAACAATTTGTGTTAGCTACTATGTAAAGGTTAATAGTGGAAGCTATGCAGGTACTCAGTCAGTAACACTACTGTATTCCAATAGTTCAGATTCACTTAATACATCTACAGGTGTTCAAACACCCGTTACATACAACACAGTTACCCCTAACACTTCTTGGCAAAAAGTATATGCAACATATTTAGTTCCGTCAGATGCAGTAGGTTTGACAATTCAATTAAGTATGAGTGCCACACAAGGTAGTGGTGTTGCTCTTGCGTATAGCGATGTTCAGCTTGAACTTGGTTCAGTAGCTACACCTTTTGAATATCGTCCGTATGGTACTGAGTTGGTATTGTGTCAGCGTTACTACCAAAAGTCATTCCCAATAGCTACAGCCCCTGTTCAAAATAGTGGTATGTATACACTTAAATGGACGCAGGTAACTAGCGGTTATGGAACTCGTATATTTATTCCATTTATTGTTTCGATGAGAGCCGCCCCAACTATTACTGGGTTTAATGGTGGTAACACCAATAACCTTGTCAGAAATATTCCTGCTGCAACAGACATCACAAATATTGGGTTTGAAGAAGTATCTTCAGCTAGTTTTTGTGTAATTGAATATGGCGGATCAGGAGATGGCGGAGGTGAGCCTGTAGGTTGGAACTGGACTGCAACAGCGGAGCTATGATTATGTATAAAAAACAACAAGACCCACAGGGCAACCCTTTAAACAATGTGGTTCGTTTATCGGATGGTGCTTGCATCCCTTTCGATGAAGCAAACACCGACTACCAATCCTACCTTCAATGGCTTTCAGAAGGCAATCAACCACTCCCAGTAGAAGAGGTGAACAATGAGTAACGCTCGTAATCTAGCGAGGCTTCTGCCAGACTCTAGTGGGAAGATTTCACTTCCTTCTCAGGTGTCTGGTGTGTTGCCTGATGCTAATGCTCCTAGTGGGAGTGTGATTCAAGTAGTTAACTCTACATCTACAAGCGAAGTATGGACATCATCTAGCTCTTTTGTCGACACAGGACTCTCTGCATCTATTACACCAACAAATACGGCTAACAAGATTCTGGTAATTGTCTCTCAAGCACTCTTTCCACAGTCTAATGTCGGTGGTAGAGATGAGGCTGAGTGTAGGATTGCACTTTTGCGGGGTGCTACTAATATTTCAGAGCAAGGTTGTCAAATAGGAATTATCGGTTTTGGTAATCAAAAAAGGGCTGACACATCCCAAAGCATTACATTGCTGGATTCACCCAATACAACTTCACCCGTAACCTACAAAACCCAAATGCGAGGTACGGGATACGAGAATGTTTATGCACAAAGATCTAGCTTTAGAAGCTCGATTACATTGATTGAGGTAACACCATGATTACAAAACTTGACGCAATTCTTTCACTTGTAAAAAATGCACAAGTAACAATTCGTGGCTCAGATATTGAGTGGCATAACCCCTCAGTAGCCCCAGTAAGCGAAGAGCAAATTCAAGCTGAACTAGTGCGACTTCAAGCTGCCTATGATGCTGCCGAATACCAACGCTCACGCTCTGCTGAATATCCCCCAATCACCGACTATCTAGACGGAGTAGTAAAGGGAGATCAAGCTCAAATCGATAAGTACATTGCAGATTGTCAAGCAGTCAAAGCAAAGTATCCGAAGGGTAGTTAATGATGGAACAACTAGAACATCGAGTCATTAAGCTCGAACTTCGAGTTGAAGATCATGCAGATGACTTAAAGCGACTGCAAGACATCTCCGACTCACTAAAGAAATCCCTACAGGGTATTGAGAAGACTTTGGCTCAGATCAAGTGGATTGCTATTGGCATCATCGTGGCATACGCTTGGCAGACTTTAGGGTTTGAAAAGATCGTTAAGGTATTTTTATAAAGTAAACCTATGAACACCATCGCTCTGTATGCGGTGGTTGTTCTCACACTCTTCATGAGTGGCTTTGGGTTCGATAGATATTTCTTCTACGCACCCTATAAAGCTGAAGTGAAAGCTCAGTCTATTGCTCAACTGAAGATCAATGAGGCAACCATCACTCAATTAAAACAAGCAACACAAAAGGCACAAGATGACAACACTAAGAGGACTGCTGCTGTCCGTAGTTTTTATCAGCGGTTGTACCCAGATGCCAGTAGCACAGGAATGTCCAAAGCCTCAAGCTCCCAAGGAGCTGCTGAGTACTCCCCCAACAATCTACCTCCTACCAGCAAGCTCGCTGAGGACTGTGCAGTAACGACAGTCAATCTAATCACTCTCCAAGAGTGGGCAGAGAAGGTTAGTCAATGAAACTACATGACAACTGGAGGCAATTACTTAGGAATGCATGGTCAATCAGATTCATGGCTTTAGCTGGACTCTTCAGTTTTCTAGGAGACACAGTGTTACCCAGCTATGCCGACTTATTACCAAGAAATACATTCACTTTACTAAGCGGTCTTTGCTTGCTATTGGGATCATTCTCTCGCTTAGTGCAGCAGAAGGATACTTAATGGCACAGAAGAATCGTCAAGCTATCGCAGCGATGGCAATTAGTGCTGCTGCGTTAGTCGGAATAGCTTCACACGAAGCATTTCGTAGTACCACCTACAAGGACTCAGGAGGTATCCCCACGCTTGGCTACGGGGAAACTAAGGGGGTAGTGGCAGGACAAACCACGACACCCGAGAGAGCCCTTAAAAAGCTCCTAGAGAGTGCTGATGAACACGCCCAAGGAATGAATTCTTGTGTCACTGTTCCATTACACCAATATGAATTTGATGCATACCTATCGTTCACCTATAACGTGGGCGTAGGGGCATTCTGCCGATCAACATTAGTCAAGAAGTTAAACGCTCAGGACTACGCAGGAGCCTGTAAAGAACTCCTGAAGTGGGACAAGGTTGGCAATAAGCAACTGATTGGTTTAACCAGACGTAGACAGGCTGAATACTTCACCTGCATTGGTCAGTAATTAATTTCCCTATCGGGAATATTTTGCTCATTTGGGCAATATTTCGACCATTTATTCCCGTTCGGGAAATTAACACACTGTATGTTAAAGAGAAAAAACTATGTTAAATAAAGCTGATGAACAAGCAATGGATTCCCTACACGGGCAACTTGCTAAGGTTCTCACAGAGCACTTACAGGGAACTATCGATCCCGAGACTGGAGCTAAGGTTCCAGCACCAGCAGCAATCCTTTCAGTCGCTAGACAGTTTTTGAAAGATAACGGTATTGATGCTGTGGCAAAGCGGGGTTCGCCACTGGCTGACCTTGCTGGGCTACCTGAATTTGAGGATGAGAACGTCATTCCCCTCTATGGTGCTCAACGCTAATGGCAGAAAAAGATCTACACCCAGTACTGCAAGACTTTCGCAAGTTTATGTACCTTGTGTGGAAGTTCTTAAATCTTCCAGACCCTACACCCCTGCAATATGACATGGCGTATGAACTCCAGCATGGAGATAAGCGTGGAATATATGAAGCTTTCCGAGGTGTGGGTAAAAGCTGGATCACCTCCGCTTTTGTTTGCTGGCATTTATTGCGAAACGCTCAACTAAAAATATTAGTTGTATCTGCCAGTAAGGAACGAGCTGATGCCTTTTCGTCCTTTGTAAAGAAGCTGATTAACGAGATGCCAATCTTGAATCACCTAAAGGCTACTGAAGGTCAACGAGATTCTATGCTGGCATTTGATGTAGGAGGTGCTCTGCCTGACCACAGCCCCTCAGTGAAGTCAGTCGGCATCACTGGACAGCTTACAGGTTCCCGTGCAGACATCATCGTGGCAGACGATATTGAGGTTTTAAATAACTCTAGCACTCAGGTTGCTCGAGATAAGCTATCTGAATTGGTCAAAGAATTTGATTCGATCATCAAGCCACTAGACAGTGCAAGGATCATCTATCTGGGAACTCCTCAGTGCGAGATGTCTTTATACAATCAGCTCCCTGAGAGGGGCTATACGATGCGTGTATGGCCTGCTGAGTACCCAGCCCTAGATAAGGTTTCCTCTTACAGGGGCGCATTAGCTCCGTACATCGTTAAGAAGCTTTCAGCCGACCCAACACTGGTGGGTAGACCTACAGACCCAATGCGATTTGGTGAGGAAGACTTACTGGAACGTAAGATGTCCTACGGCAAGGCTGGTTATGCCATGCAGTTCATGCTCGATACAACCTTAAGTGACTCTAATAAGTACCCACTCAAGATTGCTGATCTGATTATTCAGAACCTCAACCCCACAATGGCACACATGAAGGTGGCTTGGGCTACTAGTCCAGAACTATGTATCTCAGATGTCCCTACAGTTGCCCTTACAGGTGATCGTTACTACAGACCAATGTGGCACTCAGATGAAATGCATGAGTACACCGGAGCTGTGATGTCAATCGACCCTAGTGGACGAGGTAAGGACGAGACAGGTTACTCCGTAGTCAAGATGTTGACAGGTAACTTGTATCTCACAGATGCCGGAGGTATCTCAGGGGGTTACTCAGAGGAAACTCTAGAAGCCCTAGCGAATACCGCTAAGAGAAACCAAGTCAAACTGATAGTAGTCGAGAGTAACTTTGGTGATGGCATGTTCAGTCAACTTCTAAAGCCTGTACTGGGACGTATCTATCCCTGCACAGTAGAAGAGGTAAGACACAGCCAACAGAAAGAACTGCGCATCGTAGACACTCTGGAGCCCGTAATGTCCACTCATAGACTCATAGTCGACCAGAAGCTCATACAGAAAGACTTTGATACCGCTAAGGATCCTAAGTACTCTCTGTTCTACCAGATGACTAGGCTCACTAGAGATAGGGGAGCCCTGATCCATGACGATAGATTAGATGCACTAGCAATAGCAGTAGCCTATTGGACTGAAGCAATGGCTAGAGACAATAACAAGGCAGTCACTCAGTTGAAATCAGCAGCACTCGATAAGGAACTCAAGGGATTCTTAAAGAATGCTCTAGGGAAATCAACTGGAAGGAAGGCTACTTGGCACTCTAATTCCTCTGTATTTAACCAATAAAAATAGTCAATGGAATCAAGGAGTTTTAATTACCTACGACTATAGGGGTGAGATATAGGGAGAGATCCCTGAGAGAGTATCTTATAGATATCTTATAGATAACTTAAGTTTAACTATAGGGACTCTTAATGATGCTGATCAATATCCTTAGCGATACCACGACCACCATTACCCCTTAAAGAATTAACAATACATCTCAAGCCTTCTGGCGTATGCAGTTCAACATTGGCTGTCTAGAAGTCCAAGCTCACCCAGAGATGTTTTATACCTATAGGTGATATCTACCTATTCAGAAAGATACCTTTAAGTAGCACCCACTAGTTATGTACGAAAGACCCAGTACTCGCAGACGAAGAGTCTACAGGGATAACTAGTGGTTCCCCTTAGGGGTTTAGAAAAGAATAGGGTGTCGAAGCTCTATACAGTAGATTAAAACTCAACACGCTATTAGTTGTCTTAAGTCAAACTTTACAATCCCTAGCCTGTAACTTGACAATACAGCTTATAGGCTGTTTCTCATTGTTTGCAAAATATTTTGTAGAAAAAATTTGTGTGAAGACTCGACAAATTTAGCTACGAAAAAACCCCCCACGGCCTTCGAAAAAAACTTGAATTTTTGATTTGGTGACAGAATTTCCACAGAAGTTGGGCTAAGTCATTGATTTTATTGACCTAAGCGGGAGATTAAATATCTACCGAGGGAGCTAAACCCAGCATTTATATGGGTTGCAGGGCGATTTACTACTGATAATTTTATGGGCGTTAAAGCCTCATATGGTGATCAGTTGCTTTTTTTACAGAGTGCAGAAGCGGAAGCCGTTCAGGATCCTTCAGGGACACTCTAGAGCCCATTGAGAGCCCCTTAAATCCTCTCAGAATACCTATACAGCCAACACTTAGGGGAGAGCTCCTAGAGCCTCCTATGAGTTACCAATCAGTAACCATTGAGTAATCCTGAAGCCGTCCTAAAGTCACTCTTAAAGCCCTCCTAAAGTTTCCCTAAAGGATCTAGCCTAGATGCCGTATGGCTTAACTCATCACCACCAGGACAACACGCCCATAAAAATATTTTGTGTAAATAGTTTCCAGTCAGTAAGTATTGTGGTATTGTTTCACTTATCCGATCACGTAATGCACCTGATCCCGCTATTTAAAAATTAGATTTGTACACATAAAAGCAGGGCAAAAACCCAATTTTATGTTTTTAGTATTTTCTTCTAGAGCCTTTATTTATAAGGGTTCTAGGGGATCAATACTGATCAATTTAATTTATGGAGATTCCAAAATGAAATCAATACAAGTGCAGGGCGTTGGTATGTCATGGCTTCAAGATTGCATAGAGACGGATTACGAGTCACTAGTGCAAGCCTTTGGGGAGCCTGAGAGCAACGGGGACGGATACAAAGTATCTTGCGAATGGTCGCTAATGTTTGAAGATGGAACATACGCCACTATTTACGACTGGAAGTGCTCTAAAGCTTATTGCGGTGAAGAGCATGGCATAGATGCTAAAGACAATACAGACTGGCACATTGGCGGTACATCAATGCGAGCCGTTGACCTTGTAACCCTTGAATTGTTAGGGGTGACAGCATGAGCATTTACAAGGTAATCGAGATTACACGCCATATAGTTTTATTCACTGGCTCACAAGCAGAGTGCAAAGCCTTTAAACGTAAGCACTTTGACCAAGCCTATACACGCATTATTTTTTCAGGGGATACAGAATGATCACAACAATTATTTTCGGTTTTGTAGTCGCTTCAATTATTGCCTTTTTCGGCTCTGATTTTATTTAAGTAGTTTCCAATTAGTAACCTTTGACAATCACAGAATGGAGTTTTATATGTCACACGACAATAGCCCAGTAGTTAATTTTTATCGTCCTTCTAGCCTTCTATCCGTTGGGGTAGATGCTAAGACAATCAAGGGCGAGAAGTACGGATACCTAACAGGGATCCTCTACCTATCCCCAGCAGATTTAAGCGGGGTTAATTTGTGCTCTATGGCAGAAAAAGCAGGGTGCAAGTTCGGTTGCTTGAACATGGCAGGGAGAGGGCAATTCAATAGTGTGCAGAAAGCAAGACTCAACAAGACTCATTATTACTTGCAGGACAAGCAGTCATTCATGCTTGACTTAGTGCGAGACATTGAGAAGCTAATCCGCAAAGCAGACAAGCTTAATTTGATCCCAGTAGTTCGCCTGAATGGCACAAGTGATATTCGGTGGGAGTGTGAGTCTTTTGAATTTGAATTTATGAACAACAAGAGACGGGTTGTAAATATCTTTGAAATGTTCCCTGAAGTTCAATTCATGGATTACACCAAGATTGCAAATAGAAAAGACATTCCAAGTAACTACGATTTGACTTTTAGTTTTAGCGGTGCGGACACCTTTAAGAAATACAACAGGCAAGCCATTAATTCAGGCAAGCGCATGGCGGTGGTATTCAAAACAGCCGAAGAGATCCCCGAATATTTCGAGGGGATGCAAGTAATTAACGGGGATGAATCAGACCTAAGATTTTTAGATCCGCAGGGGGTTGTTGTTGCCCTGTATGCCAAGGGAAGAGCCCGTAAGGACACTAGCGGTTTTGTTGTAGATGCCTTGAAGTATTCCACTATCAAATTGCAGGAGGTTGCGTAATGTTTATTACCGATACAGAGAAAAAATATTCCTTAAGTGATACAGGTTTGATTGTCTCGGATCTTTTGGATCCTGATGATGTTATTGAAGTGTCTAAAAAAGACTTTTCAGAATTTGAAAATTCAGCCTATAAATTTTTATTAAAAGAGGTAACAGCATGAGCACAATCAGCCATTTAAAAAGAGCGGTAGAAATTCTTAGGTCAAACTTTTGCGATGAGATAGAAGAGGAGCTCACCAGTAATAGTGGGCAGTTCACTTGGAATCTTAAAAACTGGACGATTCAGTTTTATGAAGAGGAATGCCACAAGAGCGTTACAGCTTACAGAGTTGAAAACAATCTCACAAACTGGAGCGATTACATAACGCTGGAAGAATTTAAAAGAGAATGGGAGGCAGTAGCATGAGCACCTTTTACAAACACAATTACAAGGGCAAACGCCCAAGCCAAGCGATAATCCTTAAAAAGGTCAAGGAAGCCATCAAGCAGGGGGCAATTGATATCCACCTTAATTGGGGGGAGAATTGGCTCAGGTTCGAGTTTACTAATGGCTGGAATGGTCGCAGACAATGGCACGGGTATGGTTGGTTTAGATCTGTAGGCGGGGACAATATCGCCAAGCTACTAAACGAGGGGACAGCATGAAGCAAGCCTTTTTAATGTTATTCATGTATTCCTTTTGGTTCTCTGTATTTGGTTGCATAGGGTGGCTTTTCTTTAGCGTTAAGAAGTGGGATAAGCAGCAGCAGAAGCACCAAAGGGACTACCAGCGCAGTAAATAGGGCAATCTCATAGCCTCTTCGTAAGAGGGGGCTAGAGGAATTACCTTAAAACCTTTTAAAGGGGGATTTATGAAGCTTTACGCACTAGCCTTAGGGGTGGCTCTAAGCCTCCCAGCAGTTGCCCAGCAGTCAACGGCAAAGACCTACTATGATGCAAACGGAAGACCTATAGGGAGCTCCACTAATTACGGGTCAGGGACTACTTATTACGATGCCACGGGCAGAGCGGTAGGGAGTTCTAGCAATTATCCAGCCGTGCCTAATGGGGTTCCTCAGGTGGCTCCTCAGGTCGTCCCGTTCTATGAGCTGAACATTAACAAGCCCGAAAACAATCAGCCTTTCAGGCTCCCCAATGCTCCATCATTGTATTGATATAAGCCCTTGATTTTTAAGGGTTTTATCTGCAAAAATGTGACATATTTCGGACAAAAAACCGAAAATTTTTTTTGATTTTTTCCCTATCCCCATAGACGGATAGCTGAACCTGTTTGCCTTAGGGCTAACACCATATTCGTTGTAATAATTTTAAGTTATAGTAGCTGTATATCCATACAGTACTTAGTTACGGATCTAAGAATTCCCACACGGAGAAGATAGTCTTTACTCCGTGATCTATTGTTGTACACTCACGAAAGGTAAGCATGATAAGGATAAATGTCCCATTTTATTTTCAATTCATAGATAGTTTCCAGCTAAAACCCCTGATAGTCAGGGATAGGTTCGGGACAGAGATATGGTTCCTGAATGTCTATTTTGTATGCAATTTAACGAAGCAAGGAGAAGCATCTGATGAATACCATCAGCACCAAAGATCGGGTAAAGATCAATAAAGTTGAAGAGATCGTTCGCAAAATTAGTGAGCTAGATTCTGAAATGCCATTAGGGCAAATCAAATTCTTCCTAGCTGTAGCAAAAAACGAAGGTAGTTCACTCAGAGATATAACAGCCCAATGTGGCTTATTGATGGGTACTGCTTCTCGTTACATGGCGAACCTTATGTTTATCCCTAAGTATCGCCAGAACGCTGGAGTGTCATTGATTCATGCATATGACAACCCAGTAGATCGTAGACAGAAGGTGATCGTCCTCACACCTGCTGGTAAATCTTTAGTTGAGGGCTTAATCGAGGGACTTTGATATGCCAATTAACCTACGAGGTAAGAAGTGGGTCGTGAGTATCGGATCTGGTAAAGATAGGATCCGAGAAAGCTTTAATAGTGAAGCAGAAGCAAAGAAGTTTGAATTAGAAGTTATCGTTAAAAGACTTGGGGCTACCCAGCAGTCCACCAGCAGTACAGGCGAGACCACCCTAAGCCTCCTTAAGATCCTCACTGCGAAAGCCATATGGTCTAACAGTAGATCTGATGAGAAGCTCCAAGCAAATGCTCAGATGTGTATTGATTTCTTAGGTGAAGACTTACCTGTATCTCAGGTGACTTCAGAAAAACTTAGGAACCTCACACAACACTTCATTGATCAAGGCAATTCAGGCGGTACGATTAACCGGAAGATGTCCACTATGTCCGTGATGTTGAAGTATGCGGAAGAGCAGGGTCTGGTTGGTAATACTCCAAGGATTCCTAGACGAAGAGAATCAGAACACCGCATTCGCTTCATGACTCCTGAAGAAGAGCAAAGTGCACTCCAATATTGTGAAGTTCGTGGTCTCGAAAACTTAGCTGATTTGATTCAGGTTGCCATTGATACTGGTTTCCGTAGGAATGAGATCCTAAGCTTGAAGATTGCTGATTGTGAGAGCAGCTATGCAGTACTCCATGCTGGCACTACCAAGTCCGGCAAGGCAAGAAGTGTCCCGTTGACTAGACGTGTTCGAGCCATCCTCGAGAAGCGTAAAGCAAGGGGTAATGTGACCCTGTTTCAGGGCATGTCTGATAACCAACTCCGGAAGCTTTGGGATGGGTTAGAGGATCACATGAATATGAATGATGATGACCAGTTTTGTGTCCATATGCTTCGCCATACATGTGCCAGTAGGTTGGCTCAGGCTGGCAAGAACGCCACATTTATAATGAACTGGATGGGTCATTCAAGCATCATGGTTACCCAGCGTTATATGCATCTAGCACCCCGTGCTTTAGAGGACGGATTAGAGGCATTAGAGGGGTTCCAGAAGGCAGCATAGTTACTGAGTCGTAACTGTCACAGGTATGCTGTTTAGTTGTCACCAAATGACTGTAAGTTATTGATTTTATTGGACTAACGTGAGATTTAAAA
>NZ_JACVPM010000006.1 GCF_018881905.1 Polynucleobacter sp. MG-27-Goln-C1
ATCAATATTCCCCTGCGCCTTAAGATAGGCATAAGTTCCACCATCACCATTGATACCGCCATATTTACCGGTAGCGCTGATATAAATATTTCCCTTGCCGCTATCAGTTCCATTAGCTACTACAGGGTTACGCAAATAGTATGCGTAGTAGCCATTAACGCTATTGTCTTTTGAAATTGCATTGATTGTGATATTGCCGGTATCAGAAATTAATCCGCACTGACTTGTTGCACAAGTGCCCGAAGCTTCGCCATAAATAGCGATTTGCGTACTTCCAAGCGCATTGATATTTAAATCGCCAAACGCACGAATCGTCGTCGAGGCATTACTCAAATAAATGCCGTGATAACCAATTGCATTAATGTTGACATTGCCGGCACTAGATTGAACCACCACAGAGCCGCCCTCGTAAACATCCAAGCCCTCTCTATTCGTTGCAGTTCCATTGCTATAGATATTTAAGTTGCCATTTGATAGTAGCTGGGCTCCACTTCTTAATATGGTTCCACCTACGGCTGAGATATCTAATGTGCTGCCGGTGGATTGAATCTTTGAGCTTGCCTCTAAAAACAAGCCTTCATTAGTGGAGGAGTTCGCCGTAATCGAAATTGCACCTGATGCCAAAATCTGGGTGCTGGTATTCAACCAGAGAGCAATCTCAGCCGTTGATGTTGTTGTAATAGTTAAGGCGCCATTGGTAGATCGAATCAAGCTACTTGGATCTAGTGTGATAGCCCTATTACTTGTAGCGTTAGCCGTAATTGTTAAATCGCCATACGACCGGATTGTGGCATTGGTTGTGTAAATATCATATGAGCCACCTGAGCCAGCAGTAATATTCATAGTGCCGCCTGTGGACTCTAGCAAGGCCCCGCTATAAAGATAAAGACCTATCTCGTTTGTAGGGAAAACAGTCGTTACGGACATATTGCCAACTGAAGTAACAGAGATATTGGTACTTATAAGCAACCTACCGCTATAAATGGTGAACGCACCAGCTGATGCAATATTGCTACTGATCGTCAATCGACCTGCATTACCCGCCTTACCAAGAGTAACTTGGCTCAAACTTGAAGCAAAGCTAACATTTGATAAGGTGACGTCACTGAATGAAGTTCCAAAAGGCTGGATGGTCAATGAGCCAGTGGTATTGATGGCTGAGCTAGCGCTGAATATAAAATTATTTGTAGTCAGCGAAATATTGCTGGTTGACGATGCAACGCTTGAAGTGACGCCGTTAACGGTTACCGCAGAATTACTACCCAGCTTAATAGAACCGCCGTTAGCAGTAAAACCTGAATCACCGCCAGAACCAGAATAATTGATTGGACCATTTGCAGACAAAATGTATGCTGTGCCACCAGCACCACTGAAAATCATCTGACCGCCAGACGCAGTTTGGTTATCAGCAACAAATTGAATGCCGCCTCCAGTCGCCGCTGTTGACTGAATAAGATAATTTCCGCTTCTTAAAGCAACAATTCCGGCCGTATACCCAGATCTTGCTGTTGAGCCGGTAATAGAGATTGCATTGGAGCTTGTGCTGGCTGATGTAATAACAAAATCAGCCGCGTCAATTCCATATACCCACTCAAATCCATGGCCAACATTACTTGCGCCAAAAATCGTAATGGTTCCAGCTCCAGAATCAATCTTGAACGTCTTTTGCGTGGTCATGCCAGGGTATGGAGTTACGCCGGATGTGTATCCGCGCATAATAATATCGCCGCCATTACTTAGCAGATTAATTGAGCTTCCGCTAATCGCGCTAGCTCCACCGATAGGTCCAAACTGAATACCGGCTTTATCGTTTGTTAAAGCGTTCCAGGCAAAGTTATCCGGAGTTCCATCTCCCGATATGCCGCCGTTTGCGCCATTATCAAGGCCACCGGCCAATACAATCTTGCCGCCATTTGAAGAAATCGTTACGCCAGACGCCAGGTAAATCCAACCACCAACTCCATTTCCGCCCTTCTGTTGCTGATCAGACCATAAAATTACATTGAGTGCTGCGTTAGTTGAGATGATATTCGCATAAATCGAGATTGAACTATCAGCCTTAAAAGTAAGTGTTCTCGCACCTGAGCCTGTGTAAGTGATAGCGTTGTAAATCGAAATATCTCCGCAAGTACTGCAGTCACCATAACTATCGTAGTAGGTTGAATACGTGCTGGTGCTGATCAAAATGTTAGAGCTTGCTAGATCGCTAGCTATACGACCGGCAGCTGTAGCATTGATTACGTAGTTATATGGATCCAGTAACCAGTTACCAGCGCTTCCATCAGCCGCTCTTGTATCAACAAAGATGTTGTCGGTATTAAGGGTGCCGGCAGATGTTTCTACATTACCGCCGCGTCCACTGATTGCACCACCTTTTGCATAGATTGAGCCGTGGGCTTCTGTGCGTGAGTTGTGATTTTGAACATCGCTCCACAAAACCACCTTACCGCCATCACCATTGATCAATGCACTCGCATCGATCACGGCGTTTTGCTTCATGGTGACTGTAGTGGCTTGATAAACGCCATTGCTACCTTGCCAATCGCCGCCAACGAGCACGGTTCCGCCGCCAGTATTACCTGTTACAGAGATATTTGAGTTGTTTTCTAGGGTGATGTCATTAGCGGTGATGAGAATATTGCCGCCTTGGGTTGCGCCGTTGGATTCGAGGACGCTAGAAATGCTGGTACTGCCATTATTTGCGGAAAGCAGAATGCTACCGCCGCGACCATTGCCGCCGTTAGTCTGAATTAATGAGTCAAAGAGGCTTAAATTCCCCGCACGAGAGAGGATTCGGATACTACCGCCGTCCGTTATACCGTTTGCGTATAAACCACTATTGACAAATATTAAATCTTGTGAAACATCAATAATTATGGTGCCTCCAGGGCCGTTCGAGCCATTAGTCTGGATGGTTGCTGTGCCGTCAAATTGGGCAGAATTTGCAGAAAGCGCAAAAGAGCCACCCGTTGTGCCGTTAGCACTGATCGCTCCTGAAAGGTGTACATCGCTAGTTGTTAGAGTGATTACTCCACCGGGGCCGTTGTTGCCGTTGGCTTGTAATAGTGAACCACTTTGTGCATTAAAGGCCTGCGCAGTGAGGTTGATGTAGCCCCCAGTAGTGCCATTAGCTTTGATTTCTGCAGTGCTATAGAGCGTGATGCTGTTGGCGGCACTCAAATAGACGACATTGGTCTGTGTATTGACACGATCCGCTACTGAATCATTCGCTGCAGTGGTTGAATACACCACATCTAGCGCAGTTGTTGCATTATTTTGCGCCGTTAAGAATGTAGGAATATCTTCTCTACGAATCACGTTACCGTTGTACGTAATCGTGTTGCTATTTGTATTTGTATTTGTATTGTTGCTTGTATTTGAATTGCTTGTAACGTTTAACCGACCAGAGACATACACTGCTTGCGCAAGCAATTGAATCGCAGCACCAAGTGGTGTTGATGCATTACTTACACCGTATGCATTGATCGTGCCATTCGCATAAACAGTTTGCGCTTGCACTGTTACTTGCGACGCGCTAATTGTTGTTCCAACATTTAAGAATGCAATTGAACTGTTGATGATGACGTTTAAGTTTTCACCAGAAATATTGGCATTGAGATTAAAGATTCCAGATGAATTTAATTTCAGCGTAGTGAGTGTGCCGCCCTGCTTCAAGATGTCTGCGCCACTAGCAATCGTTAAGCTGCCAGTACCGTTCTGAGTACAGCCACCAAGGCTTGGGCAAGCATTGCCATTGACTTCAATAGTAACGTTGTTGTTTGAGAGTGCAGCAGAAATTACATTCGCAGCACCAGAGTCAATAACTAAATCAATTGGATCCAAGAACCATAAACCAGACTTGCCGGTATTTTTATTTGTTGCGCTGGTATCAACAGTAAATAGCTTACCAAGAACAACACTACCTTTAGAGCTGGTTTCAATAAAGCCACCATTACCACCAAGTACTCCACCCACCGCTTTCAGAATTCCATTAACAGCAGTTTTCACTTCTGACCAAATCACAATATTTCCAGCATCACCACTTTGTATTGCAGAAGTATTCACCGTTGCATTCGCTTCCACTGTTACTGTTTTAGCCAATTGCTTGGTTTCACTAGCAACGGCAGAAACTTGTTTTGCAATGGCCTGGCGAGTCTCAACAGTTGAAGTTGATGTAAGTGGTGCAGCCGATTGAGCAATCGCCTGAACTGGCGCTTGGTTTGTGTTGGTGGCTTGAGTTCTTCCTAGGCCGACCTCAACATTACCGCCACCCGAGTTACCGGTGGCCGTAGTTTTAGAGTTTTGAGCCAAGGTAATGTTCTCACCCACGATATTGACTTGACCACCCTTTGAATTGACTCCCTTACCATTTGCAGCCACGATACCGGCCTGGGTTACATTAGCGGCGACCAACTCAATGACGCCGCCGTTATTAACCATGGAGGAAGCTGAAATGCGGCCAGAGTTCTTAATAACCGATCCCATAAGCTGGTTAGCAGATCCAGCAGCTACTACGATCAGGCCACCTTTAACCTCTACAACCCGCTTATTTTCGATGAGGGCGCCATAAGTGGCCTTATCCACATTGACCGAAATGAGCCGGTCACCCCGGAAATCGAGGGTAATTTGCTCTCCTGCTGCTAAAGCCACCCCATTATTGGGTCCTTTTCGGGCCAAAAGATAGCCTTCATTGCGGATTTCTGGGGCTAAGAGGGCGATGTATCCATTAGGGTCATTTACGCTGATTTTTCCCTCATTAACAACGGCGCCTTTTCCATTGCCGCGATAGGTGGATTTGCCGTCCATGAAATCTTTATTGGCGATATCCATCGTTGTCGCAACTACTGCAGCCGCATTAATGTCGGCGCCCTTACCAAAGGTCACCCCATTCGGATTGACTAGTACAACTTGGCCATTTGCACGTACCGCACCATCGATCATCGATGCGCTCGCTCCAGTTACACGATTCAGAGTAACAGCTTGCGCATTTGGTTGATTGAAATTGACCTGAGCGTTTTTTCCAACGTTAAAGCCATCCCAATTCACAACAGCACGCTGTGAAGTTTGGTTGATATTCATCGTTGCTGAAGTGGCAGTTTGTGTCTGAGAAATTGTGGCATTTCCAGCGACGACATTTCCACCAGTTGGGAGTGCATTTACTGCAGTCTGCGCGACTACAAAATTGCATTGGCTAAGAACCAAAAATCCAGCAAAGATTTGCGATTTTTTGACGACAAAAATCCCCTTCGTTTTTGCAAACGAAAATGCAAACTGCTTAAGAATTTTTGTGGCTCTTTTTTTCAAAAAAATTACGTTTTATTTTTTCGCACTGTTACTACATTTATTGCGGCGAAATTATTGCTAAAAATTTATCTCTCTTGCTTTTATTTTTCCCCCTGAAGCCCTTTGTTTATATGACTTCGGGTCAAGTAGTATGCCCAAAAGTTAGCCCTAAAGCCAACCTTCTTTTATGTTCATTTTTGGTGCATTTTGACCCCTGTAAATTCAAGGGTTTAGAGAAACCCAATTACATTGAAGTGAATTAATAGGGGTTATTGACTTATGTAATTAGTAACATTTTGTGGAATTTTGCCCTCACTAGCGGGGGCAAAAACAGGCTCAAAATTTGCTCAAATTGAGCATTTTTCGAGCCTATTTTTTTCATTTTTAGATGGTAAATCTTTGCCAAAATCTGGTCTTTTTTATGCGCATTTTGAAGGTCGCTTTACCACTATTTCATTTGCGGTATTTGATCTGCAAATGCGCTATTTTCTGACGTCATGA
This sequence comes from Polynucleobacter sp. MG-27-Goln-C1, assembly GCF_018881905.1. Lineage (GTDB taxonomy): Bacteria > Pseudomonadota > Gammaproteobacteria > Burkholderiales > Burkholderiaceae > Polynucleobacter. Next base: position 5,785 of record NZ_JACVPM010000006.1, read on the forward strand.
TTCCGGCATTTTTAGGGGCTAATGTTGGCGCTTTTTGACCTCAAAATCTGAGTTCATTTTTATTGGAAATCGCCGTTTTTTGACAACTCAAATATGGCAATATTTTTCAATTTTTTCACCCTTAAAATACGCTCGTTTTTGGTGCAATTTTGAGATGAATTTTTCCATGCTAACAGCACTTTTTTGACCTTCATTCTAGGCGCCCATTCTTCAACTCTTCTTTGTATTTTTCGATCGATTGATCGTTAAAAATGTTTGTGATTTAACCGATTTATAAGTTCATGTATTACTTTAAGTGACTGTAAATATCGCACTCTACATTTCATTTTTTACATGAACTATGCATTGCATCGCATTGCAATGTGGTTTGTTGAACGATGTAATAGGAAGTTATTTCGCTTGCAGATTCTGAAATGCGATTGCGAGACCTCGCTAATTAAAGCGCTGGAAACTTTAAATAGAGATATCTTTTAAAGGTGCTTTTGGAGCACTTTCTGGCGCCTGTTTTTGCTCTCTAAATTTGCTTTTTGCAGCCTCCAAAAGAGCTCTTTCGATGGCCGGTTTTGCCCCCACCAAACTGAAGCGATTTACTGCAAAAGCACCTGATTGCAGGGCGACGGCAAACCCAATCATTTCCCCCGCCTGGGTGGCCCTTAAAACTGCCTCAAAAGGGTCGAGAATCTGGAATAAGTTACCCCCAATCTGGGTACATTCCATGCTTAGGGCGGTAGAAACCGTCTGGCTATTCATCAAAACCGAGTATTTAGTACCCGGATCGCATTTCAGGCTCTGATGGAGGTAAAAAAGGCACTTTTCACCGGAACAGAAGACTCCAAAGGAGGATTTGGAGTCATTCGCTGTATAAGCCTCATTGGTTTGGCCATTAAGGTCTGCAACCCAGTTTTGAGAGGCTAGCCTCTCAGCATAAGCTGAAATAGACAGCATGAGCAGGCAAGCAAGCGCCAGGACTTTAATTAGCCTCATTGGACGATCCTAGCACTAGCTCTTAGAGTTTTAACTGCCTCGGCCAGGTATTGCTGAACAATCGCCTGCCTGAGCTGTGGTTTGGCCTCCTCAAAACTAGGAACCTTGAATGCGCGTTTGTCATCTAGCCTCAAAATTACCCATCCTGCCGGAGTCTGAATTGGCATAGTTGTAATGGCGCCCTTTGCCATGCTTGGCAACACGTTAGCCACAGCGGGTATCACCTGCCCCGGCATCACCCAGCCCAGCGCACCGCCTTGAGCTTTAGAACCCTGATCAATGGAGTACTCTTGAGCCAACTTGCCAAAGAGCTCACCTTTTTGTACGCGGCGAATCAAGTCAACCGCATCAGTCTCCGTGGAAACCACAATCTGACTCACTCGATATTGATTGCTATTGCCACCATCGCCCATCAGTTTGCGCTGACGATCGTATTCCTCACGTTGCCTTGCGTCAGTGATTGGGTTTTTCTTAAAGTGATCTTCTAAATAAGCCTGCAGGAGTAAGTTTTGCTTCAGTTGCGTGATCTGATCCGGGAAATCAATTTCTTTCGCAAGTCCCTGCTTAGTTGCCTCTTGAGCAATAAGCTCTTTATTTATTAAATCTTCTTTGATTGCTTGGCGAAGCTCTGGCGTATCGCGCTGACCTTGCGAAACTAGCGCGCGAATGTTGAGGTTGAGTAAACCTTGAGTGATTGCGGTGCCATTGACGGTTGCTACAAACTCATAATCTGGTTTAACATCTTTGGCATCCGGCCTTGTTTGGGCTAGAGGTGCATTGAGATGACCCAAGCCAACCAATGCGATAAATGTAGCTGGTAAAAAGCATTTCATTTGCATCAGTAAGCCTATCTTAAAAGATCAATTCATTAGAGTTAAAACTGGTAGCTGCCTGTAATCCAGCCACGTGGATCGGTAGTTGTACCGTCAGTATTAACTGCTTGGCCAGACTGGCTATAGAGCGGATTACTGCCAACCTTCCAGGCAACCATGGCACCTAAATTCCAGCCCTCCCATTCCCACTTCAGACCCATACCGGCACCCATTAAGGAGTACGTATTATTGGCATTGGTTTGACCCTGCCAATTGGTATAAGGATTTTTATATTGTTGCACTACGCCTGCATCAAAAAAGATGCTAGCCATGATGCGCTCTGGAAACTGTTGACGCAACTCGATGGTGCCAATACCGCCCTGTGAACCACCGCCCTGAGCAACTGGATATGCACGAATAGCATAGGGACCACCCATATAGATCTGCTCTGCTGAGTTCAAATTCACGGAAGCTAACTGACCACTAATAGATACGTATGCTGTGGTTGCACCATCCTCTGATAACTGTTGCGTGCGATTACCTGCAAAAGTAAACTTAGTAAAACTTTGTGGGGTGTACTGCCCATAACCTTGGGTACTAGTATTTGAAATATTCAGGCTACCTAATACGATATTTGCTGAGCCGGCACTGACGCCACCACCACCAAAGGCATCATAATGATTGCCCGACAAACCCAAAGACGCATTGTTAATGGTGTATGCGCTAATGGTTGATAAACTCAACATATTGTTATTGGTGTAGCTCTTCACATCGTAGTTTGCCGTGACGTTGACATTACTACCCTGCTGACGAATTAATGGGTAAGCTGCACTCACACCACCCGTCCAAGCGTCACCGTAGCCACCACCAGCACTAGTCGCATAGTTGCTAACGTTTTTATAGTTCAGGACAGTTCCTGAAATACCTAAACGCAAGCCATCCTTTGATCCCGGCAATGAATAGGCTCCCTGCACATACTGCGAACCCTCGGAATAGATGCCATTGATTGATGCTGAATCACCAATACCAGTTGGGTTAATTGCACTTAATGCAATCACGCCCTGATTGGCTCCAGTAGATCGGCTACCGTAGTTATTAACCTCTACCTTGCCTTGGTACCACTGCGGCTGAGTCAGCTGCAATCGCAAAGCGGTTTCACCATCCTTCTGACCAGGCTCCAACTGACTAGAAACCATAACGCCAGGTGTTTCATTAAGGATAATCAGAGCACGCTCAATCGCCCTGGTATTGAGTGGCTCACCAATCGGATTCGCATAAGTAATATATTCAGCTGCAGTCTCTTTGCTGAAACGCGTCTCTCCACTAGGCGTATCAACAAATACACTACTGAGCTTTGCCTCTGTTACCAAAATCTTCACAACGCCATTCGAAATTTTTTGTGGGGGCAATATAGCCTGCACTGTGTACCCATTTTTGCGATAGAGCTCAACCACAGCATCACAGGCTTTTTGCAAATCATCAAAATTGACTGGGCGACCAATCCAAGACTTTAAAATAGCTTGAACTGAATCTGCCGGAAGAATGCTGACACCCTCTAAAACAAAAGACTTCACCTCAAAACGAACCTCGCTTTGAGATGACTCGCTTGGGCGTAACTGCTCTCTTGGACCCGGCTCAGGCAAAGCTAAGGGAGATGGACTAGGCAACTGCTTTTCTAGACCCTGCTGCAATGCACCGGCATCTACTTGCCCGTAAACCTGTCCAGCAGAAAACATGCATATTGCCGCAAGAGCGAATAAGGATTTGTGAAATTGAATCGATGGAGTGCTGTATTTCAAGATAAATAACCCAATAAGGAAACAAAATCAAGCTAAGTGCCTGATAATTAATGCATAAATTATATTACCAATAAGGGGAATTCCCATTAGCCCTATGGCGCATATGATGGGAGGGTAAATGGCAATTTATCTCTGAAGAGGCAGTCTGACCCTGAATATAGCGCCTTGACTAGCTGAATCCTCGTGCCATATAGCGCCGTCATATCTAGTAATTATGTGCTTGCACAGCCACAGCCCTAAGCCCATGCCTGACTGCTTGGTAGTGTTGAGTAACTCAAATAGATTTTGCTTAAACTGGGCCGGCACTCCCGCCCCACTATCTGTAATGCTGAAATTAACCAAGTCTCTATCCGCAAATGCTTCAATCTGGATGACACCATCAGACATAGCCGAGCTTGTTATGGATTGAATCGCATTGTTAAGCAAATTTAAAATCACTTGCTCAATTTCGCTGGCGCTCACCTTGATGATGAGGCCAGATTCCACCCTTAACTGAATTTGAATCTGTTTAGCCTTCAGCTCTGGCTTAACAATATCCAAGACCTTGGCGATCAAATCTCCCAAGTCATACTCTTGTGTCTGCAAGTCAGCCTCAGTAAAGATGGACCTCAAGGATTTCACAATCGTTGCCGCTCTATTGTTATCAAACTCAAGTGCATCTAAAACCTCTTTACCGATATCCGCGCTAAGTAAGCCTTGCTCTAACTTCATTCTCAAAAATTGAATATTGAGATTGGAGGCTCCTGATGGTTGATTGAGTTCATGAGCAATTGAAGCTGAGAGTGCGCCAGTAGCTGCAGTCTTATTGGCTTTCAATAGATTAGCAATTAAAGACTCGCGCTCTAAAAGCAAGTCGCGAACACGTATGTTGTCCTCTATGTTTTTGGCGTTTTCATTGCTTAAGGTTTCAGCCCAGAACCCTAAAATAGAAACATAGGATAAGATGGTAAAGGAGACTCCGAACCACCTTACTAAGGTGCTTACGAAGGGTTCTTCATACAAATTAATATTGCCCACTGTGGTTGCCGAAAGAACCATCCATAGACGAATTAATCCAAGCACCAACTCAGCAAAGGTGGTGAGCATTAAAAAATCAAGTTGGATATGACGGCTTTTTTTACGGGCAATGAATAACTCAATCAAGATCCACACAAGACAGGCTATTAGTACACAAACTACAAATAGAACCCTAGCTTGAAATGTGCCGTGCTGTCGCAAATATTCAAATACAAAAGCAAAGAAAATAAAAAGGGCTGGTGATACCCGGATCAATCTCTTGGTCGATCCAGCATTAATTGATCGGCTAAATAATGCGAGAAAAAAGTATGCTGCGAAGAAAAACGTATTTGCGAGCGTCAGGAGGAACGGTGAAATAGTGGAGGCTGATGCAAAGCATAAGAACGCAATAATATTGAACCCAAGGGCAATCAACCAAAGGTTATTGAAGTTACTTAGCCTGCTCTTGCGAAAGTAAGGGATAGAGGAAATAAACAAGCCACTGAGCAAGAGTGAAAAAACTAGAAAGAGGGCTTCGTTTGCATATTTCATGGATACAGATGCTACTACTATTTAATCAGCAGCTTACGCAAACCCATTAATAGCCTTGGTGACTATAGACTCAACTCGCTGTGCGAACCAAGCCTTGCGAGACTGAGAGTTTCTGGATCTGGCTTTGCATATATCAACACTAAATCAGGTTTAATGTGGCAATCTCTAAAATCTTTCCACTGCCCTACTAAGCTGTGATCAAAATATCGTTCTGGAAGCTCTTGATCTACAACGAGTAGATCTATCACTTCAATCAATGCAGACTCTAGGGCTGTCTTATGCCTCCCTCTTGTCTCTCTCTTGTAGTCCTTCTTGAATTGAGTAGTTCTTTCAATCCTCCGCATTCAAATCTTTCAGCAACTCCTTTGCTGAACCAAAGGACATCAACTGACGCTCGCGGGCTTGGCGCATAGCTGAAATTGTCTTTGCGTTTGGAATTAGCGGCTCAAATGGCAAAGACTTTTCAGTCGCGATCCTGACCAACATCATCCGCAATGCATCAGATACGGTCAATCCCATTGCTTCAAGGACAAGGCTGGCCTCATTTTTAATATCCGCATCTATGCGCGCGCGAACAACTGCATTTGCTGCCATTTTTAACCTCCAGCTATGATTTTTTCTAATGTCATTTTTGTAGCTACATTGTAGCTACATAATCAATCCTAATCAAGTCAAATATGCGCCTGAATTAAGGAGGCTAAAATTACCCATGACTTCAATAGCTAGCACCCCCATTGCCTTTGATTACCCCCAGCAAGATGCTGCTGGTGCGACCTGCACGGCCCAAGCTTGGGCTAAGACGCCACCCCCACTCCATGGAGATCAGAAATCGGCTGTGATTGCCCGTATTAAGCAATTGCTGATCGAGAAAGATGCTGCATTGGTGGCTCACTACTATGTTGATGGCGATATTCAGGATTTAGCGATGGAGACCGGTGGATATGTTGCCGACTCTTTAGAGATGGCACGTTTTGGTAAAAATCATTCCGCCAAGAATTTAATCGTAGCTGGCGTGCGCTTTATGGGGGAGTCTGCCAAGATTCTAAGTCCTGAAAAACGCGTGTTTATGCCAGACTTAGATGCAACCTGCTCCTTAGATTTAGGTTGTGATGCGGCTGACTTTGCCGCCTTTAGAGCATTGCATCCAGATCGCACTGTAGTCGTCTATGCCAATACCAGCGCCGCCGTTAAAGCCCAAGCTGATTGGATGGTAACGAGCTCTTGCGCCCTAGCAATCGTTCATCAACTCAAAGTTGAGGGCAAGAAAATTCTGTGGGCACCTGATCGTCATCTGGGTCGATATATTCAAGAGCAGACTGGCGCTGATATGTTGTTATGGAATGGCGCGTGCATTGTTCATGATGAATTTAAAGCAGTTGAATTAGAAATGTTGATGGCAGCACATCCCAATGCCAAGGTTTTGGTTCATCCAGAATCTCCCCAATCAGTGGTCGACCTTGCAGACGTTGTGGGCTCTACCTCCGCCATGATTAAGGCGGTAGTAGAAGGCTCTGCTACTGAATATATTGTGGCAACTGACAATGGCATCTTGCATCGCATGCGCCAACTCGCGCCCAATAAAGTATTGATTGAAGCCCCTACGGCTGGTAACAGCGCCACCTGCAAGAGCTGTGCGCACTGCCCTTGGATGGCCATGAATGGATTGCAAGGAATATTGGATTGCCTAGAGAATGCCTCTGGTGAAATCTTCATCGAGGAAGATGTGCGAGTTAAGGCGCTAGGTTGCGTCGAACGCATGCTGGACTTCACCCAGAATCATCCCGACCTACTTGCCAAAGCGCAGCATGGCTTTGTCAAAAATATTGGTGCGGCTTAATTGCTTATTTTTACCTTTTGATTTTTCTCTTCATTTAGATCGATTCATTCATGTTTGAGTACAACGAGACTTTAGAGCAAGCCCGTCAACGCAATATTGCTGATGCGCTGATGGAAGATATTGGTAAGTGCGATTGGACTGCGCAATTAGTTCCCAGTAAGCCCGTTCATGCCCAATTAATAGTTCGTGAGCAGGCTGTTCTGTGTGGAGTGGATTGGTTTGAAGGCACTCTCAAGAAATTAGATCCTGCAGCAAAAGTAACTTGGCACTACCTAGAGGGCGACTTGATGAAGCCCGATACTAAGGTTTGCGATATTGAGGCCAACTCTCGCGCCCTTCTCTCTGCTGAGCGTCCGTGTATTAACTTCTTGCAAACACTGTCGTGGACGGCCAGCATTGCGCGTCAGCATGTGGAGGCGATTGCAGGCGTGAGCCCCAATCCTAAAGGCTGCGCAGTACTCGATACACGCAAAACGATTCCCGGCTTACGGCAGGCGCAGAAGTACGCAGTGCGTGTGGGCGGCGGTCAAAACCAACGCCTTGCTTTATGGCATGGCATCTTAATTAAAGAGAATCACATCGCTGCTGCAGGTGGTGTTGCTGCTGCAGTTAAGGCCGCCCAGGCACTAAATTCTGGGGTGGATATTCAAGTGGAGGTAGAAAGTCTTGCGGAATTAAAAGAGGCCTTGGATGCTGGAGCAAAAAGTATTTTGATTGATAACTTCACTACCGAGCAAATGAAAGAAGCTGTTGCCTTTACGAATGGTCGCGCTTTATTAGAAGCCTCTGGTGGTATCGATTTAGAGCAGATGCGTGCGATTGCTGCTACCGGCGTTGATCGCATCTCTCTTGGAAAGCTGACTAAAGATATTAAGGCAGTCGATTTTTCGATGAGAATTTTATAAGTCTTTCACCCTATTTCCCGGTCAACATCAAGCCCATTCTTTGACTTAGTGTATCCTATTGGATACACTAATGCATGATCGAAATTAGAAAAACGGAAGAATTTATAGTCTGGCTAGATAACTTATTTGATTTAACAGCAAGAGCGAAGATACAAGCAAGAATCAAAAGGTTGTCCGAAGGAAATCCAGGTAACACTAAATCAGTGGGTGAAAAAGTATTTGAGATGAAGATTGATTTTGGCCCCGGGTACCGGGTGTACTACACCAAACATGGCCAGAAAATTACCATTCTTTTATTGGGTGGCGATAAAAAATCACAAAATCAAGATATCAAACTAGCGCAACGTTTAGCGAGAAATCTATAAAAGACTATTATGAAAAAAACAATCACAACCCCATACGATGTAGCTGAACATCTACGCACACCAAAAGAAATGGCCGCCTACCTAGAAGCTTGCATAGAAGAAGCAAATGGAGATGCTGCATTTATTGCCAAGGCACTAGGGGATATTGCAAGAGCCAAAGGGATGACTCAAGTTGCTAAAGATTCAGGGCTTACTAGAGAGAGTTTATATAAATCCCTCTCAGGCGAAAGAAGCCCAGGTTTCGATACCATCCTTAAAGTCATTGCTGCATTAGGCTTAAGCCTTCATGCTGAACCTGCCATCAAGAAATAAATTAAGTCTCAGCATTTTCCGAAGTACCTTCAGCCTGAGGCGTCAGAATAGTCGGATAAGAAACTGCCCAAGTACCCGGGTAGTCGCGGCTGTAATGCAGCCCCCTACTCTCTCTGCGCATGAGTGCTGATCTCACAATCAGTTCTGCACATTCCAACAAGTTACGCAACTCAATGAGGTCACGCGTCACCTTAAAGTTGGCGTAATACTCTTGCACTTCGTATCGGAGGAGTTTGATTCGATGCAGCGCTCTCTCAAGGCGTCGATTGGTTCTAACAATCCCAACGTAGTTCCACATCAATGAACGCAGCTCATCCCAGTTATGGGCAATCACCACTTGCTCATCCGCATCCTCAACCTGACTCTCATCCCATAAAGGCAAATTGGGCATAACTGGCGTCTTGAGTGCAGAGATATCTTGGGCAGCAGCTTTACCAATGACTACACACTCCAATAGTGAGTTGCTAGCTAAGCGATTGGCGCCATGCAAGCCCGTGTAAGTTGCCTCACCTACGGCATATAAGCCTGGTAAGTCAGTTCTTCCCTTGAGGTCTGTCACCACGCCGCCACAGGTGTAATGCGCTGCCGGCACTACCGGAATGGGCTCTTTGGTGATATCCAAACCTAGACTCAGACAGCGCGCATAGATCATGGGGAAATGCTCTTTAATAAATGCCTCGCCTAAATGGGTAGCATCTAAGTGCACGTAATCTAAGCCGTGCTTTTTCATCTCAAAGTCGATTGCCCTAGCAACAATGTCACGAGGAGCTAACTCATTGCGCTCATCATGCTCTGGCATAAAGCGAGTGCCGTTTGGTAACTTGAGTAAGCCACCCTCACCTCGCATTGCCTCGGTAATGAGGAAGGTGCGATCACTAGGGTGATACAAGCACGTCGGATGAAACTGAATAAATTCCATATTACCGACGCGGCAACCTGCACGCCAAGCCATAGCAATACCATCGCCTGTAGCAGTGTCTGGGTTGCTGGTGTATCGATAAACCTTACCAACACCACCAGTAGCCAATACTACTGATTTAGCTTCAATCGTTTCTACACGATTATTTTTAATATCTAAGGCATACACACCATAGCAACGATTTGGCTTAGTGCGCTGCGTCTTCGCATCCAAGTGACGATTGGTAATCAGATCTAAAGCAATCCAATGCTCTAGCAGTTGAATATTTTTATGAGCCCTTGCCTTATCGAGCAATACCTCGTGAATGGCTTTGCCAGTGGCATCAGCTACGTGCGCAATGCGACGTTGGCTATGACCGCCTTCACGGGTGAGATGCAAACCCATTGGGCCTGTCTCATCAGCAGTAAATGGGACGCCCTGCTCCACCAACCAACGAATAGCTTCGGCACTTTCTTCAGCGATATATCTAGCGGTAGATTCCACCACGAGGCCTGCGCCTGCATCTAAGGTGTCAGCAACATGAGAATCCACACTGTCATGTTCTTTATCAACAACCCCAACAATGCCACCCTGGGCCCAAGCAGTTGCGGCCTCACCTAGACCGCGCTTAGCCATCACGATGACTGGCTGTGTCTCGGCCATATGCAAAGCTACAGTTAGGCCCGCAAGACCCGCTCCAATAATGAGGACGGGTAATTCTGCTTTGGGATTAGCTGCTGAAGCTTGAGGTTTTGAACTGGCCATACTGCATTCTAAAGGGCAATCTGAATCTTAGCGCAGTGATTAGCCCTAAGATTTGGTTCTGGGTTTAAATGAGGAAAATTGCCCCAACTTTGATTCCTCAAGGGCTTCCAAGCACCCGGCAACAAATGGCGTTGGCAACTCAGGGTTATCCATGCAGGCCTTGCCAAACCTTGCCCAATAATTAATTTGCTCGCTAACAGAGCGAGAATTTCTCGCGCCCTCGAGTTGAGCTTGGAAATATAAAACTTTATTAATCTTGATCATAAATACCCAATATAGCCACTCATTTAAACATGATGAAGACTGGCAAATAAAAACCCCACCATATAGGTGGGGTTTTTATGAAACGATGTGTGACGTTAAACAGCTACAACCTTCTGCCGTTTCGGATCATTAGTGCCGTAACCCATTACTGGGGCAGCCTGACCGCCTTTAGCAAGCTTGACGGCGCAGTACTTAAATTCCGGAATCTTGCCAAAAGGATCTAAGGCAGAGTTGGTGATTAAGTTGGCTGCAGCTTCATAGTAAGCAAATGGAATAAAGATCACACCACGTGGAGTGCCATCATCTCTACGGACATGGATACCTACTTCGCCACGACGTGATTGAACGGTGATGACATCGCCAGCAGAAACACCTAACTGAGTCATATCTTCACCATTCATCGACACAGTAGCCATCGGCTCAATCGCATCCAAGACGGTTGCACGGCGAGTCATACTGCCGGTGTGCCAATGCTCTAGCTGACGACCTGTAATCAGCACAAATGGATACTCCGCATCTGGACGCTCATTCGCGGGAATAATATCGGCTGGCACTAATTTCACTCTGCCATCTTTTGTGTCGAACTTGTCATTAAACACGATTGGCCTACCTGGATCCTCAGCCGATAAACATGGGTATGTCACGCTAGATTCTTTTTCTAATCGATCCCATGTAATACCGTTGATGGCTGCATGCATTGCTTGACGCATTTCGTCATAGACCGCTGCCACACCATCATCTGGACCTTGGTAGTTCCAGTTCAAGCCCATGCGATTCGCAATTTGCTGAATGATCCACAGATCAGGCTTGGCATCCCCGGGAGGATTAATCGCCTTCTTACCCATCTGCACCATACGGTCAGTATTGCTTGCAGTACCAACCTTCTCTGGCCATGCACTTGCCGGCAATACTACGTCTGCTAGAAGCGCAGTCTCAGTCATGAAAATATCTTGCACAACTAAGAGGTCTAAAGAGGCCAATGCGTGACGAGCATGATTCAAATCAGGATCGCTCATTGCAGGGTTCTCGCCCTCGACATACATACCGCGAATCTTGTCTGGATCACTATCCGGCGCAGTGATCTTATGCATGATCTCTACTACGGTGTAGCCAGGCTTCTTATCTAATGGGGTATCCCAGAACTTCTCAAACCACGCATGTGCTTCTGGATTATCAACACGTTGGTAGTTCGGGAACATCATCGGGATCAAGCCGGCATCACTAGCACCCTGCACGTTATTTTGTCCACGCAGTGGATGCAATCCAGAACCAGGCTTACCAATTTGGCCAGTAATACTGACTAAGGCAATTAAGCAACGGGCATTATCAGTGCCGTGAACGTGTTGGCTAACACCCATACCCCACAAAATCATTGCTGACTTAGTAGTGGCAAACTCTCTCGCCACTTCACGCAGTGTCTCTGCTGGAATACCGCAGATTGGCGCCATTGCTTCGGGGCTATAGCCTTTAATGTTTTCTTTCAGCGCTTCGAAATTATTAGAGCGGTTCTGAATGAAGTCTTTATCAACCAGACCCTCTTCAATGACTGTATAAATCATGGCATTGAGCATGGCAACGTCAGTATCTGGCTTGAACTGCATCGTGCGCCATGCATGCTTACTGATTTCTGTCGCACGTGGATCGCACAATACAATCTTAGCGCCCCGCTTAGCGGCGTTCTTAAACCAAGTAGCTGCTACGGGATGATTGGCAGTTGGATTAGATCCGATCAAGAAAATCATGCTCGAGTGCTCAACGTCATTCACTTGATTACTTACGGCACCAGAACCAACACCCTCTAACAGCGCAGCAACGGATGATGCATGGCAAAGACGTGTGCAATGGTCGACGTTATTGCTACCAAAACCCGTACGTACGAGTTTTTGGAATAAGTAAGCTTCTTCGTTACTACCCTTTGCCGAACCAAAACCAGCCAATACTTTATTGCCGTACTGATCTTTAAGCTTTTTGAGGCCACCGCCAGCAACTTCCAAAGCCTCTTCCCAAGTCGCTTCACGGAAGATGTCAGACCAATCTTGCTTGCCTTCTAGCAAGGCCTCATCTTTGGCAACGCCTGCCTTACGAATCAGTGGCTTAGTTAAACGCTGTGGGTTATGGATGTAGTCCATACCAAAGCGGCCTTTAACGCAAAGGCGGTTGTGATTGGCTGGGCCATCACGACCTTCTACGCTAACAATCTTTTCATCTTTAACGTTGTAAGTGATTTGGCAACCGACGCCACAGAAAGGACATACTGAATCTACTTTGCGATCCACAGTTTGTGAACCAATTAAACCTTTAGGCATTAATGCGCCGGTTGGGCAAGCCTGAACGCACTCACCACAAGCAACGCAGGTACTGTCGCCCATCGGGTCATTCAGATCAAATACGATCTCACTATGAGCGCCACGCATTGCGTAGCCGATCACATCATTGACCTGCTCTTCTCGACAAGCACGTACGCAACGATTACATTGAATACAGGCATCTAAGTTCACTGCCATCGCTGGATGAGAAATGTCATTACTGACTTTGTCACGGCGTAATGCTTTGAGCTCTGGTCGAACTGTCACATCCATGCGTGCTGCCCAGGTGCTTAGTTCGCCATGTTGATTTTTTTGCTCTTCTTCCTTGCTATCTCCTACCCACTTAAAGCCCTCGTCCGGCATGTCTGATAACAACATCTCCAACACGAGCTTTTGACTCTTTAATGCACGTTCACTATTGGCTTTGACATCCATTCCTGGAGTAGCGCTGCGGCAGCAACTAGGCGCCAAGGTACGCTCGCCATTAATCTCTACTACGCAAGCGCGGCAATTACCATCAGCACGATAGCCATCTTTGAAACACAGATGCGGAATATCTATGCCGTGGCGTTTAGCGGCTTTGAGAATCGTCTCACCTTCGTAAGACACGATGGTTTGACCGTCTAGCTTGAACTCAACGGTTTGCAATTCAAGTTCTTTAGGATTTACTGGTGCGTTCATATTTGTCTCGTTTTTCCCTTAGTTTTTCTGTTGCTGATTAAGCAACCTCTTCCGGGAAATATTTAGCAATACAGCGAATGGGGTTTGGTGCAGCTTGACCTAGACCACAAATAGAAGCATCAACCATCACAGTTGCTAGATCTTCTAAAGTGTCTTGATCCCAAGACTTAGACTGCATCAGCTTGGCGGCCTTGCTGGTACCAACACGACAGGGCGTACATTGTCCGCAACTCTCATGCTCAAAGAAGTGCATCACATTGAGCGCCATATCGCGCGCTTTGTCTTTATCGCCAAACACCATGACTGCAGCAGAACCAATGAAACATCCATAGGGCTGCAATGTATCGAAGTCGAGTGGAATGTCATTCATCGTCGCTGGCAAGATGCCACCGGATGCGCCACCAGGTAGGTAGCCATAGAACTTGTGGCCGTCTTGCATACCGCCACAGTACTCGTCTATTAATTCCTGAATAGTGATACCGGCTGGAGCCAATTTCACACCAGGATTCTTCACTCGGCCGCTAACGCTGTAGCTACGCAAGCCTTTGCGATCATGGCGACCAAAAGAGCTAAACCACTCTGGACCACGCTGAACAATATCGCGCACCCAGTACAGGGTTTCAAAGTTGTGCTCTAGCGTTGGACGACCAAACAATCCTACTTGAGCAATGTATGGAGGGCGCATGCGAGGCTCACCGCGCTTGCCTTCAATACTTTCAATCATGGCAGACTCTTCGCCGCAAATGTAAGCACCAGCACCACGACGCAACTCTATCAAAGGTAATTTAAATGGAGGATTTGCTTTGAGCTTAGCTAGCTCTACTTCGAGTAATTCACGGCAACCATGGTACTCATCGCGCAAGTAGATATAGCAAGCATCAATACCCACAACACTAGCTGCAATCAATAAACCTTCTAAGAAGCGATGTGGATCACGCTCCAAGTAAGTGCGATCTTTAAATGTACCTGGCTCACCTTCGTCAATGTTCACTGCCATCAACTTCGGCGCAACTTGATCTCTCACAATGCGCCACTTACGTCCTGCTGGGAAGCCTGCGCCACCTAGACCGCGAAGACCTGAGCTCTCCATAATCTTGACGATACTCTCGCCATCTTTTTTGCCTTCAAAAATTTCTTTAGCTAAGGCATAACCACCTTGTGCGCGATAAGACTCGTAACCTACATAGTCTGGAGACAGCGCTTGATTTTCACCTTGAGGAGATACACCCTTTTCAGCCAAGGCTGCAGGATCAAAATTGGCACTGTCCTTAGCCATGGGCTGAGTAGTCAAATTATTTTTGACAGCAGCACTCACCTTGTCGGTAGTCGCAAACAGTACTGGGTACTGATGTACCACTGCTACTGGAGCTTGCTCACAACGGCCTACGCAGGGTGCGGCCACAACTTTGACATTGGGGTTGCCCAAAATTGCTGGCAACTTTGCCAAGAGGTTTTGCGCGCCCGCTAATTCACAAGCAATACCATCGCATACGCGCACAGTGATATCAGCAACAGGATCATTGCCACGCACCACTTCAAAGTGATGATAGAAAGTAGCAACTTCATAGACTTCAGCCATCGGCAAATTCATTTCTTTTGCGAGGGCAACTAAATGACGATCATGCAAAGCACGGTATTCATCATTGAGCTTGTGTAAATTTTCAATCAGCAAATCACGGCGATGCGGGGCGGCGCCGATTAACTGGCGAACTTCTGCCAACGACACATCATCTGCTTGACGCCCTTTGAGCTTGCTCTTGCGACGAATGGTTTCCCTTAAATCATCCGCAGTTGCCACAGCAACGGCCTTGATCTCTCCAGAGGGTTTTGGGTGATTCATAGTGTTTGTCTCTAATTTCTAGTCGCAATAATGATGCTGTTTTTGTGTACTTAAATCCCTGCTTAAGAACGTCCGAACAAACGAGAATCGATTTGTCTCGCTATATATAGGAAATTCCCAAAATCACAATCGATTTTGGGTTATTTCTGCACTCAAGTCCTTGACGGAGCTCAAGTGAATTTATTAAGGGTAAACCCTAAATTAGATTACAGATGGGGATGGCTTGTCGCCAGGAGGGAGGGAGTAATCCAACTTACGCTCATACACACGCGCCTTAAAGCAGTCGTTATAGCCCTTACTACCAATTTGCCAACCAATGGAAGTGCAATCATCCTGGGCTGCTGACTCTATGGAGCCACATCCAGTCAGGCTAATGGCAGCAATCGGTACAAGAATGACAAGGGAGCGAAATGTAGTTGAATTCATACCTGAAGTCTACTTGATTACTTGGCGGGTGGAAACCCAACCTGCTGTTGCCAGCTATTGTTAAACACATGAATGACCGGCTTCTCATAGACGCCTGCCTTAGTGAATGGCTCATCTGCTAACCAAGCCTCAACATCCGCCTTGCTTGGGAAATCCATCACCAACAAGCTACCCACCGTTGTCTTGCCATCTTCCGATGTCAGAGGGCCAGCAAAAGCCATCTTATCCGCGAGCTTACCCAAATAGGCGCGATGCTCTGGTCGTACTTGAATGCGTAGTTCTGCAGTACCGGGACGGTCCATTAAAAGGATTGCAAAGATCATGTTCTCTCCTAGCTGACTCTTAAACATCCATCTTACGACAAGCAGGCAAAGAAAAACCGCCCGAAGGCGGTTTGTCATGCAAAGCTTTTAAAACGAATTAAGCAGCTTTACGGCTTTTTGCAGCTGGCTTAGCTACAGCGTATTGGCCTTGAATGTTAGCCAATGCAGCGTCCATGCTTTTCTCAAAGTTTGCGAAAGCGTCAGTTGCTGAAGCGCGAACTTGGTCAAACTGTTGGAGTGAAGTTTCGAATGCAGTTTTGAATGCAGATACAAATGCCTCAGAACCAGCAGGAGCTGTCTTAGTAGCTTCTTTAACAAACTTAACCATATCAGCACGTGCGTCATCAATAGAAGCCTCAACTACTTGAGCAACTTCTTTGTTACCGTTACGTACAACTTTGTTTACTTTAGCTTGGTAAGCAGCAGCGTACTTAGCGGCTTCTTGAGCCGTTTCTGGCTGAGCCAATTTTGCTAATTGTTGTGCATCTTTAATTGCCAACAATTGTGCGCTTGTATCTTGAGCAGCAACTAAAGCATCTTTAGCAGCAGCTTGGTTGATTTCAGCTAATTCTTTTGCACTTTCAACAGCTACTTGAGCCAAGTACTTAGCGTTTTCAACGGCTTTAGTTTGAGCTTGTGAGAGTTGGTCGTTTAATTGATTCTGGAACATGGTGTTTTCCTAACTTTTTAAATTGATAAAATTTATTGCGATGCACCATTGTAAAAAGTTTTTTATTGCACTGCAAGAATTATTTGCGGCAATGCAACAAAAAGATCAAAAACCCTCTTTTTTGATTAAAAACAGGGGGTTGAGGGGCTAAATAATTTCGTGACCAGGGCTGATTTAGGGGAAAAATCAGGCACAAACAATGAAAAAACCACCCGAAGGTGGTTTCAAACTACTGGCGGAAGAGGCGGGATTCGAACCCGCGGTAGGCTATTAACCTACGCACGCTTTCCAGGCGTGTGACTTAAACCGCTCATCCACCCTTCCGTACAGCCATTGATTATACGTTTGCCGGAAGGGTTTGCCTTTAAAAGCGTTCTTAGCAACTTATACGGACTCTTTGAGCTGCTCCAAAATCGCTGGATTCTCTAGGGTTGAAGTGTCTTGGGTAACCTCCTCGCCTTTCGCAATCACGCGCAGCAAGCGGCGCATGATCTTGCCAGAACGGGTCTTAGGTAAGTTGTCACCAAAGCGTACATCCTTCGGCTTAGCGATTGGGCCAATCTCCTTGCCAACCCAATTACGTAGCTCAGTCGCAAGCTTTTTAGCCTCATCACCTGTTGGGCGACCACCTTTGAGAACCACGAATACACAAATAGCTTCACCAGTCAGCTCATCCGGGCGACCAACCACTGCAGCTTCAGCAACCAATGGATTGGCTACCAAGCAAGACTCGATTTCCATCGTACCCATGCGGTGACCGGAGACGTTCAATACGTCATCGATACGACCAGTGATAGTGAAGTAGCCAGTTTCTTTATTACGGATTGCACCGTCACCAGCTAGATACAAAGTACCGCCCAACTCTTCTGGGAAGTAAGACTTTACGAAACGATCAGGATCATTCCAAATCGTACGAATCATGGAAGGCCATGGACGCTTTACAACCAAGATGCCGCCCTGACCATTAGGTACATCTGCACCCGCTTCATCCACAATCGCCGCCTGAATACCTGGCAATGGCAATGTGCATGAACCTGGAATCATTGGTGTTGCACCTGGCAACGGTGAAATCATGTGACCACCAGTTTCGGTTTGCCAGAAAGTATCTGCGATTGGGCAACGTGAACCACCGACATTCTCGTAGTACCACATCCACGCTTCTGGATTAATTGGTTCACCTACAGAACCTAAGAGGCGCAATGAAGATAAGTCATAGCTCTTTGGATGCACTGCTTGATCATTACTAGATGCCTTGATCAATGAACGAATCGCTGTTGGAGCTGTGTAGAAAATCGTTGCCTTGTGTTTCTGAATCATGTCCCAGAAACGACCAGCATTTGGATAAGTTGGCACACCTTCAAACACAATCTCAGTAGCACCCACTGCGAGTGGGCCGTAAGTAATATAGGAGTGGCCTGTTACCCAACCGATGTCAGCCGTACACCAGAAGACATCATTTGGCTTGATATCAAATGTCCATTTCATTGTGAGAATTGCCCACAAGAGGTAACCACCAGTAGAGTGTTGGACGCCCTTAGGCTTGCCTGTTGAGCCGGATGTGTACAGAATAAATAATGGGTGCTCAGCGCTTACCCACTCTGGCTCGCAAGTAGTAGCTTCATTCGCTACGATTTCTTGCATCCAAACATCGCGACCAGCTGTCATGGTGACGTCAGTGCCTGTACGCTTGCTTACGATGACATGCTTTACATTCGCGCATTCGCCAGTTGAGAGAGCTTCATCGCAAATTGCCTTCAAAGGCAAAGATTTGCCGCCGCGGAATTGGCCATCAGCAGTAATTACTGCAACAGCACCCACGTCAACGATACGATCACGAAGAGCTTGTGCAGAGAACCCACCAAACACAACAGAATGGATTGCGCCGATACGGGCGCATGCTTGCATTGCAACGATGCCGTCAATCGTCATCGCCATGTAAATAATGACGCGATCGCCTGACTTGAGACCCATCTTGCGAAGTGCATTTGCCATCTTGCAAACGCGCTCAAGCATTTCTTGGTAAGTTACATTGGTAACAGTACCGTCATCTGCTTCAAAAATAATCGCAGTCTTTTTACCAAGACCGTTTTCAACTTGGCGATCTAAGCAGTTGTATGAAGCATTGGTTGTGCCATCTTCAAACCATTTGTAGAAAGGCGCTTTGGATTCATCTAGAACTTTAGTGAAAGGCTTTTTCCAGAAGATGTTTTCTTTTGCAAGACGACCCCAAAAACCGTCATAATCTTTTTCAGCTTCAGCACAAAGCTTGTTGTAAGCTTCCATTCCAGGAATGGCAGCAGCTTTAACAAAGTCTGCTGGTGGGTTAAATACGCGGTTTTCTTGCATCAATGGTTCCATGCTTCACAGCCCTTCTATTCAATAATCAGTCGTC
Organism: Polynucleobacter sp. MG-27-Goln-C1; assembly: GCF_018881905.1. Lineage (GTDB taxonomy): Bacteria > Pseudomonadota > Gammaproteobacteria > Burkholderiales > Burkholderiaceae > Polynucleobacter. The sequence continues at coordinate 24,912 of NZ_JACVPM010000006.1, forward strand.
TTTTTCCGCAAAAACAGCGCAGAGTTAGGGAAACGCATCCCCAAGAGCTAATAAGATAAGTGAAAACACGCTAGATTTGCTCTATGGCAAACCCTTAAAATAGAACAAACCTTACATAATCAAGCCTAAAACCATGACAAATATCAAACAAAACGACCTCATTCAAAGCGTTGCAGACGCATTTCAGTTCATCTCCTACTACCACCCAAAGGACTTCATCTCCGCCATGGGCAAGGCTTATGAGCTTGAGCAAGGTGCTGCAGCTAAGGATGCGATCGCTCAGATCTTGACCAATAGCCGTATGTGCGCAGAAGGCCACCGCCCTATGTGTCAAGACACCGGTATTGCAGTCGTTTTCCTCAAAATTGGTATGAATGTCCAATGGGGCGATGCCACTATGAGCGTCACTGAGATGGTGAACGAAGGCGTTCGTCGGGCTTACATGAACCCAGAAAACCCACTTCGCGCTTCAGTTTTGACTGATCCAGCGGGTAAACGCAAAAATACAGGCGACAACACCCCTGCCGTCGTGCATTACGAAATCGTCCCAGGCGATGATGTGGAAGTGATTTGTGCTGCCAAAGGTGGCGGCTCCGAAAACAAAGCAAAAATGGTCATGCTCAACCCATCCGACTCCATCGTCGACTGGGTACTCAAGACTGTCCCAACCATGGGTGCAGGCTGGTGCCCTCCCGGCATCCTAGGTATTGGTATTGGCGGAACCCCAGAAAAAGCCATGTTGATGGCTAAAGAGTCCTTAATGGGTCCCGTAGATATTCAAGAATTGATCGTACGCGGCGCGAAGACTCGTGCCGAAGAGCTGCGCTTAGAGCTATACGAGAAGGTGAATAAGCTTGGTATTGGGGCACAAGGCCTCGGTGGCTTGGCAACCGTTCTGGATATCAAAATCATGGAATACCCAACGCATGCAGCTTCATTGCCAGTAGCGATGATTCCAAACTGTGCCGCAACCCGTCACGTGCATTTCCACTTGCATGGCGATGGCCCAGCGATATTAGAAAAACCATCCCTATCTGATTGGCCGGACGTGACTTGGACTCCGGATACCAAGAAATCAAAGCGCGTGAACCTAGATACTTTGACTGCTGAAGAGGTAGCCGGCTGGAAAGAAGGCGAAACACTGCTTCTCAATGGAAAAATTCTGACTGGTCGTGATGCCGCTCATAAGCGCATTCAGGACATGCTCGCTAAGGGCGAAGAATTGCCAGTGAGCTTTAAGAACCGTGTGATCTATTACGTTGGCCCAGTTGATCCAGTAGGCGGTGAGGCAGTTGGTCCAGCAGGTCCAACAACCTCAACTCGTATGGATAAGTTCACGGAGATGATGTTAGCTCAAACCGGCTTGATCTCGATGATTGGTAAAGCTGAGCGTGGTCCTATTGCAATTGAAGCAATCAAGAAACACAAGTCTGCTTATTTGATGGCTGTTGGTGGCGCTGCGTACTTAGTGTCTAAAGCAATTCAGACAGCGAAAGTAGTTGGCTTTGCTGACTTGGGGATGGAAGCCATTTACGAATTCGATGTCAAAGATATGCCAGTAACAGTAGCGGTCAGCTCTGCAGGTATTTCAATGCACGAGACTGGTCCAAAAGAATGGCAAGCAAAGATTGCTGGTATTCCAGTCAAGATTGTTTAAGACAACTATCAATAGCAATACATAGTTAAGCGACCTTTACTTGGCACTCATCGGGGTATTTGATTCTGGCGTTGGAGGCTTATCCATATTGGATGAGGCTCTGCGCCAGCTTCCCGAGCATGACTATATTTATTTGGCGGACTCCATTAATGCACCCTATGGAGAAAAGTCTAGCGAGTGGATAGCCTCCCGCAGTATGGAGCTATGCCAATACCTAGCAGCCCAAGGATGTGATGCGATCATGGTTGCCTGCAACACCGCTACTGCTGAAGCGATTGCGCACATTCGCAATCAGCTCAGTCACATTCCCATCATTGGCGTAGAGCCGGGCATTAAGCCTGCGGCAATGCAGTCCACGAATGGCATCGTCGGCGTACTCGCAACAGAGGCCACGCTGAAGAGTGATAAATTCACCGCCCTACTGGCCACCCTTCCTAACTGTCAATTTATTAAACAAGCTGGGGCTGGTCTTGTTCCCTTGATTGAAGCAGGCCAAGCTAATGGTGAAGAAACCTTAGAGTTACTTGCGGAGCACCTTGAACCCATTCAGGATGCTGGCGCGGATACCTTAGTCTTGGGTTGTACGCACTACCCCTTCTTGCGCAAAGCTATTCGTAAATTACTTGGGGACTCAATCAATCTCATTGATACCAGTGATGCAGTTGTGCGCCAACTCAAAAGAAAACTTGAGGCGCAAGGTAAAGATTTGGATGAAGGTACATGCGGCTCTATTACATTCATCAGCAGCAAGGATGCAGAGACACTGCATCAAATGGCACAAGAACTCATGCAATCGGATCTAGATGAGCACAGTATTGAATCTCAGTTGGTAGGCGCTTTTAAATGAGTACCTTCTTGAACCAATTAAATACCCGTCTGCCCTTCGATAAAACCGAACGCATCATCATTGGCATTGTTATTGCTCTGCATATACTATTTTTAGTTGGTTTCCAAAGCGGCATGAAGCCTGACAACGATAACAATATGGATGATGCGCGAGTTATGGCCAACCTCGTGAGCCCTGAGGCCGCTAAACAGCCTCAAGCAGCTCCAGCTGCACCTCCACCAAAACCCAAGCAAGAGCAGAAGAAGAAAACGGTGGATGAGAAATCCACGCAGGCGCCAACTCCGCCGCAAACCCAACAACAGGCTGCCACGCCACCAACACCCCAGCAGTCTAAAAGCGAATCCCAAGCCCCCAATGCTACGGTTGCGCCCGCAACCACCTCTGGGTCGAGCGGCACACCGATTCAGACTGACATTGGTAAACTGGTCGTCGTCTATCAGCCCGATGCAGACGCTTACTACCCCTCTTTCTCGAAGAGATCGGGAGAGCAAGGTGAAGTGGTGGTGCGATTGATTATTGATGAATCCGGCAGTGTTGAGGATGTTGCTCTATTACGCTCGAGCTCATTCCCAAGATTAGATCGAGCAGCAACAGAGATTGGTCGTCGTTATCGCTTTAAACCATTCTTAGTAAATGGCTCACCCCAAAGAATTTCTACTAACCTTTTAATTAAATTTAATTTAAAGAATTAAACATTATGAATACACCATTTGGCTTAGCAAATTTATGGCTCGAGGGCGATGCTATTACTCGCTTTGTGGCACTCGCACTTCTCACTTGCTCGATTGTGACCTGGGTGATTTTGTTATCCCGCTTTTGGGATTTACGTAATCTGCGCAAACTCAAACCCGAGCTCGATCAATTTTGGCGCGCGACTTCGTATGACCAAGGCCTCAATGCATTTACTAGTCATGCAAGCAATCCTTATTATCAAATTGCTAAGGCTGCGAGTGGCGCCTCTACCCATCATCAAAGTCAATCGACAAATCATCGCGAACTCTTGCAGACACTGAACTACTCCGAGTGGATGGCAAGAAGTCTGAAGAACAGTATTGATGGTGTTGCTGCGCAGTTACAAAAAGGCCTTACTTTCCTAGGCTCAACTGGCGCAACTGCACCGTTTATTGGTTTGTTTGGAACTGTTTGGGGCATCTATCACGCCTTGATCGCGATCAGCAGCTCAGGTAGCGCACAGATTGATCAAGTCGCTGGCCCAATTGGCGAAGCGCTCATCATGACCGCTTTAGGCTTGGCTGTAGCTATTCCAGCCGTCCTAGGCTTTAATGCGATTAACCGCGCCAATAAATTATTACTTGCCGATCTCAACCGCTTTGGCAATGATCTCCTCGCTTACTTTGTGACTGGTGCCCGCGTGAAGTCCGGAGAATAAACATGTCTTTTAATCTTCAGAACGATCAAGAAGAAAGCGGCATCATGGCCGAAATCAACATGACTCCGATGGTGGATGTCATGTTGGTACTCCTTATTATCTTCATCATCACCCTGCCAGTTATTCAGCAGGCGGTAAAGGTGGAGCTACCAAAAGCCAATAGCGTGCGCAATGAAGTAAAGCCGGAGTCAGTACAGCTCTCCATTGATGCTCAGGGTCAAATATTTTGGAATAGCACACCAATTGATTTAAAGACGTTTGATGGCTATGCAGAAAAAACTGCTCAGAAAGAGCCGCAACCAGAAATCAATTTACGCGCTGATAAGTCTGTGAAATACGAATATGTTGCTCAAGTATTAGCCGCATCCCGTCGCGCTGGCCTAACGAAGCTTGGGTTTGTGACTGAACCTAACTAAGGTTTTGCAGCAACGCATTGCTCTTGGTAGGTCTTCGTACCCTCACCAAGAGTTGCCGAGAGAATCCCACCTTTAATGGTCTCAGCTTTTCTCAGTTGACCAGTGGAGCGATTAATGGTGATCACCGTGCTTACTAAACCAGGCCCATACTGAATACCATCAAAACTCTCAGGCGGAAAGTTAGCCTCCATTGCGATCAGGACTGTCGATTCGGTAATGAGGATATTCTTAACAGCCTGCCTACCCAACTCGTCAGACTTATCTAGATCCCGATCATCCACAAAGACTTTTGCCTTCTGATTTTTTGAGGCGGGGTTAAGCTTTAAATCGTAGATTTCAGTGTAATTATTTTCTGAACGCGTGCAATTAAATTGAAGAACTTCGACGCTCCATGCCACGGAAGGCATGAAAAGTATACAGAGGCAACATGCTAGCTGTGATGAATTCAAGGCCAATGCAAGAGCTATTCTAGTTTGGAGATATTGCTTGTAATGCTATTGAATTGATCAGCAATACTAGGGGCGTCATCCTCGCCACCCTTATTTGTAGGCTCCTCATCATCCTTCGGCGCTTTAAACCATTTGAAGACCACCAAAGCGACTGATAACAAAGACATAACCAAACCGAAAATTACCTTAATCTGATCTATAAATTGCGCTGTCATGAAGGGCTGCTTACTGGAAATATATAACTCCGTTCCATCGGAAATTGGAAAGCCAGACGGGGTCAATATATTCTCTTCAGAAATAGGAAAGCTGAATCGAGAGCTTATCTGTGGGCTATACAAAACGGGTAACAAGGCCGATATAGCACGTGAATCAACATTTTTATTGGCCAAAAGATTCAGATTAACTCCGACCACTCGAATATCTGTGGCGGGTACTGGTGGCGAGATTTGATACATGTACGCCAGAATCTTTGTGTCTGCAACCCAGCCCATACGCATTGCCAAGGATGGTGGAAAAGACATTTCTAATAATTGATAGCCGCGCTTTTGCACCAAAAAATCTACCGCAGCCGAAGGAGCATAAGATACCTGAACAATGACATCGGGCAACCAAACTGGCTTCATGCTCAAGAGCTGTTCGTCGCTAAAGTTAGTCTCCACATAATCCACTTCAGGGACTAAACCTGAAAAACGCAATATTTGATTGGAGACAATGCTGGGGCCACCATTTTTCTCACCCAGATTGACGGTTTTGCCGCGAATGTCATGAATCGTCTTGACATCGCCCTTTACTAAAAAATGGATTAACTGTGGCGCAATTGAGGCAACCTGCCTAACGTCGTCGTAGCCAACGGGATCAATGCCACCCTGCACGAAGGCCAGGTCTAATGTGCCATCATTTAAGTTGTTTAGAGCCTCAAATGAACCTGCTGTTGGCTCAATCGTTAAAGAGATGTTTCGTCGAGCCGCTTCTTCTTGCAATACTTTGGCCAAGTGATGGCTTTTGGTGAGCATCCCACCGCCACTAATACTTAATTTATAGTGCCGCGGAAATAGATCATAGGCAAATTTACAGGCGAGCCCAAGCAAGATAGCAATGGCAACTAGGGCCAAGCCTTTTCGAATGTGATGCTTACTTCTAAGCCAATCTAAGGCTGAAAATAGATATTGTTCAACTTCATTAGTCGGATTACCCATGAGCTAAGGCCTTACAGAGAAACTTGGGTTAAGCCATGCTTGGCAAATATATCTTGTCCAGCCGCACTCAAACTAAAACGAACAAAATCTCTTGTAGCTTGATTCGCTGATTTTTTATTAACTAAGAACATATCCCTGGACAGAGGGTAAAGCTTAAGTAAAAGCGTTTTGTCATTAATCTCAAATCCATTAATGGCAACCGCCTTTACCTTATCGCTGAGATTTTTATTCGTAAGATAACCAATTCCGTACGGATCTTGCGCAATTAAATTTAATACATCGATAGCACTGTCAGACATTTTTGCATCTCGTGCAAATTTAGAACCTCTCAACACGACATCTTCTACGAAAGCACGCGTACTGGAACCTTCATTTCTATTATAAAAATGAATCCTCTTGTTGGGACCACCCAATGCATTCCAGTTATTAATTGAGCCGTCGAAAATACCGTCCAATTGCTCAAGGGAGATGCTCTTAATATTCATACTGGGGTGCACCACAATTGCTATACCTTCTATACCAATGAGATTGCTATGTAAGTCGAGATTAAATTCATCAAAATTTAGATCTCTAGACATCATCGCTAAATCGATCCCACCGTTATCCAATGCCACTAGACCGGCAAAGGATCCGCCTCCTTGAATAGCCACCTTGACGTGGGGATGTTTTTCGATAAACGGGGCAATTAATAAGCTTACAAAGCGTGTTACCGCCACCGATCCAGAGATCATTAATTCTTTTTGCACTCTTGCAATAATGTACGGATAAGCAATTAATCCAGTTAGAGCCGCGCCCCCAAGGCCAGCAGCAATACCTATATTTCGAAGTAACTGACGACGATTCATCATTGCTCGCCCACCACAGGAATTAAGCCTGCGCCTTTGATGATGGCCTGCCCTTTGTTTGGATCAAGGCAATAAGCAATGAAGTCCTTTTCCTCTTTAGTGGCAGTAGGCTTTATCAGTAATTGCAAGTTATTGCGTATGGGGTAGCGAAGCTGCTTAATATTGAGATAAGTAGGCAATACGCCATTGATTGCTAAAGGCTTCACTTTTTCCTTGTTCAAAAAAGTCGTGCCGACATATCCTATTGCAAAGGGATCGGAGGTAATGGCATGCATCAATGCATTTAAATTAGAGACTACTTTTGCACTCAAAGTAATATGCTCTTTACCGGCTACTTGTCTTTTCCAGGGCTCATAGGTCCCCAGTTTCGGGTCATGACTTACAACATTAATCAGCCCTGAGTATTTACCTAAGGAACTCCAGTTATTTGTCGCTCCCGTGAATACGTCATGCAACTGCTCGAGTGTTAAGTCATTAATGGGGTTGGCTGGATTAACAATGGCTACCAGGCCATCTGTAGCTATAGTGACTTCCTCGATTTCAAGCTTATTTTTATGAGCCCACAGCTGGATATTGGGAGGGATCTGTCCAGAAGCCATGCCGATATTAGCGGTACCATCAAATGCGGATTTATAACCCATCGCAGTACCGCCGCCAAGCAACGGCAGGTGAATATTTGGGAATTCATTCATATATTGCATGCCAATCTGCTGCATTAACTTCATGACTGTTGTTGAGCCACGAAGTTGCAAAAAATGCATGTCGGCTGAATCGATAGATTTGTTGGGCACTATTACGGTCCTAAAGAAGGCAGAATATGCACAATGGCGTCAGGTGTTACTCGGCTTTCACCTACAAATAGACTTTCTAAAGCAATCACTAGGGTAAACAATACCGAAATACCGATCGTTACGCCCCCTACATAAGCAACCATTTTGGGCAAAGGATTTTGCAACCAACCAAAGATCACAAGCAATGCAATAGAAATAGCTAAGGCATCTGATAAATAGGAAGGTAGTTGAAGTCTTGCTGCGGATAACCGTGCCTCCCTTACATCGGAAAGCTGGTTTAAGGTTGTCACAATTTCAGCTCTTGCCATTTGCTGCACGGGATTTTTTGGATCCAGCAGTCGAATACCCTGCGTCAAGTCTGTTAGGACATTAGAGGTCTGCTCACTTCTTTCATTCTTAGCCATGAGAGGCCATTCATCATCAACTATTGCATCAGCATAATTTTTTAAATCACCCTGCAGCTCAACTGTATGCGAACCACCAAAGGCTGCCAGAGATCTATTTAACTTAAACATCAGAGCCGCTTCGCGGGAGACCAGATCTTCGACATTACGATGATCACCCTGTACTCGTACTAAAGCAAATGCAATTAAAAGCAAGGTAATAGAAGTGAATAATTTAAAACCCTCTTCAGCGCCTTTAGCAAGATGCTCATCTGGGTTTAATTTGTACTTCCAACGAATATACAAAGGAAGCGCTGTAGATATCAGCAATCCCATACACGTTATGAAAACCCCGATGACAATATTAGGGAGTGTATGTAAATAGTTAATCATGTATTACCAATCCTTGCGCCAATTAATGGAGAATAAATAAACTCAAAGTAGACATGAGATTTACTGACTCAAGACTCTGATAATAATTTTCGGTATTCCGCGAGCGACCTGCGTTTACAGCTCCGGAATTACGTATTGATGGTACATCATCAAAGGACTGGGCTAGACTATCTCCCCCTCTTAGAACTACCGGTGTAGTAACTAGATTTGGGGCGACCTGCGGGAAGGGTAAAACGTTTCCAGCAAATGGGTTTTTAGCCATAGCGGCAATCACCGCTGGATTATTGGTCATCGCATTAATACGGCTGCTGTACTTTCCTTCTCGTGGAGAATTGGGTTTTGTACTAGCCACAGTCTTACTGCTGCCCTCTTTAGGCGCAGGCTTGTCGCCATTGCGGAAGCCATTAGCGTACTTGCTAACGTATTTAGAAGGTCCATTGCTTGACTTACCGCTACGATCCTTCGCATCTGCTTTTTCTACACCGTCTTTAGTGCTTCCATACTTTCTAGTCTCGGAATTATTGCTGCCATTCCTAGCGTCCCTACTCTCCTTATTTGGGCTAGCACGATTACCGGCCGGTGGTGGTGCTGGTGGTGCTTGAGCGGCTGAAGCATTAACAGCTGGAGGTGCTGCCCCAGGAGGTGGTGGCGGTGTAAGCTGAATGCTTCCATCAGACATCATCATCAACGGCGCTGCTTTAGCAGGGGCCTGCATTGACACCTCCCCGCCAGCGGCAGGAGGCGGGGAATTTGCGGGAACTGGAGAAGGAGCAAGTGCCGGTGCTATTTCCATTTTTGCTGGAGCTGGCGCAGGTAATGGTGCACTAAACATTGCTAGCGGCGGAGGTGGAGGTGGTGGTGGTGGTGGAGCAGCAAGAACTGTAGAAACTACTGGAGCAGGAGCAGGAGCAGGAGCAGGAGTTGGCGAACTACTACTAACTGTAAGAGTGCTTGTATTCGTATTGACCAATGTGGAGAAGTTAGCAATTTGTGATGATGAAATTGCCGAGCTCATAATAATCGGGGTGATAGCCTGAGAATGAATTGCCTGCCCCATGATATTAAAATAGCCAGAGCCGCCTACATTAATGATGGTACTACCATCAAGACTAGTGGAAGCAGTTGATGTATCCCCTATTAATGCAATGCCACCTGCAGCGCTACCATTGGTATCAATCTCAGAATTGCTGATACTAAGACTGCCGCTAGCCGTTAACGCAATATCGCCACCCCCCCCACTAACAGCTTGCTTTGCTTGAATGATTGAATTCGAGATTGTTGTGTCGCCTGCTACAGCCGCAACAATAATGGTGCCACCGCTCGTAACACTGAATGTAGATCCATTCGCTTGAAGTGTTAACTGCTTAGTTGCAGGGCTAATCGTTATAGAGTTTGCGGCTAACAGCGTTATCGTGCCGCCGTTGCCATTAGTACCATTAGCCTGAATTAATCCTTCTGAATAAATGGAATCATTAGCGGCGACCATTATTAAACCGCCTTGATCGCCGTCCGCCTCCAATTTGCTACCAGCCCCAAGATTGACGGTATTTGCGATTATCTTAATATTGCCGCCGGTGCCGCCAACCAAAGGATTGGTGCCAGAAAGCGCTCCAGAAATATAAATAGCCTGAGCTAGTAACTCAATCGCATACCCCAGACTGCCAGAACTTACCCCAAGCAGATTTTTAAAGGCCAAAATCTTGCCCGAGATTCCTACGTTAATTGTTCCACCTTGAGCTTGTGCGTATACAGCACCTGCCTGTATGGTGCTATTGATAACAATAGAGCCGCCATCAGCATAGAGATACAAACTGGTCAAAGGATTAGATGAAAGTACATTAGCCAAAAAGCTGATTACCGGGGTAGAGCTCGATGCGCAACTTCCAATGGGTCCGCAAGCTGAAGCAGTAGCATCCAAAGTGACATTAGTGTTGGCCAGTGCATTAGCAAGGACGATTGCTGCTGGCGCATCAATCACAATTGATGTTGGATCGGTATACCAGTTACCGAATTTGCCTTGTGGAGCTGAGGTGTCAACTACCAAGCTCTGACCATAAGTGACCTTACCTACTGAGCTCGTCTCAATAAAACCACCATTACCGGAGAGGATGCCACCCATGGATTTGAGGATGCCAGCAACCGTGGTTTTGAGTTCAGACCAGATTGCTATAGCGCCGCCATTACCAGCTTGAGTGGCTGAGGTATCAATGAGTGCATTCTCTTCAATGGTGACCGTTTTGGCTAATTGCTTGGTGTTAGCTGCTACAGCTGCATTAGCTTTGATACCCGCCTGGGTTGCTATATTTACTTGGGTGCCACCCGATACTTGGGTGTTGGCTAGACCAATATTGACCTGACCACCAGCTGTTGCGCCTGTTGCAGTGGTCTTGGAGTTGGCTGCTACGGTAATGTCATTACCTACCAAGTTAATCTGACCACCCTCTTGGGTTTGACTATTGGCGCTAATCTTGCCAGCCTGTGTAATGTTATTTGCTACCAGCTCAATTACGCCGCCGTTGTTCACTAAGCTGTTAGCTGAAATCTTGCCGGTGTTTCTGATAACGCTGGCCATGAGTTGGTTGGCTGACCCTGCGGCAATCACAACCAGACCGCCGTTGACTTCGATGACCCTCTTATTTTCTATTAGGGTGTTGTAGGCTGACTTATCCACCTTAAGGGAGATTAAGGAGCCACCTTTAAAGTCCAGGGTAATTTGCTCACCAGCACCTAAAGCTACTGTACCGGTTCCTTTTTTTGCTAGAAGGTAACCGTCATTGCGCACTTCAGGGGCTAGTAAGGCAATGTAGCCATTGTCTGTATTGGTTCTAATCTTGCCTTCGTTAATTACTTGACCAGTGCCATTACCTTGGTAAGTAGACTTACCATCCATAAAATCTTTATCGGCGATATTCATCGTCGTTGCTACGACTCCTGCCGCATTAATATCAGCACCCTTACCAAAAGTAACGCCATTCGGATTTACAAAAATAACTTGGCCATTTGCTTTGACTGCACCCTCAATCATCGAAGCTGTTGCTCCCGTTACGCGATTCAGCGTTACTGAATTTGCATTGGGTTGATTGAAGTTGACGGCAGCATTTTTACCAACGTTAAAAGCATCCCAATTAATCACCGCTCTTTGGGAAGTTTGGTTGACATTCATCACTGCATTGTTGGCAGCCGTTGTTGAATTAATTGTGGCGTTACCAGCAACTACTTGACCGCCAGTTGGGAGGGCATTTTGCGCGGGGACAGCAGGGGCTGCATGAAGAGTGCCTGCCGAAAATGACAGAAAAAAAGAAAGTGTAAATACCTTCCTTATCTGCTTAGATAAAGATTTGGTAGTGCAAAAAGGAATAGCGGAAGAAAGTCTTCCTTTGCGATTCACCAAATACTTTGTAAAAAGTGGTAACGACTTGATTTTACAAGAATTTTCCTTGAAAAAAACCCTCGCAAGCAGGGAAATCGTCATTTAAAGCTTGGAAATGCAGTTTTTACAAAATATCGATTGGTGCCCGAGGCCGGAATCGAACCGGCACGACTTTTTTGAGTCGGCAGA
>NZ_JACVPM010000007.1 GCF_018881905.1 Polynucleobacter sp. MG-27-Goln-C1
AAGTAAATTAACCCTACTAGATTTTTTTCTAGCGTTAACTAAAGGGGATGTATATGAAAGATGTAATTTTGGCGGCACCAAACGAAGACGACTCACAGAAGAAATCCAAACTCTCTAGTGAGGCAAGGAAAGAAAATGAATGTGGGGGGTTGCCCATAAATGGAAAATCGATATCGGTAGACATCAAGCACATGATTCCGGTGAGTCATGAGAAGTGGGCGCAGATGGCGAAGTGTGGAACAAGGTCTCCGATAATTTGGTTTGGCTCGAGATGCTCCTTTCAGGATAACGACGAGATCCTGGCTTGAGTCATCTGGTCCATATTATCAAAATTCTGATAAATCCAAAGAGGGAATACGGTTTTGTCGGATTAAGTGACAAAGTGCCATCCCTGAACTTCCGGCTTCCTTAGATATCATGGACTGTTATTGATACACATCCACCTTTAATTAGGCCAATTGCATTTATCTACTAGGCAAGCCATTAAGATACTTTGCAATATCAACCGGGTCCAAAACATTGCAGACAGCACCTAAATTAATTGCGGCCAATGGCATCCCAAAAATAATGCTTGATTCTTCATCTTGCGCTACGGTATCGCCACCGGCATCAAAAATCGCTTTCATTCCATCGGCCCCATCTTTCCCCATGCCACTAAGGATCACAGCAGTAACCTGACCTCCATATACTTGCGATGTAGAGAGAAATAATGCGTCAATGCTGGGACAATAAATATCCCCTGATTTTGGCGGAGACAAAACAAAGGCACCTTGCTCACTAAAGCTAAGATGCATACCCTCAGGCGGGAAATAAAGGTGCCCCGCTAGCGGTAAACCGCCTTCCTTTGCCTCCTCAATCTTTAAGCTAGTCATTCCGCCCAACCAAGTTAACATTCCCGCTAGAAAACCATGGCTAATGTGCTGAATACATACGATGGGTATAGAAAAATTCTGCTTTAGAGCTGGCAAAATGATTTCCAAAGCCTGCGGACCTCCCGTAGAGGCTCCAATCACAATCATTTTTGGGGCAACGATTCGGGGAACCAAGCACTGCGGACTAGGCGCAGGAAGCGACTGGCCATTTTTTCTTTTAATATATTTGACGCCGTTAACAATGCGAATTTTTTCAACCAACTTCGTGCCATCTTCTTTGCCGATCACGCCACCAGTTGCTCTCGGCTTGGCCATAACATCAATTGCCCCTGCGGATAGTAGCTTGAAAATGTTATCCACTTGATCCGGTTGAACTGAAATACTCAAGACCAAGATTGGGCAAGGATACACCTTGACTGCCTTTTGAATGAACTCTAGACCATCCATCACCGGCATATGGTAATCGGTACAAATCACATCGGGCTTGAGGCTAGGAAGCAGAATTAACGCCTCCGCACCATTAACCGCGGTTCCGATTACCTTGATATGGGGATCAGCATCTAATACAGACTTGATTATATGGAGTTGTAATGGCGAATCTTCAACCAGCAAAACTCGAATAGGATTGGCTTCACCATTATTTGGCATTTATATGAACTCTTTATATAAGTCGTGTGATGGAATCAAGCAATACAGTCTGATCAAATTCTGATTTAGAAATGTAAGCATCTGCGCCAGCCTCCAATCCCTTGCGCCTATCATTCTCTGAAGCCAATGAAGTTACAAGAATAATTGGGATATCTGCAAATTTTTTATTAGCTCTAATCTTTGCGGTTAATTCCAGCCCATCCATATTAGGCATCATGATGTCAGAAACAATTGCATCAAAAGATCTCGAAGCCAAGATATTCCATGCATTAACACCATCCACAGCTGTGATAACCTCATACCCCGCTCCTTCAAGGATTCTTTTTTCTTGAATGCGAGTCACAATACTGTCTTCAACCAATAACAGAGATTTTTTGATTGAAATCTCGGTTGGGTGAATCATTTTTTTATCATCAACCGTCTTTTGATGTGTGTGCAGAACACTCTTGGCAAGGTCACTTGGGTTGAGTACGGCACAAACCAAGCCCGAGTCTAAAACGGTTAAGCCTGATACATTGCGTAATCTCTTGATTGGTGCTGGAGGTGCTTTTAAGACAATCTCCTCTTCATCATGTAATTCGTCAACAATTAGGCCAAAACTGAATTCGCCCACTTTAATAACCACGCAAATTAAAGCTGCATTAGAATCCACCAATTGCGGAGGTCTATCCAATAAGGCACCCAAACGACTGACAGTAATAATTTCATCGTCATGGTAAAAGCATTGACGATCTTCACGAACTAATAATTCACCCGGCTTTAATATTTTTGAAAAGTAAATTGCCTCGCATGGCAGGGCATAGCTTTCACCCCATTCACGAAGAATCATCACACGTGTTGATGTCAATGAGACAGGTAGGTTTAAAGAAAAAACCATCCCCTTACCTGTAGTAGAGTCTATTTGCAAGGTTCCATGCATGCGCTCTACAGTTGACCGAACCACGTCCAACCCCACCCCACGTCCTGAAATATCAGTAATCATTTTATTGGTCGAGAACCCAGGAGTCATCAACACATTTTTCAACTGCGCATCATCTAACTCTAAGGCCTGAGATTCTGTATACAGGTGACGTTTCACGGCCTGCAGTCTGATAGCCTCTAGATCCAAACCGCGACCATCATCACTCACATCTAATCGGACGTGCTCCGCTTCCTGACTCACCTTAACTAATATTTTTCCAGCGGGAGATTTCCCATGCTTGATTCGATCTTCCGGAAGTTCAATGCCATGATCAATTGCATTACGCAACATGTGCATCAAAGGAGACTTCATCTCCTCAATAATTCTTTTGTCTGCAACTACGTTTTCGCCCTCAAATACAAGGTCAACCTGCTTTTTTTCTTCCGCAGCAAGATCGTGGACCATTCTTGGAAATTGCTCTAGCAAAGTAGAAATGGGTAATAGTCGCAATCCACGAATTCCACCGTCCATCTCTTCCGTAATCACGCCTAATCTACTGGCATCTTCGGCTAATTTAGCGCGCATCGATTGGGCCGCTTTAACCCATGGTTCAGTAGGAATCTCTCCGCTATCGAGTTGATTTACCAACTTACCGAACTCTTCCTGCCAGCGCAAAATGCGACTGCGACTAACAACCAACTCACCAGCCTGACTCAATAAAAAATCTAATTTTCTAGCGTCAACTCTGAGGGTCTCAATATGAAATTCAGGGGGTATCGACCTTCCTTTATTAATTGAGTCACCTTGTGATGCCTCGCTTGCCTTAGTGGCAATCTCTGGATTGATTGCAGGCATAGTAGGAGGGGCTGAAGGTTCAACAATCTTCTGAAAATCAGAGGGTTGAGTTTGTAAAGGCACCTCCGAGGCAAACGAGTCTCCTACAGCTTCTGCAACTAATTTTCGAATTTGATCCAGGGTGGCTAACTGGGGCTTAATCACTTCAGCGGTAACAAGTAATTTCCCGCCCCTTACGGCGCCAAGCATATCTTCAACAGTATTTGCCAATCCCTGTATCTCAATAAGACCCAGCATCCGAGCTGAACCTTTAAGGCTATGCGCCTCTCGAAAAACTTCCTGAACCAAGGACTGATTCTGCGGATTCTTCTCAAGCGACAAAAGACCTGCATCCAGTTTTTGCAGATGCTCTGCACTTTCTATGCGAAAGAGATTGCAGAGCTCGACATCGTCAATCTTTGGCATCTGGAGAGTTAGACCATAGTACGAAGATGATCAGCTACCTTTGTTAAGGCCTCAACACCAGTTCTAGCCTGCGAAGTTCCTGCGATCATTTCTCGAGAACCATTATTAATATTTTGCATTGCCTCATTAATTTGCACTAAAGCTGCAGCCTGCTGTTTACTATTCAACAATACCTGTTGTGCATTTTGGAATACACCTTCCGATAACTTACGCAGCGCTTCAAAAGCTTCAGCTGCCTGCTCTACGTTCTCGGATACCTGATGGGTTGTTTTCGTTCCATCCTCGGCCGTCATCACCATCGTATTTGTAGATTTTTGAATATCAGAAACAATCTGGCTCGCCTTCTCTGCTGACTGCTTACTTTGATCTGCTAGCTTACGGATTTCACTAGCCACCACAGCAAACCCCTTGCCATGCTCCCCAGCACGTGCGGCCTCAACAGCAGCATTTAACGCAAGCATATTTGTTTCGCTAGCCAACTCGCCAACCAACTTTGAAATATTACCAATCTGACCTGCCTGCTCTGATAGGCTCAATATTTGCTTTGCAATGGCTGACATCTTCCCTTCTAGAGCAGTCATATCGGCCTGATTACGAGTAATCAACTCCAACCCCTTAAGGGTAGTTTCCTGTGCAGTCTTTGCAGCCATTGCAGCCGAGTCGGCCTGCTCAGAAGAAAGGCGGGCTGATGAAACTAGCTCTTCCACGGTGCTGGTAGTTTCTGAAACAGAGGATCCTTGCTGCGTAACAGCTTTTTCATGCTGGGCTAACGTACTAGCAATAGATACGGCGGTTAAGGAAACTTGGCTGGAATTAGTAAAAATATCGCGACTTAAAAATATGGAAACTAATATACCAAAAGCCATCAGGATCACAATGGCAGCAATCGTGCCATACAACACAATACTTTTTGCACTATCGATATTTTGCGTAACCAGCTCACGAAGTTGATCTCTCATCGCCAGATCATATTTAGCAGTGTCATCCGCAATTGAGTCGCTCTCACGCGCAATTCGTTCACTACCACCAGATTTAAACGTCTCTGCCGCCTCCTTAAACCTACCTTCGTCCACCAACCTTACCAACTGACCGTTTACCTCTTTAACGGCATTAAAGGCGCCTTTCATTTTATTGAGATTTGCCACAAATTCTGGCGAATATGACCCCTTATCCAATTTGGCAAAGGAAACATCAATATTCGCCATTGAATCCTGATAGACTTTCCGTGGGTAACTCATCTCCTGACCTTGATTTCCACCTGCCAGTATGTAGGCATATGAAGCTCGCTGCATTCGAATCATATTTTCATTAATCTTCAAAATGTCAGGGGTTAAATTTGCAGTGGCGTTCAGAAGATTTGACTTTTCCACAGCCGCATTCATCTTTGTTTGATTCACGCCGACAATAACCAGCAACACCAGTAGCGGAATCAAATAACTTAGCAACATGCGCCAACGAAGTGTGAGTTTATTTAACATGAATCTCTCCTTAATCTAATTATTTATACATGCTCGTCAATTTCAAGCAAGCTACCAAGCAAAATAGCCTCTATATCCAATATTCCTGCCACACCATCATCAACCTTTAGTAGTGATTTACATTGAGCATGATGCTCCTCAACATTTTGCAGATTAGAAATAAGGTGGCGATCGAAATACCTGAAATCTTCAACCTTTTGAACTGCCAGCGCAACTCTTTTTGACTCAAACTGCAAAATAACAATATCTTGCTTATCTGCAATATTTTGAATATTTAGAAGAGAAGTCATATCGATGACAGATAAAATTTCACCCCTTAAATTAATCACCCCCAAAATGTATTGAGGGCAACAAGGAAGCGGAACACATTGCTTTAGATGGGTAAACTCCGTGATATAGGCAATTTCAATCGCATACCGAATACCGCCAATCGTCACAAGTGCATAGCCGTCTTTATTTTCGTTTTTATTATCAATTACTGGCAATGCTAACTGATGCATTCTGGCGCTAAAGACCTCTTCATCATGCGCTGTTCGAGAATTCACCAATTCGAAACTGGAGTCCTCGCCCACTTTAGGGAATTCTTGCCCTATTTTGACCGTTAAAAGGTTTTGCAAATTTAATAAAAGGATGATTTCATCGCCTTGCTTGATCTCACCTTCAATAAGATCAGAATATGCGGAACTAAAATCAGACGGCATAGCCATCTCACGCTTTACGATTGACTCGAAGGACGCCTCAGTTAGTCCCATGACTGAGTCAGCCACAATGCCGCAACGCATCTGCGGCGTACTGACAAGAATAATATTGGTAGACGTTAAATAGTTTCTTGGCGAGTGCTTAAAACGCAAACCCAAGTCTAAAACATGAACAACCTCACCATGCCAATTGGCGAGGCCAACAAACCAAGGTGGAGCGGCCTCAATCGGAGAAAGTGTTGGCATCCAAAAAATACTATCCACAGCCTCTGCGGGAATGGCATATCGAACCAACTCAGACTCAAATACCAAAAAACTAGACATATTTCACTTATTGAACTTTTTGTTTCAATTTAGATTAATCGCTGGGCGAAGTCAAACTCTTTTGTAGATTGATTAAATACTCCCTAACGTCAGATGAAGCGGCATTTCTCAGGCCTGGCAGGTAAAGATTTTCAGGGCCTGCTTGGATGGATCTCAATGCCTGCTCACAAGTTTTTGCCGCCAAATCCTCTTTACCCTCTTGAATTTGAATTGTTATTAAATCCAGATATGCAGGTATGAAATTTTCATCTAAATATAGGGTTTTCCTTAAGTCTTCTTTGGCGCGATCAACGTCCCCCTTCTCCAATGAGATTACAGCATGCAAATAATAGGGCTCTGCCTGCATGGAATCGCGCGCTATGATTTCTTTATATATCTCTAGGGCTTCATTAAACCCGCCTCGGTCTGCATAAGCCCAAGCAGATCCCAGTAACTCGGGAATAGATTTTGGAGGGCTCGTTACAGCGACTTCTTTGTTTATGGTGCGGAAGGCTGCCGCATCAACCTCCGAAGTCTTAATGGCCTGGCTCATGGTGGACTCAACCACATTGAGGGCAATTAATACTTCTGGCTTTTCATAGACTAAAGACTCGGGGTAAATTTTCACATTCAAACCGCTTTGTCGGTAGGCATGAAGTTCACCGTGCGCCGTCATTAAGACGCCGCCTGAAAGCAGGCAGCTCGACAACTTATCCGTAATTAGACTAATGGAATCTAAATTCATGTATATAAATAGATTCCTACATAAAATAAAATCAATATCAACCAGATGATTTGATATATCTGGCAACCTTTCGTTTACTAAATTAAATACTAGAAATCGAGCTCGAGAACGAATACGGTCAATTAACTTCCAGCCAGCCTCGGTCTTTTGGAAGTAAGCGTTTTTAAAATCCTGATCACACCCTCTAAAAGCCCACTCTCTATAAACTGCGTGCTTGGCCTGCTCAATAAATTCTGGGTTGATATCGCTGCCTACAACATCAATCTCCCACCCAGCGGTGTTGGGCAATACTTTCTCCAACAAAATAATGAGTGAATAAATCTCTTCACCCGTAGCGCATGCTGGAGCCCATATTCGAATTTGTTTATTGGACGATTTTCTAGAGATAATTTCAGGAAGTATCGCCCTCCTGATCAGCTCCATCTGACCGGGATCCCGCATAAAAAAAGTTTCGCCCGTGGTCAATAATTCGCTCAACATCCGCCGATCTTCAGCTAGGTCATTAGGGCCATTTAAGTAATGAAGATAACCATCTTGGTCCTTTAGTCCTAATACATTCATGCGTCTTTGCACCCATGAATCTAACCTCTCAAAATCAAGCTCTGTCACCCGCATGCCTGAAAGATCTCGAATTCTTCGAATCAGCTCGGTAGATTGTGATATTTTCATTGAACTATAGAAATTTTTAAGGTGTTTGAAATCCACTTAACCTCTGGACTTTCTGGGTTTATAGTAACAAAGACATCCACTTCTTTACAAAGGTTGGCCATGACTGGCGAATATCTTTTTACCTCGGAATCGGTTACCGAAGGCCATCCAGACAAAATATGTGATCAAATTTCAGATGCCATTCTCGATTCCATCTTAGAGCAAGATCCCGATTGCCGCGTTGCCGCCAATGCCGTTTGCAGCGCAGGATTAGTGCTATTGACGGGCCAAATATCCACTAAAGCCATTGTCGATTATGCGCAAATTGCCAGAAGAACGCTGGAGGAGATTGGCTACAACGATACAGAGCTAGGGATGGACTTTAAAGGGTGTGCCGTTTTACAGAATTTTGAAAAGCAAAGCTTAGATATTGCCCAGGGTGTAAATCAGGCTTTAGATGATCCCTCCAATCAAGGGGCAGGCGATCAAGGGATGATGTTTGGCTATGCCGTCGATGAAACAGAGGAGTTAATGCCAATGCCAATCACGCTAGCTCATAAGCTCGTTCATCAGCAAGCTAAATTACGCCGTAGCGGCAGATTTGACTGGATCAGACCAGATGGAAAATCACAGGTAACCCTTCGCTATCGAGATGATAGGCCAATTGCCATTGATACTGTCGTTCTATCGACCCAACACTCCCCCGAAATATCTCTGACAAATATAAGAGAGATCGTTATCGAAGAGTGCATTAAACCTATTTTGCCCCCAGAATTATCCAAGGGGAATATCCGCTATTTAGTTAACCCAACAGGTAAATTTATTATCGGAGGCCCCCAAGGAGATACGGGTCTGACAGGGAAAAAGCTGATGGTCGATACCTATGGCTCATCCGCCCCTCATGGTGGAGGCGCTTTTTCAGGAAAAGACCCTTCAAAAGTAGATAGATCAGCCACATATGCCGCAAGATATGTAGCTAAAAATGTGGTGGCAGCAGGATTGGCAAAAAAGTGCCTTATTCAGGTTTCATATTCAATAGGCGTCGCACACCCTACATCCCTTATGGTGAAAACCTTTGGAACAGGAGTCATGTCAGATGCCAAATTGGGAGAGGTCTTGTTACGAGCATTTGACTGGAGACCCAAGGGGATAATTCATACACTCGATCTCTTAAAGCCCATCTATAAGAAAACTGCGAGCTACGGCCATTTTGGCCGGACCGACACCCATTTCAGCTGGGAAAACTGCGATATGGTTAAGGCTCTACAGTCGTTCATTTAATTTAGGGTTATGCTTTTAACATATGGAAAAAGAACTTATTCAAACCAATATATTAGTTGTTGAAGATAGCCCAATTCAAGCGGAACTCCTGAGACGCTTTATAGTCAGCAAAGGTTTTCATTGCGGAATCGCTACAGATGGCGAGGCTGGTTTACTTTCAATACAAAATAGCCGGCCCGATATCATCATTAGCGATATTCAAATGCCCGTATTAGATGGCTATCAAATGTGTGAGCAAATCAAAAAAGATCCTCTTACACAATCCATACCTGTCATACTATTAACTGCATTATCAGACCCGACAGATGTTATACGCGGATTAAATGCAGGTGCTGAAGCCTACCTTACAAAGCCATATGACAATGAACGTCTTCTTACCCAAGTTAAACGTTTATTGAGCAATCCATTAACAGACTCAAATCATGACGTTGAATTACCGATCGATGTCGAAATCAATGGCACCAAGTACAGTGTTTTGGCGGGACGAAAACAAATCCTGCAAATGCTTGTCTCTACTTATGACAATGCGGCATATCAAAATCAACTACTGCGCAAACTAGAAGAAGACCTGCACACTTTAAATTTGAACTTAGAAAATAAGGTAGCGGAAAGAACGGCAGCCCTCACTGAAGAAGAAAAACGCGCTCACAATGCAGAGGTACGTTATCACACTCTATTTGAGCTATTGCCAGAAGGGGTCGGTTTATTAAATTCGGCCACTTGGAATTTTATTGAGTTCAATGATGTAGCGTGCGGACAACTCGGCTACCTTCGTGACGAATTTGAAAAATTGTCCTTGCTAGAAATCACTGCACCAAATCAAAGAGAGGTCTTACTGGAGCACTTAAAGCAAGCTCTGTCATATCCTCAGACTAGCTTTACCACTGAACTTCTATCTAGAGACGGTTCGATCGTCGAGATTGATATTAAAACCCGCCAAGTAGAACTTGATGGTAGAAAATTATTAAATTGTATTTTTCGTGATATTTCCGCCATCAATCGCGCAAGAAAGATGGAGCGCGAACTTGAACACAAAGCAACTCACGATTTAGTTACCGACCTTCCTGGTAAAGCAATCCTACTGGAAACGCTCAGCCAAACCATTCATATTGCCAGTAAGCAAAATAGCTTAATTACCCTCATTGCTATCGACTTAAGTAGACTAAATACCATTTCAGCAAGCCTAGGTCACCAAGCGGCTGAAGCAATCCAAATAGAGCTGGCAGAACGCCTAAGAGCAATACAGCCAAAAGCTAGCTTGGTGGCACGAATTAATAATCAGAACTTTATATTTATGGTTGATGGCTCTATAGATCCAAGCCCCCTAACCGAACTGTTGGCACGCATTTCCAAAGCTACAAGCCAACCATTTGAGTGGGAAGGATCAAGGCTTGAGCTTGAACCTTCAATTGGCATCAGCATTTATCCAAAAGATGCGCAAGATGCGGATACTCTACTGCAATCGGCCGAGGCCGCTCTTTTTAGAGCTAGGCAGAGTAGTCGAAAATCAATTGTGCTTGCATCACCCGAGCTCAATGAAGAAGTTCAAAATCTTATACACAAGGAAAGTGAGCTCAGAGCAGCTTTTGCCGCAGGGCAAATGGAGATGTTTTATCAACCCCGCGTGGATTTGCAATCAGGGAAAATTGCAGGGGCAGAAGCACTAATGCGATGGCGTGATCCAGCCAGAGGATTAGTACCCCCAAAAGACTTTATACCGCTAGCGGAGGAAATTGGACTTATTGGCAAAATGACGAATTGGGCTCTTGATCAAGTTTGCAGCCAACAAAAGAAATGGTCTAAGAATGGCATTCAGATTGTCCCGGTTTCTGTGAATTTAGTTTCCGAGCAATTTACTGACGATGAAATCATCTCAACCCTGAAACAAGCCCTAGAAAAAAATAAGTTGCCGGCAAAATACTTAGAGGTGGAATTAACTGAATCCGCAGCGATGAAAAACCCCGAAAAAACAACTGGACTATTAAATAAAATTCGGGATTTGGGCATACTAATTGCCATTGATGACTTTGGAACGGGATACTCATCTCTCGCGTACCTTGAAAAATTTCCAATCGACATATTAAAAATCGATATTTCATTTGTTCAAGGCGTGACAACAGATAAGCATGCGGCTGCTATCACTAGCGCAATCATTGCGATGGCAAAAGAACTGGAATTCTTAATTGTTGCCGAAGGGGTTGAAATTGATGGGCAGCGTCAATTCTTGTCGCAACATCACTGCGAAGAGGGGCAAGGTTATCTTTTCTCAAAACCAATACCTGCTGAGGAGTTTGAAAAACTAATCGTTAGCGATATTACTTACTAGAGCCCAAAATGAAAGTTAGACAAAGATTCAAAAAAAGCGCGTAACAGTCTATGCCCTATCAACACTACCCTCATTAGCCAGTATTGGATTTTGCTAGCAGATTAATAGAATGATTCAATTGCAAATGATGGGGTTAGCGCTAATCATTTATACGACAGGTAAATAATGTTATAGAATTTATCTAGAATATAAATTAGGCTCCATCTATGTTTGACAATCACCTTGACTCTTACACCCAAAGCTTATTAGACAGGGTGGTATCCCTAACCAAGGAAATCGACAATCTTCATGCTGCATATTTAATTGTGAATAATCGATTGAATCATTTGGCGTCTTTAACAGAACAAAGCAGTAAAGAGCTCATTGAAGAAGCAGTAAAAGTCGAAGATTTTGCTCGCCTAGCAGTGGAAGCAACAAAATTAACAGAGAAGTCTGCCCTAATAACCAATAATGAAGATCTTATACGGGCGGCGAAAAAATCCTCTTTAGCAGCAAGCAATGTGCATCGCCTTGCTGTTGAGTTGCGTACAGTCAAACTTGCAAAACTGAAGGCTGATTACTAATTCAGAATTAAAAGCATTCATACCGATTTCGCCCACTTTGTTTTGCCTTATACATTGCAGAATCTGCCTTTTTAATTAAATCATCACTTAAGTTTTGCGAACCGTCTGGGTCTGTTGCAATACCAATGCTGACGGTAACGTGCACCATGACTCCATCATTTACTTCAATTTCTTGAGCGCTAACAGTCTCAAGTATTTCTTGGGCGTAATGCATGGCACCTTGTTGATCTGTATCCGGCAAAACAAATATGAACTCCTCCCCACCATACCGGCAAAAGAAGTCTAGTGGGCGCTTTCTAATCCTTAATATTGAATTCGCGACAACCCTTAATACCTTGTCGCCACATTCGTGACCGTGCAGATCATTGAAGTCCTTAAACTTATCGATATCAATAAAAAGCGCACTCAGTGGCTTGCGAGATCTTCTGCAATCACCCTGTATTTTTGGGAACATCTCATCAAAATAGCGGCGATTGGGCAGATGCGTTAAAGCATCATGGATAGCTAAATGATTTTCAGCCTCAATCTTGGCGATAGATTTAAGTAGCTGGTATGCAAAGTAACCCACCAATAGGCAGCTGAAAAAGACTAACAAAAGAAACTTAAGGCCTGAACTAAAAGTTTGAGTCCACACCTTTCTAGTTGTCGCCTCTCCAATCATGTATGCGCCAAACTTAGAATTTTCAGAGCTAGCAACAATCTGACCAAAACCAAATGCTTCATTACTAGGAAGCAAAATTGTCCTGCCTGGGATGTCTCTCGACTTAATTCCTGCAATTGACGCTTCAGATACCCCATGATCTTGATCGCCAAGAGAAAATATTGGCTTTCCATTGGCAAGGTATAGGCCCATCGTCTCATAGCCATCAGTTAAAGTCGTGACTAGGTCATCCTTGAATTTTTTCGAATTTACCTGGATCACTAGGAGTCCGATAAATTCCCCCTTGTCATTCACGATGGAGCTGGCCAAATGAAAAACTTTTCTCCCATTAGACTTTGCAGTGACCTCAGGGCTAATGACTATCTCTTCTTTTCCCCGCTCCTTTAGCGCCTGAAAGTAGTAACGATCAGCCACATTTATTTTTCTCTTCAGAGGGCCATCAGTATTAGCCAATATATTCCCATCAGCATCAACGAATAATAAATTTCCATACACATTAAACCAACTACTTACTTGAAATTTCTCCACAGTCTTCCCGAGGGACTGCCCAATTTCCTGATTAGTAAGCTTAATCTGAGTTTTTCCCGCTCTTAAGTCAAGTTTCGCAATATCTAAGAGCTTTGAACCATCTATGAGCGCATCCTCTACGAGGATGTTAGCTATCCGCACATTATGAGAAATCTCCAATGATTCGACCCTGAGATTATCCCGCCAGATTGTATAAATCTGATAGGCGGTTGCGCTAAGAATGACAAAGATCGCAAAACAAAAACCTAGTTTTATTTTGAATTTAATATGTTGATACTGGGAGCTATACATTGTTTACTTATTGCTATTGATCGCTTGAAGTTAGATTAATTTTTGGGGACCTATCAACCCAAGATCAACACTGGCAGCTTGCTGTGCAAAATTACCTCCTGCGCTTCACTCCTCAGAAAAATTCCACGTAACCCTGTTCTCTTATGTGAGGCCATCACAATGACATCGGCTTTTGCCTTTTTAGCAGCCTCTAGAATTCCATCGGAAATATTGGGATGATAAATATGCAATTCCTGGACATTTACATCGGGACCGATAACCGCCCTTGCCTTTGCCAACACTCGTTTAGCAAACTCCGCACTCACCTTTTTATATTCCTTTGCTGATAACGCTAAAGCTGATTGAACCTCAGATGATGAGTAAGGAATAACAGGGTCTGAAATATAGACTAGACTAATTTTTGCCCCATCTAATTTAGCCAATTTGATCGCCATATTTAACTTTTTTTTAGTAATGCTTTCTCCGCTTACGGGGACCAATAGATTTTTAAACATAATGAATACCTTTCTGTATTAATTTGTTCTGACAACTCCATTAAATATTGCTCCTGAATACCCAAATTTTCAATAGGGCTATGGAGCAAATGGCACAGCCACCCGAGAACCAAAATGCGTAACTTGGCCCTATCGATTCATATATTTCGCCAAACACTAAGGAGGCGGGCAACACCATTACTCCAGTGATTAGGTTAAACCAACCGAATGCAGCACCTGTACGCCCCGTCGGCGCCAAATCAGCAACCATTGCTTTTTCAACACCCTCTGTTGCAGCCTTGAATAACCCATAGAGAACAAACAGGCTATACAAAGCGTAAATTGGCAGTCCTGGTATCCCCATTCCTAGATAAAAGATGACAAATCCAACCCAGGCAACCAGGATGAATTGCTTGCGTCCGTACTGATCTGATATTGCCGATAGGGGTGCCCCAAACAAGGTAGTTATCAATGAAACTGCTGCCCACAATAGAGGAATTTGAGCCTGCGGGACACCTAATTCACGCGCCCTGAGCAGCAAAAACATATCCGAAGAATTTCCCAGAGCAAAAAGTCCAGCCGCAAACAGGTAGCGCTTGAATTCTGGCGACATACCCTCAAAGCTCCATTGAAAACCTGGCTCTTGGACTTTGATCGCCTGCTTAGGCTCTTTAAGCGAAATTGCTAACACCAAGGTAATGGCTGCTGGAATGATTGACCAAAAAAATATATCCCTTAGAGGCAAATTCAATGCCAGCAGTAATGCAGCAATTAATGGCCCAATAACCGCTCCAGCGTTATCCATTGAGCGATGAAACCCAAACACTAGCCCCCTCTTATCTCTCGGCACACTTTCAGCTAATAGCGCATCCCTGGGGGATGTTCGTAACCCCTTTCCAATCCGATCCGAGAAGCGAATTAATAGCAGCCAACCCCATGAATTTACAAATGCAATAAGCGGTCTAGCTAAGCCAGCCATTAAATACCCAACTACAATCCATGGCTTGCTTCTTTTGGTTCGATCCACCACCACTCCAGAAACAAGTTTTAGCAAGCTTGATGTAGATTCTGCTATGCCCTCGATGAGGCCCAGTACCTTAGGGCCGGCCATGAGCACTGACGTTAGATATAGGGGTAGCAATGGGTAAAGCATTTCGCTGGCAGAATCATTCACAAGGCTTATCAGCCCTATAAGCCAAACTGTTCTGGGTAAGCCCCTGAGCCCCGATATGAAGCTAAACATATCCTCTACCCAGTTACAACAAAATCAATAAACCCTCGTTCAACATGGGTGTAAATTAACTTCACCCTTACAAGGTGACCGACAGTAAGATCTTTAGAGCTATGCACCAGCTTTCCCTCTACGGGCGGGTTAAATATCCGAACCCAGGTGTCTTTTTCATTAGCACCAGAAACGATGCCATCAAAATATTGCCCTATACGCGAACTTAGTAAAAGTGCAGCCTCAGACTTTCTTACCTGACGTTCTACGCGCTTACTAACATCCTCTTGAATGGTGCAATGCAAAGCAAGAGCCTTTAATTCATCTGTGGAATATGGGGGTTTTTGACCAAACAAGACCGATTTGATGAGGCGCAAAGTAATCAAATCAGGGTACCGTCTATTGGGCGCTGTTGAGTGCATGTAATCCGATACCGCCAAACCAAAGTGCCCCACCGCATGACCTTTAGGCTTTTCAACAATGTATTCACCGGAGCCCATTAACTTGACAATAATCAGGGAGAGATCTGGAAATCTGACTGGATCGGAACGATGCTCTTTTGCCAAAAATACTTCTAAGGCTTGAGAATCAGGCTCCTTGGGTAGCTTATACCCACGATCGGCTGCTACCTGAACTATACGTAACCATCGCTCCGGCGAGCGAACTACTCTTCGCATAGAGTAAATTCCCGCCTCAGCCAGAAATCTTGATGTGCATCCATTGGTAGCAATCATAAATTCTTCAATCAACTGCCTAGCACGGTTATGCGCTTGTTGTGAAATTTCCGCTATTTCATCATTTACAAAACTTGCTCTAGGCTGAAAGATATCGAACTCAAGAGAGCCCTTCTCGTGCCTGAGAACCCTAAGTTTTTGGGCTAGTTCATCCTGAGCCTTTAGTTGGCTTTCTAAACCACTGATTCGCTTTACACCATCGGGCATTGGACCTTTGTCCTCAAGCCAAGCAGAGACTGCATCATATGCAAGCTGAGATTGGTTTCTGACTTTTGCCATGTAAATGGAAGAACTCAGCATTTCCGCATGCTTAGAAAAATGCATTTCACAGACCATTGCGAGGCGGTCTTCATGAGGATTGAGCGAAGTTAAATCATTGGAGAGCTTCGTAGGCAGCATTGGGAAAATGCGCGCAGAGGTATACACAGAGCGTGTATTAATAAAGGCATGATCATCTACAGGGCTATCCATCTTCACAAGTGCATCTACATCTGCAATCGCTACATATAGCTTTATCCCACCATCAGGCATCTGCTCTGTGACTGTAATTTGATCGAGGTCACGGGAATCGTCATTATCGATTGAGCACCACAAGAGATTACTTAGATCACGATAGAAAGCACCTGTATCGCGCGCGGGCCCAGTGAATTCCTTAAGCTGCTCATCTACCTTTGATGAAAAATTTGGTTCCAAGCCACGAATAATCATTACGCCAACAGCAATACGATCTAACTCCTCCCTTTGATTCGGGGTATGCTGATTTTTGAGGCTTATTTTCATAATTAAGCTAATTTTTAATGGCCGCCATGACTTTCAATCCATTTAATCATAACCTCAATCCAGCGCAGGAGAAATTGCTTACTACCCTCCCCGATATTTCCAGCTTCGTCAAAGAAGCCGTCTTTTATTTGCAAAAACATTTCGGGCTGGCATAAGGTAGGCATATTCAAAGTAGCAAGGACGCCACGCAAATGTTGCTGTGCTAATGCCGTGCCAATAGGACTTGGAGATATACCAATGATGGCAGCAGGCTTATTACCCCACGAGTTACTGCCAAATGGACGTGAGCCATGATCCAAGGCATTTTTTAAAACCCCTGGAATAGATCTGTTGTACTCCGGAGTAACAAATAACACACCATCAACGTTTTCAATCTCAGACTTCATTCGCAATACTGAATTGGCCTGATGCTCATCATCGTCTTGGTTATATAGAGGTAAATCCCCTATTTCCACAAAATGAAAACTAACGGTATTGGACGCCATTCGAACTATGGCATTTGCTAAGTGGCGATTAAAGGAGTCTTTTCGCAAACTTCCCACAATGACAGCAATCTGTAAGGTATCCATAATTAAGCTCCTGGCCTTATGATGAAAAGGGGCTAATCTCCCCAGGCTTTCTCAACATCTTATTGACCTCATCAAGATGCATCTCCTCCTGAACAATCAGTTCCCTTGCATACTCCTCAAGCAATACCGACTGCACTCCACTGGTTTCTGGATGAGTACGCGTAGCAATCTTTAATAGGTCGTAGTAAGCAGCTAAAGCGATCGTTTCATGCTCAAGACTTTCGCGCAATATATCGCCAATATCATGCTTTTCTGTCTCGAGTAAGGGTCCAATCTTTAAAGATGGGTGACCGCCAAGCAAGGTAACCAGCTCACCTGCCCTATGGGCATGACTCAGGCTCTCAGTTG
Source organism: Polynucleobacter sp. MG-27-Goln-C1 (assembly GCF_018881905.1). GTDB lineage: Bacteria > Pseudomonadota > Gammaproteobacteria > Burkholderiales > Burkholderiaceae > Polynucleobacter. Next base: position 17,330 of record NZ_JACVPM010000007.1, read on the forward strand.
CATTTCCCTTTAACCAATCAACAATGGGAATTCGGTTGTAACCATAAACCATTAGTGAGTAGTGGGTGTATTTAACAACCCCAGCTAACTCTAGCTCCATAATTCTATTGAGCGACTCGACAGCAATTTGATTATTCATATCGTTCATACCGATCTCCTTAGATCATGTTAGTAAAACTACAAACATCGCCACTTCTCTATTCATTTTTGGTTAGTTTTTCAGGTACTACCCACCGATCAAAATCAGATTCCGTTACCAGCCCACTATTTATTGCAGCTTCCCTTAAGTTCATATTTTTCTCATGAGCCAATTTTGTAATGGCTGCCGTCTTTTCGTAACCAATATGAGGGCTTAAAGCGGTAGCCAACATTAAAGAGGCATTCATTAATTCTGTTATTCGAGCGCGGTTTGGCTCAATGCCTTTAACGCAATATTGATTAAAAGAATTCATACCATCGGCAAGCAGGCGAATACTTTGAAGGAAGTTATGCAAAATTAATGGCCTAAATACATTGAGCTCAAAATTGCCTGATGCAGCGCCCATTCCGATAGTCACATCATTTCCCATTACCTGATAACAAATCATGGCAAGTGCTTCACATTGGGTGGGATTCACTTTTCCCGGCATGATTGAGCTTCCAGGCTCATTCTCAGGAATGCTAATTTCACCCAATCCAGACCGGGGGCCAGAAGCCATCCACCGAATATCTGTAGAAATCTTCATTAATGCAATTGCTAGCGTTTTAAGAGCTCCATGCATATTTACGAGAACTTCACTTCCCGCTATTGCAGCAAACTTGTTCTCTGCTTCGGTAAAAGCAATACCAGTAGAGAGGGAAAGATTTTCAACTACCAATTTTGCAAATTGATGGGTTGAGTTAATTCCGGTTCCCACCGCTGTTCCGCCTATTGCAAGCTCAGATAAACCAGGCAATGCTAGTTGTATTGCCCATCTTGCGATACGCAACTGAGAAAGGTATCCAGAAAACTCTTGGCCAAGAGTAAGAGGCACCGCATCTTGAAGGTGTGTTCTGCCAACCTTGGTGATTCCTGAGAAATCCTTACTCTTTTTCTCAAAAGTGTCTATTAACTCATCCAGGATGGGTAACAAAAACTGCCTAATCTGACAGACCCCAGCAACATGAATAGCTGTTGGAATGACATCATTGGATGATTGCCCTGCATTCACATCATCGTTTGGATGAAATTGACGTTTTTGACCGCCCTCAGTCTGCGCTAAGCGTGATGCTAGATTGGCTATAACTTCATTCATGTTCATATTTGTTTGGGTCGCCGAGCCTGTTTGCCATATGGAAAGCTGAAACTCTTTCCAATGCAATTTCATGATTACTTCCTCTACAGCCAGCAATAAAGGCTCCCCTTTGCGCATGGAAAATAAGCCGAGATGAATATTGGCCAATATACAGGCGCGCTTAACCTCAGCTAAAGCCCAGAGAAATTCAAGAGGCATCTTCTCTGTTGAGATATCAAAATGCATGAGCGCTCTTTGCGTTTGAGAGCCCCATAAATTGGCATTGGATACCTCAATATCCCCCATAGTGTCATGCTCGATTCGGGTTTCTCTCATACTTTTATCCTATACCTTTCTATATACATAGCAAGATGCTTGTGGTTTATTTTTTATCGGCGTATAAATTAAATATAGAGAAGGAGTTAACATGATCAAGCCATTTGAATCTCTTCGAGACCTCTTTAAACAGTTGGGGCTACCTGATAATTGCTCTGAAATAGAATCGTTCATTCAGTCTCATGCCCCATTAGATGAATCCATACTGCTAGCAGATGCTGCATGGTGGAAGCCTGTTCAAAAAGATTTTTTAAGAGATGAATTATTAAGGGATGCCGATTGGGCTGAAGCAATTGACTTATTGAACAATCTACTTAGACACCAGCCGACAAAGAGATAGTCACTCATTCAAAATTCTTCTCAACAAACTCCCAATTCACCAACCTCCAAAAGCTGTGTAAGTAGTGAGAACGAGCATTTCTACAGTCAATGTAATAAGCGTGCTCCCACACATCACACGCGAGTAAGGGCTTAGATCCTGTGGCTAGGGGTGTACCTGCATTACTTGTTGACTCAATTTCTAGGGATCCATCTGCCTTTTTTACCAACCAGGCCCACCCAGATCCAAAGGTTCCAACCGCTACCCTTGAAAAATCTGCTACAAATGCCTCATATGATCCCCACTTTGTATCGATAGCTTTGGCAAGCTTTCCAAATGGAATCTCAGGAGTGGAAGGCTCTAACCCCATCCAGTAAAACGAGTGATTCCATACTTGAGCGGCATTGTTAAAAATTGGGCCAGAGGCATTCTTAATGATGTCTTCTAGGCTTGAATTTTCAAAGCCAGTACCCTTAATTAGGATATTTAAGTTTTCAACATAGGCCTTGTGATGCTTGCCGTAATGGAACTCCACCGTTTCTTTAGAAATATAGGGCTCCAATGCATCTAGTTCATAGGGCAATACGGGTAGTGAGTATTCCATATTCAGTCTTTCTAATAAATTGAATTTAAGAGATGTATGCGATCCACTTATTTGGTTATGAAAACCATCTTAGGAATGCAGCAGAACTTAATGCAAGAACGCCAAATAGGAACATAGGCCACCAAAATATCTTATCAACGACCTTTGAAAACTGAGGTCCAAATAACACATATGTTGCAGCAAATGCAAATCCCAGGACCACACAGCCGATCTTTATCAAAAGCGCAGCAATCGCCACCCCATGAATGTCAGGAAGCTGATGGAAGTAGTGATAAGTGGTTAATCCAAATGCTGCGCCTGTAAAACCCTGTAGAGCCCAGGCAAATGACTGGACTGCTGCTAACGCCCTCTTAGTTGGATTGAGCGCAAAAAATAAACCATACGCACCAACCCCAACAATGAGAACGGCGAGCAAATTGTGAACACTCTGAATAAGCGCGTAGAGTAAGTTTTGCATATCTTTATCTAGTAATGAACATAGTTGAAGATTGCAATCCAGTGAGACTGTGATCAGCACGGGCTTCTTTAACTAGGATTACGTGCTTACCAGCTGAGAGTGGAGGTAGATCGACAGCGCATGGGCAGCCAGTTACCTCTCTGTCAACTATTGGTTTTTGATCATCAACGTAAACATGTAGATGATCCCCTTGTGGACCTAATTTAACCCGATAGATTAATTTTGAAATTGCATTACCCTGCACTACGGCACCATCCGAAGGGGTGATGATGCTTATGGATCCAGCATCAGCGGCATATGAAGTGCCAATTGAAAATACAATAGCGAGCGCTATTACTGATCGAATGATTGTTTTCATCAACTTCTCCTTACTTTTAGATAGAAATTCAATAACACCAACTGGTGTATGAACCACAATAAAACGCAAGGAATTATCTTTTTTGATACGTATCAAAATTAATTAAAAATCTTTTCAATAATTTTTGCAATTTTTTGATACATATCAAGAAACAATTGGCGGCAAAAGAGATGATTACTTCATTCAATTTGAATTAGTAAGGGGGATTGCAATGCAAGTACATGTGAATAAGGGATTTTTAGGTCGCAGACATGCAATTGATGGCTCTGATAGCGGGTTTTCTCCGATTACCCCAGGCGACTATCTGGCAAGGTTTGACCCAAATGAAGGGCTTTCAATCCTGAAAAGTACCGGCGATGCCAGCTATCTCAAGTTAGCCCAGTTTGAGGAGAAAGTTGCTATGGGCGTTTTAGTGGTTATTGCAATTTAGGGTCGAATCAATATCTATCCAGGGGGATGTATGCCAAAAACTGAACAGCTCTATAGCTTGGATTCAGGTCACACTTTTGTCTACTTTGAATACTGTCATTTCGGATTTTCAAGGCAGATCAGTAGATTTGACAAGATAAGCGGAGAGATTAAGCTAAATCTGAAATCACGAACTGGCTCGGTCAAGATTGATATTGATACCAAGTCGGTCAGTACTGGGTCGGAGCTATTTAATTCGCATATCCAAGGCATTGATTTTTTTAATACTGCCCAATACCCAAAGGCCACTTTTGTGTCTGATAGGGTCGAATTTGAGGGTTCAAAGGTTACCGCAGTGCATGGTGTATTGACCATAAAGGATATCTGCGAACACATCACTCTAGAGGTTATTCATTTTGAATATGGAAAGCACCCCGTTAGTGGCGAAGAACACTTTGGCGCAAATGCCGTAGCGGTAGTCAAGAGGTCAGATTTCAACATGAGTAAATACGCGCCACAAATTACTGATGAGGTTGTAATTAAGGTTGCAATTGAGGCATCGAAGGTTAAGTAGCAATGAATTTGAACCTTAGATCTCCTAATCGCCATCAATACAGAGGGGTAAATGATGAAACGGATTGTCGATGTTTTTACGAATGATTGGTCTCCAGAAATTGTTTGGACCTACATCATCTCCATAGAAGGAATTGTTAACCCCATTGACTTAAACCAAGATGAGGTAGATCTCAGAGCATTTGAGCTTGAAGCGCTAAGACTTGCTCAAGATGAGGGCCGAGGTGATGCCGGCAGTCTAATTGCAAAAGTTAGGGAGTAGATCTTTAAGACTACTCACCACTCATTTGCATTATTTCTATATAAATCAGAAACGGTTGATTGACTTAACACCCTATTAAGATAGGTTCTTGTATCACAAACATTTACTATAGGAGGCTATATGCTCACCAAGCTAGATAAAGTAGTTTATACCGCTCATGCCCACACTACTGGCGGCAGAGAGGGACATTCACGCACCGATGATGGCCATGTAGACGTCACACTCACCCCACCAAAGGAAATGGGTGGCTCCGGAACCGGTACAAATCCAGAACAATTATTTGCAGCTGGTTACTCGGCTTGTTTTTTAGGTGCCATGCGGTATGTAGCAGGTCCAATGAAAATTGAGGTCCCTGCTGATACTTATATCGATGCAAGTGTTGATATTGGTCCAACACTATTTGGTTTTGGAATCGCTGTTAAATTGAGTATTTCGTTACCAGGCATTGAAAAGAGCGTGGCGCAGAATCTCATTGATGAGGCGCACAAAGTATGCCCTTATTCAAATGCAACAAGAGGCAACATTTCAGTTGAGCTTGCTTTAATTTGAACTAAGAAGGTGAAATAATATGATTGTTTCCTGCCCTCATTGCCACAAAAGCAATCGCTTTCCTGTTGAAAAAATTGCCAGTCAAGCCACTTGTGGAGCCTGCAAAAATGAACTGTTATCACTCCCTATCAATCCCGATGAGGTCAACTTTGAGGAATTGATTAAGAACTCTACCCTCCCTATTATTGTTGATTTTTGGGCTCCATGGTGTGGACCTTGCAAAATGTTCGCACCAACATTTGAGGCAAGCGCCACCGCCCGCTCCAATAAAATAGTTCACGTAAAGATTGATACAGAGAAATATCCAGCAATAGGAGCAAAATTCAATATACGATCAATACCCACTCTAGTTTTATTTAAGAGTGGTAAAGAGCTCAATCGAGTATGCGGCGCACTGCAAACGGCACAACTAAATCAATTTATCGATCAGGCAATTGGATGAGCCAGCCACTCATTCATCAAAGCACATATGCCTAATTCATCTCAGCTTGCCGAATATATTGGTTTTTTAGCTGCGGTAATTACTGGAATTGCCTTGATTCCACAGGCGCTTCAGATTTGGAAAATCGGTAATTTCTTGTGCATCTCTGTTTTTGTTTATTCCCTCTTTACAGCTGGTGCTGCAACTTGGCTTTTGTATGGGATATTGATATACAAGTGGCCACTTATATTATCAAACAGCATGAGCCTGATGTTGGCTGGCAGTATCTTAGTTTTAAAATTAAGATCGCTATCCAAATCCTAAACAAGCGATTACTAATCCACTGTCGGTCTATCACTAGTTAATTTAGCCCCATCTCGAGCATTAAGAGCCAAAAGAATCATTAGTAGAGCGGTCACAATTAACTCGAATACCTCAATGCCATAAAAAACTGTATTCCTAACGTAATCATCGGCCTGACTTGCTAATGCATATATGCTTGGAAGCAGCAAAAAGATACTAACAAGAATTATCGCTAGCATTCGCTGCTTTTTAACCTTAACAATACTTTCTTTGCGCTCATTTCCAAGAAAATAACCTATACCCCCAGCAACTAAAATCAGCGGAATGTATACCCACATTGCCTGCAAAATAGATTGCTGAACAGCAACAACATCACCCGGGGAATAATAAAATTCAGCTACGAGAGTGGCAGAAAAAAATACGAACAAGAAGAATGCTGCAAAGATTCCTGCGCTTGCGTGTAATAAAGTTTTCATATAATTATCAGAATATTTAGGAGTTTTGCTCATCTAGGTCAAGGCTAGCCGAATATCCAACTGCCATTAGGGCATGAATAATGTCGTCATATTGATGAGATTTGCGCTGTACTTGGACTCTTCCAGACTCCCAGTCAACATGTACGCTGCGTATACCCTCTAGATGACTCAATGCACTATTGATTATTTTTATACATGATGCCGAGGCAATGCCTTGGACATTCAAATTTAGATTTTCCATTTAACCCCCTAGTTTCAAATCTTTCGCTACCTCTTGTCACTTGAAAAAAGATACTTACATAATGAAGCAATAGATAGTATGAGTGCTATTGCCAATAGGGCGCCGATGATGCCCATACCACCAATCATGAAACCATCCATCATCTGATTCATATTGACCTCCTATATTTTCTGTTATGTAGACTTTCCACGAATCAGTAAGACCGGCCTGGTTGCTATGCGTACGATTGACTCAGCAACACTTCCAAGTAAAAAGTGGCTAAATCCACGCCTACCATGGGTCCCGACTACAATTAAATCTGCCTTCCACTTATCAGCATCCGCAGAAATGGCCTGAGCAATTCTGGGATTTCTGGCGCTTGTCTTTATCAAGTGCTGGCCATATGAAACTCCAGATGACTTCAGACTTTTTCTGGCGGCCTCCAGAATCATTTCACCCTCATGCTGTAAGGACTGCTGCATATCCTTATAGCTCGAATACTCTGCTTCCGGATAAATATTGAAGTTGTCCATTACGTAAACAACACGTAATGTAGAGTCGCTCTCTTTAGCTAGCTTAATTGACTCCTTAAGCGCCAATTTGCTTGTGTCACTGCTATCTACTGCCACTAGTATCTTTTTATACATACTTACCATCCTTATGAATTGCCTTCATCTTGAATGTATATTGATGATTAGTCCTGGGATTGATATACATCAAAATATTCGAGATAAATTGGGGTTTTAGCATCTCGTAAATGCCCATGAAAGTTTCACCATAAAAAACGGCATTTTCACTTTTTATTAATCGCGAAAATTGATATGAATCAAAAATAAAATTAATAGATTATTTATAAAGAGGGTGTGGACGGCGATGTGTAGTTCGATTTATGAGGGAGGGAATAGATCGAAATCTTTTGCTAGCGCGGCAAAACATCTAGTCCCCGCCCTCTGAGATGGGTGTAGTTCAATGGTAGAACGGCAAACTCAAAAGAGATGTCACAAGGGTTCAATTCCCTTCACTCATCAATCCTGTAATTTGCCCGTTTGGTAATTAAATTAAGGGGAGTAAGGATGATTAACATGAAGAGTCTTATCGATGTATATGACTGGCTAACCAAGCAGCCTGGTGAAGACCCGAAGAAACATGCTGATAATTTAGAAAAGCTTATTTTTGAGGACTTAGTTTTTCGAGAAAAGATCTTACAAAGCTATGTTCGGCATCGAGATATTGCAAACTAATAAAGCATCAATACAAGGAAGCCATAGTTGAGCTAATCTGCAATTTATGGCTTTCTCTTCTCCTTAAATGGCGGGAACGAATGAGATCCAATTTTAGAGAGTTCATGCTTTTCTCTTAATGTAATTGAATTAAGCATCTCAAAGATAGGCGCCCTAGAGATAAACTTAATCTCTCGATTTTTAGCTTTAATAACATTGATTTTCTCTAAATGAGATAAAGATCTACTGAGGGTTTCAACTGTTAACCCTAGGTAATTAGCCAGATCAGGTCGTGACATTGGCAATACAAAGCTATCACGGTCAAATCCAACAGTACTCAGTCGATTGGAATAATCAATCAGAAAATCAGCCACTCGCTCAAGCGAGTTAAGGTTCATTAGGTCGTAATTGTGTGCATATGAAACGTTTAATAGTTCACTCAATGAGGCGGCTAACTCTCCCATAAATTCAGGGTAGCTTTGAATCATTACCTTAGGGTCTGCTATAGGAATGGAGCAGACCTCTACAGAGCTTAGGCATACAACATCTAACTGGTAATTCCCACTGCTCAGACCATCTAGGCCGAGAACTTCGCCGGGCACAGAAAAATGGGTTACCTGCGGCACACCATCGCGAAATACTAATTCGCTTTTAACGGCACCAAATCTCAAAGAATAGACACCATGAAATGCATCCTCTCTTCTATAGAGGTATTGCCCTTCATGAAGGGATTTTCTCGATATATACGATGATGAAAGCGTACTTACTTCTTTCGTTGAAATTTCACTAATCACACACCTACTGCGTTGAGCACAATTCGAGCAGGGGGCATGAGAATCCGAATGAATTACAGCACTACCCTTAATATCCATAATTTCTAGCACTTATTAAATACAAAAGAACATACTTCTTTTATAGATCTTGATTGGCTAATTAGCAATTAGAAAATGCTCCTATTGGACTGGAAACTTGCTCATTGGGGTCATTATGTGCCCCGCAGAACTGAGCTGCCAATTAATTCGGCGCTTTTCAGATTTAATAACCTGCAGTTTGACCCCATTTAATTTGTTCAGCCTATCAACAGCCTGACTCACTAAAGATCTTTATCTGAGCTGTGAAGCTAGCTAATGATGAGATAAACAGTTCGAAATCTTAGTAAGATTAAAACGGAATAATCATCTCTTCCATTACATAGCGGTAGAAGTAATTGGGACCCAAAAAACCAGCAGACTTGCCGTACCCTGCGCGGGTCTTAAAGTAGTAGTCATTGGAGGCAACAGGACTCGTTGCTGCAAGCTCATAAAGTTGAGTGGTGGTGCTTGGGTCTTGATTAACGGTTTGCCGCCCTACCCCCGCCGTACCGCTCAAAACCCAACCAGCAATCCTTTTTCTAGCCCCAAAGGCAATCATCGTTTCGCTATATTCGTTTGGGTTAAAATAATTATTCACAACATTGGTATTGGTATCGCGAAATTGGCGATAACGTAATTGGGCAGTTACCCCATAATCAGGAATTAAGTCATAAATCAGCTTTGCCCTAACTGTCGGCCTAGTGTTAGTATCCGAAAAATACATATTGCCTGCCATCACAATTGCCGTTAATCGCTCAATAATTTGCTGCTCAATACTGGCACCACCAAATGTGTAATAGATCCCGTTGTTAAGTGCATTTTGTGTTTCAACTCGATCGCGGTTAACAAAAACTTCTGCTTTTGTTGAATCGGTAACGCGAAAGCTGTAATTACTATCTGTAGTGAGTAGCTTATAGCCATTTTGCAAGTTATAACCAAGGCTAAGGTTGTATCCCAGGCTTGTTCTGGGATTAATATTCTTAGTTATTAAGGTATAGACCTCCGCAGATGAGTCCCAGCCACCCTGCGTAAAGTAATTATGCTGATAACTCAGTCCGGTATATTTTTCTCCATGCTCGTATAAAGGCATGTAGCCAGCGTTGTACTTGTAGGTTGAGAATCCCTCGCTGTCAGAGGCAATATAGGCATTTGGAATAGAAATTGCTTGCTTTGTAGCCTCCTCTTCCTGAGCGTATAAGCTTGAACCCATATTCAATAAGAGTAAGGCGAATAGGCAATGGCGAAGCGATCTCATTTTGTCCCCCAAGTCTTCTTGAGATTAAAAAGCTCTGAAAAATATCCATAAACGCAGGCTGGCTGCAAAACCAATCCATATGCAAATACATAGAATAGAAACCCTAAGATATTTTTGCGTACTTTTAGGCCCTCTTGGTCAAACATAGCCTTTCCCTTGGAGTACATACGCATATTAAGTATGAAGGCCAAGGGCAAGAGAGACAAAGTCATTGGGCCAACTATCCAATATATTCCAAAGCATGCCAACACCATTCCAGGTATAAAACCAAAGGTATAGGCTATATCTATGAATGGGAATAGCGTATTCCACCAGATATAGAGGGTTGATAACCTCGGTTTAAATAAAATTGTTGGATTTTCTTTGAATGTCTCTATCAGCCCCCGCGACCAGCGCTGCCTTTGTTTAATAAACTTTTTCAAAGTGTTAGGGCAGTCAGTAAACGCCAAAGCATCTTCAGCATGTCCCACCCTATAGCCAGCCAAAAGGATTTTCCAAGTCAAGACAATATCTTCGCCAACCATATTAGGCCACCCACCCAAGTCAACCACAGTTTTGCGGTCATAGAGTGAAAAGGCGCCTTGCGCGACTAGCGTACCCTGAAACAGTGATTGAATACGCTTCACGGTTGCGATGCCTAGGAAATAATCCCATTCCTGCGCTTTGGTAATCCAATTTTCTCGCGAATTTCTTATTAGAATCTCACCAGCTACCGCCCGTGTATTAGTGGGGTCAGAGAGGTATCGACCGACTAAGTGTCGTACACCGTCTTTAAGAATATAGCTATCGGCATCGATTGAAATGATGATGTCGGTTTTACTTTTTTCAAGCCCATAATTAAGGGCGGTAGCTTTTCCAGCGTTCTTAGGTAAGTTAATTAATTCTAATTTTGGGTGCTTTTCCCTAAGGGACTCAACAATGCGAGGAGTTCCATCTATTGACCCATCATTAATAACAATGACACATATATCAGCCGGATAATCCTGTAAAAATATTCCGGATAGAGTTGAACTAATTGCCTGCTCTTCGTTATAGGCAGCGACTAGTATTGTGACTGGCGGATACTTTTGTCCTTCAATCACGTTGGGCCGTTTATCCAGGAATAAAGCAATTGATACAAATGCATTCATAAATCCAGGGATGATGGCTATAAATGTAATGATGAAATAGGCGGGAATCAGCCCAATAGCATTACTCAGATCCGAATACCAAGGCTGAGAAAACCAAAAAGAAAAAGCCATCCAGCTCAAGGAAAAGAGCAAGGCTGTAACAAATTTTGTTTTTACAGAGAAGTACAAAAACTAGTACCAAAAATTAATGATGTATTTAAGTATGTCATGAATGCTAGAAATTAGGCAATATTCACTACAAATACTATGTAAACCTCAATAAGTTAGTAGGTTATTCACCTACCCACATGGTTAACGGCAATGCTATGGGGTAGCCTGTGCAGCCTTTAGGGTTATTCCAGAAATTAAAGAGCCGCAATTACGACTAAGGCATCACAAATCCATATGACACTAAGATAATTAGGCAAGGCATCCGACCCCTTCAATTTAAAGTCCTTTTATCAAACTAATAGGCGTAATATGAGATTAGGCCCACCTTCCAGCCTTTTGAGTTAACACCCTCCTCGCAAAGCACTCTTTTTAGAAATGAGGCTTCATATGCAATTAATTAAAAAATCACTCGTATTGCTAGTAATATCCGTCACCCTGATGACCTCAGCGTGTGCCGGCTCAGCCACTAGCGAAAGTGCAGGTCAATATATTGATGACAGCGCAATAACCACCAAAGTTAAGGCTGCCATCTTTAATGACCCTTCACTAAAATCTCTTGAGATCAATGTAGTCACTTTCAAGGGGGAGGTTCAACTTAGTGGGTTTGTAGGCAGCATCGAACAAACCAATCGCGCAGTTGATGTTGCAAAGACTATCAATGGCGTGACTTCAGTTAAAAATGATATGCGAGTTAAGGGAAGCATGAACCCTTTCTACAGATAACAAGGGAGACTCCATGATTCGCACCATTGCCATTATTCTTCTAGTCCTTTGGCTGCTAGGTTTTGTTTCCTCTTACACCCTTGGTGGGTTTATCCACGTTCTGCTAGTCATTGCAATTGTTATGTTACTTGTTGAAATCATTCAAGGACGACGGCTGTAGGTTTATCGTATATTTTTCTGTTAAGTTGAGTCCGTCAGCGTTAAAACGGCTCTTTTAATCCGTTGGTCGCGATTCGAATCTCGCCCGACCCATCAGTTATACAAAAGCCACCTTCGGGCGGCTCTTTTCTTTTTGGCTGAATGAAATGTATGGATTACCGTTTGTGACAATAGTTGATCTTGTGGAGCGTAATTGGTGGCGATGGTAGGCGCTGGGTAACCGTGAGCGTCTCAATACGCGAGGGTTTTTCGGGTTAACCGACATTTCATATGTGGATGGCTGGTAGACGGCTAACGACCCATAAGAGACGCTCGAGCTATCAACAAATAGTCAATCGTGATAGCTCGTCAGTAGGTGCATCTTAGATTCCTGATCTACTGTCATTAACGTAGGTGCTTCGGTTAAACTAGAATGAGACTTTCATCGATTGGGCATATGAGCGCGAAGGACGTCAAGTACCCCCCTTTTTTTTCGCATTCCAGCAAAATAAGCATTGGCATCACCTCTTTGCCAAGCATTCCGCGTTTTGTAAATCAGAGCTAATGCCTTTAACAAGTCGATACTCCAGTTAACATAAAAGCGCTTCATATGGGCAGTTGCCTCATGTCTCAAGCCACTTCTAATTACTGCACGGTAGGCGCCTGGCTCTTTCTCAGCCCACTCTTTACGGGTTGAAGATAATGTTGCACTTTCAAGTACCCAATCTTTTGTCCAGATTCTTTTTTTCTTATTTTTATCTTCGTCACTTACAAAAAACCTTAAAAAATACTATCCAATACTTAACAGAAAATCTGCACGCTAAATATCATCCTTGATCTTAAAGCCCAAGGCTTGCATCGTGTTCATCATCTCTATATTTGATAAGGCAATGTCGGAAATTGCATTTGCAAACCGCGGAAGAACTTTAGCAAACTCCTTTCCGTCGTAAAGTTTTAATGCCCAATTAGGAAAGCGCCTTTCTTCAATTTCACGAATTCCGATAAGCTCAACGCGGTGATGTCTTGGGTCTTTTTCAATGCGCGACCATATCTCTTGAATATCAGCCCTTTTCCCCTCTAAGATTTGGCCAAAATGACCGTGGTCATAAAAGAGAACTCCCGTTAATTCGTGTCGTAGATTCCAGTGATAGGAAGTTTCAAGCAAGCGCATGATACCGAGCAATCCAAAATCATTGACCGCATCACTTTTATAACTTAACTCTACAAGATCCTCTTTTTTGGACATAACGATTAAGTCTCCAATGATCGCAGTGGCCTATCAAATACTGCGTATTTATCCCGTCCGCTTTGTTTAGCGATATACATAGCTTTATCAGCCATATCAATCAAATCATCGGTCTTGTTTGACTCATCAACGACCATGCTGGCAATCCCAACGCTGACAGTAATCTTTGGATGCTTATCACATGGAAAGTCTAGATATATAGAGCGTACAGCTTCCAATATTTCATTTGCAATCAAGATAGCGCCTCGCTCACCAGTATTAGGCAAAACAACAGCAAACTCTTCGCCACCCCAGCGGCAGCAAAAGTCTAGTGGACGAGATACACATTTTTGAATTACTTTTGCAACTTCGATAAGGGCCTCATCACCGCAGTCGTGACCATAATCATCATTAAAGATTTTAAAGTGATCAATATCGATAAATAAGGCGCTAATGGGCTACCTTGACCGAAGCGCATCTTTCCAATATTTCGGGAATTCAGTATCAAAGAAACGGCGATTTTTCAGTCCAGTCAAAGCATCTGTAAAGGCAATAACTAAAGACTCCGCAATAATCAGCGCCTTCTTATAAAAACGCCAAATAGTAAGTGCTACTGAAATGAAGCCCAACACGATAATGAAGATCAATAGACTACTGCGCTTAAAGTAATCTGCTGCTACTATCTCCACCGGCAATGAGACAGTCGTCACTAATTCATATTTTTTGGATATAGCGTATCCCACAAAACAGCGTTGAGAGAGCTGATTGGCGGCACTAATGTCTACAACACCGGAACCTTTTCCATCATCACGTACCCGTTGGTCGATATGCATACTGAGGTGAAAATCAATATTCCCTTGATTCGACGGCTTAGGATACATAAAAGCTAATTTTCCACCTTCTAAGTTGACCAATATCTGAGTACTAGCAATCGAATTCAGTGATTTGGCGAGGTGATCCGCCAAGGCCTCTGCATCAACCTGTTGAGTAATCACACCCAGAAATTGTCCGGAGCGATCTAGAACAGGTGCGGCAATGTGGAATGTTAGAAGCCCCGTTGTTTTAGCGGTTACTAAATTGCCCACAGCATACTGAAGCTTAGGGTTATTTTTTAGCATTGAAAAATAAAGTCGATCCGATAGATCAATGAGATTGTCTACAACACCATTACTTGTCGCCTGAACAAGCCCATTTGAGTCAATAAATACCGCTAATTGAAGTGAGTTATTTGTATTGGCAGAGTAAAAAGTGAGATGTGCATCTTTTAGTATTTGATAGGCAGACTCTTTTGTTAACTTGCCATTATTCGAAGCCTGCTCTAACTTGGGCCTTGCCACATCCACAATCTTTGAGGCATCGCCTAATACTGCCTCTAAGATAGTATTAGAGGCGTAAGCTTCTCGAACCAACTCTTCTTTTTGAGACTGCTGATATAAAGAATAATTCTCATACAACGCAAATGCCGAGCCAATCCCCAGAATTGCTGAAATAAAAATAAACTGCGAGATGTATTGGTTGCGGATTCTGCGAAGTGCCATTGCGCCTTGGGTCTATTAATATTTTATTTTTATAGATACTATAAGCAATAGCTTAGCATGGAGTGAGATTGGACAGGCATTGGCCGGATTGAGTCATCTGAGTCAGTTTGAGCAATTGGGCACTATTCGACCCTACACGGCCCTTGGAAAATCGCAAAGCAAAAACTGCATCTTCTTCGTTGAAGGATTTGCCTTGAAATCCCAGCATTTTGCTGAAAGAAGCCTTTTAATATGTCAAACGTTGGAAATTTGTTTATTGGGCCCCATCCAAACCTACCCTATTACGACCTCTCCAAACGGGTCACAGAATTGATTTTTGGCGCATATAACTTTGACATCTCGTTGAAAAAATCAATGTATAAAGTTGGTGAGATATTGAATATCTCAGAATTGAGTTGATCGTAGGATCTTCTGTTTCTTTGCACACCTCTTGACTGACAATTTTCAAGAACGCTTTTATAGTCATTAATAAAGTTAGAGCTACTAGAAGCTCCAAGCAATAGACTCAACCAAATACTTTGCATCTGAAAAGCAGACTTCTGAATCTCAAAAATCATACTTAGTGGATCTGCAGCATGTGATTTAAATGCATTTTCAACCATCTCAATACCCCACTCTCTCTATTTTCATTTCCAATAAAAAGTGCCATCTGAATTTTCTGAACCTAAATCAAACGCTATGAAACCCAACTCTTGAAGCGCTTCATTGACGGCTTAATATCTGTTCAATCATTTACCAATTCAATTTATAAAAAACATCACTCATGTAGATTGTTAGCGCTGATAAATCAGCCAATTTGACCTAAGTGCAACTCTAGCTTCATGTTAGACGAACTGCCACCGCATTCTTTGATTTAAATCAAATATGCTCATTAATCTTTGTGGGCTTCGTAAATAAGCTTAAACGCATCCATTTCGCACACTAAAGCATCAATGATTCTTGGGTCAAACTGAGAACCGCTCAATTTCAGAAGCTCATCACATGCCTCTTCGTGCGTCCAAGGCTCTTTGTATATTCTCCGGCTGACTAAAGCGTCGTAGACATCAGCCACAGCCATAATGCGGGCAGATAAAGGGATGGATTCACCTTTTAACCCATGAGGATAGCCGGTACCATCCCAGCGCTCGTGGTGACCTCCAGCAATTTCAATCGCATGTTGCAAGAAGCTAGGTAGATCAGAAAATCTTTCTTTGACGGTGACCAATATTGACTCACCAATAGATGCATGGGTCTTCATCACCTCCCACTCCTCTGGGCTCAGTTTGCCAGGCTTATTCAGAATTGCGTCTGGAATGCCAACCTTCCCAATGTCATGTAATGGTGCAGCGCGGTAGAGATCTTTTATCCGCACATCGGTTAAAAATTCTGCGTAATGCCCCATAGATTGAAGTTGTTGCGCAATCACTCTTACATACTTTGATGTTCTAACAATATGATTCCCTGTCTCGTTATCTCGCTTAGAAGCCAAGGTAGTCAAACTAGCAAGCAACGCCTCTTCAGTCTCGCCGATTTTTATCGTTTGCTTTCTAAGTAAATCTTTAAACATTTCAGACAAGCGAATAACCAAATAGAATAACTGCCGCAAAATTCCCAAAACCACAATTCCAATTAAAGTCACTGTATTGATTGCGCCTGGGTCCCCAAGGCTTTCAGTGAATCCAGCAAATAGCGGTGGAATTCGCATTACCCATAGAATTGCAGACGACAGGAAAAGCCAGGTCATCAACTCGATGTAACCATTTTTTAAAAGCCTGCTGGCACGTAAAGACATCCAGCTTGCAGCAAGCAAAGAAATGCTCCATGCACCAGCAATAAAGGCTGGAGTTATGCGACCAGCGCTCGAGACCACTAAATACTGCAATAAAAATCCATAAGCGACACAAATCAATAGCAGGGCATATGGAAATCTTGCCTTCTGACTACCAATGAGGATCAGACTGTAACCAAATAGAATCGATGATGCTGTTGAGAGAGTATGTGCTATCGAGTAACTAAAGACTGCGGGGAGATAGGGTCGGAAGAGAATAAACCCAACGCTCAATGCCAATGCCAAAGAAGCAATAAACCAATATTTTGCCGATCGATCATTCTGCCCCCTATAAAGGAAAAGCATCAAAAAACCGACCGTTAAATTAACGATAATCGATATAAGATAAAGTGGCTCTACAGTTAAGTTCATACTTAATCCACCCCGCCCTCAAGCTCCACCAGCATATGAATGATCATTCAACTACAAGATCAGTTTACGCCCGTAATTTAACTGTTGAATGGATTTCACGGGATTAATATTAAAGTTAATTGGAGTTAATGACGACTTATGGCC
>NZ_JACVPM010000008.1 GCF_018881905.1 Polynucleobacter sp. MG-27-Goln-C1
GACTCATAGCAGACTATGGCAAAGCAATCCTTCCATCAACGAAATTGAAGTCTTATTGACTCGGTACTTTATCTGTTTGCCAACTATAGCCACGCGCCTTCATGCAGGCTGAATAAAGCTCCTGATTTGTTTGAACTCCAGAGTAGCCGTTATACCCACCCCATCCAGGACCCCAACCGTTGCGCTAGCCTTAACCGCCTTGACTGTATCCATAGGGTTGTTCACTCAGGATAGATGCACACGATGTGAGCTTACTGCCTCTCTAACAAAGTCGCTAAGAGCCTTGTCTTGATTTGAGTCGATAGCACCCAAGAATGCTTTGCGCATTCTAGGATCCCAAAACTTCTGTATGTGATTAGCAACACCTTCCTGTGCCTCTTTCTTATCTGGCATAGACTCAAAGAATGTACCAATTTGATTTGCCATCTTAATTAGGTTCTGAACATCCATCTTTATTCCCTACTTGTATTCTTTTGTAATTCGCTCAGGATGCGCATAGGCCACGTAGCTATGTTCACGCATATATCCAACCAAGGTGACGCCAGAGTCTTTAGCCAATCTTGCAGCAAGGCTAGTGGGCGCAGAGATGGCAGCAATAAGCCCAATATCCATGCTGGCACATTTTTGAACCATCTCGTAACTTGCCCTACTTGTTATCAAGACAACCCCTTTCGAGAAATCAACCCCCCGATACGAGAGATTGCCAATTAATTTATCCAAGGCATTGTGGCGACCTACATCTTCACGCACACAAATAATGTCTCCTTCAAGACCCATCCAAGCGGCAGCATGGGTAGCTCCACAACTTTGATGCATAGGCTGCAAATCTTGCATCTTTTGCATACCATTTGCGAGCAGAAGCTCCGAGATATGATTTCTGTGAATTACGGGCTCATGGTGGCGTACCGCTTGTTCGATAGTTTCCACTCCACATAAGCCGCAACCCGTTTTACCAGCAAGGTTCCGCCTCCTATTCTTCAAATCCATAAAACGCTTTGAAGAAATTTCTACCTTAACAACCACACCATCTGCCTGGTGGAATACTTCACAGTCATACATTTCATCAACGCTTTTGACAATGCCCTCTGTTAACGAAAAGCCCAATGCAAAATCTTTTAGATCGGCTGGTGAAGCCAACATGACCGCATGAGAAATACCGTTGTACTCGATAGCAACCGGCGTTTCTACAGCCACCAAATCTTGTGAGGTACTGTGAGTAAAGTTTTTCCAGCGATCTACCTTGAGCTTCTCAAGAACAGTGGATGCAACATCTATTTCTGCTGTATTCATCTTCTCAGACCTCAAGAATGAATGGGTGCTTGTGCAGCATGCAATAGCGCTTGCTGAAGCTCATCAAATTGCTTGAACTCTCTTTGCCATTCAGAAGGCTGGGTAACAGGCATTACCTGCACTGCCGTCACCTTATATTCTGGGCAATTAGTTGCCCAATCTGAGTTATCAGTCGTAATTACGTTTGCCCCCGACTCTGGAAAGTGGAAAGTTGTATAAACAACCCCTGGCTGAACATTCTCGGTGATCGTTGCGCGCAATACTGTTTGACCCGCTCTCGACTCAATACCAACCCAATCATTCTCTTTAATATTGCGCTCTTCCGCATCATGAGGATGAATCTCCAGCCGATCTTCACTATAGAACTGATTATTTTCAGTTCTACGGGTTTGTGCACCAACATTGTATTGGGAAAGAATGCGGCCAGTAGTCAGTATCAATGGGAACTTGCGTGTCACCTTCTCATCGGTTGCAACATATTGTGTAATGATGAATCTACCCTTACCGCGGACAAACTCATCAATGTGCATTGTTGGAGTGCCTTCTGGTGACTCTGCATTGCATGGCCATTGAATACTCTCCAACTCATCTAACCTCGGATAACTCACGCCATGAAAGGTTGGCGTCAATTTGGCAATTTCATCCATGATCTCAGATGGGTGGCTATAGTTCATCGGATAGCCCAAAGCATTAGATAGGGCTTGTGTTGTTTCCCAATCAGATTTTCCTGCTTGTGCGGGCATCACCTTGCGAACACGAGAAATACGGCGCTCTGCATTCGTGAACGTACCATCTTTTTCTAAGAATGAAGATCCTGGCAAAAATACATGAGCGTATTTCGCTGTTTCATTTAGAAATAAGTCCTGCACAACAATACATTCCATGGACTCCAGTGCGGATACAACATGCTGTGTGTTAGGGTCGGATTGAATAATATCCTCTCCAACACAATAGAGACCCTTAAAAGTGCCGTCCAAAGCAGCTTCAAACATATTCGGAATACGCAAACCTGGCTCCGGGTCAAGCTTTACCCCCCAAGCATCCTCAAAAAGCATTCGTGTAGTTGCATCTGATACATGACGATAACCAGGCAACTCGTGTGGGAATGAACCCATATCGCATGAACCCTGTACATTGTTCTGACCGCGCAATGGGTTAATGCCGACACCCTCGCGCCCCACATTGCCCGTGACCATCGCCAAGTTTGCAATCCCCATCACTGTTGTAGACCCTTGAGCATGCTCAGTTACGCCCAGGCCATAGTAAATGGCGCCATTATTTGCTTTGGCATACAAGCGAGCAGCGCCACGCATTATTTCTGCAGGTACACCAGTAATTTCAGCCATTGCTTCAGGAGAGTTCTCCTGTCTAGATACAAACTCTTTCCACTCAGCATAAGACTTTAGATCACAACGCTCAGTAATATATTTCTCCTTGAGCAAGCCCTCAGTAACGATAACGTGAGCTAAAGCAGAGACCACAGCCACATTGGTGCCAGGCTTTAACTTGAGATGGTATTCAGCTTTGATATGCGGTGATTTCACCATTTCGGTAGTACGCGGATCAATCACAATTAGCTTAGCGCCCTGACGCAAGCGGCGTTTCATTTGTGATGCAAAGACAGGATGCCCTGTTGCAGGATTGGCTCCCATCACAATAATGACGTCTGACTTCATGACTGAATCAAAGGTCTGCGTACCGGCTGATTCACCAATTGTCTGCTTAAGGCCATAACCCGTTGGAGAATGGCACACTCGGGCACAAGTATCAGTATTGTTATTTCCAAAAGCTGCACGGATTAGTTTCTGAACTAAATAAACTTCTTCATTTGTGCATCGCGAAGAAGTAATACCGCCCACCGAATCCTTTCCATACACCCCCTGAATGCGGCGAAACTCTTTGGCAGCATAAGTGAGAGCCTCTTCCCAACTGACCTCTTTCCAAGGGTCTGTGATCTTTGCTCGAATCATGGGTTTATTCATACGATCTTTGTGGGTTGCGTATCCCCATGCAAAGCGTCCTTTAACGCATGAATGTCCATGATTAGCGCCACCATTTTTATTAGGCACCATGCGAACAACCTCGCTGCCTTTCATTTCGGCATTAAATGAGCAACCTACTCCACAATAAGCACAAGTAGTTGTAACACTGTGCTCAGCCTGACCTAATGCAATGACCGACTTTTCGGTTAACGTCGCAGTTGGACAGGCTTGAACGCAAGAGCCACAAGAGACGCACTCAGAATCCATAAACGCTTCATTTTGACCAGGCGAAACCCTAGAATCAAAACCACGACCACTAATAGTTAACGCAAATGTACCCTGGGTCTCCTCACAAGCACGAACACAGCGGTTGCAAACAATGCACTTTGATGCATCATAAGTAAAGTAGGGATTGGATTCGTCTTTCTTGAGATCTAAATGGTTTTTCCCTTCGTAGCCATAACGCACCTCACGGAGCCCAACTACCCCTGCCATATCTTGCAATTCACAATTTCCATTGGTCGGGCAAGTCAAACAATCTAATGGATGATCGGAAATATAGAGCTCCATCACCCCCTTACGCAGTGAGGCCAACTTGGGTGATTGTGTTTTCACCTTCATGCCATTTTCAGCAGGCGTCGTACACGAGGCAGGAAACCCTCTGCGACCCTCAATCTCGACAACACAAAGTCGACATGAGCCAAAACTTTCTAAGCTATCAGTGGCACATAGCTTGGGGACATTAATGCCAGATTCAACTGACGCGCGCATGACAGATGTTCCCTTGGGAACTGTGACGTTAATGCCATCAATCTCTAGGGTAATTAGCTCAGAAGATTCACTCTTTGGGGTACCAAAGTCAATACCATTAAGCTGATTCATATTTTTCTCCGCGCTTCTCAGATGTTTTGTTATTTGAATTTGACTTGAAATCACTCGGATAATGATTGAGGGCTGATAGCACTGGGTATGGCGTCATACCACCCATTGCGCAAAGTGATCCATTGAGCATCGTGTCGCATAAGTCACGCAATAGCACCTCTTGTAACTCAGGCTCATCACCCGCCTTCATACGATCGACTACTTCCACCCCTCGGGTTGAGCCTATTCGACATGGAGTGCATTTGCCGCAGGACTCAATTGCACAGAACTCCATTGCATAGCGAGCCATCTTTGACATGTCTACGGTCTCATCAAAAGCGACCACACCACCATGACCAAGCACTGCCCCAATAGCGGCAAATGCTTCGTAGTCCATAGGCGTATCCCACTGCGCTTCGGGTAAGTAGGCTCCCAACGGACCGCCAACCTGCACAGCCTTCATTGTTTTGCCTGTTGCAGTGCCCCCGCCAAAATTAAATAAAAGCTCGCGCAAACTTAAACCAAATGCTTTTTCTACTAGGCCACCGTATTTAAGATTTCCTGCCAACTGGAAAGGTAGCGTTCCGCGAGATCTACCGCTGCCATAGTTTTTATAGAAGTTTGATCCTTGAGCCAAAATCGTTGGAACTGCGGCAAATGAAAGAACGTTGTTTATTACAGTAGGCTTTCCAAATAGACCCTCTAAAGCAGGAAGTGGCGGTTTTGCACGAACGATGCCACGCCTGCCCTCAAGGCTCTCTAGTAGCGCCGTCTCTTCCCCGCAGACATAACTACCTGCAGCCATGCGTACCTCAAGATCAAATTCTTTTCCTGACCCTTGAATATCTACCCCGAGATAATTGGCTTGTTTTGCAGATGCGATCGCCTCTTGCAAAACGTAAAAGGCCTCCGGGTATTCAGAGCGCACATAAATAAATCCTTTGCTTGCCCCAACAGCGATACCAGCTATTAACATTCCCTCAATCAATAAATGTGGATCACCCTCCATAATCATGCGATCGGCAAATGTCCCCGAATCACCTTCGTCTGCATTACAAACAATATATTTTTGATCCGATACAGCGCCTAAAACGGTCTTCCATTTAATCCCTGTTGGAAAGGCTGCTCCGCCTCGACCACGCAAACCTGAATCATTTACCTCTTGCACAACTGACTCTTGAGTCATCTGAAGTGCGCGCGCCACACCTTCATAACCCATGTGTTTTTTATAGTCAGAAACTGAAATAGGATCTGTAATTCCACAACGTGCAAATGTTAGCCTTTCTTGATTCTTTAAATAAGGTATCTCCTCTACAAGACCAATAAGTTTCTTATGCTGACCACCATTCAGAAAATTGGCATCGAATAATGAAACGACATCACCCATGGAAACTTCCGAATATCCGATCCGGCCATCTGGAGTCTCAATCTCAACTAAGGGCTCCATCCACAATAATCCCCTAGACCCATTGCGAATAAGTTGAACCTCGATACCCCTACGAATTCCCTCGGCAACAATTGCTTTAGCTACGCTATCAGCGCCAACAGCGAGTGCTGCCGAATCTCTTGGGACATAAACTTTGGTGCTCATTGAATTTCTCCCAAACATGCGGCAAGTAAAGCGTCTATTTTTTGTGACGTCATTTTGGCGTGTAGTTGTTCGTTAATCATGATCGCCGGAGACTGAGCACATAAACCTAAGCAATAGACAGGCTCAAGCGTGACCGAGCCACATGCATTGGTCTGATGCATTTTGCAATCAAGTCTTTCTTCAATGTGCTCTACAAGGCCAACAGCTCCCATTGCCTGACAGGATTCAGCCATGCATACTTGAATAACGTTTTTACCTGGAGCCTTATCTCTAAAGTGGTGATAGTAGGAAATTACGCCATGAACTTCGGCCCTAGATAAATTGAGCTCACCGGCAATAATGGTCACCGTTTCTGGTGGAACGTAGCCATATTTTTCTTGTATTGCATGAAGTATTGGCAGGAGCGCCCCCTGCATCTGCTTCAACGAAGATGCAATCTGATAGGCCCCCTCTTGGTGACCCGCAGAATTAATTGAAATATTCTTAGTCATATCCACTCTTTATATGTTATTAATAGCATATATAATTGCTATAAATTTGTTTTAAGTGATACTAATACTGATTCAATAGATATTTCAATAAGATATAAATTACATATATGTTCAAGTTTGCAATTCGCCCTGAATGGGTTATTTCTTCAAAAAGCGGGGGGGCGCTTTCACTTCCTGCGGTCATTGGCCTACTGACCGAAATTGATCATTCCGGCAACCTGGTTGCTGCCTGCAAAAGCCAAAACCTATCCTATAGGCACGGCTGGGGAATACTAAGAAAATTTGAGGAAGAATTCGGTATCACCCTTCTGATTACCTCCCGCAGACTCGGAACAAAGTTGACGCCCTTTGCTCAAAAACTCATTTGGGCGAATAAACGCATAGAGGCGCGCCTGGCACCAACACTCGAAAGTCTTGCCTCGGAGCTAGAGCGTGAAATTGACTTCTCGCTTTCACAACACCAAACCCCATTTCGGATTCATGCTAGCCATGGATTTGCAGTAGCCGCTCTTATCAAAAGACTTCAAACGATGGCAGATCCTATCGAATATAAGTACGAAGGAAGTGTGGAGGCATTGATTTCACTAGGGAAAGGCAGTTGCGATGTGGCAGGTTTTCATATTCCTATAGGCCCTCTACGCGATATAGTAATCAAACAATATGCAAAATATCTAAAACCTAAAGAGCAGCGAATTATCCATCTAGCAATCAGAACGCAAGGCATTATTACCGCTCAAGGAAACCCAAAGAATATTCACGCAATCAAAGACTTTGCAAGAGAAGATGTCTCTATCGTGAATCGCCAACCTTTTTCGGGCACAAGAACACTGCTCGACCTACTCATTCAAAATGAAAACATTGATTCCTCAAAAATCAAAGGTTATGAAACTGGTGAATTTACCCATGCGGCTGTAGCTGCATATATCGCCAGCGGAATGGCTGACGCGGGATTTGGAATCGAAACGGGTGCTCGAAACTTTGGGCTGGATTTTCAACCCATGGCAACTGAAAACTACTATATGATTTTTGATGCGAAGTCTGAGAAACAGCCGGCGATACAGGAAATGCTATCCATCATGCAAAGCAAATCTTTTGCAGACGAAGTAAATCAGATCGCTGGCTATCAGTGTGTACATAAATCTGAAATCTTAAGAGCCAACGAGGAGCTAGGACTAAAGTAATTGCCATAAAGCAAGCTACGGGAGCATTGATGACAAGTTTATGTGCCGCCACAAAACCATGCATAAAATATTGGCCTAGGCAATACCACCTCCGCCAATGGATAAGGCGGCACTAACCGCAGCAGCAACTATCACCACTTTTATTGTGACTAAACGGGGATACGCCACCTAGGTCAATAACTGCAGGGTATCCAGCCGAAGCAAGGGCTTCTATCAGATCTTGGAATTTATTTATTGACCTAGTGATATAAATTTGACCGATATTG
>NZ_JACVPM010000009.1 GCF_018881905.1 Polynucleobacter sp. MG-27-Goln-C1
CCTTGGATTCAACCGGTCAACGCAACAGATTGGGCAAAACGTTCTGCCGGTGTTTGATAGTTTAGTGTCTTTCTAGGGCGTTCATTTAGTTTCCTTGCCACTGCATTGAGCTTAGCTTGGGAGTAATTAGCCAGGCTCATTCCTTTAGGGAAGTATTGCCTTAATAACCCATTGGTATTTTCATTCGAGCCTCGTTGCCAAGGATGCTGGGGATCACAAAAGTACACCTGAACATCTGTGGCTAAGGTAAAACGTTTGTGTTCAGACATCTCTTTGCCTCGATCCCACGTTAATGATTTATATAGCTCGTCTGGTAATTTTCTCGCATGCTTAATGAGGGCGTTCACTACCGTCTGGCTATCTTTACGTGCAACCTTCACTAGCATCACATAGCGAGTCTGGCGCTCAACGAGAGTGGCGATCTGGCTATTAGCATCTCCGTAAAGTAGATCACCTTCCCAATGTCCAGGGACTGCACGATCTTCTGCTTCAGCTGGGCGCTCTCTAATGGAGACCGCATTGGCAATCTTGCCAAGACCAACATCTTTAAGCGTGTGATGGCGTGAGCGACGCATGATCCGAGTGCGACGTAAATGTGCCACGAGCTCTTTCTTTAAGGCTCCACGGGCTTGGATAAAGAGGCTGCGATAAATTGTCTCGTGTGACACCTGATAGCTTTTCTCATCTGGATACGTTTGCTTTAACCATCCGGCAATCTGTTGTGGCGACCACTGCAAGAGCTGCAGCTTATCTGTCACGATACTTGCCAAGGGCTTGTTCAAGACCAGTTTACAAGTCTTAGGACGAAGTGCTCGATCCCAAGCTGAGCTATCTGCCCCAGCTGATCGGTAGTCTTTGGCACCACCATTACGCTTAACCTCCCGACTAACCGTAGAAGGCGATCTGCCTAAAAGCTGTGCGATAGAACGAAGGGATTGTCCCGTTGCCAGGCCGCGGGAGATCTCTTCTCGCTCAGCCAAAGTCAGCGATAGAGCTGATCGAGATCGCTCCAGTGGTTTGATGCCACCACTTTCGGCCAAAATACGCTGGATAGAAGAGTGGCCCCGATCAAATAACTGCGCTATCTGATGAAGGTTATCGCCTTTTTGCCAGCGTTCCCACATTAAAGCCTTCTGGGTGGCCGTGTAATAGATTCGGGGTCGTTGTTTCATGAGCAACACTCCTTTTGCTTACGCAGTTAGTAGTGTGTTGCATCGATCAGTTGAATTCAA
>NZ_JACVPM010000010.1 GCF_018881905.1 Polynucleobacter sp. MG-27-Goln-C1
AACGTCCAAACATAATCATGCTTCTTTCGAAACAGCTCTTTATTTTTACTAAATAACTCTTGATATTCTTTTATGGCTAGCTTGTTGAAAGACAAACTGCCTTTGTGATAGACGAATGAATCTTCTGCAATTGCGAGATCAAATCCAATTTTTTTCGCACGAAAACAATAATCGTCATCCTCGAACATCCCAATTCCAAAACTTTCATCCAATAAACCTATCCTATCGATGACTGAACGACGGATGGCTACACAAAAAAATCCTAACTTTTCTGTGAAATAGACTTCATTCTTTTGACGCTCGAGATAGCCTTGAATTTTTTCTTCAAAATTTCCTTCATTCAAACCCTCAATCTCAATGCGTTGCTCATTTCCAGCTGAATTAGTAACGGGGCCTATAAGGCCGACCTTAGGGTAGCGATCAAATGTCTTCAATAAACAACTTAGCCAACCTGTTGGCACCAAGGTGTCATTATTCAGCAGGATGATAAATTCTCCATCAGCCATCTTAATGCCATCATTATTGCCACCTGCATAGCCTTTATTCATGCTATTTAACCGAAGCTTTATTGATGTATTTTTTTCTGCAATTGACTTAAGGTATTCGACAGTACCATCAGTAGAGGCATTGTCTACTAGGATGAGCTCATAGGAGCCTTCGGGAGTATTTCTGAGAATGCTTTCAATGCAAGGCTTTGTCGCTGCTGCTAACTGGTTATAGCAAAGAACGATGATGCTGGTGAGTTTTATATCCAT
>NZ_JACVPM010000011.1 GCF_018881905.1 Polynucleobacter sp. MG-27-Goln-C1
AACTGCTGTCAATTTAGGTCCACTACCAAAGAGAGTTTTTCTATAGTAAATCATTGCAGCAACATGGGTTGATTTTGTATTATTTGGGGTACTTGGGTTTGGGGTGCTGGTGGTCTGTAACCTAAAGCGCTATGCGGCCTGACATGGTTGTAATGCTTAACCCACTCCCCCACGATGATCTGGGCTTCTTTTAAGCTATAGAAGATCTCCCCATCCAAAAGATTGTCTCTAAAGGTGCCGTTAAAGCTTTCACAAAAGCCATTCTCCCAAGGGCTGCCCGGTTCAATGTAGGCTGTCTTTACTCCAATGCCAGATAACCAACTACGCAGCTCTTTAGCAATAAATTCTGGGCCATTATCACTTCGGATGTGCTCGGGGATGCCGTGAGTAATCATGGCGTTGGCCAGTTGTTCAATCACTTGGATTGAGCCAATTCGTCTAGCGCAGTGGATCGTTAAACACTTTCTACTGAACTCATCAATCATGGTCAGCATCCGGATCTTGCCACCATAAGCGTCCCTGATAAAGACAAAGTCATAACTCCAAACATGATTGGTATGAGTAGCTCGCAACCTCATACAGCTGCCATCGTTAAACCAGAGTCTGCCTCTAGGAGGTTGCTTTTGTGGGATCTTTAGGCCTTCTTGCCGCCAGATGCGAGCAACCTTGGCGGTAGTCGCTTGCCCCCAACCAGCGTTACGCATCATGCCCGCAATAAATCTATAACCGTAACGGCCATAGGTGCTGGCCATGCGGATGACTTCGGCTCTAAGGGGCTCTTCGTCATCTCTAGGCAATGGCATATAGCGATACGCTGCTCTAGATAGCCCCACTAAACTGCAGGCAGTCCGCTCAGAGATAGAATGCTGGTCCATGAGCAGCTGCGCTGCATTTTTACGCCTAGTAGGGCTTAGAAGTTTCCCTTAATGACTTCCTTAAGCATGACTTCTCGTAGCGATAAGTCCGCTACGAGCTTCTTGAGTCGGGTATTTTCCAGTTCTAGATCTTTGTACTTACGAGCTTGATCGACCTTCATGCCGCCATAAATCTTGCGCCAACGATAGTAGCTTTGCTCTACCGTTCCCACTTCTTTACAGGCCTGGGCTAGGGTTTTGCCGTTCGTTGTCAGGACATCGATTTGACGCAATAAGGTGACGATTTGCTCGGGTTTAAGACGTTGGCCTTTTGCCATATTTAGCACTCCTTTAAGGTGAAGATTATCAAAAATCCTCTCTTCTGGAGTGGTACTAAAAATCAAGTCAGTTCACC